>CAVTRQ010000007.1:0-746858 GCA_963737175.1 uncultured Acidobacteriota bacterium | reverse complement strand
CTGCGCTTCCTGAAGAAGCATTTGGCGTAACGGCAGCAGTCGAGCACGGTTGGAGCAAGATAACCATGAGAGTCCTGCGCGAGGCGCGTTCGTTTGGTGGCGAGATTTCTAAATTCGCGAAGTTCTTTGCCGGTTTTCTTCTGTGTTTTGTTTTGCTGTGCGCTGGGGCACAGGCCGGGCAACATCCCGTGCCCTTGGGAAAGAGCGCGGGAGCGGCCAAATGCATTCAGTGCCACGCAGATAAAGCCGAGGGCAAGCATGTACACTCCGCAATCGCGATGGGGTGTACCACCTGCCACGTGGTGCAGCAGAAGAAAAACGCCACCTTCATCAACTTGGTTTCTCCGGCAAAAGAACTTTGCTTTTCTTGTCATGTGAAGTCCACCGAAAAGGTTTTGCACGGTCCCTATGCACAGGGCAACTGCATCGTTTGCCACTCCCCGCACTCCAGCGATTGGCCGAATCAGTTATTAGTGCCGGCGCAGGATCTGTGCTTAGGCTGTCACGCCCGCGCTCGGCTCAAAGTCGACGCCAAGAAGGGAACCGTGCTGGTTCCTTGGGGAGTGACGCTGACTCTCGCTCAAATGAAGGGATGGCAATCCATCGGCTTAAACAAGGACCTCACCGCCAATCATCCGGTTGAAGGGCACCCGGTGACAGGTCCAAACACAAAACTGGGCAACGGTGCGGCTGCGATTAGCTGTCTCTCCTGTCACCACCCACACCATTCAAACAAGGCGAATCTGCTGCCGGCGAGATTCGCCAACCAGAGCGCGTTGTGCGAGAGCTGCCACAAGGGCGAGTTCTGAAAGAGCGGCAGAAAAGGATTGTCGTAACGCACCGTGCTTCGCCTCCGCTTCGCCATGCTATTCTTCGGGCATTCACTCGATGAGGCAGTTGCGTGACTCGGATCGATGAAAATGTGCGCGGAGGTGCCGTCGCTCTCTCCTTTGCGGAGAAAGGCTCGATGGCGCGCTATGCGAAGATCCGGCAAGCGCTTCCTGCTCGAGCAGCGTCTCAGCTACCTCAGTTTATTGCGGAATCGGGTAACCCGGATCAGGCCGTGTTGCAATTGGAAGTCTTACTGCAGCAGCACCCTGCCGAGGCCAGCGCCGCATTCGCAGCCAGTGAACTGGCGCTACGTTCCTGCGTGGCATTGTTTGGCGCCAGCCAGTGGCTAGGGCAAACCCTTTTGCAAAATCCCGACCTGTTGCAACTGTTCGCTCGTCCCATGGGACTGGCACGCCCACGAGAGTCCGATGATTTTCGTGAGCAGTTTGCACGCTTCCGTCTGCGCTCTCATCTGACCCCGCTGGCCGTGCTGCTGGCGCGCTTCAAGCGGCGCGAGTACGTAAGGATATTTATCCGTGAATTGCTCGAGTTGGCACCGCTGGCCGAAATCACCGCGGAGATCTCAGCTCTTTCCGATGTGCTGATTGAGCAGGCAGTGTTGCATTGCGAGAGCGAACTGCGGCGGCGCTACGAAGGCTGGCCGCAACTCCGGTCTAGCCAGGAACGCGTGTATCCGGCGCGTTTTTCGGTATTGGCACTGGGAAAGCTGGGCGGCGACGAGTTGAACTACAGCTCGGATGTTGATTTGCTTTATCTTTACGACGATGCGCAGGATGCGGGCACCCTCTCGATCTCCGCGCGGGAGTTTTTCACCCGGCTGGCGCAGGAGTTGACCGCCGTTCTCTCCAACGTGAGCGCAGACGGCCAGGTCTTCCGGGTCGATCTGCGCCTTCGTCCGCAGGGCCGCAGCGGAGAGATGGTGGCCGGCTGCGGACAGGCACTGCGCTACTACGGCAGCGTTGCTCAGGACTGGGAGTTGCAGGCGTTACTGAAGTTGCGCCCCAGTGCGGGCGACCGGACGCTGGCGCGAGAGTTCGTGGAGCAGGTGCAGGAGCTGATTTATTGCAAGCAGCTCAGCCTTGTCCGCCATACAGACCGCCGCTCGCTCGCTGGAGCGAATCCGGCGCGGAGCGGTGCGCGCGTACGGGTTGGATGTGAAAAATGGGTCGGGCGGCCTTCGAGAGATTGAATTTGTGGCCCAGTGTCTGCAGCGGGTTCATGGCGGAGGCGAGCCCTGGCTGCGTTCCAGCGGAACCCTATTTGCGATGCAGAAGCTTCACGATAAAGGGCACATCGGCGATGCGGAGTGTCGGGAACTTTGCGCGACCTACGAGGTGCTGCGCGGCATTGAGCACCGCCTGCAGTGCCGTCAGGGCGTGCAGTCGCATCGCCTGCCGGAGGCGCCTGCCGAGCAGGCCGCGCTTTTCCGCTCGATGAAAGAGGGAAGTGTTCGGAGCGCGCAGGAGTTGCAACGGATCATGCAGTCCTGCAGCGATCTCTGTGCGCGGGTGCTTCGGCTGGGCTCAGAGGAAAGCACCGGAGAAGCGACGGCACTGACGGTGAGCTTGGGAGCACCCGGAGCCGCGCAACTGAGGCGCGATCTGGCGGCGCGCTCGGCAACGCTGGCCAGCGCATTAGCGGCGGATGTCGGCGATGCCACGCTGCGCAACCTGCAGCGCTTTCTAACCGCGGCCTCCACCGGAGAGGAGCGTATCCGCACCACTCTCGAAAACGTGGAGTGGATCGAGCGCGCGCTTCCAGTGTTTGCGCGGAGCGCGCTGGCCACCAATATTCTAGCGCGGCATCCGGAGGACATTGTTGCGCTCTTCCGCGGCTGTGAGCCGGAGGAGGGAAGATCGGTCTGGGATCGGCTGCGTATGGAATCGCGCCGCTGCACCCTGCGCTCCGTGGGACGGACGCTGTTGGAGGAGATGCCGGTATGGGGTATCTTGCGTGAATATTCACAGAAGCTTTGACCTGATCCTGCAACAGGCCCTGAAGGCGGCGGATGCGCCCTCGGGCTTTGCCGTGCTGGCCGTCGGACGTCTGGCGACCTGCGAACTGGACGCGCTGTCGGATGCGGATCTGGTGTTTTTGCGCGCCCCGGAATGCGATTCGGAAGAGGCGGAGCGGTGCGCGCTTTCCCTGGTTGCCATGTTGTCCGGCTACACCCGGGAAGGGTCGGTGATTGCGGTGGACGCGCGGCTGCGGCCGCACGGAAACGAAGGCGAACTGGTGGTTTCCTCCCGGCAACTCGCGCAGTATTTCGAGAGCGAGGCCAAAGCCTGGGAGAGCATTGCATTCGGCAAGCTGCGGCTGATCGCCGGAGCCGAGTCGTCTGGCCGAAGCGGCGGCGGAGTCGCTCCGGGGGCTGCGAAAGCGCCTCGCCGCCTCGCCCGCGTTCATCCCCGAACTACGCTCCATGCGCAAACGGATCGCCGATTCGGGTGGGGCAGAGAGCTTCAAGACGGGCCCGGGCGGTGTCTACGACATTGATTTCCTGCTGGGAATGCTGGAGGCGCGCGCCGCCCTGCCTGCCGCTGGAAAGCAACTCAGGCAGCGCATCGAGGCGCTGCTGGAAAGAAAATTGCTTACGCCGGAGCAGGGCGGGGATCTACTAAATGCAGCCGGGCTGTTTCGTAATGTGGATCATGGGATACGGGTGGTGGAGGGCCGCTCCCGGAAGTGGCTGCCGGAAAGCGACCTATTGAGGGCGAATGTGGAGCATCTCGCGCAGTGTTCTGGCCTGGCGACGATCTTGCGTGCGGAAATGCGCATTGTGCGGGCCATTTTCGATTCCTTTTTCCGTGATTGAAGAGTGGCATTTCTAGTGTTAATCTCGATTGTCCGTAAAAACACTCGGAAGATTGTGCTTTCACTCGGGCAGCTAGGTGGGGGGCTGCCAAAACGGATTCGCTTGGCAATGGCAGGATCTGCTGCTGCGAATTCGGGCTTTCCCCATATCAATAACATCACTGGAGGATTGAATGACGGCTTCTTACAACGGATCTCCGCTGCCGGCCACAGGCCAGGCGGTTACGTATTCAAACGGAAAGTATGTAGTCCCCGACAACCCGATTATCCCGTTCATCGAAGGCGACGGCACTGGGCGCGATATCTGGAAGGCATCGGTGCGGGTGATTGACGCTGCAGTGGAGCGCGCATACGGCGGGAAGCGCAAGATCGCTTGGTATGAGGTGTTTGCCGGCGAAAAGGCGATGGAACAGTTCGGAAGCTGGCTGCCTGATCAGACGGTCGATGCCTTCCGCGATCTGCACATTGGCATCAAGGGACCGCTGACCACGCCGATCGGCGGTGGCATCCGCTCGCTGAACGTGGCACTCCGCCAGCTTCTCGATCTGTACTCCTGCGTGCGTCCGGTGAAGTACTACGCCGGCATCCCCTCCCCTGTAAAGCGTCCCGATCGCATGAACATCGTGATCTATCGCGAAAACACCGAGGACGTGTACGCCGGAATCGAGTGGAAAGAAGGTACGCCCGAAGTCAAGAAGCTCATCGACTTCCTGAATAACACCATGCTGGCCGGGACCAAGAAGAAGATTCGCGAAGACTCGGGAATTGGCATCAAGCCGATCTCGATTACCGGAACCAAGCGTCTGGTGAAAATGGCCATTGAGTACGCGCTGAAGCACAACAAGCCCAGCGTGACCCTGGTCCACAAGGGAAACATCCAGAAGTTTACCGAGGGTGCCTTCCGTGAGTGGGGATACGAGGTTGCCACCCAGGAGTTCCGCGCGCAGACCGTGACCGAGCGCGAGAGCTGGATTCTGGGCAACATCGACGCCAATCCCAAGATTACCGTGGAAGAGAATGCGGCGATGGTTGAGCCCGGCATGGAGTTTGCGCCGGAGGAATTCCGTCAGGCCATTTACGCCGAAGTGCGCAGCGTTGCTGGCTGCGATCTCCGCGACCCACGGCAACGGCCAGTGGAAGAAGAAGCTGTTGATCAACGACCGCATTGCCGACTCGATCTTCCAGCAGGTTGTGACGCGCGCCGACGAGTACTCGGTGCTGGCTACGCCGAACCTGAACGGCGACTACATCTCCGACGCATGCGCGGCGCAGGTGGGCGGTCTGGGAATTGCACCAGGAGCCAATATCGGAGCACAGCACGCCATTTTTGAAGCCACCCACGGCACCGCTCCGAAGTATGCGGACAAGGACGTAATCAATCCTGGCTCGGTGATTCTGTCGGCCGTCATGATGCTGGAATTCATGGGCTGGACCGGAGGCTGCAAAGCTGATTGAAGACGGCATGGAGCGCACCATCGAACAGAAGAAAGTGACGTACGATTTCGAGCGTATGATGGAAGGTGCAACCAAGCTGCGTACCAGCGAGTTCGGCAACGCGATGATCGAGAATATGTCGGCGATCGCGTCGGCTGCCCGCTAATACGAACACTGCCTGAAATCGATTTGTACGATTCAGCGCAAAAGTCTTTCTCGTAGTTATAACTCAAATGCCCTAAGTGGCTTGAAAGGAATAATATGCGCAAGAAAGTTTCAATCGTTGGAGCAGGAAATGTGGGTGCCACGGCAGCCCATTGGATCGCCGCGAAGGAACTGGCCGATGTCGTTCTCATCGACATCATGGAGGGCATTCCGCAAGGAAAGGCTCTCGATCTGCTGCAGGCCATGCCGGTGGAAAAGCGCGACAGCGCAATCCTGGGCACCAATGACTACGCCGATACCGCAAATTCCGACATCGTCATGATCACCGCTGGAATTCCACGCAAGCCCGGCATGAGCCGCGACGACCTGCTCAATACCAACTACAAGATCATGCAGGATGTGGTGGGCAAGGTCGTGAAATACTCGCCCGACTGCATCATCATCGTGGTCAGCAACCCGCTGGACGCGATGGCACAGGCTGCTTTCAAGCTGAGCGGCTTCTCGTCGTAATCGCGTGATCGGTATGGCCGGCATCCTGGATTCGGCCCGCTTCCGCACGTTCATCGCACAGGAACTCAACGTCAGCGTGGAGAACGTTACCGCATTCGTGCTCGGCGGCCACGGCGACACGATGGTTCCGCTGCCGCGCTATTCGACGGTTGCCGGAATTCCGATCACGGAATTGATCGAGCCGACGAAGCTGGCAGCAATGGTCCAGCGTACCCGCGACGGCGGTGCCGAGATCGTAAAGTACCTGAAGACCGGTAGCGCCTTCTATGCTCCTTCCGCCGCGGCCGTAGAGATGGTGGAAGCGATCCTGAAGGACAAGAAGAAGATCCTGCCTTGCGCCGTGTACCTGGAAGGCGAGTACGGCATCAACGGTCTCTTTGTCGGTGTGCCCGTGAAACTGGGCGCCAACGGTCTCGAACAGATTATCGAGATCAAACTGACGGCTGAGGAACAGGCTGCGCTGAACAAGAGCGCCGCTTCCGTGAAAGAATTGATCACCGTAATCGGTCTCTAACTCTGATTTGCAAAAGCAAACCCCGAGGCTTTGGCCCCGGGGTTTTGTTTTGCCGCTTTTCCTGGGCAAGAACTAGACGCGCTCGATGGTGACGCTCTCCAGCACAACCTCGCTCTTCGGGCGGTCCTGGTGATTGCGCGGCAGGGCGCTGATTTTGTCGGTGACATCCTGTCCCTCGACGACTTCCCCGAAGATGGTGTGGTTGCCCGTAAGCCACGGCGTCGCGGCAACCGTGATGAAAAACTGCGAGCCGTTGGTGTTGGGTCCGGCGTTGGCCATCGCAAGCTTGCCCGGCGCATCGAACTTGTAAGGCGAGCCCTTGGTCTCATCCTCAAACTTGTAGCCCGGTCCGCCCATGCCGGTGCCGCTGGGATCGCCGCCCTGAATCATGAAGTTCGGGATGACGCGGTGGAAGACCGTTCCGTTGTAAAGCGGACCGGGGCCTTTTTTGCCGCTGACGCTGTCCTTCCATTCGCGCTTGCCCTCGGCAAGCTCCACGAAATTTGCAACCGTCTTCGGTGCTTCCTTCTCGAAGAGGCGGCAGACGATGGTGCCCTGATTGGTGAGAAAGCGTGGCGTATAAACCCGGTGTACGTTCGGCCATAGCTGGCTCCTTGCTGGGAATTACTGACTAGTCAGACTAACAGAATTACCTTGCTGCTTCAGGGGCCAAGCAAGGTGGAGATGCTCGATCCACGCATTGCCGGGAACATTTGTTTCCTGCGCTTATGGTGCGGCAGCCGCCGACTTCCGCACGGAGGTTTTTGCCATGCTTCCGTCGTCAATCTTGATGTGTTTGATGACGATGGCGGTATTGGGCTTGTCGTTGCCGTTCCGCGGCTGCGGGCGATCTTCTTGACCAGTTCCACGCTTGCGTCGTCGCACTGGCCGAAGATGGTGTAGTTGCCGTCCAGGAATGGTGTCGCCACTTCAGTGATGAAAAACTGCGAACCGTTGGTGTCTGGTCCTGCATTGGCGTAGGCGAGGCGGCCGGGGCTGATCGAAGGTGAGATTGGGCCACGTCTCGTTCTTGAACTGGAAGCCGATGTCGCCCGCGCCGGTTCCGGCCGGATCGCCGCCCTGAATCATGAACTTGGGAATCACGCGGTGAAACGTCGTGTTGTCATAGAGCGGAACGCCGTGCTTGTTCTGGCCGGTCTTGGGATCTCTCCAGTCCTTTGTACCCTTGGCCAGACCGATGAAGTTTGCGGTGCCGAGGGGCGCAGCCTTTGGAAAGAGAACGCAATTCAGATTACCCATGCTGGTCTGAATGACAGCCACGGGCTGCTCCTTTGTGCCCTGCTGCCTGGCAGTCTGTGCGTTTGCGCTCACAGACCAGCATCAGCAGTCCGGCGAAGATCAACAGTTTGCGCATAAATCAGCTTTCCTCCGAGTCCATGTTGTGGGAGGTCACAACCAGCCTAGCTCTCATCTTGTCTCCGTCACAGAATCCTGATTATACCGAAGCTTGGGCCAGCGCCATGCGAGGAGCAAACGAAAACGCCCAGGAGGCCCAGGCGTTGCCGAAAGTCGAGGCTGGAATTAACGATTGGCTCTGTAAGCTTCGGGAGAATCGCGATACTGCTCGTAACGCTTGCTGACCATGATGTGGTAGCAAGCCTGGCGGCGTTCCTCGGCGGCTTCCACCAATCCAAGTTGCTGCAACCTGAGCACGTACTGGTCGATCCATGCACGCTGCCTGCCGGACATGGGACCTTTGCCCAGATCGACGCTGAGTCCCGCCAGATGGGAGGAGGCAGTGTCGCCGTCAATGGGCGCGGCGTTGTGATTCCAGCGCTGTAGTCGAGCCTGCTGGTCCACGGTGCGGACTGCCGAAGTGACCTGAATAGGCTGGTGAAATTGCGCGTAAAAAGCCTGGCTGAGATCCTCCAGAAAAGCGCGGGTCCAGGGACGGCAGAAGCGCCGGTTGAGTTCGAGGTTGGAGGCAATCTGCATCGCTCTTGAGTCATGCAGACTTACCAGTTCACCACGCAACTCAAGCTCCTCAAGTTGCTGGTCATCGCTGATGCGCGTGAGCCGGAGGCGGTCGATCTCCTCATTCTGCCGAAGCAGCGAGTCATGCGAGCCGCGCAGCACCGGATTCCAGTGGACGATGCGGACGTGGGCGTGGCGAAGCGCATGCCTGGAAGAGCGGTAAGGCGAACGAATGGCGACAGCAGAAACGAAGGGAATAGTAAGCAACAACACGAAGATCAGAGAGGAAGCAATTCGGCGCATCATTCAGGAACCGTGCAACTCCTAGCAGGTATGATGTCTGTATTTCCTCCAGTGTAACCCAGGATCGCTGATTTTCTGCTCACATAAATGCACGCTTGTACTCAAAACGGGAGCAAAACGGATTCCAGGAACGAAAGCGCGTGAGGCTGGGCCTCACGCGCTTTCGCTTTATTTGCAAGTTCAAGTTGAAGTCGGACTAAATCCGGAAGAAGTCCAGAATTGCCTTCTTCATCACGTCGCCGCCCACGTCACTGATCGACTTGGTGAGTGGAATCTCCTTGGGGCAGACCTCGACACAGTTCTGCGCGTAGCCGCATTCCTGAATCCCGCCGTCGCCCATCAGAGCCTTCAAACGTTCTTCTTTCAACACCTTGCCGGTTGGGTGCATGTTGAACAGCCGGGCCTGGGCAATGGTCGCCGCGCCGACGAATCCAGTGCTTTCATTGAACTGGGGACAGGCCTCCATGCAGCAGCAACAGCTCATGCACTGCGAGAGTTGGTATGCCTGCTCCTGCACCTGGGGGACAATCCTGGGGCCATCGCCGAGAGCGTAAGTTCCGTCGATGGGAACCCATGCTTTGACGGCCTTCAGGTTCTCGAAGAGTACCGAGCGATCTACCTGGAGGTCGCGAATGACCGGAAACTTGGTAAAGGGCTCAATCGTAAGCGGCTGTTCCAAATTGTCCACCAAGGCCGAGCAAGCCATGCGCGCCCTGCCGTTGATGATCGCGGCACAGGAGCCGCAAACTTCTTCGAGACAATTTGAATCGTAGTTGATGGGAGTCGTCGGCTTACCATCGCGCGTCACTGGATTGATCGCGATTTCCATGAACAACGAGATCACGTTCAAGCCAGGCTTCCATGCCAGTTCGAATTCCTCCCAGTAGGGTTCGCTGGTGGGAGTTGCCTGGCGCTTGATCTTGAAAAGTACGCTCTTATTCGCCATGAGTTTATAAACCTTTTTCGCCTTCCGCCTCCGTGAAGCGGAAGGCCGGGATCTCGTTTCTACTTTGCGTCGTAACGGCGTGGACGTGGTTTGATGAGAGAAATGTCCACAGCTTCCCACTCGAAGCGCGGCTCGTCGGCATCGGGCGCAAAATACGCTTTGGTGGTCTTCAGGAACTTCGCGTCGTCGCGCTCGGGGAAGTCCGGCTTATAGTGCGACCCACGTGACTCATCACGCAGGAAAGCACCCTGCGTAATGACCCGCGCAAGCTGCAGCATGTTGTAGAGCTGCCGGGTAAAGAGGAAAGACTGGTTGGACCACATCGACTTGTCACTCAGATTGACATTGCGGTAGCGCTCCAGCAGCTCTACCAAGCTTGACATCGGTCTCCTGAAGCTTGTCGTTGTAGCGCGTCACGGTCACATTGCGCGACATCGTCTCGCCCAACTCACGCCAGAGCTTGAACGGATTCTCCGTGCCCTGGTTGTTGAGCAGCCGGTTGTTGGCCTCGACCTGCCGCTTCTTCTCGTTCTCGAAGGAAGAGGCAAGATTCTCCGGAGCCGCCGCGAGGCCGCTGGCGTACTTCACCGAGTTCGGACCGGCGATGAATCCCGCGTAGATGCAACTCAGCAGGGAATTGGCGCCCAGGCGATTGGCACCGTGGATCGAGTAGTCGCATTCGCCGATGGCATAGAGACCCTGGATGTTGGTCATCTGATCGTCATCGACCCAGAGTCCGCCCATGGTGTAGTGCACTCCCGGGAAGATCTTCATCGGGAACGTCGTGCGGGTCCTCGCCGACAAACTTCTCGTAGATGTCGAGAATTCCGCCCAGCTTGCGATCCAGCGTGGCGCGGTCGATATGGGTGAGGTCGAGGTAGACCATCGGCTGTCCCTGGATGCCGAGGCCGAGCTCGTGAACCACCTTGTGGATGGCGCGGGTCGCGATGTCGCGCGGCACCAGATTTCCGTACTTGGGATACCACTCCTCGAGGAAGTACAAGCGATCGGCCTCCGGCACCTGCTTTCCGGGGCGGCTCTCGTTCGCATTCCTGGGAACCCAGACACGGCCGCCTTCGCCGCGGGCCGACTCAGACATCAGGCGGAGCTTGTCTTCGCCGGGAATGCAGGTGGGGTGCACCTGGATCATCTCGCCGTTGCCGTAGGCAGCGCCCTGCTGATAGAGCGCGCCCTGCGCCGAGCCGGTACAAACCACCGAGTTGGTGGACTTGCCGAAGATTGCGCCCACTCCGCCGGTGGCCATGAGGACGGCGTCGGCCGGGAAGGTCGACTACCTCCATCGAGCGCAGGTCCATGGCGCAGATGCCGCGGCATACGCCCTGCGAATCGATCACTGCGGAGAGAAACTCCCAGTACTCGTACTTGGTGACCTTGCCTTCGGATTCATAGCGGCGCACCTGCTCGTCCAGCGCGTAGAGAAGCTGCTGGCCGGTGGTGGCTCCGGCAAAGGCCGTACGGTTGAAGAGCGTGCCGCCGAAGCGGCGGAAATCGAGCAGCCCTTCCGCGGTACGGCTGAAGGGAACGCCCATGCGATCGAGCAGGTCGATGATCCCGGGGCCCATCTCGCACATCTGCTTGACCGGCGGCCTGGTTGGCCAGAAAGTCGCCGCCGTACACCGTGTCATCGAAATGGTTCCAGGTCGAGTCGCCCTCACCCTTCAGGTTCTTGGCCGAGTTGATGCCGCCCTGGGCGCAAACCGAGTGCGAGCGCTTGACGGGCACCAGGGAAAATAGATCGACGTGAGCGCCCAATTCCGCAACTTTGATTGCGGCGGAGAGGCCCGCGAGTCCACCGCCGACGATGATGATTCTTGGAGTCGTTGTTGCCATAAATTCTCTTTCGGCCTGGCCTATCTTGCCTGGCTGCTGGGAATGTTTTGAGGAATCATTCGGCTCTGTTCCGCAGGAGCGCCACTCTCCGTATGCTGATCCCATTCCGGATTACGCTGGCTGCGCGGGGAACTTGGCTACGAAGGCATAGATCGAAAGAGTCCGACGAGCACGAGCAAGACTGAAAGAGCGATTCCGGCGGCCTGTGCGCGTTTCTGAGCCTTGGCTCCGGTCACAATGCCCCACTTGGCGGCAAAGAGGAAGAGTCCATAGCCGAAGTGCCAGGAAGCGGCAACCACGCCCACCACGTAGAAGGCTAGCGCCAGCGGATGCGGCAGTTCGTGCTGCACCTTCCAGAACGATGCGTCGGAGTGTACCGTCAGGTGAACGCCGGAGAAGCGCATGTACCAGAGGTGGTAGGTCCACATAGGCGAAGACGAGAATCCCTGTATAGCGCTGCAGCGTGTAATACCAGTTGCCCGCCCAGGGGTAGTCGATGACATTGTTTTCCCCGCGCCACCAGATGTAGACCCCGTACAGCGCGTGGAAGGCCAGCGGGATGAAGATGCCGAAGATCTCCAGGCCCAGGCGGAAGGGAAGGCCGGTTAGAAACTTTACCTGCGCGTTGTAGGCAGCCACGCCGTTCGTCGCCTCTGCATTGGAGATGAAATGCTCCAGCAGAAACAGCCCGACGGGAACAATGCCAGTCAGTGAATGGAGACGGCGCCACAGGAAAGAGTTTCCAGTGCCTGCACGCAGGGGCGCAACCCCCTTTGGCAGTGTGCTGCTTGTCGATTGAGCGATAGATGCCACAATGTCTCCTTGAACCGGAAAGGTGACGAGATCTTGCAACTGACCGATACATGTAGAATTTGTTCCCGTTTGAATGAGCCAACAATCTATCAGAAAGTCGCGCTGCGCCAAGACAATAAGTTTCAAAGTATTATGACAACCCGGCAGAGCGCGCAATCTCACAGATTTTGAGCAGTCAAGGGGCCGTCCGTGCGGCGAAGACGTATGGAAAAGGACGCTGACGATGTTTCCTTGCTTCCCGGCGGCGGGAGCCAGCCTCCGAGGGCGCGCCAATTTGCTCAGAAAAGGTTTGCCAGAACGCGCTAAAATAATAGTTCGCTTCACTGGTTCCGCGCACGCTCGCATCTGCTGCGTCGCTTCGTCCTGTGAGCCAAGATCAATTATTGTTTTTGCAGGGAGATATCAGCAATGTCAGACACCAATGGCAACGGACTGCGACTGAAGATAGGTCTCGCGGAGATGCTCAAGGGCGGCGTCATCATGGACGTCATGAGCGCGCGAGCAGGCGGAGATCGCCGAGAAGGCCGGCGCGGCTGCCGTGATGGCCCTGGAGCGCGTCCCAGCCATGATTCGGGCCGAGGGCGGCGTGGCGCGCATGGCCTCGCCCAAGGTCATCAAGGAAGTCATGGCGCACGGTGAACATTCCGGTGATGGCCAAGGTGCGCATTGGCCACTTCGCCGAGGCGCAGATTCTGCAGGAACTCGGCGTCGATTACATCGATGAGTCCGAGGTGCTGACGCCGGCCGACGAGGAACATCACATCGATAAGCACGCCTTCAAGACTCCATTCGTCTGCGGTGCCCGCAACCTGGGCGAAGCGCTCCGGCGCATCGCCGAGGGCGCTTGCATGATCCGCACCAAGGGCGAGGCCGGTACGGGCGACGTGATTCACGCCGTCAAGCACATGCGCCAGATCGTGAAAGAGATGCTGCAACTGACGGTGATGAGCGAGCAGGAACTCTACCTGGCGGCCAAGACCCATCAGGCTCCCTACGAACTGGTTCGCATGGTGGCCAAGGCCGGCAAGCTTCCGGTGCCGAATTTCAGCGCCGGTGGAATCGCCACCCCGGCCGATGCGTCGCTGGTGATGCAACTTGGCGCCGAGGCGGTGTTCGTCGGCAGCGGCATCTTCATGAAGGGCGGCGCAACTCCGCTCGATCTGAGTATTCCGAAGGAGCGCGAAGAGGCAGAGTCGCGCGCCAAGGCCATCGTGATTGCGACCACCCACTACAAGGATCCCAAGGTTCTGGCCGAGGTCAGCGAGCAGATGACGGGCTCGATGAAGGGGCTGGCGATTTCGGGAATCGCCGAAGCAGATCTGCTGCAGACACGCGGCTGGTAGAGCGAATGTGTGGGAGTGGCGCGGCTCGCCAGTCGCGCCGCTTTTTGTGCTCGCTTTCCCTCGCGTGTCATTCTCGGTCGCTCCGTAATAGCGGCTCGGCGGACGCTTCCATGAACTTCGCCGAAGAACTCCCTTGCTCAGCCTGCTAAATTAAACAGCAATGATAAAGATAGGAATTCTCGCCCTGCAGGGCGACTTTGACGCGCACCGCCAGACGCCTGGCCGAACTCGGTGCCGAACCGGTGCTGGTGCGCAAGCCCGAGCAACTCGACAGATTGACGGCCTCATTATTCCGGGAGGCGAATCTTCCGTCTTTCTGAATCTGCTTGGCGAGAGCGGCTTCCGAAAGCTCTCGGAGTTTGTCCTCGCCAAACCGACCTTTGGGACCTGCGCGGGCTGCATCCTGCTGGCGCGCGAGGTCGAGAGCCCCGCGCAAAAAGGCATTGGCGCGCTGGATATCACGGTGCGGCGCAATGCCTATGGACGCCAGATCGACTCGGCAATCCTGGAAGGAGCGACCAAACTCGAAGGCGGCCCGCTGGAGCAGGTCTACATTCGCGCGCCGCGAATCGAACGGGTCGGCCCCGAGGTCGAAGTGCTGGCCGAGCGCGACGGCTATCCCGTGCTGATCCGCCAGGGCAAGCTGCTGGCCGCAACCTTCCATCCCGAACTGAGCGACGGACACGCGGGTTCACGCAGAGTTTCTCAGGCTGGTGGCGCAAGACAAACAGTAGAGACGCCAGCTTGACGCGCCACGCAGCGCAGCTCCAGGCTTGGGCCATGGCACCGCGAGGCCATGGCAAGCGCGACCTGGCGAATACATGTTGCGGAGGAACAAGGCATGGTGCACAAGATAGCGGGCTTTGAGGCTGTAGCGCCCCTGCAACTTGTACCAGTCTTTGCACTTGTTTGCTAAACATGATAGTTTGAAGTGGTTACAACATCGAAAACAGTAGAAGCAGGAGCGCGTCAGTTCCCAGTGTTAGCACGAGAGCAGAAAACCAACATCATCGAGAAGTACAAGACCCACACCTCCGACACCGGCAGCCCTGAAGTCCAGATTGCCCTTCTCAGCGAGCGCATCGGCCAGTTGACCGAGCACTTCCGTACGCACAAGAAGGACCACGCTTCGCGTCGCGGTCTTCTCATGATGGTCAGCAGGCGTCGTAGCTTGCTCGACTATCTGAAGAAGTACGACACCGAGCGCTACAAGGCTGTAATTCTGAAGGTGGGTATCCGCAAGTAAACGTCCGCCGGAGTCGGGCTCGTCAGCCCGGCTCCCGTGTATTCCGCTGGCGCCGCTCCGCAAAGGGTTGCGCCAGCGTACTCCCAAACTGTCGCAGCGCCGGCATTGGCCATGCTGCTTGGGAGTAGCGAGCAAAACTCGCAGCGGCTGGAACTGTTCCTGTTCGCATTCTTAACTGCGGCTTGTCGCGTACTGCTCGCGCTTGCTGTGGTGGAGTGCTCCTATCGTGGACGCGCCCCCTGGCGAAAGGGAATGACATGAAACAAGAAACAAGCGTTACACTCTCCGGCGGTAAAACCATTTCATTTGAGACCGGTCACTGGGCCAAACAGGCTCACGGATCCGCGGTTGTTCGCATTGGCGAAACCGTGGTTCTCGCAACCGCCTGCGCCAACGCCGAACCCCGCGTTGGCATCGATTTCTTTCCGCTTGACCGTTGACTATCGCGAATACACCTACGCCGGAGGCCGCATTCCCGGTGGCTTCATCAAGCGCGAAGGACGGACGAGCGAGCGCGAGATTCTGACCAGCCGTCAGATTGACCGTCCGATTCGTCCGCTTTTCCCCGAAGGTTTCCGCTCCGAGACCCAGGTCATTGCGTTCGTGCTTTCGGCCGATACCGAGAACGATCCGGACGTTGCCGGAATCAACGGCGCGTCGGTTGCGCTCACCCTCTCCGACATTCCGTTTGCCGGTCCGATCGGCGCGGTGCGCGTCGGCCTGGTCAACGATGAATTCGTCATCAATCCCACCTACGGCGAGCAGCGCGAAAGCAAGCTCAACATCATGGTCGTCGGCACCGCCGAAGGCATCGTGATGATTGAAGCCGGCGCCAGCGAGGTGGAAGAAGACCGCGTGGTGGACGCCATCGAGTTCGGCCACGGCGAGATCAAGAAGATCTGCGCCGCCATCAGCGAGTTTGCGCAAAAGTTCGGACGCCCAAAGCGCGCCTTTGAAGCTCCGGTGATCGACCAGGCGTACCTCGACGCGCTGCGCGCCAAGGTTGGCGAAGCGCTGGCCGATGCGGTCAACACCGAGAAGTACACCAAGATCGACAGCTACTCGAAGATCAAGGCGCTCAAGGACAGCGTGAAGGCCGAGATTCCCGAGGATCAGCCGGAAGCGCGCACCAAGGCCGGCAAGTACTTCGACATGCTGCGTGAGCTTGTCTTCCGCGAAGAAGTCACCAAGAACCGCCGCCGTCCCGATGGCCGCGCCTTCGATCAGATTCGTGCCATCTGGAGCGAAGTTGGCGTGCTGCCGCGTACTCACGGCTCGGCCGTGTTTACCCGTGGTGAAACCCAGGCGCTGGTCACCACCACGCTTGGCACCAGCGATGACAAGCAGCGCCTGGAACGCTTCGAAGGCGAGACCAAGAAGCGCTTCATGCTGCACTACAACTTCCCGCCGTTCTCGGTTGGCGAGGTTGGCTTCCTGCGTGGCGCCGGACGCCGCGAAATCGGCCACGGAGCACTGGCCGAGCGCGCGCTTACCGCCGTGCTGCCCAGCGAAGATGACTTCCCCTATGCGATGCGCGTGGTCAGCGACATTCTGGAGTCCAACGGTTCCTCGTCGATGGCCACGATCTGCGGCGGTTCGCTCAGCCTGATGGATGCCGGCGTGCCTCTGCGCGCTCCGGTGGCCGGAGTTGCGATGGGCCTGGTGAAGGAAGGCGACGATTACGCCATCCTGACCGACATTGCGGGCGCGGAAGATCACTACGGCGACATGGACTTCAAGGTTGCCGGAACCCGCGAGGGCATTACCGCGCTGCAGATGGACATCAAGATCGGCGGCATCACGCCGCAGATCATGCGTGAAGCCCTGGCGCAGGCCAAGCGCGGACGGCTCTTCATCCTCGACAAGATGGACGAGTCGATCACCTCTGGCCGCGAAAACGTCAGCACCCACGCTCCGCGCTTCTACACCGTGATGATTCCGACCGACAAGATCCGCGAACTGATCGGACCGGGCGGCAAGGTCATCCGCGGCATCGTGGAAGCTACCGGCGTGAAGATCGACGTCGAGGACAACGGTCAGGTTCGTGTTGTCCTCCAGCGATGCGGCAGCCGCTGAAAAGGCGCTGCAGATGATCGGCGACATTACGGCCGTGCCGGAAATTGGCACGGACGTATCTGGGCACCGTGACCCGCCTGGCGGAGTTCGGCGCATTCGTCGAAATCATTCCCGGCACCGACGGCCTGCTGCACATCAGCGAAGTTGCCGAGCACCGCATCAAGGACATCAAGGACGAGCTGAAAGAGGGCGACCAGGTTCTGGTCAAGGTTCTTTCCGTCGAAGGCAACCGCATCAAGTTGTCGCGCAAGGCCATCCTGAAAGAGCAGCGCGCGAAGATCGAAGCTCAGGGCGGCGCAGTGCCCGTAGCACCGGAAGCAGCGCCTGCCGCTCCGGAACGCTCGCTGGAAGGCTCGGCCGTGACCTTTGAAGGCGGCTTCGATGAGGGAGACGACGAAGGTGAGGACCTGAACTTCAATCGTGAAGACACACCGAACGAGGCTCCCAGTCACGACAGCTCGTCCTGCGGGCGCAGGAGCAGGCGCTGGCGCGGCGATCCGCGCCGCCGCGCGTCGCCGCGGTCCACGTGGTCCGCGCGGCCCTCGTCAGTAGCTTGAACGCTTAGCCAGAAGGCCACGGTTTGCGCCGTGGCCTTCTGCTTTGGCGCTGCTTGGAGTTCGCGACACGCGGAGTCACAACATTGTGCGGCATCGCCTCCTTCAGTTCGCCAGCGAACAGGAGTAAGCATTGTCTCAAATCTCCCGCATTCCCTTCGTCAAGGCCAGCGCCTATGGCAACGACTTTCTTATCATTCGCAAAGAGTTTCAGGGAGTCGACGCTCCGGCGCTGACGCGCGCTCTGTGCGACCGCCACAACGGGGTCGGAGCCGATGGCGTCGAGTGGCTGAGCGACGAGAGCGGACATGCCGCGCGCATTCACCTGATCAATGCGGATGGCTCGTTTGCGGAACTTTCCGGCAACGGCACGCGCTGCGTTGCCGCGCACCTGGTGGTCGTGCGGCGGAGGCCGAGGATCTGCTGATTGCAACCGATGCGGGCTCCAAGCGCTGCCAGCTTACCGGACGCAGCGGAAACCGCTATGATTTCCTGACCGACATGGGCGCGCCGGTGGTGGAGGAGCCCTTCGAAATCGACCTGGGACACGTGCGCTACACCGGTGTTCCGGTTTCGATGGGCAATCCGCATTTTGTGATCTTTGTGCCGGAGTTTCCGGCGAACTGGCAGAAGGACTCGCAACTGATTCAGGCTCGCACGGATCTGTTCCCGGAGGGCATCAACGTCGAATGGGTGCAGTTCAAGCGCGTGCCTGACATCATGATTCGCATCTATCGAGCGGGGCGCCGGCGAGACCCAATCGTCGGGAACGGGGACCTCCGCCTCGGCTGCTGCCGCCATCGCGACGCGGTACAGTGCCGGAGAAGCTGACGGTGGTTGCGCCGGGCGGAGTGCAGCGGGTGCAGTGGAAGCCGGGCGCTTCGCTGATGCTGGAAGGCTCGGCGAGCCTGATCTGCAGCGGAGAATTCTTCGTCTAGCGATTTTTCGTTTAACATCGAAGCGATGGAGTCAGAGCTTCAGTCCGGCAAGCGAGCTCGCGCCCTGGGGCCGCACGGCACGGTCGGCGTGGTCAGCCCCGCCAGTTGCGTGGAACGCTCGGCGCTGGAGGCGGGATGCCGCGCGTTGCGCGCGCTGAGCGGCTGGCAGGTTGAGACTTCGCCGGTTGCGCTGCAGCGCGAGGGCGGATTTGCCGGGAACGCCGCGGCGCGCGCCGCTGCGCTGATGGAGATGTGGCAGCGGGACGACGTGGATGCGATTGTTTGCGCTCGCGGCGGCTACGGTTCGAATTACCTGCTGCCGCTGCTCGACTTCGATGCGCTGCGAATGCGACCCGAAAGCGTTTGTCGGATACAGCGACAACACCTCGCTGCTGCTGGCGCTGGAGCGCGCCGGCATCGTGGCGTTCCATGGTCCGATGGTGGCGAGCGACTTCGCCACGGGCACGGCGGATGAGCATTCGTTTCGCGCCGCGCTGCGGCGGAGAAGCGCTGGATTTCGCGGTTTCCCGCGGACTCGCAGGTGCAGTCGCTGGTTGCGGGCGAGGCGCGCGGGCCGCTCGACCGGAGGCTGTCTTTCCGTGGTGGTGACCTCGCTGGGAACGCCGTGGGAGATTGAGACTGCGGGGAAGATTCTCTTTCTGGAAGATGTGAACGAGAAGCCGTATCGCATCGACCGCATGTTGATGCACCTGCTGCTGGCGGGAAAGTTTCGACGGAGTTCGCGGAATCGTATTCGGCGCGATGCTGGGCTGCTCTCCTGCGTCGGCGGAAGAAGAGACGCTGCCGCGAATGATCCGCCGCATTCTCGGCGGGCTCGGCGTTCCCATCGTCATTGGATTTCCCTCGGGGCACGTCGAGTCCGGAAACATCACGCTGCCCTTCGGCGTTCCGGCCGTGCTGGACAGCTCAGAGGCGGGTGTGCGGCTGCAGGTGTGAGCCCGCGACATTCGTTGCAACGTCAGAATTCAAATCATAAGGAATCATTTGCATTGATGAAGGCTCGAAGCATCCATCTGATCGGAATCTGCGGTACGGCCATGGCCTCGCTGGCGGGGATGCTGAAGGCGCGCGGGACTGGATGTGCGCGGCTCCGACAGCGCGGCCTATCCGCCGATGTCCACCTTTCTGGAATCGCTGGGAATTCACGGTGCTGCAGCCGTTCAGCGAGCAGCAATCTCATTCCGGCGCCCGATCTGGTGGTGGTCGGCAACGCGATTTCGCGCGGCAATCCCGAGCTTGAGTACCTGCTCGATCAGCGCCTCCCGTTTGTCTCCATGCCGGAGGTGATTCATCAGGAATTCATTCGCGGACCACAACTCGCTGGTGATTGCCGGAACCCACGGAAAGACCACGACGACGAGCATGGCGGCGTGGATCTTCGAGTATGCGGGGCGCAATCCGTCGTTCCTGGTGGGAGGCATTGCGGAAAATTTCGGCTCCAGCTTTGCCGTGACCGACGGCAAGGAATTCATCATCGAAGGCGATGAGTACGACACGGCGTTCTTCGACAAGGGACCGAAGTTTCTGCATTACTTTCCGGATTCGGTGATTCTCACCTCGGTTGAGTTTGACCATGCCGATATCTATCGCGATCTGGAGGCGGTGAAGTTTGCCTTCAAGCGCCTGGTGAACCTGGTTCCGCGCCGCGGACGAATCATCGCCTGGGACGGCAGCCAGAACGTCAGCGAATGCGTGGAGCGAGCCTTCTGTCCGGTGGAGCGCTACGGCTTTCATCCCGATTCCTTCTGGCGGATCGAGGATGTGCAGTACGAGAGCCGCAAGCACGCGCTGGACGGTGCTTCGCGACGGCGAGCATTTCGCGGAGTTCGAATTCGCGCTGGCGGGTGAGTACAACGTGCTGAACGCCACGGCCGCGGCGGCGCTGGCGCACTGCCTACGGGATTCCGCCGAGACCATTGCGCAGGCGCTGCGCGGATTTCTGTCGGTGAAGCGCCGGCTGGAAGTGCGCGCCGAAATCGGCGGCATCACGATCATCGACGACTTCGCGCATCATCCCACGGCGATTGCGCGCCACGCTGGGCGCGCTGCGCAAGCGCTATGCCGGACGGCGCCTGTGGGCGATTCTGGAGCCGCGCTCCAATACGCTGCGGCGCAACGTCTTCCAGCAGGAATTGGTGGAGAGCCTGGCCCTGGCGGATCAGGTTGTGATCGCCAGCGTCTTCTTCAAAACCACGGACGCGCTCAAGCCGGAGGAACGGCTGGATGTGGAGCGCGTGGTCGCCGAACTGAACGCGCGCGGTGTGGCCGCGCAGCAGTTGCCCGATGTTGCGGCGATCGTGAGCAGCGTCGTCCCGCAGGCTGCCGCAGGAGACGTGGTGGCGATTCTTTCCAATGGCGGCTTCGGTGGCATCTATGAGAAGCTTCCGGCAGCGCTCCAACTCCAGCAAGGAGATCATGCGGAAAGATGAAAGGTTGGCGGTTGATCGCGGGTATTCTCTTGCTGCTCGCGGGCACCTTAGCCGGCCGCAGGCAGCGCCAGCGTTCTGGTGTCCTGCCGCAGGGCGTCACCTATGGCATCTCGCTGAAGCGCGCCGCCGAGCACGTTGTGCACGTGGATGCGGTGACGCACCAGCCCGCGGCGGAGTTCCAACTTCCGGTGTGGAACGCGCTCTACCAGGTTCGCAATTTTGCGGTCGAACGTGAACCACGTCAAGGTCTTCGAGGGCGTGCCGGAGTGGCTGTGCGACCGCTGCGACACCCGCGATGGGCGCGCGGAAAAGATCGACAAAACCACCTGGAGCTTATCCACTTCCGGCGATCATCCCTGCGTCACCTTCAGCTATGACATCACGGCCAACGATCCGGGGCCGTTCGGCTCCAGCCTCGATCCGCAACATGGATTCTTCAACTGGGCGGAGGTGCTGGTCTATCGTCCGGACCAGCGCAACGCGCCGGTCTCCGCTGCGCATCCTGGATGCTCCCGCGGGATGGAGAATGCGCGACGGCGGAGTCTTTGGAGTGCGCGGCGCCGGAGGAACTCGCCAGACGCTTCGGCGAACGCGCCGACAGCTACGACCGCCTGGTCGATTCGCCGGCGCTGTTCGGCAAACTGTACGAGAGCACCTTTGCAGCAGGATGGCGCCACCTATCACGTCGTCGTGGATTCGCCGGACGTCGATCTGCGAGCGCTGCAGGGGATGCTGCGCAAGATCACGGCCGCCGCCGTGGAATGGATGCAGGACCGTCCGTATGACGAATACACGTTCTTGTTTCTGGCCGCCCATGGCACGGGCGGCGGAGGCATGGAGCATGCCTACTCCACCGTGATCGACGTGGGTCCGGAGCGCCTGAAGCAGGATGTGCTGAACGCCGCCGGATTTCGGCGCATGAGTTCTTTCATCTGTGGAACGTGAAGCGCATCCGTCCGCAGTCGCTGGAGCCGGTCGACTACACCCGCGAACAGTATTCGCGCGCGCTCTGGTTCAGCGAAGGGGTGACCAGCACCGTGGCCGACATTCTTGAGATGCGCGCGGGACTCACCGACGAGAAGCACTTGCTCGCGCATCTGGCTTCGCGTGATCGGCGGGACTGCAGTCGCGCAGCGCCCGCCTCACGCAATCGGTCGAGGAATCCAGCCTGGATACGTGGTTCGACCCGTACCCGAACTATCGCCGCCCCGAGCGCAGCATCTCCTACTATGCCAAGGGCGAGTTACTGGGATTTCTCATCGACCTTGAAATGCGCCGCCTGACCAATGGCCGCCGCTGCCTGCGCGATCTCTTCCAGTACATGAACCAGCACTATGCGCAGCAGGGAACATACTTCGACGATTCCGAGGGCGTGCGGCTTGCGCTGGAGGCGCTCACCGGAAACGATTTTCGCGACTTCTTCTCGCGCTACGTTTCCGGAACGGACGAGATTCCTTACGAGCAGTTCTTCGCCTACGCTTGGGCTGACTCTGGAACGCCATCCAGCAGCGAACAGGTGTACGCGGGATTTGTCACCTCCCGAGCCGTCAGGCAAGCCGGCGACCATCGTTCGCGTCGATGAGAACTCGCGCGGCCTCGCGTCTGCATCTGCTTCCGGGCGACGTGATTCTGGAGGTCGACGGCAAAGCCGCTCTCCGGAGATTTGAATCAGTACTTGCAGAAGCACGATCCCAAGAGCAGCTTGCATCTCAAGGTCAGCTCCGCAACGGGAGAGATACGGGAGCTGGATCTTGCCGCTCAGCATCGCGCAAGATCGACGAATATCAATTGGAAGATTTGCCTGGGGTGACGCCGGAGACCCGGAGCCGCCGCACGGCCTTTCTTGCGCGGTGAAGCGGAGGCGGGAGCGCAGTGATTCGTCTCATCTTTTGCGTCGTGTGCTGGATACTGCTTGCGATCCCGGCGGCGGTGGTTGGTTTTCCCGCGCTGTATCTTACCGGGCGCATCGATCTGCTGTGGAAGCTCTCGGTATGGGCCGCGCGGCACGGGATACCGTCTAGCCGGAATCCGCGTGCGTGCGGTTGGCCGTGAGCAGTTGGAAGACGGGCGCGCCTATCTGTTCATGTCCAATCATGCCTCGAACCTGGACCCGCCGATCATTACACCTCTGCTGGGACGGCGCATTGCCATCATCGCCAAGCAGGAGCTCTTCAAGATTCCGCTCTTTGGCCGCGCCATGCGCGCCGGCAGCTTTGTGGCGGTCAATCGCGCGGACTGCAGAGCCGCGCTCGAGAGTGTGCGCGACGCGGCCACGTGCTGCAATCGGGGCTGGGAATGCTGGTGTTTCCCGAGGGAACGCGGTCGCCGAGTGGCAGGCTGCTGCCGTTCAAGAAGGGACCATTCCATGCTGGCCATGGAAGCTGGGGTTCCGGTGGTGCCGATCACGATTGTAGGCAGCCATGAGGCGTGGCCGAAGGGAAGATGTGCGCTCCATCCAGGGAGAGGTCGTGGTGCACTTTCACCCGCCCATCGATCCGCGCCAGTTTGCGCGCAAGGAAGAGCTTCTGGTTGCGGTTCGCGCCGCCATTCACAGCGCATTGCCGGAGACCATACCGCGACGTCGGCTAAGGCCGAACCTGCTTCTCGCTGACGCTCATGCCAGCGCCGACCTCGAAGGCAACTTCGGTGGGACACTTCGCGCCGAGATCATACTTCCCGCGCGTACTTCTTCCCGGCCTGATCTTCAAACGCGATGCTGAATGTGCAGGGAGTTCCGATCGGCGCCATGTGCCGGTGCGTCTGCTCGTTCGCGCAGTTCCGGCAGGCCGAAGATTCCGGTCGGATACTTGACCTCAAGATTCTCCATGGGATGTCCGGAGTGGTTCACGATGTCGATGTACATCATGGGCTTGGCGTAGTTGCATCCGGAGGCGGCCAGCACCACGGCAGCCAGGCAGGCAAGAACCGCAGAGCAGCAGGCTTTCATGCTGACATTCTACTCTGGAACAGTAGCTGGCAAGGCGCTGCCGGCGGACTTCGTCACTTTTCTTTCGATGAGCCGGGCGCTCAGGACCACGCCGTCGCGTCCATCGTGCAGTTTGATGGGGAAGACCAGCACATTCCACTGCCAGTAGCTGCGACTCCGCCGGCAGGTGCGGCATGGCGCGGTGGTTGCGCCGGTCGATATAGGTCTCGCGGGTATCGGCGACGGTGCGGATAATCTCGCCCCATTCGTCGCGCATTTCGGGGAAGTGATCGAAGATGTTGCGGCCCGGATACCAGGCCCGGCGCTGATTGCTGAGAGCCGCGAAATAGTCATTCACGTACTGCCAGTTGCCGTCGCGGTCCAGGATTTCGATCACCATGTCGTCGCCCATGGCCATGATGATGCGCGAGTAGTAGAAGTCGCGCGAATCGACCACCACGGGACGTCCGCGCCGCTTCGCCTCAAAGCTGCGCAACGCCTGCACCAGGTCGTCCACCGAACTGCTTCCCTTGAGCAGATGCATGTCGGCAATGCCGCCGAACTTGCGCTCCAGCGTCGCGGACAGAATGATGATCGGCACCTCGGGACGCTTCGTCCGCAAGGTCTTGCGCCACCTCGGTGCCGAACTTTCCCGCGCCCAGGTGGTAGTCCAGCACCGCAATATCGATGTCGTTCAGCTTGCTCTCCGCCTCCTGGATCGAGGCGGCGGTTACGATGTGATAGCCCTTCTGGCGCAGAATGGTGGAGCGCACCAGCAAGATTTTCTTCGCGGTCGTCCAGCAGCAACACAGAGATGGGCCTCTGCTCGTCGAACTTGCCGCCTTCGACCACCTCGAATTGCTTACTCTCATCCATCCGCGGTCTCCGCACCTTACTGATATGGATGCAAAAACAGAAGCCTGACGAAGTAAATCTGCTATTCCGGATCGCGATTCAGCTTGCGGATCGCCTTAGCCAGCTCCGGCAATTTGTTGAAGACGGCCACCGCGCGCAACCACTGACGGTTCTCCATCGCCGGATAGCCGCTGACCGTGGCGCCGGCGGCAACATCTCCGGGAATTCCGGTCTGGGCGGTGGCAATCGCGCCGTCGCCGATGGTGAGATGACCGGCAACGCCGACCTGTCCGGCGAGAATCACGTTGTTGCCGACGTGCGTCGATCCCCCCAATCCCACCTGCGAGCACAGCATGGTGTGCTCACCGACGCTGCATCCGTGGCCCACCTGCACCAGGTTGTCGATCTTGGTGTCCGCTCCAATCACGGTTGCGCCGATGCTGGCGCGATCCACGGAGGAGTTTGCCTGCACCTCCACCCGGTCGGCCAGGCGGGTGATGCCGGATTGCACGATCTTGTGCCATCCCCTGGCGCCGTCGCGGGCAAAGCCAAAGCCATCGGCGCCGATCACCACCCCGTTCTGCAGAGTCACGTCATTGCCCAGCTCGCAGTACTCGCGCACCTGGGCGTGGGCGTGGGCGAAGAACCGGTTCCCGATCCTGCGCCCCGCGATAGATCACAACGTGGGCCAGCAGCACGGCATCGTCGCCGATCACGGCGCCGGCATCGATGACGACGTAGGGACCGATGTGCGCTCCGGATCCGATGCGTGGCCGCAGGATCGATCACCGCCGTGGGATGGATGCCGGGCGCGTACTTTGGCGGCTGATAAAAAAGCTCCAGGGTGCGCGCAAACGCCAGGTAAGGGATTGGCGTGGCGCAGCACCGGCAGTCCTTCGGCAGGCGAAGTCCGGTGTCACCAGAATGGCCGCTGCCTGGGTCGACTTAGCCATGGCGGCGTATTTTGGATTGGAGATGAATGTGATCTGCTGCGGACCGGCGTCTTCAATGCCCGCCACGCCGGTGATCTTCGGTCTCCGGCGATGCGTTCTGCAGGGATGCACCCAGAATCTGGGCAATCTCAAAAAGTTTCATCTTGGCCAATAGCGTACAGGAGCAACACCTTTAGACGCCAGAAGAAGCTGGCGCAGAACTTTGAAATTCCGTCTCTGCGAAGTCCACCGGTCGCGGTTACTCGGTCGGAGTGTCCGTAAACAACAGAGGCGTCTGATCGGCGGCATCGGCCTGCCTGCGCCGCTTGGCCGCCGAGCCAATCACCGCCAGCACCGTCAACTCCGAGAGCGCCGAGCGCGGCACAAAAATCCGCTGCACATTGCCCCGCGTGTCCGGGGGATTCAGGAAGAAGCCTTCGGCACGCACCTGGGTGAGGTCGTTCGGCATCAAGCCTTCCAGCATCTCGGCGTCGCGGAAGCGCAGCCGAACCCACAGGCCCTCCACCCGTGGCCGGGTCGTAAAGGTCTTTCGCTGCAGCGAGTTGGAGTCCGCAAAGTCTCTGACGAAGTACACGCCCTTGATCTCTCCAAGATCGATCAGGACGACGTTGCCGGCAGTATTCAGCAGCTCCACCTTGCTTCCCACGAGGAACTCCCCGGCCGCAACGTAGCCCTGAACGCTGTCGCGATCCATCTTGCGGACGATCACCTTCTTGTGAGTCGATGCCATAGCCTATCCAATTACGCGTGGTCCGATCTGCCGGCCACAACCCGGAGCGTTTACTGATTGTCGCACCCCGCTGCTCTGGGAACGAGATAAAATGCGGCCGGAGTAATTGATCCGTTACGGGTGCCGCGGCTGGAGCTCGGTATTCACCTCCGTAATCAACAGCTTCCCGGTTTCAGAGTAGCCAAATGCATCTGGTCTGTGATATTGTCTGGAGTTTGTAGCGGGAATGAGGCATTTCCCTGTAAGTAGCTATCTGCAAAAGAGTTATTGACAACTTGTTGCGGCGCTGAATCTGGATATTACTTCAAGTTGATTCTAGCTAATAGGCAGTAAGTAATTGATTTTATTGCCTCTAAACTATCATGGCCGATTACATTTACACAATGGAGAGCCGGTTATCGCCCGAGCAGATGCGGACGGTGAACTCGGTGCAGCAGATTGCCCGATCCCACGGCATGAACGTCTATTTGACCGGTGGGGCGATCCGCGACATTCTGACCGGCTTTCCCATCCGTGACCTGGATTTCACCGTTCAGGGAAACCCGCTCAAGCTGCAGCACGATATTGAAAAATCAGGCGGAATCGTGGATATGGCCGATCCGGTCTTCTGCGTGATTCACGCGATTTTTCACGGGACCCGGGCCGAGATCAGCATGGCGCGCGCCGAGGTCTTCGACAAGCCCGGCAAACCGCCGCTGGTGACGCCCGCCACCATCAACGAGGATCTGCGCCGCCGCGACTTTACCTTCAATGCGATGGCGCTCTCGTTGAACGACGGCTCGCGCGGCCTGCTGCTGGACCCCTTCAACGGCGCCGCCGATATCGAAGCGCGGCTGATCCGGATTCTGCACAGCTACGCGTTTCTGGAAGATCCTTCGCGATTGATTCGCGCCACGCGCTTCGCCACGCGTTTTGGATGGGAGCTGGAGGAGCGCACCCGCGCGCGCTACGACTCGGCGCGCGAGGGCGAATACATTCAGTTCATCGGAAGCCGCGCCATCGGATACGAGATCGAGCAGATCGCGCACGAGGAAAATCCGATTGCGGTGATGCGGGCGCTGGAGAGCGAAGGCTGGCTGAAGGTTCTCTGGCCGAAATGGACGGTCGCCAAGGCCGATGTTCCTGAACTGGCGCAACTGCTCAAGACCCGCGCCACGATGGCGGAGTTCAACATCAGCGTGGACGCGGCGCCGGCGGTCATGCACTTCCTCACCGTGAAACTGAGCGACGCCGAGGTCGCGGCGATTCAGCGACTGATTCCGCATCGCGAGTTTGTGGCTGCCTGGAAGCGGCTGGAGCGCGATGCCAAGGAACTTTCCAAGAAACTTCTCTCCAAAGAAGCTGCGCTGAACTCCGGAGCATGGAAGATTCTTTCCGCGGCAAAACCAGAGGCGCTGCTTTATCTGGACGTCACCGGACGCAACAAAACGGTGGACGAAAAGATAAAGAACTTCTTTGGAAAGTGGCGTCAAATTCAAGAAAAGATTCCACTTGCGCAGATGGCCGAGCTGCGCATTACGCCTCAGCTTCCGGAGTATTCCCAGATCTGCCAGGAGGCGTTTCTGTTGCTGCTGGACGGAAAACTGCGTTCGGAGGGCGAGATCATGAAATTCCTTGCTCCCTTCGAACCGCCTCTGCCTCCACCTCCGCCTGCCCCGGTGCGTCGTGGACGGGCCGCCGCCAAGAAGGCTCCTGCCGTGGCTGAAAGCGGCTGTCCAAGGAGACGTCCAGCGCCCGTGGCCGACGCCGCCAGACGACCCCGCCAAGCCACTCCGCCGAGCCCGCCCCGGTTGTGGTTGAAAGCAAGCCTGCGTAGTCGGCCGGCTCGAAAAGAAGGCCGAGAAAGCGCCGGAAGTAAAAGCCAAGCCGGTGGCGGCGAAAAAGCCCAGCGAAGCCAAGCCGGTGGCCAAAGCCGCGAAGGCTCCAGCAAAGCGAACTGCCAAAGGCAAAAGCCATTGCAAAAACGGCTGCAAAGCCAGCTCCAAAGGCTGTGAAGCCGTCTCCCAAAATCGCGCCGAAGCCAGCGGCCAAAGTCGCGAAGGCCGCCAAGCCAGCGCCGAGAAGCGCAACGCCAGCCAAGCCAAGACAAGCCAGCCGAGGAAAGCGCCCGAGAAAAAGAAGCACGGCGGAGCAGAAGGACAAGACCGATAAGAAGCACTCAAAACGCCGCTGAGCTGCAAATGACAAAAGGCCCAGTTTGCTGGGCCTTTTGTCATCATATCGATCAGATATCTCTGCCGCATCCAGCTACTTGGAAGGTTTTTCTTCCGGCGATAGCTGCATCGGTGCTGGCGGCTTCCGTCAGCTGCTCTTGTGGCATTGGCATTTGGTAACGATGGCGGAGTGGATGCGGCTGCGAAGTTCGTCGGGAAGTTCGTAGAGTTTGGAGTCCCGGTAGATTTCAATCGTGCTCTTGGTGGTGTTGCAAACGACGTAGCAGTTATGGCACCACTGCAAATGTTCCTCGAGTTCGGCCTTGGTGTGCGAGTCCATGGTGTTGTCGAGGTAATCGGTCAGCTCTTTCAGGAAATCAGAGCATTTCACGGTCTGCTATCTCCATCGCGTCGTTTGAAATACTTGTTGAGACGCTCGCGCAACTGCAAACGTGCGCGCAGCAATCTCGACTTCACCGCCGGAACGCTCAACTCCAGGGCCGATGCGGTCTCTTCGGTCGAAAGTCCCTCGACATCGCGCAGCACAAACACGGTGCGGAAGCTTGGAGGCAGACCTTGAATGGTTTTTCCAAGAATATCCTTCAACTCCGACTGCGTGTACATGCTGTTCCGGGTTGGGAGACCAGTCCGCGATTTCGCGCGGCATGGAATCCTCTTCCGTCTTCACGTCCTCGTCGATTGAAACCATGCGCTCCGGGCGTCTCCGCCGCAGGCGCATCAGCGCTTCATTCACCGCGATCCGAACCAGCCAGGTATAAAACTTCGACTGCCCCTGGAACTGTCCCAGGTTCTGATACGCCTTGAGAAACGCGTCCTGAACCACGTCCTCGGCATCTTCGCGATTCTGAGTAATGTGCTGCGCGATGCGAAAGACATTTCGATCATACCGCCGCACGAGCGACTCAAAAGCACCAATATCGCCGGAGCGTGCCGCTTCGACCAGGATCGCTTTCTTCGCTCGGTGGCTCTGCTACTTTGTTTTCGATGGCTTCCATTCGTCCGTCGATTCAGAAATTACGGAAATTAATTATCTGACCCGAGGCACATTGTATCGGGTGAAAGGGCAGATGACAAAAGTCTGACGCGAGAAAGAAGGGTGAATGCGCCAGAACGGTGCTCCAGTTTGAGTCCGCCGTTGACATGGTGCGAAGCGGCCACCATAATCCGAGTATCCTCCTAGAATGCGCGTCTTCATCGGGAGCAGCGCCGGACAGGGCCATGGCAAACGAAGATTTAATCCGGGAGATTGTCGCTAGAGCCTGTAGCGAGGTGCTGCAAGAGAAGTCGCAGGAGCTTGCCGAAGATGTCGCGCAGCGAGGACGGGCGTGCGCACTGGCATCGCATCCGCCGCAGCGCGGGCGCACCAAGGAGCTGCGCGACGGGGCACGTGCTGATTGCGGCTCCAAGACGCAGACCGAAACTCTGGAAGCGCTGCTGGCGGCGGCTTCGGCAATCACTCCCGCCTGCGGCCTGTTGATTTTGCGCGGAGCCCAGGCGATCGGTTGGAGCTGCCAAGGCACTTGCGACGCTGGAAAGCTTTAAGCGGGCCACCATGGACTGCACGCGGGGCAGTGGCTGCGATGGTGATCAGCTCCTGCTCGGCGATGGCTGCACAGGTTTCCGAACTCGATCCGGCCTTCACCGCCGCGCTGGGCCTGGCGAACTCGTCACGAGTTCTGCTGGTGCCCGTGTTGCTGAAGGAACGCGTGGCCGCATTGCTGATCGCGCTGTCTCAGCACAGCGACGACCTGGCCGGACTGGAACTGCTGGTGCAGGTCGCGCAACTGACCCTCGATCTGCAGGCCTACCGCAAGGCCTCTCCTGCCCGCCCGGCAGTGCCGCCGCAAGCGGTCGCCGAGCCAGCCAAGCCCGAAGCAGTTCGTGCCGGCGCCTGAGCCGGTTTACGCCACGGTGAGCAGCTGCAATCGCATCGCCGGCGCCTACGGCCCAAAGCGCAGTGCCAGCCTCGCAGATGAACGGGAGCGCGCAGCAGGCACCGCAGCCAGTTCTGGACGAGGCGCACGAGAAGGCGCGCCGTTTTGCCAAACTGCTGGTGGAAGAGATCAAGCTCTACAACCAGGCCAAGCTCGCCGAAGGACGCGCGCGAGGCGATATCTATAGCCGTTTGCGCGAGGACATCGAAAAGAGCCGCGGGGCATACCAGAAGCGCTACGGCGAAAGCGTGAGGGACGTCGATTACTTTACTCAGGAATTAATGAGAATCCTTGCAGATAACAACCGAGCGGTGATGGGAGCGGGCTTTCCGGGTTAAACTGCAAGTAGCCGTCATGCCCACAAAGCTTCGAATCCTTGCGCATCCTCCTGCTGACGTTGACAACTCTGGCCGCGCCCAGCCGACGCGGGCAGAAGACCACATCGCCGTCGCACAAAGTGCCAGCGCATAAGACCAGCGCCGCGCAGAAAACGTCCGCTCAAAAGAAGACAGGCAACCGGCGGACAAGTTCGTCGGCTCGCCGCGTAGCGGCCAGAACGAAAGCGACTCCGGCCAAGGTGCGGCGGATGGCGCGCGCCTTCGTGGCTTCCGTCGACCTGAAGATAATGGCGCGGCAGTTGGTGGAGAACCGTACTCCGGCCGCCTATGCCGGCGTGGAGGACTACGCCCGCCGCCATGCGGGAAGCGATGCGGGAGCGCTGGCGTGGCTGGCAGTAGGCTACGCGCGGGTTCTGGACCAGCAGTATTCGCAGGCGATTGCTGCGCTGGAAAAGGCGAAGCCGCACGCCGGCGATCTGTACGACTACGTTCGCTACCTGGAGGCGATCTCCTACGGCGCGCAAGGAAACAGCGCCAAGGTTGTGGAACTGCTGCGCAACTTCGACACGGAGACGCCTGAGTCGATCTTCCAGAACGATGTGGTGGACGTATACGGAAGCGCATTGACCGCGGAAGGCAAGACGCAGGAGGCAATTGCGTTACCTGGAGTCGCATCGGCTAGCCGGCCCGGGCCGCAGTGGAGTTGGCGCTGGGCAAGAGCTATCTGCGTACGGAGCATCCCGAAAAAGGGATGGAGATCCTGAAGCATCTGTACTTCACCATGCCCATCCAGCGCAGAGGCGGCGGAGGCGGCTACGCTGTTGACGACGACCGGTTCGGCGCTGGAAGGCAGCTACAGCGACGAGAAGACGCGGGCCGATTTGCTGGCGAAAGCCGGGCGTTGGGCCGATGCGGCGCATGCATACCGCCAACTCGAGCACATGGCTCCGGCAGCGGAGCTGGGCAACGTAGAGGTGGCTTTGGCGTCGGCGCTGCGGCATACCAACCCTGCAGAAGAACGGACGCTGCTGGAGCAGATGCAAGCCTCCGGCGAGGCCAACGCGCAGCGGCTCTACCTGCTTGAGCGAAATTGCGCGCAACGAAAACAACGAGAGCGCAATGGCGCAGAACCTGGAGCGCATGCGGCAAGAGGCGCCAGCGAGCCCATGGTTCGAGCAAGCGCTGCTCTCGGCTGCAAACATGTATCTGCTGGAGAAGAATTACGATCGCGCGATCGACATGTTCCGCGAGATCCAGCAGCGCTTCCCGAGCAGTCCGCGCGCCAGTTACGCGAACTGGAAGGCAGCATGGCTAACCTACCGGCAGGGACGCAACGAAGACGCGAAAAAGGATTTCGAAAACCAGGTGATGTTGTATCCGGATCGCCCCGAGGTTCCGGCGGCTTTGTACTGGCGCGCGCGCATTGCCGAAGACGAGCACGACTACGCGATGGCGCGGGCCTGGTACGCGAAGCTCGGCGAGCGCTTCCACAACTACTACTACGGATACCTTGGACGCGAGCGGCTGGCGAAGCTGCCGCTGGCCGCGACCAATGTTGCGTTGAGGCAGGACGCGGCGCTGGCGCAGATTCCGGAATTGAAGCCGCCGGGGCCGGAGGCGCTGGAGCTGGAAGCGCCGCCCAACCAGTTGCGCGCCGAGAAGAGCCGGTTGCTGGTGAACGCCGGCCTGAACGAGTTTGCGATTCGCGAACTGCAGGCCGAGCAGGGCGGGCAGGGCGCGCGCTGGGCAACGCTGCAGATCGCGCGCATCTACCAGGAGAGCGGACAGAACCATCGCGCGATTCAGTTTTTGAAGAAGGCGCTGCCGGGCTACTACTCGGTGGATCTTCCGGCGCTGCCGCGCCCTTACTGGGAGATATTGTTTCCGCGTCCGTACTGGACAGAGCTGCAGCAGCAGGCGCTGGCAAACTCGCTGGACCCATACCTGGTGGCTTCGCTGATCCGGCAGGAGAGCGAGTTCAATCCCGGTGCCGTCTCGCACGCCAACGCGTATGGGCTGATGCAATTGCTGCCGCAGGTGGGCCAGGGCGAGGCGCGAGCCGCACACATCCGGCACTTCTCGACCGAGTCGCTGCTGGTGCCGAGCGTGAACATTCAACTCGGCACTCACTACTTCAAAGAGATGGTGACGCAATACAACGGGCAGGTAGAGTACGCTTTGGCCGCCTACAATGCGGGTTCCAACCGGGTGGACGACTGGCTGCAGAGTGGACACTATCGCGACGTTCCGGAGTTTGTGGAGTCGATTCCGTTCACTGAGACCAGAGAGTACGTGCAGGCAATTGTGCGCAACGCAAAGGTCTATCAGCGGCTCTATCCGCGGCAGTAGCGGCGTGCCCAATTGCGGCAACCATTTACGAAAAAGCTAATCGTTTGGCGAGCCGAGTTGACGAGAGAGTGAATCGTTGCGGAAGGTCGGCATCGACCGGGCCGAATTGGGAAATCCACAGGAAAATTTCAGAGGCGGTGAGGGTGGAGTGCATAGCTTCCCACCTTAGCCGCGCAAAAGAGGCGCGCCGAAGGTGGGGCACCCGGCGACCTCGAACTGCGCTCGCTGCAGGATCAGTTCGCGGAGTGGGCTCGGCCGCCGAAGATCAGGTCCAGCAATAGCAGTGTGGCACCGCAGACGATGGCGCTGTCGGCGAGGTTGAAGTCGGGCCAGGTGTGGGAGCCGATGTAGAAGTGCAGGAAGTCGGTGACGCGGCCGAAGAGGAGCCGGTCGTAGAGATTGCCGATGGCTCCGCCGAGGATGAAGGCGAGGGCGAGGCCGGTCCAGGTGAACTTGGCGGCCGAGTTCCAGAGCAGGTAGCAGACCACGATCATGGCGAGCCGTGGAGAAGCCGACCAGCAGAGGAACGCGCACCCGCTGGCGGCCACTCGGCAAAGAGGCTGAAGGCGGCGCCGGTGTTCTCCACGTGGGTGATGGAGAAGAAGTTCGGAATGACCGGCACGTGGCCGAAGTTGAGCGCGACGTGGTGGGCGACGAAGAGCTTGGTGAGGCGGTCGAGAACGATCACGACCGCCGACGACCGAGAAGTAGAGAGAGCGCAGAGCGGCACGCGACATTCACTGGTCGTCGCTCCCGGATAGCCGCCTGGCGGCCTGCTCGCCGGCGATGACCGCGAGATTGGCGCTGCAACGCTCGCAGACGGTGGGGAACTTGGCGTCCTCGCCGACGTGGGTGGAGAAGTTCCAGCAACGCTCGCACTTGACGCCTTCGGCCTTGCCCACCTCGAATGCGATGCGGCGGAGCTCCGGCTGCGCCGCGGTTGCACCTCCACCTGCGAGACGACGAAGAAAGCCGCGAGCTTATCGGCGTAGTGGGCGAGGCGCTTGTAGTCGTCGCCGGAGGCGCGTGATGACGACGCGGGCTTCAAGATTGGCCTTGATGGTTTTGTCATTGCGCAGCTCTTCCAGTTGGCGCAACGCCAGCTCGCGGACGGTGAAGAGGTAATCCCAATCGGCGCGCACCTGCGCGGCCTGCTCGCGGTCGCGAATCTCTCCGGTGATGTCGTTCGCGTTGGGCAGCAGCGCAAGGTGGACGCTCTCCGGACGGGAGAGCATCTTGGGCATGAACTGCCAGGCCTCATCGGCGGTGAAGCTGAGGATGGGCGCGACGCAGGCGGAGCAGCGCTTCGCCGATGCGCCAGAGCGCGGTCTGCGCGGATTTGCGCTCGCGCGAGGAGCGCGGGAAGGTGTAGAGGCGATCCTTCAGAATGTCAAAGTACTGCGCGCTGAGATCGACGGCGAAGAATTCGTTGAGGCGCTGGTAGATGCGATGAAAGAGCATCTGGTCATACCAGGCGCAGACTTCGGCGGCGAGATCGGCGGTGCGCAGAAGCATGTACTGGTCGAGCGGCTCCAGCTGCTCGAAGGCGATCAGATCGTGCGCGGGCGAAAAGCCGTGCAGGTTGCCGAGGATGTAGCGGAAGGTATTGCGAATCTTGCGGTAGTTTTCCGCGACGCGGCTCATGAGGTTTTCGCTGGCGCGCACGTCTTCGCGGAAATCCACCGAGGCGACCCAGAAGCGAACGATCTCGCCGCCCATGCGCTTGGCGATATCGACCGGATCGACGGTGTTGCCGAGCGACTTGGACATGGCGCGGCCGTTTTCGTCGAGCGTCCAGCCATTGGTGGCGACGGCCTTGTAAGGAGCCTCGCCGTTGAGTCCGATGGAGCAGAGCAGGGAAGAGTGGAACCAGCCGCGATACTGATCGCCGCCTTCCAGATACATATCGGCGGGCTTCCAGTGGCCGAAGATCTGCGGCAGCACGGAGGCCTGCGAGGAGCCGGACTCAAACCAGACGTCGATGATGTCCATCTCCTTGCGGAAGGCGGCGCCGCCGCAGTGGGCGCAGCGGGTTCCGGCAGGGACGATCTCAGCGGCGGGACGGGCGTACCAGGCGTCGGCGCCCTCGCGCGCAAACAGGTCGATGACGGCGCGATTGGTGGCCGGGTCTTCATGCAGCTTGCCGCAGCCTTCGCAGAAAAAGACCGCGATGGGAACGCCCCAGATGCGCTGGCGGGAGATGCACCAGTCGGGACGGGTGGCGATCATGTTGGAGATGCGCTCTTCGCCCCAGGCTGGGTCCCAGCGGACGCCGGCGATCGCCTTGCAGGGCTTCGGTGCGCAGGGTTCCTTCGCCGATCGCGCCTTCCATGGAGATGAACCACTGCTCGGTGGCGCGGAAGATGACCGGCTTGTGACAGCGCCAGCAGTGCGGATAGGAGTGCTCGATGTTGTCGCGTCCCAGCAGGACTCCGCGGGCTTTGAGCAACTCGACGATGGGCTCGTTGGCGGCGAAGACCTTCTTGCCGTCGTACTCGGGAAGGCCTTCGGTGATGTGGCCGCCGGCATCGACGCGGGTGGTGGGGTCGAGTCCGTACTTGACGCCGGTGTAGAAGTCATCGGCGCCGTGGGCGGGAGCGGTGTGAACGGCGCCGGTGCCCTGATCCATGGTGACGTAGTCGGCGAGCACGCCGAGGATGTCGCGGTCGAGGAAGGGATGGGCGAAGATGGCGCGCTCGAGTTGCGCGCCGGGGAAGGTGGCGAGCACGTCGATGGCCTGCGTCTTTGCCGATGCCAAGCTTGGGCAGGACGGCCGGGGCGAGTTCGGCGGCGAGGATGTAGACCTGGCCGGTCGCTTTGTCGAGGATGGCCTGGTACTCGGCGCGGGGATGGAAGGCGACGGCCATGGAGGCGGGCAGCGTCCAGGGCGTGGTGGTCCAGATGATGGTGCTGATCTTGCCGGCGTAGGCGGCAAGTTCGGGCGCGATGGCCGCCGGATCGCTCTTGAGCGCGTACTTGACGTAGACGCTGGGGCTGGTGTGGTTGGCGTACTCGACCTCGGCTTCGGCCAGCGCGGTGCGGTCAGTGGATGCACCAGTAGACCGGCTTGAGTCCCTTGTAGACGAGACCCTTCTCGAAGAAGGCGTAGAAGTTCTCGATGACCTTGGCCTCGTAGCCGTTGGTCATGGTGGAGTAGGGGTGGTCGAAGTCGCCGAAGACGCCGATGCGCTGGAACTGGTCGCTCTGGATCTTGAGGTACTTTTCGGCGTACTTGCGGCAGGCGTGGCGGACCTCGAGCGGGTCCATCTCCAGCTTTTTGCGGCCGAGGGCTTCATCCACTTTGATTTCGATGGGCAGGCCGTGGCAGTCCCAGCCGGGGACGTAGGGCGAATCGAGACCGGCCATGGTGCGGGACTTTACGATGAAATCCTTGAGGCACTTGTTGAGGGCGTGGCCGAGATGCAGGGCGCCGTTGGCGTAGGGTGGTCCGTCATGCAAGACGTAGGAGGGCGCGCCCGCGACGCGATTTTCTAATCAGGTCGTAGATGCGAATGTTCTGCCAGTGTTCGAGCATCTTGGGCTCGTTCTGGGGCAGGTTCGCCTTCATGGGGAAATCGGTTGTGGGCAGATTGACGGTTGCCTTGAGGTCCACTCGGGTCTATGTCTCCGATCGATAAATCAGCGGCGGGTTGTTGATCCGCATCTACAAAGTTCTTGAATTTCTTATTATAAGCTGCCGAGGCGGGTGCTAGGCTGGATTTGTGAAAACTGGCGAAGGAATGCGGGCAAACCGATCCTGTCGTCAGAGAAGATAAACGCATCATCAACACGGATCGACAGATGCTCAGCGTTGCGACTGCGATGCACGGGCCGGAACTCAGGAATGAGCCGGCAATTCCGAGCGGTCTGCGGAATGCAACTTGGCGCGCCGAGTGCGTATCTGAAGCAGTAAGAGAGAGCGGCCGAAGAAGGCGCGAGCCGGCGATCGGAATGAGATCCACATTGCTGAGCCACAAAGCCCTGGGGTGAGGGCTGGGTCCGATCATGGAGAATCGAAGTTGCAGTGCCACCAATGATGATGAGAGAAGAGCCAGAGTTCAACCTGCTGATCCGGGAGAATCTCAATCCGCCGCTCTGGCAATCGCTGTTCACGAATGTCCGGGATCGTCTGTTTCCGAAGAAGCTTCCGCCGTTGCAACTCACATCGCGCCCGGTGAAGGTTGCGGAGATGTGGGGCGATTACAAGTTCAAGAAGAGCAGCGCCGGGGTTTCGCTGGTGATTCACGCGGTGGCCCTCACGGCGCTGGTCTCGCTCTCGATTGCGGGAGCCAAGGTCGTTACCAAGCCGGTGCAGCAGATCACCCTGGTCGCGCCGCAGGTCAGCGACTATGTGCCGATCTCGGCCAAGCCGCATGACACGGTTGGCGGCGGTGGCGGCGGCGGAGACCATGACAAGCTGCCGGCTCCCAAAGGCAGGCTGCCCAAGCTTCTCCATGCAGCAGATCACGCCTCCGGCGATGGTGATCCGGAACGACCATCCGAAGCTGGCGGTGGAGCCGACGGTGGTGGTGCCTCCGCAGGTCAAGATGCCTTCGGCGGCGGCGCTGAACTTCGGCGATCCGAAGTCGGCGCTGCCGGCGGGACCGGCGTCGAATGGCACCGGCATGGGCGGAGGAATCGGCTCGGGGAGCGGCGGCGGAATCGGCAGCGGCACCGGGCCGGGAGTTGGACCAGGCTTCGGCGGCGGCATTGGCGGTGGAGTCTTCCGCGTGGGCGGAGGCGTGAGCGCGCCGCGAGTTCTGGAGAACCCAAGCCCCGATTACAGCGAGGAAGCCCGCAAGGCGAAGTACCAGGGAACCGTGGTGCTGTGGCTGATCGTGGACGCCAACGGTAAGCCGCGCGACGTGCGCGTGGCGCGCAGCCTGGGGATGGGACTGGATCAGAAGGCAATCGAGGCGGTGCGGCTTTGGAAATTCCAGCCGGCGATGAAAGATGGCTCTCCGGTAGCGGTTCAGATCAACGTGGAAGTCAATTTTCACCTGTATTGACGGAGGCGTTGCAAGGCGGTCAGCGTCGCGGGTTCAATCGAAGATGGGGAATCGAGAGAGGAAACATTCCTCTCTCTTTTTCTTTGCGGGGATGTTTTGCATGGCCGCTCGCGTGATATCAAGTAAATAGACAAAATGTCGCCGGGCGCGGAGCTGGCCGCTGGCGGCAATGGTATGCGAATGAGCGAAGAAACGGCCAATTGCAAGAGTTTGCAGGCAGCCACTGGGCGAGAATGGCCGTTGCCGCATTGCGACGACGACGCACCATGTCTGGACGATTCAGGACTGGCGTCCGCTGCTGACGCTGGGGCTGGTGATCGTGCTCGGATTTTCGTTCACCCGCCTGGTGGTCAACGCCTTCCACGAAAAGCAGAATGCGCTGGCGGCGGAATACTACGCAGGCAGGGCTGCGTGCGATGGAGGCGAAACATCCTGCGGCGGCGGTGGACGACTTTGAGACCGCACTGGTCTACTCCCACGACAATTTCCAATACCGGCTGAAGCTTACCGACGCGCTGCTGGCCTCGGGTGCAACCGGCGAGGCGCTGGCGCAGCTGCAAGCCTTCTGGGAGCAGCGCCCGGGAGATGCCGAGGTGAATCTGAAGCTGGCCCGGCTGGAAGCCCAGCGCCAGCATGTGGACGATGCCTTGCGCTACTACCAGAACGCCATCGAAGGGGAGTGGCCGGAGCGCACCGATCCGGTTCCGCAACGCATCGCAGCGCGCTTTGAAGCCGCGGAATACCTGGTGCGGCAAGGCCGCCAGGAGCAGGCCGAGGCGGCGCTGCTGGCGCTGGCCGCAGTCCTGCCCAGTTCTTCGCCGGAGCAGGAAAAACTCGGGGATCTGTTTCTGCGCAACGGTGATCCGGGTCGCGCCTTGAGTGCCTATCAGGCGCAACTTGAGTCAGGACAAAAAAGATGACGCTGCCATCCTGGGTGCGGCGCAAGGCCAGCTTTGCCGCGGGTAGCTATGCGACGGCGCGCCGCTATCTGGAGGAGTTGAAGACCGGAGACCGAGGAATCGCGCGCCCTGCTGGCAGCAACTGGAGCGGATGGAAGCGCTGGACCCATTCGCTCCGACGGCGCGACGGGAAAGGTCCGCGCCGAGCGGACGATGGCGGTGTTCCGCATTGCCGATGGAGCGGCTGGCCGGTTGCGGAGTGCCATTCGCCCAGGCCGCGGGCCAGCTCCGAAAAGACGGCGAATGCAAAGGAGCCGGCAGCAGTGGAGCGGATTTGCAAAGTGGGCCGAACAGCTTTCTCCCATGATGAACGAGCGCAAGCTGCGCGGCCGGGACGACGTGATTGAGAGCACGATGCGATTTGCCTTTCAGGCGGAGATGGCCGCGCAAAAAGATTGCGGAAAACTGACGCTGAACGATGAAGCGCTGCTGCTGCTGGCTCGCGAACGGATGGGGGCAAACCAATGAAGCCGCGCAGTGGACCGCAGCCGTGAGGCGCTGCGTGAAGCTGATGGCGACTCCGGTGCGCCGGAAGTACTTTGAAACCCTGCGCCGGATGCTGGGACCCGCCGGACTGATCTCGATTCGCGAAGAGCAGTTCTTCCTGGTGCTGGCCATCGCCATCGGCATTCTGGCGGGCTTCTGCGTCGTGCTTTTCCGGGTTGCGATTGCAGTCGGCGAGGCTCTGGCTGCTGGGCAGTTCCATGCATCCCGGCGTGCCGCGGGTGGTGCTGGTTCCGGCGCTGATGGGGCTGGTGATCGCGGTGCTGGCGGTGCGCTTCTTCCCGCGGGTCCGGGGCAGCGGAGTGAACCAGACCAAGGGCGCGCTGTACATCTACGACGGCTACATCTCTCCGAAGACCGTGGTGGGAAAGTTCGTTCTGAGCGCGCTGGCCATCGGCAGCGGACAATCGCTGGGGCCGGAAGATCCGGCGCTGCAGATCGGCGCGGGCCTGGCATCGGCGCTGGGGCGCTGGCTGAAGCTCTCCAAGGAACGGCTGCGGCTGGTGGCGCCGGTGGGCGCGGCGGCGGGCATTGGCGGCGGCCTTCAACGCTCCGATCACGGCGGTGCTGTTCGTGATCGAAGAGGTGATCGGGCGCTGGAGCGCCGGGCATCCTGGGCGCGGTGGTGCTGTCGGCGATCTCCAGCGTGGTGGTGGAACGCTGGTTCCTGGGCGATGAGCCGCTGTTCCGCGTTCCGCACTATCACCTGGATCATGCCGGAGAACTGGTGGCCTACGCGGTGCTCGGCGTGCTGGGCGGCGCGGCATCGCTGGTATTTGTCAAGGTCATCAAGTACGTGCGGCCAAGGCTGCGGCGGCTGCCGCAAGTGGTCGCAATACCTGCAGCCCGGCAGTGGCGGGACTGCTGATCGGATTCATCGCGATCTGGTATCCGCAGGTGATGGGAGCCGGATACGAGTGGATGGATCTTGGCGATGCACAACCGCTTTCCGTGGGAGGTGCTGGGAATCATCGCGGGACTGAAGTTGCTCTCCACCGCCTTGAGCTTCGCCACCGGCACTCCGGGCGGACTGTTTGCCCCGGTGCTGTTCATGGGCGCGATGCTGGGCGGCTCGGTTGCCATGCTGGAGCAGCAGTTGTTTCCGTCGATTGCGGTGCCGGTGGGCGCCTATGCGCTGGTTGGCATGGGAGCGCTGTTTGCCGGAATCCTGCGCGCGCCGATGACCTCGGTCTTCATGGTCCTGGAGGTGAGCGGCAACTACTCGATCATTCTGCCGGTGATCATCTGCAATACCATCTCCTACCTGATCTCGCGCGGCTTCCAGGAGGTGCCGCTCTTCGACCTGCTTTCGCGTCAGGACGGGCTGGACCTGCCGTCGCTGGAAGAAGAGCGCGAGCAGCCGATGCTGCGCGTGGAAGATGCCATGCATCCCACCGATGGGCCGGGCGCTGCTGGGAGATGAGATCGATTGCCTCGGCGCGTGAGCATCGCTGGCAGCACGCACGGAGGAGCACTTCCTGGTGTCGCTCGGCGAGGGACGCTGGAGCGTGCTGAGCCGCGAGTCGCTGCTTGACCCGGCCGACGATGAAGCTGCGCCGGTGCGCACGTCTGGTGCGCGCCCGGGTGCCGCGCCTCTATCAGGACCAGTCGCTGGATGTGGCGCTGCGCTTCCTCAAGGACCGGCCGATGCTGCCGGTGGTGCATCGCGGCAAGCTGGATCTGCTGATGGGGGTGGTCAGCGTGGAGGACATCCTGCGGCGCCTACCGCAAGAGCCGGGCTGGCCGAACCGGAGACAGCAGAAGTTTCTTAACTGGAGACGGCGGCGAACCCCAGATCGGACGAAGCTGCGTCCAATGGAGCAGAGTTGCGGAATCCGTTGCGGAGGAACTGACATGCTGAAGTTGGAGACCTTGCGGAGCGCGCATGAGCTGGACCGTCTGAGGTCGCGCTGGAGTGGCTGGAGAAGCAGTGCGACGGCACTCTCTTCCAATCGTATGAGCTGAATCGGCTGGCGGCCGAGTGGTTCTGCCGCGCGCGAGACGCCGCACGTGATTGTGGCCGAGTCCGATTCCGGGATGGCGATCATTCCGGCGGTGCGGCGCGAGAGGGAACTGGGACTGATCGGAGAAACCCTCTTCGACTATCGCGACGTTTTGAGCGCGGGCGAACCGAGGCGTGCTGGAGTGCGGCTTGGCACGAACTGGCGCGCGCTCGGTGTTCCGCTGGAGGTGACGGCGCTGCGCGGTCGGCAGGTGCGGGAGCGCTGGCAGAGCCTGCAGCCGACGGAGTTCTGTAATGCTCCGACCACCCGCCGCTGCGATCTGACGGCTAAGGAATTTGTTGCAGCTCACCACAAGTCTGCCAAGGCGAGCCGGAGGCTGGCTCGTGCCGGACTTCGGCTGGTGCGGCGGGAGAAGCGACTGCGGCCCATTGCCGAATGGATCTACCGCCGCAAGGCCGAGTGGAGTGGAAAGAGCGAGAATCTGTTCGCCGGACCGGCATCGGCAGGACTTCATGTTACACATCGTGTGTAATGGAGTATGTGATTGTACTGTATGGAGTTATGAGACTGTCGATGGAGACATTGCGGCCGCTCTGGTGACCTTTCGCCATGGACACATCCGGCACTTCTACACCATTCATCACGATCCAGCGCTGGGAGCGATTCTCGCCGGGACAGGTGATGATCTTCGACGTCACGCGCGAGTCGCTGGCAGAGGGGTTGGATGTCGACTTCATGACCGGGGAGTATGCTTACAAAAATCGCCTGGCGACTGCCATGGTCCCGCTGTTCCGAGTGGCGGCTCAGCGCCGCGCAGATGGCGTCCTGGAAGCGAGCGTCGGATGCTTCGCCGGGGATCGGCTAGATGCCGGCGGCCTGAACTGGAGAGAATCTCCGTGCCTGATCCCGCAAAACAGTTGCAAGCCATTTATATGGCTGGATTTGAGATCGAAACCTTCGAGCGTTTCCCGAACACCGTGGGAGTGATGAAGGGAAACTGCATCGCCCTGGTGCAGCCGACGCCGACGGGTCTGAAACTGATTGGCCAGCCGGGATGGCACATGGGCGAGGTTCTGGGCGTGCTGGTGGAGCGAGCGGGCAGGCGCGTCTTCCAGGCCAAGAGCGAGCTGGTCGAGGCGACGCCGGAGCGGCTGAGCGAATTGGAGAGCTTTCAGCCGCGAGCTGGAGGAGCTGATGTCGCCGCGTGCGTAGATCGCTGCAGAGCTAGAGCGGCAGCGGTTCGTTGCTGCCGAAGAGCACGACCCGGGGCTGGAAGAGAGTCCCGGCGATCCGCTGCACGACGGCGACGAGCAATTGCTGATCGGCGAAGACCTTGACCAGAGGAGCATCGGAGAACTCCGGAAGATTGATGGAGCGGCCATTGCGGATGGCGGCGACCGCCTGAGGAGATGCGGTAACCGATGGGAAAGCGGGCGAGAATCTGGCGCGGATGCAGGTAGGGTGACGGATGCGGGAGCTGACGCTGGTGGATCGGAATTGCGGCTGCTTGCTCCCGTCCATAGCGTCCGATAATGGGTATTCTGACAAGTCCGGAACTGAGCGGTTTGCGTCGGGCTTGGCATGGTAACTTGCCAGTTCCTCGAGCGTTACCGCCTGAGAAAGGTTGAATTCCCCGGCCTGGGTGCGGCGCAGTTGCGTGAGGTGGGCTCCGCAACCGAGTGCCTGGCCGAGATCGTGGGCGAGCGAACGGATGTAGGTTCCGGCGGAAACCTCGGCGACGAAGCGGGCGCGATCTGCCCAGACGCTCTGGATCTCGAAGCGATGGACCACGACGTCGACCGGCTTCATCTCTACAACTTTATCTTTGCGGGCGAGTTTGTAGGCAGCGACGCCGTTGATTTTCTTGGCCGAATAGACGGGTGGCAGTTGCAGGATGCGTCCGGTGAAAGCGGGAAGCTGGCGGTGAATCTCGTCCAAGGTGGGTTGGGCGCTGGAAACGGCTCCGACGGCTTCGCCCTCGGCGTCGTAGGTATCGGTTGAGAATCCGAAACGTATTTCTCCTTCATAGACTTTGGATGAATCGTTAAAGAACTGGGCGAGCCTTGTAAAGCGCCCAAGCACAAGTGGGAGGACGCCGGTCGCCATCGGGTCCAGGGTGCCGAGATGGCCGACGCTGCGCTCGCCGGTGATGCGGCGGACGCGATTGACGACGTCGTGAGAGGTGAAGGCGGCGGGCTTGTCCAGAACCAGAATTGCGTTGATCATTCCTCTCTATCGTCAAGGCAAAGCCGGCCGCGGTCAACCGGAGCTTGATGGAAGTTCGAAGGTCCGCTCGGTGAAATGCCGTATGATGTGAACGCTACGATCAGCGGTCCAAGATAGGCACGACGACGAACCATGATTCCACTGAAAGACGATACGCCGCGGTTGTCCACGCCACTGGTGAACTACTTTCTGATTGCGGCCAACGTGGCGGTGTTTCTCTTTCGAGCTTTCGCTGGACCGGAGATCGCAGGCAGTGTTCGTCGAGACGTTTGGGCTGGTTCCGGCGCGGCTGGTGCGATTCTGCAGGGCCGGTGCTGCACTGCATGCCCATGTGCACGCGCGTTCTCGCCGGTGTTTGCGCTTCTGCCGATTCTGACCAGCATGTTCCTGCACTGCGGTGGTTGCACATCATCTTTAACATGTGGTTTTTGTGGGTCTTCGGGAGAAATGTTGAAGATGCACTGGGACATTTTCCGTATCTCGTCTTCTACCTGACGTGCGGCGTCGCGGCGGCCCTGGCGCAGACCGCTGTCCGATCCCAGTTCGCTGATTCCGACGGTGGGAGCCAGCGGCGCGATTGCCGGGGTGATGGGCGGATACTTTGTTCTGTATCCGCGGGCGCGGGTTCTGATGCTGGTTCCCTTCTTTTTCATCTTCTTTCTCTGGCTGCCGGCCTGGGTGGTTCTGGGCTACTGGTTTGTCCTGCAGTTTCTGAGCGGGGTTGGAACGGCGCTGGTGGCTGGCCGACAGAAACTCAGGTGGGAGTCGCCTTCTGGGCCCATGTGGGCGGCTTTCTGGCGGGAGTTTTGCTGGTGCGGCTCTTCCCTTCCCGGACGCGGCGCTACCGCTACGGCTACTAGGCTGGAACTAAATCTCCGGCTCCAGGCATCGCGGTGGCAGGATTTGGATTCTAACCGCTTACACGCCAGTCATACGAGGTGCTCACCATGCAGCATGAACTCAAAGATTTCTGCGACCGCGCGCCGCTCTACGCCCGTGCCGAACCCGATGACGAGTACGATCCTCGGCCGGAGCCGGTCGATCCATACCTGATCGATCAGACGAATACGACATTGAAGACGATGGATCTCTGGAGATCGACGACGAGGACGAGGATTAGCCCTCGACTCGCCGGCTCACTCTGAAGCGCCGCGCTGCCGCGAGCTCCGGCTGCAAGCTCGGAGTTGCGGCGAGCAAGTTCACAGTGCGCCGGCCGACGGCGTGATGACGAGCTCGTCGATGTTTGCGTTGCCGGGCAGGGCGACGGCAGTGGCCACAGCCTGGCGACGGTTCGCGGAGAGAGCATCGACGGCGCGGGGCCTCCGGCCAGAACTGCTGCCAGATGGCGGTATCGGTGGCTCCGGGCAGAAGCGCGACGACGCGGACGCCCCGCGGACGAAGCTCCTCACGCAGGGTTTCCGTGAATGCCAGCAAGCCGCGCTTGGAGGTGTTGTAGGCGGCCATTCCGGGAAACGATACCCGGGCGGCGATGCTGAGATTGTTGACGATCACACTTCCCTTCCCGAGGAACGGGAGCAGGGACTGGGTGACCAGGAATGTGCCGTGCAAATTGGTGTCGATCACCTGGCGCCAAGTGTCGTAATCAAGCGAAGCGATGGGCTGCGAGGGACCGGCGATGCCGGCGTTGTTGATGAGCACGTCGAGGCGTTTGCGCCTGCGGACGAGGTTCGCGCAAGTTGGGCGACGGATTGAGGATCGCGAATGTCGCAGGCGATGGCGGTGGCGTTGGGAAGCCGCGCGGCGAGGCGGTCGAGCGCGCGCTGGTCGCGGGCGGTGAGGATGAGATGGAAGCCGCGTTCGGAGAGCGCCTCGGCGATGGCCAGACCGAGGCCGCGAGAGGCTCCGGTGACGACAGCGAGCTTGGCGCGTGCGGGCATCAGAAGCCGTTGGGAGCTTTCTGGCGCAGCAGGGAGAGAAATTCGTTGCGCGTTTCCTGCTGGCGGAAGACGCCGAGCATGGCCGAGGTGACGGCCGCCGAGTGCTGTTTCTCCACGCCGCGCATCATCATGCAGAGGTGGCGCGCTTCGATGACGACGCCGACTCCCTGCGGCTGGATGATCTCCTGAATGGCTTCGGCCATCTGGGTGGTGAGGCGCTCCTGCACCTGCAGGCGGCGGGCAAAGACCTCGACCAGGCGCGGCAGTTTGCTGAGGCCGATGACCTTGCCGTTGGGAATGTAGGCGATGTGCACCTTGCCGAAAAACGGCAGCATGTGGTGCTCGCACAGGCTGAACATCTCGATGTCCTTGACGATCACCATCTCGTCGTAATCGACGGTGAAGAGCGCGCCGTTGAGCACGTCGGCAGGGCTGCTGGGAGTAGCCGTGGGTGAGATACTCCATGGACTTGACGACGCGCTGGGGGGTATCGAGCAGGCCCTCGCGGGTGGGATCCTCGCCGATGCGGGAGAGCATCTCGCGGACCAGATCCTCAAAGCTGGCGTGCTGGAGTGCGGTGGACTTCGTGCTTGCTGTGGCTGGCTCATTCGTTTTGCGATGGCAACTGCTTTCATTATCTCTCTTTTCCGGGCTCAGCGACGTGCTTGGCTACGTTGCGGCGACCCGCGTATTCAAAGGAGTTGTTCGCGGTCTCTTCGATGCGGATACTTTCCAGATGAGCCGGCAGCGGCAACTCGGCTCAGAATCTGCTGAACCCGGATGGCGAGATTTTCCGTGGTTGGAATGATGCGCGCTGAAATCTTGAAGCTGATTCAAATTCTGATGGTCGAAGCGGTCGAGGATTTCGCGCGTGACGGCCGAGTCCAGCGCGCCGAGATCGCAGACCATTCCGGTCTCCGGCGCAATGGGGCCGCTGACGGTGACCTCGAGAAAATAGTTGTGGCCGTGGCCGTGGGGATGATTGCACTTGCCGTAGGTCTCGCGGTTGGCGGCTTCGCTGAGCGCAGGATTGTGCAGCCGGTGCGAGGCGGACAAACAGATAGCGGCGGGTGAGATAGACCTTCATCGCTACTCTCCGTAGTAGTCCACAAAAAGATCGGGCTGCTCGTAGAGGCGCACGCGATGCAGCTTTGGCGGGATGGAGGTGGGACTGCAGGCGCTGCCAGATGGCGACGGCGAGGTTCTCGGTGGTGGGAAGCTGGGCGGCGAACTCCGGGACTTCCTTGTTGAGATGGCGATGGTCGAAGTCGTCGAGCACCTCGCGGTTCAGAATGTCCTTGAGCAGCTTGAGGTCGATGACGAAGCCGGTGACGGCATCGACTTCGCCGGCGACGGTGACCTCCAGGGTGTAGTTGTGGCCGTGTCCGTTGAGATTGGCGCACTTGCCGAAGACGCGCTGGTTCTCCTCCGGAGTCCACTCCGGGTTGTGATAGTAGTGCGAGGCGGAGAACTCGGCCTTGCGGGTGAGGTAGATCATTGCAGGCGCTCCCTGACGAGCGGGACAAAATGAATTTACGGCTACTTGGAATTGGATGCGACGGAGCGCGCTTCGGCTCCATCGGTGGGGTAGGCGCGTCCGCGCCAGGTGACGCTTCCCTCTTCGTGGGCCTTGGCCGAGTGGCGCAGCAGCGCGGCAAACGACGGCAGTCCGAAGATGGAGAGCAGCGTGGGCCCGAACGGAAAGTGGGCGCGGGCGACGCGGGCGTAGAAAGACGGCAAAGTTCGGAAAGCGTGAAGAGCCACAGAAGAAGAGCGCACACCGGCCGGAATCCAGTGCCCGCTGCGCCGAGCAGTCGCGACGCCGGTGAACAGACAGCGTCCAGAACAGCGGGCAGTGCCAGCGAGAGGAGCAGCCGGCAAAACTCCTGAGGCGTTTCTGGGCGAGCTCGCGGGCGTTGGGAAAGAGCAGTGCGAGATTCTTGGTCCAGCCGATGCGGAGCTCGTCCCAGGAGCTGTACATGCGGGTGCGCACCAGTCCGCGGCCCGAGGCGAAAGCGGATCTTGCGTCCCTGCTGCTTGTAGCGGCGGGCCAGGGCGACGTCTTCGAGCAACTCGGTGGCGACCGAGGCAAAGCCGCCGAGCTTGCGGTGGACTGCGGCGCGAACGAGCAGGTACTGGCCGTTGGCGGCGGCATCGGGCAGCGCGGGATCGCTGACGCGGCGCGGGCTGTACTTCACGGCCAGTTCGCCGAAGATGAGCGGCATGAGCAACTGCTGGCGGAAGCCGGTGAGAAGCTGCTCGGGCGAATAGGAGAGCAGGTCGGCGTGGTACTGCTCGGCCTCGGCGACGGCGGCGGCGAGAGAGCCTTCGAGATGCTCGGTGTCGGCATCGGTGAACAGCAGCCACTCGCCCTGCGCGGCCGCTTCGCCGGCGACCAGGGCGTTGGTCTTGCCGGTCCATCCCGCAGGCAACGGCTGCGGCGCGTCGAGCACATGAACATCGAGGAGGAACTGATTGAGGGCGATGAACGGACATTGGCGAACCCGGGTAAAGCTTTCCGCGATGGCGCGGGTGCGGTCGGTGGAGGCGTCGTTGACGACGAGAATCTCAAAGGTGACGCCCTTCTGCACCACCAGCGAACGCAGGCAGCGCTCGAGGTTGGCCTCTTCATTGCGGGCCGGAATGATGATGGAAACCTGAGGAACGGAATTAGGAAGAGTCGTGGAGTCCATAATTAAGTTGCTTCCGGTTTATTATAAGGGACGTGAACTTCAGCAAACGAATTGCGATCTTTCTGCTGGTGGCGGCGCTGGCGCTGGCGCTGGCCTCGTGCCGCAACTCGGAACCGGCAAAGATCGGCACGACGGCTCCGGACTTTACCGTGAGCGACGGCCAGAAGACGGTGCAACTGAGCCAGCTCCGCGGCAAGCCCGTGCTGCTGAACTTCTGGGCGACGTGGTGCCCGCCGTGCGTGCAGGAGGTGCCTGACCTGGTGGCTCTGCAGCATCAGATGGGCGACAAAGTCATCGTGCTGGCGGTGAGCATGGACGTGGACGAGGCAGCCTACAAGGCATTCACGGCGAAGAACATGCCGGGCGTGCTGACGGTGCGCGATCCGGATCACAAGTCGAGCGCGCTGTATGGGACCTTTGCCTATCCGGAGACCTTCCTGATCGACAAGGATGGAAAGATTCAGCGCAAGTTCATCGGCGCGGTGGAGTGGACCTCGCCGGAGATGATCGAGTACTTCAAGAAGCTGTAAGAGCTTCTAGTCGAGAGTTGTGGAGGCCCGGAGATGATCCGGGCCTTTTTGTTTCTCGGGCGGGGCGAGGTAATGACGTAGTATAGTCATCATCATTACCGAGGAGGGCGCGCAAATGGCGAAGGAAGCTGTGTTCACGGTGAAGCTGGAAGCCGAACTCCGAGACGCCTTTGCGGCGGAGGCTGCGGCTGCGCATCAGTCGGGCTCACAGCTCGTACGCGAGTTCATGCGCGAGTTCGTGCGGCAGCGCCGTCAGGAGCGTGAGCACGACGCATGGTTCCGTAGAGAGGTGGAGCTGGCGGTGCAGGAAGCCGATGCCCCTCAAGCGGAGTGGGATTCGCAGGAAGAAGTCAAGCGCCAGAGCGCAACCAAGCGGGCCGCGTGGCTCGGCAAATCCAAGGGTAAAGGAAAAACAGCCTGACGATCCGATGGCTTAAGAGCGCCACCCGCACCAGGTTTGCGCAACTGGACTTCATCGCAGACGATAATCCCGCAGCCGCCGCAAGACTCGATGAGGAGATTGAGCGCCAGACGGGTATGCTGGCCCAGCATCCGCTCATGGGCCGCGAAGGGCGCCTGGCGGGAACCCGTGAGTTGGTTATCGTCGGGTCTCCTTTCATTGCGGTCTATCGAGTGAAGAAAACGAGGATCGAAATCCTTCGCGTTCTGCACGGGGCGCGGCGCTGGCCGCGTGAGTTGTGACGGGTCTGTTCCCCGCATTCGCCAACTGTTCCCAAATTCGCCATCTGGTCCCCACTCGCCGTCTGTTCCCCACATTCGCCAAAGGATGGCGGATGTGGGCCACCCGTTCACCTTATTTACAGCTTTGCGTTGCGCAGGCGCAGGGCGTTGGTGATGACGGAGACGGAGCTGAGGCTCATGGCGGCGGCGGCGAAGACGGGGTGCAGCATCCATCCGGTGAAGGGATAGAGGACTCCGGCGGCGAGCGGGACGCCGAGAGCGTTGTAGACGAAGGCGAAGAAGAGATTCTGGCGGATGTTGCGCATGGTGGCCTGGCTGAGACGGCGGGCGCGCAGGATGCCGCGAAGATCGCCGCGCAGCAGGGTGATGCCGGAGCTGTGCATGGCGATGTCGGTTCCGGTGCTCATGGCGATGCCGACCTGGGCCTGGGCCAGGGCGGGCGCGTCGTTGATGCCGTCTCCGGCCATGGCGACGACTCTTCCCTGCTGCTGCAGGCGCTGGATGACCTCGGCCTTGCGCTCGGGCAGAACCTCGGCTTCGAAGTCGCGGATGCCGAGCTTGCGCGCGATGGCCTCGGCGGTGGTGTGGCTGTCTCCGGTGAGCATGATGACGTGGAGGCCTTCGCGGGTGAGGTCCTCGAGCGCCATGGCGCTGGTGGGCTTTACCGGGATCGGTGACGCCGAACAGTCCGATGAGTTCGCGGTCGGCGGCGAGATAGAGGACGGTCTGGCCATCGGCTGCGCATGGCCTCGGCGCGGGCGGACGCATCGCGGAGATGGCGACATCGAGCTCCTGCATCAGCGCCGCGTTGCCGACCGCGATGTAGCGCGCATCGACGTCGCCGAGAACGCCGCGTCCGGGGCGCGATTCGAAGCGCTCGACGCGATGCGGACGGAGCTGCGCCGATTCGGCGGCGTGCACGATGGCCGCTCCCAGGGGATGCTCGCTGAGTGCCTCGAGGCTGGAGGCCCACTGCACCAGGTCCTCCTCGCTGTGATTGCCGAGCGAGACGACGGACTCCAGGGTGGGACGGCCCTCGGTGAGCGTTCCGGTCTTGTCGATCACCACGGTGTCCACCCGCTCCATCGCCTCCAGGGCTTCGGCGTTCTTGATGAGCACGCCGGCGCGAGCGCCGCGTCCGGTGCCCACCATGATGGCCATGGGCGTGGCCAGTCCGAGAGCGCACGGGCAGGCGATGATGAGCACGGCGACGGCATTGACCAGCGCATGCGGCAGAGCCGGCGCGGGGCCGAAGGCGAGCCAGGCGATGAAGGTGACGAGCGAAACGCCGACCACGGCGGGAACAAAGACGGCGGAAACCTTATCGGCCAGATGCTGGATGGGGGCGCGGCTGCGCTGTGCTTCGCCGACCAGGCGGACGATTTGCGCCAGCACGGTCTCGCTGCCGACGCGCTCGGCGCGCATCAGGATGGCGCCGTTGCCGTTGACGCTGGCGCCGATGACGCGGTCGCCGGGACTGCTTTTCGACGGGCAGCGGATTCGCCGGTAATCAGCGACTCATCGACCACGGTGCGGCCTTCCAGCACGAGGCCATCGACCGGAACCTTTTCGCCGGGACGGACGCGGAGCGACTGGCCCACGGTGACCTGATCGAGCGGAAGATCGCGCTCGCGGCCATCGGCTTCGACGACGCGCGCCATCTTGGGCGAAAGATCGAGCAGGGCGCGGATGGCGCTGGAGGTCTGCGCGCGGGCGCGAAGCTCCATGACCTGACCGGCGAGGACGAGAATGACGATGAAGGCGGCGGACTCGAAATAAACCGCAGGCTGGCCGTGCATGCCGCGCAGGGAGTCGGGAAAGAGCGCAGGCCAGAAGGTTGCGATCGCGCTGTAGAGATAGCTGACGCCAACCCCAATGCCGATCAGCGTGAACATATTGGGGCTGCGGAATTTGATGGATCGAATGGCGCGCTGGAAGAACGGGAAGCCTCCCCAGAGAACCACCGGCGAGGCGAGCAGGAGCTGCATCCAGGCGACCGTGTGCTGGTTGGGCGCGTGCTGCGATGGGCCTGTACGCCATATGCAGCATGGCAAGCACCAGCAGCGGCAAGCCGAAGACAAGGCTCACCCGCAGCCTTCGGGTCATGTCACGCAGTTCGGGATTGGGCGTCGCTGGCGGAGACGGTGCGCGGCTCCAGACGCCATGCCGCACTTTGGGCAAGCGCCGGGAGTGGTCTTGCGAGACCTCCGGATGCATGGGGCAAACGTATTCGGTGCGCGTCGCGGGCTGCAGGAGTCTCAGGCTTCCAGCGCCATGCCGCAGGAGGGACATGCGCCTGGCTTTGGCGGAGCGAACCTCGGGGCACATGGGGCAGACGTAGGCCGGAGCAGGTTGGCTGGGCGTGCGGGTGGCGCTGGCGCGGGCAGGCCGATGCGGCCGCCGGACGTTGCGCCAAGCTGAACGATGCCGACCGAGGCGTCACTGACGAGGTCTCCAGTGGCGGACGCTGGCGGGTACGGCGACGATGGCCCTCCGGCCGGGCTTGGCAGGTCGGGCGAGAGATATCTTTCAGGTTCGGAGCGGAAGCGTTCGTTGCACTTTGGATTGCAGAAGAAATACTCGATGCCCTTGTAGAGATAAGAGCCTCCGCGGGCGGCAGCTGGGATCGACCGTCATTCCGCAGACGGGATCCTTTGCTTTCGTTTCCGGCAAGGATGAATTCCCTTTCAGCAGGCGTGTAAAATCCAGCATATGAATCAGAACGCGATGCACCAGCTCACTGATATAGTAAAACCCAAGTACGCCGAATGCACCTGCATGCATGGCGGCAAAGATGGCAGAGGACTCATAATGACCAACGTCGAAATCAGCTACAACTATGGGATGTCGCCCGATGAGGCAGTGATGCGGGGCATCGACAACATCCGTGAAGTCTATGGAATCCGCCGGCTGAAGCTTAACGAAGAGTCGCGCAGCGTGGCCGTGGAATACGATGCGACGCGGCTGAATCCGGCGACAGTGGCAAGCCTTCTGCGCCGCACCGGATTGGACCTGAAGTAGTCCGTCTCAACGTGCGGGCATCCGCCGGAGTTGTCTCTATCTTCCACTGCTAGAAGGGGTCCAGCCCATTACGTGCCCCAGGCTGAACCCCCTCATGCGCCACATCGTCTTGCCTAGCATGGAGGCACGCGCCATGCCAAACCACCCACGGCTCGAAATGAAGAAGTTAGAGAAGATTCATTGCGGGTGCGCGGGAAAACTTTGCCTGGTTGCGTAAGAACGACCGGCAGCCGGAACATCCACAGGGCGGATTGCAGCGCAGGGAAACGGATATGTTATATTGAGTTTGGTTGCTGGCCACGGTGACCTTGGCAAAGTGAAGCGCAACGCTTCGGGACGCGCCCTTAGCTCAGCTGGATAGAGCGTCTGACTACGAATCAGAAGGCCGGGAGTTCGAATCTCTCAGGGCGCACCATACATCCATTTCTAATTCAATCATTTACCGCCTCAATCAATAATTACCAAGCAACTTGGAGTTTCTGGACAAGTATCGCGTGCGCCACGCTGAGGATCAGTTGCGGCAACTCCCGCCAGAGGAAATTTAGGAAGTAGTACGCGTGCGGGTGATCGGATCTGTAGCTCATCTACGTAAGACGAACGGTTTTCCTTGGTCACACCCTCAGGTGACCAGCATCACTGAATGTGAGTACCTGGAACATTTAGGCTCGCTCCTCGCTGTACTCACAATTTCATTGATTCGGCACTGTGGACCCCAGTCATCGCCAGTGCGGGGGGATGCATTGGCTCAAGAAGCAGCAGCCCAAAAAGTCCGTAAGATCCATTCCAGCCCTGAACCCCCAGAGCCGAAGTATTCAGCCGGTGCCGTATCTCATATCCCTGCACTCGACGGGCTCCGCGGAAGCGCGATTCTGATCGTCATGTTTATACACTTCTATCTTTTTCAGGGAACAAAAGCCTATCTGGACAGTACCTTCCTGAAACAGTTTTGGGGTTTAGCGGCATTCGGTTGGTGTGGCGTTGATCTTTTCTTTGTGATCTCAGGCTTTCTGATCACGTCGATCCTGCTCAACACAAAGGAGTCCCCGAGCTATCTCAAGTCCTTTTACAGCAGGCGAGCTGTCCGGATATTTCCCTTGTACTTTCTCTGCCTGCTGCTTTATTACCATGTTCCCCTCTCCGTGTTCCGGATCGATCCCGGCCTTCCGCACTCACCCCATGAGATTTGGTTCTGGACCTATCTTGCCAATTGGAAGATAGGTCTTTGGAAAAATGACGAATTGAGTCTGTTCTGGTCTTTATGCGTGGAGGAACAGTTCTATTTCATCTGGCCGCTGGTGGTCTGGATCACTGGAAAACGCACCTTCCCGTGGTTGTGTTTAGGCCTGATCGGGGCGTCGCTCTGCGCGGGGATTGGCTTTGAACTTGCCGGGCTACCGATGAATTTCGTCTTTATGGCTTCCTTTCCGCGCGCGGAAGCTATCGTAATGGGCTCACTGCTAGCATGGCTCGTACGGCAGAGCTGGCGCCATCGAGTCACGGAACATCTGAAACTGCTCCTACCGGCATCTTTTGGCCTGATGCTCGTCTGCGCATTGAATCCCCCCTATTTCCAGGGTTTCTACACACTTCAGTTTCTGATCGTGGGGGTGGGCTGGTCCGCGCTCGTGCTCGACTGTTGCACGCACTCCGATGGCTTGGCGGCCCGCGTCATGAGGAGCCGTTTCCTGGGCAGCTTCGGCAAGTACAGCTACGCCATCTACGTGCTCCACGAATGGGTCATATTCCATGTGGGAAACTTCGCATTCCGAATATTTAGGCCTTATATCTCATTCAATCCAGCGCTTCTTGCTGCAGTCTTTGCCTCATCATTTGCCTCCAGCTACCTGGCAGGCGTCCTATCTTGGCATTTTTTTGAAAAGCACTTCCTGCGCTTGAAGAAGTATTTCCCCTATCAGGTGGGCTTGCCAGTCTCGTCCGAACGCGAAGCCGGAGCTTTAACAAAGGCCGCCGTGGCCGGTTAGAGTAGAGGTATGCGAGTTTTGATTGCGACCTCGAACCAGGGCAAGCTGCGCGACTTTGCGGGCGCAGCCGCCGTACATGGGATTACGGTGGATGGGCTGGCGGATTTTGCAAAGCTGCCCGAGGCGGTTGAGGACGGCGCAACCTTTGAGGAAAATGCGCGGAAGAAGGCAGAGCACTACAGCCGCTTTGCCGCCGGCGAACTGGTGCTGGCCGACGATTCCGGCCTTTGCGTGGATGCACTGGGCGGAGCGCCGGGGATCTACTCGGCGCGCTTCGCCGCCGGGGATGAGGTGAGCACGGATGGCAGCGCTGGGGTGAATGTCGATGCGGCTGGCGTTGACGCGGCAAATAATGCAAAGCTGCTGCGCGAGTTGGAGGCGGTTGCCGACGCGCAACGTGCGGCGCGCTTTATCTGCGTGATCTCGGCGGCGCGCGACGGACGCGAGGTGGCGCACTTTCGCGGTGAGGCGGCGGGAGTGATTCTGCGCGAAGCTCGCGGCGGCATTGGCTTCGGCTACGATCCCCTCTTTTACGTTCCTGCGCTGGGCAAGAGCTTCGCCGAACTTGCGCCACCGGAGAAGGCGCTGGTGAGCCATCGTGGGGCGGCGCTGCGGAAGTTTCTGGAGTGGGCGCGGCTTTCCGAGTGAACGCGTAGGCTCTGGTGAATGGCCGCGATCGAGAGCCGTGCTGAAAATGAAAATTAATTTCGGCAACGAAACGACTTTTCAGCATCTACGCAAAGATATGCTTTCTCGCTCCTCCAACAAGCCCGTTCCGGGCGGCGGCAATAGCGGTGGCCCCTACCCTCCGGAGGCGTTCGGCGGCGGTGGTGGAGGAGGCGGGACGCGGCGACGGCGATGGGCTGCACGACTTCCGGCAGCAGTTGCAGCGCTACCGGCTGGGCTTGCTGTTCACGATCGCCTCCATCGTGATGCTGTTTGTCTCGTTCACCACATTGTTCGTGGCGCGGCGCGGGGCGGGCAAGTTCGATCCGTTGACCGGCGACTTCCAGAGCGACTGGATTCCCGTGGCGCTGCCGATGAAAATTCTGCTGATCAACACCGCCGTGCTGATCGTAAGCAGCCTGCTGGTCGAGAAGTCGCAAGGCGGGCGGCGCGACTGGAGGCCATCCTGGTTCCGATGGGCAATATTCCGGGCGTACGCGCGATTCGCCAGACCTCGCTGCTGTGGGTGTGGGCGACGGCGGTGGCGGGCTGCGGCTTTCTCTACGGTCAGTTCCTCGCATGGCAACAGCTACATCTGCCACGGCGCGTTTGTGAACAGCGGTCCGGCCAGCACGTTCTTTTTTCTGCTGACGGGAACCCACGCGCTGCATCTGGCTGGCGGGAGTGGTGGTGCTGCTCTATGCCTGCCTGGCGGCGGGGCCAAGGCACTCGCTGGAGCGGCGTTGCATCACGCTCGATGTGACGGCCTGGTACTGGCACTTCATGGCCGTCATGTGGGTCTATGTGCTGCTGGTGCTGAAGCTGATGGATTGAGGCCATCCGAGCGGACAGTTGGACGCGGCTGCGGCGGGCGAACTATAATAGTGAGATTCGGTAAGCGGCGGATTGCGGCCATGGGGTGACTGAGCTCGAGCCGCGATCGGGCTGGCTGGCCGTTCTCACTATGTCCAAGGAAGCGATCGTAGTTCGCGGCGCGCGCGTTCATAACCTGAAGAACATCGATTTCGAAATTCCGCACAATCGCCTGACGGTGGTGACCGGAGTGTCTGGAAGCGGAAAGTCTTCGCTGGCCTTTGACACGATCTACGCCGAGGGGCAGCGCCGCTATGTCGAATCGCTTTCGGCCTATGCGCGGCAATTTCTGGAGCGCATCGAGAAGCCGGACGTGGACCTGATCGACGGCATCGCCCCGGCGGTCGCCATCCGCCAGAAGAACCAGACGCGCAATCCCGCGCTCCACCGTGGCCACGGCCACCGAGATCTACGATTACCTGCGCCTGCTCTATGCCCGCATCGGCCGCACCTACTGCCCGCAGTGCGGCGAGCAGGTGAAGAACGACACCGTGGACGAGGTGGCCGAGCGCATCCTTGCCCTGGAGATGGCACGCGCGTGCAGGCGCTGTTTCCGCTGCTGCACGCTGAAGCCGCGCGCTCCGAACTCGCCGAGCAGGCCCGGAGAAGAAGCCGCGCGGACGCAAGAAGAAGCAGCCCGAAGTCGATCCCAATGCGGCCAGAACGCGCGCTGCGGGAGCGCCTCTTCGAACTGCGCAAGCGCGGATTCAACCGCTTGTTCCAGGATGGCGAACTGTTCGAGTTCTCGACTCCGGAGTCGCTGCTGGAAATTGATTTCAACAAGCCCGTGTTCATTCTGCTGGACCGCATTGTGGTCGATGCAGAGTCGCGCTCGCGCATTGTGGATGCGATTGAGAGCGGCTACCGCGAGGCGGGCGAGGTGGTCTTTGAAACCGCGCCGCGCGAAGGCGAAGCCGCTGCGACTGCGCTTTTCCCAGCGCTTCGAGTGCAAGCATTGCAATCTGAAATTCGAGCAGCCCGAGCCGCGACTGTTCTCCTTCAACAATCCCTATGGCGCCTGCCCGCGCTGCCAGGGCTTTGGCAACACCATCGACTTCGACATGGATCTGGTGATTCCGGACCCGTCCAAGACGCTGGCCGAAGGCGCAGTGGAGCCGTGGACGAAGCCCAAGTACCGGCCGCTGGGCACGGAGATGCGGCGGGTGGCGCGCCTGGCCGGAATCCCGCTGGATGTGCCCTGGGCGAACCTGAAGAAGGAGCAGCAGCAGCTCATTCTGGAAGGCGACGGAAAGTGGTTTGGGGTGCGCGGCTTCTTCGAGCATCTGGAGAAGAAGAAGTACAAGCTGCATGTGCGCGTCTTCCTGAGCCGCTATCGCGGCTACTCGCTGTGCGGCGCCTGCGGCGGAGCACAGGCTGCGCAACGAGGCGCGGCAGGTGAAGATCGCCGGGACTGGATATCTGCCAGCTCTGCGGCAAAACCGTCGAGGAGGCGGCGCGCTTCTTCCAGGAGCTGACGCTTACGGCCGAAGAGTCCGGCATTGCGCGGCAAGCTGCTGGAGGAGATTCGCGACCGCCTGCGCTTTTTGAACGAAGTGGGACTGGAGTACCTGACGCTGGACCGGCTCTCTTCGACCCTGAGCGGCGGCGAAGCGCAGCGCATTCAACTGGCCACCTCGCTTGGCTCGCGGCTGGTGGGCACCTTGTATGTGCTCGACGAGCCTTCGATTGGACTGCACAGCCGCGACACCGCCCGGCTGATTCACATCCTGCAAGAGCCTGCGCGACCTGGGAAACACGATTCTGGTGGTGGAGCACGATCCGGAGGTGATGGCCGCGGCCGATGAGATTCTCGACCTTGGCCCCGGCGCTGGCGAGCACGGCGGCAAACTGGTGGCCAGCGGCAGCTACGAGGAGATCCGCGCGAATCATCAATCCCTCACCGGGCGCTACCTGAGCGGAGATTTGCAGATTCAGGTTCCGCAGCAGCGGCGCGCCGCGGGCAAGCAGTTGCTGCGCCTGCGCGATGCCAGCGGACACAATCTGAAGGACGTGGATGTCACCATTCCGCTGGGCATGCTGGTGGCCGTCACCGGCGTCTCCGGCTCGGGCAAAAGCACGCTGGTGCACGACGTGCTCTACCAGCGCCTGGCGGCGATCAAGCGCCAGCCCACGGGAGCGGCCAGCGAAGGCATGCGTCGGGCGAACTCGAGGGCGAGCAGTGGCTCGACGAGGTGCAACTGGTGGACCAGTCGCCCATTGGACGCACCCCGCGCTCCAATCCGGTGACCTACATCAAGGCCTTCGATCCGATTCGCGAGGTCTTCGCTTCCCTTCCCGAATCCAAAAAGCACGGCTACACCGCCGGACATTTTTCGTTCAACATACCCGGGCGGGCGCTGCGAAACCTGCTCCGGCGACGGCACGGTGACCGTGGAAATGCAGTTCCTGGCCGATGTGGAACTGCTTTGCGAGGACTGCAAGGGCACGCGCTACAAGCCGGAGATTCTCGCCGTGCGCTATCACGGAAAGAACATCCATGACGTGTTGAACATGACGGTGAAAGAGGCGCTGGGATTCTTTACCGGCGTGCCGAAGCTGGTGGACAAGCTGCGGGTGCTGGAAGAAGTCGGCCTCGGATATCTGCGCCTCGGCCAGTCGGCCACCACGCTGAGCGGCGGCGAGGCGCAGCGCATGAAGCTGGCGGCGCATCTGCAACCGCACGCGCACGCGACAGCCTGCGCAAGAATCCCGACGGCACCCCGATCAAGCGCAAGTCGCACATGCTCTACATCTTCGACGAGCCGACCACCGGGCCTGCACTTTGACGATGTGAGCAAGCTGCTGGCGGCCTTCAAGAAGCTGATCGATGCGGGCGGCTCGATCGTGGTGATCGAGCACAATCTGGACGTGATCAAGGTCGCCGACTGGGTCATCGACCTTGGCCCCGAAGGCGGCGAACGCGGCGGCGAGGTGGTAGCCATCGGCACGCCGGAGGAGATTGCGGCCAATCGAGCGCTCCTACACCGGGCAATGGCTGCGCAAGGTGCTGCCGCTGCAAGCGGTGGTGCCGTGAAGCCTGGCAGGGCTCTCCGGGCCGGGGCTGCCACGCTGCTGCTTGCGCTTGCTGAATTGGCTCCGGTTGCATCGGCGCTCCTTTTCGCACAGAAGTCTGCGGCGCACAAAGCGCCTGAGCCGGAGGCGGCCGCCGTGCGTGCGCGCCGAGAGCGCAATGGACCGGCAGCAGTGGTCCGAGGCGGAGACGATTCTGCGCAAGCTGGTGGCGGCCGACGCAAAGGATGCGCGGGCGTGGTTCGATCTCGGCTACGTGATGCACGCCGAGAAGAATTATGCCGAGGCGATTCTGGCGTACCGCGGCGCGGTGGCGGCCCAGCCGGATAGCTTTGAATGTAATCTGAATCTTGGCTTGATGCTGGCGCATGAAAATCAAGCCGCACGCATCCGAGTACCTGGAGATGGCTACCCACTTGAAACCGACCGGCGAACATCCGCAGGAGGGGCTGGCTCGCGCATGGGCCGCGCTGGCCGCAGGAGCAGGATTTCCGCAGCCCGAAGAGCGCGCTGGATTCCTGGCAGCACGCGGTGGCGCTTGCGCCTGGGAATGCCCTGCACCGCGTTGGCCTGCGGCGAGGCACTGGAACGCTCCGGGGATGCAAGCGGGGCGGAGCGAGAATTTCGCAAGGCCTACGAACTTGCGCCGAACTCGACCGATGCCCTGGCCGCGCTCTCGAACTTCCTGATGCGCGCCAAGCGCCTGCCTGAAGCCGAAGTGACGCTGCGCCGGCTGGTGAAGTTGGCGCCCCAGGATCGACAACGCACATCTGCAGCTCGGGCGCGTGTTGAGCGCGGCGAAGAAGGACGCGGAGGCTGCGGCGGAGTTGCAGAAGGCGCTGGCTTTGCGGGCCGACGACTGGGACGCGCTGCGTGAACTCGCCTTTGTGCAGGAGCGCGGCAAGGAGTATGCCGCGGCGGAAGACAGCTACCGAACCTTGCTGACGCATTTCCCCAACGACGCGGAACTGTACGACGGGCTCGGCTCGGTGCTGCTGGCGCAGCTTAAATATGCGGAAGCGCAAAACAAATTTATGGCCTGTGTCCGCCTCCGACCAGAGTGGGGCGAGGCGCTGGGTCAGTTGGCGCTGGCGGCCGCAGGCAACAAAGAATACGAACTCGCCATCAAGGCACTGGACGAGCGGAAGAAGCTGCTGGCGGAGACGCCGAGCAGCTACTTTCTGCGCGCGACCTGCTACGATCAATCTGCGCCGGTTTGCCGAAGCGGTGGAAAGTTACAAGGCTTTCCTGGCGGCGTCGCATCGGGCAGTTTCCCGACGATGAATGGAAGGCGCGCCACCGCTTGCTGGCGATTGAGCCCGAGGCCGGGGGAAAGAGATGAAAGCGCGGCATGGTATTGCTGGTCGGAGTGTTGCTGGCCGGCCTTTGCCGGCGCCCAGGAGCTTCCTTGGCGGAGCTGCAACACGGGCCGACCAGGCCAGCGGGGCGGACTGCGCCCGCCTAAGTATGCAAGCCGCGCGGCAGGCGCTGGAGGATGCGAACCGGCTCTTCGGCAGCGGCGACCTGAAGGCGGCCCACAAGGCAATCGACGTTTCCCTGCGCTATGCCCGGCGCTCGGTGGATTGCTCGTTGCAGGCGCAGCAAGAGCGAAAAAGCCACGGAGATCGATCTTCGCGAGCTGATCGGAGCGCATGAACGAGGTTTTGCAGACGCTTGATTCCGAGGACCGGCCACAACTTTCGCAGCTCGCTGAGCGAGTTGGAGAAGCAGCGCGACAGACTGCTGCACGCGATCTTTGGCGCTGCCGCTGGAGGCGGCGCACCGGAGAAGAAGCCGTGAAGATGCTGGCAGCGTTCTTGTTGCCGGCCTGCTGGTTGGGCTTTGCGCCGGCGCCGGGGCGCAGATGCGTCATGATCCGCTGAACGCCCGCGAAGTGGATCAGATGCGGGAGAGCGCCCAGGAGCCGAAGAAGCGCATCGACCTGCTCATCTCGCTTTGCCCGCGAGCGCGTGCTGGCCATCGACACGCCTGCGCAGCCACGAAGCCGAGCGGCTCCGACGATTCCGGCAAAATCGCAGATTTGCTCGACGATCTGGCGGCCCTCATCGACGAACTGGACGACAACCTGGAAATGTACAACGGACACAGCGAAGACCTTCGCCGTCCGTTGCGTCATGTGCTGGAGGCCGAAGCCGAGTTTCTGAAGAAGTTAGAGGCGCTCAACGAGAATGCAACTCCGCTCCAGAAGCGGCAGTTTGGCGGCGGCGCTGGAGGATGCCTCGGATTCGCTGAAGAGCAGCAGCGAAAGCGCGCGCGCCATGCTCGCCGGCCAGATTGAGAAAAAAGGCGAGGAGAAGAACAAGGAAAAACCGACCGTCAGGAAGCCAAACAAGCGCCGGGCGCGCAGGCGCCCGACGCGGAGATCGCTAGTGGCGATGACCGGTCGCAGGCGATCGACGCCGGCGCAACCCTAGATCGCGAACTAGACGCAAGCGGAGCAACCGCGGCGCTTCTGATAATCTGGAATCACCTTGAAGGATTCGCTGCTGTCACTGCTGCATGAGATGTACCGGGAGCTTCGGCCGCGCGCGCCGATTCCGGAGTTCGATCTGCAGTTTTATCCCTTTGCCAACATCAACAACACCATTCGCCTGGCCGAAGGCCGCATGAAGCTGCGCCTCTCCGACCTGCTGGAGGGCGCGCCCGAGCCGGTGTTGAAGGCCATCGTCCACATTCTGCTGGCCAAGATTTACCGCAAGCCCATCGATGCCGGTCACGCCTCGCGCTACCGCCGCTACGTGGCCTCGCGCGACATGATGGAAAAGGCGCAGCAGGTGCGGCAGATACGCGGACGCAAGCGCCTGGAATCGGCACAGGGAAGTTATTACGATCTCGACGAGGTCTTCGACACGCTGAATGTGCGCTTCTTTCACGGACTGCTGGGCCGTCCGCAGATGAGTTGGAGCGGCGAGCAGGCGCGCCATCTGCTGGGCCACTACGATCCTGCGCACAACGCCATCATCATCAGCAAGGTGTTCGACCAGGCGCGCGTGCCGCGCCTCGCCATGGAGTACATCGTCTATCACGAGATGCTCCACCTGAAGCATCCGGTAAAGATGCGCGGCACCCGCCGCTGCGTTCACGGCAAGGAATTCCGCGAAGATGAAAAAGCCTTCCCTCAAATCGAAGAGGCAAGGCTGTTTCTGAAAACGCTGTAACGGAGCTGGCGGGACGCGAATGCCGCTCCCGATGGTGCGGTCAGGAGCGATAGCGTCCCAGATCGTCGTCGCTCAATCCCTCCAGCCAGCGCCGCAGATCGTCTCCCGTGATGCGTCCGGTGGTGCCGGTTGCGATGCGCGAACTTTTCAGCACTTCCTCGTCCACGAAAATCGGGCAGTCGGTGCGCATGGCCAGCGCAATGGCATCGGAGGGGCGCGAGTCAATGACGATGGGCTCGCCATTGCGCGTCGCCCAGATGGCGGCGAAGAACGTATCATTGCGCAACTCGGTGACCACCACGCGCTCCACGGTGGCGCCCAGTCCGACGATGGCGTTCTTCAGCAGGTCATGGGTCATGGGGCGCGGCGGCGCGACTTTTTCAATCTCCAGCGCAATCGCGTTGGCCTCGAAGACTCCAACCCAGATCGGCAGCACCGAATCGCTGTTCACGTCCTTCAGCACGATGATCGGCATGTTGGTGGTCGGGTCCAGCATCAGTCCACGAATTCGCATTTCGACTTCCACGCAAACCTCCCTCGTAACGCCAGTCAGAGACAATACATGTACGCCGCTTGGCGTCCCTGCGCTTCGGTTGACTGCCACCATCTCTCCCACCAAACTGTTGGGATGCGCGCGCACCACGCGAACCTGCGCATAGCTGCCAACCTTCGGCGGCGCAATCCCCTCGGGAACCGTGAAGTTCAGCGTCTTGTTCTGCGACGTGCGTCCGGTCACCTGGTCGCGCGCCGGCTGATAGCCTTCGACCATCACCTCCAGCACCTGCCCCACGTGACGCGCATAGTTGACGCGCTGAATCTCGCGCTGCCGCTCGTTCAGAATCGCCAGCCGATGCGTCTTCTCTTCTTCGGTGATCGCGTTCTCCATGGCGATGGCCGGAGTGTTGGGACGCGGCGAATACTTGAAGCTGAACACTCCGTCGAACTGCACTTCCTCCAGCAAGCTCATCGTCTGCTCAAACTCCGCCTCGGTTTCGCCCGGGAAGCCGACGATGATGTCGGTGGTCATGGAGATCGATCCGGTTGCTGTGCCGCGCGAATCCACGCGACGCGTTCCAGGTACTGCTCGCGGGTGTATTCGCGCGCCATGGCCGCGAGCACGCGCGACGAGCCGCTCTGCACCGGAAGATGCACGTGGTCGCAGAGCGTGGGCACGGAGTCGATCGCCTCGACGATGTCGCGGGTGAAGTGGCGCGGATGCGAGGTGGTAAAGCGCACCCGCCGGATGCCCGGCACCTGCCCAACCTCGGCCAGCAACTCGGCAAAGCTGCGGCGGCCCAGCGGGTCGCGATAGGAATTCACATTCTGCCCGAGCAACTGAATCTCCGTCAGTCCGCTATCGACGATGCGCCGCGCCTCTTCCAGCACGGACTCCGAGGTGCGGCTGCGCTCGCGTCCGCGCGTGTAGGGCACCACGCAATAGGCGCAGAACTTGTCGCAGCCTTCGATGATCGTGATGTATCCGCGATGCGGATTGGTGCGCGCGGTGAACTCGGTCTCGAAGGTCTCTTCCGTGTTGCGGTCGTCCAGTCCGGTGGCGCGCTCGCCGCGCTCGATCTGCACCAGCATCTGCGGCAGATTGCGATAGCTGGCCGAGCCGGCCACCAGCGAAACGTGGGGCGCACGCTCGAAGATGTGCTCGCCCTCCTGCTGCGCCACGCAGCCGATGACGGCGAACTTCTTTCCCAGCTTCTGCAGGCGCTTGAACTCCGCCAGGCGATGGAAGACCTTCTGCTCGGCTTTGTCGCGGATCGAGCAGGTGTTGTAGAAAATGAGGTCGGCGTCCTCGGCGGACTCCACCTGCCGATAGCCCTGCGAAACCAGCGACCCGGCAACCTTCTCCGAGTCGTGGAAGTTCATCTGGCATCCGAAGGTTTCGATGAAGAATGTTTTTTGCGGCTCGAAACTCACTCCCCAATTCCTTGCAGGCTCCGGCTGTCACACGAGCTCTGCGCCGAGCAGGCGCCCGCTCGCTGCGGAGAGTTATCGCGGATTCCCGCGCTCGCTCTTTCCGTCATTATCGCAGATTCCCGAGGATCGGGAGTGGGGCAAAGCTCTGCGGCAGCTTGGGATGCGCGCAATGCGATAAGCCGAGTTGACGAAATATCTTCAAGCACTTATGATCAAACCGTTGCAGTCGCATCGCTCTGCGACGCTGTCATGCTGCCCCCTCGTTCAACGGTAGGACACCTGCCTCTGGAGCAGGGTATCGGGGTTCGAATCCCTGGGGGGCAGCCAATCGCATTTCCTCGCGACTGTAACCCCTCCACAACAGAAGAAACGCCCTCCGGTGCCCCTGCTAGGCCGGCACACGCTGCCGCCAGCAGAGTATTGGCGTGCCATTTAGGGCAACGCTCCGGGTAACAAATTGCCACCAAAAAAAGATCGCTGAAGATGACGCGGAGTATTGCCAGGTTCGGCAAAAGGAGCGCTCCGGTCATCTTCAGCGAAGATCGTACTTAATAGCCGAGTCGGCTAGTTATGCCTTAGCTGCGGTGCTCTTCACGGTCTTGGCAGCGCTGTTCAGGATCTCTTTCTGGGCGGCGAGCACGGTATCAACGCCGCGCTGCACGGAATCGGTAACGGTCTCAACGGGCGAACCGGTGACGCCGGGCTGCTGCTTCACGGTGTCGCTGACTGCCTTGGTCTGCTTCGCGGCGAAGTTCAGAACCAGATTCTGGGCGGCAGACGCGCGATCCACCGACTGCTGAATCAGGGAGTTGATCCCAGCCTGCACGTTGCCGGCATCGAAGCCATGCTGCGGGACTGCGGCGACTACCGCGTTGCTGTGCTCTACGGCCATATCGAGCAGGCTCTTCTGAAGCGCGACGCAGCTCTCAAAGGCAGAGCCAGCCAGATCGAACAGGAAAAGACCGGGCAGCGGGAACGCCTTCAGGGCCTTCTTGTTCGAGGCCAGAATCTCGGCATTCTGCTCAACGGCCAGATCCAGAGAGGTCTTGGTCAGCGAGACAGCCCGTTCCAATCCCTTGTTGATCATGGTCGCACCATTGTTGTAAATGCAGTTGATTTCCGCTTCGATCTTGGTTGACTTGGTGTTGGTGTCCATAATTCCCCTCCTTGATGGGGCCGCTGTTAGGTACTAGATCTTTATGCTGCACATGATGCTGCATAGTTTGCTGCAATGCAGCATGAACCGATTATGGCCGTCTCCCTCCCTCTTGTCAAGCCGGTAGGAAAAAATAAAAGCGCCATTCCGGAGCGCGAGCGGGCTGCGATCCGGAGTGGCGCACATGGGTTTCTTGTGCGTGCTTTGCTGCAAAGGCGTTATTCGCCGATATTGAGAGCGCGTTTGAAGGAGCCGCGCTCGTTCTTGATCTTCTCCTGCAGCATGGTGATGGCGTAGATGAGCTGCTCGGGGCGGGGCGGGCATCCGGGAACGTAGACGTCGACGGGAATCCACTGGTTGACGCCCTGCACGATGGCGTAATTATTGAAGATGCCGCCCGAGGTGGCGCAGGCGCCCATGGAGATGACCCACTTGGGTTCGGGCATCTGCATGTAGAGCTGGCGGATGACCGGGGCCATCTTCTGCGAGACGCGGCCGGCGATGATCATGAGATCGGACTGGCGCGGCGACGGGCGAAAGACCTCGGCGCCGAAGCGGGCGATATCAAAGCGGGATGCGCCCATGGCCATCATTTCAATGGCGCAACAGGCCAGGCCAAAGGTCATGGGCCAGATGGAATTCTTGCGCACCCAGTTCACGGCCGAGTCGAGCGTGGTAAGGATCACGCCTTCCTGCTCATGGCTGCCGCCGTAGGTGACCTGCGCGATGCGGGCCGGGCTCTGCGGATCGCCGGCCAGAGCCTGGAAGCGCTCGGTTCCACTCACGTTGTTTTCCATTCTTCCCTCGCTGAGGCGACCATTGTAAACCCAGGCGAGCTAAGGATTCCACTGCAAACATAGCATTGGGCATGGAATACTGGCGAGGAAGCGCGGCTCCTGCTACCTTAAGCGTATGCACAGTCCCGGCGTTTGCGGAGTGATCCTGGCGGCCGGCTCGCAGGTGGGAGCCGGAGATGCCGCGCTGCGAAAGAGCAAGGCCGAAGACTTGAGCGAGTTGATCGAGCGCGCTGAACGCCGATACCGAGATGGTGCTGGTGGCGGTGGGAGCCGACGCCGAGGCGCTGGCTCCCGTGGTCTGGGCGAAGGCCGCCTACATGGTGCAACTTCCGTGAGACGGCAAGCGACGCGGACGCGCTGCGGGTGCTGCTGCAAGAGGTCTTGAATCGCGGGCGGGATGCGGCGCTGGTGGCCGCACTGGACGGCCATGGGCTGACGGCGGAGACGGTGCACCGCATGGTGGCCGCCTACTGCGCGGCGGGCGACGAGATCTGGGCCGTGGTGCCGGAGGCGGAGATGCAGCAGGGACATCCCGTGCTGATGGGACGCAGGATGATCGAATTATTTCTCCGCGGGCAGAAATGGAGCGCGGCCGATGAAATTCTCTCCGCCAACCTGGAACATGTGCGCACGGTGAAGGCCACCGATGCGGCGGCGAGCCCGGTTGCACCGGGCACGGCGTGGAAAGCGCCCTGGGACTAGCCACCGCGAAGCCGCAACACAGTTTTGATTCGCTGTCATATTAAAAGATTAGGAGTGATCCATTGAGCCATCCCTCTCTCGGCCTTGCCTCAATCAGTTTGTTCAACAGGTGGTTGCGACGCGTCCGGCGATTGCGGTGTTTGACTGCGACGGCACGCTTGTGGTGCGGGCGATTCCGGCGCGGATTTTTTCTACTGGGAGATGGAAAGAGGATTCATCGCGCCGGAGATGGTTCCGGCGATCAGGCATCGCTACGACGAGTACCTGGCGGGGCGGGTGGATGAGCTGGCGATCTGCGGAGAGATGATCCAGATCAACAAGGGCGTTGCGGTGGAGCGGCTGCGCGCGGGCGCACGCGAGTTCTTCCGCGAGGTTGTGGCGCCACGAATTTTCCGCGAGATGCAGGAACTGACGCGGCAACTGGCGGCGCAGGGCTGCGAACTCTGGGCGGTCTCAAGCACCAACGACTGGGTAGTCGAGGTCGGCGCGGCGGAGTTTGGGATTCCCCCCGAGCGCGTGCTGGCGGCTACGCTGGCGGTGGAAGACGGCCTGGTGACCGACCGGCTGCTGCGGGTGCCGACCGACGAACTGAAGCAGACGGTGATCGAAGAGGTGATTGCGCGTCCGGTGGACGCGGTCTTCGGGAACTCGATCCACGACTTTGCGATGATGGAGAAGGCCAGGAGCGCATACGCGATCAACCCGAATCCGGAGCTTTGGTCCAAGGCGACGACGCGGGGATGGAACGTGTATTGGCCGGAGATGGATTAGCACCCGCGGCGGCTTGCGGATCGCTATTTTCGGGATCGGGCAATAGCCGTTCTGAAATTCCCTGCCCCTAAGAAAGAATTTAACGACGGCTCGCTGGTTGCGTTTGTCGTATTTGTAGTCCACTACTCCCCTTTGAGATTTGCGGCCTTTCACAATGCGGATTGTTTCGTTGCAGCCGAGCATTACGGTCACGCTGGCGGGATTGGGCGCGCTGGAGCAGGTGGTGGCGTGTACTCGCTACTGTAAGGATGTTTGCCCGGAGGCGGCGCAGGGGGTGCGGGCGATCATCGAGGATTCCTGGTCGGCGAATGGCGAGCAGCTTTTGGCGGCGCGCCCGGATTTGGTGATTGCGTCGGTTCCCTACCGGATGGAGTCGCTGGCGGCGATTCTGCGCGCGGGAGTGCGGGTACTGGCGCTGGCTCCAAAGTCGCTGGCAGATGTGTATGGCGACATTCGCACCCTGGCGGCGCTGGTGGATCGACACCCGGCCGGGGAAACCCTGGTAAGTGGGCTGCAGGAGGAGATCGCACGGACACGGGAGATGACCGCGGGATGCAAGTTGCAGCGCGTCTTCTGCGAGGCGTGGGGCAAGCCGGTGATCGCCTCGCAACCCTGGGTGGCCGAGCTGGTGGAAGCCGCGGGCGGAGTTGCCGTGGGAGCACCGGGTGAGCAGACCACGGCTGAGGCCGTCGCGAAGCTGAACCCGGAGGTGATTCTGGCAGCGTGGTGCGGTGCGGGGGATCGCGTGCCTCTAGAGAAGTTGGCCGGGCGCGAGGGATGGGCCGGGACGGCGGCTGTGCGGGAGCGGAGGCTCTATTGCGTGGCGGACGAGTTGTTCAATACTCCGGCGCATACGCTGGTGCGCGGACTGCGGGCGATTCGCTGGGCACTGCATCCCGAACTGTTCGGACGGCCCGATGGAATTCGCGGCCTCGGCGAAGAGAAAAACTCAGGGGAAGAGATTGGCTGAAGCGATCCGACTGAAGCCGGTGGTGGCGGCGGTGATGGTGCGCGGGAATCAGGTGCTGATCTGCCAGCGCACCGAGCACCAGGCCTTCGCGCTGCAATGGGAGTTTCCGGGAGGAAAAGTCGAGGCAGGCGAAGAGCTGGCTGCCGCTCTGGTGCGCGAGCTAAGCGAGGAGTTGGGAATCTCCGCAGTGGCCGATGAGGAGATTGCCACGGTGCGACATCAGTACGCCGAAGGGTTGGGCGTGGAGCTGCACTTCTTTCTGGTGCGGGAGTTTTGCGGGGAGATTGAGAACCGGATCTTTCGCGAGGTGCGTTGGGAAGAGCGCGAAAAACTGGATGCAGAGAGCTTTCTGGAGGCAGACCGGGGAGTGGTGCGAGGGCTGAAGAGCGGGGAGTTGGGGCGGTAGAACAAAAGGGCTAGGCGGCGCTGGTGCCGAAGAGCATCATCAGGGTCAACACGATCATGATGATGGTGGTGAGCCAGGCGACGATGTTGAAGAAGTGCGAATTGGTGTGGCGTCCCATCAGTTCGCGCTTGTTGATGAGCAGGAGCATGGCGACGAGGACAAACGGGCAGGACCGCGCCGTTGACCACCTGCGAGAGGATGGTGATCTTGACCAGGGGCAGGTTGGGCCAGAGAATGACGCCGGCTCCGGCGACGATAAGGCCGGTGTAGAGCCAATAGAAGAACGGTGCTTCGCTGAATTTCTTGTCGAGGCCGGACTCGAAGCCCAGGCCCTCGCAGACTGCGTAAGCGGTAGAGATGGGAAGGATCGAGGCGGCGAAGAGCGAGGCGTTGAACAGTCCGACGGAGAACAGGATGTAGGCAAACTTGCCGGCCAGGGGACGCAGCGACTGCGCGGCTTCGGCGCCGTCCTTGAGGTCATGGTGGCCGGCGACGAAGAGCGTGGCGGCGCAGGCGACGACGATGAACCAGGCGACGACGTCGGTAAAAATGCAGCCCACGATGACATCCAGGCGCGAGGCGCCGTACTGCTTCTCGGTGATTCCCTTCTCCACCACCGAGGATTGCAGGTAGAACTGCATCCACGGAGCGATGGTGGTGCCGATGACTCCGATGACCATGTAGATGTAGCTGGAGCTGCGGAAGAGATGCAGGTTGGGCGGCACCAGGGTCGCCATTCCGGCGGCCTTCCAATCGGGATGGGCGAGAACTCCGGCAACGATGTAGGCGAGATAAATGAACGAAGCGACGAGAAAGACCTTCTCCACCGACTGGTAGCTGCCCTTGACGACCATGATCCAGACGAGTGCGGCGCAGAAGGGCACGCTGGCCCAGATGGGGATTCCGAAGAGCGCGAGGCTGCCCGCGATGCCGGCAAACTCGGCGACCACATTGCCGAAGTTGGTGAGCACCAGGCCGGCCATGAGAAGAAACGTGATGCGGAAGCCGAACTCTTCGCGGATGAGATCGCTGAGGCCCTTGCCGGTGACGGCGCCCATGCGGGCGGTCATCTCCTGCACCACGATGAGGGCCAGGGTCATGGGAATCATGACCCAGAGCAAGTCCGTAGCCGAACTGTGCACCGGCCTGGGAGTAGGTCCAGATGCCGCCGGCGTCGTTATCGACATTGGCGGTGATGAAGCCCGGGCCAACCACGGCCAGGAACATCATGAGTCGGACTTTCCACAGCTTCTTCTTCGTCATGCACCGCAACCGGTTTGGAGTCACATTTACATCGGAGGTCTCAGCATAAATTGCACGGCGGGCGAAGCTCAAGGCGAGGCGGTGGAAATGCCGATTATTTTCTTTCGATTAATTTCTTGCGATTCATTTGTCGCGGGCGAGCATGCAATGAAGAGCACACGAGAGAAACGCCGCTAGAGCTTGGAGCGGAGGATGGAGATTACGTCATCGGCGGTGATGACGCCGGTGAGCGTGCCGTCCTCATCCACGACCGGAAGCGTGAGCAGATTGTACTTGTCGAAGATTTCGGCGACCTCGCGTTCGTCGGCCTCGGGCGAACAGGAGATGAGCGGTTCGACGGTCAGCTCCGAGAGACGCGTGTCCGAGTGGGAGACGATGAGTTTGGCGAGAGGCACGGCGCCGAGAAGTTTTTCGTTCTCGCCGATGAGGAAGATGGTGCTCATGCTCTCCAGACCGCCATCGAAGTGCTTCAGCATCTCCACCGCGTCATGGACGCGGGCGGTGGGGGCCAGCGCCATGTAATCGGTGGTCATGCGGCCGGCGGCGGTGTCTTCTTCGAATTCGAGAAGCTCTTCGACGTCCTGGCGCTCCTCGGGCTCCATCTCGTCGAGAATGGCGTCGGAGCGCTCGTCGGTGAGGTCGTTGAGAAGGTCGGCGGCGGCGTCGGGATTCATCTCCTCGACGATATCGGCGGCGCGTTCGGACTCCATGGCGTTGAGGATGGAGACCTGGAGTTTGGGATCGATCTCCTCCAGAGCCTGGGCGGCGACGTCCTCATCGAGGGTCTGGAAGACGGCATCGCGCTCGGCGGGCGCGAGCTCTTCGATGATGTCGGCAATGTCGGCGGGATGCAGGCGGGCGACACGCTCGGAGGAAATCTTGAGGCGGACGCGGCGGGCCGGATCGGTCTCGATGAGGTTGACGAACTCCCAGGGAATGTTGCGCGCGGGAATGCGCTCCAGCCAGGTGGAGAGCGCGTGGCGCGGGACCATGCCCTTGAGCAGGCGGCGGACGGCGCCGCGTGCGCCGGCATCGACAAAGGCGATGCGCAGGTCCAAGCGCAGAGCCGGCGGTCTCGCAGTCGAGCGCCAACTCAATATCGTTGACGCGGACGACCTTGCGGCCGTGCACGTCGATAATCTGCTGGTCGAGCAGATCGCGCTCGAGCAGCAACATGCCCTCGCCGCTGGAATACTTGGGCAGATCGGCGGAGCGGGCCGTGGTGTACACGCCACCGTTGACGCGTGCGCAGCAGATCGGTGCCGACGATGCGGTCTCCCTGCGGGGTGCGCACGATGAGGGCGGCAATGCGGATGGGGTCGTCCTGGGGAACGAGCGCAACTTCGCGCACGCGTCCCAGCTTCCCGGACGTCCGAGTCATAGACGGGCAGGCCCAACAGATCCGAAAGTGCAAGCGCCGTCATGGCACCTCATCGCGCTTCATTCGCAATTCGCACCTCAGCATAACGCGGGAACTCATCTGGGAACAAACGAAAGCTGCGTTGTCAGAAGATCGAGAGCGAAAATCGCGGACGCAATTCAGGCTACAATCCTTTCCATATGGCACGCACATCGCTGGAGCTACGCACGCTGACCGGTCAACTGCTCACCTTTGGATTCGACGGAAGCGAGCTTTCGAGCAGCTTGCGCTCCGCGCTCAAGACGCTGAAGCCGGGCGGCATCATCCTGTTTGCCCGCAATATCGAGTCGCCGCGGCAGACTCACGCTCTGCTGAAGGCGGCACAGAAGCAGGCGGAGAGTACCGCTGTTCCGCTGCGTGGACATGGAGGGCGGCACGGTGGACCGGCTGAAGGACGTGATTGCTCCGGCGCCGAGCGTGCAGGAGGTGGTGCAGGCTGGGCACACGCCGTATCTACCGCGAACATGGGCAGCTGATTGGCAGCGAGGTGCGGGCGCTGGGCTTTAACGTGGATTTCGCGCCGGTGCTGGACCTGCGCCTGGAGGCGTCGCTGGGGGTGCTGGGATCGCGCACCGTCTCCAAGGATGCAAAGGCCACGGTGGCGTATGCGAAGGAGTTTCTGCGCGGACTGAAGGACGTCGAGCATTGCCGGGTGCGGCAAGCACTTTCCGGGACTGGGCGAGGGCAATCTCGATTCGCACCAGGCGCTGCCGGTGGTGCACAAGAGCTGGAAGGCGCTCTGGGACGAAGACCTGCTTCCCTACCGCATGCTGGCCAAGCAGTTGCCGTTCGTGATGGTGGCGCACTGCGCCTTTCCGGAGGTGACGGGCGACGCGTTGCCGGCCTCGATCTCAAAGAAATGGATTGGAGATGTGCTGCGCAAGAAGATCGGCTACAGCGGGGCTGGTGGTTTCCGACGACCTGGAGATGGGCGGAGTGCTGAAGGTGGCCAGCATCGAAGAGGCTGCCGTGGGAACGGTGCAGGCGGGCGCGGATATGTACCTGGTGTGCCACAACGAAGAGCTGGTGCATCGCGCCTATGAGGCGATCCTGAAAGAGGCGGAGCGGAGCAGCCGCTTCCGGACGAAGGTGGAGACGGCGGCGAAGAGAATTCTGGCGGCGAAGCGACGCTGGCCCGCGCTGACCGCAAGCGATGGCGGCGGCTCCGGGCGAGGCAACGGTGAACCGGCTGCGGCAGAAAGCTATGGGAGTTCAGCGAAGAGGTCCGGCTGACAACGAACGCGAAGACGGCAAGTGAGCCTTTTTGACCAGTCTTCCATTGTCGTCCAGTGGCATACTCCATCCGTAAGAATGCTACGGCAACAAGGAGTAAACCCATGCTCGGAACCATACTGATTGTGCTTTTGATTTTAGCGCTGGTTGGTGCGCTGCCAACTTGGCCGCATAGCAGAAGCTGGGGCTATTACCCTACCGGAGGATTGGGACTGCTCCTCGTGATCGTTCTGATTCTCCTCCTGCTCGGCCTGATTTGAAGCAAGCTCCATCCGCCCACATCGCCAGGCGAGGGAGCGTGCAGCCAGACGAAAAGTCGGGCGGCCTTGGAGGGCCGCCCGGTCAGGCAATAAATAGTGCAGTAAGACACCTTACGGCAGACAGCATCTTGAGCGAAGCGACCGAGCCTCCGGCCTTTTCGAACTCGGAGAGATCCACGACGATGGGCTCGATGCCTTCCCTGCCTAGAATTTGCTCCAGCCGGCGAGTGAGCCGGGGAGTGATGTAGTAGCCGTTGACGGCGACGCCATTGCAGACGAATTGCAGCGCCTCTTCGCGGGTAACCTCAAAGGTCTCAGCCCAGAACCGGATGCGCGCCAACGTCTCCGGAGCAAAGGCACCGGGATAGATCAGCAGAGCCTCGGGCGTGAGCGGAGCAAGGCAGAGATTGAGGTGGAAGAAGTAAGGATCGACCAGCTCCAGCTTGCGTACCTCGAATCCCATCGACTCCATCAGCACGGCAAACTGATCGACGGCGCCAGCAGTGGAGCGGTGGCCGAATCCGGCCCAAACCGATTCCCAATCGGGATTCCAGAGCAGATCGCCGGCGCCTTCGAGAAACTCCTCGCCTTCGAGTCCGAGGTCCATGATGCGGTAGCCCTGATGGGAATACCAGCGCGAAAAGTGCTCGACTTCATCGAGGCGGCTGCGATGCAACAGGCGCGATGGCACGACGAACGAGCGATCTTCGCGATCGATCCCGACAAAGGCCTGAGCCGCGGTGAAGCACATGTCTTCCAGCTCCGGGCAGGGATCTAGAAGCGAGATTGAGAGTCCTACCCGATTGAAGACCGCACAAAGGTTTTCCCACTGCCGGAGCGCGAGGGGTTGATCGACGGGAGTGCTGCGGCGTGAAAACGGGTTCCTGGCTTCGGAGATGGTAAAGTACTCCGGGCGCGCCATCAGCACCTGGGTGGCCTGCCGGGGGAAAGTCCCACCCCGCTGCGCCTGCCGGAACTGCCTCGAACCCGTCCCTGCCTTATCCATGATGCATTACCGCTCCTGCCAGCTGATGCCGCTATCCGGCCCAAATGCCCAATAGAGCCGGGCCAAACAGACATGTCCTTTTGTGGCCGGATTGTACCTCTGGGATATGTTAAGCGCGACGAGCGGGGTCACCGAGGAACGTGAGTTGTATCACATCTGCACCGTTGGAGACGGGTGGAAGTGGGGTAAAGATGGATTTCAACTACCCCAGATTCGCCAACAGCAGGCGAAGCTGGGGTAGTTGATCGGCTCGCACGCGCTGGCCGCTCGGCTACTTTTTCTTGAGGCGCTCGAGGACGGCTCCGGCGACCAGGGGAAGAGCTACGGTGGCGTCGTCGAAGACTTCGGCGAACTTGCCGCCTTCGGCGGGGGGAACGAACTTGCCCCAGGAGATGGCTTCGCTATAGGGCGAGCCGCTGAGTCCGCCCCAGTGCACCGGCTCGGGACAGATGCGCAGGCCGTAGTGGTAGCGCTTGAGCGGCAGGTCCTCGCCGCCGCGGCGATGGCGCAGCTCGATGTAGGGGCCGAACTGCTGGGTCCAGTTGCGCGGGACGCCGCCGCCGATGGTGAAGATTCCGAGGCGGGTTTGCAGCAGATTCTTTTCGGCGAAGTGGTTGAGGTCGAGGAAGGGATCGAAGCGGATCAGTTCGCGTCCCTGCTTGGCGCGCTTGCGATTGTGCAGGGCGACGTCGAGTCCGATCTCGGAGTCGGTGAAGGCGGGGATGTAGACCGCGACGCCCTTTTCGTAGGCCGAGCGCAGGATGCCGCGTCCTTCGGCGTGCTCGGAGAGATACTTGCCGATGGCGTGGGTGAACTTGTAGGAGCAGAGGACCTCGGCGGCGTCCCAGGCTTCGAGCATCTGGGCGACGATGGCCTCGACGAAGTTGAGATTGGTCTCCGGCTCCAGGGTGTCATAGACGCGGTTGTAGCCGGCTTCGTAGAGCTCGACGTCGTTCATCTTTTCATCCCAGACGAAGTGGGACTTGCCGGCGGCTTCGACCAGGCCGTGGGCCATCAGCGCTCCGGTGGAGACGATGGCCTTGACGATGCCGGCGTCGATGAGATCGGTGACGACCAGTCCCTGCTTGGCGACGGTCATGGCGCCGCTGAGGGTCATGATGACGAAGGCATCCTGGTCGCGGGCCATGGCTTCGAGCACGTCGGCGGCGTGGCCGATCTGGCGTCCGGTGAAGGCGGTGCGGCCCATGGCGCGGACCAGGTCGTCGACCGTGTGGATCTTGGAAAGGTCGAGCGGCTCGAGAGCGACGAGTTTGTCGGAGATGGGATCGTGCAGCTCGCGCTCGATGCCGGAGCCTTCGCCGGATGGATGACCATGCTTGCAGTGATTCAATTACGCACCTCTTGCTGGTTTCTGTTGGAGCACATTCTGTTTCAAAGCTCAAGCATAAATTATGGGGATGGGGCGGGCAAGGATCGCAGGGGCGCGGAAGAAGTGAGCAATTTTGATCTTGCGCGTGAATTGATCTTGAAGGCCGACACTGCGCCGTACGCTCCGGCATCGAGAACACGGCTACTGCCTCGCAGCCTCCGTTACACATTGGGCCGTGAGCATGGGCTCGTCAGCCGAGTCCGTGCTTCCATCATTGGTGCCCTCGCGCGTCACTTCACCGCAAACTTCCTGGCACAAAGGCGCGCGGCGAGCGGGTACAATCGAGCCATCATGTCCTCGATGTCGTCCCCGGAAATCTCTCCTTAAAAAGTGTGCGTGGCTCCCGGCTCAAGTTGCTTGGGCGGGTGGTGTTGGTGGTTCTTCTGCTGGCGGCGGCGCTGGCGGGAGCTGCGTATGCTGTGGTTCCGTTCGGCGGCGCGGGCGGCGATGCCGACGCTGGACGGGACGGTGCGTGTGCAGGGGCTGTACGGCGCCGGTGACGGTGGTGCGCGATGGGCACGGCGTGCCCAGCATTACGGCCCAGACGCTGGACGATCTGTTCTTTGCGCAAGGGTATGTGACGGCGCAGGACCGGCTGTGGCAGATGGACATGATGCGTCGCTATGCGGCGGGCGAGCTGGCGGCGGCGCTGGGCACAGAACTACGTGACGGTGGACCGGGAGCAGCGGCGTGCTGGGGCTGCGCGAGGTGGCACGGCGTTCGCTGGCACAGGCGTCGCCGGAGGAGCGGGCGCAACTGGATGCGTATGCGCGCGGGGTGAATGCGTACATCGCGGAGCATCAGTACGGGCTTGCCGCTGGAGATGCGGGTGCTGCGGTATTTTCCGCGGGCGTGGACGGCGGAGGATTCGCTGCTGGTTGGGGCGGCCATGGCGGAGATGCTGAACCATGGGACGTATCTGGACGATTTGAACCGGGAGAAGATTCTGGCGCGGCTGGGGCCGGAGCTGACCGGCGACCTGTATGTGGAGAGCTCGCAGCGCGACATTGTGCCGGGACACGATCTGGATGAGATTGAGCCGTCGGCGGCGGCGCCGGATACGGCGCAGGAGGCGGCCAAAGTTGCCGCTGGCGGAAAGCATTCAGAGCGCAGACGGCATCATCGGCGCGGAAGTGCGGAGTTGTCAAACGCAGAGCAGGCGGAGTTGCTGGTGCCGATCGCTGAAGTTGCCATCGTCGAAGTTGCCGCCGGCGGTGATGATGGATCGGACGCGGGCGGGATCGAACAACTGGGTGATCAGCGGAGCGCATACGGCAGAGCGGACGGCCGCTGCTGGCCAACGACATGCACCTGCCGCACCAGATTCCCGAACACCTGGTATGAGGCTCACCTGAGCTGCGGCGACTTTGACGTGGCGGGGGTGACGCTGCCGGGCGCGCCGTGGGTGATTGTGGGGCACAACCGGCGGATCGCCTGGGGCTTTACCAACCTGGGGCCGGACGTGGAAGACGTGTTCGTGGAGAACTTCAACGCAGCAGGGCGAATACCAGACTCCGGAGGGCTGGCGGAAGCCGGAGGTGCGGCACGAGGTGATCCACGTGAAGCGCGGGCGCGACGTGGAGATGGATGTGGTGGTGACCCGGCACGGGCCGATCATTTCCGGCGAGATGAAGGGCGAGAACCGGCAGTTGGCGCTGAAGTGGGCGCTCTACGACACCGGGCTGAGCCTGCCGTTCTTCGCCGTGAACAGCGCGCAGAACTGGGAGCAGTTCCGGGCGGCGTTTGGCGCGCTTCAACGGGCCGGGGCAGAACGTGGTGTATGCCGACGTGGATGGCAACATCGGCTACCAGGCGGCGGGACTGGTTCCGGTGCGCGCCTCGGGCGATGGTTCGCTGCCGGTGAGCGGAGCCGACGACGCGCACGAGTGGACGGGATACGTTCCGTTCGAGGAGATGCCGAGCGTGTACAACCCGCCGTCGGGGATCATCGCCACGGCGAATGGGCGGGTGACCGCCGGATGGGTACAAGTATTCGATTACCAAGGAGTGGGAGTCGCCCTACCGGACGGAGCGGATCTACCGGGTGCTGCGGCAGAACAAGAAGTTCACCGCCGCCGACATGCTGGCGCTGCAGACGGACGTGCAGAGCGATCTGGACAAGTTTGTGGCCCAGCGAATGGTCTATGCGGTGGACCAGACGCCGGGGGCGAGCGCGCGGGCCCGGAGCGCGGCAGAGATTCTGCGGCGCTTCGACGGCAAGCTCAGCATGGACTCGGCGGGGGCGGCGATTGAGCAGCGGGCGCGGCAGTGGCTGACCCAGACTCTGCTGGAGAGCAAACTGGGCGACGATGCGGAGTCGTACCGCTGGTTCATGAAGACGGTGTGGCTGGAGAATACGATCGCCTTCCAGCCGGCGCGCTGGCTGCCGGCGCAGTACAAGAGCTGGGACGCATTGCTGGCGGCGGCCGTGGAGGCGGCGGTCAACGATCCGCAGGCGCCGCGAGATCTGGCGAGCTGGAAGTATGGCGACTATGCCACGGTGCAGATTGCGCATCCGATCTTTGGCAAGCGTGCCGTGGCTGAGGAAATACGCCTCGACGGAAAAGCTGCCGCAGTCGGGAAACGGCATCACGGTGAAGCAGGTGGGAAAGTTTGCGCCTTCCGAGCGCTTCACGGCGGACTTTGCCGATCTGGACCAGTCCACCTTGAACATTGTGAACGGACAGTCGGGAAATCTGTTCAGCCCGTACTTCAACGATCAGTTTGAGGCCTGGTACCGGGGAACGACCTTCGGCCTGCCGTTTAAGCCGGAGACGGTGGAGCGGACGGCGGCGCACCGGTTGAGACTGGTGGGAGAGTAGGCGGGAAGCAGCGAAGGCTACTCTGCAACTGGCTCAGTCTCGGGACGGAGATACTCGCCGTAGTATTGCTCCAGACAGATGGGACAGAGTCCGTGGGAGAAATCCACCCCGGTGTGCTCGTGGAAATATTTGTCAACCTGCTCCCAGTATTCCGCCTCGTTGCGAATCCGTTTGCAGTGAGAGCAAATTGGGATGATGGCCTTCAGCTTGGACATCTCGGTGATGTCTTCGATGATCAGCAGCACGGCATTCTTGCCCGCTTCAGGAAGCGGGTTGGCGGAAATCAACAGCTCCAGTTCCGCCTTGTTTCCGTCCGTCAGGATCTCAAATTTCATCCGTCGCTGCGTTGTCGTAACCGCGCCGAGGCACTTCGAGACCGAGGTGCGAATGACGCAACTCTTGCAGGCAGGCGCTTTCCCGCAGCCCCCCGGAACTTCGTGCGAACGCAGGCAGCCAAGAACCTCTCCGCCCCGCCGTGAGCGGATCACGGCTTTGGAGAGGCCGAATGCTCGCTCGGCGGCGACGTTAGAGTCGAGAATGCGGACGTCGTCGTCCACGATGAAAATCGGCACGGGAATCGCGTTCAACAGATGGGCGTACTGCAACTGACCACAGTCGTTCATTTCGAAACCCTCATGCCGGAGCCAACGGAACGGCCGTGAAAAGGCCATAGTTGTTGCTCAGCAAGATAACAGGGAACGTGCAACGCCCACAGTGATGGGCGTCACGGAACGGCAACCGTCCGCAACATCCCGTGACTTTCCCTAGTCTGACGTCCCCTAGTCGATGTAGAGCACGTCGCAGCCCTGGCCCTTGATGTCGGTGTTGTACTGCGGAGGTGATCGGGTTGCCACCCTGGTCGTAGATGAAGAGCTGGCCGCCTTCGATGGTGTAGACCTCGCCGCTGTTGCTCTGAAGCGCAGATTCCAGTGGCGTCGCCTTGGGCGTTGGGCAGGACGGTAGCCGTGCGTTGGTGGAGAGATTGACCATGGTGACGCAACTCTGCACGCCGCAGCTGGTGGAGGCGACCCAGAAGACTCCGTTGATGTTGCGAATCACAGCCCTTGACCCCATTGCCGATGCGGATGGGCGTGGAAGCGGTGTAGCGCCGAGAGATCGATGACGGTGAAGTAGCCGTCCTGCACGTTGTTGCCGCCGGAGTCAGTCAGGTTGGTGGTGGAGCCGGCGACGTAGAGTTTGTTGGCAGTGAGGTCGATGAGACCGCTGCGCGCGCCGGAGACCGGCCACTGATTGACGACGGTGGCCGTGCCCTGATGAATCGAAGGGAGGTAGTTGGTGGCCTGGCTGGAAAGACTGTAACGCAATGGCAGTAATCTCGGTGACGCTGGCAGGGCTGGCGCCGCCGCACTCAGTGCCGCAGCTCAGGATGTAGGCCTTGGTGCTGTCGGCGGAGAAGAAGGCGGCGACCGGACTGCGAGAGGCGTTCCGGCGGGCAGGGCTGAGCGACTGAGATACGGCGGAAATCCGGTCGTTGGATCGGTGGTGGTCAGATCCACCCAGTGTGCGTTGTCATCGCCATTGGGAGTCGACGCCGTTGGTCACAGCAGCATCGCCTTGGGTAAAGGCGAGCAGATGTTTCTCGGCCGTGTCCATGGCGAGATACGTGCACGTAGGGGAACGGAATGGCGGTGTTCAAGCTGCCATCGGTGGGGTTGAAGCGGACGATTGCGCCGGGCAGGTTCGGGGGATTGCCGTTGGAATAGTTGGAGACGGCGGCAAAGCCGAACTTGTTGTCCGATGGAGGTGACAAAGCTCTGGGTCCATCCGCCCAGTTGGATGGTCGCCTTGACCGCCTCCTGATTGTTGTTGAACGAGGAGATGGAGTTGGAGCCGGTATTGTTGACGAAGGTCAAGGTGCCGTCGGGCGAAGGCTGCATGTAGGTCGGCTGGGTGCCGACGGCGAAGGTGAAGGTGGTGAGCCGGTCCTGGGTGGCGTCCATCACCTGCAAGGTCTCCGGCATAGTAGTTGCTGACCAGGCTGCGGTGGGAGAGATGGGTTGTGGGCTTGTAAGGGCTGGTCGCCAGAGCCGTTGTTGAAGTCGGTTTGACTGGTGGTGTCGCCGTTGCCGCCGCAGCCGGCCAGTACGATTGCGCCCAACAGGGCGAGGATCAATGTCGCTTGCTTCAAGCAACGCACTCCAGACGATTATGGATTTCGAAGATGCTGGAAAGGCCGATTATAACATTGCGAGCGGCTGCGTCCCAGAGCGGCGCCTATGGTAAGGTTCCAGAAAAGCTGTGAAATGCAGCTCTGCGATAATCCATGGAGAAGGAAGACAGCGATGTCATCGTTTCTGGAACGCCTGAGCCGTGGGCCCGTGCTGTGCGACGGCGCCATGGGCACGCTGCTCTATGCCAAGGGTGTGTTCATCAATCGATGTTATGACGAGCTGAACCTGTCGCAACCGGAGATGGTCGGCGCGATCCATGCCGACTACGTCAAGGCAGGAGCCGAGGTGCTGGAGACCAACACCTTCGGCGCCAACCACTACCGGCTGCTGCGCCACGGACTTGAGGCGCGCGTGGCGCGAGATCAACCGGGCCGGAGTGCAACTGGCGCGGGCGGCGGCGGGCACCGGACGTGCTGGTGGCCGGCAGCGTGGGGCCGCTGGGGATTCGCATTGAGCCGCTGGGCAAGGTCGCGCGCGAAGAAGCGCGAGCGGCCTTCCGCGAGCAGATCGAGGTGCTGGCGGCCGAGGGCGTGGACCTGATTCTGCTGGAAACCTTCGGCTACATCGACGAACTGCACCAGGCCGTGCTGGCCGCGCGCGAGGCGGCTCCGGGACTGCCGGTCGTGGCCGAGGTGACGATCGACGAGGAAGGCAACGCGCTGGACGGCACCGAGCCGGAGACCTTCGGCGCGCGACTGACCGACTTTGGCGTGGACGTGGTGGGCTGCAACTGCTCGATTGGTCCGGCGGCGATGCTGGACACCATCGAGCGGCTGCGCCGAGTGACTTCCCTGCCCCTGGCGGCGCAGCCCAACGCCGGCATGCCGCGCAATGTGGAGGGACGCAACATTTATCTCTGCTCGCCGGAGTACATGGCCAGCTATGCGCGGAAGTTCGTGGCCGCCGGGGTGTCGCTGGTGGGCGGATGCTGCGGCACCACTCCGGAGCACATCAAGGCGATGAAGTCGGCGCTGCGCGTCGGACGAGGCGCGCGCGTCTTCGTCTTTCCAGGTGACCGGTGGCAAGCCCGGCGAGCGCCGCCGGAGGTGAAGCCGCTGGAGGAGCGCTCCGAAGCTGGGACGCAAGCTGGCGGCGGGCGAGTTTGTGACCATGGTGGAGATTGTGCCGCCCAAGGGAACCGATCCGGCGAAGGAGCTGGCGGCGGCGAAGTATCTGCGCGGCGTGGGCATCGACGCGGTGAACATTCCGGACAGCCCGCGGGCTTCGGCGCGCATGAGCAACCAGGCGCTGTGCACCCTGATCGCGCGCGAGTGCGGCATCGAGACCGTTCTGCACTACACCTGCCGCGACCGCAACGTGCTGAGCATCCAGAGCGATCTGCTGGGCGCCAGCGCCCTGGGACTGCACAACCTGATCTGCATCACGGGCGATCCGCCGAAGCTGGGCAACTATCCGGACGCAACGGCCGTCTTCGACGTGGACGCGATCGGCCTGGTGAACATCGTTCAGCAACCTGAATCTGGGGGTGGACATCGGCGCCAACCCGATCGGCTCGGCAACCTCGTTTGTGATCGGAGTGGGCGCCAATCCGGGGATCAGCGACATCGACGAGGAGGTGCGCCGCTTTGAGTACAAGTGCGAGGCGGGAGCACACTTCGCGGTCACCCAGCCGGTCTTCGACATGCGCCTGCTGGAGGAGTTTCTGCGGCGCGTGGAGCACTGCCGGATTCCGGTGCTGGCCGGCATCTGGCCGCTGACCAGCGTGCGCAACGCGGAGTTCATGCGCAACGAACTGCGGGTCTCGGTGCCGGATGAGATTCTGGCGCGCATGGCGGCGGCCAGCACCAGCAGCGAACATGCGCGAGCCGAAGGCGTGCTGATTGCGCGCGAGATGCTGCTGGAGGCGCGCGGCATGGTGCAGGGCGTGCAGGTGAGCGCGCCGCTGGGGAAATTCGCCGCGGCGGTGGATGTGATCGAGGCGCTGGGACTAAGTCGAGGCCGGTAAGGCCCATTCAAGCCGTCCATTGGCTTGAGTAGGGCGGTTCGCGCTTCGCGGAAAGAACGACTGCGGAATTCGCAGAGCGGAGCGACTACCCCACTCAACGAAAGTCGCGTTGAGTGGGCCAGGTGCGCACCCGGCTTAGTCACTGAGGATTCGAGGTGTTAGCATGAGATGTTCGAGAGTTTAGACGGGGACGAACGATTGCGGATACTGTTTATCGGGGACATTTTCGGGCGGCCGGGGCGCACGATTGTGCGCGAGCATCTGGCGGCGCTGCTGAAAGAGCACGCGGTCGATCTCTGCATTGCCAACGGAGAGAACGCGGCCGGGAGGATTCGGGCTGACGCCGCAGATTGCCGAGGAGTTTTTCGATCTCGGCATCGACGTGATCACCACGGGAAACCATGTGTGGGACAAGCGCGAGCTGGTCGACTACTTCAACGCGCGGTGGATGAGCCTTACAGTCCGGCGCGGCGGGTGCTGCGTCCGGCGAACTATCCGGCGGGAACTCCGGGAGTGGGAGTGTACGAAGGCACGACCCGCGCCGGCGTTGCCTACGCGGTGGTGAATCTGCAGGGACGGGTGTTCATGGCGAACATCGACGATCCGTTCCGCGTGGCCGACCGCCTGCTGGAGAAGATTGCAGCCAAGGTGATCTTCGTGGACATCCACGCCGAGGCGACCTCGGAGAAGATTGCGCTGGGGTGGTATCTGGACGGGCGCGTGACGGCCGTGGTCGGGACCCACACCCATATTCCGACGGCGGACACGCGCGTGCTGCCCGGCAGGCACGGCCTACCAGACCGACGTGGGGATGACCGGGCCGTATGACAGCGTGATCGGCGTGCAGAAGGAACAGATCCTGCAACGCTTTTTGACCAGCCTTCCGGCACGCTTCGAGGCGGCCACGAACGACGTGCGCTTCTGCGCCGTGCTGGTGGAGTGCGACGCAGCAGACGGGCCGGGCGCGCAGCATCCAACGCATCATGCTGGACGCAAGATGGGCACGCCGAAGACGGCAAGAAGCTGGCAGAGTGCACAATGGAAGAGTAAGCGCGCAGACGGAGCCTGGTGATTGCGGCCGACGGCTTCGCGGGCAACGCGGCTTGCCGCGAGGATTCAACTGGCGAGCCTTCGATGCCTATCTGTTCGACATCGACGGCACGCTGCTGAACTCGCGCGACGGGGTGCACTACGAGGCGTTCCTGATCGCGATGCGGGAGCTGTACGGGCGCGCGGTTGGGCTGGAGGGCGTTCCGGTACACGGCAGCACCGATCCGCTGATTCTGCTGGCGGCGCTGGAGCAGGCGGGAATCTGCGAGGCGGACGGACGCGCGAGCGCTGCGGCGCGGCGATGGCGCGGATGTGCGCGGAGGTCGAGGCGCGGGCGGACGAGCTGCGTCCGGAGCTTTGCGGAGCGGTGCCGGAGCTGCTGGCGGAGCTGAAGTCGGCAGGGAAAGCTGCTGGGAGTGACCAGCGGCAACGTGGAGCGCATCGGCTGGGCCAAGCTGAAGGCCGCCGGGCATCGGCGAATACTTTTCCTTTGGCTCGTTCAGCGACCGCAACGAGACGCCGCACGGAGATCTTCCGCTGGGGAGCCGAAGAGGCGCGGCGGCGGCTGGGCGACGCGGCCAGGGTCTGCTTTGTGGGCGATACTCCGGCCGACGTGGCGGCGGCCAAGGCCTGCGGCTTTCCGGTGATTGCGGTGGCGACCGGAATCTTTTCGCTGGTGGAGCTGGCCAAGGGCGAGCCGGAGATGTGCATCCCAGGTTGCGAAACCCTGTGGAGTTACGCACGGTGAGCGGAATCCGGTAGAATTCGGGTCATGCTTCGCTGCCGCTCCTGCTGGCTGTTGCGCTGCTGATTCCCGGCTCTCTATGCGCTCAGGAGACGCCTGCAAAGAGCCGATGCGAGCGCGCAACCCTGCTCGGATTACGAGAAGAGTTTCCCTCCCTGCGGTATCCCCAAGACGGACAAGAAAAAAGCAAAGAACGCTCTACCAGCAGGGCGACAAAGCTGGCGCGCAAGAAGCAGTTTGACGCGGCGCTGCGAAAAGCTGAAGGCGGCGCGGGCGATCTCTCCACTGGACACGGTGTACGCAACGGCAGAGACAGGCGATTGAGGAGAAGGTGGCCGCCGAGGAGCTGCGCAAGGGCAACCAGGCGATGCTGAGCGGCGACGCGAACGGCGCGCTGGCAGCCTTCCGGCGGGCCGCCGAGATTGATCCGGACGAACGAGTACGCGCGAACAGCGCCTGCGCGACGCGCTGCCGGCTCCGGAGGAGTTTGCCGCGGCGCGATGCTGCGCGCCCAGCCTGGGCGAGACCCGGCTGGAGCCGACGCCGGGAGTGCACAGCTTTGAGTTCAAGGGAAGCTCGCCGCAGGCGCTCGAACAATTTGCGAAATTGTTTGGCATTACGACGGTTCCGGACGAGGGACTGACGCCGCGAAATGTGCGCATCAAGCTGGACGACGTGAGCTGGGAGACGGGATCGCAGATTCTGCAGCGGGTGTGTAAGGTTCTGATCATTCCGCTGAGCGAGCACCAGGTGCTGCTGGCCAACGACACGGAGGAGAACCGGCGCGACCTGACGCCGATGAGCCTGCGCACCTTTTATGCCCTGGGCGGAAGCACGCCCCAGGAGCTGACCGAACTGACCACCGCGCTGCGTGTCCTGTTTGACCTGCGATTCATCACCCCGAATGCAGCGCAGGGCACGATTGTGATCCGCGCGCCGCAGCAGACGATGGATGCGGTCACAGCGTTTCTGGAGATATCTGCAGGACGACCAGCCGACGGTGATGCTGGAGGTGAAGGTCTTCGAGATCTCGACCACATTTACGAGAGACCTGGGAACTTCGGTGCCGAATGAGTTCACGGTCTTTAACGTACTCATCGGAGATCAACAGCCTGGTGAGCAGCAGCAGCTATCAGCAGATTGTGGCGGCGCTGGAGGCGAGTGGACAGACGGTGAACGCAACCACCATTCTGGCCGCGCTGCTGGCCTCGTCGGCATCGACTTCCAGCGTGCTGGGACAGCCGTTTGGGACCTTCGGCGGAGGATTGACGCTGACCGGGGTCACGATTCCGACCGGCACGCTGCATTTTTCAGATAACACGACTCGCTGGCACGCACGGTGGACGACGTTCTTCTGCGGGCGGAACACGGAAAAGCGGCGACGATGAAGGTGGGCGAACGCTATCCGATCGTCAGCTCACAATTTTCCGCCTACCAACGCCGCCACCAGCCTGCTGTCATCGCTGGGAATTGGCACGGCGGCGACGGGCACGACCACGATTCCCACGCCGCAGTTCTCCTATGAAGATCTGGGGCTGGTGCTGAAGGCCACTCCGCAGGTGCACGGCAAACTGATCAGCCTGGATTACGAGCTGACCGTGCGAGCGCTGGGCGCCACCGAAGCCAACGGGCTTCCGCGACATCACCAACCGCGAGATGAAGGGGACGATCAGCACCGAGGACGGCGAGGCGGTGGTGGTGGCAGGACTGGTGGACAAGAGCGAGATGGCCAGCATCAACGGAATTCCGCTGATCTCCGCAATTCCCGTGCTGGGCAATGCGCTCTCCGTCCAGACGAAGGAGCACAGCGCCGACGAGTTGCTGGTGGTGATCAAGCCGCACATCACCTCCGAGACGCACCCACGGGGGCTCCTACATTCGCATTCCGACCAACGTTCCGAAGTAAGTCGCGCGGGTTTTACGCAAGCACCATCGCCGCGGGCTACTTTCCCGGCACCGGCACCGCCACTCCCCCGTCCATCTTCGGAATCCCAAAGTGCCCGCTCAGCTGCAGCAGATCCAGCGGGCGTAATCGATCCCGACACCGAGACGAAGTCCAACTGCCGCGCGCTCACCAGCAGCACCGCGATATCGCGAATCGCCGCCTGGTCCAGGTGAACCCAGAGATCGGTGGTCAGTCCTGCGTTACTCTTATGCTTGCTGACCAGTTGCAGCCAACCGGCCTCGCGATACTGCCGAGCTGATCGAATCCATGACCACTGGATCGCAGGAAACCGCGCCGGGAAAGCGGAAGCTGTGCACGGAAACCCCGTTCACTCCCGCAATCACCTTGCGCAGATCCTCGTTGTTCTTGTCCAGCTTTGAGGCCAGCACCAGCATCGAGTGGTCCAGGGTAAATTCCGTGCGCGAGGTCGCATTCTGGCCCAACGCCGCAATCCCTTCCGGAACCCACTCCCGCGATTGACTGGGCGGCGCAGCCGCGGCGGCGGAGCGCTGAGTCTGAGTCTGCGGCGGCAGCCACCGTGGTTGCTGAGGCCTGGGTTTGATCCTGCGCCACCGCGCCGGTCAAGCAACGCAGCAGGCAATCAATGCCGGGGACAAAATGCGGGAGAGCCTCATCTTTTTCCTCGCAAACAATATTCAGATATTCACGCATGGCGGCAGTCACCGCCGTGAATTCCATTAAAACCCGCGGGTGCCCGATATGTTGCCCCGCTACCGCGAGCCCGCAGTCCAATTTGCACGCAACCCAGATCCGCTGCACCTTCGAGCACAAAAGGTGCCCGCCAGCGGCGAGCACCTTACCACATCCAATCTTCAATGCTGCTGCTTAGAAGGCCCACTTAATCACCGAAGCGCCGGCGGTAAATCCAGCGCCCACCGATGCGATCAGCAGCGTATCTCCCTTTTTCAGCCGTCCGGTCTCGACCGCCGTCTTCATCGCCAGCGGAATCGTTCCCGCCGTCGTATTGCCGAAGTCTTCAATGTTGATGATGACTTTTTCCCGCGGCATCTTCAGCCGGTCGGCGGTCGCCGTAATAATCCGCTTGTTCGCCTGGTGAGAGATAAAGCAGTCCACGTCCGCGCCGGTCAGCCCGTTCTTGGCCAGCACGCGCTCGGTCATCTCCGCCATTTTCTTCACCGCATACTTGAAGACCTGCTGCCCATCCTGATGAACGTAATGCATCTTCTGGTCCACCGTCTCATGCGATGAAGGATGCAGGCTGCCGCCGCCCGGCATGTAGAGATAATCCCCGCCGTAGCCTTCGATCTGGTGCACAAAGTCGATCAAGCCCAGGTCTTCGCCGTTTTCCGCGGGCTCCAGCAGCACCGCGCCCGCGCCGTCGCCAAAGAGAATGCAGGTCGCCCGGTCGGTGTAGTCGATCATCGACGAATTCACGTCCGCGCCGATCACCAGCACCTTCTTATGCGCGCCGCTCTCCACCAGCTTGGCGCCCGGTGGTCAGCGAATACACGAAGCCGGAGCATCCGGCGGAGATATCGAAGCCCCACGCCTGCGGAATCTCCAGCTTCTTCTGCACCAGGCAGGCCGTCGAGGGATACATCATGTCCGGCGTCACCGTCCCCACGATGATCGCCTCCACCGTGCTCAAATCGACGTTGTGCCGCGCGGCCAGGTCGCGCGCCGCCCCCACCGCCAGATCGCTGGCGGCCACGCCGGGGTCCACAATATGCCGCTCGCGAATTCCGGTGCGCTCCAGAATCCACTCGTTGGACGTCGCAACCATCTTTTCCAGGTCGTCGTTGGAGAGAACACGAGGAGGTACATATGAGCCCAGAGCCGTAATCTTGGCCCGAATCTTAGTATTCAACTTCCGAATCTCCGCTGAGTAGCATGTCAGCCAATTGTCGCCCACCGCGCGCGGGAATGTAAACCGCTCTCTCCAGAGTCCGTGAAGCGGCGCACGACCGCGATCCGTTCGATTGGCTTCTTGAAGGCGGGCACTGCCTGCGTATCGCGTGTAATTCTGCGGCGTTAGCGGGGTCAAACGGCGGTCGCCGATTCGCTTTTAGGAAAGTTTTTCGGCGGTAGGAATTATTGGGTTCGCGCTCAGCGCAGCAGCAGCCAGAACAGCACGGCGATCACCGTCCACAGCGAGAGCGCGACCGGAACGGCAACGGTTAATCCGGTCAGGGCGCTGCGGCGCGGCACGGAATGCTGCGCGAATGCCGCCCCGGCGCTCTGGCACTTCGCTGCCAACTGCTCGCATCGAGCTTATTCGCCGCCATGCCTCTTCCGCCAGGTCCCGCCCGCATATCGAAGCTTTCCGTCTGCATGGCTCTTCTCCCTGAGGAAAGCTTCTCCTAAGTCGAGTACGGTGGCGAAGCACAAACGCAGCTCCAGCGAGGGCGAGAGGTTCCACAACGGAGCAGATTTCGATTCGGGAATTTGCCGGAGACTACAACCAAGCGGAGTGAAAAAGCAAGACGGCGTACAAGGGCCGAAAACAATAAAGCCGGACACCGGAAGCTCACTGCGCACGAAACGGCCCGTTACCGTTGCTTCCTTCCGGACCTGGCGGGATTGGCGGGGTTTCATCGCGTAAGACCGATGTCCGACCAGGTTCGATACTACCACGTCCGCTTCTCATCCTTCATCTCTGCCGCTGAGGAAAACTGCCGCCTCGGCGCCTCTATACGTCTCCGGCAACGTGCTCTGACTGAACTCCGACTGTACCAGGAATGACCCGGATGTCCTCTGTCCCCACATCCCGCCAGGCGCCGCCGGAGATCGAGCATCTCTTCCAGACCTCGCTGTTCCTGCTGGTCGTCACCGGATTTGCCACCCTGGCCTCCACCGGCAAGATCGATCTGATCAGCGTCATCTTTGTCCTCGCCGCGCTGCTTGCTGCGCGGCTTCTTCTGCTGCGCGACCGCCCGTTCGTCATTCCCCGCCGCGTCACCTCGTGGCTCGCGGTGATCTATTTTCTGCTCTTTTTTGTCGATTTCTTCTTCTTCTCCGGCCGCGACTGGGTCGACTCCTGCCGTCCATCTGGTCTCTGTTCGTGAATGTGCGTCAAGCTCTTCAACGTGGAGCGCGAGCGCGACTACGTTTACCTTGCGGTACTTTCGTTTCTGATGGTTTTGTCGGCGGCGATTCTCACCGTGGATTCGGCGTTTCTGGCTGCCTTTGCCCTTGTTCATGATTCTGGCGGTCTTCTGCTTCATGGCCATGGAGATGCGCCGCTCCTCGATTGCGGCTCCCAACATCGCGGCGCTCGTCATACCGGGCCTGCTCACCCGCCGCCGCGCCATCTCTCCAATGCAGAGGCTCTCCGGCTCGCTGGCCCGCACCGCCGCCGTGATGGTTGGCGCCATCCTGGCGCACTTCGGCCGTTATCTTCTTCGCCATGCCGCGCATCAGCGGAGGCTATCTTTCGCGCTACACCCAGAGCGACGCGATCTCCACCGGCTTTTCCGATTCGGTCAACCTGGGCGAAATCGGACACATCCAGCAATCCTCCGAGGTCATCGCCCACATTCACATCGACGGCGACACCACGGGCGACCGTCAGATCCGCCTGCGTGGCGCGGTGCTCACCGTCTTCGACGGCAGGCGCTGGACCAATCCTCACCACGAATCCGATGTTCTCGACCAGGGCTCAGCTCTCCGGCCGCGCCACGGCGACTCGACCGCCGCGATGAGGTTCGCCTGGCGCGGGGGCCGCAGCTCGATCTCATCCGCTACCGCGTACTGATGGAGCCGCTCAACACCAACGTCATCTTCACCATTCCCGCCGCGCAGGCTCTGTTCGGCCCCTTTCGCGATCATCAGCGTTGACGACGACCAGACCTTTCACAACCTCGACCACGAGCGCACCGTGACCGTCTACGAGGGCGTCTCCGATGTCTCTGTGCCGCTGCCCACCACGCTCGACAGCCTTCCCGCGGACATCGCCGTTCTCCATTCCGGAGCGTTACCTGCAGCTCCCGGAGAAGCTCGATCCGCGCATCCCGGAGCTCGCGCGTCAGATCACCGCCGCCGAGCCATCCCCCTATCGCCGCGCCCTGGCCATCGAGCGCTATCTCACCACGCAATACGGCTACACGCTTCAGCTTCCCTCGCAGCCTCCCGGCCGACCCGCTCGCCGACTTCCTCTTTCACCGCCGCCGCGGACACTGCGAGTACTTTGCCTCCTCGATGGCGGTGCTTCTGCGCACCGTGGGCATTCCTTCGCGCGTCATCACCGGCTTCCGTGGCGCGCAGTTCAACCAGGTCAACTCCACCTACATCATCCGCGCCCGCGACGCCCACTCCTGGGTAGAAGCCTACATTCCGGGTGCCGGCTGGCTCACCTTTGACCCCACTCCGGCCAGTGACGCTTCGGCGCCAAACCTTCTGGAGCCGCTCCCAGCTTTACCTCGACGCCGTGCGCGAGTTCTGGCGCGAGTGGATCGTCAACTACGACGCCGGACACCAGCAGGTTCTCACCGTGGCCAGCGTGCGCCAGACCCGTAATGGCATCGCCGAGTTCCGGCGATGGGCTGCCCGCCTGTATCAGCGCATGTTGCAGGTCGGCGCGGCGCGTCGCATCACGCTGCCCTCCACGATCCCGAGCGTCTGCTCCGCCCCGGACTGATCCTGCTCGCCGTCGTCGCGCTGATCGCGCTGCCCTTTGCCTTGCTTCACCTTTACGCAGCTCTGGCAAGACGGCTTCTCCGGGCTCGGCTGCGGCCATATTTCTATCTCCGCATGACCCGCCGTCTGGCCCGCCGGGGATATCGACGCTCGGCGGCGCAGACCGCCTCCGAGTTCGCCGCCTCGATCGGCGACCCGTCGCTGCGCGAGGCCGTTCTCCGCTTTAACACAGCCTACGAGCGGGCCCGCTTCGGAGATTCCGCGGCGGCGGCCGAGACTCTTCCGGCGCTGCTCGATCAGGTTCACCGCGCCCTAGCCCGAAGCTGATTCCTGCTCCCGGCCTGCACGGCGCACGACGGCCATCCCGATTTGAAATCCGCTTGATTTGTCCCAGGGCTGCATCAATTCGTCTTCTGCCGCCTTCATCTTCCCCTTGAATCCTCCGTCAACTCCTACAGGTAAGCAGGTGAGAGTATGGCGAATTCAAGCCTCCATTCCGGCCTTTCGAACTTCCTCTTTCGCAGCAATCCCGTTCCCATGTTTCTATACGATAGCGGCTCGCTGCGCATTGTGGCAGTCAATGAAGCGGCGCGTTCAAAGTACGGCTACACGTTACGGGAATTCCGCGCGATGCCGATCAGCGACCTGCACCCATGCGGCGACGCGCCCACCATCGATGGCGCGCTGCTGGACGGTGCAGAGGCCCGCTCCAGCTTGCTCTGGACGCATGTCACCAAGAGTGGAAGGCTGTTTTCTGTAGAGGTCTGCCTCGCTCCGTTTGTCTGGAGGTGCCACAACCTCTGCCTGATGTCTGCGGTTGACGCCTCGGCCTGGAGCGAGGCCAAGCTCAGGCTCGTCCGCTCCGAGGAGATCCACCGCTCGCTGGTGGAGGAGTGCCCCTTCGGAATTTATCGCTTCAACCTCACGACCTCGCGCTACGAACAGGCCAATCCTGCGCTGCTGCAACTTCTGGGATATGGCATAGATGAGTTCTGCTCCATTCGCCAGTCCCCCGATCTATGCCGACGCTGCCGATCGCGACCGCTATCTATCTGAGTTGCACGCCTCCGGCAGTATCCGCGACTTTGAAACCCGCTTCTGCAAAAAGGATGGCGGCATTCTCCGTGTTTCGATCTCCGGATATCTCTACAACGACTCGGAGAGCGGACAGCAGTACGTCCAGAACTATGTCCGGAATATCACCCGTCAACGCGAGCTTGAGGAGACGCTGCGTCAATCCTATCGCCTGGAGGTCGTCGGCCGGCTCGCCGGTGGTGTTGCCCACGATTTCAATAACATCACCCAATCGATCAGCCTCTCGTGCGAGCTCGCGCTGCTGCAAAAGCAACTTGACCCGGCCATCGAATCCAAACTCCCGACATCATGAAGCAGAGCAAGCGCGCCGCCGAGATCACCCGTCAACTGCTCGCCTTCAGCCGCCGCCAGGTTCTCCAGCCCCGTGTCGTCAACCTCAACGATTGTGTGCGCAACGCTCTCTCCATGCTCACCCGCGCCGTCGGCGTCGAGGTCGCCATCGAATTGCAGCTCAATGAGAGCGTCGATCACATCTTCATCGACCCCGACCAACTCGCCATCGTCCTAATGCATCTGGCCGACAACGCCCGCACCGCTATGCCCAAAGGCGGCCTGTTGCGAATCTCGACCTCAACCGCCTGCGCCCCCGCAAACTCTGACAAGTCAAAGGCGGACGCTGCGAGCCTTGCGTGGTTCTCACCGTCTCCGACACCGGCGTGGGCATGGACGAGAAGACCCTGGGACGCATCTTCGAACCATTCTTCTCCACCAAGAAGACCTCGCTCACCACCGGCCTCGGTCTCTCCACCATTCACGGCATCATCTCCCAGAGCAACGGGCGCATCGAATGTGAATCCAGCCCCGGACACGGCACCACCTTCCGCATCTACCTGCTCACCGCCGCCAGGCTCAAGGGCAGCAGCGCGCTCTCAGCCGGAGTCCATACCGCTGGAGCGGAAAAGGACAAGGGCACAGCGTAGCCGTGCCCTTGTCCTGTCCAGCCTAATAGTTCGTTTTTACCAAACTATGTACATTCTCAGTACCGCGTCTCAGTTCCTCTTCAAGAACCGGCTGCGATGGCTATTTCGGGGTGGCAAGATATCCGGAAATTTCTTGCTTGCCGACGTTGAACACCACCACCTCGTAAAGCTGCTTGTCGCGTCCGGTGTAGAACTGCAAGGGCTCGCCAAGGGTGCGATCCTTCTTCTCGATGGTGTGATCATCGGCGTAAACATTGAGCGTGAAGCGTGACTTCTTGGGGTCCGTCTTTTTCAGTTCCAGGCTCACGGTGGAAAGCGGGGTGCGCTGTTTCTTCCTCAGCGTGAACTCGAAGTAGTTGCGGTCGCCTTTGTGTTTCAGAAATTCCAGCTCATCGTGATTTTTGGCGATCAGTCCGCTATGCACATTCAGGTCGCCGATGGCGCTCTCAAGCTTCGCCTTGGTTGCGGCGAGGTCGCTGCGGGTGCTGGCGATGTCGCTCTGCGCGCCGCCGAGTTCGGTCTTCACGCCGCTGACCGCCGAGTTTACGTTGGCGACTTCTTTGTTGGTGGCCTTCTGCTCAGCCGTGAGTTTGGCGGCTGCGCGCTCCTGCTGCTCTTTCAACTCAGCCGTCTTTCTTGCGAGCTCTTCATCGGTCGATCCTACCTTGGAACCAAGGGCTTCGATTCCGGCTTCCATGTTCTTGGTAGAGAGGTGAAGTTTATCTTCGATGACTTTGGCTTCCGCGCTCTGTCGCGCCGCACCGGCTTCAAGAGAGCTCACACGGCCGCGAAGATTGAAGATGAGATAAAGTGCGACCGCAAACAATAGGACGATGGCAACGGCCCCAATGATCGCGGTGGCGCTGGTTCGTCTCTCCGCAGGCTGAATCTCGGTGGTTTCGGGCACGGGCATGATGGGCTCCTGATGCAGAGGTTGGCTTCTCCGATTGTTCCAGCGCACCTGCGGCATGTCAACGTAGACCTTAACTCCATCAAGGCAATTTCGTGTTACGGATTCGTGTTACGGACAAAGAAATTCGGGAGTACTGGCCTGAACTGAACACTTTGGTTGCCTTCGTGCAGCAGCATAGATCGTAGGATTGTGGCGTAATGCCAGATGTTCGATTTCAGTCGCAGCCAGCTCAGGGCGAAACGGTTCTATTGGCGCTGACTGGTGCTCTGGGGAGAGCTTTGGAACGCGGGATGCCGAAGAAGCAGAGGAGCACCTTTTTGGGAAAATGCTTGCAATAAATGAGGAGCAGCGTACATAGCCGGAGAAAGTAGATGAAGCAGATTCGACTGTTATTATTGCTTGGACTTGTCGCAACGGCACTGGGAATGACCCCGCAGGATCAGTCGACGGTCACGGTCCCGGCTGACAATCCGCAAGCTACTACGGTGATCGTGAACCCGGACGCGCAATCATCCCCGGTGAGGATTCTCACGCCCACTGCCGGACAGACGCTTACTTCGGATTATGTCCAGCTCAGCTTTGAACTGGCGCGGCCCGCACTGAGCGGAGAGCCAAGTTTCCTGGTGCAACTCGATGCCAAAGATCCCATTAATATGTCCGATACCAGTTACACTTTTTCCGATATCCAGCCCGGCAATCACACCATTCGGGTAACGCTGGTGGACGCAAACAACATGCCAATCGAGGGAGGTACGGCAACGGTGCAGTTTAAGGTGAAGCAACCGGGCGGCGGTCCAGGCGGCGCGATGCAGCGCCCAACTGGAACTCCGGCCAACGGAAGCCTTGCCAGTCGAAGCCTCGCCGGCGCTGCTCCTGCCGAACCGATTCCTGCTGAGCTGCGTCATGGTGGAGATCCCAACCTGCCACTGGCAGGCAGCCCGTTGCCTCTGCTTGCGCTGATCGGCTTCGGGTTGCTGATTGGCGGAGCCGCGCAAGCCATGCGTATGCGCTAAAACGCAGCAGGCAAACTGCTCAATAATTCCAGCTCCGGCCCACGTTTTACGGCACTTTTCTGCATCTACTACGGGTAAGTTTTGGCGCGAACGCTGCGACCTTTAAGGATAAACTTTTGTCTCCTCTGATTTCGGCACGCGCCAACCCAGCTTCGAGAGTGGTTACGCGTTATCTTGCGCCGTTGCTTCTATTTTCCGGCATCGCGGTGCTGGGTTATGCGGGATTCCAATACGGAGCGATGCTCTATGAGCAGCGCGAACTACAGGCGCTGTGGCGCCAGCAACAGAAAATCGATCGTGGCGTCGAGCGTCGCGTTGCGGTGGAGTACGGCGGCTTAACGCGAATCAGTATTCCGAGCATCGAATTTTCCGCTGTCGTTGTGGAAGGCACGGATCTGTACTCGTTAATGATTGGGCCGGGACATATGACCGGCACGGCGCAGCCCGGAGAGTCCGGCAACGCCGTAGTGAGCGCGCACCGGGACACGTTCTTCCGCCGCATCAGGAAACTGCATCCGGGCGACCATATCCTGATCGAACGCGAGGGCCGAAGCTTCACCTACGCGGTCGAGGGTTTTAGAATCGTCAGACCCAACGACCTTTCAGTTACCGCGCCGACCAACGATAACCGGCTCACGCTCATTACCTGTGATCCGGCCTACTATCCCGGCCCCGCACCGCAGAGACTGGTTGTGGTGAGCAAGCTGGTGTCAGCCGAAGCCGCTTCGTCCAGCGTCGCGGCATGCAATCAGCCGCAGTCGGGGGTCCAAGTGAAGCAGACGGCACTGGACAAGGCCACCGCTAACAGAGCAGGACAGTAGGCCGCGCAGCAGACTGCAACTTCATAACCTCGCCCATCTCTTCGCTCTTCTCGGAAGACCTTCGCTCGTCTCGCCGGAAGAGTGCGCAGTGTTTACAATGGAACGGTGCAAGAACAGAATGACGTGATCGTGATTGGCGGCGGGATCATCGGCCTCTCGCTCGCATGGGAGTTAAGCCGCAAGGGTGCGCGTGTGTTGCTGATCGAACGGCGCGAGCCTGGAGAAGAAGCATCTCATGCGGGCGGTGGAATGATCGCCGACCTGGACCCGGTGCTCCCGGTTGAACTGCAGGAACTGGCCCACCGCAGCGCAAAGATTTATCCCACATTCGTCAGCGAGTTGGAAGCGGATTCAGAGCACAGCATCGACTTGCGCGATGTCGGCGTGATTGCCTTCGAGGAGCATCCGATCGCGGAGTCGGAGGGCATTTGCGCGATTACGGCCGCGCAGGCGCTTGCGCTGGAACCGAAGCTGACGATTCCGCCCGACCCTGCTTACACCATGCGCGAACGCGCCGTGGACCCGCGCGACCTGGTTTCTGCGCTGCTGGTGGCGGTGCCAAAACGCGGGGTACGGATGGTTACCGGCGAGAGCGTGTTGAAGGTTGTGGTGGAGCACGGCCATGCCAGCGGAGTGCTCACCGATCATGCTGCGTACGCCGCGCCGCAGGTGGTGAATTGCGCGGGAGCGTGGGCGGCTCAGATCGCGGGAGCCAAGCTGCCGGCGCTGCCCGTGAAGGGGCACATGGTGGCGTTAGTGTTTCCAGAAGAGTTGGCGATGAGTCCCGCCGACCGCGAAGCGAAGCGCACGTTGCGCCATGTGCTGCGCTCGCGCTGGTGCTACATCATCCCGCGCAGCAACGGGCGCTACGTAGTGGGCAGCACGGTGGAACCGGCGGGCTTCGACAAGTCACTCAACGCCTATCGCGTAAAGCGATTGCAGGATGCGGCGGCGCGGTTGATTCCGCAGTTTGCCAAGGCAGCGATTGCCGAGGCATGGACCGGCCTTCGCCCCGGAACTCCGGATAATCTTCCCTTGCTGGGAGCAACGCCCATCGCTGGCTACTTCGCCGCGACCGGACATTACCGGGACGGAATTCTCCTTACCCCGGTTACGGCCGAGGTGATGAGCGCGCTTCTGCTGGAGGGAAAAACGCCGCTGCCGCTGGAGAGATTTTCTCCGCAACGCTTCTAGCTCTATCGGGGCGCGTGAGAGCTGCGCTGGCCGCTGCGATGCGTTCATTCCAGTGCTATACTCTCCGGCTTGCCTGTATGCGCATTACGATGTGCAGCCAGCCGAACCGCTGGCTCCGCTTCCTGTCGATTCTAGGCCAGCAATAAAGTTCTTGCTGGCGCAGACGTGCTTCGAGGTCAACTGGCGCTTGGCTTCTCAGGTGCAGGTGTTGCAACTTGGGGTATGTAGGACAGGCGGCCCTCGTGGCCGCCGCCCGCTGTCGTTGTTCCCAAGTTCAAGTTAACTCGAGGATGGGATACGGATTCGCCAGTAATCACGCCGACAAGGTTGGGTACCGTAGTCATCAAAAGGCGATGAATAAGTACTAATAGAGCAACAATACAAATCGGAATCAAAAAGTATAAGGCTAATATGGCCACTCCGCGCTCAGGCAGAAGTAACTTGAATGCAATTTTGCGAACAATAGTTAATAGTGGTTCATGTGCAGCATAGATGAAAAAACTTGAACTACCTAAGCTCGTGAGCCACAACTTCAACTTCTCAGTTCTAACCGCGTAACTCGTAAGCCACCAGATGCTTGGCACTCCTAAGAGACGCACCAGTATGTAAATATGCCCCCCACCCGAATCCCCGTATAACACTGCGTTCAAGGAGAGGGCAGAAAGAAAGAAAAAGGAAAGCAACAAGCCATACTTGTCGAGATAAGACAGATCCTTCCTGGTTGAAGAGAGATAAGCCCCTAGACAAAAGAAGAGAGTTGCTTCAGCACTCGGCCACAAGAAAGGCCATGCTCTCACAGTCCACAACGTAAAAATCGCAAGTAAAGATGGTAGTGCCAACCTCCTTGAAATAATGAAGTATATTGCGGGCACAAGCAGGACCAGCGCCATCAAGTCCCGAATAAACCAGAACTGGTAGGAAATCGGATAGGGGGTAGCGAATCCTAGTATAGCGTTTACATAATCCTTGAAGCCGAAGGCGACCACTGCTGGCCAGCCGCGATTCGAAAAATATCCTCTTGTTGCAGGAATGCTCTCTCCTACCGCAAACACCAACAAAGTAGCAAGATTCCAGAAGAGAAAGGGCACCAACAATGTTCTTGTCCGTCGCTTCACTTTTTCTAAGTATTTTCTTCTCGAAAAACTAAACCCACGAAAAAATAAATAGCCGGACATCAAGAAAAACAACGGAACCGTGACTCGTGCCATCCCTTGGACAAAGCTTCTTACAAATTCGACCGCAAAACTGTTATGTGAGGCCCCAAGGTCTGGCCCGACCATGTGAACCGTCGACTGGTAGTTATGGCCAAAAACCACTCCAATGATAAGCGGGAACCGCAGAAGCGTCATTCTCGACAAAACCGTGTCATTGTCACGACTAGGCATCTTCGTTGCCCCCGTAGGCAAAGTCCTTGCTGGTTCAAATAGATGTGCTCTGTTCCGCTCCGGTTTGCTCTGGCCAGAAGAAGTCTTTCTATCCGCCGTCAGCTATGTCCACACTGTTCCTGACCAAAAGACACAGCTACAAGGGGGTGTCCGAAGGCCCTGCGGTTGGGAGCGGGCACTTCAACGGGTACGCATGATAGACCAAAACTAGAAAACCCCCTTGCGGGGGTCTCTAAGCCATTAAGTTCTTCGGACTTAATGGCGGGGTCGACGGGACTCGAACCCGCGGCCTCCGCCGTGACAGGGCGGCGTTCTAACCAACTGAACTACGACCCCGCGTCGTTACGCGGATGCTACCGGCCCAGGCGGGCCGTCGAGCGGTTCCGAAAAGGCTTCAGGAGTGGTGGGCAGTGAGGGACTCGAACCCCCGACATCCTGCTTGTAAGGCAGGCGCTCTAACCAACTGAGCTAACCGCCCTTACGGTGCTCCCTTCGCCGTTTGTCACGCGGCTCACGGGGGCGGCCTCTTGTGGAACCAACTCGCAAGTTCGAGTATATGAAAGACTTGGGGTCGCGGTCAAACCGTACTGTGGAAATTGGCGCGACGAAACACAGGCATCCCGAGATCGGCGATTGGAATCCGAATACGCATCTGGATAAATTGCTACCGCTGTCACATGTTGCTAGTCGCAGGTGAACGATGAAAGCAATTCTGTTTGTGGACGACCACGAAGTGCTGGCGCGCATGGGCTGCGAAATCCTGCAGATGCACGGCTACCGCGCGGAATACGCCTACAACGGCCAGCGACGCACTGGCCAAGTTCGAGCGCGAAACGTTTGACATGCTGGTGACCGACTATCGCATGGAGGGGATGGACGGCGTGGAACTTGCCAAGCTGGTTCGGCGGAAGGCGCCCGGACCTTCCCATCATCGTCGTGAGCGGATTACGCTCCGGGAGCGCTGCGACGACGGTCAGCTGCGTGGATGGAAAAAGCAGGACATGTTCCCCGCCCTGCTCGACAAGATCAAGTTCTTGCTGGGCGAGGGCGAAGCGCAGGCAGAGCCTGAAGAGCGCCTGAGCTGCGACTGCGCCTTACGGGCCGATGCCGGCGATGACAGCGCTGCGGCCAGAGCGCGGCTCGTTTCCCGCCGCCTGCTACACTTTTCCCATGAAGCGGCTGATCGTAAACGCCGACGATTTCGGATTGACGCACGGAGTGAACCGCGCCATTGCCGCCTGCCACCAGCGCGGCATCGTATCCTCGGCGACGCTGATGGCGACCGGGGCCTGCTTTGACGAAGCCGTCGCCCTGGCCGGCACAGATGCCGCGGCTGAGCGTAGGCTGCCACATTGTGCTGGTGGATGGCGAACCGCTGCTGCCGGCCGACCGAGGTGCGCTCGCTGCTGGCGCCGGGAACGAATCGCTTCTATCACTCGATTGGCGAAGTGCTGCGGGCGGTGGCTGCGCGGACGCTTCCGGGCCGAAGAGGTGGAGGCCGAGGCCGGGGCGCAGTTGGCGCGCCTGCAAGGCGCCGGGGTCGAGTCTCGCACTTCGACGCGCACAAGCACACGCACATGTTTCCTTCGATCCTGCGGCCGCTGCTGCGGGCGGCCTCGGCCCATGGCGTCAGCGGCGGTTCGCAATCCGTTTGAGGCACCGGGAGTGGTGAGCTTCGCGCGAGGCGCTGCGGCAACAGGACGCTGCTGGTGCGCAAGGCTGAGACCACGCTGCTGCGCGCGTGGCTGCACCGGCGCTGGCTGCGGACGGTGCGCGATGCCGGCTTCTCCACCACCGACGGCAGCCTGGGCGTGGCCACCACGGGCACGCTCGACGAAGCGAGGTTGCGCGCCATGCTGAAGCGCATGCCGCAGGGGACCTGGGAGCTGGTCTGCCATCCCGGATACAACGACAGCGAGCTGGCCGCGGTGCGCACCAGGCTGCGCGAGTCGCGCGAGGTGGAGATGAGGGCGCTGCTGGCGATCACCGCCCGTGAACTGCGCGACGAGTACGGCGCGGAGCTGGTGCCGTTCGGCGCGAAATGGCCGCGACCGGCCAGACGTTGCAGAACATCTAACCACAATCTGACGAGCGGACAAACGAGAGACCTGGAGAGCCATGCGGATCGGCATTACCTGTTATCCCACCTATGGCGGCAGCGGAGTGGTGGCCACCGAGCTCGGCATTGAGCTGGCCAATCGCGGACACGAGATCCATTTCATCTCCTACTCGCAGCCGATCCGGCTCACCGAGCCGCATCCGCGCATTCACTTTCACGAGGTCGAGGTCTCGCAGTATCCGCTCTTCGAATATCCGCCCTACGACCTTGCGCTGGCGACGCGCATGGCCGAGGTGGCCGAGCTGTACGACCTGGACCTGCTGCACGTGCACTATGCCATTCCGCACTCGGTGAGTGCGATGCTGGCGCGGCAGATGCTCTGCTATGACCACACACGCCAGCCCCGGCGCCTGCCCTACGTGACCACGCTGCACGGAACCGACATCACCCTGGTGGGGCTGGACCGCTCCTATCTGCCGATTACGCGCTTCTCGATCGAGCAGAGCGACGCGGTGACCGCGATCTCCAACGACCTGAAGCAACTCGACGATCGAGAGCTTCGCGATCACCAAGCCGATTCACGTCATCCACAACTTTGTGAACTGCGACCTCTACCAGCGCGATGGAAGCGGCCGCGGACGCGGCGGGTGGAGTTTGCCGAAGCCGGACGAGCGCCTGCTGGTGCATCTGTCGAACTTCCGGCCGGTGAAGCGGGTGACCGACGTGGTGGAGATCTTCGACCGGGTGCAGAAGAAGATTCCGGCACGGCTGATGATGATCGGCGACGGTCCGGACCGCCGCGCGGCCGAGCGCCTGGCCTGTGCGAAAGGGATTCACCAGCAGATTCACTTCCTGGGCAAGCAGGACATGATCCACGAAAAGCTGGCGATGGCCGACGTGATGCTGCTGCCGAGCGAGATGGAATCGTTTGGCTTGGCGGCCCTGGAGGCGATGGCCTGCGAAGTCGTGCCCGTGGCCTCGCGCGTGGGCGGATTGCCGGAGGTGATCGAGAGATGGCGTGGACGGCTTCCTGGCTCCGGCGGGAGACGTGGACGCGATGGCCGCCTGCGCGCTGGAGGTGCTGACGCGACGATGCACTGCTGGCCACCATGGGCAAGCGCGCGCGGGCAACGGCGAAGGCACGCTTCTGCACCACGAAGATCATCCCGCAATACGAAGAGCTGTATCGCTGGATGCTGGAGCGAAAGCCGTAGTCTAAGCGACTGGATTATTGGAGACCAGACGATTTGCCAACAGTCGGCAAATGGAGCCGCGTAGGGACTACAAGCGGCTATTGAATTGTCGCGTGGATGCCGAACTCGTCGGTGATGTGGAACGAAACTGCTGACTCGCACGCATCGCATTGGACCGTGTGGGCACCAACCGGGAGCGGGGCAGGAACCGGGAATGTTCTTAGGCAGGAGGAGCATGTCACGGCAACGTACTTTGCATTGCTCAGCGGAATCCAGACTGCCGGCTTGGTGCGACGCGCGATACGAGGGCGTTCCGGAAGCTCTTCGAGTAGGGCGATGATCTTCTCGAAGAGTACCTTTGGGGAATACTGGCCCTTTTCAAAAAAGGCATCGGCCAGAACGCTTTCGGGTACATCCGTACCAGAGAACGCCGCGCTGATTGCGATGGTAGGAATATTAGGAAACCGCCTGCGAACAATGGACAGAAATTCAAATCCGCTCATGCGTGGCATCTCCAGATCAGAGATGATTACATTGGGCGGCGCTTGTTTCAGTGCGGTCAGGCCAAGGAAGCCGTCCGAGGCACAATGCACCTCGTAGCCCTGCAATTCGAGAATTGCTTTGGCCATTGCAGCGATTTCGTCGTCGTCGTCAACCACGAGAATTCTGTAACGGAATGAGCTCATGCGCAATATTCCCCGTTTCCTGAGCTGTTTTTGAGGGGAAACCTGCAAGCGAGCTCGTGGAATGAGCGAAGCAGCATCAATACAAGCTCTTGATTCTTCTCACCATACACCACATAAGAGTCCAAATATGGTCAACCTAGCTCAGGTTGGCGTCGAGCGTGGGCGGGTGGCCCATTCAAGCCTTCCGTTGGCTTGAGTGGGGCTTTTGACTTTGTTCACGTTGTTCCGCTGGCTCGTGGCACCTATCGCGGGCTATTGAAGCGCAGGTCGTAGTTGATGCCGTCGATCTCGCCGTTGTGAGGAATCGGCAACAGAATGCGCACGATGGTTCCGGCACCGGTGCGGCTTTCCATCTCCACGCGCGCCGCATCGCTGTAGAGCACATTGAGTCTCTCGCGGACATTGGCCATGCCGATTCCGGTTCCGTGCTGCGGCGCATTCCACTCGCTGACGTCGGAGCCAGGCTCGACAATGCCAACCCCATCGTCCTCCACCTCGATCAGCAACGTGCCCTCCAAAATCCGGCTGCGCAGATAAATCGTGCCTCCGCTAATCTTCGGCGAGAGGCCATGCTTAATCGAATTCTCCACGATGGGCTGGATGAGCATGGTGGGAACGACGATGTCGAGGCTGGCCGGATCGAGTTCCTTCACCACCTTGAGCTTGTCGCGTCCAAAGCGGATGACCTCGATGTCCAGGTAGTCGTCAATGAATTCGAGCTCCTCGCGCAGCTCCGCGAAGGCGTCGCCTTTCTTGAGCAGGCGGCGAAGAATCTTCGAGAGCTTCAGAATCATCTCGCGCGCGGTGTCGGGATCAAAGCGCACCAGCGAGGCCACGGAGTTGAGCGTGTTGAACAGAAAGTGCGGATTGATCTGGCTCTGCAGAGCTTCCATGCGGGCCTGCAGCAAAAGGCGCTCCTGCTCTTCGAGCTTCATTTCGATGCGGGTGTTGTTCAGCACCTTGAGAGCAATCGCAACCGTCATCACGGTGCTGGCGTAGATGGCGCAGCGCACCAGCCAGTTCGGGGAATCCAGCGCCCAGGTATAGCGCGGGAAAAGATTTCTGGTTTCGAGGCGCAGGAATTGCAGCCCCAGAATAATGAAGAAAAACGAGGTCTGCCAGTCAATGAAAGATTTGGCAATGGTGCGCCGTATCCAGCGGTAAATGCTGAGATCGAAGAGCGGGCTGAACGACCAGATGGCCTCGCGATCCTTGGCCAGTTCACGCAGAAACCCAGCGCTGAGTCCGGCGATCACATTCAACGGCAGGTTCAGATACTGGTGCATGAACAGATAAGGCAGTGAAACCAGAATTCCGCCAAAAACGCCAGCGGTTCGTCCGGCGATGACGCCAAGAAGAATCGCCCCCTCGAAGGAAACGTCGGCGGCAAGAAAATTCTTGACCGTGCCACGCACCAGCACGCCCAGCATGAGCGGTCCGCCAACGAAGAGGACCATCTCCAGCTTTTCCCAGATGTCGCGATCCTCGTGAAAGAGCAGGACGCGAAAGCGCCGCGAACGCGCCAGCACGCTGCTGACGGCAGCCGAGACGCCGAGCTGAATCAGAAGCGTGATGAGGATGAGAGGCTGGGCGATCATGGCGCGATCATCCCTGGACTCCGGATTGGGCTTCGGACTGTGTGCGGGATTGAGCGCGGGTAGCCTGCGCGGCGCGGGCAATCAACTCCGGAATCAGCTCCGCCGAAGGCACTCCGCCCTGCGCCAGATCGTGAGTGCCGCCGCCACGTCCACCGGCGGAGCCGACGACGGCCTTGAGCTCGGTGCCGGCGTCAAATCCGCCGCCGGGGGATTGCGCGAAAACCAGTGCGGGAGTTCCCTGCCCGGCGCCCACCAGCGCAATGACATTTGCCTCGGCGGCGACCAGCTTCTGGGCGTAGAGCTTGATGAAGTCGAGATCGCGGCCGGCAAAATATTCGGCGACAATCTTGCGCCCATTCTCGGCGGGAGTGCGCGCCAACGCCTGTTGTGCGGTAAGCTCGGCAATCTCCGCCTGCAGCTTTTGCTGTTGCTTCTGTGCGGCCTTGCCGGAGTCGATCAGCTTCCGGCTCTGCTCCGGAAGCTCCCAAAGATGCCCGGAAAAGAGCGCGGCGGCTTCGGTAAGGCTCTGGAAATCTTTTCGCGCAGTGCGCAGCGCGCGAGCGCCACAGACGAACTCGACGCGAACTCCTTGCTTGACCTTCTCCACCTTGCGGAGCTGAATATTGCCGATCTGTCCGGTGGTCTTTACGTGGGTTCCGCCACAGGCGCACAGGTCCATGCCTCGGACTTCAATCAGGCGCAGGGTTTCGCGTGCGGCCTCGGGAATCTTGCGAACCCCGACCTTGCGCGCCTGCTCGGGCGTTGTCTCATGCATCAGGACCTGACGATCCTCCCAGACAATCTGGTTGGCGAAGCGCTCGGCCTGTAGCAGTTGCTCCGCACTCAGGCCGGCAATTTCCAAGTCGATGGTGCAACTTTCCTCGCCCATGTGGAAGCTGATCGTAGGCGCAGCGAACAGCTTCAGAAAGGCAGCCGACAGCACGTGCTGTCCGGAGTGTTGCTGCATGTGATCCTGGCGGCGATCCACGTCGATGAATCCACGCACGCGAAGCGGCAGCGCCAGCGGAAGCCCGAGGTGCTCGACCACGTGCAGAATGGTGCCGTCGGATTCGTCCTCGATGACCTCGGCGACGCGGAGCTTCGGAATGGAAAGCGAGGGCAGTGGACGCGCGGGGGCGGACTGCGAGAGGGCTTCATCGGCCTCAGCCGCGACGAAATCGACCCATCCGGTGTCGAAGGTCTGTCCGCCGGTGGTGGGGTAGAACGCGGTGCGGTCCAGCACCAGCGCGCGCCGTCCGTCGGCAAGCTCACGGAGCGCCTCGACGGCGGCGGTGAAGTCGAAGAGAAATGAGTTCTGGTAGTAAAGGCGCTCGGTCATATGCCTCAGAGGAATGATAACGCCAATGCGGGTTGGATGAAACGGAGGCGGGCCGGAGTCACGCAACGCCATCTCCCGTGAGCCTACAATTTACGCAATAAGGCAGCGTTTCGGCGGAAGAGTTTGCGCTCGCGGCGGCGCTGGAAGCCGGGCATCTGGGCGCGCTTGTCGCGGATGCGGAGGGCCTGCTGTTTAGCCTCGTCGCGGTGTCCGGTTTCGGCAAGGAATTCGGCGTAGTTCAGTTGCGTCTCGGTGAGGGTGGAGGTGCGCAGAACGTGCTCGAAGAGGCGCTGGGCGCGCTCGATGTCTCCGGTCTTCCAGTCGGCGAGGGCGAGCAATCCGGCGGCGCGCTGGAAGTCGTAGCCGGCGTCGGCGGTGACCACGTGCTCCAGGTCGGCGCGGGCGGCGGCAAAGTCGCCCAGTTCGACCTCGGCGAGGCCGCGACGGTAGAAAGGATCGAGCGAATCGGTGCGCTGGGCCAGGGCGCTGGTCAAAGCAGGCGCGGGCGCCGCTCCAGTCGCCCTTGTCGAGGCGCAGCAGTCCGAGTTCCTCGTAATTTCCCGCCGAAGGATTCTGCCGGATCGCGGCTTCCACTTCGCGCACGGCGGCGGCCCCGCTCCACGAAGCGGAATGCGCCAGGATCGAACAGTTCGGGGAGCCACTCAATCGCCAGATAAATCAGCGCGCCCAGCGGCCCGAGGAAGAGGATGAGGTAGAACCAATAGAAACTGGGCTGGCGGCGGACGTAATGGACCAGCGCCATCGCCATCAGCACAAGGCCGAATATGCCCCAGGAAAAAAAGTGGGAAATCATTACCTGAATCCTAGCATTCAGAACCCTAGCATCCTAAGTTGCTGAGGCAGAAGTTGTAAAATCGAGTGTAATGTCCTCCGTTCGCCTGATTGCAATCGATATTGATGGAACGTTGCTGGATTCCAACTTCCAGGTAAGCGCGCGCAACCTCGCCACCTTGCGCCGGGCGCACTCGCTGGGCGTGGAGATTGCACTGGCCACCGGACGCCGGCACAGCTTTGCGCTTCCCGTGGCGCAGGCCCTGGGCTTTGACGTCACCCTCATCAGCTCCAACGGCGCCATTACCAAGGCCAGCGACGGAACGCTGTTTCACCGCGACCCGCTGCCGCTGCGCGGCTGTGCTGGAGCTGGTCGCGCACATGACGGACTTCCGGCGCAACCTGGTGATCACCTTCGACGGCGAGGACGAGGGGTCGCTGCGTGCTGGAGACGCTGGACGAATTGAACGGCTCCATCAAGAAGATGGCTGGAAAAAAATGCGCAGCATCTTCGCTTCGTGCAGCCCATCGAGAACGGTCTGAGCAGTGATCCGATCCAGGCAATGTTCTGCGGAACGGTGGAGCGGATGATCGCCGCGCAGGCGCAGCTCAAGAAGAACAAAGGACTGCTGACCCGCATCACCGCCCTGAAAACGCAGTACGACGAGCGCGACCTGTGCATGGTGGATATCCTGAACAAGGGCTGCACCAAGGGTGCGGCGCTTGAAGCGCTGGGCGGCCTTCAAGGGCTACCATCCCGCGGAAATCATGGCCATCGGCGATAACTACAACGATATCGAAATGCTGGAATTCGCCGGACACGCCTACATCATGGGCAATGCCACCGAGGAACTGCGCGAGCGCGGCTGGCAGACGACCCTCGGCAACAATGAAAATGGCGTCGCAATTGCCGTGGAATCGGCGCTGGAAGGACTAGAATAGAAGAATGAGAACGCCGCGCCTGATCGCGACCCTGCTGCTGTTGTATCGAGGCACCGTGTTTGCGGCGGAAGTTGCGGAGTTGCGCAACGGATTCACCATCCGCCACCGCACTCGCGAGATGCGCGACGGGCTGGTGCGGCTCTACATCGACGAGCAGAAGAAGAGCTTTGTCGATCGTTCCCGCCGAGGAGATTGCAGCGCTACTCCAGCGAGCCCGATCCGATTGCCGCCGGCCGGCCGCAGGCCGAAGCCGCCAAGAGCACCAGCCAGATCGTCCGTGAGGCCTCGGAGACGCACGGCGTGGACTCCGACTTCATCCGCAGCGTCATCAAGCAGGAGAGCGCCGGAAACGCCAATGCGGTTTCGCCGGCGGGAGCGCGCGGCCTGATGCAGTTGATGCCCGGCACGGCCTCGCAACTCGGCGTGAATGACAGCTTCAGTCCGGAGCAGAACGTACACGGTGGCGCGCGCTACCTGCGCGAACTGCTGGAGCGCTACAACGGCGACGCCATCAAGGCGCTGGCCGCCTACAACGCAGGTCCCGGGGCGGTGGATCGCTACCATGGCGTTCCGCCCTATCGTGAGACGCGCCAGTACGTGCAGCGCGTCGTCCGCGACTACAACAAGAGCAAGAAGCGCAGACGAAGTCCGCCGAACCATCGCAGACGAGAAATCACAAACCGTGGCCGTCATCGCGCGGAACATGCCACTCGGCGGAGTAGCACGCTTGCGCCAGCGCGTGGTTAGGCCGGCTATTGGAAAGGCATCCGCGAACTCCAGCTCCGGCTCGCTCTCCCCTATGAAGAAAAAACAGATTATTTCCCTCGTTGTTGTTGCGGCAATCCTCGGAGCGCTGGTGTATTTTCAGTTCCGCTCCTGGCAGACCTTTGATTGGGCAAAGTTCCGCCAATATACCGGCGGCGTAAGCCTGTGGCACATCGGCGCCGGAGTCGGGCTGATCTATCTGGCGTACGTGCTGCGCGCCATCCGCTGGGCGATCTTTCTTGAAGCCCACCGCACCCACCAGCTTCCGGCGGCTGATCGCGCCGCAGATCATCGGCTTTGCCGCCCTGGGACTATTTGGCCGCGCCGGCGAGTTTGCCCGCCCTTACCTGATCGCGCGCAAGGAGAAGCTCACCTTCACCTCGCAGCTTGCGGTGTGGACGGTGGAGCGCTTCTTCGACCTCGGCTCGGTCCTCCTGCTGATGGTCGGCTTTCTTCGCCATCAAGGGCGGAACCCTCGCCAAGGTTCTGCTGCAGGCGCTGCACAGCGGAATGCATGCTGGCGGCGCGCAACGCCGGCCACAAGCTTCCGCTCGCACTGGCCGCCCTGGTTGTGCTGGCGCTCTTGTTTTTCGTGCTCAAGCGGGCCTCCGGACGCGCGGCAATGGCGCTGCGGGCGCGCCTGCTCTGCCTTCAAGCAAGGCTTCAACACCATTCACGACGTCAGTTCCTTCGTGCAACTGGTCGTGGTTTCGCTGTGCATGTGGCTGATGATCGCCGGAGCCTACATCGAAGTTCTGCACGCCTATCCGCAGATTCCCGTGAGCGTCTCCGGAGATCCGTCTGGGGTGCAGCGAGTGGCTCGCATGAACACCATGAAGCTCGACGACGTGCTGGTGGTGATGGGCTCCAGCATGTCTGGGCTCGGTGGTGCAGTTGCCCGGAGGGGTTGGCGGCTCGCAATTGGCGGTGATCGGCGTCCTGCAATCCAATCTGTTCAGCGGCGAGCCCTATAACATCACGCGGGAGCTGGCGGTGAGCTGCGGCATCATGCTCTGGCTGGTGACCTTCATGTCGGTGATTCCGGCGGGAGTTCTGCTGGCGCGCTTCGAGAAGATTTCCTTCCTCCGGCTCTCCGAAGAAAGCTCGCAGGAAGAGGAAGAAGCCGAGGCCGAGGCAGCCGGAGCGCTGTAAGAGCGTGCTGCTGCTACAATGCCACTGATACAATCGGAAGCTCAACAGGCAGCTAGGCTGAGTCTGACAAGAAAGGCTGCGCAGCCGGACAGACGGCGGCAACAGCACCATGAAATGTCCCTTTTGCGGATTTGATCAGGATAAGGTGGTGGACTCGCGCGAGAGCAAGGAAGGCGAATCGATTCGCCGCCGCCGCGAGTGCCTGCGCTGCGAAAAGCGCTTCACCACCTACGAGCGCATCGACGAAATCCCCTACATGGTGGTGAAGAAGGACGGACGCCGCGAGAAATTCGAGCGCCAGAAAGTGCTCAGCGGATTGCTCCGCGCCTGCGAAAAACGCCCGGTTCCCATCAGCCAGCTCGAACAGATCGTCAACGAGGCCGAGAGCTTCGTCATCGACAGTCCGGAGCGCGAGCGCAAGACGGGCGAAATCGGCGAACTCATCATGAACCGGCTGCGCAATCTGGACAAGGTGGCCTACGTGCGCTTTGCCAGCGTCTATCTGGACTTCAAGGACGTACACGAGTTCATGTCGGAGCTGCAGGATCTGCTGCGCTCCAAAGACGTGCGCGAGGCCAAAGCCGCGCTGGCCGCCGCCGAGCGCGGCAAACGCGCGGCCAAAGAATAATCCGGAAACTGTCGCGTAGAGATTTCAGATGGGGGCCGAATGGCACATAAAGTTACGTTGATTCCGGGCGACGGAATCGGTCCGGAAGTTACAGCCGCGGCAGTCCGAGTCCTGGAAGCCACCGGCGTCAAGTTTGAGTGGGAGAGCTATGCGGCCGGGGCCGACGCCTTTGCCAAATATCACGAGTACATCCCCAAGGAGCTGATCGAATCCATCGAGCGCACCCGCGTGGCGCTGAAAGGCCCGGTCACCACGCCCATCGGCGGCGGATTCAGCAGCATCAACGTGCAGCTGCGCAAGCAGTTCGAACTCTTCTGCAACTTCCGCCCCATCCGCAATCTTCCCGGCGTTGCCACCCGCTATCCCGGCGTCGATCTCATCATCATCCGCGAAAACACCGAGGGACTGTACTCCGGCATCGAGCACGAGGTCGTTCCCGGCGTGGTCGAGAGCATCAAGGTCATCACCGAAAAGGCCTCCACGCGCATCTCGCGCTGGGCCTTTGAGTACGCCCGCAAGTTCGGACGCAAGAAGATCCACGCCATTCACAAGGCGAACATCATGAAGCTCTCCGACGGATTGTTCATCCGCTGTTCGCGCAACGTCGTCCAAGGAGTATCCGGAGATCTCCTACGGCGAGCACATTGTGGACAACACCTGCATGCAGCTTGGTCACCAATCCCTACCAGTACGACATGCTGCTGCTGGAGAACCTTTACGGAGACATCGTCAGCGATCTGTGCGCCGCCTTCGTCGGCGGCCTCGGACTGGTGCCGGGAGCAAACTTCGGCCACGAGTGCGCCATCTTTGAAGCCGTGCACGGCTCGGCCCCGGACATCGCCGGACGAGGCATCGCCAACCCGACGGCGGTGCTCCGCTCCGGCATCCTGATGCTGCGCCATCTCGACGAGCCGGAGCGGCTGACCAGGTGAAGTACGCTGTCCACTCCGTCTATCGCGAGGGCAAGCACATCACCCGCGACATGGGCGGCACCGCCTCCACCAACGAGTTCGCCGACGCCGTGATCGAGGCCATGGAAAGCCCTGCCTGGCGCGAGCAGGCAGCCAAGGAAACCGCGCCGGTCGTAAATCCTGGGCGAAGATCGTTTCTAGCGCATCGTTTCCAGCACATCGTTTCCAGCACATCGTTCGTGCTTGTAGTGCGTCGTGCTTGGAAGTGTGCAGATGGCCCTTCGAGGTGTATATAGGCCGCGCTTCTCTGTCATAGGAGCGCTTTTCCTGGGTGCGAATTGGGAAAATATCGCCGCAGCCGCAATCGCTCTGCATCGTTCGCCTCTGAATTCTCATCTTCTCTCTTGAGGGCTAAGTACTCTGGACTGCATGACAGAACTTTCAAAGGCACAAAGCACTCCCTATCATCGCGCGCACCATCGCTTCGCCGTGCTGGCGGCGGGCTGTGTCTTTCTGCTGATTGTTGCCGGAGCCCTGGTGACCAGCAACGACGCCGGACTCTCCGTGCCGGACTGGCCGACCTCGTTCGGCTCGCTCTACCGGATTCCGCCGCTGGTTGGCGGAGTGAAGTTCGAACATGGTCACCGCATGTTGGCCGAGTTCATCGGCCTGCTCACCATCGGCGTCGCCGTGTGGACCCAGAAGGTGGATCGGCGGCGCTGGATGCGCATCCTTGGCTGGTGCGCCCTGGGCACGGTGATCGCCCAAGGCGTGCTCGGCGGACTCACCGTGCTCTTCTATCTGCCGCCGGCGATCTCCACCGCGCACGCAACCCTGGGGCAGACGTTTTTCTGCATCATGGTCAGCATCGCCTTCTTCACCAGCCGGAGCTGGGTTGAGGCGCCGGTCGCGGTGATCCGCCCGGACGCCCGTCCACGCCTCACAACGCTTTCCCTGCTGACCGTCGCCGCCGTCTGGCTGCAACTCATCATGGGCGCGGCCTTCCGCCATTCGGGAATCCGCCTGCTGCCGCACCTCATTGGAGCCTGCGTGGTCTTCTGCATGGTGAACTGGCTGGCGATCGCCACCCTCAAGCGCCATCGTGCGACGCCGCAACTGGCCACGCCCGCCGCCGTACTGCTCGTTCTGCTCGCCGTGCAGATCACACTCGGACTCGCCAGCTACATCACCCGCGTACTCTGGAGCCAGGCAGCCTCGGCGCCGCTGGCCAGCATGGTGGTCGCCACCGTGGCACACGTCGCCTGCGGAGCGCTGCTGCTGGTCACCACCGTGATCCTCGCCATTCAGATTCACCGTCACGTTCCTCACCCGCTGCCTGATTTTGCACGGGAACGCGGCTGATTTCCCCACTCCGGGCTCCGACGGTGCGCGCATGACCACCGCGCCAGCTCAGCCCCTTAGTCCTCGCGGCGCGCGGCCCGGTGGAGTTGCTACGCGACTATGCGCAGACTCACCAAGATTCGCGTGACCACGCTGGTGGTGGTCACCGCCTGGTGCGGCTTCTTCTTCGGCCAGCACAAGTCCGGGCTGCCGGTGCTCACCATCAAGCTTGCTGTGGGCGCTGGCCGGAATCGGCATGGTCGCAGCCGGCACGGCCTGCATGAATGAAATCATCGAGCGCAAGAGCGACGCGCTGATGCGGCGCACCGCGCAGCGCCCGCTGGTGACCGGCTCCATGAGCCTGGGCCACGCCATCGCCGTGTGGGCGGTTCTGACCATCTACGGGCGCAACTCTGCTGGCCGTCAAGCTCAATCCGCTCACCGCGCTACTCAGCCTGCTGACCGCCGTCTGCTACCTGCTGATGTACACGCCGCTGAAGAAGATCAGCCCGCTGTGTACCTTCGTCGGAGCCTTTCCCGGAGCCATGCCCGGAGTGCTGGGCTGGACCGCCGCGCGCGGCCATCTGGAATACGAAGCCCTCGTACTGTTTGCCATCGTCTTCTTCTGGCAGTTTCCCCACTTCCACGCCATCGCCCTGCTCTATCGCGATGACTACGCCAGGGCCGGCATCCGCATGTTGCCCGTAGTGGAGAGCGACGGACGCTCCACCGCCCGCCAGATCCTGATGTACGGCGCGGCGCTGCTTCCAACCACGCTTGCGCCCACCATGCTGGGCATGGCCGGGCTGCCTTATTTCATCGGTGCCTCGGCGCTTGGTCTGGGACTATTCTACTTCTGCGCCCGCATCTGGAGAGAGTGCCTGCCGCCCTCCGAGCCCCGCTCCAGAACTCTGGCGCGGGCTCTGCTGAAGGCCACGGTCACCTACCTGCCCTTGCTCTTTGCACTGATGATGCTGAACAGCGCGGCTTGATGCGCGCCCGGTTCGTACCAACTGAGGACTTATCGCTTTGACCACCAGGACGCAAGAACAAGAGCTCGACGCCTCCACCCGCCCCGGACCGGAGACGGTGATCCAGATCGATGACCTACGCCACCAGTACGGCGATCGCACGGCCCTCAACGGCGTTTCCTTCACCGTGAATCGCGCTGAAATCTTCGGACTGCTCGGCCCCAACGGCAGCGGCAAGACCACCATGTTCCGCATTCTTTCCACCTTGATGTTGCCCGCCGCCGGACGCGCCTTGATCCTGGGCCACGACGTTGCGCTCGACCCCAGTGGCGTGCGCCGCCAGATCGGCGTGGTCTTCCAGTCGCGCAGCATTGACGTGAAGCTTTCCGCGGAAGAGAACCTCATCCACGTCGGCCATCTCTACGGAATCACCGGCGCCACGCTCAAAAAGCGGGTGGCTGAGATGCTGGAGCGCGTCTCGCTCACCGATCGCGCCAAGGACCGCGCCGAAACCTTCTCCGGTGGCATGCAGCGCCGTCTCGAACTCGCCAAGGGACTGCTCCATCGTCCGCAGGTCCTGCTGCTCGATGAGCCCACCACCGGTCTCGACCCCGGCGCACGCCGCGACCTCTGGCAGTACCTTCAGCTCCTGCGCGATCAGGAGGGCGTCAGCATCATCGTGACCACGCACCTGATGGAAGAGGCCGAAAAATGCGACCGCCTCGCCATCCTGAGCCACGGCAACCTCGTCGGCCTGGGCACACCGGCGCAACTGAAGAGCGAGATCGGCGGCGACGTGATCCTGCTCGACGCCCGCGACCCGCAGAAGCTCGCCGCAGCCATCAACGCGCGCTTTGCCGCCGGGGCCGCCGTGCTCGACGATGGCCGTGTCCGCATCGAGCGCGAGGCCGGCCACCGCTTCATCACCGACGTGGTAGAAGCGTTTCCCGGCGAAATCGATTCAGTCAGCGTCAGCAAGCCAACGCTGGAGGACGTCTTCATTCGCCGCACCGGCCACCGCTTCTGGAACGAAGATGCCGAGGGCCTGGAACAGCGCGCCGCTCAAACGAAAAAGAAAAAGCACTAAACAGGATTGGGGCTGAACTTGGCAACGCAGACAACATCGCATCCGGTAACGGTCACGGGAACCACCTTCGGAATCATGCCCGCGCTCTCGCTGTGGCGGCGCGAGGTGGTGCGCTTCTACCGCAACCTCAGCCGTGTGGTTGGCGTCATCGCCTCGCCCCTGATCTTCTGGGTCGTCATCGGAGCCGGCTTCGGCAATTCCTTTCGCAATCCGATCACCGGAAGCGGCCAGAACTATCTCGACTTCTTCTTCCCCGGTGCGCTGATGATGATCGTGCTCTTCACCTCGATCTTCGCCATGATGTCGCTGATCGAGGATCGCAACGAGGGCTTTCTGCTCTCCGTGCTGGTGGCCCCGGTGCATCGCTCGGTGATCGTGCTGGGCAAGGTTCTGGGCGGCACCACGCTGGCAACCCTGCAGGGCGTGCTCTTCCTCGTAATCGCGCCGCTGCTCGGAATTCACTTCGGCCTGGTGCAACTGCTGCTGGTGATTCTGGACATCTTCCTGGTGTCGTTTTCGCTCACCGCGCTTGGCTTCATCATTGCCTGGCCGATGGACTCCACCTCCGGCTTCCACGCCATCATCAACCTGTTCCTGATTCCGCTCTGGCTGCTCTCCGGTTCGCTCTTCCCCGTTAGCTCCGCCGTCGCCGTGGATGGCCTTCCTGATGAGAATCAATCCGCTGACCTACGGCACCGAGGCCCTGCGCAACCTGCTTTTCCCGGCCACGGCCTCGCCGCAATTTCCGCTCGCAACCTGTCTCGCGGTGCTCGTTGCCTTTACCCTCATCATGTTCAGCCTGGCCTTTGTGGTGGCCAACCGGCGCAGCACCAAACCGGCAGCCTGAGGAGCGGACCATGCAAGCGCAAACCCTTTCCTACTTCCCTGCCATCAACGCCACCCTCAACGGCACCGCCGCCGTTCTGCTGGTCACGGCAAGGCGCTTCATCGGCCGCCGGCAGATCGAGGCGCACAAGCGCACCATGATTGCTGCCTTTTCGACCTCGGTGGTCTTTCTCCTCTGCTATCTCTACTACCATGCCCACGCCGGGGTGCTGCACTTTGCCGGACAAGGCTGGCGGCGTCCAGTGTATTTCTCGCTGCTTGCCAGCCACACCGTGCTCGCCGTCATCATCGTCCCGCTCATCCTGCTCAGCCTCAGGCGTGGCCTCAAGCGCCAGGACGCCAAGCACGTAAAGATCGCTCCGCTGACCTATTGGCTGTGGCTCTATGTTTCCGTGACCGGCGTGGTGATCTACTACCTGCTTTACCATCTCTGGCGCGGCTAGCCGCCCAACGAAAAAAGCCCCGGTTGCCCGGGGCTCTAGTTGGACGCGCCTGCAATGGATGTTGCAAGCGCGCTTCTATGTCTTTCTAGTTCGTTACGTCTACTTGGAAGCCGCAACTTCCTGGCGCATTTCGATCGGGCCAGCTTCCAGGTGCTTCACTCCATATTCCCAGCCGGCATCGAATGCCTTCCGGTTCAGTTCCGCAAATGCCGGAGGCACTGAATCCTCCACCGCTTTGCGTAACGATTCACGCTTCAGCAGGCCGGAGATGGCTCCGAAGAATCCGACCATGATGATGTTGAGCACCATGCGCTTGCCGAGTTCTTCCGCCATGCGGGTTGCGGGAATGGCATACACCTTGACGTTCGGCGCTGTGATTCCCTCCACCTTGACCAGATCCTGTTCGACGGCCAATATGCCGCCGGGCTTGATGTCCTTGGCGAACTTTACGAACGCCTCATGCGACATCAGAACCATCATATCCGGCTGCACGACGTACGGGTAAAGGATGGGCGTGGGCGAAAGAATAAGCTGCGCCGAGCAGGCACCGCCACGCGCTTCCGGACCAAAGTTCTGGGTCATTGTGGCGTAGCCGTCCTCCACGATGGAGGCGGCCATGCCAACGACACTGGCGCACATGATAACGCCTTGTCCGCCAAAGCCAGCGATACGAATGTCTGTTAGCTGCATGTAGGTACCTCCGCCGGAACGTACTTGGCGCCAAGCCGCTGTTTAAGATGCTCATTCATCTGGGTTGCGTAGTCGGTGCGCTCGCGGTCCACGAACTTGCCGACGATGATCTCGCCATCCTTGGTGAATCCCACTTCGCTGGTTGGCGCGCCGTGCTTGATTTTCGACATTTGCTTGTAGAACTTCATCGCGTCCAGGCCATCGCCCATTTTGTTGCGGCGCTGATAAAGGGTCGGGCAAGGCGAGATGATCTCGATAAATCCGAAGCCCTTCTTCTTCATCATTTCCGCCATGGATTTCGCGAGCTGTTTCACGTGGAAGGTCGTCCAACGCGCGACGTACACCGCGCCGGCGGCATCCACCAGAGAAGGCAGGTTGAATGGTGGGTCGTAGGTCCCGTAGGCCGCGGTTGCAGAGATGACATCGAGCGGCGTGGCCGGTCCGGTCTGTCCGCCGGTCATCGCGTAAGTAAGATTGTTCACGCAAACGACCTTGATATCCATGTTGCGGCGGGCGGCGTGAATGATGTGATTGCCGCCGATGGCGAACAGGTCACCGTCGCCGCTATAAACCACCACGTTCATCTCGGGATTCGCAAGCCGCAGTCCGGTCGCGAAAGGGATGGCGCGGCCGTGGGCGGTGTGGAACGAGTCCAGGTTCAGGTAACCTGCGACGCGCCCGGTGCAGCCGATGCCGCTTACGATGCTCAGCTTGCTGAGATCGGTCTTGGAATCCAGCAGAGCGTTCGTGAAGCAGTTCACCGTGGTGCCAATGCCGCAGCCAGGACACCAGATGTGCGGCATGCGCTCTGAGCGCAAAAATTGTTCTACCGGGTTCTCCGGTATTTGTTCGCAAATCGCGGTTGTGCTCATCGCGCTACCTCCTGCTGAATGGCTTTCAGAATCACTTCCGGCTTGTGTACCGTGCCGCCCGCGTGGCCGACGGCCACCACACGGCACTGTCCAGCGGCGCTGCGCTCCACCTCTCGCACCATCTGGCCAAGGTTGAGTTCTGGGACCACGAGTGCCTTCACGTTGGGGGCGATGGCCTTGATGATGTGATCAGGGAAAGGCCATGCCGTAATCAAGCGCAAGCTGCCAACCTTGAGGCCTTCAGCGCGTGCGGTCTCAACTGCACGTTCTGCCACCCGCGAGGTAATTCCGTAGCTGACCACCACGACGTCAGCGCCTTCGATATCGTGCTGCTCAGTAATCGTGATTTTTTTGACGTTGTCGCGAATCTTGCTGGTCAGACGCCGGATCAACTTGTCCTGCGTAGGAATCGTCATGTCAGGATAGCCGCGCTCGTCATGGGTCAAGCCCGTGACGTGTACCTTGTATCCGTCTCCAGCCTTTGCCATTTCCGGAACCTGGGTGTCACCGACCGGCTTGAAGAGCAGGAATTCGCTGGGGTCCTTGGTGGTAAAGTGCCGCGGTTCCACCTCAATCTCTTCGGCGCGCGGAATCACAACCTTCTCCGTCATGTGTCCGACACATTCGTCCATCATCACGAATACCGGCACGCGGTACTGCTCCGAAAGATTAAATGCCTTGATCGTCAGGTCGAAGGATTCCTGCGGGGAATTCGGGCAGAGCGCGATGATTTCATAGTCGCCGTGAGAGCCCCACTTCGCCTGCATCATGTCCGCTTGCCCTGGCAGGGTAGGCAGTCCGGTCGAGGGACCGCCGCGCTGCACATTGATAAATACGCAGGGTGTCTCGGTCATCGCGGCTAAGCCGATATGCTCCATCATCAGCGAAAAACCAGGTCCAGATGTGACCGTGAAAGCCTTGACTCCGGCCCAGACCGCACCAAGAATCGTGATCGAGGCGGCCAGTTCATCTTCCATCTGAATGAAGGTTCCACCACACTTTGGCGCGCGCTGCGCGAAGCGCTCCACAACTTCCGTTGAAGGCGTAATCGGGTAACCTGCGGCGAAGCGTGCTCCGGCGGCGAGGGCGCCCTCACAAGCGGCGTGGTCACCATCCATGAAATGTGCGCCCGTAAGGACGCCAATTGGGTCAGCGTGCATCGTCCGGCTCCTTTGCAGTTTCCGTTTTTCCGGGCTTGTCTGTGCGGTATCCGTGGATGGCGAAGTCCGGGCAATACATGCCACAGAGATCACACCCGCTGCACTTCTCGGGCAATACTGAGTATGGTGGATGATATCCCTTTGAATTAAAGGCGGATGAGAGTGCGAGCACCTTGGTTGGACAGAACTCGACACAGAATCCGCACGCTTTACATCGCTCAACGACGATTGAAACGACCCCACGTGCCATGTTGTCTCCTCGAGCCAATATTCTGCCGCCTAAGCGGCCAAAGACGGTGTGATGTGGGTCACACTATGCGGTGACAGGATCACTTCGCACCCGCCGGGAACATCAAATGCGTGGCACTGTCGCCAGCCTGCCGCAGGATGGCGAAGCCGCGTCTTTGGCCTTTGGCCCACAAACAGCGACCGCCATCCCTGGCGGCCGTAAAATTGCTTCGTTGCTCACGAATGAAAAAATAGCAAAGCGCAATGACGGTTCCCGCTTGCGCCCGCGGTTTCTCAAAACTGTTATTTATCGAGGCCAGCCGACTGATTGACTCCGCCCACCGAGCCTTCGTGGATGGTCTGGGTCACGGTGACCTGCCGGGCAAATTCGTCGACCATCTCTTCCTTCAGGCGCACTTCGGTCGGACGCCGCGCAATCGTCATATGGTCGATCTTGTCCTGCAACTTCATCAATCCGTAGAACAGATTCTCCGGACGAGGAGGACAGCCCACCACATACACGTCAACCGGCACAATCTTGTCGACGCCCTGCAGCACGGAGTACGTGGCAAATGGACCGCCCACGGAGGCGCAGGCGCCCATGGCCATAACCCACTTCGGGTCCGGCATCTGCGCATAAAGGCGCTGCAATACCGGAGCCATCTTTAGAGTCACGGTTCCGGCCACAATCATCAGATCGCTCTGACGAGGGCTGGGACGGAATACCTCTGAGCCAAAGCGCGAAATATCAAAGCGCGACGCGGACGCCGCCATCATCTCGATGGCGCAACACGCAAGGCCGAAGGTCATCGGCCAAATGGCAGATCTGCGCGCCCAATTAAAGACGTAGTCTACCGTGGTAATCATGAAATTCTGTTCAAAACGATCTTCGATCCAACTCATGCCGCCCCCCGCGAATTGCATCCGTTCATAATGCAGTTATCAGAATAGTGTGGTTCACCTGAGAACCATTGGTCGGTGATATGCATCACAAATATCTTTTAGAGTGCTGATATGTATTCCAGAGCATTGTACCCCATTTTGCCCGATTCCTTCATTCCGGCTTGCGCCCGACCAGCAGCAGCGCGCCAATCCGCTTGAACTCTCGAAGCTCCTCTGCGTTCGCAAACCAAGCACCATCGTAGTGCTCGGGGGTCTCCGTTAGATCAGGAATGTGCGTGGTGCGGGTGTCGGCAAATCCCTGTGCACGCAGCATCTCCTGGTACTCGGCCTCGGAGCGGACATGCACCGGAACCTTCAACTCCTGAACCCAACGCAGCGAATACGGGTTCTCTTTATACAAGTTGATCAAAATAAATAGTGATCCGCCGGGGGTCAGCACCCGATAGAGTTCGCGCAACACCGCTTCCTGGTCATGGTAAAAATAAAAACTCTCGATCGAGAGAGCCTTCTCAAAGTAGTCATCCCGCCACGGAATCTCATCGGCGGAGCTAATCGCGAAGAGAATGTTTTCCACATCCCGCGAGGCCACCCGCGCGCGGGCAATCATCTCCTCCGAGATGTCCACGCCAACTGCGATTCCCAACCCGCCTTCCACGGCCTGCGCCAACAAGCGCGTCGCCCATCCCACCCCGCAACTCAAGTCCAGCACGCGATCGCCCGGCTTCAGCGCCATGCCGTCAATCGTCTGCCCGGCAATAGAAATGTGGTGGTCCTGCATCTCTTCGCCACGCCCCTGTAGCGCCCACTGGTTGAACTCGGCTCTCAGCTTCTCGTTTGCATCCGCCATGGTTTCCCCTCGCACTCCGTGGGTGCAATCAGCGCCCAGCGCTCCATACATTTCTTCACCATTGGCCACCAGTTTGCAACTGTCGAGCTGCTTTTTGCACCTGAATTTCGCAATTTATTTCAATTCGCTCAGCTGCAAATAGACTGCCTTTCGCCGCCCGCGGAGCGATGGGGCGTAGTGTGCAAGCAACCATTGCAAGGCAAAAGCCCAAATCAGGAAAGCTGATTCATAAATTGTGACGCATATCACAGATTCCTACGCTTCTTCATATTATATAGGAAGGGTTCACTTCAGTAGGTTTGTCAGAGTAGGTACGAAAATACTTGCTAGGCCTTGTACGGTCTAGGGGGGCGCGGTTCTATGCCACAAAATTATGTTCCGATCTTTGTTTTCTTGCTCCTCACTTTTCTGGTGGGAGCCGGAACACTCTTAATTGTCGCCTTGATACGTCCGAGCAACCCCGAGAAGGTCAAGTCAGCGCCTTACGAGTGCGGTATTGTGCCGGAGAACAACGCGCGCCAGCGGTATACGGTGCGTTTCTACATCATCGCCATCCTCTATGTGGTTTTCGATGTGGAAACAATTTTCCTGTTTCCATGGGCGGCACAGTTCAGACATCTCGGGGCATATGGCTTCCTGGAGATGCTGGTCTTTCTCGGAATCCTGGTGCTCGGCTACGTATGGATATGGAAGAAGGGTGCGTTGGAGTGGATCTAGCTCCGTCGCTTTGATTCCTTGGCAACGAGTACAGCTATATTGTTCGCGAGCGTCGTGACCGCCAGCTCGACTTAGATAACAACGTTCGATGGCTTCGAACGAGGAAATGTGGGGAAAAACGAATGCCTGAAGTACCAGAGGGGAATCCGCCAAGCCCAGCTTCGGAGAATACTCCCGCGGCTCCAGCGCCTGCGGCCGCAGCGATTCGACCTACGCCGCAGCCGTGGGACTGCGCTATGGTGCAGCAACTGAAGGGTGTATACGGCTCCGGAATTAGCGAAGCCACAACCTTCGCCGGCCAGAACTATCTTGTGGTGGACCGCTCGATCTGTCATAAGGTGCTGAGCACGCTTAACGGGGAGTTGGGCTACAACTGCCTGACCGACTTGACGGCCGTGCACTACCCGAAAGACGAGCTGCCATTTGAGATCGTTTGGATTTTGTACTCCATGCCTGCCAATGAGCACGTGCGCGTGAAAGCGCGCTTTGCCGACGGCGAAGCGGTGCCGACCGCAACCGACCGCTGGGCCGCCGCCAACTGGATGGAGCGCGAAGTCTATGACATGTTCGGAGTACGCTTTGCCGGTCACCCCGACCTGCGGCGCATTCTGCTTCCCGAGGAATGGATAGGATTCCCTCTGCGCAAGGATTATGACCTTCAGCACCAAGACACCGATTGGGTACGCAAGAACCTGGGAATTGAGAGTGGACAATGAGCGATAAGAATTTTTATGAATCGCTCGACGAGGCTCAGCCGGGTCACACATTCCTGGGCTCCACCGAGATAGTGCTTAACATGGGGCCGCAGCATCCCTCAACACACGGAGTGTTGCGCGTCATTCTGAAGCTCGACGGCGAGAGGGTAAACGGTCTGGAGTGCGTGATCGGATACCTGCATCGCGGTATCGAGAAAATCGCAGAGAACCGCACCTATACTCAGTTCGGCCCGTTTGTCGATCGCCTGGATTACACTGCGGCGGTTTCTAATAGTCTGGGCTACTGCATGGCCGTGGAGAAGCTGCTCGGCGTAGAAGTGCCCAAGCGGGCGCAATACCTCCGGGTCATTCTCACCGAGTTGTGCCGCTTGTCGAGTCACCAGATCTGGTTAGGCACACACTTGCTTGACATCGGTGCCGTGACGCCTCTGTTTTACACCTTCCGCGACCGCGAATACATTCTCAACATCTTCGAGAAATACTGTGGCGCCCGGCTTACCAACCACGCCTTCCGCATTGGAGGCTGCCGCTGGGATGCATTCGAAGGCTTCTCGAAAGACGTCCTGAAGATCTGTGACGAACTTGGGCCAAGGATCGACGAATACGCCAGTCTCATCACCGGGAACCGTATCTGGCTCGACCGCACCAAGAACGTCGGCTACATCTCGGTCGAGGATTGCATCTCGTATGCAATCACCGGGCCGGTGCTCCGCGCCAGCGGGACTCGCTGGGATGTGCGCAAGGCGAAGCCGTATTCGTCCTATGACGATTTCGAGTTCGATATCCCGATCGGCACCGCGAGCGATACCTTCGACCGCTACATGGTTCGCCTCGAGGAGATGCGCCAGTCGATTCGCATCATTCGTCAGGCCGTGGCTGGACTCCCCGAGGGACCGATCATCGCGAAGGTGCCCAAGGTAATCAAGCCCCCAGTGGGCGAGGTGTACGTCAGCGTTGAGGCTCCCAAGGGCGAACTGGGTTATTTCATAGTTAGCGATGGCAGCGCGCAGCCCTATCGGGTGCGAGTGCGCCCGCCATCGTTCATTAACCTGCAAGCGCTGGAAAAGATGTCAAAGGGAAGTCTGGTGGCCGACGTGGTGGCAATTATTGGAACGCTCGATATCGTGCTCGGAGAGGTGGACCGGTGATAGATAACATCCTCGGGTACCTGCATTCAAATATGACGCCCGGCGAGGCTGGCAACCTGTTCTGGGTGGTCGTCTACGTGGTGCTGGTTTTCGCTGGCGTTGCGATTATCGTCATGGCTATGAACTGGCTCGAACGCAAGGTCATGGCACACATGCAAGTGCGCCTCGGCCCCATGCGCGTTGGACCCCATGGCTTGCTGCAGCCGATAGCCGACGCACTCAAGCTCATGCTCAAGGAAGATCTTGTGCCGGCCAACGCCGACAAGCTGATCTTCTGGTTTGCGCCAGTCACGGTAGTGATGACCGCCTTCTGCGGCTTCATCGTTGTTCCTTATGGGCCCACTCATGCCGTCACCGACATGAACATCGGAGTGCTCTTTATGCTCGGTGTTTCCGGGCTCAGTGTGTTGAGCGTCATCATGGGAGGCTGGGCATCCAACTCGCACTATCCATTGATGGGAAGCTTGCGCTCGGGCGCACAAATGGTGTCCTACGAAGTTCCCATGGCCATGTCTGTCGTCTCCGTAGTGATGATGACCAGCATGGTTACAGGCACAGGAACACTGAGCATGATTGGAATCGTGCAGGCCCAGATGCAACAGCACGTCTGGTTTGCCTTCTCATTTTTTCCCGTCGGACTGATCGGGTTTGTCGTGTTCGCCATCGCGATGGTGGCGGAGACCAATCGCGCCCCCTTTGATTTGCCGGAGGCGGAGAGCGAACTGGTGGCAGGCTTCTTGACAGAGTATAGCGGCTTCCGTTGGTCCCTCTTTTTCCTCGCGGAATACGCAGCCATGATTGCCGTGAGCTCGATTGCGACCGCGCTCTGGCTTGGCGGCTGGCTCCGTCCGTTCCCGAACCTGCTGGCCGGCCAGCGCTGGGACTTGGCTTTCTCTCTGATTCCTGGCCTCATCTTCGTGGCACTGGGGGGATTGTGCTTCTTCTTTTACGTACGCATGCCAAAGATCCGCGCCATGCGTGCGAACGCGATCGGACTAGCCGGCGTTGGCGTTCTTCTGTTTGCACTCGGTGTCGTCATGATGTTGCCGGGCGTGCACGAGCGGATACAGGACATCGCCTGGTTCACTGTCAAGGTCATGGGCTTCATGTATCTGTACATCTGGTACCGGGCGACCTTCCCTCGCTATCGATTCGATCAGTTGATGGCAATTGGATGGAAGGTGCTGCTTCCCATCTCGATTGGAGTAGTGATTCTTACGGCAATGATAGGCGTGCGGCAAGAGCTGTTCGCACTGATGTGGAGGTAGCTCGGTGAAAGTTGTCAAATTGCTAAAAACTATTTTTCTGGTCGATCTGTTTAAGGGGCTCTCGGTGACCTTCCGTCATCAGCACCCTGACGACTTGGTGACCGAGCAGTATCCGCTGGAGCGGCCCGTGGTCTCTGACCGCTTCCGGGGGCAACCGCGCTTAAAGAACGATGCCGACGGGAAGACGCTTTGCACCGCCTGCGGAGCCTGCGCGCTGGCCTGTCCCGAGAAGCTGATCAAGATCGGAAGCTTGCGCGATCCCGAGACGAAAAAGAAAGTGCTCACCGAATTCGGCTTCGACTTGGGCCGCTGCATGTTCTGCGGATTGTGCGAAGAGGCATGTCCGACCCACTCCCTGGAACTGGCCAAAGATTACGAACTGGCGCTCTATACCCGCGAAGGAATGGAGCTGGACCGGAACCAGTTGGAGAATGGATTTCCGCGAAAGGTTTACGACAAATGACACCGGTCGCAACTCCGTTTTTCTTTTATTTGATCTCTGGCATTGCGATTTTCAGCGCAATTGTCATGGTCACAAAGGTGAACCCCGTGCACTCGGCACTGGCGCTCATCATGTCGCTGCTGGCAGGCGCCGGCCTTTACCTGATGCTCTATGCCCCGTTCATGGCCGCCGTCCAAATCGTGCTCTACGCCGGCGGCATCCTCGTCATGTTCCTGTTTGTGATGATGCTGGTGAATATCGAAGAGCTGTACGTGGAAAAGATGATGAACAAGCAGTGGAAGGTTGGACTGTTGGCAACATGCGTGCTCGCGCTGATGATGCTGGGAGCGCTCCTGCATGACGCCAAAACCCTCCCACCGCAGATCGCCACTTTTCCCGAACAGAGCAATGTGCAGGATCTCGGGCTGCTGCTCTACGGCCGCAACATGGGTTATTACATGTTCCCGTTTGAAATCGCCTCCCTTCTTCTTTTGGTGGCGGTCATCGGCGCCGTGGTAATGGCGAAGCGGAGGGTGTAAGAATGCTGGAAATTGGAATTGTGCACTACTTGGTCGTTGCCGCCATACTCTTCCTCATCGGAATGGTGGGCGTCATTACTCGCCGCAACGTGATGATCATTTTTATGTCCATCGAGCTGATGTTGAGCTCTGTGAACCTGAACCTGGTTGCATTCTCTCGTCTGTACGGACTGCATGGACAAGTCTTTGCTCTTTTCATTGCAGCCGATGCTGCCGCGGAAGCGGCTGTCGGTCTAGGAATCCTGATCGCCTTCTTCCGTAACCGCGAGACGGTGAATATGGACGAAGTGGATCTGCTAAAGGGCTAAGCGGCACAACAAGCCGTAGGAACATTGAGAGCTGAAATGTTTTTTCTTGAAAACATCTGGATCGTACCGCTGATGCCGGCAGTAGGCGCGGCAATCATGCTCCTTTTTGGACGGCAGTTGGCGAAGAAGTTCGTTAACGTCTTCTGCGTAGGCGCTGTCGCGCTGTCGTTCGTGTGGACGGCGCTGGCCGTCTGGCAATTTACTCACAGCGGACTGCCTCGCTACGAACACGTGCTCTTCACCTGGCTCGGTAGCGGCGGCGGACACATGCTGTATTCGCTCCACGGCGGCGGAACGGCCGAGTTCGTGGTGAATGCGGGTGTGTTGCTTGACCCGCTAAGCTGTGTGTGGCTGCTGTTCGTGACCTTTGTCGGCATGCTCATCCACATCTACAGCACAGGGTACATGGCACACGAGGGCGGCTATTACCGCTTCTTCGGGTATCTGAACCTGTTCATGTTCTCCATGCTCACGCTTATCCTGGCGAACAATTACATGCTAATGTTCGTCGGATGGGAAGGCGTGGGATTGTGCTCCTACCTGCTCATCGGCTTCTACTTCCACAAGCATTCAGCCTCCACCGCGGCCAACAAGGCATTTATTACCAACCGCATCGGCGACGCTGGAGTGATTTTGGGTTCGCTCACCATCTTCTGGCTCTTCGGAAGCTTTGACTTCGTGCGCGTCACCGAACTGGCGCGCGCACAGTCGGCAACGCTGATGGGGACCACCGCATTATAACCATGGCGACGCTGGCGCTGTTCGTGGGAGCCTGCGGCAAGTCGGCACAGCTTCCGCTCTACGTCTGGCTGCCCGATGCCATGGAGGGCCCGACTCCGGTTTCCGCCCTCATCCATGCAGCGACCATGGTGACGGCCGGCGTTTACATGGTGGCCCGCTCCAACGCGCTCTTCGTGCTGGCACCGGAAACCATGAAAGTTGTCGCCATTGTCGGTGCGCTGACCGCGATCTTCGCGGCTTCCATCGGCCTAGTGCAGAACGACATCAAGCGCGTTCTCGCCTACTCCACGGTTTCTCAGCTCGGCTACATGTTCCTGGCGCTCGGCGTCGGGGCGTTTGCCGCCGGATGCTTTCACGTCTTCACCCATGCCTTCTTCAAGGCCCTGCTCTTCCTCGGTTCCGGCTCGGTCATCCATGCCATGAGCGGCGAGCAGGATATGCGCTTCATGGGCAACCTGCGCAAAAAGATTCCAACCACCTACGCCACCATGCTCATCGGCACACTGGCCATCGCCGGAGTTCCAGGTCTTGCGGGCTTCTTCTCCAAGGACGAAATTCTCTGGCAGGCGTGGTCGGCTCACAATGGGGCTTTCCGCCCGTTGTGGTATGTCGGCTTCGTTACCGCGCTCATGACCTCGTTCTACATGTTCCGGCTGATCTTCCTGACTTTCTTTGGCAGCTCTCGCATGTCGCATGAGACCGAGCATCACGTTCACGAGTCACCTAAGTCGATGACGGTGCCGCTCATGGTGTTGGCAACCTGTGCGATCTTCGCCGGTTATCTTGGAGTCGCACCCAGCATTGCGCGCTTCGTTGGCCTCCACGGAGACACCAATCGCTTCGAGCATTTCCTGGCGCCGGTCTTCGACAATGGTGCGGAGAAAGTCTCGGTCGGCGAGTCCGGGGCTCCAGTAGAGGGCAAGAGCGAGGAGGGAGCGCCGCCTAGCGAGTACCTGCTGATGGCCCTCTCCATTGCCGCCGCCGGCGCTGGTTGGTACAGCGCAAAGCGCTCCTACTCAGTTCCAGGCAAGGAAGTGCGCGAGCCGATTGCAGTGGCCGCGCCTCCCCTCTACCGCACGCTGCTGAACAAGTATTACGTGGACGAGCTCTACGACAAGCTGTTCACTGGACGAAGCGAAGTTGGCGGCGTCCGCCTCGGAGCGATTGGCGCTGGAGAGGCGCTCTGGAAGTTCGACTCGGGTGTGATTGACGGCGGCGTGAATGGCGCCGGTTGGTTCACGCGTTTTGCTGGCTTCGTCTCCTCCTGGTGGGATAAGTGGGTGATCGACTGGTTCTGTGTCAACGGCCCCGCCTATGTCACTCGCATGCTTTCCTATCCGGCCCGAATGGTGCAGTGGGGCTTGGTGCAGTGGTATGCGCTCGTCATGGTCTTTGGCGTTGCAGGATTGCTTTGGTATTACGTGCTCCGGTAGGGGTAAATGGTTGCGGAGAACTCCGCAGGAACGGATCAAATGTACAACCACATTCTCTCGATCATATTGTTCACACCGCTGGTGGGTGCCCTCGTTCTGTTGCTCATTCCCGGTACGAACAAGAATGCAATCCGCTGGGTTGCCAACTTCTTCGCCTTCCTCGGTTTCGCGGTGTCACTGCCGCTAGTGGGCTGGTTCTGGCAGGTGAAAGACCTTCCGGGCTTCAAGTTCGTGGAGGGGTCGCCGAACGCCTGGATTCCCACCATCGGCGCGGGCTATTACCTGGGCATTGACGGCATATCGTTCCTGCTCATCATCCTGACCACGTTTCTCGGCGCCATCTCAATTCTGTCTTCCTGGACGGGAATTCAGGATCGCGTGAAGGAATATTACGCGTGGTTCCTGGTGTTGCAGACCGGCATGCTCGGCGTCTTCATGTCGCTGGACTTCTTCCTGTTCTTCGTTTTCTGGGAAGCCATGCTGGTGCCGATGTATCTGCTGATCGGAATTTGGGGCGGCCCGCGCAGGCTTTACGCGGCGATCAAGTTCTTCCTCTATACGCTGCTGGGCTCCGTCCTCATGCTGTTGAGTGTGCTGTTCCTGTACTTCTTCCATCACTCGCAGACTGGCGTCTACACCTTCAGCATCCAGGAGCTCTACCACACTGCGCCCCTGGTGCCGCAGGTTTACGGCACTACGATTGCCATCGTGCTATTTTTCGGTTTCTTCCTGGCCTTCGCCATCAAGGTTCCGATGTTTCCCTTCCACACTTGGTTGCCGGATGCGCACGTGGAAGCGCCGACGGCGGGTTCGGTCATCCTGGCCGGCGTTCTTTTGAAGATGGGCACGTACGGCCTGATACGCTTCTCGCTGCCGTTCTTTCCGGAAGTGATCCATTATCCCAAGGTGCGCATCACGGTGATCGCGCTTTCGCTCATCGGTATCATCTATGGGGGACTGGTTTCCCTGGTGCAGAAGGATATGAAGAAGCTGGTGGCGTACTCCTCGGTCAGCCACCTTGGCTTCTGTACGCTTGGCATCTTCGCCCTCAACGGCCCGGGTCTAAGCGGTTCGGTGCTGCAGCAGATTAACCACGGCATTTCGACCGGCGCACTGTTCTTGATCGTCGGCATCCTCTACGAACGGCGCCACACGCGCGACATTGCCGAGTACGGAGGTATCTCCTCCGTCATGCCAGTGTACGCAACCATCGCGCTGATCATGTTCTTGTCGTCGATGGGATTGCCGTTGCTCAACGGGTTCGTCGGCGAATTCACAATCCTGCAGGCTGCATATATGGCCAATTGGGTTTGGGCCGCTTGGGCCGTTCCCGGAGTGGTGTTAGCCGCAGCCTACCTGCTATGGCTTTATCAGCGAGTGTTCTTCGGTAAAGTTGAGAATCCGAAAAACGAAAAGCTCCTTGATCTCAGCCCGCGCGAACTGGCCACTTTCCTGCCGCTGATTGCGGTTGCATTCTGGATCGGTCTTTACCCGAAGCCATTTTTCCAGATTCTCGATCAGCCTGTGACTGCGCTGGTGGAACAGATCAACCATCCGCAGGTATACAACGTGCGGTTGTTGCCGGGAGCAGAAGCCAAGGTCCAGGCCGCCACCACCACACAACAGACCGCCACACTGGCACCGGGCGTTGCGGTACGGGAAGCGGGGCGCTAGAACCATGACTGTAGCCGCCATGATCCTGACTTCGTTTGCACCCTTCACGGCCATGGACTACCGCCTGGGCGGGCCCGTGATCGTGCTCACGCTGTTTGCCCTCGGCATCCTCTGTTTCGATTTGCTGCTGCCTGCCTCGCAAAAGCAATACAGCGCAATTCCGGCCCTTATCGGGCTTGGCGTTGCCGCCTACGCTACGCGCGGAATCCAGCTCATGTTGCCGGAGAGCGGAGAACCGCTACGCGGTTTCTTCGGCACCATGGTGATCGATCCCTTTTCCATCTACTTCTTCTATCTGTTCCTAGTGGGCGCTGCGGTAGCCGTGCTGATTTCCATCAAGTACCTCGAGATCGAGCGTGAAAACCACGGAGAGTTCTACGCGCTCGTGCTCTTCGCGGTCATTGGAATGATGTGCATGGCTGCCGGATACGACTTGGTGCTGCTCTTCATCGGCCTCGAGTTGATGGCGCTGTCCACCTACATCCTGGTCGGTTTTCTTCGCAGCAACCGGCGATCGAACGAAGCCGCGCTCAAGTATCTTCTGCTCGGCGCGTTTTCCTCGGCGATCCTCGCCTATGGTCTCTCGCTGTTTTACGGTCTCTCCGGCTCCACGAACCTTGGCGATATAGCTCATTCGCTTACGCTGCGTGTCGCTGCGAATCCGAAGGATCCGCTTGTGATCCTCGCGCTGCTCACGACGATGACCGGTTTGCTCTTCAAGATTGCCGCTGCCCCGTTCCACATGTGGGCACCGGACGTTTATGAAGGCGCGCCTACTAGCGTGACCGGATTCATGTCTGTGTCAGTGAAGGCCGCAGGTTGGGCCCTGATGCTTCGCGTGCTTCTCTTCGGCCTGTATCCGCTGCGTGCGCTCTATGTGCCATTGTTGGTCTTCACCGCGCTGCTCACGTTGACTGCGGGAAATCTGGCGGCAATCACACAGACGAACCTCAAGCGCCTGCTAGCCTATTCCTCGATCGCGCACGTTGGGTATATGCTGCTCGGCTTGGTAGCGAGTGACGGTGTGTCGAATCGCACCGGAATCAAAGGTATTCTTTTTTACCTGCTTGCCTACACCTTCATGAATCTGGGCGCCTTCGCCGTGTTGACCTCACTGCGCCGTCGCAAGATTGTCGGAGATGATATCGACGACATTGCCGGATTGATGCAGAAGGCACCTGTGGAAGCCGTGCTGATGCTCGTCTTCCTGCTCTCACTGGCGGGAATTCCTCCCTTTGCCGGCTTCTATGGCAAGTATTTCGTCTTCCTCAGCCTGATCGAGACTGGGCATTACATCCTGGCAACCGTTGCCGTACTCTACGCAGTGGTGGCAGCCTATTACTACCTGAGAGTCGCCAATGCGATGATCATGGGCAAGGCTGTCAGCGAGGAACCGGTTCCGTCTACCTCAGCCATGAACCTTGCGCTGGGTGTCACTGCGGCGGCCACGGTCATCATCGGCGTCTTCCCGAATGTTTTCATCCAGGCAGTGAACTGGTCTGTTTCAGCCCTTAGCCCTGGAGGGATTGCACTACTCAGGTAATGCCGCATTCAGCCAATGCCGGGTGGAGCGGGAAAAGTAGATGCGAAGGTCTTCGGATTTTCGCTGACAACTTCTCTCGACTCCTCCCGGCAAGCTAATTTCTGCCCAACGTCTCTCCTCCTTTGAATGCTATTCCCATGGCTTGATATCGTTCTCGATGAAGAAGAGATCCAGGTGAACTCCACGGAACGGACGCTTCCCTCGTCCAGCTCTGAATTCCTCACATCGGCACCTTTCGGCTTCATTGGAGCATCTAAAATCGCGCGTCGGCGTTCAACTTAGCGCAGAATTGCGGGGACGCTTGAAGGAGGGCTGCATGGCCAAGAGGCTCTTGATGTTGATGTTCTGCGTTGCGCTCATCTTGGCCCCCGTACTGCGGACTTCCGCAGCTCAGCCCGTGGCCGGTTCGCCGGCACCGCAATTCACGCTGAAGTCGCAGGACGGAACACTGGTGAGCCTGCAGGATTTTCGCGGCAAGTGGGTGGTACTCTACTTTTATCCGAAGGACTTCACCAGCGGCTGCACACTGGAGGCGCGCAACTTTCAGCGCGATCTGGCCGAGTACGAGAAGCGCGATGCCGTCATCGTAGGCATCAGTGTGGATGATGCGGACTCGCACAAGCAATTTTGCGTGAAGGAAGGGCTCAGCTTCAAACTTCTGGCCGATACCGCGCACAACGTCTCGGAAGAATACGGCACACTGACCCAGATGGGTTTCGCCCATGCCGCGCGGAATACGTTTCTGATCACGCCAGACGGTAAGATCGCCCGCGTCTTCGATGATGTGAAGCCCGCCGAACATAGTGCGCAGGTTCTAGCGGTGCTGACGGAATTAGAGAAGAAGTAGCTTCCCCGCTCGCGATTCTCTTTCATAACTCTCGTTATCCCGGTCGGCGATGACTGCAACCTCCGCTCAACGCCTTCGGCAAAGTTGACCTTTGCGTGGCCAATGATGTTACCTCTGTGTTAACTTTTACATCGGTCCGGAACTGACTGAGTTGGCAGTGGGATACACGACGTGAACTCTGGTAGCCTAGCGGTCTCGATACGAGCTTACGGATGAATCGGACAGATAAAAATGCGGAGGTCAACTCGCCGGCAAACTCTCCCGAGCCAGCGTTGGTTGCCGATTCTTCGCACGACAACCACCCGTCTTTAGAGGGGGTACACGGTTCCGTCATGGTGCCACGCCATGACTCCGGCTTCTGGCAGCAGTGGCGGGCGTTCGTCGGGCCGGCGATTCTCGTCAGCGTCGGCTACATGGACCCCGGCAACTGGGGAACGGATCTGCAAGCCGGCGCGCAGTATCAAGTACGGACTCCTTGTGGGTCGTCGGCCTGGCCAGCCTGATGGCCATCTTCATGCAAGTAATCTCTGCCCGTTTAGGCGTGGTGACCGGCAAGGATCTGGCCCAGTGCTGCCGTGACTGGTATCCCCGGTGGACCCGTTGGCCGAACTGGCTGATGAGCGAAGTGGCGATTGGTGCCTGCGACTTGGCGGAGGTGCTCGGCAGTGCCGTCGCCCTCAACCTGCTCTTCCACATCCCGCTGCTCTGGGCGGTCATCATCACCGGCCTGGACGTCCTGCTCCTGCTGGCTTTGCAGCGGTATGGGATGCGCACCATCGAGGCCGTTGTCGTGCTTCTGGTGGCAACCATCGCTGTCTGCTATTTCATCGAGCTTTTCGTTCTCCCGCAGACCCAACCCAGCTTTCTGGAGATGGGGCGAGCCCTGATTTCGCCGCACTTTCGTCAAGCGGGGATGTTGTACATCGCCATCGGCATCATCGGCGCGACCGTAATGCCCCACAATCTTTATCTGCACTCGGCCCTGGTGCAGAGCCGCCAGTTGCAGAAGGACGAGCCCTCCATCCGGCGCGCGATGCGATTCAATACCATCGACTCCATCGTAGCCCTGACCATCGCTTTCTTCGTCAACGCCGCGATTCTGGTGCTTGCGGCGACGGTCTTCTTTGGCAAGGAGCAGTGTGCTTGTACCAGGCGGAAACCTAGTCAAATTCAGCCCCGATAGCGACTGGATCCGGGTCGCCTATCTGACCCTGGCGCCCTTGCTGGGAACCACCTTTGCGAGCACGCTGTTTGCGGTGGCGCTGCTGGCAAGCGGCCAGAGCAGCACCATTACCGGAACCCTTGCCGGGCAAGTCGTGATGGAAGGATTCATGCACTGGCGAATCCTGCCCTGGGTGCGGCGGCTCATCACCCGCACCCTGGCCATTCTCCCGGCGGTCTTCATCATCGGCCTTCGCGGCGACAGCAGCGTCACCGATCTGCTGACTCTCAGCCAAGTGGTGCTGGCCTTGCAGCTTCCGTTCGCCATGTTTCCGCTGCTGCAGTTCACCAGTTCGCGCAAGCGGATGGGCGTGTGGAAGAACGGCTGGTTTCTAATGGTTGCAGGTTGGACGAGTGCGATTCTCATTACCGTAATGGATATTTACGGCCTGCCGGACTCCCTCAAGGCCGCGTGGCAGGTCATCACCGGCGGATAACCGCGGGACGACAGAAACGGACTACCATGTACGATAAGATTCTCATTACCCTAGACTGCACTCCGACCGACCGCGCGATTATCGAGCACGTCAAACAGCTTGCCAAGCTGACGCATAGCCATTTGGTCTTGCTTCATGTGGCCGATGGCTGGGCGGCTAGAACCTACGGCCAGGATGCCGTAGCTCCGGAGATCACCGAAGACACTGCGTATCTGGAAAACATTCGGGCAGAGTTTCAGTCCATGGACATCCCCGCCGAGGCCGAACTGGCGTACGGCGAGCCGGTCAGGGAAATCGTCAGTTGGGTTCACAAGAATGGTTGCGACCTGATCGCCATGAGCACCCACGGACACCGGTTGCTAGCCGACCTCGTGCTCGGCACCACAGCCAGCCGAGTCCAGCACAGTGTCAGCGTGCCCGTTCTCCTGCTTCGGGCCAAATAAAGGCCGCACCATCCCGCGATGGTGCGGCCTTCTGCCACTCCTCAATTTTCGCCGGCCCCCGTCCTAGCTGACCAGTTCGAAATTTTCCTTGGCATGGCTGCAAACCGGGCAGCGGTCGTAGTCGGTCTTGTCCGCGGTGAAGCCGCACACCGGGCACACATAGTAGATCGCCTTGTTTGACAGCTTCTTGCATGACTGATCCACGCACTGCTGCAGGTGTTCCAGGGCCTGCGCAAAGAGCTGCGCGTGTATTTTTTCCACCTCGATGGCGTACTTGAAGGTGCGCAATGCCGCCGCGTTCTTCTGCGCCTCGGCTTCACCGATGAAGTCGGGGTACATGACGTCGACTTCATAGTTCTCGCCGCCGATGGCCGCCTGCAGGTTCTCCGCCGTGCTCTGCACCACGGCCGCTTCGATCGTTGCCACGGCCTTACCACCCAGTTTCTCGATGACTAAAGAGTGGTTGGTCGCATGGATCTGTTCGGCACGCGAGGCGGCGCGGAACAAACTGCCTACCTTCAGATAGCCTTCCTGATCGGCTTTGGTTGCGAAAGCAGCATAGCGGGCCGAGGCATTCGACTCGCCGTTGAAAGCTGCAAGAAGGTTCTTCAACGTCTGTTCATGAGTTGGCATCACGGATATTGGCATGAGAAAACACCTCCCAAGTAAGAATCCCATTCATTGTAAGGCCAACAGAGCCGAAATGCTGAGTTCTTGTTAACGACTGTTCGTCCCGGGCTCACGGCCGCTCCGGCCAGGAGTGCCTCGGATAGCGTCGCATCAATTCGCGGCGCACCTGCGGATAAAGCCGCTCCCAGAATCCCGCCAGATCCGTCGTCGTCTGCACCGCCCGCTGATTCGGAGCGAGCAGGTGGACCACCACCGGCGTGCGCTCGGGCCCAATCCGCGGCGTGTCGCGCATGCCGAAAAAGTCCTGCAGGCGGGATGCGATCCAAGGCGGCTTGCCGCGCTCGTAGTGAACCTTTGTCTGGCGCCCATTCTGCAAGCGGATGCGTGCCGGGGCGATCTCATTGAGCCGTCGCGCACCGATCTTCTGTTCGAGCACCGGAACCAAGTCCGCCGCCGCGCTTTTCAACTCGGCAAAGCTTCGCAGTCCCGAGCACAACTCACGCAGCGCCTGCGCAACGTCCGGCGGCTCGAAGCCGGCGAACTCGACGCGCCCCATGAAATCATCCAGTGCATCCACGTCGACGAAGCGCTCGATGCCGGCTTCCATCGCCTTCTGCGCCAGCAGTTCGGCCGCGGCCTCCGCGTCCGGCACCGCGCCGCGCGATTCCTGAATCACCAGCTCGTCGTAGAGCAGCGCGCTCACCGCGTCCACCCGCTCGGCCGCGCGATTCCAGCTCCACGCTGGATTGCTCCCGCACGCGCTCCGGAAACAGATCGATCAGCCACTCCGGCTCAATGCGCGCCGTCATTCGAATCAGCGGCAGCGGCTTATCTTTGCGGTCCTCGGCATCCACCGCGACCATGAACTCATAGCGGGGAGGCTCGCCCGCCACCTCCGCCGATGCGCCCGTCGACAGCAGCACCTGGTTGCCTGCCCGCAGCCGCGCGACACGATCCGGAAAGCCCGCCAGCACCGACATGAGCAGCGCGTCGTCGTCATGATCGCCGTCTGCCGGGAGGGACGCGCAATTCTGCGGAGCTGCTCGACGTGCTGCTGCAGGCGGTAGTCCTCGGTCCAACTCCATCGCGGCCAGCAGATCATTTTTTTCAACCTGCACGCCCGACCCGAGCAGCGCCGCGGCCACGCAGCCGTCCTCACCCACGCCGCGCTCCATGGCCTCCACCAGAATTCGCGACAGCCGGGGCGGCAGCGGATAGCGCGCCAACCGCTGCGCCATGTCCCAGCTGTGCGCCTCCGCCGTGTCGCTCCACGCCTCGCAACGCCCAGGCGATCGAGCAGCGACTCGGCCCTTTGCCACTGCCGCTACGGGCGGCGCATCCAGCCAGTCCATGTCGTTGACGTTGGCAATCCGCATCGCTCGCAGATCGAGGCAAAGCTGCGATAGGTCGCTGCGCACGATCTCCGGCGCGTCCTGCTCCGGGCGGCGCAAGTAATCCTCCTCCGTGTAGAGGCGCAGCACGCGGCCCGGGCCCGGTGCGCCCCGCCCGTCCGGCTCTTTGCTTCGCCGAAGCCTTGCTCACCCGGCCGACGTGCAGCGTCGGCAACCCGCTCCACGGAGAATAGGTCGCAAAGCGCGCCAGTCCGCTGTCGATGACCGCAGTGACGCCCTCGACCGTCACCGAGCTCTCCGCGACATTCGTGGCCAGGATGAGTTTTCGTTGCGGAGCGGGCGAGAGCGCGCGATCCTGCTCCTTGGGCGGCAGACTGCCATGCAGCGGCAGCACCAGCAATCCGGCCCGGCGCGCGACGGCTCTCGCACTCGCGCATCGCGCGCCGGATCTCCGCCGCTCCGGGCAGGAACACCAGAATGTCCCCGGAGTGTTGCTCGTCGATCAGCAGCTCCACTGCATCCCTCACCTGCACTTCGAGCGGCTCTGGCGAGTACGGCAGATGCTTGATCGAAAGCTCGAAGAGGCTTCCCTCGGAGCGCACGATGGGACAGCCTGCCAAGATATTGCGCCACGGGATCGGCATCGAGGGTCGCCGACATGACCACGATTCGCAGATCGGGCCGCGTCTGCTGCAGGCGTTTCAACAATGCCAGCGCGAGATCGCTTTCGAGGTGGCGCTCATGGAACTCATCCAGCACCACGGCAGCCACGCCCTTCAGCGATGGATCTGAAAGCAGGCGCCGGGTCAGTACGCCCTCGGTGACAAAGCGCAGGCGCGTGCGCGGCCCCACTGCTTCTTCAAACCGGACCTGGTAGCCGACGGTCTCGCCGAGCTTGTTCGCCGATCTCCCACGCCACTCGCCGCGCCGCCAGTCGTGCCGCAATCCGGCGCGGTTCCAGTACCACCACTTCGCCGCTCACGATCCCAAGCAGCGCGGGCGGCACTCGGGTCGTCTTCCCCGCGCCCGGCGGGGCTTCGATCACCAGGTTCGGATGTCCGATTTAAGGAATCGATGAATCTCCGGCAGAATTGCGTCCACCGGGAGAGCGGATTTGCGGCTGAGCACTTCTCATCGAAACACGACGTTTCAACCTGCGTCAACAAGCCGCGGCATCGTCCTTTGCGGCAGAAACCGCGGATCGTTCAGTTAAGTTGTCCAGCCATGTTGCTGGACAACTTACTTTATCCTTGTGTTACTCCAACCACGAAGCGCATTCTAGAGCTCGGATGAATATCCCTCCAAGGAGCTAGGATGACTCAGAAACCGCAAGAGCCAATTCATCCGGTGCGGGCGCGGGTGATTGCGGCCTTGTCTCTGGTTGAGGACGTGATCTATTCAAGTCTTGGCCTCCTGCTTGCGGTCTTCGCGATTGCGCTCCTGGTAAGAGGGTTCAAGGACTTCATTCAGGTAGCCTCGGGACAGGCCAGCGGCGCACAATTCGTCGACCTGCTCGATCAAGTACTATTGGTTCTGCTGGTTGTCGAATTGCTTTATACCGTGCAAGTCTCGTTTCGCGAACGCGGACTGGTGACCGAGCCCTTCCTTGTCGTGGCCCTGATTTCCGTCATCCGCAGGGTCCTGGTTCTCACCGCTCAGTTACCAGAACTCGCGCAAGCCGTTGAGGGCAGCTTCCGCCACGCAGTCATGGAATTGGTCCTCTTAACCCTGATGATTGTCGTGCTGGTGGGCTCGTTGATTCTCTTGCAAAAGCAGGCGAAGCAAGTCGGGCTGCCGTCCCTGAACGATCCCGGTTTGTAGCCGCCAAGCCACAACTCTGCTCCGCATACCTTGAAATGCTTCCACTCTGCTACCCGGATCGTGATCCGCGCATCGAACCCCCTAGATTACAACTCTAATGATCAGGGGTGTGATATGAGTAAGAACATCAGTGAGCGCGGCTACACCAGGGCGGATGTCCTGGTCTCCACGGACTGGGTCGAGGAACACCTGAAGGATCCAAAGATTCGCATCGCCGAATCCAACGAAGACCCGCTTCTGTATAGCTCCAATCACATTCCTGGTGCGGTGGAGATTGACTGGACCAGGGATCTCAACGATCCGTCCGGCGCGACTACCTGGGACGTCCTGCATTCGACAAGCTGATGCGCAGAGTTGGAGCCACGCGGGAGACGACGATCGTTCTCTACGGCGACAAGAACAACTGGTGGGCAACCTATGCGTTCTGGTTGCTGCAACTCTTCGGCCACACCAACGCCAAAATCATGGACGGCGGGCGGCTGAAGTGGATCAAGGAGAATCGGCCGGTTTCGCGCGAGGTTCCCAAGTATCAGCCCAGCAACTACCAGGCACCCGAGCGCGACGATACTCATTTCCGCGCCTTCCGCGACCAAACCCTGAAGCATCTGGAGCAGAAGCTGCCGATGATCGATGTTCGCAGTCCCGAGGAGTACCGGGGAGAGCGGCTGCACATGCCGGACTACCCGAACGAGGGAGCGCTGCGCGGCGGGCACATCCCCGGCGCGCTGAGCATTCCATGGGGCCGGGCGGTCAACCAGGAAGATGGCACCTTCAAGGATGCCGCCGAGCTGCGGAAGATCTACACCGAAGAGAACAAGCTGCGCCCCGACGACGACGTGATCGCCTACTGCCGGATCGGAGAGCGCAGCAGCCACACCTGGTTTGTCCTGCGCTATCTGCTCGGCTTCTCCAAGGTCCGGAACTACGACGGTAGCTGGACGGAGTGGGGAAACCTGGTCAACGTGCCGGTGGAAAACCCGAGTGCGGAGGCACGGGATGAAGCCGCTGCCTGACCGGCTGGAGAGTCTCGTGGCCACCCTGGAGAGTCTCGACCGCAGCGATCGTATTGAGATGCTGATCGAGGCTGCGCGGACCAATTCAAGCCGGTACCATCGCGGATCGCCCAGCGGCCTTATTCCGCAGAGCACCGCGTTCCAGGCTGTGAATCCGAGGCCTACGTCTGGTCAGAAGCCAGCCCTGAGGGCACGCTGACGTACTACTTTGCGGTGGAGAATCCACAGGGAATCTCCGCCATGGCACTGGCGGAGATTCTGCGCTGACTCGCTCTCCGGTGCTCCGCTGGATGAAGTCGCCGCAGTGCCGGCCGACGTGGTGTACCGCATCTTCGGCACGTGAACTCTCGATGGGTAAGTCTCTCGGACTGATGGGGATGGTAAACATGGTTCGCGAAGCCGCCCGCCGCCAGCATGCAAGCCGCTGCGGCCTATGACAGCAAGTAACATCTTCTTCATTGCGAGTAACACACCGAGTGGCGTGCTTACTTATTTCGCAGATAACTTACCTTCCCGGCTTCAAGATCGGCAGCGTAGGGCTCGGGCTGAAATCCAAGTCCAGGCCAAGCTGCAGCTTGGCGGCCTCGGACATGCGGCTTGGCTCCCAGGGCGGATCGAAGACCACCTCGACGCTCACTTCCTTCACCCCCGGCAATCGCGAAAGCTTGCGCTCCACCTCCGCCTGAAGCACGTCGGCCATTCCGCATCCCGGCGCCGTTAAGGTCATCTTGATTTCGATCCGGTTGCCGATCTTCCGGCAGCGGCGTGATCACGCACGAGTAAATCAAACCAAGGTCGACAATGTTGACGGGAATCTCCGGATCGAAGACGGTCCGCAACTCATCCCAGACAGCCTCCTCGCTGAATCTTCCCTGCTTTGCCGCGGAGCTTCCCTGCTTGTCTGCAAGCCCCAGAGCATCAGCATCCTTGTCTTCAACCCGATACATCTGACCTTCGGCGGATCGTAACGGTATAACTGTCGCCGAGTGATTGGCTGATTCGCACCACGGTCCCCATCGCGCAGCAGACGCGCGAGATCCACTTGGGATCTCCACCACTTCACAGGCGCGGCTCAGCGTGATGTCGTTCATCCGAATTCACCTCCAGCATCATTCCCGGCAAGCGTCCTGCCCAATGTCATTTCGCCGATTCGAGGTTGCGAACAGAATTCGCGACTCGGTGCATATCACGATTGACCAGGGCATCGACATGCCGGCGAAGCCGAGCCTTCCTTCATGCGCGCAAGGCATTCACCGGCGAATGCGAGCAGCAAAAGATTTCGCGCTGACGCTTCGTCGATTCCGCGAGAGCGCAGGTAGAAGAGCGCTTCCTCGTCGATCTGCCCGATGGTGGCGCCATGCGTACACTTCACGTCGTCGGCGTGAATCTCCAACTGAGGCTTGGTGTCGATCTGCGCGTCGTCGGAGAGCAGCAGGTTGCGGTTGGTCTGCTTGGCATCGGTCTTCTGTGCGTCTTTGTGCACGATGATCCTGCCGTGAAAGACGCCGTGAGCATGATCGTCGAGGATTCCGTTATAGAACTGACGGCTGCCGCAGTGCGGGCTGGCATGCTCGACCAGCATGTAATTGTCGATGTGCTGATGGTCGCCGCCGAGGAACAAGCCGTTGATCAGGCACTCGCCTCCCTCGCCGGCCAGCACCGGATGCACGTTATTCCGCACCAGTGCTCCGCCGAGCAAGACCGAATGCGAGGCAATGTTTGCGCTTCGTCCCTGCTGCATTCGCAACGTCGAAATGTTGAAGGTACCCGCCTGCTCGCGCTCAATCCGTAGTGGGAGACCACGGCATTGTCGCCCGCGACCAGCTCGGTCACCGCATTGCAAAACACGCTTCCGCTCGCCCAGCGAAACATACTCTTCGACGAATCGTGACCTGGCTCTCCTCATCCACCAGAATCAGATTTCTCGGATGGCTCATCAACGGCGTCGCATCCGCCGTCGAGACAAACAGCAGACAGATTGGCTCTTCGACGATCACGCCTCGCGGAACATGCACGTAGGCGCCATCTTCCGCAAAGGCCGTATTCAGAGCAGAGAAGCTGTCGCGATGCTGGTCGACGTAATGCCCGAAATGCTGCTCCATCAAGCTGGTGTTGCGGCTCAATTCCTGGCCAGTCCGGTAACCTTTACGCCGCCGGCCAGTTTGCTTAAGCAGCGATAGCTCCGGTGCAAAGTGCCCGTTGACAAATACAAGTTGGCAACCGGCGCCCTCCACCCGCCACGGCTTAAGTTGCTGCGGTGAAACCGCGGGTCGCTCATCCCGACTCAAGCGAAATGCAGTGTTCGCAATTGCAGAGACATCGGTAAATCGCCAGTCCTCATCGTGAGTGGTTGGAAAACCAACCTCGCAGAAGCGGGCGAACCCTGTGCGGCGAAGCTCACGCAGCCACGGCCTGCTCCTGGCCGGCGGCAACCGCCTCGAATTCGCTGAAGCACTCGAGATAATGATGTAGCGCTTGAGTCGCAGTGGTCACGTCGGTTTCTTTCTCAGGCGACGGAGGCGTTGGTTTCCATGGAGCCGTAGCCGGTTTCTTCCAGTTCTAGCGCCAGCTCCGCGCCACCCGAGCGCACGATGCGTCCATCCATCAGCACGTGTACGTAGTCGGGCACGATGTAGGTCAGCAGCCGCTGATAGTGCGTCACCACGACCATGGCTCTTTCCGCGCTCGCGCATGGCGTTCACGCCCGCGGCCACAATCCTGCAGCGCGTCAATGTCCAGCCCGGAATCGGTCTCGTCCAGAATCGCCAGTCTTGGCTCCAGCACCGCCATCTGCAAGATCTCATTCCGTTTCTTTTCGCCGCCGGAAAAACCTTCGTTGACCGAACGGTTCATCAGCTTGTCGTCCATCTCCAGCAGGGCCAGCTTTTCGCGGAACATCGGCAGAAATTCCGTGGCCGTCATCTCATCCAGTCCGCGAGCCTTGCGAATCGCATTCAGCGCCGAGCGCAGGAAGTACACATTGCTGATGCCGGGAATCTCCACCGGGTATTGGAAGGCCATGAAGACGCCCTCCCATGCGGCCTCCTCGGGCTTCATCGCCAGCAGGTCTTTGCCGTTGAACAACACTTCGCCGGAAGTTACTTCATAGGTGTCGCGCCGGGCCAACACCTGCGCGAGGGTACTCTTTCCCGAGCCGTTCGGACCCATGATGGAATGCACCTCGCCGGCATTGACCCGCAGATCAATACCCTTCAGTATCTCGTGATGATCCACGCTGACGTGGAGATCCCTAATTTCGAGCAATGGGCTCATTCGTCTCCTTGCTCCGCATGTCTACGTTTCACTGCGATCCAAGTATCCAGCTCTGTTATCCAACACTGCCTTCCAGGCTCACGCTCAGCAGCTTCTGAGCTTCCACGGCAAACTCCATGGGCAGTTCCCGGAACACACGCTTGCAAAAACCGTTCACGATCATCGAGATCGCATCTTCGCCCTTGATTCCGCGCTGCCGCAGATAGAACATCTGGTCCTCCCCGATCTTGGAGGTGGAAGCCTCATGTTCCATGCGCGCGGTCGAATTCCTCACCTCGATGTAAGGGAAGGTGTGCGCGCCGCATTGGTCGCCGATCAGCAGCGAGTCGCATTGCGTGTAGTTCCTGGCTCCCGTGGCACCCTTCATGATCTTCACCTGACCGCGATAGGTGTTCTGACCGTGTCCGGCCGAGATGCCCTTGGTGACGATCGTGCTCCTGGTGTTCTTTCCGATGTGGATCATCTTGGTGCCGGTGTCGGCCTGCTGATGGTTGTTGGTGAGAGCAACCGAATAGAACTCGCCCACCGAGTTATCTCCGCGCAGAATGCAGCTCGGATACTTCCAGGTAATCGCCGAACCGGTTTCCACCTGCGTCCAGGAAATTTTCGAATTCACTCCCTCGCACTTGCCGCGCTTGGTGACAAAGTTGTAGATTCCGCCGCTTGCCTTCCTTATCGCCCGGATACCAGTTCTGCACCGTGGAGTACTTGATCTGCGCATCGTCGAGCGCGACCAGCTCGACCACCGCGGCGTGCAGTTGGTGCTGATCGCGGATCGGCGCCGTGCAGCCTTCCAGATAGCTGACGTACGAGCCCGCGTCGGCAACGATCAAGGTGCGCTCGAACTGCCCGGTCTCGGCCGCGTTGATCCGGAAGTAGGTGGAGAGTTCCATGGGACAGCGAACTCCCTTGGGCACGTAGACGAATGAGCCGTCGGAGAACACCGCCGCATTCAGCGCGGCAAAAAAGTTGTCGGTGTACGGAACCACCGAACCTAGATACTTGCGTCACCAGCTCGGGATGCTTCTGCACGGCCTCTGAGAAGGAGCAGAAGATAACTCCGGCCTCCCGCAGCTTTTCCTTGAATGTCGTAACCACTGAGACGCTGTCAAAGACAGCATCAACCGCAACGCCGGCAAGCAGTTTCTGCTCTTCCAGCGGAATCCCCAGCTTCTGATAGGTGCGCAGAAGCTCCGGATCGAGCGACTCCAGGCTCTCCAGGGTCGGCCTCTGCTTGGGAGCCGAGTAGTAGACGATGTCCTGATAATCGATCGGGTCGTACTTGATGTTGGCCCACTTCGGTTCAGCCTGCGCCTTCTCCAGCGAGGCCCAGTGGCGATACGCCTTCAGCCTCCACTCCAGCATGAACTCGGGTTCGCGCTTCTTGGCCGAGATGAGACGAACCGACTCTTCGTTCAAACCCTTGGGAACGCTCTCCGACTCGACGTCGGAGATAAAGCCCCACTTGTACTCCCGCTCGGCAAGGTCTCGAATCGTGTTTACGTCCGTGCTCATTCGATCCTCCATAGCGCCAGCGCGGCGGCCAGCAGCCGCTCATGCACTTCGGATCGTGGTCAACTAAACTGATCGCCTCGGAGCACCTGACTTGCCCCGCAGCTTGATCCTGAATGGCGCGCTACCTATTGGATGCTTCAACCGGGTATGCCGCACCAAGCAGCGCTGCTGGGCGCTTCCCGGCCTAGAAGTTCCACACCAGCCCGGTCGAAATCCGCACATCGTCCTCTCGAGAGCCGTGGAAGCGGGTCTGCAGCACATCGGCCTGCACCCGCCACGCGAGTTGCGGAAGCAGGTGGTAATCGACTCCGCCGCCGATTGCGTCGGCAACGCTCGACTCAGCGTAGGAGAATTCCTGCTCCGACTCATGCAGGTGAGCGACCCCGACCAGCCCTTGTGCAAACGGCCGGAACTTTCCCTTCGAAAACGACAAGCGCGGCCCGAACATCAGGTTCTCGATCCGCGGCGATGAGGGGACCGACCCTGGCAATCCGGTGATGTGCTCGTTGGACAACTGCAGCGTGCCATAATGCGCGCTCACATCGGCGACGATCCCGGCAAACGGAGCGATCTTGCCCTCCACCGACGCTTCCCATCCACTCAGATTGCCCGTGTTGCTCCATCCATCGCTGGCGCGATTGAACGAATATCCAAGGAACAGGTCTCCCGATTTCGCATTCTGCGCGAAGCCGGCGACGCTCATCATCAGCAGCGCCAATACCATCGCAATTCGTTTTGGCAAAATAGCCTCCTTCTCGTCTTCGAATCCAGGTCTGGAAGGGATCGCCTGGAACTCCGGCTCCGCATGCCCGAACTTCCGAAAAATTCCTCACACCAGAGTAGTACATTTCATTCTATCTTCTGCTTCGGAACTACGCCCTGGCCTGTTCCAGTTCAGCAATGTACGAATGAGTCATCTCCGGATCTCAGCCCCGGCGGCACGGCTTCGAAACTTTTTTTGACCGGTTTGTGGCATTTCAGAGGAATCGTAGGGCAATCTAGCGCCATGCGTCTACTCTGCGCGGTGGATGCCAATCGTCTTCAGTGGTAGATTACTAGGAACGCAGCGGAACTTCGGGGTGAACCTCACGCGGTATTCAGGAAGCGAGACGTTCAGGTTGGAATCGTGGAGCACCCGCAACGCGCGCGGATTCGAATCCGTGACATCACGCCGGACATCAGATATCGAAACAATATGGACGCCGAAAAGATCATCGCCGAAATCAAGATGCTGGAGGACCTGCTGACGCTGCCGGACAAGAGACCGCTCCAGATGTCCGACTGGAAGGCCGCGAATCAGAAGCACGATGAGAAGTATGCCAGCGATCCGTGGTTCCGGCTGTGGAAGCGGAACGAATGAGCACGGAATTCGCCTCTACAGGATCAGCCTTAATTTTGTGAGCAACCTTCCAGAGCACAGCAGCATCTATCGATATAACTGCATAGACACCGGGCGCTTTTTCCGCAAACTCGGCAGCCTTTTTGGTTGGGCTGCTCTTCAATTCTCGTTGAAACCTTCCAAATCTGAAGTTTCCTCCTTTGTTTCCCACCTAACCTCCCCAGCCCGAGGTCTGTCTATTACGGCTCCTTTACCAAAAGAAGTTAGCTTTTGTGACTCAAATCCTAGCTCGAAGTCCAATTTCCCAATACTCTCGCTAGAGAAGATTGATTTGGATGCCGCTTCTTTCGTCAGGACATCACAACACACCACAACTCCCCGTACCACGGAAAGGTGCCAATCATGCGTTCCGATATCGTTTTTAATGCGCTAGCAACAAAGAACCGCTTTGTGTTGTGCCACGAAGCATTCAAGGCTGTTCGCTTGCTCCACAAGAGCAATACGCGCATTGAGGATACGACCAACGACGCGCTGATGCGGCTTGCTGGTGCGGAGCCAAGCTTAATTGTCAGGCCGGAAGATGCAGTCACGCCCTCTCCGGAGACCATCCAACCCTTCGGAATTGATTAGGCGCTAAACCGTCGGATCGGCGTGGAGGCGGGCGGAGTCAATCAGGGCGCACACGCCGTATGGCTGCTCGGAACCGGGATCGAGTCGGCGCCTTGCAGGAACAAGGAGAACACGCTTCCCTTGCCTTCCACGCTGCGAAGCCGGATCTGTCCCTTATGCTTTTGGACAATCTCGCTGCTGACCCAAAGACCCAGCCCTGTGCCAACATCTTTCTTGGTAGTAAAGAAGGGCTCAAAGATCCGGCTCTGATTTACCTTCGAAATTCCGGCGCCTGCGTCGGCAATCGTCACCCGAGTGTAGCGGCAACCATTCAGCGTAACTTGGCTCGTCCGTACTCGTACTGTGCCCTTGGAGCGCGAGGCGTCAATGGCATTCGTCAGCAGGTTTGAGATGACCTGCCGAATTTCGCCGGCGATGGCGATCGCTCCGGCGTACTGGCCATTGTGTTCAATCCTTAGGCGAATATCCCTGCGCGTAAACTTGGGATCGTAGAGTTCCACCATCTCGTCTACCAGAGCGCGAATATCCACAACCGCCGGCTTCGTGGCTTCCCTGTAGAAGCCGAGCGTCCGCTGCGCGATGTGAGCCACCCGGTGAAGTTCGCGCTCGGCAATCGCCAGATGGTCTTTCACTTCCGGAGGCAGATTAGAATTGCCGGCGGCAAGATAGACGCAGTTGGTCACCATCTCCAGCGGATTATTGATTTCGTGTGCAATCGTCGCCGCCATACGGCCAACGAACGCCAGCTTTTCACTTTGGTGGAGAGCCGCTTCGGTCGATTTTTTCTCCGTTACGTCCTCCCACACACAGTTATTCACCCGGCGACCGCCTACAAACATGTAACGCCCATACACAATTACATCCCGCAATTCGCCGGATTTCGTCCGGTGCTTCGTCTCATGTGGAGGGATGAAATCATTCAAAGGGTCTCGCTGGGCAATCAGCTCGTCAAGCTTTTCAGGGGAGTGGACGGCCTCGATGTCGTAGACCGTCAGCTTGGCAAATTCCTCGCGAGTGTAGCCGAGGTTCTCCGCCGCGGCATAGTTGAACTGCAAGAATTCCAGTGTCTCCGCATCGATCAGGGCCGCACTCAGCGGAATCGTATTGAATAAGGTGTGGAACCATGTCTCCCGCTCCGCCGCAACTGCCTGAGCCTGTCTCATATGCTGAACCGAGCGAGCCAGTTTGAGATGGTTGTATCCCGCCTGGGAGAGCATGTGGGCCAGCTTCATCATGAAAGCCATACCCGCGTTAACTGCATCCTGACTCAGTCGTGGCACAGCTCGAACGGCGGCAAGATAGGCTTCCTCCTCGAAACCATATTGCCCGGCTTGTGCTCGGAAGGCTGCATAATCCAATGCCTCACTGTCAAAAAAGAACTGCCCTAAGAAAAGATTGCCGCAGTGCCAGCCATCTACCACCAGGGGCGTAGCTACGTCCCACATATTGTTCTTGCATTTGTACAGCTTGAATTCTCCCGCGGCGACCTCCGCCGTAAGCTGCGTGTCGCTCTCCACGCAATTCTTGCAGCTCTCCGTATTCACCCGGTGAAATTTTGTGCAGATCTCCTGCCAGCCCACGGCAACCAACAACTTACCCTTAATGTCGACGATCGCCATGGGAATCTGGACAAGCTCGTAGAAATGTTCCAGTAACGACTGGATCATCTGGACATCAATGATGTCAGCAAGTTCCAAGCCCCCAGTGTCCTCTTGTGGGAAAAAAAAGTTTCCGGCGTGGTACTCCAACGCACCGAGACGGCGAGGGGCGACCGGCTTCTGGGTTGCGGCGAGTTCGTTACCAGCGTTGACACTCATCTTTTCCATCCCGTATTGGTTCGTCATACCCCGGAATGAGCCCATTCGTCGGTGACGCCAGTCACCCCTCGATGGTCACGACATTCGCTGAGTTCACCCCGCAAGCGATATCGAAATATCCGGGGATTGTGTGGGTGATTGAGCTAGCTCGACTTGCGGCTGCGGGCAGCGCAAGGATGATTCTCTTCCGCTATTCTCAGACTGGCGGGCGTAGGACTGGCAATGGACTTCATGCAAAGCAGACAAGTCGAAATCGTGAGCCCATTCGCCAATCGTTGTTGAACGAAGCCGGGAAGGGGCGAATTGACGTTTATGGCGCTCTTGTCCGTCATGCGATGTCCGTCATTTCTTGTAAGCTGGAGCATTAGTCCTTCCCCACAGGACGGTAATCCGGTTGTACTCTTACCCGGTTCACTGGTCAGCGGCTTGCCGCCCGGAGAGATTGCAAGATGCACTATAGAACTCGGGGTTGGCATCCGCATCGGTAAACAAACTGGTAACGGCTGGTTATTTTCCCTTAGAATTCGCTGCAAGCGCTTAACCCTGTGGGCATGGGCGTAGGGTTGTACAACGTGTTCTCTGCTGCCGCGCATTACGGCCTGAGCCAGCCGCGCACCTCCATACAACCCAGGCAGCCATGCTCGCATATCTGTGAGCATGGCCATGAGATTCACCACATCCTATCTCGAGGATTCGCGCTCCCTGTTTCGCTACTACAAGAAATTGGCGGAGCAAGCGATCGAGCAGGTGACCGACGAGCAACTCTTCGCCGTGCTGGACCCGGAAATGAACTCCATTGCCCTCGTCGTCAAGCATATGGCTGGGAACATGCGCTCTCGCTGGACGGACTTTCTCTCGAGCGACGGCGAGAAAGCGGATCGCAACCGCGATGCTGAGTTCGAGGAACCGCCTTCCGCCCGCAAAGATTTAATGACCATGTGGGAGTCCGGCTGGAGCTGCCTCTTCACCACCCTTGAGCCGCTCTCCGAGGAGGATATGACGCGCACCGTCTTCATCCGGGGTGAGGCGCACTCAGTAATGCAGGCCCTCAACCGGCAGATCGCTCACTACGCCTATCACTGTGGGCAAATCGTATTTTTGGCGAAGCACTTCCAACACTCCCAATGGAAATCTCCAACCATACCCCGTGGCCACTCTGCCAAGTTCAATCGGCAGATAAAAGCGGGCGAAGCCAGCCAACGGTGACCCGGGCAGAATATGGCTAGCCGCCTACGCCATCACGAAAGCAACTCTGCTGGCCATTGCACCCGTGAATCGCGAGTACAAGTTGTCACCAAACGAACCACAGGTGATTGCTATAATCGTCCGCAAGAACAAGCATTGATGCGCCTGGAACCCCTTTGTAATTCCATGAAGTCCAAGACTGAGCCCACTCTTTCCCGGCAGCTTTCCTCCAATGCATCGATTTTCCTTTTCTCGTTCTTGAGCGGTGCTGCTGTATTCGCCTGCGCGATTTTATTGCAGTGGCTCATTTACGCAGACTGGTTACACAGCACCGCCCCGCTTCGTTTTACTGGAAGCGTGCTGGCAAGCGCTCTGACCTTCACTTTCGTGATGCGCTGGCAATCCTCGGTACGGGAGCGAAGATTGGAAATGCTGCGGCGCTTCGAGAGGATCGCGCAGATGAATGACCGTATTCGCAATGCATTGCAAGTCATCGAACTCGTTACCTATGCCACCAATCCGCAGGCGACCGCGCCAGTTCGAGATGCAGTCGACGTCATCGAGGGGGTTCTCCACGAAGTTCTTACCGAGACCCATCCCGCATCGCCTGACCCGCCACCAACGAGCACGACAACTCCGAAGTCCGAAACCAAAGCGGATACGGCGTAACCATCGCGTTCGTTCAGAAGCTCAGGGACTTTAGAAGCTCAAGGAAATCTCACTCGGGTCGGCAGGAATCCGCATCTCAATGCCGCGCTCGTGATTGGCCGCAACCGTTGCACTGATATCGAGCATGGCGAGTGGGATGGTGCGCTGCTGGTGATCGACGGTGAGATACATACGATCATGCGTGAGCAGATATCGCCGGACCTCGATCCGCTCCCCGCTCATCAAGATAAACATGGCAGGCGGCAGCGGCTTACGGGCGGCTGAACCCGCTGTACTCGGCACCTCAATCAGCTTCGGGCTAGCCGCAGGAATTTCCGCTCTCGCCGATCGCGTCCTGCCGGCTTGAAACATCATGCCTGGGGGCGGGGGCAAAACGACGCCTTCGTTCTCATCCGCCTCGCCACCCCAGAACCCCTCGTCATCCCAGAACGGATAAAAACCAGCGCCACTGCGGCCATTGTGAAAGCGGGAACTTCCAGGAACGCGATGGCCAATACCCGAGCCACCCCTCGCTTGGGTGAAGCCACCCCGAATCGTGCCGCCCCCTCGTTGCGCTTGCAAAGTCCCGGCAAACAGAAGGGAGGTAGCCAGCAACGTCAATATGCCCGCTCGCGGCATTCCGGTATTGTACCCCCGAAACCGCCCACCAAATCCTCCAATCCAAAATGGAAGCCCCCACTCCGGAGCTGCAGCCGGAGTGGGGGAAGGTCGTTTCGCCAGCACAGATTATTCGTCGCTGACCTTGAGTTTGCTGATCACGGCAAAGTCTTCGAGCGTAGTGATGTCGCCCTTGACTTCGCCGCTGGTCGCGAGCTCGCGGAGCAGGCGGCGCATGATCTTGCCGGAGCGCGTTTTTGGCAGTTGTTCGGTAAAGCGGATGTCATCGGGTTTGGCCATGGAACCGATTTCCTTGGCGACCCAGGCCCGCAGCTCGTCCTTCAGAGTAGGCGAGGCGGTAATTCCGCCTTCCAGGGTTACAAAGGCCGACACCGCCTGCCCCTTGATGTCGTCGGGCCTGCCCACGACGGCCGCCTCGGCAACCATCGGATGAGCCACCAGCGCCGACTCGATCTCCATGGTAGAAAGGCGATGACCGCTAACATTCAGCACGTCATCCACCCGGCCCATCACCCAGATGTATCCATCCTTATCGATGCGAGCGCCGTCCCCTGTGAAGTACACCCCCGGAATGTCCGACCAGTACTGCTTCACATAACGATCCGGGTCGCCGTAAATAGTGCGCGCCATCGCCGGCCAGGGCTTCTTGATCACCAGGAAGCCGCCCGAGCCGAGCGGAACCTTTTCCCCGCCGCGATCGACGACCTCGGCGATGATTCCCGGAAATGGGCGGGTGGCCGAGCCCGGTTTGGTGGCAATCGCACCGGGCAGCGGGGAGATCATAATGCAGCCGGTCTCGGTCTGCCACCAGGTATCGACAATCGGACAGCGCTCCTTGCCAATCACCTCGCGATACCACATCCAGGCTTCCGGATTGATCGGTTCGCCGACTGAGCCAAGCAGGCGCAGGCTGCTCAGGTCATGACGTTCGGGATATTGATTGCCCCATTTGATGAACGAACGGATAGCCGTCGGCGCCGTATAGAAGACGCTGACCTTGTACTTCTCCACCAGCGCCCAGAAGCGGTCGAAGTCAGGATGATTGGGCGCCCCTTCGTACATCAGCGTCGTCGCGCCGTTCTGCAAAGGGCCGTAAACGATGTAGCTATGTCCGGTGACCCAGCCAATATCGGCGGTACACCAGTAAATGTCCTCGTCCTTCAGATCGAAGACCCACTTGGTGGTGATATAGGTGCCCACCGAGTAACCCCCGGTCGTGTGGACAATGCCCTTCGGCTTTCCGGTAGAGCCGGAGGTGTAGAGAATGTAGAGCGGGTCCTCGCTCTCCAGCGGCTCGGCAGGACAGTGCGGCGCGGCTTTGGCAACCAGCTCGTGCCACCAGTGATCGCGCCCCGCTTGCATCTTCACCTCTGCTCCGGTGCGCTGGAAGACCACCACGCTCTCCACCGTTGGACAATTGGCGAGCGCTTCGTCCACCGTGTTCTTGAGCGGGAACTGCACGCCGCGCCGCCAGGAGCCATCCTGGGTGATGAGGAACTTGCACTGCTGATCGTGGACGCGATCGACGATGGCGTTGGCCGAGAAGCCGCCGAAGATGACCGAGTGGACGGCGCCGATGCGGGCGCACGCCAGCATCGCAATGGCCAGTTCGGGGACCATGCCCATATAGATCGTGACGCGCTCTCCCTTACCTACACCGAGGCCTTTGAGCACGTTGGCGAAGAGTTCAACTTCGGCGAGCAACTGCGCGTAGGTCAGGGTGCGGGTGTCACCAGGCTCCCCCTCCCAGAGGATTGCCGTCTTGTCGCGGCGCGATGAGGCGACGTGCCGATCCAGGCAGTTGTAGGAGAGATTGATCTTTCCGCCGGTGAACCACTTCGCCCACGGCGCATCCCACTCCAAAACCTTCGTCCAGGGTTCGAACCAGTGCAACTCCCCGGCGATCTTTCCCCAGAAGGCTTCCGGATCCTCGGCCGCCTCGGCATAGAGGCGCTTGTACTCTTCCAGGCTCTTGATATGCGCCTTGGCACTAAACTCTGCCGGAGGTGGAAAGACGCGGTTCTCGTGCAACAGAGAGTCAATGTTGACACCATACGCTAAGGGTTCGTTCGCCATGCGTAGTGCTTCCTCCGTAAAACGCGGGGTTTGCCTCCCGCATGAAAATGTGTGAATCCTGCTCAGCCGGGAAAAACGCATCGCGACCCCTGCTCCATCGTTGCAATGTCGCCAATCGCCTGACTGTTTACTTTGCTTGAATGCGAAACACGGAAACGTTCGTTTAGTGAATTAAATAAGAAGCCATTCTCCACCCGGAGAATAGACCGTGAGCGTGATCGGTTAGACACTCATACCGTGCGGCCGACGCCTTACATCCGAAGCAGCGCGCAGGCATCATTTCAAAACCGCGAAAAAGGTGGAAAAATGAAAGACTCACCTCCTCCTCCGCACGCAACCATTCTGCCTAACCACGGTACTGCTTGCGACCGCGACCCACGCACTGAACCGGATCGTTCTGTCGGCGTTCACCAGCAAGTGTTATTGCCAACAATCGAGCAACTGTTTACGCCAGTGCCCGATTGGTGGCGGAATCATACTCCCAATTCGCATCGTAGACAATACTGGAACAAACCCTCTGTTCCGGCTCGCGGGCACCACGACTGCCCGCGTCACCGGTCCAGAAAGGCTTGCGTCCTGCGCGTCTTCGGCTACCTCGGTTTGCTAATCAGCGGCCCACCTACGGGCAGGATATCCCTGCCGTACACCTGCAGAAAGATAATGTGGGCCATCATGTAGAGAGCACAGAAAGCGCACAAAAGCAGGACATACGCCGTGGGTTGCAGTATCCACTTCATGTCTTGCAGGAACACCAGGTCGAGCCCGATGAATCCCAAGAACAGAGTGAGGAACGTCATCGTCATCATGAAGTGGACGGCCAGCGCTCCGATGAGCATTATCCCCGTATAGAGGGTCCAAATCAGTAGGAAGCAACCGACGTCGGTGTGGGTGATCTTGAGCGGTCCGGTGATGATGGAATTCGGCATTCCCTGCAAATCCAGGATGACGAAAATAAAATCCAACGCAAGCCAAAAGGCTCCGTAGGCGGCGAAGGCGCTATAGCCAAAATTGTTGCCGGTCTTGAACTCCTGGAAGCCCGCCACGAGTTGTGCGCCGCCACCAAAAAACAACGCCAGGCAAAACACAACTCCGCTGCCACACCAGCCAAGGTTGTGCATCTGAAGTAGGATAGTGGTCGTGCCGAAGCCCGCCAGCCCAACCACCGCCGGGTTTCCGAGAACCGGTCCTTGTTGCGTCGCCATTGCTTTCCCTCCTAGAGTTGATGGAGCCGAGACTCCGTTCATGACCTGTTCTTCCGTCGCCATTACGTGCCCTCCTAGAATTGACGGAGCCGAAACTCCGTGCATGATGCCGAGACGATAGAGACTCTGAGCTGCAACGAATCGTTATGAATGTCTAGCTTCTAAAAGAACAAGTTGGCAACGCTGGTTGCCCGGAAGTCCTGTAGGCAATTTCCGTACAAACTCCGAGCTGATACTGACACCCCAATAAAGAAGAAAAACGATTATGACTCCAGCCAAGCGGATGACGCAGATGATCATGTGAAGCAATTCGTTGCCTGGAGACGACTGGCGGGAAACTATATGCTGAGATGAAGTTTCATGCAAGAGGGGAAAATAAAAAAATGAATCCGCGCACCTGGGAGTGAAACTGGAGAACGTGGAAGCCGTTGTGCCTCAGCCTCTTTCCAGCCGGAGCACGCTCCGCCCTCCGGATTCATGCGCGGAATTGTGCGGTGGGAGAACATAACTCTGTAATAGCTGTCACATCGAAAATGTGATATAAGTCACTTTTAGGGTGATGCAAAAAACGCCGCACCTCGCAGGACTCGAAGGATTCCCATTCTAGGGACTCGGGGGAGAGTGAATTGGGATCACCATACGGCTTGGAACTCGTTGAGAACTGCCTGATATGTAAGCTGCGCAATGATAGCTTCTTCTGCGGTCTCCCCAAGGCATCCCTGGAAGCCTTTGAAAAGATTAAATTTACTGCTGCCTACCCGGCCGGAGCGGTGCTCTTCGTGGAGGGACAGTCCCCTCGCGGCATCTATATGCTGTGCAAGGGGCGGGTCAAACTTTCCACCACGTCGAGCGACGGCAAAATCCTGATCTTGAAAATCGTGCAGCCCGGCGAAGTGCTTGGACTACACGCCACGGTTTCCAACACTCCGTATGAGATCACCGCCGAGTCGGGTCAGCCCTGCCAATTGAATTTCATCAAACGCGACGATTTTCTGCGTTTTCTGCAACAGCACGGAGATGCTTGCCTGAAGGCCGCTCAGCACCTCAGCCGGGACTGTCAGTCGGCGTATCAGCAGATCCGCTCCTTGGGTCTCTCGCACTCGGCGCCGGAGCGCTTGGCGCGCCTGCTGCTGGAGTGGTCGCACGGTGAGGGAGCCGATGAAGCCGGAATGCGCATTAAGGTCGCTCTAACCCACGAGGAGATCGCGCAGATCATCGGAACATCCAGGGAGACGGTGACGCGCACCCTTGCGGACTTCCGCAAGAAGCAGATTGCCGTCTTGAAAGGATCGACCTTGATGATCCGGAACAAGCCGGCGCTGGAGAGATTGGTCGGGGCATAGCTCCTTTTGCTAGGACAAAATGGGAAAGCTCGCCGGAAATCGGCGAGCTTTCCCATTTTGGGCATGTTTTATTCGTAAACATATTACTCAAGCGACTCCGTGAGCACCTGCTGATTTCTTCAACACTGTCGCGACCCTGCGCAGTTTACTGTTGCGCAATGCAGCGGATGGTAACAAGAAAGGGCATTTCCAGCGCACGCGACCCTGTGACGCATATCACGGCGATAGAAAAGTAATCGGTACATTGTCTGTGCATATCGCAAAGCCAGAAGTTGTCATGTGGTAGCGCGATGCGCGATTCAGCTTCCATGGCCAACATCGGACCACGGAAGCCTGTCCGGAGCCTCAGGCTTCGGCAACTAGATTGATTTTGGGCGTGGCGTAAGCCACTCCCGCCCGCTGAAATGTCAGGCAGCCAGGAAGAGCAAACGCCGGAGAAGAGCCCGGCGGTAGGGCAAGTGCGATGTGGGAGATCCGGTGTTTGGAGGCTGGAGCCACTGCACGCTCGACCCTAGCGGCACAAACCGCTGGCCTGCGTGAGATAACCGAGGAAACTCAAGGTTACCGGTTCCGTCCGCTCAGATCCCGCCTCATACCCACCCACGTGAACACAATCCGACTGACATGGATATGCCAGCCGTTAGTGGTGCGGAGATCCTATGAGCAAGGCGATTCTTTACGATGCAACTCTATGCATCGGCTGCAAGCAATGCGAGGGTGCATGTGCCCAGCAGAACAACCTCCCCTACGATGACAAAGTTGCGGCGGAGTCGGTTCAGTCGGCGCACAAGTACACGGTAGTCCTTAACCAAAACGACAAATACATGCGCCGTCTGTGCCAGCACTGCGAGCACCCGGCCTGCGCCTCGGTTTGCCCGGTCGGTGCCTTCCATAAGACTAAGGATGGCCCGGTGGTGTATGACGTCTGGAAGTGCCTCGGCTGCCGGTATTGCATGATGGCCTGCGCGTTTTCGGTGCCCAAGTACGAATGGGGGGCGCTGAATCCACGGGTGCGGAAGTGCATCATGTGTCCCGACCGCGTCGAAGCAGGCAAGCAGACGGCCTGCGCCGAGATTTGTCCAGTCGGCGCCACTAAGTTTGGCGATCGCGATGCGTTAGTTGCCGAGGCACAGGATCGGCTTCGTAGTAATCCTTCGAACTACGTCCCCCACATCTTTGGCCTCACGGAAGTGGGCGGAACCGATGTTCTGATGCTCTCCTCTGTGCCTTTCCAGCAGTACGGCTTGCCGAGCTCCCAGCGTATCGGCGATGTTCCGCTCGGTGAATACACCGGCCGGGTGATGGAAATGATGCCTGATTTTATTCCTCTTTGGGCGCTGGTCCTGGGCGGTGTGTACTGGGTCTCCAACCGCCGCAAGGAAGTCGCTGAAGTCGAAGCCGAAGAGAGAGCCATGCGAGGTGAGAAATGACGTTTATGAACATGAAGGTGACGGGCTGGAGAGTGGTGTTTGTAGTGATCATGCTACTCGGCCTCTACTCCACCTACGTCCGCTATTTCCGAGGCCTCGGCGCCGTCTCTAACATGACCGACACGTTCCCCTGGGGGCTTTGGATCGGCTTTGACTGCCTCTGCGGCGTCATGCTGGCCGCCGGCGGATTCTGTGTGACCGCCGCGGTTTACATCTTCTCACGTCGAGCGCCTGCACTGCATCGTTCGCCCCGCCGTCCTCACCGCCTTTCTGGGATACGTTCTGTTTATCGTAGGCCTGCTCTTTGATCTTGGCCGTCCCTGGTACATCTGGCACATGATGATTTACATGAATCCGCACTCGGTCATGCTTGAGGTCGGCCTGTGCGTGATGACATACACCACGGTCCTCTTCTTTGAATTTTTGCCGAACGTGCTCGAGCGCTTCAATCTGAAGGCGCCGATCCGCTGGGTCAAGAAAGTCTATCCCGTACTGGTGTGCTTGGGCATTCTGCTCTCCACGCTTCACCAGAGCTCGCTCGGCTCCCTTTTCCTGATCTTCCCGGAGAAGATGAGTCCGTTCTGGTACTCCCCGGCACTGCCCTTCTTCTTCTTCATCTCGGCGATTGCGGTGGGAATCGCAATGACCATCTTTGAATCTACAATCAGCTCACGAGCCTTCGGACGCGGTCTGGAACGTTCGGTCATCTGCGAGCTTGCCGGCGGCCTCTACGTGGTTCTGTGGGTGCTGCTGCTGCTGCATGTGCAAGATTACGTCCATCGCGGGGTGTTCATGGACATATTCAAGCCCAGCTACGAGGCCTATTTCCTGTGGGTCGAGCTGGCCCTCTGCTATGTGATTCCGCTGACGATGCTGAGCTTTAAGATGGTCCGCACCAACCCTGACCTGTCTTACCTTGCTGCCTTGAGCGCCATTCTAGGCTTCGTGACCAACCGCATTAACGTGGCCATGACCAGCATGGAAACCTGGATTGGACATCACTATCTACCGAAGTGGACCGAGCTCTGCATCACGCTGATGATCTGCGCAATCGGCTTCTTCGTCTACACGATGTGCGTGAAGTTCCTCCCCATCTTTGAGGAGGAACATCATGGAGACGCCCACGCAGAAGGACTGGCAGAACAGTCAGCTCCGCAGCATCAGCCTTCGCTGGTGCATTAACCAATGAGCAGGGAGCGTCTCCTAACCAGGCGGCGCTCCCTGGCACTTCTCTGGGGGAAGCGATGTTCCAGCCACTAGGGTTGAGGGTAAAGCACGTCAGTACGAAGCTTCTGGTTCTACTACTGGCTTGCTTGGCATTCGGCTCGGCAGTGCTGGGGTACATCAATATCCGGCTCCACCGGCACGACCTGGAACAGGTTTCGCTGGAGGAGGCGGTCGGAATTAGCGACTTCGTCCTCGATTGCACCAGCCGGTCCATGATGGCCAATGACCGGCAAGGTCTGCTCGAATCCATTCAGGGGATCGGTAATCAAAGCGTCATTGAGCAGGTCCGCATCATCAACCACGATGGGCGGGTGGCCTTCTCCAGCGATGCGCACGAGGCCGGAACTTCCATCGGCCGCGGCAGTACGCAGTGCATCGAGTGCCACAAGGAATCCGACAAGCCGCCGCTGCACAAACACTTCCGAATCTACGAAACCCGCGATCAGGATGGCAAACATCGCGTGCTGGGCGTCATTGCCCCGATCGTGAACAAGCCGGAATGCTCCAACGCCGCCTGCCACGCACATCCGGCCACGCAACGCATCCTGGGAATCCTCGACACCGGCATCTCCCTGAAGAGCCAGGACGCAAGTCTGGCGCAAAGCAGTCTGTGGGTGATTGTGCTGATGTTTAGCGGGTGTGTCTCTCTTGCCCTGTTGGTATGGACCGCGATTCGCACCGTGCTGCATACTCCGTTGATGCGACTGCAAGAAGGAACCCAACACCTCGCCGAGGGCGAGCTTGGCTACCAGATCCCGGTAGAATCAGCCGACGAATTGGGCGCCCTGGCCATCGCATTCAACGGCATGAGCAACCAGTTGCAGGGCGCGCAGCGCGAGATCACCAGTTGGGCGCACACCTTGGAGCATCGCGTCGAGCAGAAGACCAGCGAGTTGCAGAAGACCCAGCAGCAGATGCTGCAAGTCGAGCGCATGGTTGCGATCGGCAAAATGTCGGCCGTGGTGGCGCATGAGATCAACAATCCACTGGCCGGAATTCTGACCTACTCCAAACTCCTGAAGAAGTGGATTCAGCACGGCATTACCGGCGACCAACAGAAGCAGGAAGCAATCGAATCGCTGGAGCTGATTGCCACCGAGAGCAAGCGCTGCGGCGAACTTCTCCATAACCTGCTGTCGTTCTCACGCACCTCGCCGATGAACCTGAGTCTCTCGGATTTAAACACCGTGGTGGCGCGGACGATTCGTCTGGCCGAGCACAAGGCAGAGATGAGCGGAATTCTGCTTCAGGTCGATTTGGACCGGCAACTGCCCCCGCTGCATTGCGACTCGGCACAGATCGAACAAGTCGCGCTGGCACTGGTGATCAACGCCATCGACGCCATGCCGCATGGAGGCAATCTCTGGGTCTCCACGCGGACCGTCGCCGACGGTGCGCAGATCGAACTCCAGGTGCGGGATGACGGCATCGGAATTCCGCCCGACATTTTGCCCCACATCTTCGATCCTTTCACCACGACCAAAGAAGTGGGTAAGGGGGTCGGACTCGGACTGGCAGTTTCCAAGGGAATCGTGGAACGACACGGAGGCCGTATCGAGGTTACCTCGGAGCTCGGCGTGGGAACCACATTCCAAGTTCTTCTGCCTGTGCGTGCAGAGCAATCAGAAAATCTGCAGGCACAGGCTGCATTGACCAATTGAGCGCAAGGCGTGAGCGCGCGGGAGCAGGAACGTGAGCGAGATCAAGGGCCGTCTGCTGATTGTGGATGACGAGTTGAGTGTGCGCGATTCGCTGGACAAATGGTTCCGCGAAGAGGGCTACGAAGTGGGAACCGCGGAGAACGCCAGCGAGGCACTCTTGCGACTGGCCGAGCATCCATGGGATATCGCGCTGCTGGACATCAAAATGCGCGGAACCGATGGCATCGAGTTGCAGCGGCGCATTCACGAGCTCGATCCCAAACTGATCGTCATCATGATGACCGGCTATGCCTCGGTGGAAACCGCGGTGGCCGCGCTGAAGAACGGTGCCTACGATTACGTGACCAAGCCGCTGGACCCGGATGAAATTGCGCATCTAATGCACAACGCGCTCTCCCACCAGATGGCAAGGGAAGAAAACGTGCGCCTGCGCCAAACCGTGGACGAAGTCGCGCGGCCCGATAACATGGTGGGCCAGAGCTCGGCGATGAACAAGGTCTTCCAGGCAATCGAAACCGTGGGGCCCACCGATGCCACCGTGCTGATCACCGGCGAGAGCGGCACCGGCAAAGAGTTGGTGGCGCGAGCCATCCACTTTGCCAGCCCCCGGCGTTATCATCCGCTGGTGGCCATCCACTGCGGAGCGCTGACCGAGACCCTGCTGGAGAGCGAGCTCTTCGGACACGAAAAGGGCGCGTTCACCGGAGCGCAGTATCGCAAAAAAGGCAAATTCGAAGTGGCCGAAGGCGGCACTGTCTTTCTCGATGAAATCGGCGACATCAGTCTGCGCACCCAGACCGACATGCTGCGCGTTTTGCAGGAGCACGAGATTGTCCGGGTTGGCGGCAACACCTCGATCAAGGTAGACTTCCGCTGCGTTGCCGCGACCAACAAGCCCCTGGAACAACTGATTGACGAGGGCCGCTTCCGCCCCGATCTCTACTACCGGCTGAATGTGTTTCGCATCGAACTGCCCCCGCTGCGCGAACGTCGCGACGATATTCCCATGCTCGTAGACCACTTTGTGCGCAAGTTTTCGCGCGACATGAACAAGAAAATTCTGCGCGTGAATCCGCGGGCGATGGACCTGTTGCAGCAATACAACTGGCCGGGAAATATTCGCGAGTTGGAAAACGCGATCGAGCGCGCGATGGTCGTCTCACAGGAGCCTGAGCTGCGCGAGCGCGATTTCACCATCCAACCCCATGCCACCACGGCCGCGCCGCTGCCGGACCAGCGTTCGTTGGAGGATATCGAGAAGACGCATATCCTCAGGGTTCTCGACGAGTGCGGCGGCAACCAGACGCGGGCTGCTGAAATCCTGGACATCGACCGCGTCACGCTGCACCACAAACTGAAAAAATATGGATGGAGCAAGCAGGCCCTGACTGCGCCAGAAACTCGATGAAGGTATTACAGCTACTGCCCATCGGTGGCCCGCACGCACCCTTGATGGATTGGTTGCGCTCGGAGCTCTCCGAGGCCTTTCAGATCCCGTGCGAGGTGCTAAGCCCTCCCCTCCGGCCGGAGTTCGCCTTCCACGCCGAGCGAGGCCAATACCACTCCAGCGAGCTGCTGGGGCGAATGCAGCAGTATGCCAACTGGAAGACTTGGCGCGTGCTCGGCGTAACTCCGGTTGACCTCTATATTCCCATCCTCACCTTCGTCTTCGGAGAGGCGCAACTGGGCGGAAAGTGCTCCATCGTTTCCTACGCACGGCTGCGCCAGGAGTTCTACGGCCTGCCCACGGATATGAACTTACTCTCACGCCGCCTGCTCATCGAATCCATCCATGAACTGGGACACACCCTCCATTTGCACCACTGCGATGACTATCAATGCGTAATGTCCAGCTCGCACGCGGTGGAGTGGATCGACCTGAAAGAGCAGACATTTTGCCACGAGTGCGCGGCCAAAGCTCACGCACTGGCGCGCAAGTAGTGTCCTAATTGCATGTCCCGAACACTAGGTGAGCGCTATGGACGGTACTGACGATCCCGAGATAGACGCCGAGGATGAAGGCTCCGACCCCACAAGGGATCGGCCAACCGTACATACGGAGAATCAGGGCATATTGAGCGAACCCAAAACCGAAAATGGCCGGAATGAGGTAGATAAGCCCAAGAAACGGCCGAACCGAACACGGCCGATAGAGTGGCTCCAATTTGGGGTGAATCTCGCTCTGGTGATTATCGGAATAACCGCTTTGATCGTTTACTACGCTCAACTTGAACAGATGGCGCAAGCTACACAAACGGCTATTCTTGCCACTTGGAACGCCGCATTGCAAACCAAGTTTACGCGAGAGGCCGTCCTACTTGGTTCCGACCAATTTGTCGCAGACAATCGCCCTTGGGTCGCCATCGACACTGGCTCCGATAAAGGTATCGTTCCCTACGAGGATATGCAGGTCGGGATTAACGCGACCATTCCCTCCGATTATGTGAAGTTTGTGTTGAGCTATTCCCTTAAGAACTTTGGCCGCACCCCGGCGTATGTGGAGATTAATACAGAAGTCAGGGACATAAATTATCCCCTGCACGGGAAATATTTGACGAACATGGTCGAGCAGTTTTGCGAAGACGATTACCGAAACCGGGTAAGCCTTGGCAAGAATGGATGGCCATGCACAATCGTTCCTGGGACAATGAACTATAACCGTCCAGAAATCCTGCCAATCACAGAGAAAATGCGGAAAACAGGGAAAATGGAACCGACGGTCATCGGATGCATCTGGTATCGCTCCACAAACGCCGGAGACAACGCAATTCACAAAACCCCCTTCTCGGCGCAAATCTCAATGAAAACCGTCGCGCCTGAGAATACCGCCCCGGTGGCAATTACCTTTCCAGTGGACGGCAGCACCATTCCCGCCAAGAAACTGAAGACTATGGATGTTTTGGTCGTCGGCAAAGCAGACTGAACTTGTGAGAAGCAGCAGAGCTACGCAACCTCAATCCAAACATTCGCTCCAGGGTCGCACACGGCCCACCCACCGTGAATAGTACAATCGGCCTTTGCGGATCGAATGGCTTCTGGAACACCTACTGCGAGAGTGCTGAATTGATTGTTGCCGGTGTCATGAGCGGAACCTCTGCCGATGGCGTGGACGTGGCTCTTGTCCGCCTCAGCGGACGGCGCTTCCGTACGCGCTTTGAGCTGCTCGCGCATCGCGCATTTCCCTACCCTGCCGAGGTGCGCGCGGCCGTACTCGAGGCCATGAATGCACCGTCGATTGCGGTGAGTGAGCTGGCGCGGCTTGAATTTTCTGCTGGCCGAAATTTATGCCGATTGCGTGCGGCGCACCCAGCGACGCTCGGGCCTACGTCTGCGAGCTGGTGGGCTGCCATGGGCAGACGCTTTATCATCAGGGCGAGGCCGCCAAATTCCTGGGACGCAACATCGCCTGCACCTGGCAGATCGGCGACGGCTCCGTGCTGGCCACGCGCCTCGGGATTCCCGTGGTCAGCGATTTTCGTCCCGCCGACATGGCCGCCGGAGGCTTGGGCGCACCGCTGGTTCCCTTCCTCGACCTGCTCGTCTTTCGCCACCCAAAGCGCGGCCGCATCGTGCAGAACATCGGCGGCATCGGCAACCTGACGGCGATTCCCGCCGGCGGCAGGCGCCGCGCCAGGTGCGTGCCTTCGACACCGGACCGGGCAACATGGTGATCGACGCGCGTTTGCGAGCAGCTCTTCGGCACTGCCTTTGACGACCGGGGAAGGTTGGCGGCCAAGGGAAACGTGCTGGCCGCGGTGCTGGCCGAAGCAATGAAGCATCCCTTCTTCCGGCGCAACGGTCCGCGCACCGCCGGACGCGAGGAGTTTGGCCGCGAGTACGTCCGCGAGTTCCTCAAGCGGTGCGGAGGCGCCGACACAGCACGATGTGCTGGCGACGGCCACGGCGCTGACGGCGCGCTCCATCGGAGAGGCCGTGCGTGGGCTCGCCAAGACGGACCGATACCACGACTTGTTTGTCTCCGGCGGAGGTACGCGCAACCGACCCTGATGGCGATGATTCGCAGCGAGGTGGCGGACCTTGGCATCGAGGTGCTGCCGACCGATGCAGCGGGAGTGCCCTCGCAGGCGAAAGAGGCCATTGCCTTCGCCGTGCTCGCCTATCAGAGCTGGCATCGCCAAGCCTCCAACGTTCCAGGAGCAACCGGAGCCGGGCGCGAGGTGATTCTGGGCAAGGTGAGCTATGCGTAGCTTCATGCGTAACTTCATGCGTAGCGTCATGCGTAGCCTGGCACTCACTCTGCCCGTGCTCGCCCTCTGCCTTGTGCTCGGCGCATGTTCAACCCAGAAGCCCGATCCCGCAACCGCCGTCATGCTCATCGAAAGCTCGCCGCTGAACCTCGACCCGCAGAATCGGAACCGATGCCCAGTCCGAGCGGATTGGCGAGCTGATCTTCGAGGGGCTGGTGCGGCGCGACGACAACTTTCAACTGCAGCCCCGGCTGGCCGAGAGCTGGGAGATTCCCGATCCGCTCACCTACATCTTTCATCTGCGGCATGATGTGCGCTTTCACGATGGCCGCGCCATGACCTCGGCCGACGTGAAGTGGACCCTGGATTCGCTGCTGAACGGAACGCGTGCGCTCGGCCAAAGACCAGCGCCTACCGCTACATCGACCGGGTCGAGGCGCCAGACGATTTCACCGTGATCATCCGTCTGAAGGAGCCGTATTGCGGCACTGCTCTGGAACCTCTCCGACGGCGCGATGGGAGTCGTTCCCAACGGCTCGGGCGAGGAATTGGCGCGCCATCCGATCGGCACCGGAGCCATTCCGCTTCGTCTCCGAGACGCAGGATCGCGAGGTGGTGATCGAGCGCAACCAGCAGTACTGGGGCAAGCGGGCGGGACTGGCGCGGGTGCGCTTCAACGTGGTTCCGGATGCGACCACGCGGGCGCTGGAGCTGCGCAAGGGCTCCGCCGACGCCGAGATCAACGCGCTGCCCGGAGACATGATTCCGGCCCTGGCGCGCCAGCCGCAACTGGTGGTGGAGCGCGCCCCGGGAACCAGCTACCAGTACCTGGCGATGAACCTGCGCGATCCGATTCTGAAGAATGTGCGGGTGCGGCAGGCGCTGGCCTACGCCATCGACCGCGCGCCGATCATTCACTATCTCTGGCACGACATGGCGCGCCCGGCAAACAGCGTTCTGCCGCCGCAGCATTGGGCCTACGATGCCAGCGGCCAAGAGTCTATCCGTACGATCCGGCGAAGGCTCGCCAGTTGCTCGATGAGGCGGGATATCCGCGCCGGACGCCAGACGGGGTGCGCTTCCACCTGGTGATGAAGACCTCGACCGACGAGAGCACCCGCCTGCTCTGCGCCGTGCTGCAGCAGCAGCTGCGCCAGGTGGGCATCGCGCTGGACATCCGTAGCTACGAGTTTGCCACCTTTTATGCCGACGTGGTGAAGGGCGCGTTTCAGCTCTATTCGCTGCGCTGGGTGGGAGGCAGCAACCAGGACCCGGATATCTTTGAGAACGTCTTCGACAGCGCGAGCTTTGCTCCCAAGCGCGCCAATCGCGGCTACTATTCCAATCCCGAGGTGGACCGCCTGATTGCCGAAGGCGCGCCGCAGCGTGGACGACAAGCAGCGCGCGGCAGCCTACGCCGCGATACAGGAGATGCTCAATCGCGATCTGCCCTACGTGAACCTGTGGTGGGCAGACAATGTACTGGTGCACACCCGCAGGCTGGAAAACGTACATCTTACCCCGGCCGGAAACTACGACTTCCTGCGCGATGCGACGCTGGCCCATTGAGTACGCTTGTGACCCTGATTTTAACCTGAGAGACCGTTTCGGCGCATGCCGGATTGCGGTAGAATGGCACCAGTACGGAGGATCGCTTGCCGAAGTTTGAGGAGTGCCTGCAAAGGCTGGAAGTAATCGTCAAGGAAATGGAACGAGGCGATCTACCGCTGGAGCAGTCGTTGAAGCTCTTTGAAGAAGGCATTGCTCTCTCCGGCTTCCTGCAGAAAGGAACTGGAAGAGGCGGAAGGCAAGATTGAGATTCTGTTAAAAGACGATGGAAAGCTGCGAGCCGAGGCCTTCGGTGAGAGCAGTGAGAACAAGTAAGACAAAGCAGACGTCCCCCGCAAGTAGAAGAGAACTCTTTCCGACCGCCACGCCGCAAGGCGCGGGCAGTTGCTGTACGGAGAGACTATGCCGTCACCTACCGTCGTCATCGCACAGAACGATCCCAACATCGCACAGGGACTAGCGAACGACCTTCATGCGCATTTTGCCCGGGTTGCCGTGGCCGAAAATGCCGAGGAGCTGCGCACCATGCTGCCGCGCCACGAGGCGCGAGTAGCAGTGCTCGATCTGGAATTACTACATTTGGAAGAGGTACGCCAACTGGCACGCATTTTCGACGATCTGACGATCGTCTGCACCCATCGCTCGCCGGACGAGCGGATGTGGATGGCCGCACTGAATGCTGGAGCCATTGAATTCTGTCACCCGCAGGATATCCACTCCATCCTTCGCGCAGCCCGCACGGCGCCCAAGCAGCACTTACCGCTCGCCGCATAAAGCTTGCCGCGCAATAATGTCCGCTGGAATCCGAAGCCCCGCCCCGTGCGGGGCTTTTTGTTTTGCAAAGAATGTAGCGCGCAATCCTGGCCTCGGCGTAGCACTAGCACCGGAGCGCGCTGTTACACTTCTTAGCGTCCATGTTGAAAGAAACTTTACTCCAAGGCCAGAAGATTGCCGACGCGGCGCTGGAACGATTGTTGCCCGCGGCGACGCAGTATCCCAGTTCCATCCACCAGGCCATGCGCCACAGCGTCTTTGCCGGAGGCAAGCGCCTGCGTCCCATCCTGTGCATGGAGTCGGCGCGCATGGTGAGCGGCGCGGTGCCGACCGGCGTTGACGAACTGGGCGCGGCCATCGAGATGCTGCACACCTACTCGCTGGTCCACGACGATCTGCCGGCGCTCGACAACGACGACCTGCGCCGCGGCCGGCCCACCTGCCACAAGGCGTTCGGCGAGGCCACGGCCATTCTGGCCGGCGACGCTCTGCAGACCCAGGCCTACGAAGTGATGGCGCGGCTGCAGTGTCCGGCCGAGGCGCGGGTGCGCATCATCGAAGAGCTGGCGCACGGCACCGGAACCATCGACGGCATGATCGGCGGCCAGGTGGTGGACCTGGAGTCCGAACACGTGAAGCCCGACCTGCCGACCCTGGAATACATCCACCGCGCCAAGACCGGTGCCTTGATCGTCTCCTCCCTGCTGACCGGCTGCTACTACGTGGGCGCAAAGCCAGCGGAGATGCAGCGCGTGCGCGAGTTTGGACGCGCCGCGGGACTGGCCTTCCAGATCGCCGACGACATTCTGGACGTGACCCAGACCAGCGAACAGCTCGGCAAGACCGCCGGCAAGGATCTGGCGGCCGAGAAGGTCACCTATCCGGCGCTCTTCGGACTGGCCAAGGCCGAGGAGATGGCCGCGCAACTGATCCGTACCGCCTGCTCGGCGCTGGACAGCTTCGGCGATCGGGCCGACACTCTGAAGGAAATTGCGCGCTACCTGGTGGAACGCAAGAAGTAGAACGTGGAACGTGGAACGCAAAACGCGGAGCGTAACCATAGCCGCTCGCAGGCAGATCTGGGAGAATTCTCAATGAGCGTGATCGACGAAGTTCTTGCCGCAAACGCGTTGTACAAGGAAACCCACGACCCCTCGCTGTACTCGCCGAAACCCCGGCGCAAACTGGCCGTGCTGATGTGCATGGATACCCGTCTCGACCGTCAGGCGCTCGGCCTCGACTTCGGCGACGCTCATTTCATCCGCAACGCGGGAGGCATTGCCACCGACGACGCCATCCGCTCGCTGCTGGATCTCGCACTACATGCTGGGAACCAAGGAGGTGATGGTGATCAACCACACCGACTGCGGACTGCAGAAGGCCAGCGAAGAAGAGATGCACGCGCTGATCGAGGAGAAAGCCGGAAAGCCGGCCAATATTCCGGTTCGCTTCCATGCCTTCCAGGATGTGGCGAAGAATGTGCACGAGCAACTGGAGCGCCTGGCCTCGCACTCCTGGGTGCGCAAGGAACTGATCCTGCGCGGATTTGTCTACGACGTGAAGACCGGCCATCTGACCGAAGTTCCGTGGACGAACACGCGACCGTAGGCCGCAGCATTCCTTCCCGCCAGCGCGAATCCTCTCGCCGTTGTTCTCGTCGTCGCTCTAAGTTGTCATAGCGCAGCGAGGAATCCCCGCGCCGCCGAAATATGCAGCCCAGCTCCAGAGGCACTTCCGCCACCGGCTACAGCTTCTGTGGAACCGCCTCAGCCTCCAGGGTCAGTTCGCGCCGGACTCCGGGCTGCATCTCCCAGAGCTCAAAGTCTTGCCGCTCGGCGGCCGGGCCTAGCTTGTGAGGATCTCCCGTCAGCATGGGAAACGTGCCAAAGTGCATCGGCACCACAATGCGCGGCTTCAGCAGGTTGCAGGCATACTCGGCCTCGCGAATGCCCATGGTGAAGTGGTCGCCCATGGGAAGCAGCGCGATATCGGGCCGGTACAGGTCGTGGATGATCTGCATGTCGCTGAAAACCGCCGTGTCGCCGGCATGATACAGCTTGAGCCCATTGCTGAACTCCAGCACGTATCCGCAAGCCTCCCCGGCATAAATAAACGAGCCGTCCTCCTCCTGAATGCCGCAGGAATGTACGGCGTGAACCATGGTGATCTTCACACCCTCAACCTCCTGCGTCCCGCCCTTGTTCATAGGCGAGATATTTTTTGCGCCCTTGCCGCCAAGCCAGGAGGCCAGCTCGTAAATCCCTACCACCGTGGGTTGCAGATCGCGGCAGATGGCGACGGCGTCGCCGATATGGTCGCCGTGCCCGTGGGTGCAGAGAAGCACGTCCACTTTTCTCTGCCGCTTCTCAGAGTCAGGGCAGAGCGGATTCTGCGTGATCCAAGGATCGATAAGAATGGTCTTGCCTTCCTCGGTTTCGATCTTGAACGTCGAGTGACCCAGCCAGGTCAGATAAATAGCCATCGTTGTTTCCTCGTATACCGCGCCTTGTACACCATGTTTGGTTGCGTTGACCCAGAGAGCCGTTGCTCGCGCAGCTCCGGCTCGCTCCGCCCGCAAGAAGCCCACGCTCCAGGCGTCGCCCACATTCTAACCCCAAGTGCCTGCTTCCACCGCCTTGCTGCCACCTATTCCCCTGCGACCTGGAGCTATCTGCGGGCTCGGCATATTCCTGCTATCCTTCACAGACGATTCCCATCTGAAGGAGTTTTATGATTCCAGTCAAAGTGACACGATTACGGACGCGCCCGCTGGTTTTTGGCATTCTGCTGGCGTTGGTCTGCCTCTTCACAGGCGCCCAGGCCAATGCGCAAGAGAACGATCTTTTCACTGCGGCCCAGGATGGCGATTTGCAGCGTGTCAAGGCGCTGCTCGACGCCAAGGCCGATGTGAATGCCAAGAATAAAAATGGGGGGGTCGCGCTGATGTTTGCCTCCGCAAACGGACACCTCGATGTGGTGCAGGTGCTGCTCGCCAACGGGGCCGAGGTCAACGCCAAGGATAACGATGGCGATACTCCGCTGATTATGGCCTCCGGACTAGGCCACGCTGACGTCGTACAGGCGCTGCTCGCCAAGGGGGCCGATGTCGAGGCCGAGGAGAACGACCTGGGCATGACCGCGCTGAGGGCGGCCTCCATGAATGGCCACATTGAAGTGGTGCAGGTGCTGCTCGCCAAGGGGGTCAAGGTAGATTCCAAGGATAAACATGACGATACTGCGCTGATATGGGCCTCCACGAAAGGCCACTTTGCTGTAGTACAGGCACTGCTCGCCAAGGGAGCCGATGTCAACGCCAAGGATAGCACCGGCTTTAATGCGCTGATCATGGCATCCATGTATGGCCACGTGGATGTGGTACAGGCGCTGCTCGCCAAGGGCGCTGATGTCAATGCCAAGACGAATCGTGGCGACAACGCGCTGAGTGAGGCGAAAGGGAACGCCGATGTCAGAGCCTTATTGTTGCAGGCAGGCGCCAAACCATGATTGCGGGATCAGCATCAATGCGCGGAGCACGCAGTACCGCCGCGCGTTCATTGAACTGCTCCGAGACACACCACCGAATGAACTGCTTCAGCCCTGTTCGAGGCGCAGGTTGTTGGCGGGTGGCGGGTGCCCCATTCAAGCCGGTTGTTGGCTTGAATGGGGCTTTTGAACTTGCGGTCGTGTCTGCTTTTTCCAGTGAACGAAGAATCGCCGAGTCGCTCACAATTCGTCCGCCCCCCCGCAGCATTCTGCTGGATTCTAACCCCAACGCTGGGCAGTGACTCCACACGCCCACATCCTAACCCCAACTGCTGCTTCCACCGCCCTGCAGCCACCTAATTCCGATGCGACATGGATCGATCCTCCAAACGCTACTCCGTGGTTCCGCTTGGTCACGAGGTCACAGCGCATTGTGACGTATGCCGCAGACGCCTTGGTCAAATAAGCAAACTATACTGGTCCATCGGGGTGCAGGTCTGAGTTCATAATCAAAGCCTTCTGCGTGACTCCCAGGCACTGACTGGGAAGAATATTGGGGCAATCATACTGATTAACGCCGGATCGCTCGACGCTTCACTTACGAGGCCGTCGATCCAGTGGCAAGTTGGCAGTCATTCCCAGTTTGGTTGTGAGTTGCGACGATATTGGATGAATGGACTGAATGCTAAACAAATTCAAGGAGGGCTGGACCATGGAATCAGGAGCTAACAAACAGGGACGGAGTCTGCTGAAGTCCGGATACAAACTGGTTGCAGCGGCGGCATTGGCGGCATTGCTGACAGTTGGGGCAAGCGCGTTTGCGGCAGATGCGGCAAAGCCCGTGCCCAAGAAGAAGGCTGTAATGCACACCTACGTAATCGAGCGCGATATTCCCGGAGCGGGAAGCTTCTCGCAGGAAAAACTGAAGGAGATCTCCCAGAAGTCGAATGGAGTACTGAAGGGGATGGGTCCGGATATTCAGTGGGTGAACAGCTACGTCACTGGCGATAAAGTTTATTGCATCTATCGTGCGAAGAATGAAGACCTGATCCGTGAACATGCAAAGCAGGGCGGCTTCCCAGCCGATCGGATTTCAGAGGTGGACGCCGTAATCAGTCCAGCCACGGGCAAGTAGCAACATCCGCTGGCCTGGCATTTCGCTAGGCCAGCCGCTTCTCCCTTGAGGTCGCCCGGCGCAACCTCATTCTTCTGCTCCTAATTCAGCACCAGCGCAGAATTGCAATCGACTACGTTACCTCCGCCAACAAATGAGCTAGAACGGGTCATGACCCAAGTAACGTGGAGCGCTGAGCACGGCCGGTCTATGATGTACGCTGCACGGCCGGTGGCAAACTTCTTGAAGAGCTTGATCTGGCTGTCACAAAAGAATGTGGAGAGGTAGATGAAGCTCGCTTTCGTCATTACTGCGGTGTTGGTATTTCCCTTGATGGTGGCGGCACAAACGAACGTCGCTGGGGCACCACAAACGAATCCACAAGGCACGCCGGCAGGCATCACCGCTCCGGGATTCCCGTTTCCGAGCGGCTTTAACCCAACCGCAGGACTCTTTGATCAGTTCTGGAACGATCCGGCTTGCATCGCCGAATTGCACCTCACCGACGCGCAGCGGAAGCAATTAAAAGATGCCTCGCTGACCCAGAGCCTGTCGCTCATTGATCGCGGCGCCGATGCCTTAAAAGCGTTTACCCGATTATCAGCCCTCCTGGAAGCCGATCAACTGGACGACGCAGCCTATAAGCAACAACTGGAAATTCTGGCCGCCGCAGCCGGAAAACTTGTTCTGGATCTCGGTGAAATGACGGTCTCTACACGCCGCGTCCTCACCTTGGAGCAGTGGCGAAAATTACAAAGCTTGCAACGAGCCAAGCGGACCGCGGCCGGCTCTGCTCTCCTGCCACACCAGTCGAAAACGCATACGCTGCCTGAAAGCCTTCAAATGCCCGTAAGATAATGCGGGTGGCGGGCGGCGGGTGCCCCATTCAGCCGGTTGTTGGCTTGAGTGGGTCCTTTGACCTTGCCCCTCGTGCCTGCTTTTTCCTTCAGTGAACGAAACATCGCCGCGCGGCGGGCTCTCGACTGAGCCCGCCGCGCAGGCAATCAGAAGCTGAACCGACCGCCGATTGTCGGAGCCCAGTTGTTCTTGTTGTCATAGGGAACGCCCGGGCCATGAGGAATGGCGATGGCCAAACCCCCGGTCACCCAGGAATAGGCGACTCCGGCAAAACCGTCGAAACGCTTGGTGAAGTGGTGATCCGTATAGAGCGACAGCTCGTTGAGGGTGCCCGCGCAGGAAGCGCGCATATTACCGATACTGGGGTCGGTCGAGCAGGTGCGCGGAATACGGAAGTCGTACTGCATCTGATGGTACCAGGACAAAGTGATGTCGGTTTTGCTGTCGTAAGCGTACTTCGCGCCCGTCCACCAGATCTGCACGGTCTTGGGAGAATCAAGATTGTTGTCTTCGACGCTGCTCATGATATAACCGCCCTGGTCCGAGGCGCCAACGCCCAGCGGGTTATTCGGGTTATTCTGCCGGATGAATTCGTAGCCGGCAAACACCTTGAACTGCTCCCACGTATACTTGGCAGCGGCCATAATGGCGCGGTTGTCGGTCACGATGCCATTTACGGTGTTGGTCGTGTCGATCACATTGTTGCCGGTGACTGGGTTTGTATTGATGGCGTTCGTGGTTGCCTGAACGTATCCCAATGACGCCGACGCCGGACTCTGCGGCCCCAGCAAGGGGTTCAATACGCTGATCGCCTGGTTGTAACGTTGGTAGACGACATCGGCGGAGAACTTGCCGACGTTTCCGCCGACGTCGAATCCAAAGGCGTTGTTATGTGCAGTTTCCGGCGTACAGGTGTCGGCGGTCCAGGTTGCGGAGGCCGAGTAGCAGCCGCCAGAACCATCGGCGAATTTATACATCGCGCCGAAATGGGCGGGGCCATAGGCGAGGCGATACTTCACGGCGTCGTCCCAACGGCTGTCCTCGGTGTCGCCGCCGCCTGCCATCGTGCCGTTATACCCAATGTAGGAAAAGGCATAGGCGCCGCTGGCGGGATCGTAAACCAGCATCGCATCGGTACCGAGAGAGCGCTGACGGCCGAAGGTCAGCGTGCCGAAAGACACGGACGAGATACCGCCATAGACTTCGTCATTGAAAACCTGGCCCGCGCGCGCGCCGTCAATGGCCATCGAATAGCTGGCCCTGGGAAGGCCGTTGTTGATGGTGTCGGTGGCTGACGCGTTGGCAAGCAGGCCGGACTGCGGATTGATGCCACTTGAAGCGTTGAACACAACCGACCAGCCATGCGTAAACTCTTCCTTGGCCCTGATGCCCAGACCCGTCTGCGACAGGTTGTTCGGTGCGAGGACGAATCGATGTTCATAACCGTTTCGGTTAATCAGAGATTCGCCTTCATAGTTATAGCCGTTTTCCGGTAAGCCGTGGCTGACCCAGCCGAGGCCGGCGTCATACGCACCGTACAGCGTGATGCCATGCCAGGTCAGCGCGCAATCGGTGTTGGCGAACTCGTGGCCGCTCGCGCAGACGTCCGGGGGCTTCAGTTGCATCGTAATGTCGACCGCGGCTTCCTGGCCAACCGCCAAGCTGATTCCCGTGCGCGTTTCATCGGCGAACCCTTGTTTTGCCGCTCGAATCTCGAAGAGCGCCGGAGGCAGGCCGGACGCCTGATAGCGCCCCCCGCCGTCGGTTGCGATCGTGCGCGTTACACCGGTGTCGACGTTCCTGATTGTCACCGCAACATCGCGAAGAGCTGCGCCGGTTTGGTCCGTCACCGTGCCGGAAACGCTCGCCTTCGTTTGGGCCCACGCCGGGGAGGCCCCCATCGCAAGCCACAAAAGCGCAACAACCAACTTTCCCTTAACCATAAAGCCTCCGAAATAGATGTAACTGCATCCGATCTACGACTTTAAACCATAAAACCAATCCATTCTATACGGTTTTCCCAAACCATGCACTCCGCCCGACCAGCGCGGCTCAAACGCGCAGAATCATGACATCCGTCGACTTTATGAGGGCAGCTACGGTCTGCCCCGGTTTTAGCTGCATCTCCCGCGCAGAGCCGGCGGTGATAACCGATGTGATCTTCTGGCCACCAATCGAAATTACTATTTCCGCCATCAGTCCGCTGATACGAACCGACTCGATTCTTCCCACCAGCTGATTACGTCCACTGACGCCGCGCTGAAGCTGCTTCGTCTCCTCCTGAGTTTTGCCTCGCGTTCTGAAAAGGAGCCGATCCACTTCACTTTGCGTGATACGGTAATGCCCGCCAGCGGTCTTGATGGAGCGAATTTTGTTCTTATAAATCCATTGCTTGATGGTGGGAATACTGATACCTAATTGCGATACTGCGTCTGGGAGTCTCAGCAACTCTTCAGCCTTCGGGGGCAATTTGCTTCTGCTCTGCATCGCGAAGAATTGTCCAGTCCAACACGAAATAACCAAAGCGCTTCGAAACAACAATCAAACTGACAGATATTCTATATACAAATCGTGTAGCCAATACAACTCGTATGGACAATACAAATCAGTTTTTCCAACTTGTTGCCAATTCATGTGGCACGCGGGCGGGTGGCGGGGGGGCTATTCAAGCCGGTTGTTGGCTTGAATGGGGCTTTTGACCTTGCAGTTGTATTTGCTGTTTTCTCCTACCGAGCGGTATATCGCCAGTCGCACGCGATTCGTACCGGAACCGACCCCGCAGCATTCTGCCGGAATCTAACCCCAACGCCGGGCTGCGACGCTACCCGCGCGATGATAGAATCCGGAATTGAAGCGCCAACCAAGGAAACGGAAAAAGTGACCATCCGCAAAGACTCCCTCGAGGAGCGTCCCCCGGCTTTTACCTATCGAGGCAGCAGTTCCAGCCTCACCCTGTGCTGCGATGAAGTGGACGTGGAGCGCCTGGCCAAGCGCTACGGCACCCCGCTCTATGTGTACTCGGCAACCGCCATCCGGGCTCGGATCGCCGCCTACGAGCGCGCCTTTGAAAAACAGTCGCACACCATCTGTTACTCGGTGAAGGCGAACTCCAACCTGGCAGTGCTGCGAATCCTGGCCGTGCTGGGCTGCGGCTTTGATGTTGTAAGCGGCGGCGAGTTGCAGCGCGTGATTCGCGTCGGCAAGCAGGCGGCGGCATGCGTCGTCTTCTCCGGCGTCGGCAAAACGCCCCAGGAGATGGATGCCGCGCTGGAGGCCGGAATTCTGCTCTTCAACGTGGAAAGCGAAGCCGAGCTGGAACTGCTGGGCGCTCGCGCCGCCAAGCTGAAAAAGACCGCGCGCATCGCCTTCCGGGTCAACCCCGACGTGCGGGCCAGAGACCCATCCCTACATCAGCACCGGGCTGCGCCAGCATAAGTTCGGCGTGCCCATCGCAAGGGCTCGCGAGCTGTATCGCAAGGCCGCAACCTACACCTACCTGGACCCGGTGGGCGTCAGCGTCCACATCGGCTCGCAGATCACCGACGTCAAGCCCTTCGGCGAAACCATGGAGCGAGTGCTGGCCCTGGTGCGCCAGTTGACCGACGACGGCCTGAATATCAACTTTGTCGACGCCGGCGGCGGCCTCGGCATTCGCTACCAGAATTCGCACAGCACCGACCTCAGCCCTGCCGAGTTCGAGCGCAGCCTGAAGGCCTACGCGGCGGCGCTGATGAATCCGCTGCGCCGCACCGGCCTGCATCTGCTGCTGGAACCGGGGCGCTCCATCGTGGCCGCCTCAGGAGCGCTGCTGACCCGCGCCCTCTACGCCAAGGAAAACAGCGGCAAACAATTCCTGGTAGTGGATGCGGCGATGAACGATCTGGTCCGGCCCTCGCTCTACGGAGCCCATCACGAAATTGTTCCGGCCACTCCGCGCAAAAGTTCTGCCGAGGCGCCGCGGCGGCGTGATGGACGTGGTGGGACCGGTGTGCGAGACCGGAGACTTTTTTGCCCGCGAGCGCGAACTGCCTCCCGTCGCCCCCGGCGACCTGCTGGCGATTCTCGACGCCGGAGCCTACGGTATGAGCCTCTCCTCCAACTACAACACCCGTGGCCGCGCCGCCGAGGTGCTGGTGGACGGAAAGAAAGCGCGGCTGGTGCGTCGGCGCGAAACCTTCGAGGATCTGATTCGCAGTGAAATCTAAGGCAGCTTAAGCGAATCGCCGGATTGTCCGATAGACATCGTGTGACTACTCTGGTGCCACGATGGAATCTGACAAACGTACTCCCGAAGATGGCGCGCTCACCAGTTGCACATGGTGCGGCGCAACGCTGGGCCAGAACGTGATGCCCGCAAGCAGCGCCACGCTCTTCTGCTCGCGGCGTTGTGAGATCGAAGGCAATTTCTGGCTCTTCCAGGAGATGTGCGCGATCGAGATCACCTTCCCGACCCACCTGCCCCACGGCGATCGCAACCGCCGCTAAGCCACGTTGCCATCACGCCGATCCTCCCGGCGACGATGGTCCAGCTCGGCCCTCTTCGAGCTGGAAATTGTGACTCTGACCCACCATGTGTACACACTGGTTACTCACGAGCCTCACACGTTAACCAAGTAGTGAATCGTTTGTCCACATCCGCAAAACGATTAGCACAACCGTAAACAATGCCTTCCAAACGATTACCCATCTCGCCAATCGTTAGGTAGCGATGCGCTCTCATCTGCTTTCCGCTCGTTCGTCTCTAGCGCTGGCCCCATCTGAGTTTGCTGCGCAGGACGTTCGAAGAAAGAGCGGCGCATGCGCAGGAGCTTTACGCGGTGGACGGCCTTGCGGCACTCGATCTGGTCTCCGTGGATAACCGGCATTCCAACCTGACCGTCGACGCTGAGAACGCCGTCGGCGCCACTGTCCAGACGGACCGAGATGTGGGCGTCGCAGCCGACGACAAGCGGACGATGGGTGAGCGAGTGCGGGACAGATGGGGGTCAGCAGGATCGCCTCCACGCTGGGCATCAGGACCGGGCCGCCCGCGGCCAGCGAGTAGGCAGTGGAGCCGGTAGGAGTGGCCACGATCACGCCATCGGCCTGGTACTCCATGACATGCTGGCCGTTGATGCACAGTTCGAAACCGATCAGGCGCGCCACCGTGCTCTTGATCACCGCATCGTTGAGAGCATAATACTGCGCGATCTCCTTGCCGTCGCGCAGCAGGCGACAATCGAGCAGCGAGCGCGACTCGGTGGGACATTGGCCTTCCACGGTAGCGGTCAGCGTGGCATAGAGTTCATCGAGGCGCACCTCCGTGAGAAAGCCGAGCGAGCCGAGGTTGACGGCGAGCAGAGGAATTTCGGCTGCGCCAATGGCGCGCGCCGCCGACAGCAGCGTGCCGTCGCCGCCGAGGACAAGGACGAACTCGGGCTGGTAGCGTGCAATCTCGGTGCGCGGAACCACAAACTCATTGGTCTGGTAGGCAGCGGTCTGCTGGTCAATGTAGACGCGGTAGCCATGCGTCGGCGAGCCAGCGCAACACCTCGGGCACGATTTCAGTCAGCTCCGGCCTTGGCGGGTTTGGAGACGATGGCAGCGATCTTCACAGTTTATTTGTACTCCACTTGCGGGGCCTGAGGGGCAGTGGAAGCTGCGCATGTAAGCAGGAATTCTCGATTTCCCTCCGTGCCCAGAATGGGAGAGTCGATGACCTCGATTTGCTGACCGCCGAGTGCGGCAACGGCTTCGCGGACCTTGGCCACCGCGGCTAGCTGCGCCGCTTCACTGCGGACGATTCCGCCCTTGCCCACGAGTTCGCGACCCACCTCAAATTGCGGCTTGACGAGCAGAACCAGTTCGCGGCGCGGCTGTCCCTTGCCGGCAAACGCGGCGCCGAGAGCCGCAGGCAACACCTGCGTTGCGGAGATGAAGGAAACGTCCATGGAGACAAACTCGACGGGCTCGGGAACCTGCGGCAGTTCGAGATAGCGCGCGTTGGTCTTCTCCAGCAGGCGGACGCGGGGGTCGGTGCGCAGCCGGTCATCGATCTGGCCGTAACCGGTATCGACGGCGAGGACGCTGGCCGCGCCGTGCTGCAACATGCAGTCGGTAAAGCCGCCGGTGGAGGCACCCACATCCATGCAGACGGCACCCTCCAGAGCGATGCTCCAATGGGCGATGGCGGCCTCCAACTTGAGGCCGCCGCGACTGACGTAGCGCAGGTCACTGCCCAGAAGACGGAACGTGCAGTCGTCGGCGACGGCATGGCCGGACTTCTGTACCTTCTGCTCGTTCACCAGAACGCGGCCGGCGAGAATCATGGCCTGCGCCCGCTCGCGGGTGGGCGCAAGGCCACGCTCCACCAGAAGAATGTCAATTCGCTTCTTCACCGATTCCCTGCCTCCCGGCTGCTGGCGCGGGGCTCCGCACCGGCAATTGTGCAAAGCGGAGGAGAGCTAGTCGTTGCAACAGGGTGGCAGGTACTCTGCTTTGTTTTTCACTCAATTTTCCACACATGTGTTGAAAACAGCCGCCGCTCCGCAAGAAAGATTGTAAATCGTTGCGGGAGTGTATCCGCGGGCAAGGAAGCATCCAGAGCAGCACCATCGCCGGTGCAGAGTGGAAAACAGCGGCATAAACAGCGGGTGATCCGCATCCAGCGGCGAGTTTCGCACAGGCCTTTCCACACGTGTGTTGAAAGATTCGAGCACGGCACATCCTTTGCCAGAGGGCAATCTTTTCTTTTGTTCAAAAGCCGCAACGCATGCAGTGCAGATTGGAGAACCCCGCATGAACACTGCCCCATTCGTCGCTCGACAAGGCTTCCTCACCGGCATTTCCACACTTGTGTTGAAAAAAATGCGGGGAGGCATAAACCGCGGCAGCGCGCAACTCCACCGGCTTAGGTTAGAATGACGAAGCCCAACTCACATGCCAACTAAGAAGCTCGCAAAAGCGCCCGAGACTGGCGGAGCCACGCAGCGATTCTCGCTGGTGCCGGCCCTTGCCCAACAGCAAATGTACAAGGCACTGGCAAAGTTGAAGCCTGCCAAGTTAAGCTCCGTCAGCGGCGCCGAGGTTGCGGAGATCGCCATCTGCCTGGCACTGGGCGGGAATGATCCGGTGATTCTGGCCTCTGCGGCGTACGGCGCGCGAGCGGTGCGCAAAGGTAGCAGGATTGTTGGCAGCCAACTTGCAAAGGTCCATGGCGGAAAACTAACGGCGGCCACGGTTGCGGCGGTCGCAGCGCTGCTGGGCGACGCAAAAGCAACCGCACTGGTTTGCGCCGGACAGCTCGATGCACAACCGGAAGCCCGGAAGGATTACGCCAGTGCCTTCGGCTTTGCGGCACGCCACAAACTTCCCATCCTGTATCTGGTGGCGAATCGCTTGCCCCGGCGAGGCAGCCAGGAGCCGGAGTTGCGAGCACTTTACACTGAGTTCGGCATCCCGGTCTTCAGCCTGGACGCCAACGACGCCATTGCGGCCTACCGGGTGGCCACCGAAGCGCTGCACAACGCGCGCCACTTGCGAGGCCCCTGCGTGGTGGAAGCATTGACCCTCCGCGGCAAGGGCGGCAGCGCGGAGCCGCTCGATCTACTCCGCCAGTACATGGAGCGCCACGGAAACTGGCCGCTGTAGAGGCTCATACCAGTCAACAAAACTTCACCTTTCGTAACACGACACAGGGCGGAGTTCTTGTTTCAATAAGAGTCATGCTTCGCCAGGCCGTGCCAGTCCGCTTTGTTCCTGCCGCAGTTGGCTTCCTGCTGATGTGCGTCTCCATACTTTTTCTTGCTGCGGCCTCTACGTTTGCGCCCTCGAGCACAGCGGACCGCCATGAAGCCCGCGCCGTGATCCTCTCCACACTTCTTCACTAAGCCGTACTGCCCTCCGGGTCGCTGACGCTGGCGGTGTCAAGCATTCATCTCTTACTTGTCTACGGATACCTGCCCAGCGGGAGGCTTGAGGCGAATCACGATCTCCTGCTTCGGTTGGTTCACTTCAATATCATCGCCGTAGGTTTGCAGGCTGTGCGCAACCGCCTGCACGCGCAGATTGCCGTAAGGGATATCCGTCGATGAAGGCTCTGCCTTCGGTGTCGGTCTTGAGTTGGAAGCCCTCGCTCTCCTTGCTGCCATCCTTGCTGAGAGAGTGAATCACCACGCTGGCGTTCTTGATCGGCTTGCCGTCGGAGTCCCTGAGCACGACAAAGCTGAGGCTGCGAGATCTGCTCCGGCGGCTTCTTCTTTTTCTCCCGCCGACAGGCACAAGCGGCACGATGAGCAGCAGGCGAATGAGGACGGCAAATCGCAACATCGAATCTTTTCCTCACGCTCTTCCTCAATGCGGAGAATGTCTTACGTTCGCCGACGACTCTCCGGAATGGATTCATTGTATGCGGAAGCTGGCGGTGGCTGGAAACAGGGACTCGGCGCCTGAAGCGGAAGCAGATGGAATGTTTCAGCTCTGGAGATATGAAATCTGAGTGAATTACGCTCATGGAGCTTGACATCCTGCCGAGCGGACGGGATAAATTAGCACTCGTATGGCGGGAGTGCTAACAACATCCTCCACGGATGTAGCTTCCGTCAACGTTTGAGATGCGGCAACCGCCGCAACGTTCCTCTCAATCCCGAAAGGAGTTCCAAGAATGGCAACAAAGACTGCATCACAACAAAGCTGACCCCGTTGCACGACCGTATTGTCGTGAGCCGCATCGCCGAGGCGGAGACGTCTCGTGGCGGCATCATCATCCCCGACACCGCGAAAGACAAGCCGCAGGAAGGCGAAGTCATCGCCGTCGGCAAGGGCAAGTCCAACGATGAAGGCAAGGTATTTCCCCTGGCCGTCAAGGCTGGCGACCGCATCCTGTTCGGCAAGTATGCCGGCACCGAGATCAAGATCGACGGCGAAGAGCTATCTGATCATGCGCGAGGAAGAAGTCCTCGGCATTCTCGAGAAGTAATCCACGGCGGCCCATTTTGGCCGCCATTTGAGTTTCCATCCACCCGCGGCGCTCCGCGGCCCGGTGGAGCAGTTCAAAGAATTTCGAAGGAGCTATTAACAATGGCAAAACAGATTGTTCACGGTGAGGAATCCCGTCAGGCAATTCTCCGCGGCGTAAACATCATTGGCCGACGCAGTCAAGGTGACCCTCGGTCCCAAGGGCCGCAACGTCGTCATCGAAAAGAAGTTCGGTTCGCCGCTCATCACCAAGGACGGCGTCACCGTCGCCAAGGAAATCGAGCTGAAGGACACGCTGGAGAACATGGGCGCGCAGATGGTGAAGGAAGTCGCCAGCAAGACCAGCGACATCGCCGGCGACGGCACCACCACCGCGACCGTTCTGGCCCAGGCCATCTTCCGCGAGGGCGTCAAGACCGTGGCCGCCGGCGCCAACCCGATGGCGCTCAAGCGCGGCATCGAAAAGGCCATCGCCGCCGTCAACGGCACGATGGACAAGGAAGGCAACCATTCGGCCGGGCGCGCTCGACAAGCTGAGCAAGCCGGTGGACCGCGAAGAGCTGATCGCCCAGGTGGGCACCATCTCGGCCAACAACGACGAGACCATCGGCCACATCATCGCCGAAGCGATGAAGAAGGTCGGCAAGGACGGCGTCATCACCGTCGAAGAAGCCAAGACCATGGAGACGCAGCTGGAAGTGGTCGAGGGCATGCAGTTTGACCGCGGCTACCTGTCGCCTTACTTTGTCACCGATGCCGAGCGCATGGAAGCGGTTCTGGAAAACGCCGTCATCCTGATCCACGAAAAGAAGATCAGCAGCATGAAGGACCTTCTGCCGCTGCTGGAGCAGGTTGCCAAGAGCGGCCGTCCGCTGGTGATCATCGCCGAGGACATCGACGGCGAAGCGCTGGCCACCCTGGTGGTCAACAAGCTGCGCGGCACCCTGAACGTTGCCGCCGTCAAGGCTCCCGGCTTTGGCGACCGCCGCAAGGCCATGCTGCAGGACATCGCGATCCTGACCGGCGGCAAGGCCATCACCGAAGACCTCGGCCTGAAGCTGGAAAACATCACGCTGGCCGATCTTGGCAAGGCCAAGAAGGTCACCATCGACAAGGACAACACCACCATCGTCGAAGGCAACGGCAAGTCGGAGGACATCTCCGGCCGCGTGAAGGAAATCCGCGCCCAGATCGAAAAGACCACCAGCGACTACGACCGCGAGAAGCTCCAGGAACGCCTGGCCAAGCTCGTCGGCGGCGTTGCGGTGATCAAGGTCGGCGCAGCCACCGAGACCGAAATGAAGGAAAAGAAGGCTCGCGTGGAAGACGCCATGCACGCCACCCGCGCTGCGGTCGAAGAAGGCATCGTCCCGGGCGGCGGTGTTGCCCTGATCCGCTGCATTCCGGCGGTCGAAGCCCTGAAGCTGCACGGTGACGAGCAGATCGGCGCCAACATCGTGAAGCGCGCCCTGGAAGAGCCGCTGCGCCAGATCGTCGCCAACGCCGGCGAAGAAGGTGCGGTCGTCATCGGCAAGATCCGCGACAACAAGGACACTGTCCTTCGGCTACAACGCCCAGACCGGCGAGTTTGTCGACCTGGTGAAGGCCGGCGTCATCGACCCCACCAAGGTGACCCGCACCGCCCTGCAGAACGCAGGCTCGATTGCGGCCCTGATGCTAACCACCGAAGCCCTGGTTGCCGAGATTCCGGAACCGAAGTCGGAAGCTCCGCATGCACGACGGCGGCGGCGGTATGGGCGGCATGTACTAAACTTCTGCCAACGCAGAACGTAGTAGAGCCCCGCGCGAAAGCGTGGGGCTTTTTGCGTGGTCGCAGGGACTTGTGTCAAATGCTATTCACCGCTGCTGAAATTGGGTGTATAAGGAAAGTATGAAGTCGCGCGGACTCATCGCCTGCTGGTTACTGGTCACGGTGATTCTGGCACCCGTGCTGGGGCTGGCGGTTTGCGTCCCTGTGGCTCAGGCGGCCAAGAGTTGTTGCATGGCCGGTTGTCCCATGACACAAGGCGCGATGAAGAGCCATGGCATTGGCTCTAGCGCTGGGCTGGGCCATGCTGCTCCCGCGTCTCCCTGCTGCGAGCGCAAGGCTCCAATGCCGACGTTGGGCGAGTCATCCGCGCAGATTGTAGCTCCGGTGCAGGTTGGGTTGATACCTGCGGCGGCTCCGGTTGCGATGCCGCCGGCGGTTACGGCGCTTCGCGTCGAGAAGTTGGATGTATCTCCGCATTTGTTGTCTCCTTTGTTACTCCTCTGCACCCTTCGTATCTGAAATCTCTTCCCTGCTGCTGACTTGCGCCTGGGCAACATTGGCCCGCGCGTGTGGATTGGCCATTGCAAGGAAACGAGATGAATCATGTTCCGAAAATTATGTTTATTGCTTGTGCTGGCGCCGATGGCGCTGGCCCAGCAAGGCTCTGTTGGAGTGGCATCGGGAGCAACCCCGCCGCCAGGTGAGCTTCGCCTGGAAGATGTTGAGCGCGAGGTGCTGGCGGCGAATCCCGCGCTGGGGCGCGCCGCAACGCTGGTGGCGGCGCAGCGCGCGCATGTCTCGCAGGTGGGCGTCCTGCCCGATCCCACGCTGACGATTTCCTGGATGGGCAATCCGGTGCCGTTCGAGGTGCAGGACAACGATCCCTCCAGCTATCGCGGGCTCTCCGTGATGCAGATGGTGCCGCTCGGCGGCAAGCGAGGGTTGCAGCGCGAGGTGGCGCGCAAGGACGTTGCGGTCGAAGAGGTTTCCGAAAGCGCTGCGCGGAGAGATCTGGTAACCGCAGCGCGCGCGGCTTTCTTCGACTACTGCCTACTACGGCGTGGCGCTGCGAGATCACGGCGCGCAATCAGCAGCGGCTGGAACAACTCGCCGAAATTACCGAGGCTCGCTACCGGGTGGGAAAGGCGATGCAGCAGGACGTGCTGCGGGCGCGGCTGGAGATTTCCATGCTGCTGCAACGCACGGCGGCACTTGCAGCAACAGAGGCTGACGGCGGCGGCGCGGCTCAACACCCTGATGGGACGCCCGGCAGGGGCTCCTCTGGCCGCCGCGGCTGAACCCGCCGCCAGCCCGCTGCCTGCGATGGAAGCGCTTGCGCCCGTGGCCGAGGCCAACGACTTGATGCTGGCACGCGAGGCTCGCATGGGTGAGCGCGAGCGTGCGGCGCTGGCCCTGAGCCGCAAGGACGGCACGCCCGACCTCAGCGTCGGCTACATGTATCGAGCAGCGCACCGGATTGCCGGACATGTACGGAATGCAGTTCACGGTGAACCTTCCAGGCTTTCATCGCGAGCGGCTGCGGCAGGAGGTTGCCGAGGGCGAGTTGCGGGTGCGCGCGGCAAAGCAGGGAGCAACAGCAGCGGCGGCTGGAGTTGAGCTATGAGCTGCAGCAGTCCTACTCCGCGGCGCAGACGGCGAAACAGATGGTCGATCTGTACGATCAGGCAATTCTGCCGCAGGCAGAGCTGGCGCGAGACTCGGCTCAGGCCTCCTACACGGTGGGCAATGTGGACTTCCTTACGGTGCTGACCAGCTACACCGCAATCTACTCCTACGAACTCGACTATCACCGGCAGCGCGCCGATTACGAAATCGCCATCGCCCGTATCCATGGACTCACCGGCGATGGGCTGACCGGCGATAAGCTGCCCGGCGACCTCGATGCGCCGGGCGCAGCGGAGGCACACTGATGACAAATCGCATTCGCACCGATTACTCGCTGGAGCGCCGTGGTAGTTGCCGTCGCTCTGATTGCGTTCCTGCTCTTCGGCAAACGCACCGGTTTGCGGCTGTTGTCCAGCGCCGGCAGTTGCACACGCCGGCGCAGTCGCAACCAAGGAAACGCCCGCGCCGCAGAAGCGCATTCTCTACTGGTATGACCCGATGCATCCGGCGTATCACTCTGACAAAGCCGGGCATCGCTCCGGACTGCGGCATGGCGCTGGTGCCGATGTACGAATCGAAGACTCCGGCAGAGCAGGCCAGCGCGGAGGCCGGACTGATCCACATGCCGAAGAGCCAGCAGCGCGCGCTGGGCGTGCGGCTGACCACGGTGGAGGAGCAGAGCGTGAGCCGCACGCTGCGCACCTCCGGCGTGGTCACCGCCGACGAGACGCGCATCGCCCACGTCCACGTGAAGACCGCGGGCTGGGTGCGAAGAGGTCTATGCCAACTTTGTCGGACAGCTCGTACACAAAGGGCAGGCGCTGTTTACCGTGTACAGCCCGGACCTGGTGGCCACGCAGCAGGAGTACCTGATTGCGCGGCGCGGACAGCAGCAGCTTGGCAAATCGCAGTATGACGAAGTAGCGAAGAGTTCGCAGTCGCTGCTGGAGTCGGCGCGCGAACGGCTGAAGCTGTGGGATCTGACGGATCAGCAGATTGCCGAGTCTGGACCGCACCGGAGAGGTGAGCAAGACGATCACCGTGTACTCGCCCGTCTGCGGCTTCATCACGGACCGCAAGGCGTTTCCGCACACATCGGCCGCGGGAGATACGGAGCTGTACACGATTGCCGACCTCTCGCGCGTGTGGGTGACGGCCGATGTGTTCGAAGCCGACTTGCCGTATGTGAAGGTGGGCCAGCAGGCCGTGATTCATTTCCCGTATGCGCCGGGCAAGGCCATCACCGGACGCGTTGGATACAGCTATCCGGTGCTCGATCCGCTGACGCACACGGCGAAGATCCGCATCGAGGTTGCGAATCCGGGATTGGTGTTGAAGCCGAACATGCTGGCCGATGTGGAGTTGCGGCATCGACTACGGACGCCACCTGGTGGTTCCCGCCGAAGCGGTTCTGAACAGCGGCACCATGCAGACGGTCTTCCTGGCACGCGATGACGCGACCTTTGAGCCGCGCATGGTGACGATGGGCGCAACCGTCGATGGAAAGACCATCCTGACCTCGGGAGTCAAAAAAGGCGAGACGGTTGTGGAGAGCGGAAACTTTCTGCTCGACTCCGATACGCGGCTGAATGCCCCGATGGATATGGGAGGCATGAAATGATCGGCGCCATCATCGAATTCAGCGCGCGTCACCGGGCGCTGGTGCTGATCCTGGTGGCCATGGCCGCCATCTTCGGATATCGCGCCATGCGCAACACCAAGCTGGATGCGATTCCCGACCTGAGCGATACGCAGGTGATCGTGTATGCGAAGTGGGATCGCAGCCCTGACATCATCGAAGACCAGCTCACTTATCCGATCACCTCGGCGCTGCTGGGAATGCCGAAGGTGAAGGACATTCGCGGCTTCTCCGATTTCGGATACTCCTACATTTACATCATCTTCGACGAAGGCACGGATATTTACTGGGCGCGCTCGCGCACGCTCGAGTACCTGAATGCGATCACCGCGCCGCCTGCCCAAGGACGCCAGCGTCGAGCTGGCGAAGGACGCGACGGCGGTGGGCTGGGTGTATCAGTACGCGCTGGTGGACGACAGCGGACAGTACAGCCTGGAGCAGATGCGCAGCTACCAGGACTGGTATCTGCGCTATGCGCTGCAGTCGCTGCCGGGAGTGGCCGAGGTTGCGCCGGTGGGCGGCTTTGTGCGCGAGTACCAGGTAAACCTCGACCCGATTCGCCTGCAGGCTTACAAGCTGCCGGTCAATGCCGTGGCCGATGCCATCAGCAAATCGAACAACGATGTGGGCGGGCGGCTGGTGGAGTTCAGCGGGCGCGAGTACATGGTGCGCGGACGCGGCTATCTGCGCTCGCTCGACGACATTGGCAACATCGTGCTGCTGAGCAACGCGCAGAGCGGCACGCCGGTGCGTGTGCGCGACGTGGCTACGCTCACCTACGGACCGGCGCTGCGGCGCGGCGTCACCGACCTGGACGGGCGCGGCGAAGCCGTCGGCGGCGTGGTCATCATGCGGGTGGGCGAAAACGCGGAGAAAGTGATCGAGCGCGTGAAGGCGCAGCTTGCGCTGGTGCAGCCCTCGCTGCCCAAGGGGCTGCGGGTTGTGCCGGTCTACGACCGCTCGGAGCTGATCGATCGCGCGGTGGACAACCTGCGCCACACGCTGATCGAAGAGTTGATCATCGTCAGCCTGGTGATCCTGATTTTTCTCTGGCACTTTCCGAGCGCGGCGATTCCGATTATCACGATTCCGGTCACGATTCTGATTGCGTTCATCCCGCTGCAGCTCTCGGGAATGACCGCCAACATCATGTCGCTGGGCGGAATTGCGGTCGCGATTGGCGCCATGGTGGACGCCGCGATTGTGGTGGTGGAGCAGACGCACAAGAAGCTGGAGCACTGGGAGGCCGACGGGACGCAAGGAAGACTACCGGCGGGTGGTGATCGACGCGGTGAAGGAAGTGGGCGGCCCAAGCTTCTTCGCGCTGCTGGTGATCGCCGTCTCGTTTATGCCGGTGTTTGCCCTGGAGGCGCAGGAGGGCCGGCTGTTCAAGCCGCTGGCGCTGACCAAGACGCTGGCGATGGTGATTGCGGCGCTGCTGGCCATCACGCTGGACCCGGCGATGCGCCTGCTGCTGACCCGCGTGAAGGATTTCAACTTCCGTCCCAAGATGGCTGGCGGGTGCGGCAAGCGCGCTGCTGGTGGGAAAGATTCGCAACGAAGAAGAGCATCCGATCAGCAAGCCGCTGATGAAGATCTATCAGCCGGTGGTGGAGTTTTCGCTGGAACACAAATGGATGCCGATTACGGTGGCGCTGCTGCTGATGGCGGTGACCATTCCGGTTTACAACAAGCTTGGCTCGGAGTTCATGCCGCCGCTGGACGAGGGGACGCTGCTCTACATGCCGACCACGACGCCGGGAATTTCGGTGGGCGAGGCGAGTGTGCTGCTGCGCGAGCAGGACCGCATTCTACGCAGCTTTCCGCAGGTGCAATCGGTCTTTGGCAAGGCGGGACGGGTGGAGAGCGCGACCGACCCGGCGCCGTTCTCGATGATGGAAACCGTGGTGGTGCTGAAGCCGCGCGAGCAATGGCCCGAGCGCGAGCGCTGGTACACACGTCGGCTGCCGCATTGGACCCACGCGGCGCTGGGCCACATCTGGCCGGACCGGCAGGCGACCAGCGAGCTGATCTACGGAATGGGCGGACTGAACGAAGCGCTCACCATGCCGGGGGTGACCAATGCGTGGACCATGCCGATCAAGGGACGCATCGACATGCTCACCACGGGCATACGCACGCCGCTCGGGGATCAAGGTGCTCGGCTCGAACCTGGAAGAGATTGAGCGCATCGGCCAGGAGGTGGAGCAGGCGCTGCGACAGCATTCCGGGAACGGCCAGCGTGTACGCCGAGCGCACCACCGGCGGATATTTTCTCGACTTCACTTTGAAGCGCGACGCGCTGGCGCGCTACGGCCTTACGGTGGACGATGCCGAATCCGTGCTGATGACCGCCGTCGGAGGACAGACCGCAACCACGACGGTTGAGGGACGCGAACGCTATGCGGTAAGCGTGCGTTATGAGCGCGGATACCGCAGCGATCTGCAATCGCTGGAGCGGGTGCTGGTGCAGATTCCGGGCGGGGCGCAGGTGCCACTGGGCGAGTTGGCTTCGCTCTCCATGCGCTCCGGACCGGGGATGATTCGCGACGAGAACGGGAGGCTCAGCGGCTACGTGTTTGTCGATGTAGCGGGGCGCGACCTGGGCAGCTACGTGGCCGACGCGCAGCGCGCGGTTGAGAGCAAGGTGAACGTGCCGACCGGGTATCAGTTGGTGTGGAGCGGACAATATGAATCGATTCAGCGGGTACGCGAGCGGCTGAAAATGGTGCTGCCGGTAACCATCTTCGCGGTGTTCCTGCTGCTCTATGCCAACACCGGTTCGATGGCCAAGACCGCGATCATTCTGCTGGCGGTTCCCTTCTCCGGCATTGGGGCGATCTGGCTGCTGCACTGGATGGGCTACAACATGAGCGTTGCCGTATGGGTGGGGCTGATTGCGCTGCTGGGCGTGGATGCGGAGACGGCGGTGTTCATGCTGCTCTATCTGGATCTTGTCCTGCGCCGAAGCTGCCGCACGCGGTGAGTTGTCTTCCTGGCTGCAATTGCGCGACGCAATTGAGCACGGCGCGGTGAAGCGGTTGAGGCCGAAGGTCATGACCGTGGCGTGCATGATCTTCGGATTGCTGCCGATCCTGTGGTCAAACGGCGCGGGTGCGGACGTAATGAAGCGCATTGCGGTGCCGCTGGTGGGCGGAATCATTACATCCTTCCTGATGGAACTGGTGGTGTATCCGCCCTTGTTCGCCATCTGGAAGTGGAACTGGGAGGTAAAACCCGCAATCGGCGCGGCTGCACTTTCCGCAGATAACCTTGATCTAACACACACGACGATGGATGTTTAGCGATGGACTTTTAACGATGAGCTTTAACAAGGAGAAACGCCAATGAAAGAACAGCCAATGAAGAAGATGCTTGCATGTTTGATGCTTCTGACTGCCCTCTGCGCCATGCCAGCGATGGCCGCCACCACAACCTTGACGGGCGTGATTACCGACGACATGTGCGGCACCAAGCATATGATGCCCGGAAAATCCGATGCCGTCTGCACCCGAACCTGCGTCAAGCACGGCGCCCATTTCGCCGTGCTGGTCAACGATAAGCTCTATCTCCTCAGCGGCAAAACCTCCGAGGTAGATGCACTGGCCGGCGAGAAAGCGACCGTCCGCGGACAGTTGAATGGCAGCACCCTGACCGTAAGCTCGATTGCCGCCGCCAAGTGACAGGATTCGACAGCGCGGTCCACATTGGGCGCTTGACACACGGGTGCGCTTCCGTTATCGTTAAAGGCACTTGCATGCGAATTACCAACAGATCCCGGACACACAAAGACAGGCACAATCACGAGCCTGTTTCCGGGCGCATGTGAGTTCCGCGAAGAGATCAGCTAAAGCAAACTGATTCGCACCCTTCGAGAACCCATCGTCCGGCAGACGATGGGTTCTTTTGTTTTGCGCGGAACTCTGAGTATTAAGGAGCCGGTAATGATTGTAATGAAATTTGGCGGCAGCTCGGTACAGGATGCTACGGCCATTCGCCGGGTCGCCTCAATTGTGGCCTCGCGCCTGGCGGAGCAGCCGCTGGTCGTGGTCAGCGCCATGGGCGGCGTGACCGATAAGCTGGTGCAGGCTGGCCGAAACTGGCGTCGCACGGCGAACTGGTTGCGGCGATGGCAGTGCTGGAGGCGATTCGCGCCAGCCACGTCCTGGCGGCCAGCGAGATGCTGAATCCGGCCGCGGTCGCCGCATTTAGCGTAGAGCTCGACGCGCGCCTTGGCGAAGCGGCGGACGCTGGTCCGGCAGATCGCCGAGCAGAAATCGGTCTCACCCGGCACAGCACTCGCAGATGCTCACCTTCGGCGAAGTGCTCTCCAGCGTTCTGGTGGCCGCGGCCTTCGCCGCGCTCGGTGTTCCCTCGGTCCACGCCGACGCCCGCAAGCTGATCGTCACCGACGCCCATCATCCTGCCGCAACGCCTCTGGCCGTCTCCGACCCGCACCAAACTCCTTGAAGTCATTCCCGCGCTGCTGGAGCAGAACCTGGTTCCCGTGCTGGGCGGCTTCATCGCGTCGAGCGAGTCCGGCGAGGTCACGACCCTGGGCCGTGGCGGCTCGGACTACTCCGCCGCCATCATCGGCGCGGCGCTCTCGGCGGAGCGCATCGAGATCTGGACCGACGTCAGCGGCATTCTGACCACCGATCCGCGCATCTGCCCCAAGGCGCAGCGCATCGAGGAGATCAGCTTCCACGAGGCCACCGAGCTGGCCTGCTTCGGCGCCAAGGTGCTGCACCCGGCAACCCTGCTGCCCGCCGTCGAGCATGACATTCCCGTGGCCGTGCTGAACTCGCACAAGCCCACCGAGGCGGGCACCATCATCCGCGCCATCGCCGCGCAGGGCCGTCGGCGTTCCGCGCCATCGCCGCTCAAGCGCAACATCTCGGTCTTCAACGTGCGCGCGCCACGCCATGTCGGTTCGCTGCGCTTTCTGGACGATCTGTTCAGCCTGCTGCGCTGGCATCATCTGCAGAGCGAGATTGTCGCCATCTCCGGAGCCACGCGCATCGGTAGCCGTGGAAGGAAGCCGCGAGCTGGTCAAGCTGACCTCTGAGTTGCAGGCGCTGGGCGAAGTCGATTTCCAGCCCGAGCATGGCCATCATCTGCCTGGTCGGCGAGGACATTCGCGGACGCGTCGGCATCGCCTCCGAGGTCTTCGGCGTGCTGGCCGCCGCCGGCATCAACATTCGCATGATCGCCCAGGGATCGTCTGAAATCAGCGTCAGCTTTGTGGTGGATGAAAAGGATGCGGTAAAGTCGGTGCAGCAGTTGCATCGTCACCTTTTCGAGCAGCCTTCGCCGCGCCCTCGCACGCCGTCCCTGGCAGCGCTGCGAAGACGGCGCAAGCATAATGGTTCTGGCCTCACACAGATTGGAGAAACAGATTGGCTACTACCACTGCATTCGATCAGGCTTCCGCGGCGCAGGCTCCCGCGCTGAAGGTTGCCATCCTCGGATTCGGCACCGTAGGCAGCGCGGTTGCTCGCATCCTCTGCGATCAGCCCGCACACTCGCCTCTGCGGCTGACCCACGTCTTCAATCGCAACGTGGAGCGCAAGCGCGTGGACTGGGTTGCCGACGACGTGCTCTGGTCCAGCGACGTCGAGCAGGTGCTCGCCTCCGATGCCGACATCATTGTGGAGCTGGTCGGCGGCATCGATCCGGCGCACGACTGGGTCTCGCGCGCGCTGGCCTCGGGAAAATCCGTGGTGACGGCCAACAAGAAGCTGATCGCGCAGCACGGTCCGCAGCTCTCCGCGCTGGCCCGCCAGCACGGCGGCGCACTCTCCTTTGGAGCCTCGGTCGCCGGCGGCGTTCCGGTCATCGATGCGCTGCAGGAAGGACTCGCCGGCGATCGCCTCTACAAGGTCTGCGGCATCCTCAACGGAACCTGCAACTACATTCTCACCAAGCTGGAGCAGCGAAGGCGTCTCCTTTGCGGAGGCGCTCGCCGGAGCGCAAGCGCGCCGGCTTTGCCGAAGCCGATCCCACCGACGATGTGGATGGCTACGACGCCCGCGCCAAGCTGGTCATCCTCACCCGCATCGGCCTGCAAGGCCATCGTGCAGCCCGAGCAGATTCCCTGCACCTCGATCCGCAGCGTCGGCGCCGTGGACTTCACCTACGCCCACGAGCTCGGCTGCACCATCCGCCAGATCTCACGCGCCGAGCGCCGCGACGGACAGATCTACGCCTCGGTGCAGCCCGCGCTGGTGCCCATCGAGTCGCCCATGGCGCACATCACCGGCAGCCTCAACCTCGTGCTCTCCAGCGGCAAGTACGGCGGCCAGACCGCATTCAGCGGACACGGCGCGGGCGGACACTCGACGGCCGTCGCCGTGGTCAGCGACCTGCTCGCCATCGCGCGCGGACGCTCCGGCAGAACGCGCGCGTCCGCGTTCGATGGCCGATCGCGCTGCCGGTCAGCGGAAACTTTGCCTCCAAGCACTACCTCCGCTTCACCGTGCGCGACCGTCCCGGCATTGTGGCGGCCATTGCCAACGCGCTGGCGGCGCACGGCATCAACATTGACGCGCTGCTGCAGAAGCCCGGCTTTGACAAGGACGCGCTGCCCTTTGTGGTCACGCTGGAGCCGTGTCCGGCCGAACAACTGGAGGCGGCGATGCGCGATATTCGCAACCTCGATTTTCTGGTTCACGCTCCACTGACCATGCCGATTCTCACGAAGGAGCTCTGATGCAACTCCGCTGTTTTGATCCCGATTGTGCAGCCAAGCTCGACCTGCACGCGCCCGCGCTCGCCTGTCCCACCTGCGGAGGACTGCTCGAAGTCGATGTGGACGGCTCGCCGGTCGACGCCTCCGCGCTGAAAGAACTCTGGAGCGAGCGCCGCAGATCGCGCGATCCCCGCGATATCAGCGGCGTCTGGCGCTATCGCGAATTTCTTCCCGCCTATCCGGCCAGCGAAATCGTGACCCTCGGCGAGGGCAACACGCCGCTGGTGCGCGGACACAAAACCGCCGCCTTGCGCCGGGTCTCGCGATCTGCAATTCAAGCATCTGGGATGGAATCCCACGGGCTGCTTCAAGGACCTGGGGATGACCGTGGGCATGACCGAGGCCGTGCATACCGGCGCGCAAGGTTGTGGCCTGCGCCTCCACGGGAAACACGGCGGCATCGCTGGCCGCCTATGCCGCGCGCGCCGGACTGATCGGCCGCGTCTATCTGCCCGCCGGGCAAGTCTCGCTGAACAAGCTGGCGCAGGCGCTGGACTTCGGCGCCGAAGTGGTCGAGATCGAAGGCAGCTTCGACGACGCGCTCAACACGCTGCTGGAAAAGACCAGCGAGGGAATCTACTTCCTCAACTCGATCAATCCGTTCCGCATCGAGGGCCAGAAGACGACGATGTTCGAGCTGCTCGACCAGCTCGACTGGAAGGCGCCGGACTACCTGGTGGTTCCGGGCGGCAATCTGGGCAACTCGGCCGCGTTCGGCAAGGCCTTTGACGAACTGCTGCGCTTCGGATTCATCGACAAGGCGCCGCGCATGATCGTGGTGCAGGCCGCCGGAGCCAATCCCTTCGCCCAACTCTGGCGCGACGGCGCGGAAGAGCTCTCGCCGGTGAGCCGAGCCGGAGACGATTGCGACGGCCATCCGCATCGGCAATCCGCGCTCGTGGAAGAAGTCGCTGCGCGGCGTGCGGAACACCGGAGGCCAGGTGCTCGACGTGACCGACGAGGAGATCGCCGAGGCCAAGGCCGTGATCGGACGCGACGGCATCGGCTGCGAACCCGCATCGGCCGCAACTCTGGCGGGACTGCGCAAGCTGCGCGCAAGCAATCAGATTCCCGAGGAGTGCGAGCGTCGTCGCCATCCTCACCGGCCACGCCCTGAAAGATACCAACTTCATCATCCGCGCTCATCAGCGAGAGGAAGCCCATGCGCACTAATGAAGATGAGATAGTCATACGCGTGCCGGGCTCGATTGCCAATCTCGGACCGGGCTTTGACACGCTGGCGGTAGCGGTTCAGCTCTACCTGACGCTGCGCGTGCGCCTGACGCCGGGCAAGGGCGAGTTGCGCTTCGAATTCGTCAATCAACGCCTGGACGGCGAAAACTACATCGAGCGCGCGTTTCGCTTCATCGCCGAGCGCCACAACTTTCCGATTCCCTCGCTCGACGTGAAGGTGGAGAGCGACATTCCGATGAAGGGCGGACTGGGCAGCAGCGCTGCCGCCACCGTGGCCGGCCTGCGCCTGTTTGAGGCCGTTGCCGGCCCCGCTGGATGAACAGGAGCTGCTGACCGCGGCCTGCGAGTTGGAGGGTCATCCGGACAACATCGCGGCAGCACTGCTCGGCGGACTTACCGTGAGCTGCGCAGATTCCGGGCGAATTGCGCGTGCTGCGCGCCACCTGGCCGGAGTCGCTGGCCATCGTGGTGGTGACGCCGGAGCAACACCTGGCAACCAAAGCCTCGCGCGCCGTGCTGCCGGAGATCGATTTCGCGCGCCGACGCCATCTTCAACGTGCAGCGCGTCGCCTTTCTGCTGGAGGCGTTGCGCTCCGTCGAACTTCGCCCTGCTGCGCGAGGCGCTCGAAGACCGCCTGCATCAGCCCTACCGCGCCGCGATCGTTCCCGGTCTCAAGGAAGCTCTCGAACTGCGCCATCCCAGCCTGCTCGGGGTCTGCCTCAGCGGTGCCGGGCCCTCGGTGGTCGCGCTGGCACAACAGAATCTGGATGAGGTAAGCGCGCTGCTGGCTGAGATTTACATTCGTAAATCGATTCCATTCCACATTCAGACACTCAAGGTGCATCCGGCAGACAGCGCCCCGCAGTCCAGCCTGCCGGCACGCAGTTGGTGCCTGGAAACCGCGGGCGGCTGGAAGATCTAGCAGAATCGGCAGCCTGGCGATCGGCACAGGGGAGGGCCCGCCCGCTTTCCTCTGTGGGTAGCCGACGTTCTTCTCCAAGCTGTCGGCACTTCTTCGGTAAAACAAAAAAATGGGCAGCCGCGATGGCCTCCCATTTCTTCAATGACAGTATCTTACATATGGCATCCGCCATTTACGTTCAACTCTTGTCCGGTAATGTAATCCGCGTCCGCAGCCAGGAATCCAGCAGCTTTTGCCACCTCTTTGGTGGTAGCAAAACGTCCGAGCGGAATCTTAGCCATGATCTGGGTGGCGATCTTTTCCGGAATTTCCTGCGCCATCTCAGTCGCCGTGTATCCGGGAGCAATGGTGTTGGCGGTAATGTTGTACTTTGCCGATTCCAGTGCGACGGTCTTGGTGAAGGCCGTGATGCCGCCCTTGCTGGCGGAGTAGTTCGACTGGCCGAAGGCCCCGGCCTGGCTTACGACGGAGCCGATGTTGATAATACGGCCGAAGCGCTGGTTGATCATTGCCGGCAGTGCGGCGCTGGTGGTGTTAAAGGTGCCGTTCAGATTGACCGCGATCACCTGCTCCCAATCTTCGTCCGACATCTTCTGCAGCGATCTATCTTTGGTGATTCCGGCGTTATTGACAAGGACATCAATGCGCTGCCACTTCTCAAGGACGGTGCCAACGACTCGTTTCGCATCGTCATTGTTGGAAACGTCGCCCTGGATCACCATGCAGCCGACGCCTAGCTTCCGAATCTCCTCGGCAACGCATTCAGCGGCTCCGGCATCAGCCCGGAAGTTGACGGCGACGGATGCGCCGCGGCGCGCCATCTCGAGCGCAATCGCCCGCCCGATTCCACGGCCTGCGCCGGTCACGAGCGCCACGCGGCCAGTCAGCGACGCCGTCTCAACCCCATCTTCCGCCGCCAAGTTTGGCTGGGCAGCGCAGCAGACGACCGCTGGATCTACCCGCATCACGAGGAAGCCAGCCACCGCTCCCGCTCCAAAGCCGGGAGCAAAGATACGCATCGGCCGATCAATCCGTTTATCGACGACTGCGTCACGAATCGCAATGAGGATGCTGGCAGCCGAGGTATTTCCGATGCGGTCGATGTTGAAGTAGAGGTGATCTTTCGGAATCCCGGCTAATTCGGCCAGCTTCTCCACCATGGTCTTGTTCGCCTGGTGCGGTACCACAAGATCCACGGTATCGATCAGGGCGGTTTTTCCGTCCTCGCCCTTCAAGGTTGCAAGGTCCACCATCATTTGGGTCAGATAGCGCTGTGCCAGCGACTTGACCTCGGGTCCAAAGACGGTGATGGCGTTATCGAACTCTGGATTGGGCCAGATGATGGAGTTCACCTCGGACCACGGACCGCCCGCATAGGTTTGCATCACCTCGATATCGGGCGCAACTCCCTCTGGGGCAGGCGCGAGGATCACGGCGGCCGCGCCGTCGCCAAAAATCATGCGGGAAGTGCGTACGGTTCCGATCTTGTCCGAGAACTTCTCCGCACATACCACCATGACCGGCCGCTTGATCTCCTGAAGGATCCGCACCGCTTCAGAAAAGCCGTAAGACATTCCGGCGCAGGCAGCCACGATGTCATTGGCGGCAGCGGCCTGCATAATCCCTAGTTCCCCGCCGATCCAACACGCGGTGGATGGAATCAGTCTGGTAGTGGTACAGCTACAGAACAGAATGGCGCCGATTTCGGATGGTTTGCGACCGGATTTTTCCAGAGCCGCACGCGCCGCCAGCAGTGCCATCTGCTCAAGCTTCAATTCGGTATAGCGACGCTGCTCGATTCCGGTCTTGTCCGCAATCTCGCTCTCCGTCATACGCGACCAGCTGAACGCATGATTCCGGATCAGATCGGCATTGCTGCAGATGACCTCACCCTCGTACACCGCGAGTGCTTCCAGGCGCGGCATCACTTTAAACTGTTTCTTTATCTCCACCGGTTTGTACGGCTCTTGCGCCGGAGAGAGGGCGAAAGTCGCCGGCATCACAAAACGGGTCGCATGGGCTTCGGTCTTCGACTTCGCGCGGCGGATAAACTGAAGCACTTCGTTGTTACGCGGGTAGAGGGCGATCACAAAATCGTCGTCTTTTAGCTGACTGGCCTCCACCGCCGCGCACGCCGATGGATCCCACCGGTACTGGTTGTGCAGGATCATCGCCTGCCGCATCAGTGCTTCCAGCTCGGGGATATCATGCGCGTACTGAATCACGTCGTCATAGGTGTATCCCGGATAGTCGGGGTCGTATTTAGTCAGGCGGAACGTCTTCCCCTTGTGCGACGCGAGCATCTCACCGACCGTCGGCAGGATGGGGCGCAGGTCTCCACCCGCGCTGGGCTTGCTGCGGAATCCGTTCAGCAACAAATCAAAGATTTCGTCTTCTGTTTCAAATTGCCATTGGCGGCGCAAAAGGCTGTAACCGTCCTGAATGGTCGCAGCCGAACGAGCTGAATCCCACGGCTTGCAAATGGGAAGGAAAATATCTTCACGTTGGCGGGGAAGGTCGGACCAACGGGTCGGACGCTCTTCATACATGGTGAGCGCATAGCGATTCACCCAGTATAGGTTCAGCGCCAGATCACGGCAGAGCTCGTAGCGGGAGTTGTACTTCCCAGCATTGATCCGCTCCACCATGTCTTTCTCCGACGGAGCTTTGTCGCCGAAATCACGGGTAATAATAGTCTTCAGTTGTTCGAGCGTTTCAATGGCCGAAAAGTCAATCTCCGGAAAAAAGTTGAACGGCAGGACAATTCGACCATGCCTATTAATCACGAATTCTTTCATTGGCTCCTGGCTTCCCCCTGAGTCTGTCTACCTGATTCGTTTCCTTACGCAGCGCGAAACTCTGTCGCAGGTTACTTCCCACCTGGCAGGCGAGCTAACCAAAATTGATCGGATTATGAGCCAGCCAGTTCGCATCGCGGACGGCTTCAACCCGCTTCTTTGCTCCGCGCACTGCCACCCCGGTCAAGGGCCGCGTGTTCCATAGTAATCCTGTGCTTAGTCCGAATGCCGCGCCAATCAACGCGCCTGAGACGGCGCCGGACTCTGGCTGTTGCTTGCTCCGAATACGCGCACCGGCAGCACCACCGGCAATGGCTCCCATCACCGCCCATCCGAAGGAGTGAACCGTGGACCTTGCCATCAACTTACCCATCGCCTGACGGTCAAAGGCATTCTCTTGAGCCGAGCGGGCGCCACTGACTGCGGCGTGGAGCAGGTCTCGGGAGTAGTCGGTGTTCGATCTGATAAACGCGGTAAGGCTCATCTGTACCTCTACCTTTGAGAGTGGTTAAGCGGTTGCAAGAACCTTCTCCGCTTCGATTTCCAGCGCAACGGAATGCGAGGGTATGCTGCTGGCTGAAATTGGGATCACCCCGGCTTCGGGCTCCTCGTCAGGCAGGCAGGAATCCAGTACGCCATTTGCCTCGGCCAGGCAGCGGCATGCCTGCTCCGAATTTCCTTCAGCGAACAAGCGCAACGCATCATTAAGAAGGCCGATCACCCGGTCAAACGACAGCGAGGAATCGGTGCACTCAACCGGTACTTGACTTATCTCGGTATACATATAAAAACTCCCCGTACTTATGAAAGATTACGAACAGAACGTTACTTGAGACCGGCGGTGCCATCCGGAACACCTGGACAGCCAACCTCCCGGCTCGCCTCTGCTTCGACCTACATGTAAATTCCACCGTTGACGTTCAGCTCATGGCCGGTGATGTAGTTTCCATCGGTAACCAGGAACGCTACGGCCTTGGCTATTTCCTGCGGCTCCGCAAGCCGCCGGAGCGGGATTCGAGACTCAATCTGTTCCAGAACACGAACCGGGATGCCGGCAACCATGTCCGTGGCCGTGTAACCCGGCGCAACCACATTGGCAGTAATGTTGAACTGTGCCATCTCCAAAGCGAGGGTCTTGGTAAATGAGATGACTGCGCCCTTGCTGGCGGCATAATTTGCCTGGCCGAAGGCTCCGGCCTGGCCGACAAACGAGGCGATGTTGACGATGCGCCCGAACTTTCTCCGAATCATAGAGGGCAGAGCGGCCCGGGTGGCGTAGAACGTGCCGTTCAGGTTCGTGTTCAGCACCTCCGTCCAGTCCTTTACGGTCATCTTCCGAACCGTCCGGTCATGCGTGATTCCAGCGTTGTTCACCAGAATGTCGATCTGCTTGAAGCTGTCCATGACAGCTTCCAGCACGCGCTTGGAATCTTCTTTGGACGAAACATCTCCCTGGATCAGGATGCTTTCGACGCCCATCTCCTGAACCTCGGCAGCCAGCTTTTCAGCCTCCGCAGAACTGGAGCGGTAGTTGATGGCAACGGATGCACCCCGGCTGGCAAGTTCAATCGCGATCGCCCGGCCGATACCGCGCGCGCCGCCAGTGACGAGGGCAACTTTGTCTTGGAGGGGTTTCGATTGGATGAGTCCCAGTTCTTCCGAAAGTGTTACGGTTGCCATATCCTAAGTCTCCTTCTACTCGGCTTTGCTTGATCTAAGAAAAATTCCCGCGTTCGATGCTCATACTAGACAATGTCGATTGCAGCTTCGTTACAACTCAGGCGGCATTTGAATAATTTTGCTCTGCGTAACCCCAGGTACTTGACAGAGCAGCCGCTGATGCGTAGAGTAAGCACAATCTTACTTACGAATCTTAATACGCGAAACCCACCAGCTTCTGGTCTGTTTCGACGGTCCCTGTCTTTTCAAGGGGGTACTGTCGGCAGATTCTGAGGAGGGGCGTATTCGCTCAGGCCAACATTACCAGCGCTTTCAGTTTCGCATAGACGTTATTACCGTCTCCGTGACATCAATCACAATTTCAAGTGATTTACTTAGACAACCTTTTGTCTATAGCTAGCATCTCTCGCCCTCTACCATACATGCCTTACTCGAAACTAAGTAAGAAGACGGGCATCGCCACCTGACCGCCATGAATAGCACATTCGAACTAAGATAAAGCCCCCCGCCTCGCCCGACTGTTCACACAATGCTCCGAGCCGGTACCCGACGCCTCGGGATTGAGACACGGCCGAAATTAGGGCTGGAAGACCTTACGCCTACTACCCGGCTTTCCGCATCCGTTTTCCTAATCCCCGTTACGATTTTCATCTCGCGCTTCGGCCCTTTCGCGTCCGGCTGGGCTCGTTTGTCAGGGCTGCTCGCAACCGCGCTGCCGGGTGTGTACCAGTGAGATCAGTGATCGAACTATGGAAGAGTGGCGATCGCAGAATTCGACACCGCATCCTCGGAAGTGATGGGTTCGATTCGAGCCAGCCGGGTGATTAGCGCCGGACTGGCTTCTTCTTCTGGCACGCGTCGCAGATGCCGTAGACCTGGAAGGTGTGGCGGGTGGTCAGGTAGTGGTGTTTGCGCCCAATCTCTTTTTCTATCTTTTCGATCTCCGGGGAAAAGAACTCGACCGAAGCTGCCGCAATCGGTGCAGACCATGTGGTGATGGCTGCGCCGGTTGTACTGGCGCTCGTAACGGGTCACGCCGTCGTGGAACTCCACCTCGCTGGCGAGGCCGCACTCGGCCAGCAGTTTGAGGGTGCGGTAGACCGTGGTGAAGCCGATGCCGGGATCGCTGCGCTGGACCAGATGGTGCAGCTCTTCGGTGGAGAGATGCTCGTGGGTCTCCAGAAAAGTGCGCACAATGATGTCGCGCTGTCCGGTGTGCTTGAGCCCGACTCGTTTCAGGTGGCGATTGAAAGTCTCCTCGGCCTCGCGAATGGATTCATTCGAGAGCTGGGTCCGGTCATCGACGCGTTTGGTCAGGGTGGTCATAGGTGTCCATTCAATGGTATCCATCCAATGGGAAAAGCATACCATTGGATGCGCGTTTCGCTTTGATATTCTAAGCAGAGACTCGGATTGAGTTGGAGGAGCAAGTGGCGACCGGAAAATTTGAGGTAGGCCTGATCCAGATGTACTGTTCCCCGGAGCCGCAGGACAACCTGGAGCGCGCGGTGGCACACGTGCGCGAGGCGGCGCGGCGCGGGGCGCAGGTCATCTGCCTGCCAGAGCTGTTTTTGACCCAGTATTTCTGCCAGCGCGAGGATACTTCGCTCTTCGACCTGGCCGAGCCGATTCCGGGCCCGAGCACGACCCGATTCTGCGCCTTGGCCCGCGAGCTGAAGGTTGCGATCGAAGTTTCCCTATTTGAGCGGCGCGCTCCGGGGCTTTACCACAACACGGCGGTGATGATCGGCAGCGACGGCGAAATCCGCGGCCTCTACCGCAAGATGCACATCCCGGACGATCCGCTCTACTACGAGAAGTACTACTTCACGCCCGGCGATCTTGGCTTTAAAAGTTTTGAGTTGGAAGAGGGCTCGGTGGGAACGCTGGTGTGCTGGGATCAGTGGTATCCGGAGGGAGCGCGGCTGACCGCCCTGGAGGGTGCGAATGTAATCTTCTACCCCACCGCCATTGGCTGGCATCCGGCGGAAAAGGAAGAGTGGGGCGCGGCGCAGTACGAGGCTTGGGTCACCATCCAGCGGGCGCATGCCATTGCCAACGGAGTCTTTGTCGGCGCGGTCAACCGCGTGGGCCATGAGACAGGCAATGTTCGCGGCAACGAGGTCAAGGGCGCGGGCTGGAGTTCTGGGGCGGCTCGTTCCTGGCCGATCCCTTTGGCCGCATTATGGCCCAGGCCTCGCACGATCAAGAAGAGATCCTGGTGGGCACCGTGGACGTAAAGCTGCAAGAAGAGATTCGCCGCAACTGGCCCTTCCTGCGCGACCGCCGCATCGACGCCTATGGGCCGATCACGCAGAGGTTTGGAAAGTAGATGAGAGCCAAGTTTGCAGCCAAGCGCCCGCAGCCGACAGCGCCAGCGTTACCCGGCGGAGCAGACTCTCCGGCCGCGCTGGGCTACCGCATGCCCGCCGAGTGGGAGCCGCAACGGGCGACGTGGCTGGCCTGGCCGCATAACCGCAGCGATTGGCCGGGAAAGTTTGAACCCATTCCCTACGTCTACGCCGAGATCGTACGCCACCTGGCGCGCGCCGCGCGGGTCGAGCTGATCGTGAACGACGGCGCGGCCGAAGCGCGGGCGCGCACCCTATTGACACATGCGAATGTATTGCCGGGCTTGGAGGCGCGCATCGCTTTTCATCAGTGGCCCACCAATCGCGGATGGCTGCGCGACTCCGGCCCCATCTTCGTGAGAGACAAAGCGGGCAACGTTGCGCTGACCAACTGGAAGTTCAACGCCTGGGCCAAGTACAAGAACTGGCAGCTCGATAACACGCTGCCGGAAAAGATCGCCGAGGTGCGCGGCTGCCGGAGCTTTGCGGCCCGGTCGAAGTTGGCGGCCGCGCTGCGGCAGATGGTCCTCGAAGGCGGATCGATTGACGTCAACGGACGCGGCCTGCTGCTGACCACCGAGGAGTGCCTGCTGAGTCCGGTGCAGCAGCGCAATCCGGGAATGACGCGCGAGCAGATCGAAGCCGCGCTGGGCCGGATGCTGGGAGTGAAGAAAGTCCTGTGGCTGGAGCGCGGCATCGTCGGCGATGATACCCACGGCCACGTCGATGACATCGCCCGCTTTGTTGGGCCGCGCACGGTGCTGGCCGCCAGCGAGGCTGATCCGGCGGACGAAAATCACGCTGATCCTCAAAGAAAACTTTAAGCGCCTGAAAAAAATGACGGACACGGCGGGCAAGGCGCTGGAGATCATTCCCTTGCCCATGCCCTCGCCGGTTGTCTTCAAGGGGCAGCGCGTGCCCGCCAGCTACGCCAATTTCTACATCTCCAACCGGACGGTCCTGGTCCCAACCTTTGACGATCCAAACGATCTGCAGGCCCTGAACATCATCCAGCGGGCGATGCCGAAGCACAGCGTCGTGCCCATCTACTGCGGCGATCTGATCTGGGGCCTGGGGGCGATTCACTGCATGACGCAGCAGGAGCCGGCGCAAGAGTAAGCAGCATTCAACATCATTATTATTCAACATCATGCGGCCTATGCAGAATGAAAACGAAACTCGGGGCGCGGCTCCGGACGAGCGCTGGATGGAAGAGGCGCTGCGGCTGGCGCGACGGGCCGAAGTCGCGGGCGAGGTTCCGGTCGGCGCGGTCGTGGTGTGCGAGGAACGCGGCGTTGGATCAGGCGGCGTTGGATCGCAAACCGAAGAACCCGACAGCGTCGGGGAAAACAGCTTGGGACAACGCATCGTGGGGCGCGGCTGGAATCAGGTGATCTCCCGCAGCGATCCGTGCGCGCACGCCGAGATCCAGGCGCTGCGCGAGGCCGCCCGCGAGCTGGGCAACTACCGGCTCAGCGGCTGCCAGCTTTACGTCACCCTGGAGCCCTGCGCGATGTGCGCCGGAGCAATCATGCACGCGCGCATCTCGCGGCTCGTCTTCGGCGCGCGCGACCCCAAGGCCGGAGCCGCAGGCGGCATCATGCAGGTCATCAACCATCCCAGGCTGAACCACAGCGTGGAAGTCACCGAAGGCGTTCTGGCGGGTCGCTGCATGGAAATCCTGCAGGCGTTTTTCCGGGAGCGTCGAGGATAAGCATACCGGGTAGTTCTCCGGCACTCCTGCGCCGCAGCGACTGCGTTCGCTATCTGCCACATACTAAAGATATCCATATATGCTAGCTGCGGCAGATCTGGGGCACCCTCCCACCCTCAAGAGAGCACCTATGTGTGCCACCCGGCTACGGCTTCAGGCTCGCGGCAATCAGCGCGTCGAGCTTTGTGAACAAGTCGCGGTTCGAGGTCCGGGGATAGCTGGCCAGCTTCTCGCGAAAGTGCGGCAGGTTGAAGAGGAACGATTCCACGCGCTCCTTGGTCAACTCCTCCCAGAATGCGCCGTAGCCGGTGCGATCCAGCCAGAAGGCGTTAAATATCTGCTCGAACTGGTTGCGAACCGGCACGGCGAGGTAAGGCTTGCCGAGATGCAGCGCCTCGGTGACCAGAGAAAATCCGGCGTTGGCGATGATCGCCTGGGCGCGGACCAGATCGTCGAAGAAGGTTTCAAAGCCGGGCTTTTTGTAGAGAATGTTTCCCTCGCGTCCTTCGCGGCCAAAGCCGTAGGCGATGAACTCACTGCGCACCGAGGAGAGCACTTTGATGAGCGCGGGCGCGGGCGAGGTGACATAGACGAGGATCGGAGCCCTCGGCGCTGGGCACGGCGTCCTGAATCTGCTGACGCAGGATCGGCGGCACCAGTTCGGAGTTGCGGCGGCGGCCCGGCGCATCGAAGAACGACGTCACCAGGTAGTGCGTGCGCGTAGGGAGTCATCAGCCGCGTCACCAGCTTTGCGGCGGTGGCATCGGTACGGTAACTGGCGCGGCGTAGCCACCGTGAAGTGGGTGAGGATATGTTGATTGTCGATGGAGATGACGGGAAGCTTGCGGCGCCGTCCGGCGCGGCAGGTAAGCGGCTCAAAGTCGGTGATGACCAAATCGATGCCGCGCTCGTCGATGAGGCGCGTGAGCTCCCTGATGGCGCGCGTGGCCTTGCGGCGCCTGGAAAAGATTGCGCGCCAGGGTGCGGTTGTAGCGCACCTGGTTATTGACATAGGTGAAGCGGAAGCCGTGAATTTCCAGCACCTCGCAGATGTCGCCGAGGTTGCGCAGGCCGCGGTCAAACGAGGCGGCGACCACGCTGTGTCCCTGGCGCTGCAGGTGCAGAATAATCTCTCGCGAGCGGGTGGAGTGCCCCGCGCCCTCGCCGTTGACTCCATATAAGATGTTGGCCATCGCTGGCTGGAAGTATAACCAGCAAAGCGCAGCCCCACCAAGGACAGAGGCGCAATAAGCGGAAACACGCCCTGCTGCGGAAGCGTGCAAGGGGCTTAATGCGTTGCTTTTCGACGATCGATCCCGCATAATTTGACCGATAAAGCTGTGTGCCCTCCGGATGGTTTGATTTGTTGAACCTGCCAAATTCGATTACCTTGAGCAGAATTGGCTGTATCCCATTTTTGATCTGGGTGCTATCCAGCCGTATGTTTCCGCCGGGTGAGCAGGAGTTGCTGGCCGCTGGAATCTTCATGCTCGCCTCGATCACCGACGGGCTGGACGGCTATCTTGCGCGTAAGCACGGCCAGATCAGCAGCATGGGCATGCTGCTGGACCCCATGGCGGACAAACTTCTGGTCGCCGCCGGCCTGATCCTTCTGGTTCGTTTCACACCCAACCTGATGCCGCCCTGGATCGTCATTCTGGTGCTGGGACGAGAGTTTCTGATTACCGGATTGCGCAGCGTGGCTGCGACCGAGGGCTTTGCCATCCAGGCCCGCGATGTGGGTAAGCTGAAGATGGTGGTGCAGATCGTTGCGGTCGTCGCCGCGATCCTGGCTCACGGCTGGTATGAGTGGAACTTCTTCGGCCTCATCATCGGAGTCGAGCTGATCGCACGCATCTCGATCTGGTTCATGCTGTTTGTGTCGCTGCTCTCGGCGGTGGATTACTTTGTCGCCTTCTGGGCCCGGGTGGATCATTCGACGCGCCGCCAACCAGTCCCCGCCATCCCGGCCAAGCCCGGGGCCGCAAGCTCTACCCCGATCGGCTGACGGCTACCCCCGCGCCACTCCCGCACCCATCGTAGCTCCAATCCAGAGCCGTCTTGAGGCGGAAGCGGAGCGCATGACTTCTATTGACGCAGCTTCTTGGGACGCTATAAATTGGATTGTCTGGTGTTCGGGAAGCGCGGTGAAAATCCGCCACTACCCCCGTAACTGTAAACGTTGAGAACTGAGTTCGGAATCCATTCCAGCCACTGGGGGCTTGCTCCTGGGAAGGTACTCAGCTTCATTGACGCGTAAGTCAGGAGACCGGCCAGACGCCAACCGTAGGCTTGTTCCAACTTCGATGGGAGAGTTGGGAGGCATTTCTTTGGAGTTCGACCGAACTGTAATTAAAACATTTCGCTGCGCGCATGGGTGCGCCGTGTTGCTGCTGTTCATGGTCTGGGCGACGGCACCAGCAGGCGCGGCCACCCGCCAGGTGCGCGACGACCTGGGACGTGAAGTCATGGTTCCGGATCATCCTCATCGCCTGATCTGCCTGGCGCCCAGCGTAGCTGACACGGTCTACGCAGTCGGCGCGGGCAACGAGGTGATCGCAGTCAGTGATTTCACGAAGTACCCGGCGGAGGCTCGGCGGAAACCGAGCGTCGGGTTGCCGCTGAGTCCCTCTTGGGAGACGATCGTCAGCTTGCACCCGGATCTGGTAATTGGGAGCAGTGACTTTGGCGGATTGGGGATGGTCAACCAGATGCAGCAGGTTGGGATTCCGATCTTCCTGATGAATCCGCACGGTCTTGAGGGGATCTACAGCTCGGTCCTCAGTTTAGGAAGAGCACTGAACCGACAGGCAGAGGCGGAGCAGGTGGTTTCGCGTCTGCGCCGCAGGGTCGCGGCGGTAGCAAGCACGGACCAAAGGCAAGCCGAGAGTGCGGGTCTTCATGCTGATCTGGCATGAGCCGATTACGACGATTGGCAAGCGCTCATTTATTACCGAAATCATCGCCGCGGCTGGCGGCAGGTCGATCACCGGCGATCTTGAGCAGGAATGGCCTCAGATCAGCTTTGAATCGCTGGTGGAACGGGCTCCGGAATCGATTCTGCTAATGCGCGGCTCGAAAATGTCTTTTGACGACTTGGCCAATCGTCCGGAATGGAACGGCATCGCGGCGGTCCGCGAGCACCATGTCTTCTATACCGACGACCGCCTCTATTCCCCAAGCCCAGTTGCCATCGACGCATTGGAAAACTTGGCCGTACAATTTCATCCTGGAGGTGGAGCAGTTCCATCGCCGAAACCATAACCATATAACCGGCGGGATGCTCGGGAAGGCGGTGCAAATCCGTCACTACCCCGTAACTGTAAATGCGAAGAGTTGGGCAGAAGTTCGACGCCACTGGAACCTCGGTTCTGGGAAGACGGCCCAAACTCGATGAAGCATAAGTCAGGAGACCGGTCCCGCTTGAAACTTCCGAGGGGAAGAACTATGCATAGGAAAGATCGCTGGCACAATGCGTGCCTGCTTGCCGGACTGTTATTTATCTTTTCTCTCACTGCTTTGGCCTCCGAAAACGGCGCGATCCATGGAACGGTAACGGACCCGCTGGGAGCGGTGGTTGCCGGGGCCGATGTCGAATTGCTGCGGAACCAACAGATCGTCGCTTCATGCAAGACAGATGGCCAGGGCAACTACAGCCTGGAGCCGCCAACGGCGGGCCGGTACCAGATCCGAGCCGGCGCGGCGTCGTTCCACTCCACGGTGAGCGATGCCGTCTATCTCTCCGGAACTTCGGAAGCACGCGTCAACCTCACCCTCAGTCCGGGCACGCTGACCGAGCAGATTACGGTAACGGCCACCGGAACACCCACGCCGGAGGCGCAGATCGGTTACTCCGTGACCGTACTTAGCGATGAATCGTATCCGCACGATCTGGAAGCTCAGGACCCTCTGCGGCTGGTGCCAGGAGTTCAGTTCACGCAGGTCGGCCAACTGGGCTCAACCAGCTCACTTTTCATTCGTGGTGGGAGTAGCGACGCAAGTAAGGTTCTGATCGACGGATTGCCGGCCAGCTTCATGGGAGGCTTTACCGAGTTCGCTACGCAGCCCGCAACCGGCATTGCACAGATGGAAGTTCTTCGCGGCCCGAACAGTGCGCTTTACGGCTCGGATGCACTGGCGGGCGTGGTCAGCATGACCACGGCCCGGGGCACGACCGCGCTGCCTCTGCTAACCTATGCGGCCGATGGGGGCAATTTTGACACTTATCATCAGCAGGCCACCGTCGGCGGAGCGTATCGACGCTTCGATTATTTCTCTGCGTTCTCCGAACTGAACACGCGCAATAGCCTGCCAGATAGTGGCTATCACAGTGCGACCACTGCCGGTAACTTCGGCTGGACGCCACAAGCTGGCACCGACCTGCGAGTCAACTTCCGGCGGATTGATGACAGCGCCGAATTGCCGAACGCTCTGCAACTGTTCGGAATTCCCGACGACGAAGGACGAAAAGATTACAACACCTATATCGGCGTGACCTTCCAAAACCAGACCACGTCCCGGTGGCACAACCTGGTTCGATATGGCGCGGTGCGCCTGGATGAGCCCCTTACGGATTACGCACCGACGGGCATCCCCTACAACTCGCCGGTCCTTGGTCCGGTGTACCTCGGCGCTCCTGTCACACTGCATGGGGCGAATGGCTATACCGTCAGCGGGCAGGCTGTTTTTCAATATGCAGGAACCTATCCCAGCGAGTCTGTGAGTACAACCAACCGCGATTTCCTATACGCGCAGTCGGATTATCACTTCAGCCACCATCTGACCGGATTGTTTGGATTCAAGTACGAAGACGAGCGCGGGGTATCTGCCAGCACCGGCTATCCCACGGATTTCGTGCAGCGCGGCAATTACAGCTACACCATGCAACTGGCGGGAGATGTCTCCGGCCGGCTGTATTACACCGTGGGCAGCGGCATCGAAAACAATGCCCTGTTTGGAGTTGCGGCTACGCCTCGCGCTTCTCTCGCCTATTATCTGCTGCGTCCCAGAGCGTCACGCCTGCTGAATGGCACCAAGCTGCGGGTCAGCTTCGGGAAAGGGATCAAAGAGCCGAGCATTTTCCAACAATCAAATTCGCTCCTCGGCTTGTTATCGACGCTGCCCAACGGGAGTCAGCTGATCGCACAGTATGGCATTGCGGCCGATCGGTGCCCAGACCTCAAGAGCCTATGATGGCGGCATCGACCAGCAACTGTTCGACGGGCGCGGCAGAATCAGTATCACGTATTTTCACAACGAGTTTGGCAACGGAGTAGAGTACGTTCCGCAGCTAGGGCTTAACCGCACTCGGGGTTCCGACCGCCGTGGTCCAACAAGCGCTGTTTGGCGCCTTCGTCAATTCCATGGCATATCGAGCGCAAGGGGTGGAGATCGAGACCGAATACAGGCTCGGCGCGAATCTCTTCCTGCGCGGCGGATACACCTATCTGGATGCGGTGGTGCAGCGCTCGTTCTCCAGCGACAACCTTTTCCCAAGTATCAATCCATCGTTCCCGAACATTCCAATCGGGGTCTATTCGCCGCTGGTCGGAGCCAGGCCGTTCCGGCAAGCTCCTCATTCGGGATACTTCTCGATCAGCTACAACCACCCACGCTGGTTCGTCTCGGTGAGCGGAACGCTGGTGAGCCGCCGCGATGACAGCGACTTCCTCTACGACCAGAACGGCGGAAACACGATGCTGCTGCCGAATCGCAATCTCGATCCGGCGTATCAGCGCATCGATGTGACCGGAAGCTACCAAGTGCGACGTTCGGTGCAGATTTACTCGGCGCTTCAGAATGTGCTTTCTCAGCATTACGATGAGGCCTTCGGATATGCCGCGCTTCCGCTGACGTTCCGCTCGGGAGTTATGTTTTCACTTGGCGGTGAGTCGTGGAAGCTTAAGTAGGAAACACGACGGCGTGCGTCTGGCGGCTCTGCCGGGCGCACGCGTTGTTGTCTCCCGGCTTGGACTGATCGGCGAAGGCTTTGCTGGAACAGCTACAGAAATAGCTCTTCGAAAAGCGGCACGTTGACAGCTTGCTCAAACCAATCCGCGAGTTGTTCGTAAGAGTCCTGTTTGCTTATGGGCTCGGCGCCCCGAACGCCGAAGCACTCCTCAAGCACGCCTGCATCTTCCAAAGCGCCATGTAAGTATGTCCCGGTGCAGCGCTGGTAACGAATGCCCTCGGGCTGACCTGCGACGAATGCGAACGGCTCCTGGTGGCTCAGCCTGGTGGTTTCGCCGACGTGGATTTCGTAGGCTGAAAAGCATCTTCCGCCCGGAGTGCGTGCCGCGACCGCGTTGGTGATCTTATTTCGCCGCAGGGTTGTCGTGACCGGAATCATGCCGAGTCCGGGGACGGATGTCTGCTCGGATTCAACGTGATCGGGATCGTCGAGGCGCTGGCCCAGCATCTGGTAGCCGCCGCAAATACCGAGAATCTCGGCGCCGCCTGCGCGCTGCCGCCAGAGCCAGGCATCGAGCCCCTGGGCGCGCATCCACTGCAGGTCTGCGATCGAGTTTTTGCTGCCCGGCAAAATCACGATATCGAACTGCCGTTCGAGCGGCCGCTGGAGCCAGCAAGCCGAGCGAAGAAGGCGAAAATCGGTGAGGTTCGAGATCCTGGGAAAACGTACGATTGCGACGGCGGGGCCAGCTTCCGGAGCAGGCACCCATTCCTCCAGACAGACGCTGTCCTCTTCATCGATATGAATGTTGTCGAGAAACGGAAGCACGCCGAGGCAAGGCTTGGCAGTTCGCTCTTCAAGCATTCGCGCCGCACCGTCAAAGAGCGCCGGATCGCCACGAAAGCGGTTGATGGCAAAGCCCCGGACCAACTTGGCGTCCTCCGGATCGAGCAAGGCCAGGGTTCCATAAATCGAGGCGAAGACGCCGCCCCGGTCGACGTCGGCAAGCAGCAGACACCGGTGCTCTGCCATCTGCGTGCAAGGCCGAGATTGGCAAGATCGGTTTTGACGCAGATTCAATTCAGCGATGCTGCCGGCACCTTCGATGACGATGAAGTCGAATTGCTCCGACAGACGGGCATAAGACTCTTCGACTCTCTGGAGCAGATACTCATAGTGTTCGTAGTACTGGCGCGCGGAAAGATTCCGCCACACCTTGCCCTGGAGCACGACTTGACTGCCCATCTCAGAAGTTGGTTTCAGCAGAATCGGGTTCATATCCGTTGACGGTTCCAGCCCACAGGCTTCTGCCTGCGCGACCTGTGCCCGCCCAATCTCACCGCCACCAGGGCACGGATAGGAGTTATTCGACATGTTCTGTGCTTTGAAAGGCGCGACGCTAACGCCTCTACGGTGCAACCAACGGCAGATTGCTGTCGCCAGCCAGCTCTTGCCTACGTGCGAGGCGGTGCCGCCGATCATCAGGCATCTCGGTCGCGTTCCCGGTCGTGTTTCCGGTTGCGTCTTCGGCAACATGGCTGGCTAATTGAACTCCGTTTCCGGCTCCGGCCGGCTCCGGCGATGGAAGACGTAAACGGGCTGCCCGTCGGTGGTGGAGAGCAACTCGGCGCGAATGCCGAATACTTTTTCCAGGCTGCGGGGATCGAGCATCTGCCGGTCGCTGCCGCAAGCGGTGAGTTGGCCATGCTTGAATCAACACCACGCTGGTGGCATAGCGCGCAACCGCATTCAGATCGTGTGTGGCCAGCACGACCGACTGGCCGCGGCGCGCCAGCACGCGGCACAGTTCCAGGATTTCCAGCGAATGTTCGACATCCAGATTGGCGGTTGGCTCGTCGAGCAGGATAAATTGCGGTTCGACCGCGAGACTGCGCGCGATGAGCACGCGCTGGTGCTCGCCTCCGGAGAGCGTGTTGACGGGCCGGCGGCGCAGGTGAACGATGTCGCAACGCTCCAAAGAGAGTTCCACGGCGCGGCGGTCCTGCTCGGTCTCACGCGAGAACCTTCCCCGGTGAGGGTAGCGTCCCATGGCGACAATTTGCTCGACGGTGAAGGCGAAATCCAGACGCTGTTCCTGCGGGACGTAGGCGATGCGGCGGGCAACCTCCTTGCGTGGATACTGGGTGATCGGCTTGCCATCCAGCCATACCGCTCCACCGGCGACCGGCCAGATTCCAGCCAGGGCGCGTAACAGCGTGCTCTTACCTCCGCCGTTCGGCCCCACCACTGCCCGCAATTCGCCGGGAACGAGCGAAACGCTGGCCTCGCGCAGGATGTCACGCCCGCCGCGGTGTACGGAGATCTGCCGAGCTTCGAGCGTGCTCATCGCGCGCTCACCTCCCACGGCCGCCGCAGTAGAAGAGCGATGAAAGAACGGACCGCCGAACATCGCCGTCACCACTCCGAGGCGAATCTCGATGGGAGGATGAACGGTACGCGCCGCCAGATCGCACAGAATCAGAAATGCTGCGCCCGCAGTAGCGCTGGCCGGGAGCAAAGTGCGATTGGATGGCCCCACGATCATGCGTACGGCATGGGGCACGACCAGGCCGACGAAGCCGATCATGCCGGCAACTGCGACGGCGGCGCCGGTCAATAGTGCGGCGATAAAGGTCAACATGCGCTTGGAGGCTTCGATCTCGACCCCGAGCGAAGCCGCCGTTTCCTCGCCCTGCTGCAGCAGATCCAGATCCCTGGACTGACTCATCGCGGCTACCAGTCCGAGCAACACGAACGGAGCACAGAGCCAGACGTGGGTCCAGGTTCGGGCATCGAGTCCGCCCATCATCCAGAAGACGATTTCCTGACCGATCTGCCAATCGACGATGTTGAGCGAGAGCAGGAGACTGGAAACCGCAGTCAGCAACGAGCCCACGGCGATCCCGGCCAGCAGGAGGGTTGCGACCGGGGTGATTCCGCCGCGGGTGGCCACGCCATACACCAGGATGAGAGCCAGCAAAGCGCGCCGACGATTGCGGCGATCGGCAACAGCACGACCGAATGCCCGCTCCAACCGGCGACGAAGGCGATCACCGCGCCCAGCACCGCACCGGAGCCGGCGCCGACGAGTCCTGGCTCGGCGAGCGGATTGCGCAGCAGCGCCTGCATGATGACGCCGGCGGCGGAGAGCGCCGCTCCCACGCAGGCCGCAACCACCACGCGCGGGACACGAATCAGCCAGACGATGACGATATCGGCTTGGTTCAAACCCGAGGCGTCGGTCCAACCCGAGGGGAGCAATTTCAAGGCCAGCACGTGCAGGATGGTTCTCCAGCCGATGGGCGTGCTGCCGATGGCGATCCCGGCAAGCACACTGATTGCGAGCAGCGGCAGCACGGTCCCGTAAAAGATTCCGACCCGGAGGCGCGGCCTGGGAAACGATCTGGATACGATAGAAGTGCTCTCGACCTGAGTGCTCATGCGCCTCCTGCGGCTCCATGCGGCTTGCCGTACAGTGATTCCGCCATGGCATTGACGAGCGATAGGGTGAACGGGGACATGGAGAAAAGAATTCGATTGTCGAAGACCAGAATGTGTCCCTCGGTGGCCGCTTGGGTAAGGGCAATCGCCGGATCTGCCAGCAGTCGCGCCCGTGTCTGTTCGGCCTTGCCGGGATCGGAGGCGGTGACAATCCACTCCGGGTTCCAGCGCAGAATGATTTCACTGCCGACGTTTTCGTAGCCTCGGACGCCGCCCTCGGCACCTACATTGACGCCGCCCAACTTCTCGACAATGTCATTGAACAGCGTATCGCGTCCGTAACAGGCGCGCCCACCCAAGCCGAGAATTCGCGGCCGGGCCGGGCCGGGCGCTCGCATCGCCAGCGCCTTGGCGAGTTCGGAGCGGAAGCGAGCTTCCTCGTTGCTGGCTGCCTGGTCGGCACCGGTAAGGTAGCCGATGGCTCGAATGCTCTCCGCCACCTGCTCCAGGGTGGTGAACATGGTAAACATCCGATAGGTCGGCACGCCGGTGTTCCGCACCAGGCTGGTGAAATCGGCTCGCGCCGTGCTGGAAACCAAGATCAGGTCAGGATCGAGGCGCAGGATGCGCTCAGGATCGCTGGCAATTACCGGACGATACTTGGCGACGAAGGAATACACATTACTGGAGCTTTGCTGGTAGGCACTGGCGCTGACCGCCCGGATGGTCTGCGGCGAAACAATCGAATAAAGATACTCATCCGTGGTGCGGGACTGGGAGACGATGCGGCGGGCGGGCCAGGGAACTTGTATGCGAAGGTCGTCGCTATCCACGGACTCGCGCGGATAGTCCGGCCCTTCCAGACGAATCGACGAAGAACCGTAATTGGTTGCGGGCGCGAGCCAGATATAATCCGCCGGGAGGCGAGGCCAGGCGATCGACGGCCGTCGCGATGGTGCCGACCAACATCGCAAGCAGAATCGGTGGAAGGAAGCTCCACATTCGTGTGTGCATGAGTCTGCTACCAGCTCTCTAGTTCCATTGCCGGGCAGAAGGACGAAGCAAAGCCCGGCGCGCCACTGCGGCTGTTCACCATGCCTTAGACCAGCGCGGACCACTCTTTTCGTTGATCTTGCGCAGCGATCCATCGACACCGGCGTCGCGCTCCAACCTGCGTCCAAAGAGCCAGAGCAGATCGGAGAGCCGGTTGAGATAGGCAACTACATTGGGCGCAACGCTTTCGCCGGCTTCGATCAGCCTCACGGTGCAACGTTCAGCGCGTCGGCAGACGGTCCTGGCTACGTCATAGGCGGCGCCCGCCGTATGTTCGCCCGGAAGCGACCAGTCGGCGAGCATTCCTTCCAGCGCCTCGATCTCGTGAACCTGCGCGGTCAGCGCCTCCACCATCTCAGCCGTGACCGGGGCCTCGCCTTTGCTGTTTTGCGCTGCGGTTGCCAGGGCCGCGCAGAGCTGAAAAAGCTCACGCTGAATCAGTTTGGTGCGCTCGCAGAGGTCTTTGTCTTCACAGATGGAGCGGGCAAAGCCCAGCGCGGAGTTGAGCTCATCGACGGTGCCGTAGGCATCGACCCGAAGCGATGATTTGGAAACACGGACGCCCCCGGCAAGGCTAGTTTGTCCGCCGTCACCCTTTTTTGTGGCAATGCTGCTCATAGTGTCCGTCCTTGTGGAAACGGACTCGCTGCGGATTCGGCTCCGGAATCATCCCGAACGATAACGGATACGACGGCGATGAGGCACATCCTTCCTGATCTCCGCAGAAAGTCAGTTGTGACATCCTCGGGTAGGTCTCCTGGCTCAGAAGGCGGCAAATTGTTCTGCCAGCCGCTTCACCTTCCCCTGCATCGCAGAGTGGCTCCAAGAAGCGGCGGTTGTCCTTCATTTACAGTGGCGGGACCGCGCCGGTGTTTCACCGGACTTCCCTTTTACGCCCTTGCGGGCACCTGAGGTGTTACCAGATTAAACACCTACCCACAGCCCGTCAATGCGTGGCAACAGGGAACGCTTCCCTGCAGATGTCGGGCTGGTCAATCCAAGGCGAGTAAGCTCGCGATGGCAAGCGCCATGGCAGCCAGTCCGGCGGCGATGACTAGAGCGGAGGCTCGAAACATATCTTGGCTGGTGGCGGCCGGGGGATCGGCGATTTCGCCTAACCAGGCTTCATTCACCAACCGCTGATTCTTCCAGATGGGACCGGCCAGCCTGCGCTGCAACGCTCCCGCGATGGCAGCCTCGCTCCAGCCGGAATTGGGACCGGGAACCAGCGCGTGCTGCCGCCATCCTACCTGCAGGGCCTTCTTTGCCGAACAACCGGCAATCGGCAGCGCCACGGACGCGATCAGCAGCCACGTCAGGCGTGCAGGAATCCAGTTCATCGCGTCATCCAGCCGCGCTCCACACCAGCCAAAGTGCAGGTAGCGAGGCGTCTTATAGCCCACCATCGAATCCATCGTGCTGACCACCTTAAAGAGCACGATTCCAGGCAAGCCTGCCAGCAGATACCAGAAGAGCGCACTGACGAATCCGTCGGTGAGGTTTTCGCTCAGGCTTTCAATGGCGGCGCGACGGCAGGCAGCCAGATCCATCCGATCCGTATCCCGGCCCACCAGTTGTGAGACCGCCCGCCTTGCGGCCGGGAGGTCGCCGCGCCGCGCCGCGCTTTCTACCGCCCAGCCATGACGCAAGAGGTCACGCAGAGCGAGAAAGGAATAGAGCAAGAAGAGGTGAACGGCCAGAGCCAGTAGGGAGCTGTATTTTGCAAGCCCCAGGGCCAGCGCGCTGAGAGCTCCGCACCACACCGAGGCGAGGAGCAGGAAGAGCGCGACTCCTCCGCCGTAGCCATCCCATCTCAGCTTTCGCAGCACACGCTCGAAGGCGGAGAGACTGTAGCCGATCAGCCGGACCGGATGGGCGCGGTAGACAGGGTCACCGAGGAGCAGGTCGAGCGCGACCGCAGCCGCCAGCAGCCAAGGGTCGGGTCGAAGGATTGCTGCCAAGTGCAGTAGGGCTTCCACTCGCAGGCCCCTAGCGCCACTTTGCCGACCAGCCTAAAGCAATGGCGGCCAGCACCAGACGTTCGGGACGCTCGAGGTCGACCCCATCCAGAGCGCGATAGAACTCGCTCCAACTCTCCGGGCGCGCCGCCAGGCTGGCAGCAAGAATCGCGGCCTGCTGGCGCAGTGCCTCGCGCGCGACCCCCTCGGGAAGCGTCCCATGGCGCAGACGATCCAAAACCGATGCGATGGCATACGCCGCCGCCGATACCAGCGGCTCATAGACGATAGCTTTGTGGTTGCCCTTCAACAGCTCGAATTCGCGCTCACTGAGATAGGGACGGATGTCCTCGCAAAAACTGTTCTCCTTGAGGCCGAAGCGGTCCAGGGCGTGGAAGATGCTGCGGGTATAGCTGGCTTCGAGGCCGTTCTGCCAGCGCAACGCCTCCAGCGTGGCGTCACGGACCGCCAACCCCAGCAGTTCGCCGAGCTTTACGCCGGTGCTGGTTGACTTGAACGGCCATCCTGCCGACAACGGAGCCGCGATGCAGTACTGATCGGTGCTGGTTCCGGTTGCAAAGTCCCGTGAGTATCGGCTGCGAATGGCGAGGCGCTGCAAGGCGGCGCTCTTTGCCTCGGTGATGGTGACGACGGCCCGCGCCAGCGCACCCTCGGTCACCGAGCGGCTCAGGAGCAGCAGCGTATTAATGGTGCCGACCGGGGCAGATACCTTCTGCCAGCCCTGCTCGGTCTCCTGCCATGTGGTTGGATCTCCGGCACAGGTCGCGTTGCCATGCACGCCGGCGGTTACTACCGCGGTCACCGTGACGTCCTCCGCCTGCTGCTGCACGATACCGGCGTAGTTCATATTCGCCGCGGTTCCCATCAGGGCGACTTCAAGCGGCGACAGGCCAAGCTCGCGACAGACGAAATCATGGTATGCCTCCACTCCCAGTTGGCTGATGTGAAGGTGCCGCTCGCGATGGTCGTTGGCTTCGCAACTTTGATGATTGATGAGGTAACGAATGGCTTCGGACTGTCCACCGTTTCTGGCCGAGGTACTGAGCACACGATGCGGCGTCAATAACTCCGCTATCAAAAAACGTCCACGACGCTGAAGGCGGAATTCTGCGGTCTCGCGCAAGGTTTCCCGATGCATGGTCTTCCATGGTAAACCAATGCTGCTTCGTACTGCGTGAATCCACAGCTCTGGACAACTCTCAACGCGAGAAGCTGCATCACAGCTTGCACGTGCTGATTAGGTTAGGTCCGTCCCCAGCGGACTTGTGAACAGTTGCCCGTCCACCCGCTCCAGCCAGACCCACAGAGCGTTTTTGCATTACCCAGAGCCAGAGGAGTCGACTGATGAATCCATCAGGAAAAAGCTACGGAATGGTATTTCTACGGGCAATCTATTTGGCTCTGTTGTCGACCGTGCTCCTGTTCGCCATGGAAGGTCAGGTGCAGGCGCAGTCCATGCCAACGCGTCATGTCCATCGGGAAGTCATCAGCGGGGAGGCGCCGCTATTGAACCGGATGCCGCCGACTCAGTCGCTGCGCGTGACCATCGCCCTTCCGCTGCGCAATGAGTCAGAGTTGGACGGTCTGTTGCAAGACCTCTACGATCCGGAGAGCACCTCATTCCATCAGTTTCTGAGCGTGCGGGAGTTCACGCGGCGTTTTGGTCCTAGCGAGGAGGATTACGACGAGGTGATGCGCTTCGCAGAGCGGCACGGCTTGGCGGTGACCAGCACCTCGCCGAATCGCATGATCTTGAACGTGGCGGGATCGGTGGCGAATATCGAGAAGGCATTTCAGGTAAGAATGTCTTCCTATCAGCACCCGAGCGAAGGGCGCGCCTTCTACTCGCCGGATCGGGAACCCGCGCCGGAGCTTCGGGTGCAGTTGTGGCATGTCTCCGGCCTGGATAATTTTTCAATCCCGCATCCGGCCAGCCTAAGCAGAGCTCCTGAGGCGGCAGGCCATGTGACCGGCTCAGGACCCGATGGATACTTTATCGGAAGCGACATGCGGGAGGCCTACTATGGCGGAGGCGCTCTGACTGGCGCGGGCCAGTCGGTTGGGCTGCTTGAATTCCTGGGCTACAACCTGGCTGACGTGGATACCTACTTTGCGAATGTGGGACAGACCCGCACGGTCGCGGTGAACGGCATCTCGACGGACGGCTCCAGCCTGAGCTGCACGGGGAGTTGTAACGATACCGAACAGGTGTTGGACATCGAAGCGGCGATCTCCATGGCGCCGGGCCTGAGCCAAGTGCGCGTCTATGTCTCCGATAGCAGCGATGTCACGATGTTCAACATGATGGCAACGGACAATATTGCCAAGTCGCTGAGCTGCTCATGGGCCTGGAGTCCGGCCGACCCAACCAGTGACGATCCCATTTTCAAGGAATTCGCGGCGCAGGGGCAGAGTCTGTTTGTGGCATCGGGCGATAGCGGCGCGTACAGCGCAAGCTCCGGAAATGTTTACCCGGCCGACGATGCCTATGTCACGTCGGTGGGCGGCACGATCCTGACGACCCGTAGCGCCGGCGGTTCATGGATGTCTGAGACTGCATGGAGCTACAGCAGCGGCGGGATCTCTCCCAATAGCATTGCAATTCCCAGCTACCAGAAAACGTCGGGGGTTATCACCACGGCCAATAAGGGCTCCAGGACATTGCGGAATTCGCCCGATGTTGCCGCTGAAGCCAACACGGACAATTACATCTGTTACGACGGCACCTGCGAGGGTGGGTGGGGCGGAACGAGCTTTGCCGCGCCTCGCTGGGCCGCCTATCTGGCATTGGTCAATCAGCAGTCCGTCGCCAACGGCAAGGCGACCCTGGGCTTTATCAATCCAACGATTTACACAACCGGCCTCGGGAGGAATTATTCCGCCCGCTTCCATGACATCACCAGCGGCAGCAATGGCACGTATACGACCGAGAAAGGCTATGACCTGGTCACCGGATGGGGCAGTCCAAATGGCACCGGCCTGATCAACGCCCTGGCGCCGTAACGGCCGGAATCCGATCGAGGGTGCGAAGCTTATGCGAAGAAGAAAGAGGTGGGTTGCGACGGCTAAGCACAAGGTAAGTTGCGACAGGTAAGGGTCGTCCCGGGGCTGCCTAAAGCGGAGCGCAATCACCCGGAAAGACGTGCCCCTGGGGGACAACTCCGGCATCGGGAAGCCCATCAACGACACGATGAACCCCACAGACTGTCTCCTGATCCGGCCCGGTGCCCTTGTGCGTAGTGCTTTGCTGTTAAGCCTCTTGGCGGCATCTGCCGTCTCGGCTCAAACGTCTCTGCCGTCCCACGCCGCGGTGGTGGCGACCATCGAAAAAGTAAACAACTACTGGATTGAGAAGAACCCGAAACCTGGAAATAGCGATTGGACCCAGGCAACATACTTCACCGGCGATTTGGCCGCCTACGACGCCACCGCACAATCCAAATACCTGAGCTATGCACAGAGCTGGGCCAGCGAGCACGACTACAGCCTGGACGGCGGCAACACCACCACCTATGCCAACTATCAGGCGTCCGGCCAGGTTTACTACCGGCTGTATCAACTGCAGAACAAAGCGTCGGATCTCACTGGCATCACGGAAAGCATCGACGGAATGGTGAACAGCAGCGTGGTCGACGAGTGGACGTGGATCGATGCGATCAACATGTCCATGCCCGACTTTGCCGAGTTGGGCTCGCATTTCAACAACCCCAGCTATTACACGAAAATGTACGCTCTTTACAGCTACCCGAAGTACACCCTGGGGCTCTACAACTCGCAGGTCGGCAGCCCGCAGTACGGCCTGTGGTGGGAGAACAGCACCTACGCCAATACCAGCACCTATTGGTCGCGTGGCAACGGTTGGGTATTTGCGGCGCACGCGAAGGTGCTTTCGGTCCTGCTGGCCAACCCGTCCCTCGTGGATTCGAATTACACCGAATATCTCGATACGTTTGTGACGATGGCCGTGGCCCTTGCTGCCTGCCAGCAGTCTGGGGGCTACTGGAATTCCGATCTCGGCAATCCCAACGACTACCCCGGACCGGAGAGCAGCGGCACATCCTTCTTTCTCTATGGCCTTGTCTGGGGGATCAACAATGGCATCCTGCCTGCGTCGACCTACGAGCCAGTAGTGGCGAAGGCATGGAATTTTCTGGCTAATACAGCGGTCCAGCCATCTGGATTGCTGGGCTACGTGCAGCCCTCTGGAAGCGCTCCGGGGCCGACGACGTCGTCCACCACGGAGGATTTCGGCGTCGGCGCCTTCTTGCTCGCCGCGCGCCAGATGGAGCTTTACACCCTGACTCAGTAGCCTGTGGGGTCATTGGCGAAAAGGCAGCGGATTGGTTCCCTTCCGTCCATCCGCGCTCATCCTGAGTTCGAGCCTGCGACTACCCTAGAAAACTCCCCTGCGGGATGATGCAGGAGCTGCTCCATGCATGGTGGCATCTCCCAGTTCGTCTCCGCGGAGCCGATGCTTCCGACCACCGAATCCGCAGTTATTGCCACCAGATGAAGGCGCACTACCTATCTTTCTATTCGCGCCGAGCCTATCTTGAGCCTATCTTGCGACACTTTGCGTCATTGCGGACTGACACTAATTGTCACTTTCATGCTTTTAAGCTTGCCGCAACAGCGGAAGCAATCGAGCCGCTTGCAGGCTAAGTCGTTCACTGTGAATGCGATTGTGAACTGTAGATGGGAAACCGTAGTTTTGAGAGCACGATGGAAACCCGATTGCACTAACCAAACTCTATCAATGCCATTCCTGACCCTTGCTTCGCAAGGTAAGCCAGAGTTTAAGGACAGCCAAAGCATCCATCATGCGCAAACAGAAGGGCTTCTCACTCATTGAACTGCTTATCGTCGTGGCGATCATCCTGATCATCGCCGCCATTGCCATCCCGAACCTGCTTCGCTCGCGCATCGCCGCCAACGAAGCGTCGGCCGTGGGTTCACTGCGCACAATCAACACCGCGGAAGTCACCTACGCCTCGACCTTCCCGTCTACGGGCTTCTCGCTCGCGCTGGCGCAACTCGGACCAGGCGCCAGCGCCGTCTGCGGGACCCCCAGTACGACGAACGCTTGTCTGCTGGACAATGTTTTGGGTTGCTCGACGGCCAGCACCAGCGGCAACACCTGCACCAAAAGCGGGTATACCTTCGCCGTTACCTCTTCCGGCGCGACTCCGACGGCCTTCTACTCGTCCAACGCGAATCCTGTTACGGCTCAGACTGGTACGCGCCACTTTTACAGCGATGCTTCCGGCGTGATCCGTTACAACACCAGCGCGATCGCCGCCGCGACCGACGCACCGCTGCAGTAAACAGTTTCATCAATACGTCTCCCGCTGCGCCTACGCAGCGGGAGACGCCGCAAGGCACAGATCACGGGACAGAAGGCGGGGGATCTCATTCCGGGTTTTCTTAGAACCCGTATTTTCCACAGCCGTTCCCGGTATTCGAGCAGCGGATAGAGTCGAACGAAACGCTCATCTCCAGATGCGGGATTCCGTGATCGACGATCGCCCATACGCGGCTGTTCGGATAGCGCCGAATGAGCAGGTAGCTTGTCCATTGCAGCAAGGGGCCGGAGCCGATAAGTACCACCGAAGCGCCGGCACAACTTCCGGGAGTGAGGGGGTTATGCTCGCGCCAGTTCGCGTCGTTTGACTCATGCCAACAGGTTTGGGCGGCGTCCGCCATGTGGAACAGCGTTACGGCTGCGCTTTCGATCTTCCGGCTCGTGCTCCAGTAGCGGGGCGTTTGCTTGGCACCGACAACGGTTTCCCCCTTTTGGGGCGGCGGTGCGCCCGCACCTCGGAGCATGCCGACGACGGGTCTACCGAGTAACGCGCTGGCCGTATTCAAATGCATCGCCGTGGAAGCGAGGCCGCTATCCGTATCGGTCGCGGGAGTCGACATCAAACTCGGGATCGCATCCGTCTGAACCGCCGGATTTGCCGGAAGGATGACGGTCGCGGTTTCAATGTTCGAGTCCAAAGCCAAACCCGTGCTAGGGCGCGGCGTCTGTAACTGCTGAGCGCTAGCGGTAGCAATGGAGAACAGAAGGAGGAGCACGGAAAATTGCATAGTTCCCTCCTAATGAGTTCTGTGCAATCGTCGCACCGGAAACTACTGGCTAGATGAAAAGGAATTTAAGAAGGAGCTGTGCATACCGGCGCAGGCAAGAGCCCGCAAAGAGATCATGGGGAGCGTGTAGCGGACGAGGATGGTTCTGAGAATACGCTGCTCGGGGCTCACCGAACTGAAAACATCGGACGCGTGCTGTAGAGCCCACATATCGCTAGTTCTTGCTCGCTAGCGCAGTGGAAACTGCCTTAGCTTTCGAACATCCTGCTAAGGCTATTTTCTTGGTTAAAGTGGGCGAATATTAGTATTTTTTTATTGACGGCTATACCAAATATAGCTACTCTCATTCCAAGTACCTGGCCAGCTTAGCTGCAAAGTAGCTCAGGATATAAGGGCGCAGGCCGTTCCCCCTCCTGTGCGTCTATTCCTGCACAACCCAACTCTCTACTGCTCAATTTAGTTTCTGGAGGCTCCAAATGGGCTCGCGCCGAATTCTATCCTTACGCCCCCTATCCACGTTCGTGGTTGGATCATGGGTTGTCGCTGCAATGGCCGTTCTTAGCTTGACAGGTTGTGGTGGCGGTGGCAGCAGCAGTAAGACCAACGTACCGCAGAACCCGTCCATTACCGTAAATCTTGCCGGAGCCGGCGTAGGGATGGTTACCAGCGCCGACGGAGACATTAAGTGCGGCACCAGTTGCGCGGCAAGCTATGCCAGCGGAACCGCTGTTACACTGAATGCCGCTCCGAATGCCGGCTCCACCTTCGGGGGATTTTCTGGTGGGGGATGTACCGGCACGGCGACGAGCTGCGTGGTTACCCTTACTTCTGGTGTGGCCATCACCGCGACTTTCAATCTTGCGCCAACGCCAGCGAACTACACCCTGACGGTCGCTACCACGGGCAGTGGCTCCGGAACCGTAACCAGTGGTGACGGAATGATCAACTGCGGGTCGGCATGCTCGGCAAGCTACGTAAGTGGAACTGTCGTGACACTCACGGCTCTCGCTGGCTCCAATTCCACCTTCTCCGGTTGGTCTGGGGCAGGATGCGGGACTGCAAGCCAATGTGCTGTCGACATGACCGCTGCCAACCTGGTAACAGCTACATTTGCAGAAGCGGCTCCGCCACCTTCAAAATCAACCATGACTTGGCAACTCGAGGTCGCATCAGGCTGCCCGCTCCCAATCTATTTCCGTATGTTCGACCCGAGTTTGGACTGGTATTGGCCGAACGCCTCGACTGTTTATTATATGTACACTACTGGCCAAGTGTACGCTCAGGCGATCTCCTGCACTACCGGCGACAAGATCGCCTACGGTGCTAGCGAAACTTCGAACTCGGATGCTCCGTACTACTGGGGAATTGGAATCAACGGCACCGAATCTTGTGCGAGTTGCGCCTATACGTGCGCAAATGTAACAACCCCTGTCCAATTGCTTGAATGTAATTAGGCAGGAATGTTCCAATACGAAAGAGTTGTGTGAAGTACAATAGCTAGGAGCCCGGCGGTAGGCGCAAGGACTTGCGTCTACCGCCAATATCCTAGAGCTATATTTCGTTGTGCGGTGAGATGATTTTCTATGGTGACCGAATCAGCCAAGATTGACGCCGGTGCCGTCGGTGCATCGAGCGTAGGAGAACTAGGGATTGCTGTACTGAAGACCACCGCTGGCATATTGGTGGGTGCAGGTGTGGGAGTTGCAGTCGTTGCAAGTGGAATTATCGCACTGGCGGGATTTGCGTTTTATCACATGTGTAGTAGGAAATAGTTTTTCTCAGTTCCCCTGTTCCGTAACGAGCGATCGCTCATCCTCCGCCATTTCGTACTTCGTACAATGTTTCTGAGCCAGACGCCATTCGACTCCGCCGTACCCCGTTTGCCATCATCCTAGACTTGCGTGGAGTACCTCACCTCGAGCGCGGGGAGCGTACGTTTTGCTCTCCCATCTGCGAGCTACCCGGCCGCCGAGTTCTCAAGCAGCGTACCCACTGATCAGGACTGCGGGGTCTGCCGATAATCCATGAATCCGGGCACCCATCCAGTTGTCCGTCGAAGCCTGCGGAAAAGAGGATCGATGATAAACAAGGAACGGCGACGAAATCCTCGCTTTCGATGTACCGGCCGTGCGGACGTCCTGTTGGCGGTCGATGCTTCGCCCTTGCCTGCCACAATCGTGGAAGTGAGTAGCGGAGGATGTTTGATCGTGCTGCAACAGTCGCAGAGCTTCGTCCAAAATGCAGCCGTGGAGCTGACCTTCAACGTCAACCGTCTGCCCTTTCGCATCCGGGGACAGGCTGCGGCAATTCGATCGGACACAACGGTGGGCTTTCAATTCACTCGAATGAGCGAGAGAGTGCGAGCGCAGCTTGAGGAACTGATTGAAGAGTTAGCCGCGGATTGGCGGAGGCGTTTCGCGGTACCGCGTTGGTACGCCGAAGGCTTTTGAGAAGAGGCGGCGGAGATGACGGGAAAGCGAAGCGGAACCCTCGACTAGGGCCTAGACCAAGGAATCTCGTGCGCTCGACTCCCTCGGCGTATATAGTCTGAGCTATTGGAAGCTACGATCATCTCGGCTCAAGGGAGAGCGCTCAATGGCCAAAAGCAGAAAAGCAACCGCAGCGGATGCAGACCTCTGTATGAAGCTTTACGATTTACGCCGCGAAACAGAAATGCGCAAGGCGCGTGACTTCGTCAACTTTCAATTCCAACCCCAGGGCATCGGCGACATAGTCAAACTCGTCCAGGCGATTGGGACGCAGGAGAACGCTTGGGCACGGCAGGTCTTTTCCTTCTGGGAGAATGCGGCCTCTCTCATCCTGAACGACGTGGTTCATCCCGGTTTATTCTTCACCTGGAATGGCGAGATGGTATTTGTTTACGCCAAATTCAAGCCTTTTCTTGCGGAGCTCCGGGAAACCTTGGAAAACCCTGCTTTCCTGGCTGGCGTGGAGAAGGCCGTGAACAGCTCACCGGAGATGCGCAAGCGGGTGGAGATGATCCAGAAGCGAATGGCCAAGATGGCCGGGAAGAGCAAAGCCGCCAAGGCGAAGTAATCGCGGGCTCCTGTGTGGTATTGAATTTGAATGAGTCATCCGGACGAGCCCCGTTCCGCGCTTGCAAGCCATCGGGATGAGCTCACGGCTCGTCCGGCTCATACGCCAGAGTTGGCTGCATCGAAATCACGGACAAATTTGTCTTCAGCCCTTGGCCGCCACATACTTATGTGCGATTTGAATCACTTGTGTCGCTTTGAATTCCCGCTTTGCTACATTGCCGGTGCAACATATAGCGGTTTTGCACAGCGGCCCCCAACAAATGGGGTTTTCTCTCTTGACTCCTGCTTGAGAGGCTCGGTAGAGTGACAACAACTTGCGAGGCGGACCTCCCCGCCGAAAGGTCTTGGGAGGGCTCGGAGTTCATCCGGGTTACCAGCCACCACTCGCGCAGCGCTTTGAACCGTGCCCGGAGACGGATTCACAATCGGCCCGGGCTCTGATTGAAGGCGTAGAAGGGCAGCTCCCAGCCGGAGCCCGCCCTATTTCACACAGCAGACCGCCGGTTTTGCGGAGGCCGCACATGCGGCCCGGCGGCGAGCGCGAGAACCGAGCCCGCCTGCGAGACACGGGCGCAAGGAGTACACGCTTGCTGAAACTAAAAAAGCTTCAGATTCTGGGCTTCAAATCCTTTTGCGACCGCACCGAGTTGAAGTTTCCACGGTGACGGCATCGCGGCCATTGTCGGCCCGAACGGCTGCGGCAAGTCGAACATCTCCGACGCCATCAGCTGGGTGCTTGGCGAGCAGAGCGCCAAGAGCCTGCGCGGCGCGCACATGACGGACGTGATCTTTGCCGGCACGCGCGAGCGCAAGCCCACCGGCATGGCCGAGGTCACGCTGCACCTGATCGATCCGCAGGTGTACGAAGGCCGGATCGACGCGCCGGTGATCGAAATTCAGGACGAGATGCCCGATCAGGACTGGGACGAGTCCGCGCTGCGCGCGCAACGCGAGCGCGAGGTCGAAGAGTACACCGAAGAGGTGCGTCCCGGCCAGACCGACGAAATTGAAGTAGCGGCCGCCACCGCCGGCAACGATGTTTCCGCCGCCACTCCTGGCACTGCTCCCGCAGCTGCCCAGGAGGCCACTCCGTCGCTCCGCAGGCGACGGGGCTTCCTCTGTGTCTCCGGAGGCTACGGCTTCCGGGGAGCAAGGTAGCCATGCCAGCAGTCGAGCGGCCAGCAGGTGGTGCTCAAAATTCGCCGGCGCAAGTTCAAGACGACCTTCAAGAAAGGCGAGATCGCGGTGACGCGCCGCCTGTTCCGCAGCGGCGAAAGCGAATACCTGCTCAACGGCAAGCTCTGCCGTCTGCGCGACATTCAGGACATCTTCATGGGCACCGGCCTGGGGCCGGAGTCCTACGCGCTGATCGAGCAGGGACGCATCGGCCAGATTCTCAGCTCCAAGCCGACCGACCGGCGCAACATCATCGAAGAGGCCGCCGGAATCACCAAGTTCAAGACGCGCAAGCGGCTGGCCGAAGCGCGTCTGGCGGACGCCAAGCAGAACCTTGCCCGCATCAACGACATCTTCGACGAAGTGACCCGGCAGATGAATTCGCTGAAGCGCCAGGCCGCCAAGGCCGAGCGCTATGCCAAGCTGCGCGACGAGATGCGCGAACAGTTGCGCATCGTGCTGGCCAGCCGGTTTACCGAACTGGAAGCTCAGGCGCGGCAGCTTGGAGGCCGAACTGGCGCAGCTCACCGAGGAGTCTGCACCTCCGCACCGAGGCCGTGCAGGCGATGGACTCCGAGCACGCCGAGCGCACCCAGCAGGGCTACGCCATCGACGCCGAAGCCAAGCAGACGCGCGAACGGCTGAACCAGGTTCATCTGGAGATGGAGCGGGCCACGGCGCGCCGGCGCAACAACGAAGAGCGTTGCGCCGAACTGACCGCGCGCGCCGCCGCCGCCGAAGCCGAAGCCGCCAGCGCCAGCGGCCAGTTGCAGCGCCTGGAGGACGAACTCTCGGCCAACCAGCAGGTGCTGGAGTGCTGCCGCGGCCGACGTGGCCAGCGCGCAGCAGGAGCGCAACCAGCGCCAGTCCGAGTCGCAGCAGGCGGCGCAGCGGCTGATGGAAGTGGAGCGCAACCAGGAGCAGCAGCGCCGCCAGATGCTGGAGGCGGTCAACGCGGCCTCCGGCGTGCGCAACCGCATCACGCAGGCCGAGGAGCGCATCGCCGCCCTGCGAGCGCGAGAGCGAGCGCCTGCAGCAGGAGCTGAACTCGGCCAATCAGCAGGTGGAATCCTTCGGCGGACAGCGCGGACAGATCAGCCTGGAGTTCGAATCGGCCACCGAGCTGTCGCGCTCGCATCGCGGCCCGTCTGGCGGAAGCGCGCGCGCAGATCGCGGAGAAGCGCGCGGCCGAGATCGAAGCCAAGAAGCAGTTGGACATGATGCGCTCGGAGTCCGCCAAACTGCAGGGCAAGCGGGCCTCGCTGGAAGCGGTGATCAAAGAGCACGGCTTCTCGACGGAGTCCGTGCGCAAGCTGCTGCGCTCCGGACAACTGACGGGAGCCAGCGCTCCGGTGGGCGTGCTGGCCGACTTCATCGAGGTGGAAGACAAGTACGAGGGAGTGGTGGACGAGTTTCTGCGCGATGAGCTGAACTTCCTCGTCGTGAAGTCCTGGGACGCGGCCAACGACGGGCTGAACCTGCTGCGCAGCGACGTCGAGGGACGCGCAACTTTCCTCGTGCATCCCGACGATTCGCAGGCGAAGTTCAGCTTCGTCTTCGACGAGACGATGCGCACGCATCTGCGCGAAGACCGCGTCATTCCGCTGAAGGATTGCATTCGCGTGCCGGAGAACTTTCGGCAGCTCGCTGGAGGTGATTCTGCCGAAGCTCGGCAACGGCTACATCGTTCCCGATGCCGAGACCGGACGCGCGCTGGCCCTGGAAAATCCCGATGCGTTCTACCTCGCGCTCTCCGGCGAATGCTTCCACAACGTGACCGTGACCGGCGGCAAGAAGCTGGCCGAAGGTCCGCTGCAGATGAAGCGCGACCTGCGCGAGGTGCAGCGCCAGATCGAAGAACTCGGCGCGCAGGCTGGCCGCGCAGGAACACTCGGTGGCGCAGCTTGGCAGTGAGATCCACGCGCTGGCGGCGCTGCTGGAGCAGTTCGAGGCCGAGCGCCGCGACTGCGAGCAGAAGGTGATGACCAGCGGCCACAGCCTGCGCCAGCTGGAGAGCGAGATGACGCGCGTGCGCGAACGCATCGCCGGATACGAGCGCGAGTCTGCTGCGCGTGGCCGGCGAACGCCAGAGCCGCGAGGCCTTCATCGCCGAGCGCCAGCAGGAGTTGGAGCAGCAGGAAGCGAAGCGGCAGCAACTGGAGGCGCAGATGAGTGCCGCGCAGGAGCACGTCGCCGAGCTTCGCCTGGCCCGCGACGCCGCCGCACAGGCCGCCAGCGAAGTCATGGCCCGCGTCGCCGGACTGGAGGAGCGCCGTCGCGCCGCCGCCGCATCGCTGGCGCGAATCCAGTCCATGGTCGCCGAGGTGAATCAGCGCGTGAATTCGCTGCACGCCCAGCTGGAGGGCGCCGCCGCCGAGAAAGCGCAGCGCGAGCAGGAGAACGAAGTGCTGGCTGGCCAAGCTGGTGGAGTGGCAGAGCGAGCGCGAGCAGGCGCAGGCACGCGAGCAGGAGCTGGCGGCCGAAAGCGAACAGGTCCGCGCCCGCCTGGCCGAAATCGAAGTCGAACTGAAGGCCGCTCGCGAGGTTCTGGACGGGGTTCGCGACCGTCGCGGCGAGCTGAGCGCGCAGGCCGCCAAGGCCGCCAGCGACACCGGGCATCTGGTCGAGACCTGCATTCAGGAGCTGAGCCAGAGCCGCGAAGAGCTGCTTGCCGACGAGGCGCTGGCACCCAGACGGGCGACGAACTGGCCGCGACCGAGGCCGGCTATCGCGAGATGCGGGCGCGGCTGGAAGGCATGGGGCCGGTGAACATGATGGCCCTGGAAGAATACAAGGAGACGGCGCAGCGCCACGAGTTCCTGGAGACGCAGCGCAAGGACCTGCTGGACTCGATTGAGAACACGCAGAACACGATCAAGGAGATCGAGGAGATCTCGCGCGGCAAGTTCAACGATGCCTTCGCCATCATCAATGCCAACTTTACCCGCACCTTCAAGAAGCTGTTTGGCGGCGGCGAAGCATGGATGAAGCTGACCGACGAGGAGAACTCCGCCGAGAGCGGCATCGACATCGTGGCCTCGCCTCCGGGCAAGAAGATGCAGAATGTGCTGCTGCTCTCCGGCGGCGAAAAGGCGATGACGGCGCTATCGCTGCTGGTTGGCATCTTCCAGTTCGCGCCCGCGCCGTTCTGCATTCTCGACGAGGTGGACGCGCCGCTGGACGAGGCCAACGTAACCCGCTTCGGCGAACTGATGCGCGAGATGAGCATGGAAACCCAGTTCATCATCATCACGCACCACAAGAAAACGATGAGCATGGCGCCGGTGCTGTACGGCGTCACCATGCAGGAGCCGGGCGTATCGCGCATCGTCAGCGTGCGCTTTGGCAGCCGAGCACGAACAGCCGCAGGCGGTATCGGCTTAGTCCTTAAGCCGGCAGCGCCCGCATCGGCGACAGTCGTTGCCGAGCAGGAGGCACCCGATCGGCTTCGCACAGGTTGCGAGCACTGCGCGGAGGGACAGTGCAATCGGCGTGCCATCCGGATCCGAAAAGTTCTGCTTCTCTGGTTGCCGAACCGCCGGGAATTGTGATTAGAAGGTTACAAACATTTGCGCGCTTCGCGGGCTGCTGCGCACGCCCTGCCGTCGACCCGCGCAACCCTTCTGTTTATGCGGGTGGGCGCATTTCACCCTTGCTTGTCAATTGTTTTTTCAGAACTTTTTCAATGGCTTCCCACAAGTGATATCTGCGCTCACCGTTGACAAAATCGATCCACTGGTTAGAATCCTATTCTTGAATTGTTCGAACAACCGTGACTACGAAATCAAGCGACCCAATTCTTCTTCGGACCGACTTCCCTGACCTGGATCTCCATGCCAGCGGAAAGGTGCGCGACGTGTACCGTGTGGACAACGAGCGTCTGCTGTTTGTTGCCACGGACCGGATCTCTGCCTTTGACTACGTCCTGGCCTCCGGCATTCCGGACAAGGGACGCGTGCTGACGCAGCTTTCGCTGTTCTGGTTTGAGTTCCTGAAAGACATCGTGCACAACCACCTGGTGACCGCCGACGTGGAGCAGTACCCGGAGCCGTTGAAGAAATATGCAGCCGGAGCTGCGCGGCCGCTCGATGATGGTGGTGCGGGCCGAGATGTATCCGGTGGAGTGCGTGGTGCGCGGCTATCTCTCCGGCTCCGCCTGGAAGGAATATCAGCAGACCGGCGCGGTCTGCGGCATCGCAGCTTCCCAAGGGAATGCAGGAGAGCGACAAGCTGCCCGAGCCGATCTTTACCCCGGCCACCAAGGCAGCCAGCGGGCACGACGAGAACATTTCGTTCGACGAGATGGTGAAGCACGTCGGCACCGCCGACAGCGAGACCCTGCGCAAGCTGAGCCTGAGCATTTACAAAAAGGCCGCCGACTACGCGCTGACCAAGGGCATCATCATCGCCGACACCAAGTTTGAATTCGGGCAGACGGCCAACGGAGTGGTGCTGGCCGACGAAGTGCTGACGCCGGACTCCTCGCGCTTCTGGCCGGCCGACAGCTATGCTCCGGGCAAGGCGCAGTTGAGCTATGACAAGCAGTACGTGCGCGACTACCTGGAAGAGATTCGCTGGGAGAAGAAGCCGCCGGCTCCGGCCGCTGCCGGAAGCGGTGCAGCAGAATACCAGCGCGAAGTACGTGGAAGCGTATCGCCGTCTGACCGGGCAGGAACTGCCTCGGGGCTAGGCATGAACGGCCTGGACTGGTTGATTGCGGGAATCCTTGTGCTCTCGGTGATGCATGCCGCGGCTCAGGGCTTTGTATTTGAGTTGTTTTCGCTGGCAGGCACGGTGTTTGGATACCTTCTGGCGGCATGGGAATATCCGGTAGCGGCACGGTATCATTGCGCCGTACGTCAAGAGCGACCTGGTGGCCGGCGGCGCCGGATTCCTGCTGATCTTTGTCGCGGTCGTGATTTTGGCCGGGATTGCCGGGCGCATTGCGCGCTGGGCGACCACGAGCGTGGGCCTGCGATGGTTCGACCGGCTGCTGGGCGGAGCGTTCGGGTTTCTGCGCGGCGCGCTGGTGGTGATGGTGCTGGTGATGGCCATGGCCAGCTTTCTGCCATCGTCCAGCGCGCTGGCGAAGTCCCGTTTGGCGCAGTACTTTTTGGTCGCCGGACGGGCCGCAGTCTATGCCGGCCCAGGTGAGTTGAAACAGAAGTTTCGCGATGGTCTGAAGGCGCTGGAGCAGGTTCGCGACAAGACCAGCCAGACGGACCACCGGATGCGATAACGATTTTATAATAGCGCTCTCCGCTTGTCATGCGGGAGCAAATGAGGCTGCACCGGATTGGAATGGGTGCAGGCCTGAAACATTTCGTATTTATTGAACCAGAGGAAAGAGAGGCCCTCGGTGAAAGACCAGCTTGAGGCTCTTGTTGCGCAGATGTACAGAGCGGAATTCTTTATTCCGAAGCAGTGCGTGAATTCAGAAAACGATTCATACTTACCGTACTCGAACAGAACAACGGCAATCAATGTAAGGCTGCAAGACAATTAGGAATGCATCGCAACACCCTGAGCCGGACCATCACCGAGCTGGAACTCGACGTGCGCGCCGTACGCGCCGGTAGCCGGCGCCCACCCAAGAGCGAAAAGCCCTGTGTGATGGAGAAGAAGATTGCGCGGTAGCTGACACCATGCTTTTTCAATAGGCCGCATTCGTGCGGCCTTTCTTTTTGACCCTTATTCTTCAGCTTGAACATCGTCTCTGGCTATCTGATACACCTGCGTCCGCTTTTTGCCATTCTTGTCCGTGTACTGGATCGCGATGCCGCGTCCCTCCCTCCGCGCGGGGAATGTCTCATCGATCGGCAGGCCAGTGCAATGAGACCATCGATAAGCCATACAAAGGATGCTAAATGGCTTTCCACCGCTTTCCTGGACCATCATGTTATGCACAATGTAAGTGGACGAACCAAAGCAATAAGCATCGATATCACGCAAGGTGCAGCCCTCCAAAGCCTTCTCCGAAGGGCCGCTGGCATGGTAACTTTCCGCGCTTAATACCTCGACCTGGAGCGGGTAATCCTTGGCATCGGCACCCGCTCCCAGAGCAAGGGTAAGAACAAAGCCAAGTGCAATCGAAGCGTATCTCCTCATTATTGTTTTGCAATGTTTCCGACATTGCCCTCCATTCGATTTCGTCTGCCGCGCGCAGCCGTTGCTGAGCTTTGCAATGCCATGCTTCTGCCTTCGCGCATTTGTCGAATCGATACCTATTGGGATGCCGCTTCGAGACCTCGGGGATCGGAGCTTGCACTCTGCTGAGGAGCGCTGAAGTATTCAGCTCAAGCTCTTAGGTTCGTCGAGTGCCTGAAGGTGAAATGCAGGAATGCATGGCGTGGGATCGTCCGCTTCGAGCCAAAACAACAGCGCTCCCGCAATTGCAAGAGCGCTGTCGAGGACGGCTGTTCGCCGCCTTTGTTCCTATCAACCTGGGATTGAGCTACTGGGCTTTGTGTGCACCGGACGGGCTTTTTCGCGGCTTCGGGCAATCCCTTCAAGACCTCTCCGTCGGTGAAGCTGAGGTTGAAGGCGTCGCCCTCGGCGGTGTACTCGCTGGGAACGCCCTGGATGACGAGTTGCGCCCCCGCCTTGGGTACGCGAGCCTGCAGCGAGCGGCGTCTTGAGGGTCAGGGTGATATCGGCTTTCTTCGCATCGATGTCGTCGGCGCTGCCGGCGAGTTTCAGCGAATCGCGGGCGGCATCGACCACGTCGGCGACCAGTTGCACCGGCTTGCCCTTGATGGCGCTCCAAACCTGATCGCTGGCATCCTTGTTGCCGCTGGTAAGAATGAACTGCCACTCGGCGAAGGAGAGCTTCTCCGGCGTGCTCTTCTTCAGCATGTCGGCGGCCTGATCGGCAGCCGAGGGTGCAGGCGCAACCGTGAATCCGGCAGGAATCGTCGGCGCGGCCTTGGCCGTGGCCAGCAAGTCATCGAAGCCGGCATCGCTGCCGTGATAGCGGACATACTGATTCTTGGCGTAGGCGAGCAGTTGGCGGATTGCGGCGCGAGAGCTGCCGCTTTGGCGATCCAGAACAGACCGTCAACCACGATCGGCTTCGGTGACAGATAGGCCAGCGCCAGCAGATAGATGCTGTTTACATCGGTGGGCTGGGCGGCTACGACTTCCTTCAAGTTCTGCTGCGCAGTCGGATAGTCCTTGGCCTGCAGCGCTGCGTGACCCACCGAGCCCAGAAAAATCACGCGGAACGAAGATCTTCATGCGTAGTTCCACTGGTCGTCGGTGTAGCCCTCGGGCTTGGAGGCGCTCTGCAGAGCCTGCAGTCCGCGGCTTCCGAGTTGTCCGGCTTCCTGCAGTGCGGCGGCGGCATCGGTTCCGCCGGCCTGAGCCTGGGCACGGTCGAGATAGCTGAGCAGCGCAAGCGCCGTCAAGTTATTCGGGTTCACCTGAAGCAGGCGCTGGGCGGTAGCCTTGATCTGTGCCGTGTTGTTGAGTTGCTGATAGGTCTTCAGCAGAAGTTCCAGGCCGTCTTCCTTCATCACGCTGTTGGGATAGGTCTGAAGATAGCTCTCCATCAGCTGAGCCTTCTGCGCCGGGTCGGTGGCATTGACGGCGGCAACATAGGCGTTGTACTCGTTCGGGTCCTGGATCACCTTCTTCTGCTGCTGGCCCGGGGCGTGTGGCTCCCGGCGCAGGTTGCTGCTGTCCCGCAGGGGATGTCCTGCGCTTGCGCCGCCACACCGGCGGCGACAAGCAACAACACAATTAGGGACTTCCTCATTCTCTTGCTCCTTAAGAACCTTGCGGAATCTGCGACTCACTCATCGGCCCGCCGCTTTACTCTGAAACCGCGATTATAGGGACGCGCCCGGGGTTAAGGCAAGCATCCGAATGGCAGACGATCTGCCATGCTGGATGCGGACACCGGCTTTTTGGGATGTGCCACTCGCGCAGGGTCACGATGCACGGGTACGGAAGCCAAGAACCGGGGTTCCGGCGCTGGGGTGGGACGCAATGACCTCCGCCTCTGCCCAGGCTTTCCACGCTGGGAACACCATCCGCCGATTTGCTTTAGAAGTGATAGGAAATGCCCACGGCCGGCTGAGCACGGGCCTGGAGATTGACTCCCGGAGCAATCCTGCCCGCAAGCTGAGCAATGGCGAAATCCACCTGCAGCGGCGATCCTCGCAGGTGCGGGACGACACGTAGAAAGTAGCTCAGCGAGGTGGGAACGGTTGCTCGCTCGCCCAGGGCTGCCTTCAGGCCCTGAATGTAACGCGGCTCCTGCAAGGCTTCCGCACCAAAGATCAGCGCGGACTTCGGCCCCTTGACGACAAATGCCGCGGCCCCGAAGAGGCGTCCCTGCCAGTGCGGAGCGTTGCCGGCGATGCCTAAGATCGAGGCGTTGGTGACTTTCTCGCCCAAGTTCAAAAGGATGGGGAAGTTCTTCCAATGGGTGATGGTTTTGGTAGCAACCACGTAGAAATCGCCATTGGTATTCGTCGGGGCGCTGGGCCCGAGGGTCGTGGCGGCTTCGTACCAACTTACGCGCTCTCCACCGACACGGCCGATGGCGCCCACGGCAATGGCCGGAACCCACTTGGTCCTGAATGCATTCTCGTTCAAGAACTTCAGCTTGCCGTGAAACTCACTGAAGCCTCTGCCGAACAGTTCGCTGTACGGGCCGCTTCCCAGAGAGCTGAATGCGCCGGTGTAGCCGAATTCGAAGTGCCGGGCCAAGCCCTCGGTGATCGAGAGCTGGTAGTCATTGCCCACCACAGCACCCGAGTTCAGGTAGTGGAAGGCCACTTCCGGCTTGCCGAATTTGGTGTTGGGTGAGCCGGCAGTGTAGGCGAAGGGAGTCAGGAACGCACCGGTCTGGCCCTCCCAATTCAATCCCTGAGCAAAAGCGCTTTGTGCAAATACGGTGATGGCAAAAAGGACAAAAGCAATAAGAAGCTTTCTAGCATTCATCCTGTACCTGTCTCCTGAAGGTCAGCTCTCTGCGGCCCCAGGAAATGCGCGGATGGAGGCCATCCGCGCGTCCCTAGGGGGGCACATCCAGAACCGATTCATGTTACCTTTCAATCGCCATAACTGCCATCGCTTTCAACGCTCACCTTGCCCCGGAACATCCGATACAGGAATACGAAATAGCCGAGAGCGATCACCATGCCGATGATCCACCAGCGCAACCCAACCTGCAGCGCATAGCTGGCGGTGATCGAGTTCGAAATGGTCAGGTTGTACTCCGGATCGATTGCCGGCAGAATCACCGGGTAGAGCGCGTACACCGCTCCCACCAGCATGAACGCCAGATACAGCGCTCCGCAAACGAAGGCCAAGACCTCCTGCCTGCCCTTCTGAAAAACGAAGACTCCGACCAGGCTGGTGAATACGAGCAGCGGAATTGCATATCCAATCGGCAGGGTGATGAAGTTGGCGCGCAAGTTCAGGGCGAATCGAGAGCGTGGCAAAGAGGCTGAGAAGAGTGAGCACCAGCAGAACCGGAGTCAGCACCAGCGATGTCCTGCGCGCACGCTCATTCAGTTCGCCATCGGTCTTCACCACAATGTAGTTTGCGCCGTGCACGCAGAGCGCAACCAGCGCGACCACGCCGCAGAGGACCGTGTACCAGTCCAGCACGCCCGGATGCGCGCCGATCCTCCAGTTGGTCCACAGCGGAAGGAAGAAGTAGTGATCCGGCCCCAGCGGCAGACCGCGCACCACGTTGCCCAGTGCCGCACCGTAAAAGACCGCCAGCAGCAGACTGCCGATCGAAAAGATGCCGTCAAAGAAGCTGGCCCAGATGCCGTCGTCGATGTGGGTGCGGAATTCCACGCCGATCGCGCGCAGCATCAGCAGCCACAGCACCATCATCAGCGGAAGATAAAAGCCGCTGAAGCTGGATGCGTAAAGCTGCGGAAAGACGAAATAGAGCACGCCGCCGGTGGCCAGCAGCCAGACTTCGTTGCCGTCCCACACCGGACCGATCGAGCGGAGAATCTGTCTTCCGCTCATCCATCGGTGCGGCCGAGGAAAAGGTGCAGCGCGCCGGCGCCAAGGTCAAAACCGTCCAGAATGACGTAGCCGGTCAGCATCACGGAGATAATCGCAAACCAAAGGAATCCCATCGTTAGTTCCTCCTCGCGGCAATAGCATTTCCGCCCTTTACCAGAGTGGGGCCAAGGTTCTCGACATGATCCGGCCCATGAGCCACTTCGCGGTGCACCAGGAACAGGAAGAGGATTGCGAGCAAGGTGTACATGCCCAAAAAGCCGAGCAGTGTGAACCACACGTTCGCCGCCGAAACCGACTTCGAGAATCCGTCAATCGTACGCATCACTCCGTAGATCAGATACGGCTGGCGGCCAATTTCGGCCGTCATCCATCCCGCCGTATTGGCGATGAACGGCAGCGGGAAGCTCAGCATCAGAACCCACAGCAGCCACTTGGTTTCATACAGCTTTTTACGCAAGAGCTGAATGCCGGAGATCAGCATCACCGCCATGAAGATGGTGCCCAGCCCAACCATGATGTGGTAGGCGTAGTAGAGCAGGGGGATGTTGGTCGGCCACTCGGACTCGGGGAACGAGCTCAGTCCGCGCACCTGCGCCTTCCAGTCGCGGTTCACCAGGAAGCTCAGCGCTGGGGCACAACCAGCGGATTGTCGATGGTCTTGTTTTCCACGTTGGGCTGGCCGAGAATCACCAGATCGGCCGCTCTGGTATCGAAGTGGGCTTCCATCGCGGCCAGCGCCGCCGGCTGATAATTGGCAAGGTTCCGGCCCTGCCCGTCGCCGGTCGGTCCAATCACCAGCAGCGAGAAGAGAATTCCGGAGACCACGCCCACCCGGACGAAAATCTTGCCCTGCTCCACATGCTTCTTCGCTGAGCAGGTAGTAGGCGCCACAGAGCCGCCATGGCAAAGGCTCCGGTAACCGCGGCGCCCGCCATGTTGTGCGCATATTGCCAGAGCGCCCACGGATTCAGCAGCAGGCCCCAGAAGCTGCTCAGCGTCACCGAGCCGTCCGCCGTGGTGCGGTAAGCCACCGGATGCTGCATCCAGGCGTCGGTGGCAACAATGAAATACCCCGAGAGCCAGGAGCCGAAGAAGACCGCGACGCCCGTCCACCAGTGGGCGATCTTGCTCAGCCGCTTCTCTCCGAAGAGAAAGAGCCCGAGGAAGGCCGATTCCAGGAAGAAGGCAAAGGTGCCTTCCATCGCCAGGGTCTGTCCGATGACGCCGCCGGCGAAGCGTGAGAAATGCGACCAGTTGGTTCCGAACTGGAATTCCATCGGAATGCCGGTCACCACGCCAAAGACAAAGCTGATGCCGAAGATCTTTGCCCAGAAGCGCGCGGCCTGGTCGATACCGCTCATCGTTCTTTCCAAAGTCCGATGGATCTTCAGCGCCACCACCAGCGGAGCCAGTCCCATCGTCAGTTGTGGAAAAGGTAGTGGAACGTAACCGTGAATGCGAAATGCAGCCGATGTATCAATACGGCGGAGTCCATGAAGAACACCCCACTCAATTTTATATTTTTTTCTTGCGCTGCTGCGCGCCGCCCCGGCAGCAGCCGAGGCGGGTGTACCTTGCATTTCGTCCTCGTCAGCAGTCCGCCCTGGCGAGGATACCTGATATTGATTCCTGTTTGCTGCTTCCGGTAACCTGTGGCGAGCTTCCGCGGATGCCGGCTGGAGTTCCCGCCTGCGGAACCATCTCCGCGATCTTCGCCTCGCGCAGAACCGACAACATCGCCGACTGCGCCCGCAGCCAAACCTCGTGCGCGGCGCAATCGGCGTGCCGGTGACAAGATGTCTCCGAAATGACACAAACATTAATCGCAATGGGCCCGTCGATGCTCTCAACCACATCGAGCAAAGAAGCTCGCGCCCCGCGCGGAAGCAGCGAAAAACCGCCCTCCACTCCTCGCCGGGCCTGAATCAGCCCGGCACGGGCCAGCGTCTGAAGGATCTTGGAGAGAAAGCTCTCCGGCGCTTCCGTCGCCTTTGCCAGCACGGTTTTGGAGACGACTGTTCCCTCCGGCTGGCTGGCCAGATGGATCATCACGCGAACGGCATAGTCGGCGGCACGGGTTAGTTGCATAGGGTGGACGCCAATCTGGACCTACTTTAGTCCACATTGACACTATCCCCTGCGCGTTAACTTTTCAGTGACCGCGTAACCCGGTTTGCGAGCCGTGATCTCACGCGTCGACAGCTGTCGGCGTGAGTCTGGCTGGCGCGCATTCCGCAGAGCGCTCGGCACCGGAGCTTCGGTTTACACTGTTAGCCGTGAATGCTGAGATCGTAGCTATCGGCTCCGAGCTCTTGACGCCCTTTCGCCAGGACACCAATTCCCTGTTCCTGACCCGGCGTCTCAACGAGCTTGGCGTGGACGTCATCTTCAAAACCATTGTCGGCGACCGCTCCGAGCATCTTCTGCAGGCGAGCCGGACGGCGCTCTCCCGCGCTCAGATCATCATTTTTTCCGGAGGCCTCGGCCCCACCGAGGACGATCTCACGCGCGAGTGCGTTGCCCAGGCTCTGGGCCTTGAGTTGCGCCGCGATCACGAGATGGTGACCGCCCTCTACACCCGTGCCGCGGCCCTGCGCATGCGCATGGCGGAAAACAACGTCAAGCAGGCCGACTACATCGCCGGCGCGGAGCTGCTGAAGAACTCGCGCGGCAGCGCTCCCGGGCAGTGGCTGGACACTACTGTACGAAGGCCAGCGGCGCGTGCTGATTCTGCTGCCCGGCCCGCCCTTCGAGATGGAAGGCATGTTCAACGACCACTGCTTCGAGCGCCTCCAGCGGGTGCTGCCCGAAGCAGCATCTGGCAACCTGCGAGCTGAAGATTGCAATGGTCGCCGAATCCACTGCCGATCAGCGCGCGGCAAACATCTACAAGCAGTTTCCCGAGGTCGAGACCACCATCCTGGCCAACGCGGGCGAGGTGCAATTTCATCTCAAGGCGCGAGGCGCAGACCAGCAGGAGGCGGAAGAGCAGGTCGAAAAGCTGGCCTCTCTGCTGGAGGACGAATTCGCCGACGAGATTTTTTCCTCCGGCGGCGAGTCGCTGGAACAAATTGTCGGCTACTTCCTCCAGATGCGCGGCGCGACTCTGTCGGTGGCCGAGAGCTGCACTGGAGGTCTGCTGGCCGAGCGCATCACCCGCATCAGCGGCTCCTCGCGCTACTTTATGGGCGGAGCGCTGGTGTATTCCGACTGCGTTGAAGCGCGAATTCTGCGGTGTGCCTCCGCTGCTGCTGGCAAGCGATGGCGCAGTCAGCCGTTCGGTGGCCGCTGCCCTCGCCGAAGGCATTCGCCAGCGCTGCAAGACCACCCTCGGCATCGGAATCACCGGAATTGCCGGCCCCACCGGCGGCACCGACGAAAAGCCCGTCGGACTGGTTTACATTGCGCTCGCCGACGGCAAGCACACCGAAGTGGTCGAGCGCAGATTTCCCGGCGACCGTGACCGCATTCGCTGGTTTGCCACGCAACTGGCGCTCGATCTGTTGCGCCGCAAGCTCCGGTAACCCATGCGCCTCTTTGTTGCATTGGACATCGACGAAGCCATCCAGCAGCGGCTGGACGATTATGTGCGCACCCTGCAACCGCGCCTTCCCGGCGTGCGTTTCGTGCGCAGCAACACCTATCACGTCACCCTCAAGTTTCTCGGCGAGGTGCGCAACGCAGACGCCGTGCGCCAATGCCTGCGCGAGGTTCGCGCGGCCGGCTTTCGAGACTCCGTTCGGCGGTGTCGGCTTCTTTCCCAATGCACGCGCGCCGCGAGTCTTCTGGGCGGGATCGAATGCGCCCGCGCTGCCCGCGCTGGCGCGCGGCGTCGATCAGTCGCTGGAAGCGCTGGGCTTTGCGCAGGAGCGCGCGACTTTCATCCTCATCTCACCCTGGCGCGCAACGGCTCGGGAAGGCCGCGTCCGGTGCGCGGCGAGCGGCCGCCCGAGGCATTTGCACAGCTTGTCTGCAATTGTGGCATCGAGTCCGGCGCCGGAGTTCGGTACAATGACGGCGCGCGAATTCTTTTTATACGAAAGCAGGCTGTCGCCCAGCGGGGCGCAGCTACCACAAGCTCGAAGCCTTCACCCTCGCGTGAGGGCGCTGCCACGCTGCTATGGAACATGAAATGAGTCATCCCACTCTGATCGCCATTGCCGTCTGCTCCTATCTTCTCGGCTCGATTCCCTTCGGCTACATTCTGGTGCGCGTCTTCCAGGGAGTCGATGTGCGTTCGATTGGCAGCGGAAACATCGGCGCCACCAATGTGGCCCGCAGCGGCGGCAAGGGGCTGGCCATCGCCACCCTCGTGCTGGATGCGTTCAAGGGCTGGCTGCCGGTTTTCCTCGTGCTCACGCTTCCGGTGATTCCCGCTTCCAGTCCGGCGCAACTCCACACCCTGGCAACCTTCGCCGCGCTGATGGCCGTGATCGGACACATGTTTCCGGTATGGCTCGGCTTCAAGGGAGGCAAGGGCGTGGCCACCGGGCTCGGCGTTTTCCTGGCGCTCGCGCCCAAGGCGGTGCTGATCGCCCTGGCGTTTTTCGTCGTCATCGTGGCCCTCACCCGCTACGTTTCGCTCGGCTCGATTCTGGCCGCCGCTGCATTTCCGGCCGCGTTGTGGTGGCTGGAGCGGGATTCGTTTCCCGCTCCCGCACTGGCCATGTGCGCCGCCGTCGCGCTGCTGATCATCGTCCGTCATCATCAGAACATCGCACGCCTGTTGGCTGGCACCGAAAGCCGTTTCGGCGCAAGAAAGGCATAAGTTTTCATGGCAAGAATTGCAGTCATTGGCGCCGGAGCCTGGGGCACGGCGCTGGCCATCGCACTGGGACGCGGAGGCTCGCACCAGCTCAAGCTGTGGGCCTACGAAAAAGAAGTGGTCGAATCCATCCGCGCCACCCACGTCAACGAACCGTTTCTCAGCGGCTGCCCTCTGCCGGAGAGCATTGAAGCCACGCAGAGTCTGGCCGAAGCCATCGCGGGCGCCGAGATCGTCCTCAGCGTCATGCCCTCGCACCACGCCCGGCGCGTCTGGAGCCAGATGAAGCCGCTGCTGCATCCGGAGATGCTGCTGGTCTCCGCCACCAAGGGGATCGAAAACGAATCCCTGCTGCGCATGACCCAGGTCATCACCGACGTGCTCACCCACGGCGAAGGCAGCTTTCCGCCGCGCCTGTGCGCGCATCAGCGGACCCACCTTTGCGCGCGAGGTCGCCAAGGGCTATCCCACCGCCCTCAGCGTGGCCTCCGCCGATCCCGCGCTCTCCGCGCAGGTGCAGGAAGCCTTCAGCGACGCCAACTTCCGCCTCTACCGCAACGATGACGTGATCGGACTGGAACTGGGAGGCTCGGTCAAGAACGTGATTGCCATCGCCGCCGGAGTGGTGGACGGCATCGGCTACGGTCACAACACGGTGGCCGGACTGATCACCCGCGGACTCGCCGAGATGACCCGCCTGGCCGTCGCCTGCGGAGGACGCGCCGAAACCATGGCCGGACTCGCCGGCCTGGGAGACCTGGTGCTGACCTGCACCGGCGGGCTCTCCCGCAACCGCAGCGTGGGCGTGGAACTCGGGCGCGGACGCAAGCTCGACGAGATCATCCGCGGCATGCACGGCATGGTCGCCGAAGGCGTCACTGACCACCAGTGCCGCCGTCGGACTGGCCCATTCCGTGGGCGTGGAGATGCCCATCATCGAGCAGATGCACGCCGATTCTGCAGCACGGCAAGGGCCCCAGCGACGCCATCCGCGACCTGATGAATCGTCCGCTCACCCAGGAAAGCGCACTCTACTCGCGCATTACCGCTGGGCCGTCGCCTCGCGGGCTCGGTCGCTATAATTGAAAGCGCAATGATTCAGACGCTATTTGGCAGCCTCAACCAGCCCGAAGAAAAGAAGTCATCGCTCTTTGAGCGCATGAAGCAGGCGGTCACGCGCACCCGTGAGAACCTCGCGGAGCGCATCGAGGAGGTCGTCAGCTTCGGCAAGGAGATTGACGCCGGCACGCTCGACGATCTGGAAGCCACCCTCATCGCCGCCGACCTCGGCTCCACCACCACGCGCGAAGTGCTGGCCGCGATGCGCGAAAAGGTGGAGCGCAAGCAGATCGGCGACACCACGGCGAACTCAAGCGCGTGCTCAAGGACGAACTGCTTGCCATCCTGCAACCGTGCCGCGGAGAGCCAACCCAAGGTCGTCGCCGAGCCCCCGGAGGTCATTCTCGTCGTGGGCGTCAACGGCGTCGGCAAGACCACCACCATCGGCAAGCTGGCGCACTCGCTGCGGGCGCAGGGCAAAACCGTTCTGCTCGCCGCCGCCGACACCTTTCGCGCCGCCGCCATCGAGCAGCTCGAAATCTGGGGCGAGCGCACCGGCACCGAGGTCATCAAGACCAAGCCCGGCGGCGATCCCTCGGCCGTGCTCTTTGACGCCCTGCAGGCCGCCAAGGCGCGCAAGACCGACTACGTCATCGTGGACACCGCCGGACGCCTGCACAACAAGCAGAATCTGATGGCCGAGCTGGAAAAGATGTACCGCACCGCGCAGCGCCTGATCCCCGGCGCTCCGCATGAGACCCTGCTGGTGATGGACGCCACCACCGGACAGAACGGACTGCAGCAGGCCAAGGTCTTCACCGAAGCGGCGGGCGTCACCGGAATCGTACTCACCAAACTCGACGGCACCGCCAAGGGAGGCGTAGTGATCGCCATCTCGCGCGAGATGAATCTTCCCGTGCGCTACGTCGGCGTGGGTGAAAAACAATCGGATCTCATTCCCTTCAACGCGGTCGACTTTGTCGATTCGCTGTTCGCCTAAGCCATGGCGATCTCGGCCGACGAACTGTTTCTCCGGCAGGCGCTGGAGCTGGCGGCGCGCGGCACGCGGTCTGGCCTCGCCCAATCCGCTGGTGGGCGCCGTCATTGTCGATGAGCGCGGGCGCATCGTCGGCAGCGGCACCCACCTCTACGCCGAACTGAAGCACGCCGAAGTGCTGGCCATCGAAGCAGGCGGGCGGTCTGGCGCGCGGCAACACCCTCTACCTCAATCTGGAGCCCTGCTCGCACACCGGGCGCACCGGCCCTTGCGCCGACGCCGTAATCGCCGCCGGAATCGCACGCGTCGTCTGCTGCATGGAGGACCCGAATCCGCTGGTCGCCGGAAAAGGCTTCGAGAAGCTGCGCGCCGCCGGAATCGAAGTCGAGGTTGGAATCCTCGAAGCCGAGGCCCGGCGACTGAACGAGAGCTTTGCCCAGTTCATCCGCACCGGTCTGCCCTTTGTCACCCTCAAGGCCGCCATGTCGCTCGACGGAAAGATCGCGGGCCCGGCCACGCCCCGGCCGCAACCGGCAGCCTCAGCTAGCCTCAACCCGAGTGCGAGTCACATCACCGGGGAAGCTGCGCGCCGCCGCGTGCATGAAATGCGGCACGCCTCGCGATGCAATCCTGGTCGGCGTCGGCACCGTCATCGCCGACGACCCTCTGCTCACCGACCGCAGCGGTCTGCCCCGCCGTCGGCCGCTGCTGCGCGTCATTCTCGACTCGCTGCCTGCGCCTGCCGCTGAGCTCGCGCGTGGTTGAAACCGCGCAAGACGATGTCGTCGTCTTCTGCTCCTTTGCCGAGGAGAACAAGCGCCGTGCCCTGGAGGCTCGCGGCGTGCGCGTCAAGCAGGTGGACATTGAAGTGCCGTTTCCCGGCGACGAGCCACTCCCGCACGAGGGCCGTCCCGATCTCTATCGTGTTTTCGCCTCGCTGGGAACCGAGCAGATCACCAGCCTGCTGGTCGAGGGCGGAGCCGCCGTCAACTGGGCTTGTCTGCGCGCCCGTCTTGTCGATAAACTCGTGATCTTCTACACGCCGCGAATCTTTGGCCCCGTCGGCGCCGTACCTTGGCTGGAGGGACAGAACGGTCTGCCCATGGGTGCAGACCTCCACGCCTCCAACATTCGCGATCGAGCGCTTCGGAGAAGACTTCGCGGTAGAAGCCTATTTGCGTGACCCATATCAACCACTCCGGCCGCAGGGCTGAAGAGGAGCTGCTCATCATGTTTACTGGAATTGTCGAAGAAGTTGGACACATCGCCCGCATCGATCAGAACGGAGAGAACCGCCGCATCGTGATCGAGGCGAAGAACGTAACCAAGGAGCTGCGAACCGGAGACAGTTGCGCCGTCAGCGGCGTATGCCTCACCGCGCTCGATATCACCCCCACGTCCTTTGCCGCCGATCTTGCGCCGGAGACCTGGGTGCGCACTTCGTTCTCCCGCATTCATCCCGGAGCCCAGGTCAATCTTGAACTCCCCTTGGCCGTGCATGGCCGCCTCGGAGGACACATCGTGCAAGGTCACGTCGATGGCGTGGGACGCCTGGAAGCCTTCGAGCGCATCGCCGACTCCGATGGATTCTGGCTGCACATCCAGGTCGATCCCGAGTTGGAGAAGTATCTTGTCTTCAAGGGCTCGATTGCGATTGAAGGCATCAGCCTGACGGTGGCGAAACTGGAAGGCCTGCGCTGCTCGGTGGCCATCATTCCGCACACCGTCGAGCTGCACCAATCTCGGCTCACTCAAGCCGGGCGATCCCGTCAACATTGAAACCGATATCGTCGCCAAGTACCTTGAAAAGTGGATGTTCCGCGACCGCCAGCAGCTCGGCCTCAGCGTCGAGACGCTGGTAGCGAAGGGATTCTGAGCGGCTCAGGAACTTTCAGCGGCATGGGAAATTAGCGATGTGGGCTTATTCCGTACGGAGCGGAGCGGCAGAACTCGGGCTGTTCCGCCAGTACGATAAATCCAGCGTGTCCAAGGTCAGAAATTCCCGCACAATCTCCAACTTGGATTGCTCCATCTCGGCCGGGGTTCCGAAGAACACCACCTGCGCCTCGTGCAGAAAGACGATTCGATCGCCAACCTTTTTCGCCAGCGCCATATCATGCGTCACCACGATGCTAGTCAGCTTCAACTGATACTTCAATTTTTTAATCAAATCACCGAGCAAGTGGGCCGTTAGTGGGTCCACCATCGTAGTCGGCTCGTCATACAGAATTGCCTCGGGCTGCGCGGCCAAGGCGCGCGCAATGGCCACCGAGCGCTTCATGCCCGTGGACAGGCCCGAGGGCAACTGGTCGCGATACTCGCCTACGTTCACCATTTCCAGCAGTCCGTCCACCACCTGGTAGATCTGCTGCTTCGTGCAGATCCCCTCGTTCGCGCAACGGGAAGGCAACATTCTCACCCACGCTGAGCGAGTCGAACAAAGCGCCATTCTGGAAGACCATGGTGACCTTCTTGCGAATCGCTCCAGCTCTGCTTCCGAATACTCCGTGATGTCCTCGCGCGCCACCCAGACCCGACCGCTATCCGGCTTCAGAAACCCCATGATGTGGTGCAACGAAACCGACTTGCCGACGCCGCTTCGACCCAGAATGCAGACGGTTTCTCCGGCTTTCACGTCAAAGCTGACGTCGCGCAGAACTTCGTTCTCGCCGAAGGATTTGCTGACGTGTTCAAACTGAATGTACGGACGGTCGATGTCATGCATGGGCGTTCCCATGAGTGTACCCGAACGTGGACGCCCGTAGCACGTTCTAGGCGCTGGCCGCCGTGGTGGGCTGCCACTGGATCACCATCCCTACGATACGTCCCGCCAAGTCCACATCCAGGCGTCCTGGGACGCTGACCACAGTGTCTCCGCTTCTTCCCTGCACCGCGGCAAAGACGCGGGGCTCCACGTAGGTTCCCTGTCCTTCGCCGCAGATGAACACCAGCGCCTGCGGGTTGCGCAACTGTTTGGGCAGAATGAACGTCAGGTCGGCCAGATCCCCGTTCTCCGTCACAGAGACTGCCACCTCCACATCCGCGCTCATCTGCACATCGTCAACCCCAAGCTCAAGATTCGGCTTGAAGGAGACGTAGTACAGAAATCCCAGCACAGGATCGAATTCTGCCCGCTCCACTCGTATCCCCATCGTGGCCGCTCCCAGTGCTCTTGAAGCAAGATGGGTTTGTATCACAAACGGCAGCTTCGCACCACCGGCCCGGGATTCCGTCTCACGGATTCCGTCTGATGGTAACGAACCCATAGTTTGACGCTCCCCAACTTCGTAGCTCCCGAATCTCGCCCGTTGCCCCTATAATCGCTTGGACACCTTAAGTGAGATAAGCGCGTGTACCCTGACTGGTTTCTGGGAGCCGGATTTTTCTGCATCGGCCTGATCTTCGGCAGTTTTCTGAACGTCTGCATCTACCGGCTGCCGCGCGGCCTGTCCGTGGTCACGCCGCGCTCGGCCTGTCCGGAGTGCCATGCCGCGATCGCCGGATTCGACAATATTCCGGTGCTAAGCTGGCTGATTCTCGGCGGCCGCTGCCGCCACTGCCGCGCACCCATCACCCCACGTTATGCGGTGGTCGAGCTGATCTGCGGACTGCTCTTCCTGCTCTCTTTCCTGCGCGGCGGCTCCTCGCCGGATGCCGCCAAGGGCTGCGTCCTGAGCTTCCTGCTGGTGGGGCTGACCTTCACCGACGCCGAAACTCATCTTCTGCCCGATGCCATGACCCTGCCGGGCGTTGGCATCGCTCTTATTTTTAGCTTTTTCTCCCTGGTTCCCGGCCCGGCCTTCCGGCTTTTTCCGTTGCATTTTCAAAGCGACCCCACCCTCCATCAACTGGATCTTCAACTCGGTATACGCTCGCTCGGCAATGCCCTGCTGGGGGCCGTCATCGGCGCCGGCATTCTGTATCTAATCGGCTGGATGTATCTGAAGCTGCGCAACGTCGAGGGAATGGGACTGGGAGATGTGAAGCTGATGGCGATGACCGGCGCATTTCTCGGCCCGGTGATGACGCTCTTCGTGCTGTGCCTGGCTTCCCTGCTGGGCGGCGCCTACGGAGTTCTCATCCTCGTAGTTGTCTTCCGGAAGCGCTTTGCCCGTTACCGCGTGCGGCTTGGCGAGCAGGCGGCATCCCGCGCCTGGCAGGCGGCGCAGATCGCAATGCGCGGCATGGAAATTCCCTTTGGCGTCTTCCTTTGCATCGTCTCCGTCGTGACTTGGTTCTACGGAACGCAGATGATGCGGGCTTACCTGGGCCTGCTCCGGCTTCCCGGCTAGCCGAATACTGAACTTTGGTTCTACCCCGTACCGCGCTTGCAACTGCCTGAATCATCCGGCAGGCGCTACAATACATTTCACAATTCATGCGTGGCGTATTACTACATTGCGCATGGAGTGGAGAACATCGAGAAGAAAATGGAGGGGGTGAGTTCCGCTTGAATCTTCGCTATCTGCGCATTCCTGCTTTCCTGATCCTCGCGTTCTCGATTTCCGCCTATGCGCAATCGCTGGGAGACGTTGCGCGCCAAGTCCGCGCGGAGCGGCAGCAGCGCGGACCTTCCCATCTCAAGGTCATCACCAACGATGACATTGCAAGCCGGGCGCCGGCCCCCGCTCCACGGAAGGAAGCGGCGCAGGATGCAACCCAGAACGAAGCCGGGAAGGAAGGCGAGGAGAGGGCAAAATCCGCTGGGGAAGACAAAGGCGCCAAGAGCAAAGCCGGCGCCGGAAAGACTCCAGCCACGGAACATGAAGAGCAAGAGCTTGCGATCGACAAGCGCACCGAGCAAATGGATCAGGTTTATCTCGACCGCATCGCCAACATACGCGCGCAGATCGGCACCGCACAAAAGGAGTTGACAAAGCTTCAGTTGGACCAGGTGGAGAGCACCAATGACTTCCGGCGATCCGTCGGTACGTCACCCAATGTAGCCAATTATCAGGCGGAACAACATTTATTCAGTGACCAGATTGAAGCTCACCGCGATCTACTCAACAGCCTCAGCTCACAGTTGGAAGACGCACAGGAAGCGGCGCGCCACGCCGGAGTTGCGCACGCCAGCGATTGATCGTGAGCTACCGCTCCGCCTTGTTTCCGAGCCTCTTTTGGATTTGCAACAGATGATGATGGCTGTGAACGTAGTGGAATTTTCTCCACTGCCAGGGGTTTAATGGCCCCAGGATCGGATGCATCGCGATGGGCTGCTCGCTCCCCCATCGCTCGACTGCCGCAGCAATGGCGATGTCCATGCGCTCCAGATTTTGCAAGGCCCGCTCCCGCGCAACCGGTCCGGAATCGCCGGTGGGGATCACCATGGCCGGAGCCTTGGCGCCCTCGGGATGCACCCCGAGATTCACAACCAGTAACTTCTTCAAACGCTCCTGGATCTTTGCGGCACGCACCACTGGCGGGCCGCCCACGCCCATGTTCAACTCCAGCATCTTTGCCGTAGTTCCGTAGCTGCGGCCCAGATGTTCCATAATCTGGGCGCTGCTCCACCGGTCCTTGGGCGCACGGCTCCACTCCGAATCACGCAAGCCGCGGGTTGTCTCTTCGATCTCGTTCCGCACCCGATCCAACCAAGCATCCATTTCACGATCACCGCTGTCGAATTACGCAGGCCCGATTCTCACATCCATTTTCGCCTGCTGTTGAAGCGCGTTCAAAGCGCGTTTTGTTATTGCTTTTTCAATCGCTCCAGCGCCTTCTTCGCTTCGCCCGCGCTCGGCCCGTCCTTCAGAATTGCCAGGTACTCCTGGTAGCGGGCCCGTGCTTCCTCAAACTCCTTGCTCTTTTCCAGAGTCTGCGCTAGCTTGAATGTGGCCACCGCGTCGCGCGGTTTGAATTGCAGCGCCTCCCGGTAACGGCTGAGCGCAGCCTTGTAGTTCCCGCCTCGAAAGTAGTAGTCCCCAACCTCGACGTCCTTCATCGCGCGCAGTGGATTCCACTCGTGCAGTCACTTCCTCTGCGACGTGCCCGCCTTGCGGGTGCCCCAGCGCATCGTTGGCCGGAGGAGACAAATCAATGCGGGTCTGGTTGCTGCTGCTCTCCTCGTCACTGCGCGGGGGAGCGATGTTGGCAGGTGCCTGCGGGGCTTTCGCATCCTGGTCGGCTCGGGGAGTTTCCGTCAGCGGGCCGTCGGCCTGCCCCGGAAGCTGCTGCGGTTGCGCCGCCAGCGCTGGCGCATACAGCATTGCGCCAGCCAGCGTGAACCCCAGTACGCATCCAAGCCTCATACCCTGATTGTACCTGCGGCGGGCTTTATGCTCTTGCGGATTTTACGAGGAATCGCCGCACCGTTTCCCGGTTTTCCAGACGCGCTCTCACTTCCAGCTCGGTCGTGCCATCGGCCAGCGCGAGAGGCATTTCGGCGATTCCAGCCTCATTGGTGCACATGTTTTCCAGCGCTCCGGAAGCCGACTGCGTCTTCCAGCAGGCGCCCACCTGCGCCGATCCTGCAACGTATCCGCCGGAGAGAACTCGAAAGCGAAGCAGCGCTCCCCCGTCTGAGATCCGCACCGAGCCGAGAAACTGCACCACCAATTCCGCGGCTGTTTCCTGATTCAGCACCTCATCCACAAAACCATCGCGAACCGCTTCCAGAACCCAGCGATGCTGCGCCCGCGCCAGCTCCTGCACGGCTTCTTCGCCCGACTCCGCGGGCAGCGCGGTGGAGCGCTTGCCGATGCAGCGGCCACTGACGAATACCTGGGACTCCAGCCACTGCTCGTGTTCGCGCACCTCGGTCTGCACATGGTAAACCGTACCCTGCGCGCGAATGTCCGTATTGAAACCGAAGATCATCTTCGAAGAATTTCTCTCTGCGCCAAATCCACCCGACATAACCGAAGAACATGTCCGGCATCCATGCGTGGGACCATTACCAAGCTAGGATTGTCTAGTCCAATTGCCGATTCCACAACGTTACTTTGGTTTGTAGTGCCTTACCAGGCACCTTCACCGTCAACCCTGTTGTAGAGATCGCTATCATCACTCTACATTTACTCACGAACACTCCACATTTGCTTGACACTTGGAAAAGCAAAAATCTATACTTGCGCCGTTCCCAAAATAGGTGAGAGTTAAGCACTCTAATTGCAATGACAGACAATTATTTTGCCAGGTATATTCCTCTGCTGATCCACTTCACGCTGGTCTGCCTTCTGGCGGTCGCCATCGTGCTGTTGTCTTATTTTGTCGGTCAGCACAAGGCCAACAAGAGCAAAATGTCGCCCTACGAGTGTGGTATGGAGCCCGTCGGCGACGTTCGCCAGCGATTCAGCGTCTCTTTCTACATGGTCGCGATGCTCTTTATTCTCTTCGACGTCGAGGCGGTTTTCCTTTATCCTTGGGCAATCCTGCTGAAGCAGCTAAAGATGTTTGGTTTCTGGGAGATGATGACCTACGTCGTTGTCATCCTGGTCGGTTACGTTTACGTGTGGAAGAAGGGCGTGCTTGACTGGAACAAACCTTCCCGCGACGAGGCGCTCTGAAGACATGGCCCTGCAACCTGCTGTCACCGATTTGGAAGCGCTGAAGGACCGTCCGGCGGTCGCCTGTCTGCTCGCCGGGTTGCCCCAGGCACTTCAGGCCGCAAAGTTTGATCGTGACGAGCTCACGCTCTGGATCGATTCGGTTCACCTCATTGCCGCCCTGAACCTGCTGCGCATCACCAGCAGCACCAGTTTTGGGGTGCTGGCGGACGTGACCGCGCTCGACTGGTTTCCGTCCGAGCCGCGCTTTGAGATGGTCTACTCTCTTCTCTCCTATGAACGCCGTGAGCGTATTCGCATCAAGGTCAAGCTCAACGGAGCCGATCCCTTCATCGAATCGGTCACTACGATTTGGGCTGGAGCTTCGCCCTTTGAACGCGAGGTCTTCGATCTGTTTGGCATCCGCTTCCTGGGGCATCCCGACCTTCGCCGCATTCTGCTGCCGGACGACTGGGAAGGTCATCCTCTGCGGAAAGACTACCCGGTCGAGGGATACCGCTAATGCCCATTATTGATCAGTTCCGCATCGCCCCTGTTGTCGAAACCATCAACGGCGACCGTACCATGGTCCTCAACATGGGACCGCAGCACCCCTCGACCCACGGCGTGCTTCGCCTCTTGCTGGAAATCGACGGCGAAACCATCGTGCGCATCCGTCCCGACGTCGGCTTCCTGCACACCGGAATCGAGAAGACCTGCGAAGCCAAGTTCTACCAGCAGGTCGTCCCCATGACCGACCGCATCGACTATCTCTGCCCCATGACCAACAACCTGGCCTACGTGTTGGCCGTCGAGAAGCTCCTGGGGCTGGAGATACCGCCGCGCGCGATGTGGATTCGGCTCATGCTCAACGAGTTGACTCGTATCAACTCGCACCTGGTCTGGCTCGGCACGCACGCCCTCGACATCGGCGCCATGACCGTCTTCCTCTACTGCTTTCGCGAGCGCGAAGAGATTCTCAAGATGTTCGAGATGGTCGCCGGCCAGCGCATGATGACCTCCTACTTCCGGGTGGGCGGCATTGCCATGGATCTGCCGCTCGGATTCCTCGACTACCTCAAGAACTTCGTGAATTATTTTCCCGACCGCATCCAACAGTATTCCGACCTGCTCACCAACAATCCGATCTGGATAGGCCGTACCAAAGGCGTTGCGTTCATCAACAAGGAAGATGCCATCGAACTGATGCTCACCGGCCCGACGGCCCGTGGCAGCGGCATCGATTGGGATCTGCGCCGCGACATGCCCTACGGCGGATACGATCAGCTTGAGTTCAAGGTTCCGGTCGCAACCGCCGGCGACGTTTTCGCCCGGTACGAGATCCGCATGGAAGAGCTTCGCCAGTCCAATCAGCATGGTCAAGCAGGCCATCGCGAATCTGCCCGACGGCCCGATCAAGGCCGACGCGCCGAAGGTCGTCCTTCCCGATCGCGAGAAGATGAAGACGCAGATGGAGTCGCTGATCCATCACTTCAAAATTGTCACCGAAGGCTTTACGGTTCCGGAGGGTGAAGTCTATCAGGGCGTGGAATCGCCGCGCGGCGAGATGGGCTACTACGTCGTCTCCGACGGCACCGCCAAGCCCTATCGGGTGCATATGCGCAGCCCATCGTTTGGCAACCTGAACTCGATCGGCGTGATGTGCGAACACAACCTGCTGGCCGACGTGGTGGCAGCCATCGGCAGCATCGACATCGTGCTGGGCGACGTGGACCGCTAGAACGGAGACGAATTGGAGCACTGGGGAACCAGTTTGCAGGCAACGGTACAACAGCGGTCAGCGAGGGTCAGAGCGACTTCGCCCTCGACCTGATTGACCTGCTTCAGCAGAAGGCCGAGGAGTTCAACAGTCGAAGTTCCGAAGGGTTTCAAGTTTCCCGTCGCGGTCACGGCGAAAGGTGAAGATGTGGCAGGTCACAAACGGCTATAAGACCGTAGCCGCCAGTTCCACTTCGCTTCCCGGAGCGATCTTTATCCGGGTCTGGCATCTCAGCAGCGAGCGGGCCTTTGAGGCAACCTTGCATAACACGCCGGATGGCTTTGAGGCCGGATGGCATGCCAAGCGAATGTTCAGATCCATCCGGCTTGGCCGAGTGGATGATTCACGAGATATTTGAACCATAGTATTCACGGGAGTTCGACAGAATTTCCGATTTGATCAGCGGTCGTATCAGTAAACATCGGGTTCCAGAGGCACATGAACTTTAGCGAACAACTCGAAGCGCGATACTCCGACATGCTCACGCACTATCCGGTGAAGCGCTCACTCCTCGTACCCTTCCTGCTCTACATTCAGGATGAATATGGCTACGTCACCGATGAATCCATCGAGGAACTCGCGCGGCGGCTGGAAATCACCGCGCTCGATATTCGCATGCGTCATCAGCTACTACTCCATGCTGCGCACCACGCCCTGGCGGCAAGTACAACGTGCAGGTGTGCACCAATATCTGCTGCCTGTTGCGCGGCGGAGAAGAGATGTTGGAACACGTGCGCGGAAAGCTCGGCGTCGCCGTCAACAAGGGAATCACTCCCGACGGTGTTTTCTCGGTGGAAGAAGTCGAATGCATCGGAGCCTGTGCCTGGGCGCCGGCCATGCAGGTCAACTACGACTTCCACGAGAACCTCACGCCGGAAAAAATCGACCAGATTCTTGACGAGTACAGGCAGAAGGCGGCCCAACAGTAGCTATGGCATACCTGGTCTCCCATCCCGATGAGGTCAAAGTCGTCAGCAAGCGCTTCGGCCAAGGCGCGGCCAACCTTGACCGCTATCTCGAGCTCGACGGCTACAAGGCCCTGCAGAAGGCGCTCGAACTCGGTGCCGACGGCATCATTAACGAAGTGAAAGCCAGCAACCTGCGCGGACGCGGCGGCGCAGGCTTCCCGACCGGCATGAAGTGGTCCTTCGTCCCCAAGGAGAGCGCCAAGCCCAAGTACGTGCTGTGCAACGGCGATGAGAGCGAGCCCGGAACCTGCAAGGACCGTCTCATCTTCGAGCACGATCCTCACGCCGTCATCGAAGGCGCCATGATCGCCGCCATCGCCGTCGGCTCGCACGCTGCCTACATCTACATTCGCGGCGAGTACCGCTACCTGCTGGAGATCATGCAGAAGGCCATCGCCGATGCCTACGCGCGCGGCATCTGCGGCAAGAACATCTTCGGCTCCGGCTACGATCTCGACGTCTACTGGCACGGCGGCGCCGGCGCCTACGAGGTCGGCGAAGAGTCCGCCCTCATGGAGTCGCTCGAAGGCAAGCGCGGCATTCCCCGCATCCGTCCGCCTTTTCCGGCGGTCGTCGGACTCTGGGGCGGTCCCACGGTGATCAACAACGCCGAGACCCTCGCCAGCGTTCCTCACCATTCATTCTCATGGGCGGCAAGCAGTACGCCGAGATCGGCGTCGAGCGCAACGGCGGCACCCGCCTCTTCCAACTCAGCGGACACGTCGCGCGCCCCGGCGTCTACGAACTTCCCCTCGGCTACAACCTGCGCAAGGCCATCTACGAGGTCGGCGGCGGCATCGCCAACGGACGCAACCTTAAAGTGCGTCGTCCCCGGCGGTTCCTCCGTGCCCTGCCTCCGGCCCGAGGAGATTGACATCGCGTCTCGACTTCGATGCCATGATGAAGGCCGGAACGTTTCTCGGCTCCGGCGGCATCGTGGTCATCGACGACCAGACCTGCATCGTCAAGTTCGCCCTGCGCACCAGTCAGTTCTACCGGCACGAAAGCTGCGGCTGGTGCATTCCCTGCCGCGAAGGGACGGACTGGCTGACCAAGACTCTCAAGCGCTTCCATGCCGGCGCCGGAGTGGAAAAGGATATCGACAACCTCGCGCTACCTCGCCGAGAACATGCTGGGCCGCACCTTCTGCCCGCTCGGCGACGCCGCGGCCATGCCCATCATCGGCTTCGTAAAGAAGTTCCGCGAAGAATTTGAAGCACACCTGGACGGCCGTCCCTGCCCCTACGGGCAGCACGGCGCCCCTAACGCATTGCCGGTTCTGAGCCACTAAGGCTCACGCGAAGAGAATTCATGGCTGACGTACCTCAAAACGCGAACGTAACGCTGACGGTAAACGGAAGCACATCTACGGCTCCCAAGGGCACCCTGCTCATCGAGGCCTGCAAGCAGAATGGCATCGAGATTCCCGCCTTCTGCTACTACCCCGGACTCTCGCTCCAGGGCGCATGCCGCATGTGCCTGGTCGAAATCGAAAAGATGCCCAAGATGCAGACGGCCTGCACCACGCCCGTCGCCGAAGGCATGGTGGTGCAGACCGAATCCGAGAAGGTGGTGCAGGCGCGCAAGTCCACCCTGGAAATGCTGCTCGCCAACCATCCCCTCGACTGCCCGGTCTGCGACGCCGGCGGCGAGTGCGAATTGCAGGACATGACCTTCAAGTACGGCGCCGGCGAGTCGAAGTTCATCGACATCAAGAGCCATCGCGACGAGCAGCAGTGGTCGCCGGTCGTCTTCTATGACCGGCCGCGCTGCATCCTCTGCTACCGCTGCGTGCGCGTCTGCGGAGAAGGCATGGACGTCTGGGCGCTCGGCATTCAGCAATCGCGGCCAGGGTTCGGTCATCGCGCCCAACCAGGGCGATTCGCTCGACTGCGAAGAGTGCGGCATGTGCATCGATATCTGTCCGGTCGGCGCACTCACCAGCGGCTCCTACCGCTACAAGACGCGGCCCTGGGAGATGACCCACGTCGGCACCGTCTGCAACCACTGCGGCGACGGCTGCCTGACCACCGTCGGCGTGCGCCGCTCCGACACCGGCTCGGAGATCGTGCGCTGCGACAACCGCGACCGCAGCGGCATCAACGACGACTTCCTCTGCATCAAGGGACGCTACGCCTACGACTTCGCCGCCAACCCCGAGCGCGTCACCACGCCGCTGATCAAGCGCGACGGAAAATTTGTAGCCGCCACCTGGAGCGAAGCCATCGAACTGGTCGCAGCCAGATTCCAGCAGATTCTACTGGCCAACGGACCGCAGTCCATCGGCGTGATCGGCTCCAACCGCACCACCAACGAAGAGAATTACCTGCTGCAGAAGTTCGCCCGCACCGTGCTCGGCACCAATAACATTGACCACCACCGCACCGCCGACTTTCCTTCCTTCGCGCGCGCCATCGCCGCCAACAAGGCAGCAGACGGCCTCGATGAGCGAGGTCGCCACGCGCTCCGGCAATTCTGCTGATCGGCAGCGATCCCACCGAGCAGCATCCCCTGCTCGCCTGGCAGATTCGCAGCGCCGTGCGCCTGCGCAACTGCTCGCCTCTACGTGGTCAACGCCGACCGAGATCAAGCTCACGCGCCAGGCCGCACAGGTTGCGCAAGATCGCCGCCGGCACCGAGGCTGACTTTGTCTCCTTCCTCGCCGGCAACGATGCCGCGGCCGCGAAGCTGGGAGTCGCCGCCGAATGCGCTCGGAAAACTGCGCGACGCGCTCGCTGCCGAAAGCAATCTCCTCATCGTTTTCGGCCCCGAGCTGCGCGGCGAAGCCATCGACGCGCTGGTCGCCTACGGTGCGCCGAAAGCGGCAAAGTTCATCTGCCTCGCCGACTACGCCAACTCGCGCGGCGCGGCCGACATGGGACTCTATCCCGACCTGCTTCCCGGATATCACTCCGTCGCCAGTAGCTCCCGAGCGGCAACTGCGTGGACAGCCGACGATCCCAACTACTCCCGGCCTCGCGCTTCCGCAGATGCTCGACGCACGCCGCCGCCGGAAGCCTGCAGGCGCTCTGGGTGATCGGCTCCAACCCCGCCGCCCGCTACTCCGAACAGCGAGGCGTTCTCGCGTCCGTTCCTCGTCGTGCAGGATATGTTCCTCACCGAAACGGCGCAGCACGCCGACGTCTTCCTGCCCGCGGCCTTTGCCTATGAAAAGGCGGGCACGGTGACCAATACCTGCGGCGATCTGCAGCGCCTCAAAAAAGCTTCCGACGTTCATGGCGTCAAGGCCGACTTTGAGATCATCATCCGCCTCGCCGAAAAGATGGGCGCCGACCTTGAAAAGCTCGTGCCCTTCCGCGGCTACACCTTTGCCGACGCGGGCCAGAGCCGCGGCGCGCAATCCGGCGAAGCCGACCGCAATGCCGTCTTCACCGAAGCCCGCGGCCTGGCGTCGCGCACTTCGCCGCTGGACCCCACGATTACGCTCGATGAAATTTCCGAATTGGTTCCGGGCTATGCCATCTCCCGGCTTGAACTCGCTGCCGGAAATCCGCAGCGCACCGAGCTGGTGCAGATCGAGCCCGGCTGGAATTCCAAGTCATCCTGAGCTGGTTGTCGCCTGCCGGAAATTCTCTATTCACCTCCGGCACGCTTGGCCGCTACTCGGCAACGCTGAACTCGGTCGTCGAAAACCATCGCAAGGCGAGCGAGCCGATCGGGGCTGACTGATTACTTTCATCTGGCCTTCGGGCCGGATATTGTAAGTTTCTGCCGTCGCGCGTAAGAAGCTTTGCGCGCGCACGGCTGGGGATTGATCCTTCGATGAGCGCTTTGACTTTTTTGATCGTCGCGGTAATCAAGATCGCCGTCACCCTCGGCGTTCTGCTCACCGTCGTCGCCTACACCGTGTGGCTGGAGCGCAAGGTCGTGGGCCGTATGCAGAATCGCTGGGGACCTTCGCGCGTCGGTCCATTCGGATTGCTGCAGCCTCTGGCCGACGGCATCAAGTTTCTGCTGCAAGGAAGATCTGACGCCGCCCTACGTCGAGAAGCCACATCTATCTTCTCGCGCCGGGCCTGGCGCTCATCATGGCTCTCACCTCGATTGCCATGGTTCCCATCGGTCCCATCATTCACCTGTTCGGCATCAGCACCCCGGTGCAGATCACCGGCGTGGTGGACGTCCTCCGGACACGCCAGCGATATCAACGTCGGGATTCTCGTCATCCTCGGCATCACCTCGCTCGGCGTCTACGGCATTGCCCTGGCGGGCTGGTCCTCCAACAGCAAGTACTCGCTGCTCGGCTCGCTGCGCGCCTCGGCACAGATGGTCAGCTACGAAGTTTCGCTCGGCCTCTCGCTGGTCGGCGTGCTGCTCATGTCGAGCACCCTCAGCCTCGCGGCATTGTCCACGCACAGCTCGGCACCTGGTTCGGATTCATTCCGCAGTGGTACATCTTCCAGGGCCAGTTCGTCGCCTTCTTCATTTACATGATGGCGGCCTTCGCCGAGACCAACCGCATCCCCTTCGACATGCCGGAGGCGGAGACCGAACTGGTCGCCGGCTACCACACCGAATACAGCGCCATGAAGTTCGCCATGTTCTTCATGGCCGAATACGCCAACATGGTCACCGTTGCCTGCATCGCCTCCGTCATGTTCCTGGGAGGATGGAGCGGCCCGCCGCTGCCCTTCCTGCCGGCGGCCGTTCAGGCGTTTCTGCCGCTGGTCTGGTTTTCGTCCAAGATTTTCTTTTTCCTGTTCCTCTACATCTGGATTCGCGGCACGCTGCCGCGCTTCCGTTATGACCAGTTGATGGCCTTCGGCTGGAAGTTCCTCTTCCCGCTGGCGCTGGCCAACGTGATTGTCACCGCTTTCTTCGTGGCGATCCGGGCATGATGGCCGGAATGGAAAACTGATGCATCTCTTTCTCTTTCTACTTTTCGCGGCGTTCTGCGCTGGTGGCGCGGTCAATCTGCTGATTCAGCGGAAGACCATCAACAGCGCGCTCTCGCTCATCGTCGTCATGGGCTCGCTGGCTCTCATCTACCTGCTGCTCGGCGCCGAGTTCGTCGCCGTCGTGCAGGTCATCATCTACGCCGGCGCCATCATGGTGCTGTTCATCTTCGTCATCATGCTGCTCAACGCCGGCGAAGAAGAGCAGGCCAAGGGCAGCCACGTGGCCAAGATCGTCGGCATCCCCGGCCTCTTCATCGGCGGCATCATCGGCATCTGGGTCCTGCTCCAGCACGCTCCGCAGGAAAAGACTGCATCCCCATCGGCGCGCTCTATGGCCCCGCCGACAAAGTCGGCATGATGCTGTTCACCAAGTACCTTCTGGCCTTTGAAGTCACCAGCGTCCTGGTGCTCATCGCCATCATGGGCGCCGTGGTTCTGGCCCGCAGGAGTCGATTCATGATTCCCATCTCCTGGTATCTTCTGCTCAGCGCGTTTCTGTTCGCCTGCGGCGTTACCGGCTTTCTCATCAAGCGCAACATCATCACGCTCTTCATGTCGATTGAGCTGATGCTGAATGGCGTGAACCTTTCGTTCATCACCTTCGCCACGCGCCTGGGAACCCTGGACGGACACATCTTCGTCTTCTTCGTCATGGTCGTTGCCGCCGCCGAAGCCGCAGTCGGGCTGGCTATCATCATCTCTGTCTATCGCACCCGCGAGACGCTCAACGTCGACCGGGTGAACCTGCTGAAACTATGAATCCATTTTTCCGGTATCTCTGGCTGATTCCGATCCTGCCCCTGGCGGGCGGGCTGATCAACGGACTCTTCGGCAAGCGCTTCGCCAAGTCCATGGTCGCCACCATCGCGCTCTTCTTCACCGGAGCGTCGTTCCTGGTCGCCTGCGCGCAGGCCTACCGCTCGTGCACTCCGGCGCCGATGCGGTTGAGACCCTCTACGGCACCTGGATTCGCGCCGGCAAGTTCTCCGTCGACTTCGGCCTCTATCTCGACCATCTCTCGCTGGTCATGATGCTGGTCGTCACCGGAGTAGGCTTCCTGATCCACGTCTATTCCGTGGCGTACATGGAGCATGAGGGCGGCTACTACCGCTTCTTCGCCTACCTCAACTTCTTCATGTTCTTCATGCTCACCCTGGTGCTGGCCAACAACTACCTGCTCATGTTCGTTGGCTGGGAGGGCGTGGGTCTGGCGTCGTACCTGCTGATCGGCTTCTTCTTCCTCAAGGACTCGGCCGCCAACGCCGGCAAGAAAGCCTTCATCACCAACCGCGTCGGCGACTTCGGATTCCTGATCGCGCTCTTCCTGCTGATCCAGCACTTCGGAACCCTGCGCTACGCCACGGTCATCGACATCGCCTCGCACTTCCCGGCTGAGACCAGCGCCGGAGTCCTGACCGCCATCGGCCTGCTGATGCTGGTCGGCGCCTGCGGCAAGAGCGCGCAGATTCCGCTCTACGTCTGGCTGCCGGACGCCATGGAAGGCCCCACGCCGGTCTCCGCCCTCATCCACGCCGCCACCATGGTCACGGCCGGCGTCTACATGGTCTGCCGCTCCAACGCCATCTTCAGCCGCGCCCCCATCGCGCTGCTCGCCGTCGCCATCATCGGCACCCTGACCAGCTTCTTCGCCGCCACCATCGGCATCACCCAGACCGACATCAAGCGCGTACTCGCCTACTCCACGGTCTCGCAGCTCGGCTACATGTTCATGGCTGCCGGAGTCGCGGCCTACTCGGCCTCGGTCTTCCACCTGATGACCCACGCCTTCTTCAAGGCGCTGCTCTTCCTCGGCGCCGGCTCGGTCATTCACGGCATCGGCGGCGAGCAGGACATGCGCAAGATGGGCGGCCTGCGCAAGTACATGCCATGGACCTTCTGGACCATGCTGATCGCGACCCTGGCCATCTCGGGAATTCCGCCCTTCGCCGGATTCTTCTCCAAGGATGAAATTCTCTGGCAGGCCTTCAGCAGTCCGCACGGCAGCAAGATCTTCTGGTTCTTTGGCGTCATCACCGCCTTCATGACCAGCTTCTACATGTTCCGCCTCATCTTCCTCACCTTCACCGGTGAGTATCGTGGCGCGCAGCCGAAAGCTCATGCCGCTCACGGCAATCCCAACGATCACGGCGCCACGACGATCATCACGGCACGCCGCACGAATCGCCCTGGCTGATGCTCGGCGCCTCTGGTGCTGCTCGGCGTGCTCTCCATCGTCGGCGGATGGGTCGGCATCGGCAACCGCTTCGAACACTTCCTCGATCCGGTCATTCAGAAGGTCTCCGTCGAGCAGAGTGCGGCTCAGATCGGCGAAGCCACCGCTGCGCGCGTCAGCCAGGCGAAGGCGACAGGTGAGAGCAAGGGCACCGAAACGCTGCTGATGGCTATCTCCGTTCTCGTCGCCTTCTCCGGCCTCGGTCTCGCCTGGTTCCTCTACGTGAAGAATCCCGAACTGCCGGCGAAGATCGCCGCAGCCTCCGGAGGCCTCTACCGGCTGGTCCTCAATAAGTATTGGATCGATGAACTTTATTCCGCGGTCATCATCGGCCCGCTGGTCGCGTTCTCGCGCGTTGTGCTCTGGCAGACCGTCGACCAGAAGGTGATCGACGGCACGGTCAATGAGAGCGCGGTCGCCGCGCGCGACGTCTCGCAAGATTGTCCGCCAACAGCAATCCGGCCTGGTCCGCAGCTACGCCGGATGGATTGCCGCCGGTGCCGCGGCGGTGGTTGCCTACATGGTCTGGATGGGAACCCGATGAACTTATCTACGCTCAATCCCTGGATTCTCACGCTCACGACCTTCCTGCCCGCGCTGGGAGCGCTGCTGATCGCCTTCCTGCCGCGCCGCGACCGCGATATCCGCTGGTTCGCCATGGCGCATCTCGGTCATCACCCTGCTGGTTTCGCTGCATCTGCCGGTGCACTATCGCGAGGTCGCGCCCGCCGGCTCGGGCAGCTTTGCCTATGAGCAGAACCTGCGCTGGATCACCAGCCCCAACATCCACTACCACATCGGGATCGACGGCATCTCGCTCTGGCTGGTCGTGCTGACCACCTTCCTGGTTCCGTTCTGCGTCCTTGCCTCCTGGAAGTCGATCCACGATCGCGTGAAGGAGTTCTTCATCCTTCTGCTGCTGCTGGAGACGGCGATGATCGGCGTCTTCATCGCGCTCGATCTCTTTCTCTTTTACTTCTTCTGGGAAGCCACGCTGATCCCGATGGCTCTCATCATCGGCATCTTCGGACACCAGCGCCGGGTCTACGCCGCCGTCAAGTTTTTCCTCTACACCATGATTGCCTCGGTCTTCATGCTGGCGGCCATCATCTGGCTCTATGCCCAGTCGGGAACCTTCGACTTCCCCGAGCTCCAGCATCTGCTCGCCAGCTGGCGCCATCGCCCTGCCTGGCCATACCGCGCTCTGGCTTTTCCTCGGATTCTTCGTGGCCTTTGCCGTCAAGGTGCCGCTCTTCCCGCTCCACACCTGGCTGCCGGACGCGCACGTCGAAGCGCCCACCGCCGGCTCGGTGCTGCTCGCCGGAGTCCTGCTGAAGATGGGAACCTACGGCCTGTTGCGCTTCAACATTGGACTCTTCCCCGCCGAGGCGCACAGGAACGCGCCCTGGATCATCACCCTGGCCATCATCGGCATTGTCTACGGCGCGCTGGTCGCGCTCGTCCAGCCGAACATGAAGAAGCTGGTTGCCTACTCCTCGGTCAGCCATCTCGGCTTCGTGGTGCTGGGCATCTACAGCTTCACCCGCGCCGGCATGGACGGCGCCGTCTACCAGATGCTCAATCACGGCATCTCCACCGGCGCGCTCTTCCTCTTGCTCGGCGATGGTCTATGACCGCCGCCACACCTACGAGATCAAGGAATACGGCGGCCTCGCCACACCCATGCCCGTCTATGCCACGCTCTTTCTGCTCATCACGCTCTCCTCCATCGGACTGCCGCTGATGAACGGATTCGTCGGCGAGTTCCTGATTCTGAGCGGTGCCTTCCAGGCCAAGGCAATCTACGGCATCCTCGCCGCCAGCGGCGTCATCTGGAGTGCCTTCTATATGCTCTGGCTTTACCAGCGCACCTTCTACGGAACCATCACCAATCCGGTCAACGCAACCCTGCCCGACGCCGATTTGCGTGAACGCAGCATCCTCTGGCCGCTCGCGGTCGCTGGCTCTCGTCATGGGAGTCTTCCCCAGCCTTTGGATGAACTCCATCGACGCTTCGGTCGCGGGAATCCTGGACAGCAACGACCGCCGCGTCCTCTGCCCCTACACTTCAAGTCAAGGTCAACACGGTGCTCAAATAGCCATGCCAACAGCCGCCGATTACATCCGCATTCTTCCTGAAATCGTCCTCTCGGTCTGGGGCATGATCGTCATGTTCGTCGAGTCGCTCTTGCCCCCGCGCCAGAGCCGCAAGGGTCTCGGCCTGTTTGCCGCCGTTGGCGCGCATCGCCGCCATCGCCGCCACCTTCTACCAGGCGCAGCCTGCAGTTTGCCGGCTTCGGCTTCAGTCACATGCTGCGGGTCGACCACTTCAGCATCTTCTTCCACCTCATCGTCCTGCTCGTCGCCCTGGCGACCATCCTCATGTCGCTCGACTACCTTCCCTTCCAGAAGATCGATCACGGCGAATACTACGCCCTGATCCTGCTCGGATCGGTGGGCATGTGCCTGATGTCGTCCGCCGTCGAGTTGGTGCTCATCTTTATCGCGCTGGAAATCTCCTCCATCTCCAGCTACATTCTTGCCGGCTTCCGCCGCCACTCCGCCGAGAGCGCCGAGAGCTCGATGAAGTATTTTCTCCTCGGCTCCTTCGCCACCGCCTTTTTCCTCTACGGCGTAGCCCTGCTCTATGGAGCCACCGGTTCCACCAACGTCTTTGACATCGCTGCGGCCCTCGGCAACACGCCGCCACATCGAGCCGCTCGCCTACTGTCGCCGTCGCCCTCATCTTTACCGGCCTCGGCTTCAAGGTGGCCTGCGCTCCCTTCCACATCTGGACTCCGGACGTTTACGAAGGCGCGCCTTCGCCCGTGGTGGCCTTCATGTCCACCGCTCCCAAGGCCGCTTCCTTCGCGGTTCTTATCCGTCTCGTCGTTGACACCGGCTTCGCCCACACTGGTTCTGGATCATCTGGACCGTCTGCGGTTCTCTCCATGTGCGTTGGCAACTTCGGCGCGATTCTTCAGAGCAACGTCAAGCGCATGTTGGCCTACTCCTCCATCGCCCACGCCGGATATCTGATGGTCGCCTTTGCCTCGGCCAGCAATCGCGAACTCGGCATCTCGGCCACAATGTTCTACTCCGCCGCCTACGCCGCCATGAACGTCGGCGCTTTCGCCGTCATCACCCAGATGGCCGGCAGCGAAGAGCGTCTGACGCAGATCGACGACTACTCGGGACTGGGAAAGCGCTCGCCCGTGCTGGCCGCCGCACTCACCTTCTTCCTGCTTGTCGCTGATCGGGATTCCCATCACCGGCGGCTTTTTCGCCAAGTTTTACGTCTTCAGCGCCGCGCTGCGAGCCCACCTCATCTGGCTCACCATTATTGGCGTAGCCAACAGCGGCATCGGCTCCTACTACTACCTGCGCGTGATTGTGCGCATGTACATGTATCGAGCCGCGCACGGACGCTCCCGCTCCCGCGTTACGCTTCGGAGTCGGCATGGCGCATCGCCATCAGCCTGATTGCAACGCTCTGGCTCGGCGTACTACCCAACGTAGTCCTCCACTACACGCAAGGCGCGCCTACCATTCTCGCCATGCACTAAACAAACCTTGCCCAACACAAGGAAAGGCCCGGATTCGCTCCGGGCCTTTCCTTATGTTGAGTTCGCACGGCTCTCTCGCACGGCTGCGGTGTTAGAGTCACGAGAGGATCATCGCCTCTCCGCCAGCTTTCCCGGGCGAGCGAATAAGAAGGTATCCTAGCTCCGCGCCTCCGCATTTTGCCGAGCCCCCAAGAGGCGACGACCTCCACCTCTGCAGTCCTTCGACATTGAGGCTGTCTCCGCGAATTCGCCCCAGCCGTTCCCATCAGCCATACCTCCACGGGACCTGCAACCCCCATCACTGGAGCAGCCAGTCGCGCTTAAGCGCAACGCCATCGCCCCAAACAACAAGGCCCCCGCCGCGGCGGGGGCCTTGTTCAAGCGAAAGAGCCTATTTCACAACCTTGGCGAAGACCACCACCAGCGTGAACAGCACCAGGGACTCGACGAATGCCAGGCCGAGAATCATGGAAAGCTGGATGCCGGCGCGGGCGGCAGGATTGCGGGCCAACCTTCGCAGGCAGCGGCAGCGATCGTGGCCCTGTCCGAGTGCGGCCAGACCGGCGGCAATCGCCATCGAGAAGCCGGAGGCGATAGCAACCCAGTTCGTGCCGGCGGCAGCGGCAGCGGCGGCGGCGCTCCTGTGCGAAGACCGGTGTGGCCAGCATCAGGATGGCCATAAGGGAAAACAGTACGAAAAGCTTCTTGTTCATTGTCATTGCTCCTTCAGATTTCGCCGCCAGTGGGTGGTTGACGCTCCGCGCAATGGGAGGCCCTCACGCTTGCGGCGTACAACAAAACGTTTCTCCGCAGCCACTCGAACGCCGCTGCTCAAATCCTTTTTAGTGCTCGTGCGCCGTAGCTTCACCCAGGTACACCATCGCCAGCAGCACGAAGATGTAGGTCTGGATCAGCGAAACGCCGAAGTGCAAGCCCATGAAGACCACCGGCACACCAATCGGCACCAGCGAGAAGAACACCAGGGTCACCATGTCGCCGGCAAACATATTGGCGAACAGACGGACGGTGAGTGACAACATGCGCGCCAGATGGCTGCACACTTCGATCACGAACATCAGCGGCGCCAGCCACCACACCGGCCCGCATGAAGTGCTTGATATATCCCAAGTCCGTTGGTGCGTAAGCCGTGCATCTGGTAGTAAAACCAGGTCACCACGGCGCAGCCCAGCGGCACCACCGGCACGCCGGTCGGAGTCTCGAAGAATGGAATCAGCCCCAGCAGGTTGCAGCAAAGAATGAACAGCCCCAGCGTGATCAGATACGAGAGGTAGCGTCTTGTTGTCATGGCCGATGATCTCGGCGCTCTGCGCGTCCATGAAGTTGTAAATGCCTTCCATGATGTGTTGCAGCGTGTTCGGCTTATCCACCGAAAGGCTGGCACGCACCGCCACGAAAAACACGATCAGGACGATGAAGACCAGGATCTGCATCGCGACGTGGTCGGGAATCGGCGCAGCCGGATGAGCGGGATGGACTCCCAGCGCGGTCAGCAGCGCGGTCACCGGTCCGGCAAACAAATGGTTCAGGAGCGCGGTAAATGGCAGTTGATGCATTTGAATGTCTTGTTTAGTCCCATTCAGGATGATCGCCGGTTGCTGGCGACGAACTCGTACACGGCCTCGCACATCATGGCGATCGACAGGCATCGCAAGCCCTGCCAGAAACCCAACCAAGCCACGTACGGAACAAGCTAAAGATAACATAGGCGAACGAGCGCTATCAAGAAGATACGCCCCACTCCGCGCGCCACCACGGCCGCGCCGCGCTCCTGGCTCTTGGCCTTCACAATGCGCTCGCCAATGGCGTTCACCGAGGCGGCCAACCAGCGGAAATTGATCCATCCCAGAACTGTTCCCAGCAGCACTCCCGCCGCCAGCATCCAGCCCAGCGGCCAGGCCACGGCCAGCCGCGCACACCGCGCCCGCCCCGCCGATCATCCACTCGATGCGCCGCACCGTGGCCGCAGTACGCCGCCATCTCCTGCGTCGACAGCCTCGCCCAGGCCAACTCCGCCGGACTCCGGCCAGTCCTCCGGCGCGCGGCTCGCCGGCTCTCGCCGCAGGCGCAGTCGGCTTCGGGCGATTCGTCGGGCGAATCCTCGGGCTTTTCAGCCGTCCGTCATTTCCCGCCGTCCTTGTCGTCCTGCTCTTCGTCCGCGCTTGCCTGCAGCGCCCGCCGAATCATCGACACAAACCCGGCCACCGCGCCGAAGACGATGCCAACCAGATAGATCCAGTGCGTGTGCAGAAGATGATCCGCAAGCCAGTCCCAGCAGATAGCCCACGATCACCGCCGCCGGAATCATGAACCCGATCTCGGAGTACCGTGCCACCATCACCCACGGACTCTCTTCCCGCTTTTCCGGTTTCTCGTCTCTCATATGCACGCTTTCTAGGCTAACTGCTGCAAGTGCCTTCGGCTGCCCGCAACTCGCAGCTCCCCTGCTGTTATACAATTTTCCTGTGTCCCTAGAAGATAACATTTACGACCTACGCAAGCAGAAGCTGCAGCAGATCGAAGCCCTCGGTCAGCCTGCCTATCCTCACCACTTCAATGCCAGCCACCAGGTGCCCGCAGATTCTGGCCGCGCACGCCGCCAGCACCGGCGAACAGCTGGAGGCCGAGCGCGTCCATGTCACCGTTGCCGGACGCCTGATTGCCATCCGCCTCATGGGCAAGGCCAGCTTCGCCCATCTCCAGCAATCCGGCGAAAAGCTGCAAATCTACATCAAGAAAGATGCCGTCGGCGACAAGCTATGGGAGCTCTATAAGCTGCTCGACATCGGCGACCACGTTGGCGTCAAAGGCTATCTCTTCCGCACCCGCACCGGCGAACTCAGCATTCACGTCGAGGAGCTGACCTTCCTCTCCAAGGATCTCCTGCCGCTGCCGGAAAAGTTCCACGGCCTCACCGACGTTGAGCTGCGCTACCGCATGCGCTACGTCGATCTGATCGATCCCGAGGTGCGTCAGGTCTTCACCAAGCGCGCCCGCATCGTGCAATCGATCCGCCGCTTCCTCGACGCGCGCGACTTCATCGAGGTCGAAACTCCGATGATGCAGCCCATCGCCGGAGGCGCCGCCGCGCGCCCGTTCGTCACCCATCACAACACGCTGGATATCGATCTTTTCCTGCGCATCGCGCCGGAGCTCTACCTCAAGCGCCTGGTGGTCGGCGGCCTGGACCGCGTCTATGAGATCAACCGCAACTTCCGCAACGAGGGCATCTCCACCCGCCACAATCCCGAGTTCACCATGCTCGAGTTCTACCAGGCCTATGCCGACTACAACGACCTGATGAACCTCACCGAGGAGCTGCTCAAGCAGGTTGCGCTCGACGTGAACGGCACGCTGGTCAACCAGTTCGGCGAGCGCGAGATCGACTGGAGCAGCTTCCAGCGGCTCTCCATGCGCGAGGCCATCATCAAGTTCTGGCCCGAATCCGCCGGCGATGCGCCCACCATGGAAGACTTCAAGAGCGCCGAGCAGATCGAGCAACTCGTCCGCCGCCTGCAAAAGGCCAAGGTCCAGCTCCCCTACGATCCCAACGAACCCGCCGGCCGCGCCATCGCCGACATGTTCGAGGCGATTGCCGAAGAGCATCTCTGGCAGCCGACCTTCATCTACGACTTCCCGCTCGCCATCTCGCCGCTCTCCAAAAACAAGCGCGACGAGCCCGATTTTGTCGAGCGCTTCGAGCTCTATGTTGCGGGCATGGAACTGGGCAACGCCTTCAGCGAACTCAACGATCCCGAAGAGCAGCGCCGCCGCTTCGAGCAGCAACTCTCCGAGCGCGCACGCGGCGACGAAGAGGCTCACCAGATGGACGAGGACTACATCCGCGCCCTCTCCTACGGCATGCCTCCGACCGGCGGCGAAGGCATCGGCATCGACCGCCTCACCATGATGCTCACCGGCTCCACTTCCATCCGCGACGTCATCCTCTTCCCGCTGCTCCGTCCTGAAAAGAAGGAAGAAGAACAAGCCGAGGCCGCCGCAACGGAACAAAAATAGGCAGTACCCTCTGGGCTGTCTTCTGGCAGCCCAGAATTCTGCTGAACGCAGCGCTAAGAGCACCCAACACCATCGTTCCATCTTCACGTATTGCTTACCAACCAGACGGACGAGCGGCGCCAATTCTACGGTTGAGCAACAGGCGTCCTGCTGGGGGCATGGGTGAGGCATATCTCGCCTAAGGTGTGGCATTTCCCCGCTTTTTCGCTTTCGTACTTTGGAATCGCCCTGTCATCGAATGGCCCTCGGCTTGCCTTTAAACTCCGTAGGCGAACTGGGCCGCGATTTCGATGACGCGAACTGCAGTAATTCGGATCATTGCTTTCTTTCTGTTGGCTGCTGGCGTGGCCGTGTGCCAGAAAGGTCCTTCCGTCGACGGGGAGACGCGTACGTGGAATTCGCTCCCTGATGCTCCGTCGTGGGTCCAGCTTCAAGCCGACAGATTTCACGCCTTCGCGAAGGAAGCAAACTCGCCTTTGAAGGTTGGCGCGGCCGGCATCAGCGCAGGCATGAAGCGCGACTTTACTTTGGGAGTGCAGGCAAGGGGAGTGCAGGCTAGCCAAGCCGATCTTTATCTACCGCTGCCCGCTCAAAAAGAGTCTGGTGCCAGCGCCTTTTTTGGCAAGCGCCTGTATCCGCTGCTACTTAAGCAAGCCGCACGTCATTACCCTTTGACCGGCGACAGTTTTCTGGGCCGAGCCTCCTACGCAGCTTCGCGCATGTTTGTCATGCGTAACGACTCCGGAAAGCGGAGGCCGAACACTTCGTTTTTCCTGCGGGCGCTGACTTCGGTCGCTACCCACTCGGGTAACGCTAACCGTCCATATTGGGCGCAATCCGCCAGAGACGTTCAGCGACTTAGTCACCCCTGAGTTTGTTATCCCCGCATGCCCGCATTATTTTTGCACCCACTCCCCCTCCCCGTGATCTACACTACTAGGCGAAGGACGGCCACCGCCTGGCGGGGTTGAGCCTTATACTTTGCCCTTATATCCGAAAAGAAGCGAGTACCCAATGGGATTTGACTTCAGCAGCGAAGAACGCCGGAAGCTCGGCTACCGCCTCATCGATCGCATCGATCAGTACTTTTCCTCCCTCGACAATCGAGCCATCCAGCCTCCCGCCGACCAGCGCACGGCTGCCCACACGCCGCTCCCGTTGCCGGAGCTGGGCTCCGACGCGACCCAGGTGCTCGACGACCTCTGCAAGGAGATGATCGACCGGGGATTTCACATTCCCGCCGCCAACTACTTCGGACTGATGAATCCGACGCCAACCTATATGGCCGTGCTGGCCGAAGCGCTGGTCTCGGCGCTCAATCCGCAGCTCGCATCGCTGGCGCGCTCGCAGTTTGCCAGCACCCTGGAGGCGGAAACCATCGGCTGGATCGCCTCGCGTTTTGGCTGGCACAAGCCGCTCGGCGACGCGCCGCCCCCGCCAGATGCGATTCTCTGCGACGGCACCTTCACCAGCGGCGGCAATGAGGCCAACTTTACCGCCCTGGCACTGGCCATCTCGCATCACTTTCCCAACGCAATCGAAGACGGCATCGCCACCATCGGCGCGCGCCCTGTTCTCTACGCCTCAGCGGAGTCGCACCACTCGCTGGAAAAGTCCGCCGGACTGCTCGGCCTGGGACGCAAGGCCCTGCGCCGCATTCCGGTGAATGACAGTCTCCGCCTCGACACCGCGCGCCTCATCCTGCAGATTGAAGCCGACTACGCCTGCGGCTTTCTTCCCTTCTGCATCGTCGCCACCGCCGGCACCACCAGTTCGGGAGCCATCGATGACCTCAACGCGCTGGCCTCCATCGCCGAGCGCTACGGACTCTGGCTGCACGTCGATGGCGCCTACGGTGCAGCCGCTGCATTCAGTGACAAATATCGCGGATTGCTGAGCGGCATCGAGCGCGCCGACTCCATCACCATCGATCCGCACAAGTGGCTCTCCATGCCCTTCGCCGCCGGAGTCATCCTGACCCGCCACGCGGCGATGCTGGAGAAAACCTTCTCCGTGGCATCGCCGTACATGCCCAGCGTGGCGCGGCCAAGCATGATCGACAATTTCAAGGTGAGCGCGCAGTGGTCGCGCCGCATGAACTCCCTCAAGCTCTGGCTCACCCTGCGCGTCCACGGACGCCAGGCGTATGAAGAAATGATCGAGCGTCAGATGCAGCTTGCCTCCGAGATGCGCCTGTGGTTTGAGCGCTCCGAGTACTTCGCGCTGGCCGCCCCGCAGACTCTGCCCATCCTCAACTTCCGCCTGCGCGGAGTGGACGATGAGGACGCCGAAGCGGCGCATCAGAACTTCATCGAGGAGTTCAACCGTGACGGCCGCTATTGGATCAGCCGTACCCATGTGCGCGGCAAGAGCGTGCTGCGCATGATGATCATCAGTTACCTGAGCACGTCCGAACATGTTGCAGGATTGCAGGAAGCACTGCAGTCGGCGGCACAGCGAGTCGCCCAGCCGATGGCACGCTAGGGTGTCTCCGGAATCATCGACTGGTTGAACACCGCACCCTTGGCTTCTTGTTGTCTGGATAGTCAATCGTTCAGAGAACTGGCAAACGATGTACTCACGAGTACACCTCCGCTCGCAAACGATTGTCACCTCCGTTAATCCCGGAGTAGCAGCACGAAGCAACTCCGCCCCAATCTGTTCTCCGAACGGGCTGCGCTGTCTCATCCTGCTTTCAGCGTGAAGACAGTGATCTCTGGCGGGCACAGGAAGCGCATCGGAAGGTCAATCACTCCAATACCGCGGTTCGTGTAGAGCTGAAACTCGCCGAACGTGTAATGCCCCATGGGATACTTTCGCGCCCCGGGTGGCAGATAGAGCGCCCCAACACCGGGGAAGCGAATCTGCCCGCCGTGGGAGTGGCCGGAGATTTGGAAGTCGACCGGAAACATCCGCATTTCGTCGGCAAAGTCCGGTTCGTGAACGGCGACGACGGTGCATTCTTGCCTGGGTACGCCACGCAATGCATCCTCTGGCTTGGCCTGGCACGCTGTCACGTCGTCAACCCCGGCCAGCCACAAACGAGCCCCGTCCCTTTCGAGTGCGACTGCGCGATTGCGCAGAACCTGGATTCCGGAACCCACACTCAAAGCTTCTGAAACCACATCGGCGTTCGTGGCGTAATCATGATTGCCGAGCACCGCGAAGAGGCCCATCGGCGATTCGATTCGCCTCAGCACGTTGGCGCAGGGCCAGGCTTGCTCAGCGCTGGCCTGCCTTTTCCGCTGCCGCCTGCTGGTCTCGGTGACGAAATCTCCCGTGAGTAGCACGAGGTCCGGCTTTTGCGCGTTGGTCAACCCGACCACCGCGTCGAGATGACTGGCGGTCATGTACGCGCTGAAGTGGATGTCACTGAGTTGCGCGATGCGCATGCCCTCGAAAGCAGCCGGGAGGCGCTTGAGCGTAATCCCGACCTGGCTGACGGCAGTCTCATGAGGCTCGTAGAGACTGTTTCCGAGAGCCCCGGCAGCTAGCGCGCAAGCGCTGACTCTAAGGAACTCGCGTCTGGAAAGTGCCATCGGCCTTAACCCGCATCATTCGCGAAATTGAAGAAGCAAGATGCCTCTTCTGTTACAAACCTATTGTTTAGGCGGTGTTTGTGGCCCACGAAGGCTTCCCGCATGTTTGACGATAGCACGACATCATGCGTGTTGTTCGATTGCAACACAAAGCTGGATTGCAATGAACGGTCAGCCCCGATCCGCTCCACCTGCGTCCTAGCTGATCTTGATTCAGCAATACTCACTTGAGTTTCAGAATTACGCTTTCATGTACTCCTGATCCGCCAACCGCCAGTTTCTCGCCGAGCGAGACAACTGCCTGTAGCTGAACCGAATCTCTTTCGCTGATCGTTGACGACAACAGTTCGGGAAGTTAGAAGGCAGTTACTCTCTTCACGCTTGTGAGCTCTTCCGAACTCAATAACTGCGGCACGCCGTTCCTCGCCGACAAGATAACGCCGACAACCTTCACTCGTAACACGGGCGACCCGGTTCATCGTTTCACCAAACCAGGCCACGTCGATCACACTTATACCGACCACGCCTCGATCCTGAAATGGATCGAATGGAATTGGCTTTTGAAAGCACTGTCGTTGCGTAGCCGCGACAATCTGCCGAACCCGATCTCCTCACCCGACGCACCTTATTTCCCGACCAATAGCCCCGCGATCGGCGCCCTGCAGACCATGTTCGACTTCGGCAAGACGGTTGTGCCCAAGAAGCCCTGGCGGGCCAGCATGAGAGCATGTTGCGCGCCTTGCGGATACATCCGGCGCGTGCTTCTGGCGTCCTGCCTTGGAATGTGATTGCCCGAACATGCCGGTGTGATCTGTGATTTAAACCACCGTGATCTGCACCCCTTGAGACGTGATTCAGGTCATAGACTCTGACTAGGACTTGGGCTAGACATATGTCGGCTGTAAAAGGTCTGTGAAAAAGTAGTAGCGTTGAAAGATAGTGGATGAGTCGTGGGCCCGATACCGTTTCGGTAAGGGAGTCCCAATGTCTTATCTGTCCAGAACTCGATCACCCGCAATATTCGTCCGAGACGCCAACAGCCAATGCCGTATCTTAAATATCCGAAACGCCTTTCATAACTTACAGACGATAACGACCAGAACATTGGGTTGGGCTGATTGCCCAGGGACATGTATGTCCGGAGCCCGATTCCCGAGGCCGCCATTTTGGTACTCAATGTCTTATCTGTCTGGATTCCATTCCTCAACCATTGTCCGGAATTTACCGAAAAAGATAAGAGAGAGGAGTTACCTTGGTCGCGCTGTGGCGATTGCGACCCTGGATGCGCCATCTCTCCTTTTGACGATCTCCGGACGTAAGGCATTCATTGCACGTCTAAACCCGCGGACATTAACCCAGACTTGTGGCTACATGAATCTGAACCCGGTAACTTAGGAACTTTTAACAATCGATACTTGGGGGTAGTAGATGCCAGACAATACCAAGCCTGGAGCAGGTGAGATAAAGGATGAACTCCTTCCGCTGAAGAGCCCTGCAGCAGCGGAAACACTGGCTTTGGATGAGGCAGTTGCCGGATGGGCAACTAACTTCGCATCAAAGCCGTATGGCTTCGAGCCGAAGATCTTAGCTTTTATTTGTAACTGGTGTACCTACACGGGAGCCGACTTGGCCGGCACCAGCCGCCTGAAGATGGCGCCGAATGTCCGCGTTCTCCGCCTGCCCTGCAGCAGCCGTGTGAATCCGCTCTTCGTTATCAAGGCGTTCGAGCGTGGCGCTGACGGAGTTATCGTAAGCGGCTGCCACCCCGGAGACTGCCACTACAGTACGGGTAACTACTATACGCGGCGCCGTCTGGCGATTCTCCACGAGCTGCTTGACTTCATGGGTATTGACACCCATCGAGTGACCTTTTCCTGGGTCTCTGCCTCCGAGGGTGGAAAGTGGCAGGAAGTGGTGAACGACACCATTGCGCGTGTTGAACAACTGGGTCCGCTCCACAGCCACCAGATTGAGACCACCGGGAGGTACTTGCCATGAACGAGCTGCGCGAGCTTGCACAAAAGCTTCTGGTCGACGGCTCGGTCAAAGTGGTCATCGGATACGAAGAAGGGCCGCGAGGAGTTCGCCCAATCTTTGTCACCGATCCAGCCGAAGCCGGGAAACTCATTTTCGATACGCACTGCGTGCAGAACCTTGCCGCTTACCTCAATCCACGTCGCCAGCACATCACCAAACTCGGGAAGGCGGCCGTGGTGGTGAAGGGTTGCGACGCACGTGCGGTTGCCGGCCTCATTCGCGAGTGCCAGATCAAGCGGGACGACGTGGTGATCATTGCGGTCCGCTGCGGCGGTGTGGTGCGCGACCCCGCAACGACTCTCGGATTGAGCATCGACACGGTCTCCGATCGTTGTGCCGGCTGCGATGTTCGCGAGCCAAAGCTCTTCGATCACCTTATCGGGACTTTACCGCCCGCTCCGCCGCAAAACAGCCGGCGCGAGGAAAAGATTGCGGAGCTGGTGAAAGTGACGCCGGCCGAGCGCTGGGCATTCTGGAGCGAGAATTTCGAGCGCTGCATTCGCTGCCATGCCTGCCGGGAAGTATGCCCCATGTGCTTCTGCGTGCAGTGCACGGCGGACAAGAGCCGGCCCCAATGGATCGAGTCTTCGTCAACCCTGCCGGCCAACCGTGCCTGGCAGATGATGCGGATTCTGCACCAGGCCGGGCGCTGTGTGGACTGCCTGGAATGCGAGCGCGCCTGCCCTGCGGATATTCCGCTGGGGCTAATGGCAAGGTACGTTGCCCAGGCAGTGGAACGGCGCTTCGACTACAAGACATGCGATGACCCGCTGATACCGGCGCCCATGGGATCTTACGCCACCGACGACGAACAGGAGTTCATACAGTGATGCCCAAAACAGTTTCCCAAACGAATTTAGCGGCGCGGGTGATTTCCTCATTGGATTTGGCGGCGCTGGTGATCAATCTCGTGATGGCCAATATTCGCGTGATCGCACCGGTTCGGGCCAAGGACGACCCTGAGAAGACCGACTATCGACCCATTCGGGGTCTTGAGGAAGCGGCTCTCGGCGGACCATTGCCACGACGGTCACTCAAAGAATTTTTTCTTCCGGCCACGGAGGTGCTCCTGCATTATCGGCAAGGCAAGCACGATGTCGAGATGGAAGAAGTCCGCACCACGTTTTCGCCGCAGGTCATTCTGGGCGCGAGGCCATGCGATGCGGCCGGCATCGAGATCCTCGACCATGTGATGGGTTGGGACTATCGCGACGAGCTGTGGTTCGGCCGCCGCGAGGCAACTACGATTGTGAGCCTGGCCTGCCCCGGAATTGATGCTTGCTGCTTTTGTACCGCAGTGGGTCTCGGACCGGGTTCCACCAAAGGTTCCGATGTGTTACTCATTCCGGTGAAGGAAGGGTATCTCGCCCAGGCAGTCACGCCCAAGGGCGAGGCGCTTCTCAATCGAGAGCCGGTCGAGGAGTTGCCAGTTGACGCCCCAGGCATGCACATGGCCGAAGCGCTGCAGGCAATCGCGCGTGAAAAGGTGCCGGAAAACGTTCCCCCTCTTTCTCCCACGATGCCTGAGTGGCTGGCCAAGAACTTCAACAACAGTGTTTGGAATTCCATCGCCCTTCGATGTCACGGATGCGGCGCGTGCGCGGCGGTGTGCCCGACTTGCCACTGCTTCGATATCGTTGACGAGCATGAGAGCTACAAGGAAGGCGTACGCCGGCGTAACTGGGACTCGTGCCAGACGTCGAAGTTCACCATGCATGCCTCCAACTACAATCCACGCAAGACGCAGATTGAACGCTTCCGTCAACGAGTAATGCATAAGTTTTCGATCTATCCCACACGTTTCGAAACGCTTTTATGCACCGGCTGTGGCCGCTGTTCCCGGCTCTGTCCGGCCGGCATGAATCTGCCGGAAGTCTTAGGTCAGCTCGTTCAGCTTGCAGGGGCAGAGCCCCAAGGGGGCAGCCAATGAACCTTTATCAACCGTACCTGATGGGCATCGAGGCAATCACGGAAGAGACGTCCGACGTTCGTACTTACAAGTTGCAATTTAAGGATTCGAAGGTCGGGGATGATTTTCAGTTTACGGCCGGCCAGTTTGGCGAATACTCCGTATTCGGCGAAGGGGAGAGCACCTTCTGTATCGCCTCCTCGCCCACGCGCAAAGGCTACATCGAATGCAGCGTGAAGGCTTGTGGAAAGGTGACCCAGGCCATGCGCCGGCTCGGAGTCGGAGATACGCTGGGTTTCCGCGGCCCTTACGGGAATTCCTTCCCCCTCGAACTGATGAAGGGGCACTCCGTGGTATTTATCGCAGGCGGGATCGGACTGGCGCCGGTGCGCAGCGTGATATGGAATGTCCTCGACCTGCGCGACCAGTTCAAGGAAGTGACGATTGTCTACGGGGCGCGCACGGTTGCAGACCTTGTCTACAAGCGAGAGCTCGAAGAGTGGTCCAACCGGAATGACGTGAAGCTTTGGCAAGCCGTGGATCCAGGCGGCCAGACGCCGGACTGGAAGGGTGAGGTGGCCTTTGTCCCCATGCTGCTGGAAAAGGCGGCGCCATCGGCTACAGATGCCTTCGCTGTGGTGTGTGGGCCACCCATCATGATCAAGTTCACGCTACCGGTACTGGCGAAGCTAGGCTTCCCGGACGATCGTATCTACACCACGCTTGAGAATCGCATGAAGTGCGGAATTGGCAAGTGCGGACGTTGCAATATTGGGCCGGTCTATGTGTGCAAAGACGGGCCGGTTTTCACTGCCGCTCAGATCCGGGGCTTGCCGCAGGACTTTTGACGGTCGGAAATAAACAAAGCTTGGGAAGAGATTATCCCAGCCATAACAAGCGTCGCTGGTAGATAGCGAAAGGAAAAGGGCCATGAGTTCCGAGCCGCGAATCGGGGTTTACCTTTGCCAACCCGCCGACAGTACTCTAGGTCCGGTGGACCTTCAGGCCGTCGCGGAATATGCCGCACACCTGCCCGGTGTAATCAAGGCGCAGGTCATGCTGATCGCCGGCCACCTCAGGCCCGAAGTGCTCGCCGAGGAGATTCGCCAGGCGGGCTTCAATGCCGTGGTCCTCGCCGGTGACTCGCCCGGCTTCTATAAGCCCGCGTTCACACGGGCGCTCTCCCTGGCCGGCGGCGACGCAGAGCAGGTCCGCCTAGCCTCCTTCCGGGAACATGGTGCGATGGCAGATGAACGTGCGAAGGCGGTGCTTGCCTGTGCCGTGTACGGGGTCCCATTCAATCTGGCGGCTGAACCGGAGAGCCGATCTTCGGTTTACACCGACACGTTGGTGATTGGAGGCGGCATCGCTGGCATTCAGGCTTCCCTGGAGATCGCCGAAGCCGGCTTTAAGGTTCACCTGGTGGAGCGCACGCCTACCATCGGCGGGCACATGGCGATGTTCGACAAGACCTTCCCCACCCTCGATTGTGCCGCATGCATCCTGACGCCAAAAATGGTGGCAGCCGGGCAGCATCCGAACATCGATCTCATGATGCTTTCCGAGGTCAAGGAGGTCTCAGGCGGGCCGGGCGCGTACCAAGTAAAGGTGTTGAAGCATGCCTCTCGAGTCGATGCCGCTGCATGCGTCGCCTGTGGCGATTGCACGCAGTTCTGTCCAGTGTCGGTACCAAGCGAGTTCGACGTGGGGATCGCAACGCGCAAGGCGATTTATCTTCCATTTCCGCAGGCGGTCCCCAACACCTACGTGGTGGACCCGGTTGCCTGCACGTGGGTTCAGAGTGAAGGAAAGAAGTGCGGAGCGTGCGTCAAGAAGTGCAGCAAGGATGCAGTGCATCTGGATGAGAAAGATCAAATCGTCGAACTGAACGTCGGCAACATCATCGTCGCAACCGGCTACGATGTCCTGGACGCCCGCCGCATTGAGCGTTACCAATATGGGAGCTCCCCCAACGTTCTCACCTCCCTGGAGTTCGAGCGTTTGAGCAACGCCTCCGGCCCTACCGCCGGTAAGATCGTTCTGAAGACTAAGAAGCTGAACAAGAAAACCAAGGCCGAGGAGTGGGTCTTCGATCCCGAGGGGGAGAAGCCAAAATCGGTGGCCGTCATCCATTGTGTGGGCTCTCGTGATCATAATTACAACCCCTATTGCTCACGCGTCTGCTGCATGTACTCGCTGAAATTTGCGCACCTGGTTCGGGAGAAGTTGCCGGAGGCAAAAGTCTACGAGTACTACATCGACATGCGCGCCTTTGGGAAAGGCTATGAAGAATTCTTCGAACGCATTAAAGAAGAGGGCGTCTTCATCGTGCGCGGCCGCACCGCCAAGATCAGCGAGCGCGACGGCCAGCTGATCCTACATGGTGAGGACATTTTGGCCAACCGCTTGTTGGAACAGCCAGTCGATATGGTACTGCTCGCGGTGGGACTGGTGCCGGCTGCGGAGTCGTCGAAGCTTGCGGAAATGCTCGGCATTGACCGGGTGAGTGACGGCTGGTTCAACGAACTGGACTACAACACCGAGCCGAACATGACGGAAAAAGGCGGAATCTTCGTCGCTGGAGTATGCCAGGGACCGAAGGATATTCCGGACACGGTGGCACAGGCCTCGGCCGCAGCCGCCAAGGTGCTGCGTGCCATCGTCGGCGGCAAGTGCCAGGATGGCCGCGCCGACCTCACCCTTGTGGATATCGAAACCAAGGCGAAAGAGTTCGCGCAGCTCTGATCGGAGGACATAATGGCTGTTCGCGTCAATCCCTTGCTGATCGAAGACCTGGAGCACTACGGCGCTGAGGATGTCTCTAAGTGCTACCACTGCGGCAATTGCACCGCCACCTGCCCGCTCTCGCAAGAGCCGCACCTGTTCCCGCGGCGGAGCATGCGCTATCTGCAGATGGGGCTTGAGAAGCGCTTGCGCTCTTCGCTTGAGCCATGGCTCTGTTATTACTGTGGCGAGTGTTCGGAGCAATGCCCGCGCGAGGCCCAGCCCGGCGAGACCATGATGAGCATGCGGCGCTGGCTCACCGGCCAGTACGACTTCACCGGCATCTCCAAGCTGTTTTATCGCTCCTGGCGGGCCGAAGTCGCGGTGGTCCTGCTGCTGGCGGTACTGACCGGCATCGGTCTGCTCTCTTACGGATATAACTATGGAGGAGGGAGCCTCGCCATCTACGATGGGCCGAGGGCGTTTTTGCCCGCGCACTTCATCCACGACCTTGACTGGGTCATGGGCGGTGTGTTGTTCGCGCTCCTGCTGATCAACTGCTTCCGAATGTGGCGATTCACAATGTTCGACGACCACAGTCGTCCGATTCCGATATCAGCCTATATGCGGAATCTTCTCCTGCTGCCCTTGCACTTCTTCACCCAGAAGCGTCTCCGGGAGTGCGAGAACAAACAGCCCTGGGCGTTCCATCTCATGATTATGGGTGGCTACACGACCATGCTCGTGTTGATTGTATTTTTCCTTCCCGCGCTGCAGCAGGGGCCAGGCATCCGCTGGGAGACCCACATCTTCGGTTATCTCGCCTCCATTGGACTGGTGATCGGACTGGGGGTTGCGCTGCGTGGACGATTGCTCAAGACCGCGCCCTACCAGCGTTATACGCATGAGTCGGATTGGATCTTCCTCGGTCTGCTTATTTTCATCGTGCTGACCGGCATCACCCAGCACATTCTGCACCGGACCGGCCTGAACATGGCTGCGAACATTTGCTATGTTGTCCACCTTATGGGTGTCGTTTCTTTCGAGGTAACACAGGTGCCGTTCGGAAAATGGTCGCACCTGGCTTATCGCCCACTCGCAATTTATTTTTCAAAGGTACAAGCGGAAGCTTATGCAGCAAATGTGGCGCCTTATGGCACCACGGCAGCGCTGGAGCCAGCGGCGGTTAGTGCGCACTCCGCAGGCCACAACGGATAGTTAAGGGACACAGGAGACAGCTATGGCGGAAGAGCGGATTGGCGTCTTTGTTTGTAACTGCGGCACTAACATCGCAAAAATTGTCGACGCGAATGCGGTCGCTGACTCGGCAAAGGAGATTCCCGGTGTTGTCTGCGCCCGCTCCTATAAGTATATGTGCTCCAATCCCGGCCAGGAGATGATTGGCCAGGATATCAAGGAATTTTCCCTAACCAGGATCGTGGTTGCGGCATGCAGCCCGCGTATGCACGAGGGTACCTTCCGCAAGGCGCTGGAACGCGGTGGCGTTAATGCGTACATGCTGGAGATGGCCAATATCCGCGAGCAGTGCAGTTGGATCCACGAGGACAAGGTTGCCGCAACGGAGAAGGCCAAAGACCTGACCCGCGCCGCCATTCAACGGGTGAAGTACCACGACTCGCTGGAGAAGCGTTCGGTGCCGATGTGTCCCGCCACGCTGGTGATCGGGGGCGGCATTGCCGGCCTCACCGCCGCGCTCGAACTGGCCGGGGCCGAACAACAGGTCTATCTGATCGAACGCAACGCTCAACTCGGTGGCAACCTGGCGCGGGTCGATCTGACGCCTCCTTACCTTGATTCTGCTCGCGACATCCTGAAGGACCGTATCCTACGGGTCAACCGCCATCCTCGGATCCGCGTCTTTCTGGAAAGTGAACTGGTGGAGTTGAAAGGCTATGTCGGCAACTTCCGTCCCAAAGTAAAGACTGGCGCCGGCGAGGTGCTCGACTTGGAAGTGGGTTCGGTCGTGGTGTGCACCGGCTACAAAGATTTTGACGCCGCCCGCATTGAGCAATTTGGCTATGGCCTCCTGCCCGACGTGATCACTTCGTTCGAGTTGGAAGCCATGCTTCGCCGGGGACGCATCGAGACTAAGAGTGGCAAGCAGCCGCGCTACGTTTCCATCATCCACTGCGTGGGGAGCCGTAGCTCGCAGTTCCATCCCTATTGCTCACGCGTCTGTTGCGTGGGCGCGCTGAAATACACTCATGAGATCAAGTCGGCGATTCCGGAAGCCTACGTTACCGATATGTACATCGACATGCAGGCCTTCGGCAAGGGTTGCGAAGACTTCTATAAGAAGAGCGCCGAGGTAAAAACCGCGTTTATGATGTACGGCAAGAATCAGGCGCCGTCGATTCGCTCGGCCGAGCCGGGGGACGACTGCGGCATGCTGATCCAAGTCAAGGAGGTGCTCTCCGGCGAAGAGGTCGAGGTTCCTGCTGACTTGGTCGTTCTGATGGTGGGCATGGAGCCGCGCGAAGATGCGGAAACGATTGCGCGTCTGGTCAACATCAGTCGCGACAAGGACGGATGGTTCATCGAAAGCCACCCCAAGCTGGATCCGGTCGCAACCACGACCGATGGCATCTTCATCGCCGGCGCCTGCTCGGCTCCTAAAGACATCACCGACACGGTCTCACAGTCGCGCGCGGCCGGAGCGCGTATCCTGGCCAAGATTGCGCAGGGACAAATCGCAGTCGATGCCCTGTACTCCGAAGTGGACGATCTGCTCTGTTCTGGGTGCCGTACATGCGGCCCAGTTTGTCCTTATGGCGCCATTGAGTACGACGAAAAAACTGGCCACAGTCGCGTCATCAGTGCGGTCTGCAAGGCCTGCGGATGCTGCGTCGCGACCTGCCCGGCGGGAGCGATCAAGGCCCGTCACTTTACCGACGAGCAGATCTATGCCCAACTCGAAGCCGTGCTGTGAGGCTGCGAGATTCCAGTGATTGTCATGGAGCTTGCCTGCCGGCAAGCTCCATGTATTTTCTGCCAGAATAACTGCCCACCACTAGGCGACTGTCTTGTCTAGTGATTGAATCGCCGGACGCTGCGCTCCATCTCCTGCGAGGAAAATATCGTAGACGTAGTCGTGCGCGGCCAAGGCGGACTTGTTCAGGGCACCGGCTTCAACTCGTTTAAGAATTTCCTCGCGTGAGAGATCGAAGATCGCCTCCAGAATTCGCGTCCGCTCCTGTGGATTGGCGCTCCCGACAACAAAGAGCACGCGGGCGCTATGCTGGATGTAACGCGGCGAGAGTAGTTGTCGCAGCAGTAACTCCATAATCACCGACGCTTTGCTGCGGTCAAAGCGTCCCGGGTCGCCGCGGCGATCCAGTTCGGCGAAGAACGCGGCGGTCCACTCGTTGTGATAATTCCACACCTTATCGAACATCTCCCGGGTGAAGCGCGTACCGGCCTTGATCAACTCCGCGTTTTCGGCCAGTTCAACGCCGTCCTCGGTGAGCGCCTGGCGCTTCATATAGCCATCTTTGGTGATCGAGGCCTGATGATGCGCAAGCGTCCACAGCCAGGACACATTGATCCGGTAAGTGGCCAGATCGTTCATGAATCGCAGCTTTAGTTCGTAGTCGTCGATGGCCGCGGCGAAGTTACCGTTGAGAATCTGGAAACCATAGTTCGCCGCCATGTAGAAGGCATGTTGAATGTGCTCGATGGTGACGTCACCTTTCGGCACGCCGTAGATGTCATCCCACAGTTGTTGTGTGAAGATCTTCTCCGGCGCATCCAATGACTCCTTGGTGACGAGCCAGGGCGTGATCTTGCCCTGCGAATTCAACAAGCCGCGGGACTGCAACAGAGCCCGCTCCGGGTCGGTGAGACCGCTGGCGACGCTCGCCACCACCTTCCCCTTCACGTCCCCACTCTCCTGCGGCGCGTCGAGGATCGCCTGAATCTGTGCCACCGCGACTTGCAGAGGCTGGTTGCCGGCCGAGACATAGGCAGGCTCCGGGCTCGCCACCCAACTCTGCCGATAGGCGTCGTACAGGCGTCCCTTCACGCGTTTTGTCAGGATGTCTTCCAGGGTAGGCTGCTGACCGGCGGGCGTAGCTTCCTCGGGAATAAAAATAAGACCCAGCAGGCGCTCGCGCAACTTGTCGATCACCATGGCACGAAGGGCCAGCGGATTGTACCTGGAGCGGCCATAGGGATCGCCCGATTGATAAATCATGACCGCTGCCATACCGCCAATCGGGGCGCCCTGGGTGAGTTCGCCATTCTTCATTCCGGCCATCAGCATCATCAGTGCGTTGTAGCGCTGATAGGCGATCATGGTCGGAGACGCCATGCCGATCGTCTGTGGATCGGGGAAGATGCCCTTCGGATCGTCCTTCCAGATCTCAATCATGCTGCCCAGGTAATCCCATCGGCCCACGTTTGTGCCCAGCAACCGGCGCCGCAGTACCCATGCAATTGCGGGCAGCGTAAGGCCGGCAGTTCCCTCCTCGTACAGCATCTTGATTTTGAACGTGCCCGCCTCGACGCCAATCATGCCTTCCATTCGCGCCAAGAGCTTCTCCACAATCAGGGCTTCGTGAGGCGTTTGCAGCTTCGGAATGTAGAAGTACACGCCCGTACCGGCACGCTTGAGAGGCTCGTAGTTATTTGCCACCCATAGCACCACGATCGCGATCAGGCCGGGAGCCGGCTGGCCGTCGACAACAACATGGTCATAGTGCACATGGATGCTGGGCGGCCGAACCAATCGCGTCGGCCACTTCCCCGGCGGCGTATTGATCTTGTAGGAGCGCGTTTTGCCTTTCTTGGTCACCTCATAGGGACGGGTGTCCCACCGGCCTTCGAAGATCTCTTTGGCATTCTGCAGCGCCGCAAAGATTCCCTCCGGCTCATTGGTTGGCGTGCCATCGGGCTGGAAATGCGGCGGGGCGGCATCTTCAAAATCCGGCATGTTCATTGCTGCCGGGCTGTTCAACGCATTGAAGGCCATGTCGAGCGGATGCCACGGCCCGGTCAGCTCCAGTCCAGGATTATTCAGGGGATGAGCGTCCTTTGGGATGGGCGCCTCATCATTGAGCCGCCAGCGCCAAGGACTCTCCCGACCGAGAAAGTTGTCGATCAGGCCCTGCACAATCTGCCGAAAGGTCCAGGACTGCCCCGTGACTGGATCTGCGAATGTCTCCTCCCATTTCGGCCAGGCGTATTTCTTGGTGACCGGCTCGGCGGACTGCAGCAGCACTCGACGGGCGGTTAAGGCCCGAGCAATATCGGGACGCAGCTCACGAGTGAGCGTGGCGATCGTCGTTTCAATATCGATTTCCCGCCCGTTCACTTTCTTGCTCCCGAACAGCTCCGGGAATTTCTGGAGAATATCCTTACGGATCATGGTCTTTGAGCTCCTTAGCTCTTGGTTCGTAACCTCTGAGTTCGTAACTCCCAATAATGCACCGTGTAGCCTGCGGAGTCGCGACCGGGCCAATACCGGGTCGCGCTGCAGGTCGAAAAGAGACACACTGCGCCGGGAACAAAGCTCGGCTCACAAATTAGATTCGGGATCTCGCCAAAAGTTCCAGCAGGCCGCTGAGCATCCGAGGGCGACTCCATGGAAGATGAACATTCAGCTGCAATGGTTGTCAACTTAGCTTCCAGATCATTATTAGCCGTATTAGCCGTACGGAGCCGGCAGAGCGCGCGCGAGCCGACGCGCCCGCATCGGCAGAGCCTGGTGGGTGCGAATCCGCAGATCGTGGCCGTACCCGGCGAGTGCACGGCCAGAAGGAGAGATGATCCGAAGCTCCCGGCGGTTGTACCTCGGCGGGCGCGATGCAGAGCGTCTGTTTCCTTGAAACGCTCAGAATCGACCATGTGCGAGCAGCAGGTGCTCCGGCGTCGCAAACTGCGCAATTGTCCCATTGCCAGCGTCTGGATGGCCTGCCTATACTTGAATATGGCTGAGCTTATTCCCTTCCCTCCCAAATCGATAGCGCCGTCCAAATGCAGTACCTTCTCCCGTTGTAGCGATAAACTGATCTGTCCCTCCTGCCAGTACGTGGCGTGTTCCAGTGGTGACCTCCACGCACACGTGGAACGGATGCATCCGCTCACACCCGAAAGATCGATGCCCCTCCAATTCGGCCGACGGCCCAGCGTCGAAGAAGACTTGAAGTAGCTTCAACCTCACTTCTCTAGGATTTTGTGCGCGGAAATTCCTCGACGTGTAACTCACCCTTGCGGCCAAAATAGATGACCTTCTTGCCGGTGAGAAACGCCCAGTAGCCGATCACACCTGCCGCAATCGAACGCCTGATAAACTCCGGATAGCGAATTGTGTCCGTCTGCGCTCCGCGAATCGCTGTGATCAGCTCGGATGACGAGAACTCCCCAGCGATGGGCGCCCGAGGAAGAGTCATCGTTTCAATATGGGTCGTACCATCGGTCAGGTAGAAAGTCTCCTGTCCGCTGGCGAGGTCGCAGAAGTACGACTCGACGCCCACTTCAAGCAGCCTGCGCACCACCTCAGGAAAGATGAGTTTGCCTGCCTGACTCTCCGCCAGAACCTCATGGATGACATTCGTATTCACAATCTCTCCTTTTGCTATAGGATGTTGCGCTAGTTCCAAACGCTGTTAACAACTTGCTGGATAGGTCGTCGCATCCCAGAGTATGAATGCTGCAGTCGGGCGAAGGAGTTCGCCCTTAACCGCTGCCCCACCTATAGCCGGGACAGATGATGACTCCTGACAAGGATGCTTGTCGCGGAGTCATTCCCCGGCAGCGATCCATAAACACTGAGGCGTCGTGCTCTATGCAGAACGTTCAGGGTGCTTGCCGCCCGATGGGTTGGTTTGCTTCTGGTAGCATTCTCGGATCAGTATCCGAGCGGGTTCTCCGGTACGCACGTCTCCGGGGATGGTCATGAAGTGAGGTACAGGATGAAGATTGTCGTCATCTCCGACTTGCACAGCAACTTTGACGCACTCTCTGCATTGCCAGAACTTGGCGATGAGCTTTGGGTGCTTGGGGACCTGGTGAACTACGGTCCGATGCCGGCAGAGGTAGTCCGCTTTGTTCGCTCACACAGCGAAATTGTCATTCGCGGTAATCATGACCACGCGGTTGGATTCGACGTTGATCCACGCTGCACCCCGCGATACGCGGCAATGGCGGACGCGACGATGCAGTATTCCAAGGTCAACCTCGACAGCGACGCAACTGCCTTCTTGCGCACCTTGCCTTTGACGCGAGTGCTCGAACGCGACGATCGTAAGTTTTTCCTTTGCCATGCGATTCCTTCCAACCCACTCTATGGCTACTGCCCTGAAGATTCGGATCGTTGGCAGGCGGAACTCGAACTTGTAGATGCAGACTTTCTGCTGGTCGGACATACTCATACGCCTTTCATCCGAAAAATCGAAGATAAGACCATCGTGAATCCAGGCAGCCTCGGCCAACCTAAGACCGGCAAAGCAGACGCGTGCTACGCCGTCTTAGAAAACGGCCAATTTGAACTGAAGCAGTTTGTATACCCGGTGGAACGGGCGCTGCAACGTATCGAACAACTGCCGGTTCCGGCAGAGATCAAACGAGATCTCGCAACCGTACTGCGCACGGGAGCTGTTTAATCGGCTTAGAGAAAGGCCGCGACCCCCAACTAGAGATACCTGATTCCGGTAAGATTCAGGCGGACTTACGAGAGAGGAGGATCTCTTGCTTACGACAGGACCAGCTAAAAAAGTTGCAGTCTATGTGATGGAGGGCGAGCACTACCATGGCGCGCCTTTGTATTCAGCCATCTTGGAATATCTGTTTTACAGGGGAATTTCTGACGCGACTGTCTCGCGTGGAATCGCCGGCTTCGGGGCTGACCATAAGCTTCACACCATGCGCCTGGTGGATTTAGCCGATAAGATGCCGGTCAAGGTGGAGTTCATCGAGAGTGCCGAAAAGGTGAACGAAGTCCTACCGAAGCTTGCAGAGATGGTGGGCAGCGGATTCTTCGAGGTTCACGATACGACCATCGTCAGGCCTATTACGGTCAAGCATACCCATGCCGCGGAGCCGCCTGCAATCAAGCGCGAGGGCAAGGCCAAGATGATGCGCATTCTGATTGGCGAGGATGACAAGTGGAATGGAAGACCGCTGCACGAGGCTTTGGTAGAGAGTCTGCGAGTGAACGACATCGCTGGTGTAACCGTCTATCGCGGCATCCTCGGTTATGGAGCGAATCGCCGAATCCATAAGGACGCGGCTCTGAGTCTCTCTCACGATGCGCCAATTCTGCTCTCCGTGGTTGACACCGAAGAGAAGCTTCGAGCGTTTATTCCCGTGCTCGACCAGATGGTGAAGCAGGGGCTGATGGCAATGTCAGATGTGGAAATCATCAAATACACACACGACTACTCGAAGGCCGAGCGCCGTAAGGAGGATCGCGAATGAAACTCCAAGGTCAGGCCAAGATGCTCCGCATTCACTTCGGCGAAGACGATAAGTGGGAGAGCCGCCCTCTGTATGAGGCAATCGTCGAAAAGTGCCGCGAGCTGGATATCGCAGGAGCGACGGTCTTTCGCGGAATCGAAGGATATGGCGCCAGTACCCTGATTCACCGCCCCCATACCTTTCGATTGTTTTCGTCGGATTCTCCGATTCTTGTGCAGGTGATCGACACGGCGGAAAAGATTCAGAAGTTGCTACCCGTACTGGACTCGATGGTCACCGAAGGGCTGATCGCGATTTCCGATGTTGAGGTGATTAAGTACACTCATCAGGACGGCGAGCACGCGAAGTAGAACGACGAGGAAGCACTGCTTGGAGATTCGCGTGGCAGAGGAGCCCCAACTCGGACTAGCGCAAGGCGGTGACGGCACAAGCCGTCTGCTGGAGCTAGCCACGTTGGCGACAGAACTTGGCAGCGAGCATGTTGCCAACGATGCAACTGAGTTGGCTGCACGCCTCGCCGAAGGCCGTTTCTTCGTTGCGTGTGTCGGCCAGTTCAAGCGTGGCAAATCCACGCTCATCGGAGCGTTGATTGGCGAGTCGATTTTGCCGACGGGTTTTGTTCCGGTCACCGCCGTGCCGACGGTCGTCCGTTTCGGCAGCGTCAAAGGCGCACGAATTCGCTCCACTGACGGCACCTGGCGCGACATCGCGGTGCACGAGTTGGAACAATACGTCTCAGAGGAGCACAACCCGGAGAACGTCAAAGGAGTTGCAGGCGCCGAGGTGTTTGTGCCCAGCCCGCTTTTGGCGACAGGGATGTGTCTGGTGGACACACCCGGTCTCGGATCGGTCTTCTCGGGCAACACCGCTGCCACGCAGGCATTCATTCCTCACATCGATGCAGCGCTTGTGGTGACCGGTTCCGACCCTCCGCTGGCGGGCGAAGAACTCGCGCTGGTTGAATCTGTCGCCAAACACGTCGGCCATCTCATCGTTGTTCTCAACAAGGCGGACAAGGCTTCTGACGCGGAGAAAGCCGCGGCGATCGCGTTCACACGACGCTTATTAGAGAAACGTTTGCAACGTCCATCCGAATTGCTTTTCGAGGTAAGCGCTGCGGAGAGACTTGAAAATCGCGGCCCCGAGCGCGATTGGGGAAAACTGATCCATACGCTCGAACACCTGGTTCAGGACTCCGGGCGCGAACTCATCCAGGCCGCAGGCGAGCGTGGCATTCAGCGGCTCAGCGAGGAGCTGCTGGTCATCGTGGGTGAAGATCGCGATGCGCTTTTGCGTCCGCTCGAAGAGTCCGAGCAGCGCATTGCGGTCATGAAGCAGACCCTTGCGGAGGCCGAGCAGTCGATGCGAGAACTCGCTTATCTGCTGATGGGAGAACAGCATCGACTCTCCGATTTTTTCCTGGACCGCCGCAAGTCATTCCTCGCGGCCCTGATGCCCAGGGCAACCGAGGAGTTTGAGAGCTTTCTCCGCTCTGCCCCTCGCGCTCTCTGCTCCGCCCACCGCCGTCGCATCATGCGCGAGGCGCAAGCAATCGTACGCCGGGAGGTTGTCCCGTGGTTGCAGAGCGAACAAGATGAGGGAGAAAGGCAGTTCCGCGCGGTGGACCGGCGCTTTGCGCAAATGGGCAATGAGTTTCTTACAAAACTGGCAGCCGCAGGCGTGCCAGAGCTTGGACGTATGCTTCACTCTCTGGATCCGGAGACAGGATTTAGAGTCCGCTCCGAATTCCGTTTTCGAGAGTTCAGCGAGATCGCACAGCCATCTTCGCCACTACGAAAACTGGCAGACGTGGGTCTTGGCATCGTCGGACTTCGCAAGTATATCGATCGCGATGGGCGCTGGTTTCTCGGCTGGTTGTTCGAAGTTAACAGCTCACGGGTGCAGAACGACGTTCTGAATCGGATTGAGGAAAGCCGTAATCGGCTCGAAGCCGAAATTCGTAAATTGCTTCACGAGGTAAGCCGCATCGCCGAACAGGCCCTGATGCGCGCGCGAAAAGCGCAAGAGGAAGGAACGCCAGCCGTCGAAGCTGCGCTGAGCCGTCTCGATGGTTGGGAGAAACAGATCAGCGCCGTTCGCTCCACATAAGAAAGGCCGCACCCAGAGGCGCGGCCCAATCTGACACCATTCTGTTATTGCACTGTGACCGTGATGTTCAACGCCGCGGGATTCGTGACCGTGCTCGTTCCCGTTGGAGTTACCGTCACTGTGTAGCTTCGCGATGGTGGCGGCGTCGACTTGCTTGCACTGCCTCCGCCACACGCCGTTAGATAAACTGCCATCGAGATCGTCAGCGCCGTTAGTAGCATCGCCAGCGCCTGCTTGCGCCGAAGCGTAAATGGAACACCTAGCAGTGCCGCAATCAGGATCGCCCCGCCACTCTTCCACGGGAGCGCCGGCCCATGGGTCGCCGCGCTGGTGGTGGCTGTGATCGTTAATGTGGAGCTTCCGTTACCCCCCGATGTCAGTGTGGCCGAAGGCGCGCTCGCCGATACATTGGAGGCAGTGCCATTCGATGAACTGACGCGGGCGGCAAACGACACCGTCCCTGCATAGTCGGTTGAGGCCAGGTTGAGTGTAACGGAGGTACTGTTCCCGGCGGCGACCGTGACCGAGGTCGCACTGGACGCGAGCGTATAACTCGGCGCCGCGCCGCTGGACGTCCCGCTCCCACTCAGCGCAACTGTCTGCGGTGAGTTGCCGGCATTGCTGTCGGTCACGCTCAAGGTAGCCGTGCGCGTACCCGCTGCGGTGGGTGTGAAGGTCACCTGGATCGAACAGGAGTTTCCGCCGTTAACGCCGGACTGGCAGTTGTTGGTTGTGGCGAAGTCTCCGGAGTTGGCGCCGGTGATGCTTGTCGTCGGCGGGTTCAATGCCGCAGACCCAGTGTTACTCAGAACAACGCTCTGCGCAGAGCTGCTGCTGTCCACCATTTGGCTGAGAAAAATCAGGCTCGTGGGAGTCAGCGTTATCGTTCCGGCTGCGACGACAGTTGGATTGACAATGATCTGTGCTTCTCGAGAGCTGCTGTTATAGCTGGCGGAAATGATGATGGTTGTTGAAGAGACAGCCGTGCCCACTGGCGCAGTGAGAGAGCCTGTAGTCTGCCCGGCCGCGATCGTAAATGTACTAGCCACCGGGAAGACCGCGCTATTGCTGGATGTCAGGCTTAGGGTCGCGCCCCCCGTCGGCGCAGGGCCGCTCAAGGTGAAAGTCAAGCTGGCAGTTCCGCCGCTGGTAACTACCGTGGGAGTGATGGTGAAGCCAATTAGCGTGGCAGAAGGTGCTGCCGGGTTGACCGTGACAGTGGCCTGTTTGGAGCTGCCATTGTAGCTGGCGGTAATCGTGACCGCGGTTGCGGAGGTCACCGTACCGGCAGCGTCTCCAAAGGTACCTGCCGTCTGACCAGCTTGAATCATATAGGTACTAACTACCGGGAAGGCGCTGCCATTGCTGGAAGTCAGATTGATGATCGCGCCGCCAGTGGGTGCTGGGGCGCTCAAGGTGAGAGTCAAGGTGGCGGTTCCGCCGCTGATAATTGTCGTGGGAGCGATGGTGAAGCCGCTCAGCGTGGTAGAAGCTGCTGCCGGGTTGACCGTGACAGTGGCCTGCTGGGTGCTGCCATTGTAGCTGGCGGTAATCGTGACCGCGGTTGCGGAGGTCACCGTACCTGCAGCGTCTCCAACGGTAGCTGTCGTCTGACCAACTGGAATCGTGTAGGTACTTACTACTGGGAAAGCGCTGCCGTTGCTGGATGTCAGGCTTATGATCGCGCCGCCAGTGGGTGCGGGGGCGCTCAAGGTGAGAGTCAAGCTGGCAGTTCCGCCGCTGGTAACTGTCGCGGGAGTGATGGTGAAGCCGCTCAGGGTGATAGAAGCTGTTGCCGGGTTGACCGTAACAGTGGCCTGTTTGGAGCTGCCATTGTAGCTGGCGGTAATCGTGACCATGGTTGCGGAGGTGACCGTACCTGCAGCGTATCCAACGGTAGCTGTCGTCTGACCCGCTTGAATCGTATAGGTACTTACTACCGGGAAGGCGCTGCCGTTGCTGGATGTCAGGCTTATGATCGCGCCGCCAGTGGGTGCCGGGGCGCTCAAGGTGAAGGCCAAACTGGCGGTTCCGCCGCTGGTAACTGTCGTGGGAGTGATGGTGAAGCCGCTCAGGGTTGGAGCCGCAAAGTTGTTCACAAAGAGCTGCACGTCCAGCGATCCGAGACCGGTCACCTCATCATATCCAACGGTCACAGGATATCCAGCTTGGCCGCCGCTGAGCCCTGTCGGTGCAGGAATGCTGTTGTTGCACATGCTCGGCGTGTTGACGCTGCAGTTTGTCACCCCGCTGGTCGCAACCGTCACATCGTGGAATACCGCAGGCTCGCTTGCCGCCATCTGGTAGAGTCGCGGATTCAGGTTGCCTTGTCCCTTTCCCCCAGGTTCTGGTCCAGCAGCGCCGCTATACCCGCCATGCTAGGAGCGGCTGCGGATGTTCCGCAGAAGACTCCGAACCATGCCGCGCTGGAACAAATGAAGCCGTCGGCGGCCATGCAACCAAGATAGCCGTCATGACAAGAGGACGAGAATGCAATATCTGGCGAATAGCGTCCGGCTCTTGCCGCCGGTACACCTGTCCCCGTCTGCCAACTTGGGGTCGCGATGAACGCGCTCACGCCACCACCGGATGCGGCTACTTGCGTCTGGGTGAGGGGGTTTATCGGTTCGTTCCATCCACCCTCGGGAATGTAACTGAGCGCCGAGGAGAGGTTACTGGTGTTGGTTGAACTCCAGTACAAGGAGTAGTCACTGGCATCATTAAACTCGGTTCCACCAACGCAGGTGGCATAGCTCGAGGAGCAGATAAAGTTCGGGCTGTTGGGCACAGGGTCTGCGGGCGGGAATGTAAAGGCGGCGTCGCAGCCGGATGCGCCGGAATCAGCGGAGCTGACGAAGACTGAAATTCCCTCCCCTGCCGCGCTCTCAAACAAGCTCTCCCAAAAAGCTACTGCGGCCTCACCGGCTTCCGATTCACAAAGGCCGAAGCTGATGCTCATCACCTGCGCGGGAGGCGGTACCGTATCCACCAAGTACTCGGCGTCTACGTCGATGTCGCCACTCGCAGAAGTGTCAACCACGAGCAATAAGTTTGCGCTCGGCGCAACGCTCCCTGCGCGGAAAACATCCAGAGTCGCTTCCTGCTGGTCTAGTACGGAGTCCGCACACGGCATGGCAGCACACGCCGGGCCAGGGTCAACACCTCCGAATGCGGTCGGGATCACCTCGGTGGGATTCTTGAAAGTGGCACCCGTCAGAGTCCGAAAGTTGTCGTAGTCGGTAAAATCCGTTCGCGCTCGTCCGACGATGCCAATGGTTATACCGGCGCCGGTTAAGTTGGTGGGGAGATCGTAGATCGTGGCGAAATCGGCTGGGCCAAGGTAGTAGGCAGCTCCAGGGATCGAGGTGTACGACGGCGAAATCGCCTGTGGCGAAGCAATGTGGTGGAGCGGGCGCTCCTCGACGGTATAGAGGCCGCGAACCGCTTTGATCGCTGGACTCAGAGCCGCTGGGATCATGGGATCGGAGGAGACGGAGATGCGCTGTTTCCCATTCACTGCGTAATAGTGCATCTCGGTCTGAAAGGCCCTGCCCACGTCGGCCGCCGTGCCGTTGAATCCGATGAGTGCCCGGCCCGGCGAGACCCAGTTCACATGCAAGCCCTCCGACTGCAACCATCCGGTCACGCTGTGGATGTCATGCTCGGAAAGTCCGAAGCGCTCGCCCATCTCGGTCGGAGTCAGCCAGTGATGGTAGTTTGGCGATGTCGGGTTTTGCTGCTCGGCCAGAAAGCTTTCAAGGCTTTGTTGTTGCTCCGGCGAGCGCGACAAGACCACCGTCATCGAATCCAGCATCAGATCCGGCGGGACCAGACCCGCGGCATTGCTCGGGTTCGCCCACAACGGATGATGGTTCGGTTGAGCGCGCACCTTTGTGGCGTCAACATCCTGCGTCACTCGATTGGCGGTCTGCGCACACAGCCCGGGAACCACGAAGATCGCTGCCGCAAGCGGCAGCAACGACAAGGTCAGGCTTACCCATCTGAGTCGAGAAGCACGCATTGTGTCACCTTGTCCGATTGTCCGAGCGAGCAACATCTCTGGTCAATGTTGATGCTTGTTTGCCGGAATGGTTTGCTGCGCAACCGGAAAATCCAGAGCACAACCCTACATTGGAGGTGCCTCGGGCCAAACAGAGGCAAAAAGCCGCCGATATCCCGATTGCGACCCAAAGACACGATGGCTTTCACACCTATGGAGTCATGGAAATAGCCCTATCTCACACAGGTAGGGAATGCTCCCTAAATCAGAACAACCCACAGAGTTCGCTGGAACGCACGGAAGCGCTTACTCCAATAGATACAATGAGTTGTGCTGAATGCGCTTCCCGCGCCCGTGAGCGATGAACCGTGGATTCCGTGGGATTGGAATCCATGCTCCACATCAATTCCCCCGAGACGCATTGAAAGCGGAGATAACCTCGCCTAGCGCGACTTGACACCAGATACTCTGCTTCCCTATATTGCCAATAGTTCCCCAATAGTGAGCGATCACTCTCGCGCGACCGAGTTCCGGCGGCAAGAGGGACGCTCTGTAGCACCGCTGTCGGAGTACCCCAGCTCCAGCAGCCGACTTACAAGTCGGAGGCTGTTTGTCCGATCGCCGCAATCTGAACAATCAGGCTGTGGAAAATGGCGACGCTAAGCGCCAATGGCGAAGCCTTGTCTCGTGACTGCTGTTACCAATGACTCTAATTTCACGTTGGCTCTGTGTCTACGCAAGGTGAACGAGAGCGCAAAGAAGCCATAAATGACTGAAATGCTCAGTAGAGACCGCATGATTGCCGCCGCCGTAACGCTGTTTGCGCGAGCTGGGTTTCATGGTGTTACGACCAAGGAAATTGCCCACAGCGCCAATGTCAGCGACGGCAACATCTTTCGCTATTTTTCCACGAAGCGAGAGTTGTTCATCGCGGCCATTGATTCCGAGTTGGGGAAGCTGAGTATCCGTACCGAAGTGCTCGCCAGAAATGCAGACGTTGAAGACTCACGGACTGCATTGCGTACCTTATTCGAGCTGATTACCGATACCGTCGCAAACGAGCCCGAGTTGGTGCGGTTGCTGCACTTCAGCGCGCTTGAATTCGGCCCCGACATCGAGCCTGTTTACCGCAAGCATCTGGACGCAATTGTCACTGCCTCGGCAAAGAACCTTGAAAAATGGTCGCGGGAGTATGGGTTTCGTGACTTGAGCGCGCGGGTTACAGTATTGTCGTTCGTCGCGACGGTCGTCCTGTTGCAGAACTATCCGCTGTTCACCGGCGCGGTTCTGCCATTTCCTTCCCTCGAAAGCGCCGCCGCCTCATATGCGGAACTCTGGTATCGCGTTCTTTCTGATGAACCCGCGATCGGCTTGCCTAGTTCTGACAGTGTGCCAGCGCCTGTTCCGGGTGATAGGGCTGCGCAACAGCGCGATTCATCAGTTCTTACATGTTCTGCAAAGAGCAGCCTACGCCGGACGCAGCCCTGTGTGACTGCTCAACCCCGTGAACTGTTACTGGATGACTCGGGTAGCTGATGCTCAAGCAGACATCGCGCGCAAGGCCGGCAGCATTGTCGATCTCACGCTTGTGGCCACAATTTTATATCTGCTCCTGTTTTGCGCTGTGTTAGTTGTGCAATCAGGAACCGGGTGTTACTAACGCCCACATTTGCTAGGAGTACTTCATGCGTGAGACGAATCAAGAGAGCTTAGTGCCAGGCAAAGGAACCGTTTTTATGCCCGCGGGCGACGCCCCCTCCCTCGACGAGGAAGTGTCGCTGACTGAAATGCGGCGGACGATTTTGAAACACAAACGGCTCGTTCTGTACACGGCTGCGGTCATTTTTGGCTTGGTATGCTTGTATACCTTCACAAAAGCGCCCGTATACGAAGGCGTCTCGCGCCTGCAAATTGATCCGAGCCGGTCTTCCGACCTTGGCCTTGATGACATGCTCAGCGAAAAACTCGGGACCGGAGATTCAAACAGCCGTATCCAGACCGAGGTGAAGGTTCTCCAGAGTGACACGGTGGCGATGCGCGTGATCGACACTTTGGGGATGGCGAAGAAAACGGCCTTTGCGGGAGACCTTGCAAATACCATCAAGGTCACAAATCCTCTGGAAATGAGCCCGGAGGACCGGGAAAAATTACTTGTTAGGTTTCAGAAGAAGTTAGACGTACAGGTTATGTCCAACACTCAGATTGTCGAGGTTCGATTTCGCAGCACAGATCCGAAGCTCGCTACTGACGTCGCAAATGCGGCAGTCGATCAATATATGCAGCGTAATCTGCAGTCACGTTACGACGGCACGACGCAGGTATCCGATTGGCTTTCGAAGCAGATGGAAGACCTGCAAACTAAATCAGCAGAAGCCCAACATAGGCTCTCGGAGTTTCAGAAACAAAACAACATTTTGGGCACGGATGAGAACGACAACATTGTCATCGACCGGCTGAAGCTTCTGAACGAACAACTCACCGAAGCGGAATCGGACCGAATCGTAAAGGAAGCTCGTTACCGGTTGGCTAAGACCGGAAATCCTGAGTTGATTGCAGCCGTCATTCCCAGCACAACGTTGCAGGTCCTGCGCACACAGGACGCGGAGTTGAAGGCTCAATTGGCACAGTTGAACTCGAAATATGGGAGCGGGTATCCGAAGCTCGCCGAATTGCAATCTCAGTTAATCAAGTTGAATGCTGCCATCGCTGAGGAAATTAATAATGTCGGCAAACGTCTGGAAGATGAATATTTGTCAGCCGTGAAGACGGAATCGTTGATACGCAGCCAGTTCAACGAACAAAAGGACAAGGCTTACCAACTCAATGAGCATGCCGTCCAATTTGCGGTGCTGAAACACGAGGTTGAGAACGGACAAGAGCTTTATGACACGCTACAGATGAAATTGAAAATGGCGGGCGTTACCGCTGGCTTAAGCTCCAGCTACATCGGTGTGGTGGATCGCGCCGAAATCCCGTATAAGCCAGTCCAGCCGAAAGTTCCATTAAATCTCGTGTTAGGTCTTTTCGGAGGATTATTTACCGGGCTAATGGCGGCTTTTGTAGTCGACTCCCTTGACGACACTTTGAGCAGTTCAGAGGAACTGGAGTCATGCATCGCGCTACCAGTGCTTTGCAGCGTCCCGACTAGTGAGTTCGATAGCCGTGCCAAAGTAGCTTCCATTGATGCGAAAAAGTCTCTTCCGATCTTAGTGAGCTATCCACAATCCCCGGCTGCTGAAGCTTTTCGTAGCCTGCGGTCTTCGTTGTTACTTTCCTCGCCTGACCGGCAACCACGAATGATCGCGGTCGTTAGTTCGCTGCCGGCTGAAGGCAAAACCACCGTCTCGGTAAATCTCGGTATCTCATTCGCCCAATGCGGTGAGTCCGTCCTTTTAATCGATGCGGATCTACGCCGTTCCACTATGCATGCTCAGTTTGGGCTTCCCCATTCCTACGACGGCATCACTACAATTCTTACCCAGGGAATGAATGATCGCGCGATCCTCACGCCGCTGGAAGCGTTGCCCAATTTGAAAATGTTGCCGGCTGGACCACACCCTCCCAATCCCGCGGAACTGCTCAGTTCTAAGCGCATGTTGGAGGTGCTGGAAGCTTTCTCTGCCCAGTTCGATCGAATCATCATCGACACTCCGCCTGTTCTGTCCGTTTCTGATTCCCTGCCTTTGGCGAATGTTGCCGACGCTGTAGTACTGGTTGTACGTTCAGGAGTTGCGCGTAAGAAAGCAGTCCTTAGGGCTCGTAGTCTTTTGGAGCGCGCGAACAGCAACCCGGTCGGGATTGTCTTCAACGGCGTGAATCTGCAACTGGAGCATTACTACTATGCGCAGGGGGCTGGTTACGGCAAAGCGTTGAAGAATTACTACAGAGATGAAGATGACTAAATTCCAAAAACGCAATCGGAATGTAAATTACCAGAAGTGCATTGTAAACAGCGTATCAGGGAGTAGGTAACATGCATTCGCGCAATTTTCGAGTCCTGTTGGTAATCGCCGCCGTCAGCGTAGTACTGCCGAATTATGTGGCCGCACAGTCAGCCGCAAATACGGAAAAGGTTACGGTCCAGAGCACCGCTCATGCCTTGCGCATATCTTCAGGCGACCTCCTCGATCTCAGTGTTTTTGACACTCCCGAGTTGTCCGGCAAGCTTCGGGTCAATGAGGCAGGGGAGATTACGGTTCCCGTTGCGGGTGCGATTCGGGTCACCGGCATGACATCGGAAGAGGCGGCGGTGGCGATTGAAGAAAAGCTTCGCAGCACAGATGTACTGAAGTACCCGCACGTTACGGTTTTCATCGGCGAATATGCAACCCAAGGTGTCACGGTTATCGGCGAGGTCAAGACTCCTGGCATTTACCCATTACTAGGAAGCCACGGCGTGCTCGATTTCGTTTCCGCGGCGGGTGGAGTTACGCCGATGGCAGGAAAGGCCATTACCGTTACGCACAAATCTGATCCGGCAAGCCCGGAAGTCGTACAAATTGACAGCAAACCTGGAAGCATCACCCAGTATGTTGATATCCGTCCTGGCGACACGGTCAACGTTTCGCGATCCGGAATCGTGTACGTACTGGGCGATGTCGGCAGGCCGGGTGGCTTCCTGATTGAAAACAATGACCGCCTCACTGTGATTCAGGCTGTGGCACTGGCGCAGGGTACCAATCGAACTGCTTCGCTCAACAAAGCCAGACTTATACACAAGCAAAACGACGGTCATGGAGAAGTTCAAGTCCCACTCAAGCCTATACTTGCCGGCAAGTCTCCCGACCCGAGACTTAATGACGGGGATATCATCTTCGTCCCGACCAGCGGAGAAAAGGTGTTTCTGTATGGTGTCGGGTCTTCAGTGGTCCCCGGCGTAGCGGGCGCGCTGATATACCACTATTAGTTGCAGGATGCGGGAGATGGGCGGAGATGTTGAGGGGCGCATAGGGAATAAGGATGAATATGGGTACCGTTTCCATCAGTCAGTGCGGGGATGCAGCAACCATCCGGCTTTGTGGCTCAAGACAAAGCAGCAACGGCGCGGCCTTAATGCCGTGGATGATGGCGACGGTATATGCGTTTCTTTTGTTCTCTGCGTTTTCTGTCGATATATTCAGTATCTCAAAGAGCTACTTATTCGAAGTCCCTGTGCTTCTCTGCATCCTGGCTGGTGCTGTTGCAAACGATCCCATTGCCAAACTGGTAAGGCTATCCATCACCAAGCAGGACGGGCGCCTCTACATTGCCGCTTTTTTCATGCTGCTGCTCTGTGTTCTGGGCGCATTCAGGGGCGGGAACTTCCTCTATTCTTACGCTGATTTGCGTGCAAATCTGGTGGCGCTTCTAGGGTTCAAAGTAGCGTACACCGCGAGAAAAACAGGCCGGTACGCTGACCTGCTTCGGCTTGCCACCATGTGTACGTTTCTGGCGATCGCGTACTGGTTCTATTCCGCTTCATCCGGCGCAATCATCTCAAAATACTCCTCTTGCTACCTCGCGGCGGTGGTTGGAGTCATGATCTGCATAGAGTTACGGTTGTCGGGAAAGATGCTCCTAGCACTAGGATCTCTTATCTTCCTTGCCGCCGTCTCATTCTTTCGGCAAGACTGGATTGTTGCAGCCCTCACTTCTCTTTTGGTTGTTCATTCTGTCTTTACAACTTTTAAGGGAAGAGCCCGACAGCGTGCAGTATTCCTTATGCTCGCAGGCTGTATTGCGGTATCTGCCTACGGCTACACAAAATTAGATAAAATCACGAACTTCTTTACCAGCGATCAATCCCGTTACATCCAGAGTGTTGGTAAGACCAACGAAGCAATCGATGCGGTTAGCGGAACAGGCCGGATGTCATCCAGCGATTCTTTGAGAATTGGTTATTTTACCTATATTGCGGAGAAGCCCCTGGATCTGGTTCTTCCACATGGGCTCGGGTATCGCGCCTACATCGACAACATCGATTCGTACTTCAGTAGATTTGGCACGGTTGGCACGAACACCATTGACTCTCTTATTTTTTATACTGCCTTTCACTATGGATTTATAATCCTCCTGCCCTTGCTTGCGTGGTTGATGCTTTCATTTCGACGCCTGTGCAAAGAAAAGGGGCTTACCTCAAGCGTTCTCCTCTACTGCATCCTTCTCATACCCGCCTTGTTCGACGGCGGTTACGCAGTCGTCATTTATCGGGCGTTTTGGCTTGGAAGCTTCGTCGGACTAATCACATATCGATTCCGGTTAGCATGAACGAGCTGGCGCTCCAGTCTCGCCAGACAGAGGTATCTGCCATAGTGGAAACCGAGAAAAAAACTACACCAGCACCGACTGGGAGGCGCTTTCACGAGCTCGATGCTGTCCGCGGCATTGCGTCCTTGATCGTAGTGTTTCAACACTTCGCTGAGCTCTTCGCTGCACCAATAAGCGCTGGACTTGCGACCTCCTTACGGCATGGCCGCTGGGGGGGCGAGCAATTCGTCACCCTACTGAAGATCTCACCATTCGGGGTGATTATCCGTGGATCATCTGCGGTAGCCACTTTCTTTGTACTTAGTGGATTTGTTCTCGCGCTTCCATTTCTCTCAACAAAAGGTCCCGTTTCTTGGCCCGGTTTTGTGTTGAAGCGTATTGTGCGACTCTATCTTCCATTTTTGGGAGGGTTCGTGCTATGCGTTCTTGGTTATTCAGTCTTTTCACGGCATGGTATCGGTGGCCTGAACGCCTGGTTTAATAGTTCATGGAACAGCCCGCTCGAATTCCAGGACGTGTTGAGCCACGCCTTCTTGATCAACCACATTGACTACTCGAAATACAACAAGGCCTTCTGGACATTAGCCTACGAGATGCAAATGTCGTTGATCTTTCCAGCCTTGTTCTGGCTAAGCTCAAAATTAACGAGCCGCTGGTTGGCAGTTCTCAGCTTTCTGCTCATGCTGATGGGCGCAACGCACCTGCCCCACACAACTGTGCATAATACTTTCCTCGCTGTGGTGGGAATGTTTCTGCTCGGGATCGGGCTAGCACGCAATCGCAGCTACCTTGCCGATCGCTGGGGGCACCTGCCGAGAGGCACGGCTTCGATTCTGACTATCGCGGCACTCTTGAGCTATAACTACGCTCCGTCGCTTGGCCGCCTCTCTTCGCGGATCGGAATCACAGCAGCACTTTTGGGCCTTACATCCGCAGTCGTAGTAGTAATGGCGCTGACCGACCGCAGGTGGTCGGAATTCCTGGGGTCGGCTTCATGCCAATTTCTCGGCCGTATCTCGTATAGTCTTTACCTTAGCCATCTGACCGTCTTGTACATCCTGATTTACGCAAGCTACGAGCAGATGTACTCACGGCTTGGCAGTTTCTTCTGGCCGAGTTTATTTGTCGCATACATCGTAATGTCCCTATTGTTTGCCTGGATCTTCTTTCACGCGATTGAGCGCCCCTGTACTCTGCTCTCTCAAAGGGTGAGCTGGTGGCGACGATCAAAAAGTGTGAGCGATAGTCGCGCGTACGCGCGCTTGGGAGTTGCGGATTGACGGTATCCGGTAAAGGTTCTGCTGCGGTCACGCATCGAGAGCGGCGAAGCGCCCTATTGCGCCTTGCGGTGTATAGCTCTGGCGGCAGCAAAGTTACAGCCCTGGCCCTGCAGGGGCTTGCTATACCCCTTGTGTACCGGGCGCTCGGGAGCCATCAGTACGCCCTCTACGTCCTGCTGTCCGGAGTGCTTGCTTCCATAAGCCTGTTGCAGATGGGGGCGGGCCCAGGGTTAACTCGTGGACTGGCCCAGGCACATGCAGAGGGCGACCGTGAAAGGGAGAGCGCTCTGTTCTGTGGCGCGTTGATCTTTAGTGCGTGCGCAGCCGCACTGGGCGCGGCGGTGGTGTCAACCGCGGTTCATGTCATCCCCTCTCAGTCCCTGTTTGGAGCTGCATTCGGCTCCGATCACTCCGAAATCACGCACGTAACCAGCATATGCGCGTTGTTGTTGGCCGTGCACATAGTGCTGGGAGTTGTAGACTCGGCACTCGCCGGCTACCAGGAGCAGGTGTTCACAGGTGTAAGTACTGGCCTGACAAACATCGTTACAACTTGCGTTCTCTGCGTCATCTGCTCTAGGTCCCCGTCGATCACCTCGGTCGTCCTGACGCTATACGGCTTGCCTGCATGTTCGCGCTTGGTGAATCTGGTTATGCTGCTGCGGCGCAGACCGCACTTGATGTCATGTATTTCGAGACCGGTCAATTGGCCTCTACGGATGTTGTTACATACGGGCGTGGGTTTTTGGATCGTGCAAGTAGGAGGGCTGCTAGAGCAGAATGCAGGACCCTTTCTTCTTGCCCATCTTTCCACGCCGCAAGCGGTGGACATTTTTGCGATCACATTCAAAATCTGTGGATTTGCCGGAGCTGTTGTTGGGACACTGACGCAGCCCTTGTGGCCAAGTTTTACGGACGCAATCGCCAGGCATGACATGGCCTGGGTATCGCGCGTCTTCAGGAAAGTCAGACTAGCACTAGTGTCGTTATCCAGCGTGCTCGCGGTGGGAATCGTTATCTTTGGCAGTTGGTTTTTGACCCATGCGGTTCACGCCTCAGTCGGACCGGGGCGCTCGTTGTTTGTCGTTCTTGCCATTTATCTTGTAGCGAATATGTGGACCCACCTGCACTATGTGACGTTGATGGGGATCATTGACATATGGCGAATTGCCGGTATTGTGCTCGCCGAAAACTGCTTGATGATAGTTTGTGGCGCACTTCTCGCCCCACGGCTTGGGGCATCCGGCATGGCTCTGGGCTACTTGCTTGCAAGCATGATGCTACCAGCATGGCTTCTACCTCGCATGTTCAGACAAATAAGTGCAGGCCTCATGCTGGACGATTCTTTTGCGCCATCTCTGTCGCAGGATTAGGTACTTGTCAAACACATGATTAAATCGATAGCACACGTCATACTGGAGCCGCGCTACTCGGGAGCGGAGATCATCGTCCTCGACCTCATTCGTAGTCAACTGAAACGAGGAATCGCAAGCGGGGTGATCGCACTTAGGCCTTCAGACAGCAGCTTCCAGAATGAACTGGAGTTGCTGAACGAACTCGGATGCGAACTGGCTGTGCCACAACACGTGCTCAGCCGTACGCAGAGAATCTCGTGGATAAGAGAATCGGCGCAGAGACTTGAGCCCGATGTTATTTTTGCACACTCGCTTCTTCCAAGCGTCTATGCACGTATCGGGTTACTCGGTGCCGATGTGCCTGTGGTTTCGGTATTGCACACCAATGACGATTTTCGAGATATGCGAGCTCGCTTTCTTGAGAAAGCCATCTGGAGTCGAAATTCCGCTCTCGTCGGAGTTAGCGAGAGAAGCATCGCGAATTACAAGCTACGCGTCACGCGATCAGCCAATGCCCGGTTTATCCCAAATGGTATTGACTCGGCTACATACAGGGATGCGGCGTCACGGCGTGACTTGGTTCGGAAACAACTGGGTTGTTCTGATGATCGCATCGTGATCCTTCAGGTGGGACGGATTTCTTATCAGAAGCAGCAATGTGTTACCGCCGAGGCGGTAGCTGCTATCTGCCGGGAGAGCCCAGGGATATCGGTAACACTTATGTTTGCAGGGGCTGAAGAAGGTCACGACTACCCCGAACAACTTCAACGCTCCGTACGCGAAAACGGCATCGAAGCAAAGGTTCAGACCCTGGGAAATCGCAAAGACATTCCCGACCTGCTTGCAGCGGCCGATATCTATGTCATGCCGTCTGACCATGAGGCACATAGTATTGCCGCACTTGAAGCCCTCGCCTCAGGCGTCTGTTGCATCTTCAGCGGAATCGAAGAGTTCCAGCCATTGGCGACATTCTCTGGCGTAACACTTCTACCGCAATGCCGTGCAGATGCAATGACACAAGCTCTCAGGGACGTTATCTCCTCGGGTGTCTACCGCCGCCGTTTTTCGCGTGAGATGGACAACTTCAGTATGGAAGCCTGTGCTGCAAGCTATTTAACCCTTGCCGAGACCATCTGCGCAAGGTAGCTAGTTATCGCGCATGAATTGACTGAAAGGAACCGGGTTGGCAATGACCGTGCGAAACATTTTGGTAATGGATCTATCCAGCGCTGGACACCATCCGCGATATATTCGCTGGATCCTCGGTTCCGATGCATGCCGTTGCGCAAAAGTGGAAGTTGCGGGCCCGCGGGAATTGCTCGAGCACTCCGAGCTTAGCAGCGTCTCAGCAGAGTTTCATGGACACACGATTACTCTGTCGGCAGAACGCAAGCGCACGATTAACTCCATGCAATCGTCGATGGCCCTTCTTCGGCGCCAGTTCACAGTCAGGCGTGTCTGGCAGGAGACCTTTGCGGAGATCCATCGAAAGCAGAGAATCGACTTGGTCATTTTGCCTTGGGCAGACGACTGTCTGGATGCAATCGGCCTGCTTGGATCGCCTTTCGGAAAAACGCCATGGGCTGGGATTGCACTTCGTCCGATGTTTCACTTTCAAAAGATTGGGGTGCGAGCGCCTGTGGGACGCCTTGAGTGGGTTCGGGAGGCGTTGTTTCGGCGCGCTCTTCGGGAGAGACGCTTAGCGGGTCTCTTCACAATTGACCCGACGCTGGTCGAGTTTGCAAGATCCGAGTTTGATGTTCAAGAGCAGAAGAAGCTACGGTTTCTCCCAGACCCGGCGGTGGACCATCATCTGGAGCCGCGGACGGTTGCACGTAAGGCACTTGGCATTCCGATGGATGCAAAGGTCGTTCTCGCTTACGGTGCACTCTCTGAGCGTAAGGGTATCGGTCCTTTGATTGAAGCCGCGGCTGACCCGAACTGCCCGAACGATGTGCATATTCTGCTTGCCGGCGGACATTCTCCTGACGTTTTGCCGATTTTGGAAGGCGCAGCTTCCGCTTCGCTTCGAAAGCAGAACCGGTTACAGCTTATCGAGGGATACCAGACCGATGCAGGAGAGGCCAGACTACTGGCTGCGTCAGACTGTGTATGGGTCGGCTATCTTGGGTTCTACACGATGAGTGGCATCTTGTTACTTGCAGCCCGCCATGGTCTTCCGTCTATAGTTTCCGACGCTGGCTTAGGTGACTACTTCATGAAAAAACATAACTTCGGCTTAATCGTGGACCCTGACAACAAAAGAACTATCGTCGCAGCATTGCGCCGAGTGTCGACCGACCCGCAATGGCTCTCTTTGGCTGGCGGCAGAGGCAGGAGTGCTTTCAGTCGTCACTCCGTGACGGAGTTCCAAAGCGAGATCAGCAGTTTGATTGACAGCACATGCGCTGATACCGGCTTACAGCTACAACTACAGATTACAGGTGCCGCGGAAGGCCAATCGAGGGAGGATTGATATGTCGAAGCGAACAGAGCGCGTGCTCTTTCTTATTCGCAACGTCGGTGACTATCATGCGCCTCGCCTACTGAAGTTGCACGAACGATTGGCCGCCGATGGGATCGCATTCGAGGTGATGGAGGCATGCGATCGTTCGGCGTTCTACACACACCGTCAGACGCGCGCGCCGTTACTAAAGCTGCAGCTCAACTGTATCTCGCTCCATGCGACGAGCCGTCCTAAGATCGTTTTGCTGACCCTTCTTGAGTTATTTCGGTTCAGGCCACAAGTGATTTTCGTGCTGGGCTACACCGATGAACTTTCGCTCACTGGATTGATTGCGGGCCGCCTTCTGGGGGCGCGAGTGTATTTTGTATCGGACAGCAAGGCGGACGATCAGCCACGCGGTCCGAAGAAGGAAAAAGTGAAGTCCAAGTTGATACGACGCTTCACTGGCGCCCTTGTTGCGGGCGAGCGGCACAAGGCGTATTTCGCGGGATTGGGTGTACCCGCGCGAGCCATTGAGGTGGGTTGGGATGTTGTCGACAATGACTATTTGGCCGCGCGGGCAGAGGCATTCCGGAGAAAGAGTGGGCTACTGCGGAAGCTCAATGTTGTTCCGGAAAAGTACGTATTGCTGGTGAGCCGCATGGTGCAAAGAAAGCGCGTGGGGCTTGCGCTTGAGCTGTTCGCGGCATCCGAACTGCCGCGGCGCGGTATGCACCTGGTCATCATTGGTGATGGGCCGGAGGCAGCATGCATACGGGCACGCATCGAGGAGTTACAGCTCGAAGACAAGGTTTCGATTCGTCCGGAAGTGAAGAATACGATGATGCCGTTGTTCTACTCCCAGGCCAAGGCGCTGCTCCTGGTCTCGGAGTACGATCAGTGGGGGCTGACGGTGAGTGAGGCCATGGCCTGCGGCGTTCCGGCTCTGGTCACTCCGCGCTGTGGTTGTGCCGGCGAGATTGTACATCACGGAGAAAATGGCTTTGTTTGGGACGGTGAGAATGTCGATGAGGGAGCTACACTCCTGAATCAACTTGCCTTGGATCCAGAGACGCAGTGCCGTTTTCGAAAGGCCGCGCAAGACATTATTCACGCGTGGGGATTAGAGCGATTCGCTGAGTCGGCAAAGAGCCTCGCACTCGGCACATCTTTTTTACCGCTTTCCGCAATCGAGGGTCAGCCAAGCCAGGCGCGAACGAGACCAAACTTTTAGGTGAGCTGAGACAACATGCCTTTCAATGCAGACGCAGAACGGGCCACGATGCGCAAGAAGACGGTTATCTTCAACGTTTTTGGCCATGCTAATTCCGGAGATGCAATTCTACTCGAAAGCCTTGTCGACGTACTGGCAGCGCACCGCCCCAACGATGAAGTATCGGGAATCGCGTTCGATGTGGAGTCGGAGCGGCGATGGATGCCGGAACTCGTCTGGACCGAGCGAATAGGAAAGGCGACTCAGCGCAACCTGAAGGGAAGGTTGGTGCAGTTACTCGGTCTTTCCGTGGCCGCTCTGATCGGGCTGCACCGGGCATGGTTGCCATTGTGTCGCCTCCTTCCAGAGTCACAACGTCGGGCGGTGGAGGAACTGGCGAAGGCTGACTTGGCAATTTCGTGTCCAGGCGGTTATCTGGAGGACTCGAACGCGGCTTACATCGTCAATACGCTCTCGATTCTTTTGGCCTGCAGCGTCTCGAAGCGTGTGGTGCTGGCGCCGCAAAGCATCGGACCGGTTAAGAGCAGGTTCGGCCGCTGGCTTCTCCGCAAGGCGGTGCGCCAAGCAGACTACATCTTTGTCAGAGAGCGCGAATCGCTGACCTTCGTGCGCGAGTTGGTCGCCCCATCAGAGCGTGCGGAACTACTTAAAAAAACGGAACTGGTTGGTGACCTGGCTTTCTGGTTCGATCGGCCTCCAACCAGCTCAGTCGCTCAAGAACTGGAACAACTGGGTATCCAGCCAGATCGCAAGTTTGTCGGGATGACCGTGGTCGACTGGAACTTTCCTCATGTCCCGGACCCAGAAGCGGCGCGCGAGCGATACATCGAGAGCCTATCCACTCTGATCCGGCACGTGGCGGCAAAACAACTGCATCAGATCATACTTTTCAACCAAGTTGCACACGACCTCGAGCTCGGACGAGAAATAGCGCGCCGGCACCCAGAAATTATCCTCGACCTGCGGGAACGAGATGCCGGGGTCTTCTCAAAACTCATTGGCTTATCAGACGTCTTCATCGGAACGCGTTTTCACTCGTGTATTTTCGCCCTGATTGAGGGTGTGTCCACCGGCGCGATCGCTTATTTGCCGAAGACGACTGGGATCATGCGGGACCTTGGCCTGGACGAGTTCGTCGTAGACATTAACGACGTGACCGGCGCAAGTCTGGTAGCGCTGTTCGAGAGCATGAGCGCCCAGCGCGAACCGCTCCGCGCGCGCATTCGCAAGAGCCTGGAAGCGTACCGCAGTAGCCACGATGGCTTCATCCGCTACCTTTCTGAGGAAAAATGCCAAGACTTTTCGTAATTGGTGTACAGCCGCCCCCGTTGCATGGTCTATCCGCAATTAATCGTGCCATGCTCGAGTTGCTAAGGGAGCGAAACCCGGAGACGATTAGCATAGACCTAAGCGCGGGCGATGCAAGCCGCGCTCGATTCGCAGGGTTGCGAGCCTTGCGCGTCACCACAGGCCTACTAAAATACACATGCGCTGCGTTCACGGCGCGGCGTTCCGCCACTTATCTCGCGCTCTCCGGCGGTTCAGGTCAGGTCTTCGATCTTTTCTTCCTGGCGGCGGCTCGACTCTCCGGTTCGCGCATCGTGCTGCATCATCACAGCTTTGTGTACTTGGACCGGCGTAGCAGACTGACCGCAGCCCTCGTTTGGATTGCCGGACGACAGGCTACTCACATCGTCTTAGGCGAAGTGATGCGTTGCGCTCTGCAGGAGCGTTACAAGAGTGCAATTCACGCGGAAGTGGTATCCAACGCTGCCATTGTGCCACTAAATATTGCAGAGAATGCGATACGCAAAGAGCTGAAGACAGTGGGATTTTTGAGCAACATCACGAAGGCCAAGGGGATCGATGACCTATTCGCGGTTGCCGAGAAGGTCGGCGTGCTTCGGCCGCAGCTTCGCTTCGTGGTTGCGGGTCCAATTGCAGAACGTGGACTCAAGGAGTCTTTTGAGCAAAGGCTGGCGCTCGCAAAGAACGTCGAATATGTCGGTCCGGTCTACGGAGCAGCCAAGATCCGCTTTCTATCAGAGATCGACGTGCTGCTATTTCCAACACGCTACAAGAATGAGGCTGAGCCGTTGACGATCCACGAAGCACTCGGGTCGGCAACGCCGGTGATTGCCAATGCCCGCGGTTGTATCGCATCCATTGTGCCAAATGACGCGGGCCGCGTTGTAAACGACCCCGACGCATTCGTGCAGGTCGCGTCTGACCAGATTTGTAATTGGGTAGATGCTCCCAGCGATTTCCAGAAGGCAAGCGAATGCGCTCGCCATTCTTTTTGTACCTTGCGAGCATCGCAAAAGACTGCCCTTGAACAGTTGCTCGTACAACTTTCCGACCGATGATGAGAGGGAGACAAGATCATGCAATCAAGATCGATCGCTGAAGACGGCGCAAGGCCAGGATCAATGAATGTGCAACAGTTGGATCGGTTTGTGCTCCCGAGCAATTTTCGTGGGCGGCACTCGGTTGTAGTTCAATTGTGGTGGATGGTGCAAGCAACACTGTTCCGGTGGTCGCCACAGTTTCTATACGGCTGGCGGAGGTTTCTGCTGCGGCTATTTGGCGCGAAGGTAGGGTCGGCTGTCCACATTCGTCCTACGGTGGAGATCACTTATCCATGGAAAGTAACGTTCGGTGATCATTGCTGGATTGGTGATCATGTCATTTTGTACAGCCTCGGCGAAATCGTAATCGGACACGATGCGGTGATATCGCAAAAATCCTATATCTGCACAGGAGGCCACGACATGCATTCTCCATCGTTCGATATCTTCGCAAAACCTGTGGTGATTGAGCCAGAAGTGTGGGTTGCCACCGACGTATTTGTAGCGCCTGGGGTGACGATTGGCGAAGGTTCTGTTGTGGGTGCCCGAAGCAGTGTCTTCAAAGATATTCCTCGCAACATGGTGTGCTGTGGGACGCCTGCGGTTCCCATCAGGAAACGCTGTGAATCAGCAACCTGATTCGTTACCGGCCATCCGCCGCAGGCGCACTGAGTATCCGGAGCCCAAAGAGAACAGGTAACAATCTGCACAGGATTCCCGTAGAATATAGGTAGAGAAATGCTTTCAAGTCGTTTTGGGCTGAGTCACATGATCAGAATGATTAAAGAATTACGATACGCCATAGCCATACTGGCAATGTTCGCTTCGACATTGGCGATGGCCCAAAACACCGATCCCCTGCCGGTGCCTCCGCCACAGTTGCTGCCCATCGAAGGCGTAAATCTAGCGGTTCAAGCCGGCGTTGGGGATTCAGGCTTAAGTCCAAGCGCGGCCCAATTAGCGAAGCAACCGCAGGCCCGCAGCGCCTCCAAGTGGGGGCCAACCGTCAATGCACCAGACTCTTCGAGGCATCTGGCTGGTAGTGCAGACGATCTCTTGGCGCCGCAGGCAGCACAGGGTCAGTCGAACCCTGAACTTAATAGCAAAATGCAGCAGGATCAGAAGTTGCCGCCCACAAGCTTACAGAATTCGAGCGGATCAACTCGCGAATTGCTCTTGGGCGAAATGGACGCAGGCTCGAATCCCTCGAACGGATCTGCGACCGAGGTTGCGCCCGCGGAGAACCCGCTTCGTCCGTACCTCAATTCAAAGATATCCGGACATTTAAGCAACACGCATCCTGCCATGGTCGGGGCTGGAGATCCGACCCGTTTGACCGTGTATCATTTCCAGCCGAGCGATAAGAAGAGCAGCGTGCCATTCGCAAGCGAAAATGGGCCGTCGCCTTTTCGTGAGCGGCGCCGCTCTGTTACGGGAGCACGGAAGGAACAGCGCAACGGAACTGTCGCAGCCTTGCGATCAAGCGGGGAAAAGAACCCGTTCATGTCGAAGAGCCAAGCTTTCGGCACGCATAGTCAGGATCGGGCCGGCAAACGTGTTGGCGAGGCGAAGCACTCCGGCCATCAGTCTTCTGATTCCGCGCGAAGCCGGGGGCTGCTAAGTAAGAAAACTTCTCCGAAGGAAAGCACCCGCTACAAATAGGCGCGCGGTCGGGAATATCCTGAACTCCGCGCCCGGCAGAAGATTCCTAATTCATAATCGTGTAATTCCAGCAAGTTTTACCCGCTGTGCTCGGCAACGTGACGGTGAAACTTTTTCCGGCCGAAATGGCCGAGACAACATAGCCGGAGGTAACTGCCGGCACCACACATGTCGGGCTCGATGGCAGGTTCGCGGTATAGGTTCTTGGCGTGAGGAGAATTACGGAGTTTGCTGTCACCGCGCTGGTGAGGACCGTATAGCTGGTGGTGGCCGCCGGTATGACGAACGCACCTGCAGAGGCCGATCCGCAGGCCGCTGGAGATGCCGAGTTCACTGCACAGTTTGAGTTGCTACGGTAGCTTCCGGCCTCGATTCCGTCAGGGAAACTTACTCTTGCCGCGCCGCTCGTGCCTCCGCTCTGGTGCTGGCAGGTGAAGGTGGAAGTTGGGTTACTTCCAACTCCCATGACGTTTCTGCACTGCCACTTGTCAATCGCCGTTCCGCTCCCGTTCCAGAACGCACCTATCGCACTCAGCGCTTCGCTGTTGTGATTTGCAGATGCAGAAGCATAAGCGGGAGGGTTCAGAAACACCTCACGAGTGATGGTCGCGCCGTCGGTGCTTCCCTCGTATTCATCCAGCACTGCGCTCGTCAGGAGTGCGGAAGTCGTTTTGAACATCGGCACATTGGCGGTCACGTCATGGATGCGCCAGCGTGATTTGCCTGCGCCTGGGGCCCAGCCAATCTCAAAGGCATAAAGATTTCCGCTGCTAACAGTCGCGTTAATAATCACTCCACGCACATCTACCAACCCGTCTGGAGGATTTGCACCTATGAAATAGCAGTTCTTTCCGGCACCGGGCTTAATCACAAAATTTGCATTGTCGGTCACTCCATCCACTGACACATTCGAGTTCGGGAGATTGATGATGAACGTTCCTGGAACCGTACAGGTATTCGCTTCAATATGCAGATTCATGAGCACGCCATACCACCCGCCGAAACTGTAGATCGTGTTGGTGCCGTTGTTACTCTCGATGTTTTCAGCGGTACACCCATAGCATGGTACGTCGAACTTTATCACCGGCTCGGAAGCAGTTTGCGAGCTGTAAATGTTCCACAACCTCAGTCTGAGTGACGCAGACGCTGCCGGAGCAACGATCGCAAGCGTAGCCCCGGAAAGCCCCTCGTGGCCGCCAGCCGCGCTAATGTCGTGAATCGAGATGCCCCAGATCGTCCCACCGTTCCAATTCGACATTCCACGGAAGGCGTTTTCGAATCGAATGTTGCCGATCTCACCGTTAAAGTATTGTGTTGATGTTGGGCCACCATCGCCAAACGCAATTGCATAAGCGTGAGTGTCGGGCGCTTGCGGCGCAGAATAGCTCAAAGTCAGGTGCCTGATGCTCCAGTCATAGTCGATCGTCTCTTTGCCGGTAGCAAATTCGATGATCGGCACCCCCTTAGCCCTGCTCTCAATGGTCGTACCTATCGAGCCGCCGTCAATGGCCCAACCAACGTGCACACCGGTGAGTACGATAGGTGCACTCACGATACATTTCTGTCCGCTCGGAAATATCAGCTTATGTCCATTGAGCGCGGTGAATGCTGATTGAATGGCTAGCGTGTCGTCAGTCGCACCGTCACACTTAGCACCATAGGTACGCACATCCACTGCAGGAGGGTCTTTCGAGATCCGCTCTTCAATCGCGAGGTTTTCGCCTGCCGCCTTACCTGGCGCCGCGGACGCGCCTGCGGGTTGCTGAGCGATGCACGGAATTACCGCCAACAAAGATACGAGTGACAGTAGGACGACGAAGGTCTTCTTCATTCGATTCTGCATTGCTTCTTTCTTTCTCATTACTATTCGGTTGAGGTCTGCATCCAGAGAGATTCTCTACTGCCCTGCTACCTTGTGTTCGGGGCTGTACTTTAGTCCCGCCCACCCACTCACGTCATACGCCGGAGTGCGGTTGCCAGTCAGCAGAGGAATCACATAGCGCTCAGTCTGTACGCCCAGTTCCATTTCCAGATTGTGCTTTAGCTGCACGCTGGAGGTAGTTTGGAAGTCGTTTTGAGTTCCTCCGTACCTTAGGAATTGCGGGCTAATATAGTGATTGCGATAACTCACCTGCACATTGCTCCGTGGTGAAATCCAGTATGTAGTCCACGCCTGCCATTCCACTCCGGCACGGCCCACCGTATCGCCAATCAGCAAACCTTTGTTGGTGTAGCCGTCCCTGTAATCCTCTTTCGTGTAGTTAAATCCATTCGGAATCGACGAATTCTCCGAAGCCGTGTAGGCTCCCTCCATCCGCACGTCAAGCTTTGCCAGCGGCCCCGGTAATTGCGCAATGTACAAACCCGGGTGAAACGCCGAGCGTGTTGGCGCGGCTAGCGGCGAAGGATCGTCGTTACAGAAACTGTCACTGTACAGCGTCACCGGAATCCTCGGCAGCTTCCAGGAAAAATCGAATCCGCCCCGCCGGTCCCCCGGATTGTTCTGCGGCAGATAAGAGTAGGGATTGTCGCCAACGCTGAAGTAGCTGTCCCACACGCGATTGAAGCTGAGCGGGTAATTCACTCCGAGGAAGACCACGGTGCGCGAAAAGCCAAACTCAACGCTCTTAAAGGGCTGCAGCGAAATCTTTTCACCGTGTATCCAGACCTGCGGTTCGTACTTGCGCCCTTGCAGCTTTCCGTAGAACATGTCCAGGCGCGCCTCGCCGAGAATGGGGATCTTATAGGGCACGTCGTTGGTCAACCTCGCCATCCAGATCGGCTCAATGTTGTTGCTATACAGCATCGCACCGCCAGTTGCCGGACCCCACCATAAACTTTGCTTCCCTAGCGTTGCCGTAAAGTGGGCAAAGGAGACGCCCACATAAGTATCCAGCAGCCGCGGATTGTCTACCTCCGGCCCGCCCTGGGTTGTCAGTTGATCGATGGTAACGCCGTCAGTTAGCGCCATGGCGCGAATCGCAAATGCCGAAGGCGTGCGCAGAGACGCAGCGTGCTGATACTCGCCGCGCACATACAGCAGCCCAGCACGATCCTGCAGGTAACCCGAGCCGCCGTCGATCGAGTTGAAACCCTGTCCGTAGGGCCGTCCAAAGTCGTTCACGATGGTCTGTCCGAAGTGATTACTGTCGCGCAGCGGCGTGCCCGCAATCTGGGTGCTCCGCGTGTAGACAGATTCCACCGCCAACTTCTCCGGCTCGCGCCTCAGTTCAGGAGCGAACTCATGCTCCAGCTTGTTCTGCAGCTTTTCGGCCTCGCCTTTGTGCGGCCGCTCTCTGGCGCGCTCCAGAAAGTGAGCAAACTGAGCCCGCGTCCAGGGCCGCATTCCCACCACCTCAGCCTGCGCGCCGGTCAATGCTGCCAGCCGCTCCGCCGCCGGATAGACCCAGCTGTCCACAGGCACGTACACCGATCCGGCGTGGGCCAGGGCAGCCACGGAAAGTGTAACCAGCATCAACGTACTTAAGAAAAAGCTTCCGGCAAAGCGCAGAAATGAGGATGCAATCGAGGACGGATCTGTGCGCATTCTTATGTTCCTTCAGCAGGCCAAGGTGTGGATTCAGACCAAACCAGACGCAGTCGCAAGGCCTTGCCGCACCATCGCGAGAACAAACAGCTCTAGACAAGTACTCATCGTCTGGTTCTCCCGTCGATATCGCACGATTCGGATTTAGGACTGTTTGTTGTTCTTTATTATCTCATTCCCTTTCCTCGTGTCTCTAAGTGCCGATCCAGTCCTTGGTTCCATGACGAAAGTTATCCTGCGGTAGCTTCCGGAATCGCCCAGCCCGATGAGCATTCCTACTGTTTCGTAACTCACGCCGCCTCTTTCAAAAAAGTTCCTTCCCGGAGTTCCGTGAATGCTCGCTGCAATTGCTCTTGGGTGTTCATCACGATCGGGCCGTACCAAGCCACTGGCTCCTCAAGAGGTTTTCCCGAGACGAGGAGGAAGCGTATCCCGTCGTCTCCGGCTTGTATCGTGACCTCGTCGCCTCGATCAAAGAGAATAAGGGAGCGATTGTCTGCCTCCACCGGAGGCGTAGTATCCAACCATTTCACCGCCTCTGTCGGCACCGCGAGCGGGCCCGATGCGTTGCAAAACTTTCCGGTCCCAGCGAAAACGTATGCGAAAGCATGGCGAGTCGTCTCCACCGGCAGCGTCTTTCTTTTGCCTGGGGAAATCGATACGTCCAGGTAGATTGGTTCGGCGGAAACCCCATCCACGGGGCCAGTCTTGCCCCAGAAGCTTCCGCAGACGACTCGCACATGGGTGCCGTCGTCGTCCTTGATCTCAGGGATGTCCAACGCTTTCACTTCCTGATAGCGCGGCGCGGTCATCTTGAGCGATGCCGGAAGATTCGCCCACAATTGAAACCCATGCATCCGGCCGGACTGGTCGCCCTTGGGCATCTCCTGATGGATGATGCCACTGCCGGCCGTCATCCATTGCACATCGCCGGCGGCGATGGCGCCACGGTTTCCCATGCTGTCGCCATGCTCAACCGTTCCCGCAAGCACATAGGTGATGGTTTCGATCCCGCGGTGAGGATGCCAGGGAAATCCCGCCAGGTAATCCTCGGGAACATCATTGCGGAAATCATCCAGCAAAAGAAATGGGTCGAAGTCAGTGGTGTTTCCAAAGCCAAATGCGCGGCGCAGATGCACGCCAGCGCCTTCTAAAGTTGGCTTTGACTTAATAAGCCGTCTTATCGGTCGTATCGACATCTCCACCTCTCGCTGACTAGAGTAGTGTGTTTTGATGCAGTTTCCCGCGCTTGTGAAACCCGAACACCGAGGCGAAACGGGTGCTGGAGGTGGCAAGCCCAGAGAGCATCGGACGCTTCCGATCCGGGGTCGCCCGCCTGAGCTGCAGCAATAGAGCTGGCCCCGGAAGTGTTTGAAGGCGTGGGTGAAACGCTTTCCGGCGGGCGTCGCATCGAGTGGGTTGCGGTGGAAGATGGCTGGGTGCCGGAGGCGCACCACAGATCGCTGGTCAGACTCCCTTGCCGGAATGTTGATGCATTGGTACTCATGAACGTATATGCTCACTTTCAGGGGCGGCCGGCCCAGACTGGAAGTGACAGCGATGAAAGAGCCGAAGGTGAAGAGAATGAATGTCAACGTTGAGGTCAGCCTGCACGCTGGTTTCAAGGCGGCAACCGCCGCCAGGGGCGAGAACATGACCGATGTCTTGCTGCAGTTTATTGAGGAGTATGTCGCCAAGAATGGCCTGGCGCCGAAGAAGAAACGACGAGGCTAAGGCAAGCGCTTCAGCTCTGACTGGGCACCGGTGTATTCGATGAACGAGGTGACCCCGGTATCAATCGCTTTCTGAAAGAGCTGTCTTGCTTGGTCGGGCTTGCCGGCGATCAAAGCGCGCTCGCCGAGGTAGAAGTCGGCCTCGCAATGCTGCTCCCGATCCTTCTTCGCCTCCGCTGCGACGGCACCGGAAAGAACGGCCTCAGGCGTGGAAGTACCGAGATAGAGGTTGATCACCGGGCCGGGCCATTCCGCCAGATTCAGATGCGCCGCGTTTCTTGCCAACTCGCCGCGCGCATCCTGCCCGGCTCTGGATCGTGCGAGGTACAACCAGAGGACGCCATACGGGTCGTTCGGGTTTAACTCCACCGCCTTCGCCAAGTCGGACTGCGCGGCAACAAACTGTCCGAGATAAAAGTAGGTGTTCCCGCGCACACGGCAAGTGGCAGGTTTCAGCAAAATAGCCTGGTCGAAATCCCGGATCGCGCGTTTATAGTCGCCCTCTTCGGAGTAGGCGAGGCCGCGACTGTAGAAAGCCTCAGTGTGGTTAGGATTGAACTGAACGGCTTGATCGAAATCCTGAATCGCGCGCTCGTGGTTGCCCTTTCTATCGTAACTTAGGCCCCTGCGGTAGAACGCATCGGCAAAGGCGGGATTGAGCCGAATGGCTTGATCGTAGTCCTGAATCGCGCGCTCGTCGTCGCCTTTTCCGACGTAGGCGACACCACGAGTTAGGAACCCAAGGGAATCGCCGGGACGCAGCCGGACGAATTGATCAAAGTCCTGAATTGCAAGATCGTAAGTGCTGGGGCTCTGAAGGTAAGTGATGCCCCGGTCATAGAAAACCTCGGCGTAGTTGGACTTGAGCCGGATGGCTTGATCGAAGTCCTGGATGGCGCGGTTGAAGTTACCTTTGCTGAACTCGGTTGAACCCCGGTTGTAGAACGCCTCTGCGTAGTTGGGATCGAGGCGGATGGCTTGATCAAAATCCTGGAAGGCGTGATCGTAGTCGCCCTTCTTGCTGTAAGCAGCTGCCCGGTTGCCAAACGCTAAAGCATTGCTGGGATCGAGGCGGACGGCTTGATCATAGTCCTGAAGAGCATGGTCGTAGTCTCCGTTCGTGAAGTAAACGTTGCCGCGGTTGTTAACGGTAATGGAGTCACTTGGATTGAGCCGGATGGCCTGATCATAGTCCTGAAGGGCACGGGTGGGATCGCCCTTTTTTTCGTAGGCTTCCGCCCGGTTAGCGAACGCCAAGGCATCGCCAGGGTTCAGCTGGATGGCTTGATCGAAGTCCCGGATGGCGCGGTCGTACTCTCCTTTCTTGTCGTAGGAGCTCCCCCGCCCTCTGAATCCCTGGGCAAAGCTGGGGTTGAGCCGGATCGCGTGGTCGTAATCCTGAATGGCACGGTCGTATTCGCCCTTCTGGTGGTAAGCGAATCCCCGGTTGCAGAATGCTTCAGCGAAGCTTGGATTCAGCTCGATCGCCTGGTCGTAATCCTGAATGGCGCGGTCGTATTCGCCCTTCTGGTGGTAGGCTCCCGCACGGTCGTAATATGCAACGGGGTCGCGGTCACCGAGTTGGATGGCGTGATCGTAGTCCTGGATGGCGCGGTCGTGCTTGCCATTCTTGTCATAGGCGAGTCCCCGGTTACCAAATGCTTCGGCAAAGCGGGGATTGAGCCGAATGGCCTGGTCGAAGTCCTGAATCGCCTGCTCGTTTTCGTCCCTGCCGGAGTGGGCGATGCCCCTGTGCATAAAAGCAACCGCCAGAACCTCGGTTGAAAGTTGACCCGATTCGATTGCGGCGGAGCAGTAGCTCAATCGCTGGGTTGGGTCGCTGGTGTCAGCGCAGCGCTCTGCGTCAGCATAGGCCGGGTCGTCCTTGCTGAAACTTGCTTGCGGCCAAGCCGGCAGAGCGGCCGTCAGCAATAGAAGAACCAGAGCTAGAACCGCAACGAATCGGCGCATTGACTCCTCGGTCAACTTATCAAGGTACGGTAGAGTCCAGTGTACCCCCCGGTCCACGAGCCGGCAGATTCCGCCAGGTCGCCTTTCAACTACGCAGTTCCTAAACGGGATACTGAGAGCCTGAGCGATTTTTCGCCAGACGCCTTTGAAACCAAGAAGAAATGAGGGGGGCGCACCATTATGGGCAAGAAGCCAAATAAACAGAAAGCGGGTGGCGAAGTACTGCGCAACGCCAAAGAGATGGCAAAAATCGAGGAGTATTGGCACCTGCTGGGTCTAGCATCGGACGGTCGGCATCCCTGAAGGCTTCAACCAGCAGCCGCATTTGGGGAAGCGCCTCCGATGTTCCTTCAATCTTAAAGGGCTGTCCCTTCAGGAAATCGCGCTGCACGTCGACGGTTACAAGAGCTATCGCATTGAAGTCAGGCTGAGTGTAATTGGTCATGAGTCTCAGAGGCGCTTTAAGTCATCAGTTGGAGGAGGTCTTGCAAGCCAGAGTATAGAACCAAATAGGAGTGCGTCATGCCGATTGCTTTGATATACGGGGTCACTGTCGCCTTCGGTCTTCTTGCGTGGAGTGTCTTCGCCGCTCAATATCTTTGGCCGACGATGAGCAAGCGGGAACGCGCAGATGCATTCAGACCGATTCTCGTATTACACAGCTTCAGATATGTTGGCCTTGTAGCCTTGATCCCCGGCGTTGTGTCTCCGGGATTGGCCGACACTGGATTCGCTCGTGGACTGGCCTATGGTGATTTGGCGTCCGCGATCTTGGCCCTTGTTGCCCTCGCAGCCCTCAGAACGCGGCTGTCTGGACTTCTGGTCTGGATTTTCAATCTCGTCGGAACTGCTGATCTGTTGAATGCGTTTTACCAAGGTGCCCGCATCTCGTTGGCGGACACACCGGGAGTGCTGGGCGCGGGATATTTCCTCCCCATCTTGGGAGTTCCTCTGCTCCTAGTCACCCATATTCTTGTGTTCAGGTTGCTGATGCGAAAAGAAACTGCTCTGTCCTCGCGTGTTGCAGGTCGTCGTGCAGCCTAAGTCAGGAGAATGCACCCCATCGCAATGTTGCATCGCACGCCAGTCGCTCATGCCGGACGAACTCAAGCACCGTGAAGTCGATTCCACGCCGAAGGTCTTTCACCGGAAATCGGAGCCGAGGCGCAGGTCAGGTCACTTCACAGAGAGTCGACCGTGTGCGAAGACATGTTGCTCAATCCTTGACACAAATTTGAAATGTTTCACAACCTGCATGATGTCAGGCTCAAACTCGTGGAATACCTGTCCCCCGGCATCGCTGCTGATCGTGGAGCGAAAACCGTCGAACGCGGCTGAAGCAGATCGCGCCTGATGGGGGCCGCAAATCCAACTCCGGCGGCGCACCAGATGCAGTATATGGGGCGGACGCGCAGCGTTGATACCGGCACGCGATCGACGAATTCATCGAGTTGTACTGCTCCCAGCCAAAGATGGATTAGCGTCGGCGAGGGAGTCCCTTTGCCGAGGCCTCGGATCCAGGTGGTTCACGGAACGGTTCCACAGAAATGCGCTCGTAACACACTTCCAGCACGGTCAGGTATTCTGTTCCGCCCGGCGCTTGGAGAAGTACGCTGTCGCCCGCTGCCGACTTCGTCAACGCGCGCCCCAGAGGTGACGCCCAACTGATGTGGTTCCGGTTGAGATCGATCTCGTCGACGCCTACAATGCTCACCACTTGCTCGGCTCCCGCGGCGTTGGCATAGCGCACGGTCGCTCCGAAGAATGCCCTCGTCTTCGCCAGCCCCGCTCTTGAAGCTTCCGGGTCCACTACTTCCGCGGCTTCGATTCGATTCGTAAGAAAGCGAATCCGCCCATCGATCTGCCGCAGCCGCCGCTTGCCGTACTGATAGTCGGCGTTTTCACTGCGATCGCCGTTGCTGGCAGCCCACGCCACCACCTCCACGACGGCCGGGCGTTCCCTGATGAGCAGAAACTGGTTCTCATCTTTGAGGCGCTGCAGCCCGTTCGGCGTTATGTAGTTCTTGCCGCGCGTCGCGGGCTCGTTCCCTTGTGGTTTTCTCGTAAACCCTTTTCGCATCTCGTAGTTGTTCCTAGGGGTGCCCAATTGAACGCGGATGAACGCCGATACCAAACGCTGTAGGTCATCCGCTTTCACGGGAGTTCATCTGCGGCCCTAACTGATCTTTTCACGTTTCTCAGTCCTTAGCGATCCTATCCATCATCTCGGACAGGTGCCGGCGAAGGCATGCTTGGAGATCAGTCTGCACACCAAGATCTGGGTTGGCAATTTCATTCGCCGGAATTGCTGGCCAGCAAAACGAGCGACCTGCGAATTATGCAAACTCGATGACAGGGGCGGGCGGAGTGGCGTCTTCCCCGCTTCGAGTTCCGGGCAGATGACGGGCTATGCGTCAGTTACCACTTGCGTACTATCCAAACTACCCATTTAAGCGATCTTTTCCACATTTAGGTGATTTTGTCTTGTAATTGCCAAACAGCAAAAGGGAGCCTGTCGGCTCCCTAACTTATTGATTCTATGGTATTCACTGGCGGAGAGGGAGGGATTTGAACCCCCGGTGGAGTTACCCCCACGTCTGATTTCGAGTTCCTCGCAAACCTAGAATCAATAACTTAGCGCGGTTTGTTGATACTTGTTTCCCCCTGTATTTATGCGGGCTTGCCGCTGCTAAGTTCCTTGTGAGACAAACCCATACAACCCACCACTGGGCACAGAACTGGGCACAGTCGGCCATTGGCAGAGGGCGGGAGCCGTTCGGCGCTTGCCCTGGCTGAACTAGCCGGTACTCGTGAAGTTGTCCGGTACCCCACCCTGCGCAATGCGTCAGACGGGTTTTGCTCACTCGTGCATGAGCAGAGAAATTTTGAGCAAAAAATAGAGCAAAAAACGGGATTTGTTTGGCAGCACACGCAAAGTAGCTGCAAAATGGTGATATGACGAACATCGGGGCGCAAATGCGGGCGTGGCGCAAGCGGAATCTGCTGAGTCAAAGGGATTTTGCTCTTGCGCTCGGGGTCGTAGTGCGCACAATTCAAGGCGCTGAGGCCGGGGAGCACAAGCCGAGTTACACCGTGCAGCGCAAATTCCAAGAACTGCGGGAAAGGTACGCCCGTAATCAAAGAATGTCGAGGATGCTACCTCCGAAACCGCTTTCCGGCGCTCGCACGTCCTCAGACTCGACTGAAACCCGCGCAATGTATGCGCAGTGAACACGAAGCGGTCTTCAGGGCCATTCGACCTACTATTCTTGAACGGGACGGCAATCGTTGTGTCAAATGCGGCTCAATTCTTGCGCTGGAAGTTCATCATATTGAGGGATACAGGCGTAGCGAACCGGAACTGCTCATTACACTGTGTTATCTGTGCCATGGAGTTGCGCCCATGGGCAAAGACGATTTCGATGAATGGCTTTCCTTCGGAACGAGCGGGAGTGATATTTTGCTTGAGCGTATGACCAAAAATGGGTTCAAGGGAGTTACTCCAGAACTGATTTTAGGTTTTTGCTCGGCTCTCGTGGAGTTCGGCTTTGAGTTACGAACCAGCCAATTGCGGAACGCCCGCGAGCGCACAAAGAAACTAACCGGACGATGCGAGGGCAGAAAACCCTTTGGAGCCTTAACCGGAGAAGCGGAGACATTGGCACAGATTCTAACCTTGCGAGATGACGGACTGAGCGCCGACGATATCGCCAAAGAATTCAACGGCGGCACCCGATTCCCGACCCGGCATGGCAAGCCGTGGCGTGCTACCAGCATACGCAAGATCCTCGCAAGACGAACTGAAGCTGTCCTGTCACAGCAACGCAAGCAGGCCGAGAAAGACGCCCTAGCGAAACAAGCTGTCCTGTTACGGCAGCGCGGCATGAAATACACACAAATTGCGGCGGAACTGAACAAGGAACTTGTGGAACACCCGACAACGCCTAAAGCAATATCGAAATTAGTAAGTGCCTTTCTCTCTCAGACGATTGAGAAAGGCACTTGCCAGTAGTTCATGGGTGCTCTAACCGCTTGAGAGCATGAACCCTTCCGAACAGTCCCGCTATGGCCCCCTCGCAGCGCGTTAACGGAGCGCTCACGTTAGCTGGGCCAGTTCCCGGCAATCTCGCACCAATTGCCGGAATTGGGCCGCCCTCTGACTCGCCTCTGCGGAGAACTCGCCGTGCTTCCAGCGAGCCCGCTTCGAACGGGCTAGGCCCGCCGCCGTGGTCGGCCCCGTCGATAATCCGCCGTGCAGTCTGCAACGCCCATTCCGCATCGCTGGGCATTGGCATGGGGTTCCCTTTCGCGTGCGGGCTCCGCACCGTGGCGAGGTACTGGGATCTCCTGAAGGATTGCCATTTTTGAGTAATCCGCGCCGCTTCTCATGGGGTTCATTCACCGTTTTGTTTTTCATCCCCACCCCCCACCCCCCGGTTGACCGTCCCCACAATTGCTTGGCCGCCAGCCTGCACGGTGACGTGCTCTACGGTCATCGTCTGTTTCCCCCCGCCTCGATGGGCTCGTAGGCTTTCCGTCAAGGTCGCAAACGTCCGCAACATTTTCGTTGCACGGTTGACGTTGTGATCTACGCCATCGTTTGTTTGCTCTGGCAGCATCGCGCGCCGCATATACTCCATGCCCTGGCTGTGCAAGGCCACCAATTGAGAGCACAACATCACTTCTAAGCCATCGCGGGGTTCAAGTGAGGCTACGGCATCCAGCGCGAAGTTTAGCGCCCCTGGAGTCGTGCCTTGGCCCTTACCATACGGAATTGCGCCTGATACCTGTCCGAGAAGTGTGGTGCGATGGTCGAATCCAAGTTTTAGGCGCCTGCGGGCTTCAAGTGGACCCATAAAAGTGTCGATGATCTTCGCATAACACGTATCGGGGACTTGGAGCTTCCCGTTTTTATCCAGCGAGAATTGCGCCGATAGAGTTGGAACTGGTGCGGGTGTGGGCGCTGGTGCCTTCACCGCAAGCGCCTCGCTTTTCTTGCGGGCGGGTTTCTTCGGATCGGTTCGTTTAGTGCTCATACTTCCCCCCCCTCCTTCGCCGCCGGCAGTTCTTGCCCTTCGCTCTTGCTCTTGGAACCGGCCTGAGCGGGAGCCGAAACTCCCGCCCTTTAGGTCTGCTGGGCTTGCCGTTATGACCTCCGCCCGGTTGAGGCGGGAGCTTTGATTTCCGTTTGATTTCCGCGCCGAAATCTTTAGTTTTCTGTATATCCGTCGCCCGAGAGATAGAGCCCAGTTCTCTCTACAACGGCACAAGCAAAACTCAGCGCGCACAATCTTTCCCCCGGAGGCCAACCTTGATTGGTTGATTCCTGATTGGCTGATTCCGTGATTCCTGATTTCTGATTCCATTGATTTCTGATTCCTGCATGGGGTGTGGGGGAATCACATATCCTCGCGCCGGATGAAGTGGGAAATGCGGGAATAGATTTCCCCATCGTCCTTCTCTTACCCCTTCGCGTCCTTGGTTACCCTCTCCACCTGGGCAGTGAAATACTTGTCCATGAACACATCCCAGTTCATCGGTTGCCCTTTCTTGGGAGGCTCGCCGTTTGCCATCTTCCAATGCTTGTAGAACTTCGATTGTCGGCCCGGAACGCCTGGCGCGTTCTTGTCTCCCGCGAGATTGACGAAGAGGCTCAGTTCTGCGGGCTCGGCCACTCCCGCGCATCCGATTCGCAGTGACCACCTCTGAAACGCGCGCACATATTCCGGCCCCTGCAACTCCACAACCCGCACTAGCATTCGTCCATCGTCAATGACCGTGTAAGGTTCGCTATCCCATACGGGAGGCGCAACGACTTGCGCCGCGCCCCCGTTTGGTTGCTCTGAACTGGCGCGATTTCTGCGCCGTTCCCGTTTCACTGAATATCCCTTTCCGGATCATGCCGCAGGAAGTATCGGGAGATGGTGCGCCCATCTTCTGTTCGTTCAATCTGGTTCTCCACCTCGAAGCCACGCAATCGAATCTCATGGAAGCGCGCCCCATGCTGTGCAATGCCCACTTGCATGATTTCTGGCAGCTCCAGCCCTCGCCGTTCGGCCAAGGCTCGCCGTAAAAGCTCAATCAGAACATCGGCCTGTGTCGCCCGCTGCTTGCCTTGTGCTGGGAAGAGGATCTCGTTCTGTTTGGGAGTTGCTGCGTGGTCGTGCCAAAGGCCGCCGCGTTTTAGGTTGCGAAGTTCCCCGCCAGTAGCGGACAATGCTCTTGAGTCACTCAATGCTGGTTCCTTTCACGCTTCCTTGCCGGATGTGTTGACTGTGAAAAAGCTTGGGGATTGAGGCTCCTGGTGCTCTAACACCGGGAGCCTTTCCGTATGTGCCATGTGCGCCCCTCCTAAACCGTCGCGTCTTCGTGGCGCGGCGCGGGGCTCTTGCCGCCATCCTCTACCACCTTGAGCAGCTCAGACTCGCGGATCATCGTGCGTGAACCAACTTTTGTGCGCGACAGCTTTCCCTGACTCAGCCACGCCGCCACAGTCCATTTGCTGATTCCGCCCAGCCTTCGAGCGGCTTCCTCTACCGACAACAATTGCTCCATCTTGAATTGCTCCATTCTGCCCTCCAACTCTGGGCAAGGACATTGATCGCACTATAACTGACTAACGCTAACAGCAACCAGTAGTAATCGCAGGCATTTTCAAAAAGTGAAAGCATTACCGATTGTCAATTTCGACCCGCCACCCAAGCGGCGCGCTGCCTCTTCGACTGAAAGCAACGGTTCCAAGATGAAGTGCTCCAACCGGAAGCATCCGGCAACAAATACATTTTGCCTCGACTAAGCAAAAATCCTGTCATACAATTCTGTACATGAAAAGACAGGCAAAGCATGACAGACACGCTTTTTCCGCCGAAGAGAAAATCGATATTCTCCTCGATTTATGGAATAGGGATTTCCGGGACTGGCTCGATGACCCTAAAACTGAACCTGCGAGGAAAGCCCGCATTACACAATTGCTCAACTACTGCCAAGAGTTGGTTGAAATACTTAAAGGGTATCCAGACTCTAACTGGGTGAGATATGTGCCGATTACCGAGGCGGAAAAGATGCCGCCTTCCCCGGATTGGGACAGGTGTCAAGAACTCGAAGAATCCATCAATCGGATGCTCAAGCGATACAGGGGCTACCAAGTCATAGGAATCAGGGGAGTAGGGGCGGAGATACAAGTTCACTGGGACCAAGTTGGCCCAATATCTGGCCAATCCGCAAGCGAATGGTTCATGTCTTACATCATCATCGATGCTCTGCAAAGCGGAGACCTCGCTAGGCTCGTGAAATGTGGGTGTGGACAGTATTTCTTTCAACGGTCGTCCCTCTCCCGATTCTGCTCCAACAAGTGCCGCATTGGGTTCTGGGAAAACTCAGAGGTGCGCAAACAGCAAAAGAGAGCGAAAGCCCGCGAATACTACAAACTCCACAAAAGCGGAAAGGTGAAATAGCCATGTCCATCTTCGAAGTGCTCCAACCTGAAATCTTCGGCAACAAACGCAATATAGCTTGACTAAGCAGAGACACGGTAATACTTTCTAACACATGCAATACACGATACAGCATGAGTTAGAACAAGACGAGCCGAACAGCGTGCTTGTTCCGTATGAAGAAGCAGCATGGGAGAACGTCCTGTCGTGGCTGAACGGTGAGCAGGAGGAAAAGCCGGGCCGGGCCTCGACGCAACGAATCCTCGCGCTGCTTCAAAAGCTAAAGCAAATCAGCGCGCTTTCAGCAAGGCAGGGCCGCCTGAGGAAGTGGTCAAAGGAGTTCACTGCCTTAAATATGGAAATCAACGAACAGATTGGGAAGTATCCTGCGAGTCCAATCTTGATGTTTTCTCCTACAGGAAGAATCACCTTCGGCCATGACTTTCTGAACCGAAAGAACGAGCTAGAAGCAGCCACAGCGTACTCAATAATGAGTCTCGCCGAATGGGGAACAATCGATCGCCTAAGCCAATGCATGTGCAAGAGATGGTTTCGCAAGCTGAGAAGGAACCAAAAGTCTTGCGGCCCGGGCTGTAGACACAAGCTCTACGAACAATCGGAGGCGTTCAAGGCCCGCCGCCGGGAATACATGCGGGAATACTACAGGCTTAAAACATCGGGAAAGGTGAAATAGCCATGTCCATTTTCAAGCGCGGCAAAATCTACTGGTACAAGTTCATGTGGAATGGCGAGATGGTGCGCGAGTCCACCAAGCAGGGAAACGATAAGAAGGCCCGCAACATCGAATCGGCGCACCGGACGCGACTCTCCAAGCAGGAAGATGCCCGCAAGGATGCTTGCTTGCGTCTGAAGTGCTCCGAGGTTCTGCTCTGCGATGAATGCGAAAGGTGGTTCAACGCGGAAGAAGCGACACGCGAAGCGGCACACGTCTTTTGCAGCAACTCATGTAGCGCCGCATGGACGAAGCGGCACACTCAGATTCCGACGCTGGCGCGATTCTTGGAACTGGACTTTAAGCCCTATGTTGCGGCGCACTTTGCCGCCAAGCCGAAAACTGCGGAGTATTACGCCTACGGTGTTGCCCTGTTGCTTGATACTGGCATAGGAGAGCTGCCCCTGAATGAAATCAGCTCGCAGCACGCGGCGGGCTACATCGCCAAGCAATCTCGCCGTTCGCCATCCACCGTGAATTGCGGGTTGCGCACCCTTCGCCGCGCTCTGAACCTTGCCGACGAATGGGGCAAGATTGACCGCGCCCCGAAGTTCTCCCTTGCGAAAGGCGAGCGCCAGCGGGAGCGGATTGTCACCCAAGCCGAGTTTCTCGCCTACCGGGAATTGTGCCGCCAGCCCTGGCGCGATGTGGCAACGGTGCTCTATGGCACAGGGATGCGGCCCGGAGAGGCATACAAGCTTCGCTGGGAGCACGTCCTGCTGAATGGCAAGGGCGGCCTGATTCAGATTGCAGATGGCAAGACGAAGGCCGCACGGCGATTCCTGCCGATGGTTCCCGAAGTGTACGCAGCCCTGAAGGCGCGTAAGGCGGAGCAGAATGACCCGGCAGCGGGCTGGGTGTTTCCCTCTGGCTCCGAGTCCGGCCACATCGAAGAATGCAGCGCCCGCCTCTACCACAACGAAGCAGCACAGAAACTCGCGGCGGCATCGGTGGCCTATGAAACGTTGGAGAGCGACTGCAAGGGCGATTGGATAGACGCGGCAAAGGAAGCGAGCAAGCTAGACCCTGACTACCTCAGGAAGCACAGCGCAACGATTCAGGCAGGTTTCAAACGGTTTGAGATTTACTGCCTTCGCCATTCTGCCTTGACCATGCTTGCCGAGAGCGGTTGCGATGCCTTCACGCTGGCGCGGATCGCAGGGCACAGCTCCATTACCATCACGCAGCGGTATTGTCATCCTCAGGCCGATGCCATCGAAAGAGCGTTCGGAAATCTCTCAGGTGGGCACAAAATTGGGCACAGTCCAGAATTGCCCGCAAAAGAAGAAAGCGACCAAGAGGCCGCTGATCATTCTCAAATAATTGATTCTAAATGATTTATGGCGGAGAGGGAGGGATTTGAACCCCCGGTGGAGTTACCCCCACGTCTGATTTCGAGTCAGGTGCATTCAACCACTCTGCCACCTCTCCGCGGTGCAGAACGAGCGTGTCGCTCGCATTGCGAGTGTAACAAACTCTCGCCTTGCAGTCATCTAGCGGAAGCCAGTCCTCGACCCCACCGCTCTACACTACAAAGTACTTCGCCCCGGATGATGGACCACGATCGCCGAGGTGCTCTGCTCCGGCTCCAGCAAGTACGTCGAGGTCAGCCGCACCCCGATGTTCTCCTCTGGCCGCAGCAGCGCAAACAACTTCGTCTGATCTTCCATGTGCGGACACGCCGGATACCCAAAGCTGTAACGCGAGCCGCGATACTTCTGGTGGAACAGATCGCCGATACGCGGCGCGTCCTCGTGCGCAATCTTCAACTGCTGCCGGATGCGCCGGTGCATGAACTCGGCCAGCGCCTCGGCGGTCTCCACCGAAAGCCCGTGCAGATAGAGATAGCGCGTGTACTCGCCGCGCTCAAACAGCCTCTGCGTCTCCACGCTCGCCTGCGCGCCAATCGTCACCACCGAGAGCGCAATCACGTCCGCGCGTCCGCTGCGACTGCGGCAAGAAGTAGTCCGAAATGCTCAACCTGCCGTCCCTCCGCCTGCCGCGGGAAGGTGAAGCGCAACAGCTCCGGCAAATCCTTCCGCCAGCGCACCGCCCGCCTCCACGCGTCTTGGCATCGAAGCACGGGCTTGCCGCGCGGAAATCCTCCAAGGTCAATCCCGGCGCCGGCGCGTACACAATCAGGTCGTTGCCCTTCGACTGGCACGGGAAGTACCCATAGACCACCTGCGGATCGAACCATCCGCCCGCGATCGCGTCCTGCTCCAGCGCCGCCAGAATCGGCTTGTACTTCTCCTCCACCAGCCTTGCGTAGTCCTGCTGCGATGCCGTCTTTAGCTGCCACTGGTTCTTGAACAGCGCCGTCGGATTGATGTATTCAAACAGCGTCTTCAGATCGAAATCCGCGGCCCGCTCGCGTGCGCACGCCCCAGAAAGGAGGCTGCGGAATCTCCGCCGTCGGCGATCGGATCGCGTGGCTCATCCGGCAGCGACGGATCGGCCACGGCCTTCACGCGTGCAAATTCGCGCACCACCGAGCCCGCCGCAATCGTCGCTTCGCGCTCCGCTCCGCTCAGCTTCTCCATCGCGTGCAGCCCGGCAAACGCGTCTTCCGCGTAGAAAACGGCGGAGGAATACTCCCGCCGCAGATCGTCCTCCACATACTTGCGCGTCAGCGCCGCACCGCCGCAGATCACCGGATACTTCAGCCCGCGCAGTTCCAGATCCTGGATCACGTACTTCATCTCCAGCGTCGATTTCACCAGCAACCCGCTCAGCCCGATCGCGTCCGCCTTGTGCTCCTGCGCCGCGTGGATGATCGTCTCCGCCGGCTGCTTGATGCCGAGGTTCACCACCTTGTAGCCGTTGTTGGTCAGGATGATGTCCACCAGGTTTTTCCCGATGTCGTGCACATCGCCCTTCACCGTGGCCAGCACCATCGTTCCCTTCTGCGAGCCCTCCGTCTTCTCCATCTTCGGCTCCAGATGCGCCACCGCGGCCTTCATCACCCCGGCCGAATCCAGCACCGACGGAAGCTGCATCTTGCGCGCGCCAAACAGATCGCCCACCGTGCGCATCGCGTCCAGCAGAATCGTGTTGATGATCTCCAGCGGCGTATAGCGTCTCCAGCGCGGTCTCCAGAATCTGCTCGATCGTCTGCCGCGAAGCTGCCCGTCGCCCACACCCTTTTCGCCCTGGATGATGCAGAACTTCAGCTTGTCTTCCACCGCCAGCGACTCGGCGTGCGCCGTCGGTTCCACCTCCTGCTTGCCCTTCATCGCGGCGAAATGCGCCATGTACTTCTGCAGCGGATCGCCCGCGCCGCGATCGCCATAAATCAGCTTGCGCGCCAGCTCCACCTCGGCCTCGGGAATCTTGTACAGCGGATAGATCTTCGTGTAATTGACGATGGCCATGTCGAGCCCATGGTCCACCGCCTCGTGCATGAACACCGAGTTCAGCACCCGCCGCGCATACGCGTTCAGTCCAAACGATATATTCGATACGCCGAGGATCGTTTTGCACTCCGGCAGCGCCTTCTTGATTCCCTCCACCGCCTTCAGCGTCTCCACTCCCGCCGAGCGATAGTCCTCCTGCCCGGTCGAGATCGGCAGGGTCAGCGCGTCGAAGATCAAATCCTGCGGCCGCATTCCGTACTTATCTACCGCCAACTTGAAGATGCGCTTGGCGATCGCAATCTTTTTCTCCGCCGTCAGCGCCATGCCGTCTTCGTCGATGGTCAGCGCGATCACCGCCGCGCCGTAGCGCTTGGCCATCGGCAGCACCCGTCCGCTGCGCTTCTCGCCGTCTTCCAGATTGATCGAGTTGATGATCGCCTTGCCCGGCATGCGCTTCAGCGCCTCTTCCAGCACCTCCGCCTCGGTGGTGTCGATCAGGATCGGCGCCGGCACGCGGGTGGCAATCTTCTCCAGCACCTTGCTCATGTACGCTTTTTCGTCCTCGCCCACCACCGCGCAGCACAGGTCCAGCATGTGCGAACCATCGTTCACCAGCTTTTTCGCCAGCGTAAGAATGCCGTCGTAATCGCCCGCGCGCACCAGGTTGCGGAAGCTCTCCATGCGCGTCGTCGTGTTCATCTCCTCGGCCACGATCAGCGGCTTCGGCTCCAGGTCCAGCGGCACCGTCGTGTATGCGCTGGAAGCCGCCGCCGTGGCCGTAACCTTGCGCGCCGCCGGAGTCAGCCCGCTCACCGCATCCACCACCGCCTTCAGATGCTCCGGCGTAGTCCCGCAGCATCCGCCCACGATCCGCACTCCGTAATCCTCCACAAAGTGCTTGTGGTAGGCGCCCAGTTCCTCCGGCTTCAGCAGATACACCGCATGACCGCTCACGTTCTGCGGCAATCCGGCGTTGGGCAGCACGGAAATATGCTTGGTCGAATTCAGTCCCAGGTAGCGCACCGCGTCGTTCATCTCCAGCGGCCCGGTGGCGCAGTTCAATCCAATCGCATCCACGTCGAAGACTTCCAGCGCCGTCAGCGCCGCGCCGATCTCGGTCCCCAGCAGCATCGTGCCGGTCGCCTCCAGCGTCACCTGCACCTGCACCGGAACCCGCCGTCCCGCCTTCTGCATCGCGTCAAAGCAGGCGGCCACCGCGCACTTGGCCTGCAGAATGTCCTGGCAGGTCTCCACCAGCAGCACGTCCACGCCGCCCTCGATCAGCGCCTCGGCCTGCTCCACATACGCCGCCAGCATCGCATCCCAGGTGATGTGGCCCAGCGAAGGCAGCTTGGTCGTCGGCCCCATCGATCCGGCCACAAAGCGCGGCCGCCCCGGCGTCGAGAACTGCGCCGCCACATCGCGCGCCACCTTGCAGGCCGCCAGGTTCAACTCCCGCGGTGCGATCCTCCAGCCCATACTCGGCCAGCACAATGCGCGTCGAGCCGAACGTGTCGGTCTCCACCACGTCGCAGCCCACCCCGTAAAACGCCGCATGAATGTCTGCAATCACGTCCGGGCGCGAGAGCACCAGCAGTTCGTTGCATCCCTCTTTGCCCCAGTAATCGTCGGCAGTCAGGTTGCGGAACTGGATGTTCGTGCCCATCGCGCCGTCATACACGACGACGCGCTCATTCACGGCTTTCAGAAATTCACTCATCAGGAACGGGAGCCTTTCGCTTCGGCAAAATACTAGGATAGCTGAAAATGAACTGGGACGGGGGCGTCCGAGGTTGGCTGGCGCACCCCTGATACTGCTCTGCGCCACTCGGGGCCGCGCCGCACAGCGGCTCTGGATAAGCCTATTTTAATCCGCCTGGCCGCTAGATGGCATCACGATTGCCTACAGCCATCTCAGAGGTGAACCATGCATGTTCACGGTGCCCATCTCAATCCCAACGCGACGAATCTCTACTCCGCCGTTGCCGCCGAAAAAACTGCCGCCGCGAAACGAGCCGCCGAGGTGCGCAAAAAGCTATTATCGAACGCGTCAGAGATCGAAGGCGAAGCCGAGATCCAGGCAACTTCCATGACCGCCGAAGAAAACGAAGAAGATTCCCCTCCCGGCCACAACCACAAACGCCCCGCAAAAAAGAAGAATGCTGCCGAGGAAGGCCCGCCCGACGATCCGATCTCCGTCTGGGGCTAACCAGCGCCGCAGCCGGAGCGGCACAGCCGCGTACCCGCCACAACCGGAGCGGCAGCGTTAGCCGCGTACCCGCCAGCGCCAAAACCGGATTTTCACGAGGATCGTCGCCCCAGGGGCCAACGCCTAGGAATTCACCGGAAATACAAATGGAAGATTCTGGACCACCATTGCGGCGACCCAGAATCTTCCAAAGTTGCTCTCTTTATTTCGCGCCTAGCGCGCGATCATCCGCATCTTATCCGCGTCGCTCGCGTTGAAGCGGGCGTTGTCGCCCTCGTGCGCCGGAGTGATCGCCAGCAACTCGTTCTTTGCGATACACCAGGCTGGTCGCGTTGTAGGTCGCCAGCTCAAATCCGTGGCCATGCGTAATCGCATCGATCGGGCAGGCCTCCACGCAGTAGCCGCAGAAGATGCAGCGGTTGTAGTCGATGTTGTAAACCTTGGCGTAGCGCTCGGCGCTGGAGATGCGGTTCTCCGCCGTGTTCTCCGCCGCCTCAATGTAAATGCAGTTCGACGGGCAGGCCGCCGCGCACAGGAAGCACGCCACGCACTTCTCCAACCCATCCTCATCGCGCTGCAACACGTGCAGTCCGCGGTAGCGCTCCTGGAAAACCGCCCCGCGCATCGGACCTTTTCCATCCGGATAGTTTTCGACCGTGGTCGGCTGGAACATCTCCATGAAGGTGATGCTCATACCCTTGGCGATTGCCGCAATGTTTTGAATTAGGCGCATTCTGTCACCGAGCCAAAAGTATAAATCGAAGGTTGCATTTCAATCCAGCCAAATCGTGCAAGAAGTTCCTAGCTCTTCTTCGCCAGCCGTGTGCTGCTCCACCGTGGACCACGTCTTATCCGCCGCGTGGCACAGCGTCTCCAGCGGGCACTCCATGCACTTCGGAGCTCGCGCCGTGCACAGCGCCCGCCCGTGATGGATGACCTCATGCGAAAAGTCGATCCACTTGGCCTGCGGAATCACCTTCATCAGCTCCCGCTCGATCTGCTTTGGATCGTCCGAGGTGGTCAGTTCCAGCCGTCGTGAGATGCGGTGCACATGCGTATCCACCACAATTCCCTCGCCCCGTCCGAACCACGAGCCCAGCACTACGTTGGCGGTCTTGCGCGCCACTCCCGGCAGCCAGAGCAACTCCTCCATCGTCTCCGGAACCTGCCCGTGAAATCCTCCACCAGCTTGCGCGCCGCTCCCACCAGCGATTTCGCTTTGTTGCGGAAGAACCCCGTGCTACGAATCAGCGGCTCCAACTCCGCCGGCCTCCGTCTTCGCCAGCGACGCCGGAGTCGGGTACTTCTGAAACAGTGCCGGAGTCACCAGATTCACCCGCACGTCCGTACACTGCGCCGAGAGAATGGTGGCCACCAGCAGTTGCCACGCGTTTTCGTGATGCAGCGCGCAGCGTACTTCCGGATACGTCTGCGCCAATATTTCCAGGATCGCCGAAACCCGCTCCGGAGCCAGCGGATTGAAGCGGGCGGATGCCTTCGCCAACCCCTTCGCGCTCTTCCCTGCCGTGCTCTTCTTCCCGCTCGCCGCCATATCGTCTGCGACCGATACTAGCAGAGCAAAGCACCGGGCTTTGCCGCCGCCGAAGCGCAAAGAACCGAACCCGGCGTTACAATGAAGGCACAAGCGTTCACCGCGATTCCGGGGGTCCCATACCAATCATGAGCACGAGCGAGCAAGGCGTAAGCGCCCAGAACCTCTGAGCTGCCCGCGGTTCCTTTAACCCTGGAGGGTTCGGCGGTACTGCACCAGATGTTCCGCTTCCGCTGGAGCCAGTGGCGCGGCCTAGAGCGCCGGAGACGCGCGCCCGCATCACCGGCGAGGCGCAGAAGGCGCTGGCTGCGATGGAAGCCGCAGGGCTCGGCGCTGTTCTCCATGTTCGGACACAAGGGCGACCTGCTCTTCGTCCACTTCCGCGAGGATTTCGAAGCGCTCAACCAGGCGCAGCTCGCGCTCAATCAGCTCGAACTCAATCGAGTATCTGGAGCCCGCCGTCTTCCTACGTCTCGGTCATCGAACTCGGACTGTACGAGTCCACCGTCAAGCTCTACCGCGACCTCGTCGCGGCGCGGCGTCGAGCCCCATTCGCCGGAGTGGAACGAAGCCGTCGAAGAGACGCATGACACCGCCAGCGCGAGGCCATGCACGTGCGCCTCTTTCCGCCGATGCCCGAGGGCCGCTACATCTGCTTTTATCCCATGGACCGCAAGCGCGGCGAGCAGAAGAACTGGTACACCCTCCCCATCGAAGAGCGCCAGCGGCAGATGGATCTGCACGGAAAAATCGGCCGCCGCTATGCCGGCAAGGTGCAGCAGATCATCAGCGGCTCCATCGGCTTTGACGACTGGGAGTGGGGCGTCGATCTCTTTGCCGACGATCCCGTGGTCTTCAAGAAACTGATCTACGAGATGCGCTTCGACGAAGTCAGCGGCGTCTTCTCCAACTTCGGCGCCTTCTATCGTCGGTCTGCGCTGCGCCGCCAGCGAGTTGTCCACCCTGCTCGAAGGCAAGACTCCCAAAGCCCTGCCCAGGACGCGGCCGGTGCCCACAGGCCGGCCCGCGCGGCCATAAGTCAGTTCCCATCGCGAACGTTATTTACGCCGCGCCTTGCCGATGTTTAACCCGGCATTTGACCCGGCCTGAGCTACACTGGAGAGAGAATCTTATGGCAGTCAAAGCGATTCAACTCGGGCAGGTGTGGCGCGAAGAGGCCAGCGGACAAAGTTTCCTGGTCACCAAGGTCTATAACGAAGTCTTTTCGCAATTTGCCATGCTGCGTCCAGCCAATGTCTCGGCTCCCGACGGCGGAGACGCGGCGCATCAAGGTCGCCAAGACCGCGCAGGGACTCCTGCTGCCCGGCTACGTCTTTACCCAGGATTCCAACCAGGAGTTTTGAGGCTTCATGATCGAACACATTCTGCTGCTGCTCGCCGCATTCATTAAGGCTGTAATCTCCTCGCTCGGCTATCCCGGCATCGCGGTTCTGATGGGCGTTGAGTCGGCCTGCATCCCGCTGCCCTCCGAAGTCATCATGCCGTTTGCCGGATACCTGGTCTACGCCGGGCGCTTCAGCTCCCTGGTCGATGGTGGCGACCCTCGGAGCCATCGGCTGCAATCTCGGCTCGGTGCTGGCCTACGAGGTGGGAGCCTACGGCGGCCGTCCGCTGATCGAGCGCTTCGGCAAGTACATCCTGATGAACCGCCATGACCTGGATGTAAGCGAGCGCTTCTTTCAGAAGTACGGCAGCATCACCGTGTTCATCGGACGCCTGCTGCCGGTGGTGCGCACCTTCATCGCCCTGCCCGCCGGAATCGCCCGCATGCCGCGCGGCAAGTTCCATCTCTACACCTTTGCCGGCTCCTGGCCCTGGTGCTTCGCGCTGGCCTACTTCGGCTTCGTCCTGGGCGTGCGCTGGGACACCGATCCCCGACTCAAGCACTGGCTGCATCGCTTTGACGCCGTCATCGTGCTGGCGCTGGTCGATCGGAATCGTCTACTTCGTGCAGAGCCACTGGCGCAACCGCGTCCGCACCGAAAGCGTCGCGAGACCTACCAACGTCCAAGTTTCGAAGCTCGCAAGCGTCAACGACAAGAGGCCCGCATCCGCGAGCGGGCTTTCTGCTTAGCCGCGTACCCGCACATCTGGCGTCAGCTCGGACGCACACATGGGAAAGGCCCGCCGTTCGCTCGCGCGAGGCCTGCTTTGCTCTAAACCTTGAAACTCTGAAACTTTGAAACCTTGAAACCTGCGAAACCTACACCTTCGCCGTTTCCGCCTCGCGTGCCGCCTGCTTGGCCCGCGCTTCCTGCACCGCCTTGATGCGCGACTTGCGCAGGGTCAAAAACTCTTTGGCTTCCTTGTAGAGCCGCTTGCGGTCCTCGGTCTTGAACAGCGAGCCGAGCACGATCGGAACCCAGACCTTGGGCCGGAAATAATACTCGTCGTAAAACTTGTGAACCATCTCCATGGTGTAGTCGGCGGGCAGCCCGGGATACTGCACCTGCGCCACCTGGTGCCCGCCAAGGTCCACCATGTTGTCTTGCTTGATGATGAAATTGTTGTCCCGCACGTAGTCGTAGAACTCGGTGCCCGGATAGGCGTGCGCCATGGAAACCTGAATGGTCTCCACGTTGAGTTCCTTGGCGAAGTCGATGGTGCGGCGGATGGTCTCCCGCGTCTCGCCCGGAAGTCCGAGGATGAAGTCGCCGTGAATCGCCAGGCCCAGCTTCTTGCAGTCCTTCACGAACTGGCGCGCGCGCTCCAGCGTTGCGCCCTTCTTGATGTTCTTCAGAATCTGCGCGTCGCCGGATTCAAAGCCGACGATGAGCAGGCGGCAGCCTGCGTCCTTCATCGCCTTCAGGGTCTCGTAAGTCGGTGGTCACGCGCGAGGTGCACGACCAGGTGAGTCCCAGCGGCTTCAGCTTGGCGCAGAGTTCGACGGTGCGCGCCTTCTGGATGTTGAAGGTGTCGTCGTCGAAGAAGAACTTCCTTCACCTCGGGCCAGTACTTCTTGGCCTTCACCATCTCGGCCGCAATGTCGTCGGCCGAGCGCTTCCGCCAGGCGTGTCCCGAGTGCGTCTGCGGCCACAGGCAGAAGGTGCACTGCGCCGGGCAGCCGCGCGTCGTGTACAGCGCCACGAAGGGATGCTGCAGGAACGGCACGTTGTAGCTGGTCACGTCCAGGTCGCGCTTGTACACATCCACCACGTGCGGCAGCGCGTCCAGGTTCTCAATCATCGGACGGTCGAGGTTGTGCACCACCTTGCCATCCGGGCCGACGGAAGCTCGCGCCGAGCGATCTCGGCCAGCGGCTTGCCGTTGGCGTATTCCACCACCGCGTAGTCGAACTCGCGGCGCACGATGAAGTCGATCTCCGGATGGCTCAGCGCGTGATCGGGCGAAATCGTGACGTGCGGCCCCACGAAGCAGATCTTGAGCCGCGGATTGGCCTGCTTCATCAGGCCGGAGAGCTTGACGTCGCCTTCAAAGCCGGGCGTGCTGGTGAACAGCACCATGAAATCGTAATGCTTTGCCGATTTCGATGGTCTGCTCCGCGCTGATATGGTGCGGGTTGGCGTCGAGCAGACGCGAACCCTCCAGCATCCCAGCCGGATAGGCAAGCCAGACCGGGTACCAGTAGGACTCGATTTCGCGCGTGGCCGGCCAGCGCGAGCCGGCGCCGCCGTCAAAGTTCTCAAACGAGGGTGGATTGAGGAACAGCGTTTTCAAAGGCATAACAGTTACTTACAATTGTATCACCGGCCTCAGCCGCAGGCAGCAATTGCGCGTGGAAGGGGAAAAAGCCGCGCTGAACAGTCGTGAGCCAGCAGCGGACAGCGCAAATATCCCAGCCGCAGAATTATGCCCGGGTGTCCTGTCCAAGCTTCCGTTGCTTGGGCGGGGTTGTTGACCTTGCTTTTCCAAACCTGCGAAACCCTGAAACGTGCAAACCTTGCTTTTCCCACTCGCACCCTTGAAACTAAGGAGAGAACCGATGAAGGGAATCCATGACCATCAGCCGTGAGACATGGCAGGTAGCGTTCGACGCCCTGCGCGCCAACAAGGTGAAGGCCGCGCTGACCATGCTGGGCGTGGTCATCGGCTCGGCCTGCATCGTGCTCGTGGTGACGATTGCCCCATCGGCAAGACCTACGTGCTGGCGCAGATCGAGGGCGTCGGCTCCAATATCGTCTATGCCGCCTACACCGGCGGAACCGCCAACGCCCGTTCGCAGGCCGATGAGATCACCCTCAACGACCTGGAAGCCGTCCGCCATCTGCCCCACGTGGTCGAGGTCGCGGGCACCTACTGACATGGCCACCAGCATCGTCGTCAACGGCCAGGAGAAGCCGGTATCGCTGGTCGGAGTCACCGAGGGCTTCCAGAAGATTCGCAACCTCCTCATCCTCGAAGGCCGCTTCTTCGACGATCTCGACCAGACCACCGGAGCCAAAGGCTGCCTGATCACCCAGGAACTGGCCAGGCAGTTGCCTCCCGGACCGATGATCGGACGCCAGCTCCGCGTCGGCGAACAGACCTTTACCGTCATCGCCGTCTTTCGCGAGCGCGTCGCCACCTTCGGCCAGTCCGAGATCAGTGCGCAATCCGTGCTCATTCCCTTCAGCCTGATCAAGTACTACTCCGGCAACGACTTCGTCCGCACCCTCTACGCCCAGACGGATTCCGGCGACAGCGTGCCCGAGACCACCCTCGCCGTGCAATCCCTGCTCAAGAGCCGCCACACCCCCGGCGCCGTCTACACGGTGCAGAACCTCGCGTCCATTCTGGAGGCGGCGCGCAAAATCTCCACGGCCCTCACCATCGTCCTCATGCTCGTCGGCATGATCGCCCTGATCATCAGCGGCGTCGGCATCATGAACATCATGCTGGTCACGGTCACCGAACGAACCCGCGAGATCGGCCTGCGCAAGGCCGTCGGCGCGCGCCGCGACGAGATCCTCTACCAGTTCCTCATCGAAGCCCTCATCATCAGCGGAGTCGGGCGCAATCATCGGAATCGCCATCGCCGTCAGCGTCAAGATCGTCGTCGAGCCCCTGATTCCGCCCGAGGTGGGACTCAAAATTCCCATCTCGATCTATTCCGTGATCGTCGCCTTCGTCGTCTCCTGCGCCACCGGAGTGCTCTTCGGATTTCTGCCCGCCAGCCGTGCCTCCAAGCTGCAGCCAACCGAATCCCTGCGCTACGAGTAAACGCTACGAGTAAACGCTACGATTCGGAGTCAACTGGGTATCGGGCTGTCCGGGTGCCCCGTTCAAGCCTCCGTTGCTTGAGCGGGGTTGTTGACCTTGCGCCAGGGTGGCCCACATCCGCCGCAGTTGGCGAATGTGGGATCGACGCTTGGGCGGGGATGTTGACCTCGCCTCGAACCTCAAACCCGCGCCCTACCTCGTCTGCCCCTCCATCTGCTCCGTATGATAGAGCGGCCACCCCGGCCCCGCCGCCTGTCGCACCCGCTTCACCAGCTTCCCGTAAATCTTCACCGTAATCCGCTCTTCCGTGCCGATCCGGAACTGTGCCGTGTCATAGAAGCCGAAGAACATCTTTCCTGTCTCCACCTCGATCTCCCGCCACGGAATCAGCAGCGCCGGATGAAGGAACAGGAGCCGGAACGGCTGCATCACGGACAGGTACAGTCCCTCCTGGTTCGCGCCGACCGTCAGGCAGTTGTTGTAGCCGCACCAGCCGCGGAATCGCGCGCTCTGCCAGCCCCAGGTTTCTCCATAAAACGGCTCGTTGGCGCGAAAGCGCCTGCGCCAGCAAGCTCCAGCCGCTGATCCGGCTGATGAGAAGAATACTCGCGCAGGACAGCGCAATGAACAAACCACGGGACTGCCGACGGAAATACACTCCAACGATTCGCATCCATCCACGGTTGCATGCCGAACATCGTAGCCGAGAGCCATCGCTTGCGCCAGCGATTCCTGCCCACCCCGTCTCGCGCCCCCTACGTCTCGCCCCAGAGCCGCCCGCATCGCTCTGTTTGCTACACTTCCCTCATGCTTCCGCGCCTCGCATTTGCTATCGTCATCTGCATGAGCACCCTTGCCGCAGCCCAGTCTCTCCCCGTTCCGCAGGCCGTCACCGACCCCGCCCAGCTCCAGTCCGCCACCGTCGAAAACCTCCAGAAGTTCTCCATCCCCGCGCTCTACAGCACCCGCCAGATCGGCGGCTCCGCCTGGTCGCCCGACGCCACGCAGGTCGCCTTCATCTCCAACATCAGCGGACGCAACAATCTCTGGACCGTTCCCTCCACCGGAGGCTGGCCCACCCAGCTCACCATCAGCGACCAGCGCCAGGCCTCGCCCGCCTGGTCGCCCGACGGCAAGTGGATCGCCTACATGAGCGACAAAAACGGCAACGAGCTCTGGAACATCTTCCTCGTCAGCCCGCAAAGCGGCGAAGTCACCAACCTCACCGCCTCGCCCGACTCCGCCGACGAAGCTCCCGCCTGGTCGCCCGACTCCCACCTGGTCGCCTACATGACCAAGGCCAAAACCTCGCCCAGCTTCGAAATCGAAATCATCGACATCGCCTCGCGCCTGCACCACCCACGTCACCCGCAACTCTCCGCCGCAGCTCGGCAACGTCTCGCCCCTCTGGTCGCCCGACGGCAAATCGCCTCGCCTACACCCAGGAAAACGCCAGCGGCAAGGATTCCAACATCTTTCTCTACGACCTCGCGGCCAAGTCCGCCACCAACCTCACGCCCCACTCCGGCGACCAGACCTTTTACGCCGCCGCCTTTTCGCCCGACGGCAAAGCCCTGCTGATCACCAGCAACGCCGGCCACCCACGGCTACGACAACGTGGCCCTGCTCGACATCGCCTCCAAAAAACTCTCCTGGATCACCGCCGACCAGTGGGAGATCCGCGCCAGCAGCTTCTCGCCCGACGGCCAGAGCGTCGTCTGGTCCGCCAACGTCGATGGCCGCGAGGCGCTCTACTCCCGCGCCGTCGCCGGCGGCGAAGTCCAGCGCCTCGCCGCTCCCCGAGGGCGTCAACGCCTTTGCCGGCGACGCCTCGCCGTTGCAGCCGCGACGGCCAGCGCCTGCTCTACTACCACAGCGGCGCCAAAGCTCCCAACGATCTCTATGTCTTCGATCTCAAGTCGAAGCAGATCCATCCAGCTCACCAACTCTTTTGTCGCCGGACTCAGCCCCTCCAGCATGGTCACGCCCACCCTCGTCCACTATCCCAGCCAGGACGGCAAATTCACCATCTCCGCCTGGGCCTACGTCCCCAACAACATCATCCGCAACCAGAAATATCCCGCCATCGTCTACATCCACGGAGGCCCGGCCTCGCAGTCCATGGACAGCTTCAATCGCTTCATCCAATACATGAACAATCAGGGCTATCTCGTTATCGCGCCGAACTATCGCGGCGGCACCGGATACGGCCGCGAGTTCCAGGAAGGCAATCGCCACGACGCCGGAGGCGAGGAGCTGAACGATGTCCTCGGTGCCGCCGAATTCATCCAGCCGCACCGGCTTCGTCGATCCCGCCAAGCTCATCGTCATGGGCGGCAGCTACGGCGGCTACCTCACCATGATGGCCGTCACCCGCCATCCCGAAATGTGGGCCGCCGGAGTCCCCATCGTTCCCTTCGTCAACTGGTTCACCGAATTTGAAAACGAAGACCCGCAACTCCAGGAGTACGACCGCCTCTTCATGGGCGACCCGGTCAAGGACAAAGCTCTCTGGCAGGACCGCTCCCCCATCAACTTCATCGACCGCGTCAAAGCGCCGCTGCTCATCCTCGCCGGAGGCAACGATCCCCGCTGTCCCAAGAGCGAGGCCGAGCAGATCGCCGCGGCCATCAAGAAGCACGGCGGCACCGCCATCCTCAAGATTTACGAGAACGAGGGCCACGGCTTCGCCCGCGTCGAAAACCAGATCGACGCCTACCAGCGCGTCGCCGACTTCCTCCGCGTCCGCGTTCCCTCACCCGGCTGCGGCTGCGGAGTCGAGTAAGTCGTAGGGCGGCTGCGGCTGTTGATGATCAAGACGAGGGTGGCCCACAACCGCCCTCTTTTGGCGATTGTGGGGAACGGACACCGGTCGTGGTCGCGGAGAATTTGCTCTTGTCTTTGCTCCTAACTTTGAAACCTTGAAACTCTGAAACCTTGAAACCTGCCCGCCCGCTACTTCCAAACCTCATCCATGCTCGCCGCCGTCGCCGACGCACCAGGCAGCGCACTGATCCCCTGCGCCTCCAGCATCAGCCGCAGCAAACTCTGGTGCTGATACATCCCCGTAGCCTGGTATCCAGACTTCACATGCGTCCCCAGCAGCACGGTTGCCACCTGCCCGCCGCCGTTCGTGTTGTCCGTCGCGCTCTCGTCGAAGGTCACTGCCAGCAGTCCACTCGCCGCAAAGCTCGCATTCCCGAGAATCAGCGGCAGCGTCGTGCTCAACCACGCATCGGCCTGTTGCAACTCCACCGCCGTCGTACAGTCCGCCACCGTAGGCACGCAGTTGTGCCCCACGTCGTAAATGTTCCCCACCACCATCACAAAATTTGCGAGCGTCCCGCCTGCGTCCGTCGCCAGCTGCGAAAACGGAACAATATTGTTCGCCGCCGCCGTCCCTTCCACGTCCGTAAAGTACGACAACGGATCGTGCCGCTTCAGATACACGCCCGTATCGCCTCCCGTGTACCCCGCTGCAATCCCCTCGGCGTACACCTTCCAACTCTTTCCCGCACCCGTCAGCGCCGACACAATCTCCGGCGGAGAAACCGTTCCGCTATATTCGTCGTCGTTGCTCACAATGTTTCCCGTCGTCATCATGAAGTAGTTGCCGATGGAGGGATGCGTGTTCGCGTAATAATTCGTCGCCAGCGCCCCCTGCGCCATCAGGGAATTCAAGTACGGCGCGTTGGCGCTGCCCACCACGTCGGCATAGTTCTGGTTTTCCAGCACCACCAGCACCACCTGGCTGGCCTCCACACTCCCCGCGGGCGCCGCCGACGTCTTCGCCGATGATGAGCCGCCGCCGCACCCGGCCAGCACCAGCGCGCACAATCCCGCGCAAAACAGCGCCAGCGGCCGGAGCGGCATCTTTCGGCGCGTACCCTCCAGCGCCAGTGGCCGGAGCGGCATCCCTTGCCGCCAAAAGCCTTGGTTCATCGGATTCTCCCGCATTTTTCTGATGCGCGCGCGCCGTGCCGGGCGGCTCCCATCCACTTCCGAGGTATCTATTCACCGGAAACTCCCCGATTCCGCCCTCGCCTTCACCAGAGCTCAATCTTCCCCCCGCCTTTTTGTTACGATGAGTCCATAGCTCTTTTCATTGGAGTCTGCCTCATGTCGCTTTCCGTCTCGCTTTCCTCCGAACTCGAATCCCGCATTGCCTCCCGCCAAGCCCGCATCGGCATCATCGGCATGGGATACGTCGGCCTGCCGCTCACCCTGCTCTTCAGCGAGCAGCGCTTCCGCGTCACCGGCTTTGACGTCGATGCCAGCAAGGTCGAGGCGCTCAACTCCGGCGGCTCCTACATCGTCCGCATTCCCGCCGCCGAGATCGTCAAGGCCCAGGCCGCCGGCTTTCGCGCCACCAGCGCCTACACGGAAATCGCCGCAGATGGACGCCATCATCATCTGCGTCCCCACTCCGCTCGACGAGTATCATCAGCCCGACCTCAGCTACATCGAGCAGACCGCCCGTGCCATCGCTCCCCACCTCCGCCAGGGCCAGCTCGTCATTCTGGAGAGCACCACCTACCCCGGCACCACCGAGGAAGTCCTCGTCCCCATCCTCGAGTCCGGCAATCCCGGCGGCTCTGCGCGCCATCCGCAAGCCCGGCGAGCCCGGCTTCTACGTCGCCTTCTCGCCCGAGCGCGAAGATCCCGGCAATGACACGGTCGCCCGCCGCGACATTCCCAAGGTCATCGGCGGCCTCGAACCCACCGCCACCGCGCTCGCCTCGGCCCTCTACGGCACCATCTTCAATCGCACCGTTCCCGTCTCCTCGCCGGCCACCGCGGAGATGACCAAGCTGCTGGAAAACATCTACCGCTGCGTCAACATCGCGCTGGTCAACGAACTCAAGCAGCTCTGCGACCGCATGGGCATCGACATCTTCGAAGTCATCGACGCCGCCAAGACCAAGCCCTTCGGCTTCCAGGCCTTCTATCCCGGCCCCGGACTCGGCGGCCACTGCATTCCCATCGATCCCTTCTATCTCTCCTGGAAGGCCAAGCAGTTCGACTTCCGCACCCGCTTCATCGAACTGGCCGGCGAGGTCAACATCGGCATGCCCTACTACGTCATCGAAAAGACGGCGCTCGCGCTCAACCGCCACAAAAAGTGCCTCAACGGATCGCGCATCCTCGTCCTCGGCCTCGCCTACAAGCGCGACATCGACGATCTCCGCGAGTCGCCCTCGCTCACCATCATCGAGCTGCTCCGCAAAGCCGGAGCCCAGGTCGCCTACAACGATCCGTTCTTCCCCAAGGTCGGCCGCGGCCGCCATTACGACCTCAACATGACCTGCACCCCGCTGGACAACCTCGGCCAGTACGACGCCGTCCTCATCGTCACCGACCACACCAGCTACGACTACCGCCGCATCGTCGCCGAATCGCAGATCGTGGTCGACACGCGCAACGCCACCAAGGGCATCACCGCCTCCAACATCGTCCACTGCTAAACTTGCGGTTAACTAGCGCCAGGCAATCTAGTTACGGCAACAAACCAGCTCTCTTGAGCATCGGAAATAATCAATGACGACTTATCTGATTACCGGAATTGCAGGCTTCATCGGCTCCAACATCGCTCGCGCTCTGCTCGCCCAGGGAGCCACCGTCCGCGGCGTCGATAACTTCATCACCGGCAAGCGCGCCAATCTCGAAGACCTCCACGGCATCGACTTCATCGAGGGCACCATCGAAGACCCGGAAACCTGCGCCCGCGTCTGCCACGGCGTCGATTTCGTCTTCCATGAGGCGGCCCTTGCCAGCGTTCCGCGCTCCGTCGAAGACCCCGTCGCCACCAACTCCGCCAACGTCACCGGAACCCTCAACCTCCTCGTCGCCGCCCGCAACGCCGGAGTCCGCCGCGTCGTCTATGCCGGCTCATCCTCGGTCTACGGCGACCAGCCCACGCTCCCCAAGCGCGAAGACATGCTCCCCGACCCCATCTCTCCCTACGCCGTCAGCAAACTCGCCGGCGAGCACTACATGCGCAGCTTCACCCGCGTCTACGGACTGGAGACGGTCACCATCCGTTACTTCAACGTCTTCGGTCCGCATCAGGACCCCTCGTCGCAATACTCCGGCGTGCTCGCCAAGTTTTCCCTCGCCATGCTCGAAGGCCGCACCCCGGTCATCTACGGCGACGGCACCCAGAGCCGCGACTTCACCTTCATCGAAAACGTCGTGGACGCCAATCTCCGCGCCATCTCCGCCCCGGCCGAAAAGGTCTCCGGCCGCGTCTTCAACGTCGCCACCGGCAAGCGCATCACCCTCAACGATGCCGTCAAAAGCCTCCGCGAACTCACCGGCTACACCGGCCCCGTCGAGTACGCCCCCGCCCGCGCCGGAGACATCGCCCACTCCCTCGCCGACATCTCGCTGCGCCCGCGCACGCCCTCGGCTACGAGCCCAAAGTCAACTTCCACGAAGGTCTGCGCCGCACCATCCTGTGGTATCGCGGCCTCGCCGCCAGCGCAAAGTAGCTCCCAGCGTACCTCACGGAATTTCGCGCAAGGAAAAGCCCCACGTCCAGTTAGGACGTGGGGCAATCAGTTTTAGTACAGGAGGTTTTAGCAAACTACAAATTAGAAGCTGGTGCTCAGGGTTCCGCCATTGAATTCGTTCGACTCGCCGAAATGGCACTGGCGGCAGAACTGGGTGGTGGAGGTAGCCTGGGTCGTCTGAACGGTCGTGTTGGCAACGTCGTAGGGACCGTTGACGAAGAAGAACGTGCCATACGTGCCAGTGGCGCTGCCAGCGATCGGGCTGGTGGAGGACGCGGCGTAAACGTTCATGATGTGCTGGTTGTGGCAGGTGGTGCAAACCACATACGGCATCGTGTTGGCGTTGACCGGGGTCGGGAAGCTATGTGCACCCTTCATGATCGCCGGGGCGCCATAAGAGGTCATGAACTTCGAGTACTGGCCGCCAGCGGCCGGAGTTGCGGAAGTGACGCCAGAAGCGGTGGTCACAAAGACAATGCCGTTGACCGCATCGCCGTAGGTGGAACCCATCGCGGCGTTGATCGTGGCGCTCTCGCCGATCGGGTGATCGTTGTTGTAGGTTCCGGCGGCGGTGCCGTCGTTGCCAAGCAGGGTCGGGATTGCGCCGGTGCCGTAGGTGCTGGGCAGGGCGCCGATCTGCTGTTCGTAAGCCTGGTTCTTCATCATCGCGCCCTTGGCGACGTTACCGTCGTGGCAGGCAAGGCACATCAAGATCCCGCGGGCGTCAGAGTACTGCTGAGCGGTCCACGTGGTCGGGTTGCCGGTTGCGGGAGCAATCAACAGGTAGCGGTTGGCGCTGCCGGTGTTGCTGATGTCGCTGAAGTCGAAGGTCTTGCCGAAGAGCGGACCCATGTCCTGTGCGAACAAGGCATTGGTGCCGGTGTAGAGATCGAGGGTCGTGTTGGTCAGTCCGTTGCCGCCCGCGCCAAAGTTGCCGCTATGAGGAGCGTGGCAGCCTGCGCAGCCACGGCCGTAGTTGTTGTGCGCGCCCAAGACGTCGACCGTGGGAGCGATGGAACCTTCGGTTCCGGAGAACGTTGCTGTTCCGGCGAACATTAGGGCGGATGCCATTAAGACCAGTGCGACTACTAGAACGACTTTCTTCATTTGAGTCTCCTGATGAGTGTTCAATATGATTTGTTCAAGTACATCACTACCACTGCTCTGTTCGACTGCTCGCTACTGTCCTAATGAATTAGGACGGTAACGATACTTCTGCCACTGTGTGCGATTGCGCCTGAATAGTAGGCGTCCAGTTACTCCCATTCAGTGACCCTGGTCACCTCTGGATGTTTGTTTGAGCGAAGGCGCAACCTCACACCTCACAGAGGCATCGCTACTCTCCTGCATTGAATGGGGGTTATCTCCACCGAGGTCTGCGCCGCGCCATCAAGGGAAATCGCGGCCTCGTAGCCAAAAAAAGCAGCTCCCTGCGTATTTCGGAGAATTTCGAGCAAGTGAAAGCCCCACGTCCAGGAAGGACGTGGGGCAGTTTTAGTCCACAAACACTAGCAAACTACAAGTTAGAACACGGTCGGCAGGGTTCCGCCATTGGCTTCGTTCGATTCGCCAAAATGGCACTGGCGGCAGAACTGGGTCGTGGAGGAAGCGTTGCCGGCGGCAACGGTCGTGTTGGCAACATCATACGGTCCGTTGATGAAGAAGAACGTGCCATACGTGCCGGTGGCGCTGCCAGCGATCTTGCTGTTGGCGGACGCTGCGTAAACGTTCATCACGTGCTGGTTGTGGCAGGTGGTGCAAACCACATACGGCATCGTGTTGGCGTTCACCGGGGTCGGGTAGCTATAGGCACCCTTCATCAGCGCCGGGGCGCCGTAGGAGGTCATGAACTTCGAGTACTGGCCGCCAGCGGCCGGAGTTGCGGAGGTGACGCCCGTTGCGGTGGTCACATACACAATACCGTTGACTGCATCGCCGTAGGTGGAACCCATCGCGGCGTTGATCGTGGCGCTCTCGCCGATCGGGTGATCGTTGTTGTAGGTTCCGGCGGCGGTGCCGTCGTTGCCAAGCAGGGTCGGGATTTTGCCGGTGCCGTAGGTGCTGGGCAGGGCGCCGATCTGCTGTTCGTAAGCCTGGTTCTTCATCATCGCGCCCTTGGCGACGTTACCGTCGTGGCAGGCAAGGCACATCAGGATGCCACGGGCGTCAGAGTACTGCTGAGCGGTCCACGTGGTCGGGTTGCCGGTCGCGGGAGCGATCAACAGGTACTTGTTGGCCGAACCGGTGTTGCTGATGTCGCTGAAGTCGAAGGTCTTGCCGAAGAGCGGACCCATGTCCTGTGCGAACAGGGCGTTGGTACCGGTGAACAGATCGACAGTCGAGTTGGTGATGCCGTTGCCGCCCGCACCAAAGTTGCCGCTATGAGGAGCATGGCAGCCTGCGCAGCCACGACCGTAGTTGTTGTGCGCGCCCAAGACGTCGACCGCGGGAGCGACAGAACCTTCGGTTCCGGTGAACGTAGCAGTTTGGGCAAGCATCATCGCCGAGGCGATCATGACCAACGCGAATACAAAAATTAACTTCTTCATTCGAAACGAGCTCCTGATGAGTCTTCCAGATTAACTTTCAAGCAACAGTGTGTGGTTGCGTTTGTATACTATGTAGTAAAGCCATTTTCGTTCAGTGATGCTGGTCACTTCTGGATAATATTTGGCACAGAAAAGCGCATCCCTACGCCTCACGGCGACATGGCTACGCTCCTGCATGGTATGGGGGGTACTTCGGCGGGTCGCCCACATCCGCCCGCGTTTGGCGAATGTAGGGACTCCAATGTGGGAACCTTGGCGGTTACTTGCCGGTATCGGCCTCGTCGGCTTCGTAGGCTACCACGGCCTTCAGCGCCTCATACTGCGCCGCGCCAGGATTGCCGATCCGGCGCCCATTGACGAATAGCGTAGGAGTCGAAGTGATGCCGATCGTCTGGCCGAGCTGTTGGCTACGCGCGATGCGCTCGGCGGTCGCAGCGGTCTCGGCGCAGCTCTGGGTCTTTGCCGGATCGGCGCCGGCCCACTCCACGTAGTAGCGCAGACGCTCGGTGACCGCCGCATCATCCACCGTTGATCTTGCCGTCGGCGTCGGTCTTGCGCACCGCATCTTCAATGTCCTTCTGATGACTGAAGATGGCATCGACAAAGGTGAACGCATGATCCGGATTGGCGCGCGCAATGCAGTCCAGGTAGGACGAGGCCCGCACCGCCCAGGGATGAGCTGGATCGAGCGGGAAGCTTTGAAAGACGAAGCGCGCCTGGGGAAAATCGTTGCGCAACTTTTCCATCACCGGCGCAGCCTCCTTGCAGGCGGGGCATTCCAGGTCGGCGAATTCAACGATCAACAACTTCGCATTGGCAGGCCCTTGGCTGGCGCCGAAGGCCGACTTGGCAAGCTCGGCGCGGTCGTGCGCAAACGGGTCGGCGCCAAAGGGCAGAATATCCCCGGCGATGGCGTGCTTCAAATCCTTGGAGACGAACCAATGGCCGCCCTGCTGACCTTCCGGCGTGATGAAGACAGCCGTGATCTCATACATCTCCGGAATCGGCGAGAGGCCGATGCCGAGCACCTTCACCTGCAGGTTCGGGTCATAGCCAAACATGCGCTTGAAATAGGCCTGCGCCATCTCCGGTGTCGGAGCGCCTTCGGGAAGCGCGGCTTTCGCGGCGTCGGCGGCAGGCGTGGCGGCGGCCTTCGCAGCCGGCTTCGTTTCTGCCGTCTGCGCAAACAGGGAAACAGACAACAGCAGTACGGCGGAGCACGTCAGAAAATTGCGCATTGAGATCATCCTTAGAACGGAGCCGTCCTGAAATGCTACAGAACCCAGCTCCGGAATTTTTACTAGACCTGATGGCGGGCCGCGATCGGAAACCGGCGGCCCACACCGAAAGCCTTGGTTGAGATTCTGATACCGGGAGCGGCCTGCTGCCGCTTGTACTCGCTGCCATCGATCAGGCGAATGACGAAGCGGATCACCTCGTCGTCAAAGCCGGTGAGCGCGGCGATTTCCGGGGCGGATTTCAAATTGCCGACGTACTCTTCCAGTATGCGGTCGAGCACGTCATAGGGCGGAAGCGAATCGCTGTCCTTCTGGTCCGGGCGCAACTCGGCCGAAGGCGGCTTGGTGATCGAGGCCTCGGGAATGAACGGCGCGCCGCGAATTGACGTACCGCGCCAGGCGATAGACCAAGCGTCTTGGGCACGTCGGAGATGACCGCCAGTCCGCCCACCATGTCTCCATACAGAGTACAGTAGCCGACGCCCAGCTCGCTCTTGTTGCCGGTCGTCAGCACGAGCGCGGAAAACTTGTTGGCCACCGCCATCAGCAGTCCGCCACGGGCGCGAGCCTGCAGATTTTCCTCCGTCACATCCTCGGCAAGCCCGCGGAAGATGCCGCGCCAGCGCGCCGCGGTACGACTCGAAGATTTCGCCGAATGGATACCACGTCGAAGCAGATGCCCAGGTTCATTGCCAGCTCCCGCGCATCGGTGATGCTGCCCTCGGAAGAATACTGGCTGGGCATGGAGATGCCGATGACGTTTTCCGCGCCCAGCGCATCGACGGCGATCACGGCGGTCAGCGCCGAGTCGATGCCGCCGCTGAGTCCGACCACAACCTTCCGGAAGCCGCACTTGCGCACGTAATCGCGAGTTCCCAGCACCAGCGCGGCATAGGCGCTTTCCTCCTCGCCGGGAATCTGTTCGTGCATGTCTCCGGTCATCGATGCGGTATCGACCAGGATGAGGTCTTCTTCAAATGACTTGGCCTGGGCGATGACCTCTCCGCTCGGGTCAAGCGCAAGGCTCGATCCATCGAAGACCAGACTGTCGTTGCCTCCGACCTGATTGACCAGCAGCACCGGGACGCGGTGCGCGGCGGGCGATGCTGGCAAGCATGGCCTGGCGAAGCTCGGGCTTGCCGACATGAAACGGCGAGGCGGAGATGTTCAGCACCAGCCGTCCCCCGGCGCGGATCAGGTTCTCGACCGGATCGGATGTCGTACAGACGGCGGCTCCAGAAGGCCTTGTCGTTCCACGCATCCTCGCAAATGGTCAGCGCGACGGACTCGCTCGCCGATGCAAAACAGCCGCTGCACCGGAGCGGGAGCGAAGGTGCGCATCTCGTCGAAGACATCGTAGGTGGGCAGCAGCCGTTTGGACTGAACGAAATCGATACGGCCATGGCGCAGCAGCGCAGCCGAGTTCATCACCGTCTTGCCGGTCTCCGAAGCGGCAGGCGAAGGAAAGCCGGCGATGATGGCGATATCCGCAAACTCGGCGGCTATCTGCTCCAGCACCTCGCGCGAGCGCGCGACAAAGGCCGGAACCTCCACCAGATCGCGCGGCGGGTATCCGCACACCGACAGTCTCCGGAAAGACCACCAGCTCCGCCCCGCGCGACCGCGCGCAAGACGTGTACTGCCGGAGCTTCTCCGCGTTGCCGGTAAAGTCCCCGACCGTAGGGTTGATCTGAGCCAGTGCGATCTTCACAGCAATAGTGTAAAGCGCCCCAGCGCGGAAACAAAGTTTGTGCAACCGAGGGTGGCCCATTCAAGCCCGCACTTGGCTTGAGTGGGGATCGACGCAACCGAGGGTGGCCCACATCCGCCCGCAGTTGGCGAATGTGGGAATCGATGCAACCGCCGCGTCTCTTCGGTAGTGGGTCAGTTTCCGGATTGCCCGTCACTCCGGCAGAGCAGCGCTAAGTCTCCGAAAAACCTTGCCACAAGCCGACTTGCGGGGACCTATCGGATAGAAACAACCAGCCTTATTCACCTATGGCCTTATTCCTTTACTCGCCATCAGGTCTTTGTAGCGTTCGTTGTAGAGCTCTGCGACTTCAATGTGAGGTATCATCGCATTCCATATCGCGTGAATCCGGGAGTCGATGTTAGCGTCCGTAAAGTGGAAGAACAACTGAAGCTCGGTGATGGTCGCAAGGAGAACAACGGCAGCACGCATTAAGTGCAGAGTCCTGATCCGTTCAAACGCATCGTCAATCTTAGGCCTGTCTTCAAAGGGTTGTTCCCTATAGGTATAGAACATACCCACATCGCGTAGCCCCTCGGGCCCCCCATGTGACAATGCCGAGTATTCGCGCCAGGGACCATACTGGAATGTTTCTAAGAACTTCTGATGATCGTTCAGCGTCCCTCCAGGACCCTTTGTTGCAATGTATTTGCCAAATGTTGACCAAGCCGCCTGTGAGTCTATGTCAGCTTGGCTCACCTCCAGTCCGCGCATGTTCAGGTCAATCATTGCTCGCGAATTCTTGATCCATTCATCCCACTCTGGCTTTCCGCCATATCGCCTTTCATCCTCACTGAGGTCGTGCTGCTCTTTTTTTATTCCGCTCAGTCGGTATGCGAGTCCGTGGTCTGCAGGATCGAGCAAGATGTAGGAGACGTTATATAAATTATCGATTAGGGTGCGAACCAACGGTAATGCGGCGATCGAGTATGTCGGCCGGGCGCCCGATTTCTGCGTCTCATCCGCATTAATGAACCAGAGAAGATTTAGTGTCTCGTTGGACATTCGAAGCAGCGCGCCGATGTCGATCGCAACATACACTGGAGCGCCGAGCAAGACCGCGCCCTCGCGCTCGACCTTCAGAGCCATGGTGATGGCCAGCTCAGCAAGGGGCTTCTGGAAGGTACTTACGTCGATCGTGAGCGGAGTTCCCATGAATTCTCCTCAGCCTTCAATGGATCGTTTCCAAGGGCGAGCTGGCAAGTACTTCGCGAAACCCGGCCAGTCGGAGGTAGCGACGCCTTCGGGTCGATCACGATCCCATTTGTCGAATTCCGCGCGCTCCTCAGGCGGAAGATTCTCCACACATTCCAACATCTTGCCGAACCATTGCATGAACCGCCCGTGGGATATGTTGATCACTTTCCCGTCGTCATAATCTTGCGGCATTTGCCACCTCAATGCCCAATTCTAGTCTCATCTGGTCCCGTCATTCCTTTGAGCCGCTTCGCTTTTCTGAGGAAAACTGGTGTGCTCCATGATCCGGTTTTCCGATCTGCCAGTCGCTAGGACCAACTTCAATAACAGCGCTGTTAACAGCTATGCTGTCTGGTTCGACTTACTTGATTACCCGTTTAAGAACGCTGGAGTCAACGAGCGCCTTTTCCCGAATGTCATTCATCGCGTCCATAAGAGCCTTCAGGCGCTCCTTGCTACGCAGCCCTCTTGGATCGTCTGGATCGTCGGAAAATCCAGAAGTGGCGGCACATAGCATATCGATAGTTGTGCACTGCGGAAACACCATCGCCATTGCTTGAATCTCCCGAAAGAGAAAGATGACTACGTTGGCACGATCTGGGTAATTCCCCCCTCCGACGATGCTGAGGATTCTGCCGTTTTGAACATGGCAGTCCCTTTGAAGTTTCTCCATCGCGTCGTAAGCAGAATTAGTTGAAAAATATAGGTCGAACCATTTTTGTTGTGCCCATTCGTCGTGGGCGCGGTCAGCGATTCTTTTAGCGTCATTCCTCGACCAGTTGGCAATCGCGGCTGAGACAAGCGAGGACACGAAAGAAACGACGGCAACAACTAACGAGGCAATCGAGAGGCGCAATGTCGTCCAGTCGAAGTCTGACGGCGGTGTAGCTTGGGTCATTTGGCTTCTTCTATTGGTCTTGCGCCATTATAGAGAACCGGAAGGCCATGCTAAAGACGAATCGCGAAGAACCGAGTCCACTTCTGTCCCTGTCGAGTCGCACCGGCCTCGCAGAATCGGTAACGGCAAACGCCGCAGTATCTTCAAACCGCAAGCGTGTTGCCCAGGAGTTGGGGTGGCTCCCTGGCTCTAAGCGGTTGGTCGCCAATCCGGAAATTAGCCCACCACCGTCCCTTAATAAGGCCCGCTAGGAGCCGACTCATCCGGCTTAGGATTCGGATCGCGCTTCACCTCGCGCGTCTCATCCCCTGCGTTGGCAGCTTTTTCGCCGGGCCGCAGCAACGTGGGCGGCGCGCCCGGTGGCTCGGTGGCAGCCGACATCGCCTCAGCCTGCGTCTTGTTCGCGGCCGAGGCATTCAGCGTGCCGTCCAGATCGCCGACTTCGTCCTCGGTGCGCACCACTTTTTCTCCGCTTACCTTCATCTCTTCGATCCGAACCACCTTGTCGTCAAGAAAGCGGATGAACTTCACATCCTGCGGCGGATCGCCGTAGATCCACTCCTCGTAATCCTTGCCATCAAGGCTTTCGCGCAGCCGATGCTGCGGGCGGCCCAGCGCATAGCTCACCAAATCCTTGTCCATGCCAACCAGCGCACGATGCTCCTTGACCGCCTGCGCCAGCACCGGCGGAAGGCTCTTCTGATAGGCCGCGGCTACGTTCATCGATTGGAAGTCGAGTACGGGCGCCAGCATTTCCTTGATCCGGTCCACCGTGAGCGCGGCGGCGCCATCCTTGATCGCCAGCAAAATCGAGCAGCCGTTCCAGTTGCTGGAAGCGTTATCGGCCTGATTCTGCGAGCCTCGCGGATCGGCCCCGTTGACTCCGATTTGGACGCGATCCGTCCATTCCTGGTGCTGCTTCGGGCCTCCATTAATCTCAAACAGGATGCCCCCACGCTCAAAGCGGACGGCGGTGATCTGGACCCGCTCGCCCGGCTTGGCGGCGGCGCCGTGCTGGTCGATCAACTGCTTCATCTCGGCCTCCGACGGAGTAATCTTGTCGCCCTCGATGCGGAAGCGGATCTTGTCCCGAGGAAAGGCACGGTGAGCGAAGGGACGCTCGGCGAGAAAGCTGCGCAGAATCGCCACCCGCTGCGCATCGGAAAGTTTGGCGTCCTCGGCGGCGGCGAGCGCAGCAACCAGCAGCAGCACCAGAACCGCAAGCGCCCGGCCCCTCGGAGGAACCAGATTTCCCGCGGGACTAGAGCAACGGTGCACCCGCTTTAAGTGACGGCCTCTCGCCCAAAGACTCATACCCACCCCTCACGCGCACGCCGCGCCGATCCTCATCGGCAGGATGAGTCCCGATCCACGTACTCGCCGTTGCGGATTTTAGATGCCGGACAGGGCAGACAAACCGGGCGGACGGTGCTGGATATTTCGTGAGCCGGTCACCACCCAGAGAAGCGGGAAAGCGATCACCAGGACGATGGCGCAGATCGCGCTGCCCTCTGGACCATAGGCTCCGCCGGTCAGCGCGTCGGAGCCGTTCGCGGTGGCCGTAACCACGGTGGAGAACTCGCGCAGGCCGCTGACCGGAAGGCCAAAGACCGAGCCCTGAAAAAAGTTCCAGCCAAAGTGAAGGCCCACTGAAAACCACAGCGAGCCGGTGCGGATGCGGGCCACGGCAAACAGCACTCCCACGGCAAGAGTGTTGAAGAAGCCCCAGCTCAGCCAGCCCTGCGCATCCGGATTCCACAGGTGGACGCCGCCGAACAGCGCCGAGAGCGCGATCACCGCCCAGAATGCGCCAAACGCCTCGGTGAGCTTCTGGAAGGGATAGCCGCGAAAAGCCAGCTCTTCCAGCAGTGCTCCAAACAGCAGCAGCAAAGCTGCGGCGGCGGCGCGAACCAACCCATGCCGGGTAAGGTGGAGTTGAAAGCCAATCGAGCCGAACGTGCCCAGAATGAGCACGTCGGCGGTGATCAACGTCCCTCCCAGGGCCACTCCGCCGACCCACTGGCGGCCAGCCGTGCGGTCGCAGGGCAAGCCGAGAGCCTCCCACAACGGAAGCGGATCATTGTCCAGAACACGAAGAAAAAAGAAAAAGCCTGCACCGGTCAAAACGCAGGCGGTCAGACGAAACAGCAGTCCCGGCAGCAGATTGCGTTCAGGAAAGAGTGCAAAGACAAAGCCACTGCCCCAAAAGACGACGGACACCCACACGGCGGCCACCACGAAGCGCACCAGCGGAGGCAGCAGGGTCGGCGCACGATACTGCTTCCCTGCTCCGAACAGCTCGAGTTGGCGGGCATCGCTCATGGAATCAAAGAATCAAACTGCCGAGCGGCTGTAGCTGATCAAGACGTCAGGTGGCTCACATCCGCCTTCTTTTGGCGAATGTGGGGTTCATTCCGAATCACGGGAAAGTCCCCAACCGAAACCCCTCGCCGCGCCACCGCAAACGGCAGAATCTGCGCTCCTGCGGCGGCCAGTTTTTGCTCCACTCGCAGCCGTGCATCGGCTTCGGTCATAAAGAGCACGCAGCCGCCGCCGCCCGCCCCGCAAACCTTCGCGCCCAGCGCTCCGTTCCGGCGCGAGATCGCAATCAGTTGGTCGATCTGCGGCGTACTGATGGCGGGCGCGTTCGTGCGGCGCAGCTTCCACTCTTCGCGCAGCAGCCGCCCGCTCTCCGCCCAGTCCGCCGAGGCGATGGCCTCGCGCATGGCGCGGGCGATCTCGCCGATGCGCTCAAAATTGCGGAAGATGCGCCGGTCGCCATCGATGTGCTGCTTAAACACCTCCCAGTTATTGACGCCGCTCTGCCGCGGTGCTCCGGTGTAAGCCAGCACGAAGCGCCGCTCCACCTCATCGGCATCGCAGGCAATGGCGTGGCGATGGATGCCATCGGCGTCCAACTGCACCGCGTTCACGCCGCCATAAAGCGCGGGATAGTAGTCCTGGCATCCGGTAGGAACGCCGATCAGTTGCGCTTCCACGTTCTGCGCGATCTCGCGGATCTGCTCCCGCGTCAGCTTGCGTCCCGTAAACCGCGCCAGCGCCGCCGTCGAGGCTATCATCAGCGCCGAAGAGCCCGAGATTCCCGCCCCCGCCGGAGATTCCGAATGAGTCTCCAGCCGGAAACCGCCGCCAGCTTCGCCCTCGGCATTCCCGCCATCCATATACCCGCGATCCGTATAAAAGAAACGCACCAGCCGAGCCGCCAGCGCGTGCCGGTACCTCCCCGCCTCGCGCAGAGCCTGCATACTGCCGAAGCTGTCGGCCAGCCCCGTATCCAGCGAGACCAACTCGATCCCACTCCCAGCCGTAGGAGTAATCCGGCAGCAGGTCATCACTCGAACTGCAATGTTGACCACCACCGCGCCGGGATGGAATAGATAGAGCGGCCACATGTCCATCGTGCCGCCGGCAAGGTCCACGCGGCAGGCCGCCCGCGCCACCACCCCGCGAGCCTGCTTTGAAAGCTGTGTCGCCATGATCAACATTTGTATCATGTGCCGAGCGCCAGCGCCCGCCAGCACCAACCAGGGTAGAGGGTCAGTTTCCGAATTGCCCGTCAACCGCCCGGAACCCGACGCAAGCGCCATCGCAGCTTCTAACTTCCTCGAAAGGGTAAGTAAAGCCTTACAAAGATCATGTGACAAACCCTACAGAAGTAACAGGGTTTGCTGATTTCCTCTTTTCCCCGCTCTTGTATCGTGGTGATAGAAACATCGAAGCGAATTCACATCGGTCAGCAGGATTGAAAGGTATATCGAGATGGCTACGAAATGCGTAAAGCACATGGCAGGTATAAGTTCGGTCCTTCAGTGGTTCGTCGAGTGTCACCATTATGATCGCAGTCGCGTCTTCACCATCAACAAGCGGAGCTACCAGACCTGCCTGAACTGCGGCTATGAAATCGACTACGCATGGGAGCGGATGGGTTCTATGCAGCACGGCCTCGTCGCTGCCAGCGAGGCTGAAGCATGACCCGCAACGTGGACGTGCTTTGCCTGGACGCGGAACACATTGACCGCTTCCTCAATCAGCTAAACCTCGGACTTCCCTTCGTGATGACCGACGGGGCGCGTCGCATTGAGATATTGCCGCGCGAGATTCGGCAGAGTGCGACTCCGATTTCGGAGAGCTCGAATTGACACCTAGGCTCAGTAATACTGCTTGCCGCTTCTCGAAAGCAGGCTTCTGAGTTCTCTTCAGGCGCGACTACTCAAACGGGCTCGGTCACGCTCACCTGTGCAGTAGCTCGCACCTGGCTTACAGAAAAAGTGGATTCGGCCCCGTTCCGATAATATTGGGAGCGGATTGTCGGCAATCCGGAAACTGATCCACTACCCGGCAGCCGGAGCGGCGGCCCTTGCCGCGTACCCGCCCAGCGCGCAGCCGGGCGAACTTTCCCAACCACTCAGACGCTTTCTTGCGCGTGCGCCCGGGTCTCCGTGGGAAGAAAAATTGACAGCACCGTCCCCGTCCGTAAGCCGTCGCTTCGAGAGCGGACTCGAATCCATCCACTGTGACTATCGATAATTTGCTTCGCCACCCAGAGTCCCAAACCATTCCCATTTGCCTTGGTGGTATAGAACGGTTCAAAGAGCCGAAGCACCTCAGGCGCGTCGATGCCGACTCCGTTATCGGCGAAGGTAATGCGGACTCCCGTACGCTCATCGCATGGGTTGCGATAGCAGGAAACCCGCACCCAAATCAAACCGCCTACAGGAATTGCCTCGATCCCGTTGACCAGCACGTTCCAAAACACCTGCCGGATCTCCGAGGCTACACCCCACACCTCCGCATCCTGCCGGTACTCCTTCCGCAACACCGCACCCTTTTCTCGAATCTTGCGACATGCCATCGTCAGCGCCGCCTCCAACTCTTCGCTCGGGCGGAATGGAGCGTGCCGGTCTCCGCCAGGCGACATCCCGAGCACTTGCCGGGTCATGTCGGCGATGTGATTCACCTCCGCGTCCGCCAATTCCGCATACTCGCCCACCATCGCCGTGTTGGAAGGATTTTTCCCGATCAGGTACACCAAGTTCTTCAGCGCCTCCAGCGGGTTGTTGATTTCATGGGCCACCGCCGCCGACAACCGGCCCAGGCTGGCCAGCTTTTCGCTATGAATCAAAGCCCGCTCCGTTCGTTTCCTCTGCGTGATGTCCCGCAGGATCACCGTGTAGCGCTTCTCGCAGCCTTCGCCCGTCTGGGAAATCGTGGCCTCCACCGGGAACTGCTTTCCATTGCTGCGAACCGCGTTCAGCATGGCCGGCATATGCGGCGACCGCAAGGTGACGCCGCTCCCGCCAAAGCGTTCGATGTGGTGCCGGTGAGCCTCCCTGAACTGCTCCGGCAAAAAGCGGTCCAGAGGCTTTCCCATGGCCTCCTCGGCAGAGCATCCAAACAGCTCTTCGGCGCTCCGATTAAACAGCACCACCCGCTGCTGCCCATCGATGCTGATGATCGCGTCCATCGCCGAATCGATAATCGCCTCGAACTGTTCCGCGCTGCCACGTATCGGCTTCGGCTCGCCGTCTCCCAACTCAACCCGTCGCTCTTCAACCCTTCGCGCTGCACCCTCTTTGCCCCCGGCCTCGGCGGGGCGGGCGTCAGCATACCCGCAAACCGCGGTCGCCAGTTGCCATAAAAACACGTCATTGAGCTGAGCCATGTCGGGCATCAGATGGCTCAGATCCAACGAAAGCAGGTTTTCCTGAAAGACCTTGCTGAGCACCTGCCCCAGGATCCTCTTCTTCCGAACCATCACTTCCAGCGGGTGCCCTGGTTGCGCTCCTGCCGCTTCCAGCCCTGCGGCTCCGCCTTCATCGATATCCAAAAGATCGGCAACTTCTTCCAGTCCCTCTGCCAAGCCTTCGATCCGCTGGCCATCGCTGACCGGCAAGGCCCTCAACTCGGAGTCCCGCTTCATCGCCGCCAACGTGCGCTCGATGATCAACGGAATATGCTCGCGCAGTACCATCGAAAGACGTTTGTTCCCAGTGACTTCGCGAGCCTTCCTTCTGCTGAGTTTCTCATCGATGGTCGTTAACAATTGCCGCACATCCGCGGGCTTGATCAGGTAATCATCCACCTGCTCCCGAATCGCCTGGAGAGCGCTTTCAAAGCCCGGATAGCCGGTCAGGATCATCGTGATGCACTCCGGGTCCGTGCGTTTCATCACGCTAACCACCACGAAGCCGTCGGCAGGATGACCGATGTTCAGGTCGGAGATCAGAAGGTCAAAGCGCTCGGATGAAATACAGGCCAGAGCTTCGGCAATCGTGGCGGCCGAGACCACCGTGTGCCCACCCATGGCAAGGATCTTGGGGAAGGTCTCACGGATCGCGGGCTCATCATCGACGAACAGTATGTGCGCCATATGCCTCCGGACGGCACTCCTTCAAATGAGATGCACAAACAAGGAGGAACTTACCTTTACGTCTCGGAATTTCATTGGCACGGGGAACTTTTGCGGCGCTCCATCTGCGCTATTGCCCGCCAGAGCGTTTCAGAATAAGCAGCTTCGAACGTCCTTCCCGCCCTCCTGGGAGGTAGAGATAGCCGGTCGTGGAGTCGTAGGCGAGCGAGTGGCCCTTCACCTCGACCGCCAACTCGCTGGCCGGGCCAAGGCCAGCCGAGGCCGGGATGAGGAAGACCGAGCCCTGGGAGACGCCGAGCAGCGAGCCCCCGGCATCGTCCAGACTGATCTGGTCGATTCCGCCAGCCACGGCCGAGCGCGACAGTTCCTCACCGCTCTCCGGGTCCAGCGCCAACACCGCGTAGCGCACCGCAACGTAGAGGCGGTCGTAATGCGGGCTGAAAGCAATGCCGGTTGGCTCAGAGGCATTCAGCGAAAAACTGGCAAGCCTCTTAAGCCCAGGACTCAACACCAGAACGCTGCGGCGATCCTGCAAGGTGACAAAGAGCCGCTCGCGCGCGGGATCATAAGCAAACGCATACGGACGCCCATCCAGCGCCAGGCGCTCGACTGCCGGAGCGTCCGCGGCATCGCTCCCGGCTCCCGTCAGGTCGATCGCCGCCATTGATTCCGACTCCGGAAACGTGACGTACAGCATGTGTCCGGCGGGCAGCACAAACAGAGCGTCGGGCGCCGAGTCAACCGGAATCGTGCGCTTGCACCTGCCAGTCCGTAGTCGAGACCACCACGATATTGCGGGCTCCGGCGTTGGCGATATAAACCCGATGCGCGACTTCATCGACGGCGACGCCGCGCGGCGACCACATATTGCGAATGTGCCCCACAATCCGCCGCTTCTGCGGATCGAAGAGGTCGACCGCCCCGGCCCCAGGGTGCGAGATAAGAATCATGCCGTGAACCAGGGCAATTTCATCGAAGCCAGGACGCCCCGGAAGATCCAGAACCGCAATTTGCTTCAGCGCCGGAGCACTGGCGGCAAACAGAAGCAGCGGCAGCAGCGGCGCCATAAACAAGAAAGCGGCTCGACCGAGCGCGGGATGAAGAAATACAGTGCAGTCTCACGCTGTAATGGGATGCCGCACAGCTCCGGCCTGCCGCCCGACGCCAGCCCGCGCTTGACCCGGCGAAAAATGCAACGGTCAGGCTGCAAAATGCCGCAATCGGGGCTGGAACGAATGCCAGCCGTGGGGTAGGCTGTGAGCTGTTCCATTTCGTCGGCAAATCAACACCAGGAGTTTGCAATGAATCCATCTTCCCTTCCCGGACTGGCTGGACTGGCAGGCGAACCGATTGCGCGGCGAAGCCTGGACGCCGGCGCAATGCGCGCTGGTGGTCATCGATATCCAGGAGAAGCTGCTGCCCGCGGTGCTGAACCGCGAGGAGCTGGTGCGAAATTCGCGCCTGCTGATCCGGCTGGCCAAGATCCTGGAGATTCCGGTGCTGCTGACCACCCAGTACGTGCGCGGACTGGGCGCGACGGTTCCCGAGATCGCCGAGCTGCTGCCGGAGGTACAGCCGATCGACAAGATGGAGTTCGGCTGCTTTGGGCGCGAGGAGTTTCGCAGCGCGGTGCGAGAGTTGCCCGGCCAAGCACCACCGTGCTGCTGTGCGGAATGGAGAGCCACATCTGCGTCATGCAGACCGCCCTCGGTGCGCTCGAGAACGGATACATGGTGCACGTCGCCTCGGACGCCGTCAGCTCGCGCACCGAGCTGAACTGGCGCCTCGGCCTCGAGCGCATGGAGTCGGCCGGATGCGTCATCTCCTCCACCGAGATGATGATGTATGAGCTGCTGCGGCGCAGCGGGACGGCGCAGTTCAAGGAGATGCTGCCATTCATCAAGTGAGCCGAACAGAGCCGGACCTCGCCGCCGGCTGGTGGACGCCACCGGCGGCCAGGAGCACCGCTTTGCCCAAGCCTTCCGGCTGCATCGACGAGGCGATTCGCGCGAAGGGTCTTTCCCGGCGCCGCGCTGGCCGTCACCTTGCGCGGAAACCTCTGGCGTGGCGCGGCTTTGGACGATTCACCTATCCGCCCCCTGACCTCGCGTCCGCACTTTCCCATCCCAGCCTCAGCCATCCCGATCTTACCCATCCTGACCTAACGCGTGACGTCACGCGCGAAACCGTCTGGGATCTGGCATCGCTGACCAAGCCCATCGCCACCACCTCGATGGCCATGCTGCTCTGCGAGCGCGGAAAGCTCTCGCTCGATGCCACCGTCGCCGATTGCTCCCGGAGTTTGCCGACAGCCGAGCCGCTACACCGTGGCTGGCGCGAGGCAGGTGACGGTGCGAATGTTGCTGGCGCACTCCTCGGGACTGCCCGCGCATCGCAAGCTCTACCTCGACCGCGGCGGGGCGCGAGGCGATGCTGGCGGCGGCGCGGCGGCTTCCGCTCGGAATCCGCGCCCATGGAGCGGGCCGAGTACAGCGACATCGGATTCATCATTCTCGGCGAGTTGCTGGAGCGGATCGCCGGCGAGCGGCTGGACACCTTTTGCCAGCGCGAGATTTTTTCTCCCCTCCACCTCAACTTGAGCTTTGTCCCGCAACCAGCCAGCATGATGGATGTTCCTCCGACCATCAATGACACCTCGTATCGCGGGCGCATCGTCCAGGGCGAGGTCAATGACGAGAATGCCTAGCGCCATGGGCGGGGTCGCCGGTCACGCCGGATTGTTCGGCGACGCGCTCTCCGTGGCGCGCTTTGCCCACTGCATCTTGGGAAGCCTGGGCCTAGGGACGCCGCTCAGGCCAGCCGCTCTTCCATCCCGAGACGGTCGAGCTCTTCACCGCCCGGCAGAGTGAGCCCTCCCGGAACTTCGCGGGCGCTCGGGATGGGATACGCCCTCGCAGCCATCGCAGTCCGGAACCAGGTTTTCCCCGCGCTCCTTCGGGCATCTGGGCTACACCGGAACTTCGCTCTGGTGCGATCCCGAGCGTGGCCTCTCCGTCACCCTGCTCACCAATCGCACTTGGCCGGATGGCGGCAATCAAGCCATCAAAGAGCTGCGTCCCCTGCTGCATGACGCAATCCTCGACGCCCTGCCCAATCCGCCCGCCCCATAGCGCGTGCGAATCGACTCAAGTGTGTAGAATCTAGGTAATACGGCAATTCATATTTCATCGTTTCTTCGGGCTCAATTTCATGGACAAGCTTGTCATTCGCGGCGGCACTCCGCTGCTCGGTACCATACGAATCAGCGGCGCCAAGAACGCCGCGCTGCCCGCCATGGCGGCGGCGCTGCTCACCAGTGAACCGGTCATCCTCGAAAACATTCCCCAGGTTCGCGACATTGAAACCGAACGCCGATTGCTGGCCGCCATGGGCGCCGAGGTCGAGCTGGGATACGGACGGGCGCAGCACCGCACCACCATCTGCGCCGCCAATCTCAGCGCCAATCCCGAGGCCAGCTACGAGCTGGTCAAGACCATGCGCGCCTCGTCGCTGGTGCTGGGGCCGCTGGTGGCGCGCGTGGGCTTCGCTAGGGTTTCGATTCCTGGCGGCTGCGCCATTGGCGCCCGTCCCATCGATCTGCACCTCAAGGGCCTGGAAAAGCTCGGCGCAAAGATCGTCCAGGAGCACGGCTACATCGAAGCGCGAGCCAAAAAGCTCAAAGGCGCGCACTACTCCTTTGACAAGATCACCGTCACCGGCACCGAAGACATTCTTATGGCGGCAGTGCTGGCCGAGGGCGAGACCGTGCTGGAGAACTGCGCCCGCGAGCCTGAAGTCGTAGACCTCGCCGCTCTCCTGGTCAAGATGGGTGCGCAGATCGAGGGCGCGGGAACTTCAACCATCCGCATCCAAGGCGTCGAGCAGTTGCACGGCGCGCGCCATCGCATTATTCCCGACCGCATCGAGGCCGCAACCTTCATCCTCGCCGGAGCGCTCACCGGCGGCGACCTCATGATCGTAGACTGCGATCCCACCCACCTCACCGCCCTGCTCAACAAGCTTGAAGAGGTCGGCGTCCGGGTAAAGGTCGGCGAGGATTGCGTGCGGGTCATGGGCGACGCCGCCCCGCTCACCTCCGGCGACATCACCACCGAGGAATATCCCGGCTTTCCCACCGACGTGCAGGCGCAGTACATGGCGCTGATGACCCAGGCCGCCGGAACCTCGGTCATCACCGAAAACATCTTCGAGAACCGCTTCATGCACGCCCAGGAGCTCTGCCGCATGGGAGCCAACATCAAGATCGAGGGACGCCGTGCCGTGGTGCGCGGCAAAAGCACTCTGAGCGGAGCCGCCGTGCAAGCCAGTGATCTGCGCGCCTCGGCCTCGCTGGTGCTCGCCGCCCTGGTAGCCCAGGACGAAACCATCATCGACCGCGTCTACCACATCGACCGCGGCTACGAGCGCATCGAAGAAAAATTGCGCGGCGTCGGAGCCCAGGTAAAACGCATCGGTGAGATACTGCCAAAGAGAGTGGGAGTATAGGCACGTGTGGCCCACATCCGCCAGCCTTTGGCGAATGTGGGATGTAGCGAATGTGGAATCTAGCGAATGTGGGATGCGCCAAATGCTGAAGAGTCAAGCAGTTTTCCAGCCACTGCGTTCAAATGATTACGAACGATTAAATAGCCGAAACTACAGTCATCCCGGGGCTGCGATTCTTAAACCAGAATACCTGCTTACCGTGAGAAACTAATAGAGATGACGAAATCAGAAGAACTGTTCGAGGCTTTATGCGCCACCAGCGCAATCCGTGCCGAGAGAGTACACATCGATCGGGAGAATGCCCCCGTCTATATGCTCTGGTGCGGCGATGCCTCGATTGCGATTGAGGTAAAACAGTTCGACGCCAGCCCCGCCCAACTACGCACGTTGCAACATCCGGATGAATCCGGCGACTTCTACGACACGGTTCCGGGCGAACGGGTGCGCGCCAAGATCGACGGCGCCATCCCGCAACTCAAGCGTTTGTCGGGCGAAGTCCGGCCTGCCTTGCTAGTTCTATATGACGACGTGCGCCTATGGCCTGAAATTTGCGATTCCTATGCCATCAGTGTTGCGATGTACGGCATTGAAACCGTTCTCGTAGCCCCGGAGATCGCATCCGAAAGTGGCACAACCTTAGTCGCCCAATGGCCTGTCGCTACCAGAAAAGCAACCTCTCGTGCCAACACGACACTTTCCGGGATCGCGCTGCTCTCCGAGGATAATGGCCGGGTTACGATGCAGGTCTTTCATAACTTCTTCGCGCGTAATCCGATCGATCCCTCGCTCCTGGAAGGCGCGGCAATCACCCACTATCGGCTCACGGAAAATCCAGATGAAATTTATGCCGAGTGGACTCCGTTCTCCTAAGCCGGTGGTTGGCTAATCCGGAGTCGCCGGCTTTGTGCTTGCTCTTGTCTGTGGGCTGCGTTCCCACATTCCATGGGCGAATGTGGGAACGCGCAGGATGGTGCTGCACTCACGCGGCTTTCGGCATGTAACTATACTTCTTGATCGCTCTTTCAAACCCAGGCATCGCCTTCTTCAGGTCCGCCAAAGTCATCGCAGGATGAAATTCCACGCGAGCACCAAAGGCAAGGAACCACGGCTCCGCAATCGCCGGAATCTCCGATTCGTCTTTGACGTTGCAGAAGATGAACCCCGTGCGGACTCCCTGCTCCTCTGAAAAATAGGCGGCCTCTGGGCTGATGTCGTGTAGGATCGACTCGATCGTCTTCCCCAAACTGCCGTCGATGATACGCTCGTTACCGATCTCGGTTGGAATGGAAACCTTGAGTAGACAACGCATGAAAACCTCCTTGGGTGGGTCGTGAGATTAGAACGTAAGACACTCGCAGGAGTTGCCCCTCCCTGTTGTCAATTAGCGCAACCAGCGACTCGCGCAAGGTAATCATCTCGCTAATCACTCCCACAACCATAGGCACACCAGTAACCTGCGCCTTCCAAACGATTGCCCACCACGCCAATGGTTTCCCATGAATTGCACGATTCATGGTGCATCGAATCATGATGCATTGATCTTTCGCAGTTTTCAGAGCTGAAGTTACTCGCGCGAGCCGCGATAGATGGTGACCTCGGGCTTGCCGAGAGTGTGGATAATCGCGAGCTTGGTGAGGCCGCGGGGATTGATGCGGACGGCTTCGGCGACCGGATCGCCGGCGATGGCAACGATGTAGTCGGCTCCGGCGAAGGGCGCGCTGCGGGCCGAGTCCCAGGCGATGAAGGTGGACTCGGAGATGACGTGGTTGAAGTGAATTCCCGCCTTCTGAATGGCTCCAACGTAGTCGCTCGTGTACATCAGAACGGTCGAATTCTCCGGGATGGCCGCAAGGGCTTGCGGCGACCTGCGCCTCCAGCTGCAGGCGGCCGCGGCTGTTGGCCCAGGCTTCGCGATAGCAGATGGGAATCATCCACTTGCGTCCCCAACTCGCGGTCCTGCGAGCGCGTGGAAAAGCACCCGGCGGAAGAGTTGAAGGCAAGCAAGGTGATCAGCGAAGAGAGCCGCGGTAACAGCCAACGGTGAGCCAGCGCGCGATGCAGGCGCGCGATCGCCCACGGAATGAGCGCGGCGAAGACAGCGATGGCGGGCAGCAGTTCGAGGCCGTAGCGCACGTTGTAGTAGGAGAACGGCCACCACTCGGGAACGAAGATGGGAACGCTGCCGTAGGCGATCGAATAGGCATAGAACGGCAGCGGTATCCAGAGCAGAAGCAGCGCGGCAAAGCGGCGCAGGTGGAAGGCTGAGATGAGAACTCCGGCAACGGCCAGCAGGATGAGCCAGTTCTGGCGCGAGCCTTCGCCGGTGTTCATGCGCGCGGCCTTGAGGAAGTATTCGGCGGCCACCGTCCGGCTGTTCTTGCCGGGATAAGGAGGGTCGCTGGGGCGCGAGGAACGCTTCTCGATGGCCTTGGCAGAGTAAGGACCATTGAGCCAGTCGAGAGGATGCCGGTTGGTTCTTGTAGTTGTGCGCAAGCCAGAGCGTGGGACAGAGCGCCAGCAGCAGAAGGAAGGAGACCATGGAGCGTGCCAGGCGTCCGATCTCCCGCTGCGGAGGATGTGCGGACGAGCCAGCGCAGCAGCGGCGAAGACGGCGCAGATGGCAACGACGAAGGCGAGGATCCATCCGTCGTAGCGGGTGAAGATGGCGGCGGCCAGGCAGATGCCGCAACGCTCGATGGCGCGCCAGGCGGGAAGATCGCGGAATCACGCCGCGCCGAGCTGGGGAAGAGCCCGCGAAGAAACTCGTCGAAGTAAACCAGCGACCAGATGACGGCGGCGAGGAAGATGGATTCGGTCATGGCCGTCGATTGCATGTAGAGCATCGACGGATTGAAGGCGTAGATGGCGGCGGCCAGCGAGGCGGCGAGCCAGCGAGGCGCGGGCACGGACCAGGCGGTAGATTCCGGCGACGCCGAGAACGTAGGCGATCATGGACGGAATCGAACCGCCGATGCCGGTGCGCCAGAGCCAGTCATTGGCGACAAAGGGCGCGACCAGCAGATGCGGCAGCGGCAGCCAGACGGTTCCGATCTGCTCCCAGCCGGGATTGCGCGCGTCCGTGAGGCGGCGGGCAATGTTGAGGTGGGCGACCGCATCGCCGTAGAGGAGAATGTCTCCGCGACGGTAGAACCAGGCGAAGGCCACCACCGAGAGCAGGAGCGCCAGCGCGGAGACCAGGGCGAGTTCGCCATGGCGTCCACGCTGCTCTTCGCGATGTCGTCGCGAGTTCGAGATCCACTTCAGCGCCGCCGCTGGGTTAGTCAAGATGGGTGAGGCTGCGGAAGAGCTCGAAAGCGCTCTTCGATTTCGTCGCGCGTGAGCGAGATGCAGACGCTCGGGGCCGAAGCGCTCGACGGTGAACGAGCCCATCACGCCGCCGTAGAACATGGCGCTGCTTGAGCACGGTTGGAGTGAGCTCGGGCTGCGAAGCGATGTAGCCCATGAAGCCTCCGGCAAAGGTGTCGCCGGCGCCGGTGGGGTCGTGAACCTCGGCGATGGGCAGGGCCGGGGCGCGGAACGGGTGCGAGCCGTCGGCGAAAAAGATGGTGGCGCCGTATTCGCCGTGCTTGATGACCAGCGACTTGGGGCCGAGGGTGAGAATCTTCCGGGCGGCGAGGACGAGGCTGTGCTCGCGAGGCGAGCAGCTTGGCTTCGCCGTCGTTGATGAGAAGAATATCGACTTCCTTCAATGTTTCCAGCAGTTCGGCGCGCTTGATGTTGATCCAGAGATTCATGGTGTCGCCGCCGACCAGCGCGACGCGCGGCATTTTGCGGCGCACGTCGAGTTGCAGCTCGGGCTGGATGTTGGCGAGGAAGAGAATCTCGGAGTCGTCGTAGGCAGTCGGGAATCTTGGGGACGAAGTTTTCAAAGACGTTGAGGTCGGTGAAATTGGTTTTGGCCTCGTTGACGTTTTCGCCGTACTCGCCGCCCCAGTGAAAGGTCTTGCCGGAGGCGTGCTCGATGCCGCGGGTATCGATGCCGCGACCGGTCAGCACGGCCTCGTGCTCGGCGGTGAAGTCGTCTCCGACGACGCCGACGACGCGGACCTGGGTGAAGAAGCTGGCGGAGAGCGAGAAGTAGGTGGCAGCGCCGCCGAGAATCTTTTTGCGCTCGCCAAAGGGGGTTTTCAGGGTATCGAAGGCAACGGAGCCGACTACGAGAATGGACACGTTATGCACCCGCCTTTGGGTTCAGATATTTGCCGACGAGCAGGTCGAGCTTGGCGCGAGTGGCGGCAGGGATTGCCTCGGGCGCGGTCATGATGGCCATGGCGAGGGCCTGTCCGCACCTGCAGCCGCGGCTGGTGCCGGCAGGCGGCGACGGCCTCGCGAACCACGTTGGCGGCGTTCTCCGCGTTGCGGTTGAGCACGCCGACGATCTGCTCGACGGTGACGCTGTCGTGATCGGGATGCCAGCAATCGTAGTCGGTGACCATGGCGATGGTGACGTAGCAGATCTCGGCCTCGCGGGCGAGCTTGGCCTCCTGCAGATTGGTCATGCCGACGATGTCAAAGCCCTGGGCGCGGTAGACGTTGCTCTCCGCCTTGGTGGAGAACTGTGGGCCTTCCATGCAGACGTAGGTGCCGCCGCTCTTGGTGACCACTCCGGCGGCGGCTCCGGCCTTGGCGACGATGGCGGCTAGCTCGGGGCAGATGGGATCGCCGAAGGCGATGTGGGCGACGATGCCTTCGCCGAAGAAGGTGGAGACACGCTGCTTGGTGCGATCGTAAAACTGGTCGGGAATGACGAAATCGGTGGGCTTGTGCTCTTCCTTGAGCGAGCCGACGGCAGAGACGGAGAGGATGCGCTCGACGCCGAGCTGCTTGAAGCCGTGAATGTTGGCGCGGAAATTCAACTCGGTGGGAAGGATGCGATGGCCGCGTCCGTGACGGGCGAGGAAGGCAACCTTGCGTCCGGCGAGGGTGCCGAGAACATAGGGGTCCGAGGGCGCGCCGAAAGGGGTTTCGAGTTGAACTTCGTGAATGTCGGTGAGGCCCTTCATCGAATAAAGGCCGCTGCCGCCGATGATGCCGATCTCTGCCTGTGCCAATGCAATCTCCTGCGTTGCACAAAGAAGTGAGGCGGAAAAGCTGATTATACCGGAGGCGAGGAGGCCAGCGGCGACCTCGCCGGGCTGCTATCATTGCGCGGTCAGGTGAACATCGACGGGGACGAGAGCAGCGTGGATTTTGGCCGCGTCTTCAGGGGTGAAGGATTCGAGCGGCGATGACCGTGGAGCCGTCGATGTAGAGCAGCACGGCGCCTTCTTCGGTGATCCACTGACGCGGGAATGTTTGATTCGCAGACGTTTGATTCGCAGACGAAGCAGGCTGAACCGACTTGTAACGCTTGGCAAGCGAGCTCCGGTAGACGGAGGCGAACTCGATTGGCCGCGGCGGGCGAGTCGAAGTCGAAGGACCAGGGCGAGCGGCAGGGGCGCGTCCTTGGGCGACTTTTTGTTGGTGAGAGCCATGTAGTAGCCGCCTCGCCAGGCGGGGGCGAGCTTGGCTGCGATCTCATCGCCGCCCCACTGACGAAGGATGACGCGAAGGTCGATTTCGCCAACGCCGGAAAAATCATCGCGGCGCCAATCGGGCCCGAGAATTTTGTCCAGGGGCACAACTTTGACCTCGGGTCTGAGGCTCGGCGGCGAGATAGGTGGCGGGCTGCATGATCTGGCGGCTATCGAGTGGCGGGTGCTCGAAGACTCCGGCAAAGGCGGCCTGCTTGCCGCGCTTGATCAGGATGTCGCGGACAAACTCCATGCCGTAGGTGTAGGGAAAGAGCATGGCCTCGCGCAGGTAGATCGGCGCCTTGGCGTACATTGGCGTGGAGCCCTCGTCGAGCATCGAGGACTTCATCGATTCGACCAGCTCGGGAGCGCTCTCGACGCTCTGGCCGGCGGGGGTGAGCTGGTAGTCGTAGAGGACGATCATCGCCTGTCCTTCGACGACGGCCTGGCGGGCGGTGCGCTGCTCGTCGAGAATCATCTGCGCGGTATCGTCCTTGGAATCCTTGCGCGACGTTGAGCCACTTCTCCAGATCCCGAAGCTCTGGTCCTGCAGGGCGTGGACGAGTTCGTGGGCCATCACCGGCTTCTGAACCTCGGGCGTCGACCCAGTCGAGGAGATAGACGGTTTTGTTGTGCGCGTCATACCATCCCTCGACCTGCTCCTTGTAGAGGCCGAGCATGTACTCGCGCAGATTGAAGTCGCGGGGCAGCAGGCCGAGCTTTTTCAGCGACAGGGCGGAGCGGTCGAAGCGCTCGCCGTTTCCCTGCTCCTTCAGGCGAGCCTCGATGTACTTTGCTACCTCCTCGCGGGTGGCCAGCTTCTTCTTGACGGGGTGGAGAATGGGAAGTCCGGTGCGCTCGCTGGCGAACTGCAGAATGTCGTCGATGGAGCGGAAGAGTTCCTTGGCCTCCGCCTTGGAGTGACGTGATGCTCCTCGTCGGACGCCTCTTGCGCCGGGGTTGCGGAGGTGTCCTGCGCCGGGGCGAGCGGCGTGAGAGCGAGAGCCACGGTAAGCAGCAGAAACAGTTTGCGGAAGAGTTTCATCCACGTCCTTTGCGGTGCAAGGCTCTGGTGAAAAGATAACATCCGGGGAGGACGCGGTGGCTAGCGAGCACCTGAATCGATGGCCAAGGCTGCCGGGGCTAGCTGCGTTTCTGCCTCAAGCCGGAGAGTTGGCCGGCACGGGAAGCACGAACCCATCCGGCTCCGATATAATCGAACATTCTGGTGCGTTTGATCATTATGTCTTCTACTTCCCTCGTACAGAAGTTCGGATTGCAGGCGGTCGCCGGGGAATATGCCGGGGCTGAGACCGTGCTGCGCTTTGGTTCCGTGGCAGAGGAGCTGGACGCGCTGCGGCACGGCTGCGGCGTCTTTGACCTGGGCTGGCGCGGCAAGCTGGTGGTGAGCGGCGAAGACCGGGTGCGCTGGCTGAATGGAATGGTCACGCAACAACACGCGCGATCTGGCGCAGGATTTCGGCAACTACAGCTTTGTGCTGAACGCGCAGGGACACATTCAGGGCGATCTGCTGGCCTTCCAGCGCGGCGAGTTCTACGTGCTGGAAAGCGAGCGGGACAGATTGCGACGATCCGCGAATTCTTCGAGCGCTTCATCATCATGGACGACGTGGAGATCGGCGACATCAGCACCAAGCTTACCTCGATTGGCGTGGCCGGGCCGCGTGGCGCTGCAGGTGCTGCGCAACGCGCGGGCTGCTGCCGGCGGGCGGCCAAGCCGGGAGAGCTGCTGGACGGAAGCTGGGACGGACACGGCTTCTCGCTGGTGCGCGATCCGATTGAGGTGCGGAACTGGTACGAGCTGTGGCTGGCTCCGGAGCAACGTTGAGGCGTTCTGGAACGCGCTGGTGGCCGCCGGTGCGACTCCGGTGGGCGCCGAGGCGCTGGAGTGGCAGCGGATTCTGCTGGGACTGCCGCGGGTGGGCGTGGACACCGGCGCGCGCGAGCTGCCGCAGGAGACAGGACAGGACTATGCGCTGCATCACACCAAGGGCTGCTACATTGGGCAGGAGATCGTGGAGCGCATCCGTGCGCGCGGGCAGGTGCACCGGCGCTTCACGGGATTCGATTGTGGAAGGCAAGGCTGCCGGCGCGCGGCAGCAAGATCATGGCCGGAGAGAAAGAGATTGGCGAGATCACCAGCAGCGCGGAGATCGTGCTGGACGGAGTGGCGCGGACGCGTGGCGCTGGGTTATGCGAAGCAGCGATGCCGCTGCAAGGGCGAGAATCAGGGCGAGCGAGAGCCTGAACATTGGTGGCAGCGCAGCGCAGATTGTGGCGCTGCCGTTATTCGAGTTCATCAGCGCAGCTTGATTGCGCATCGTTCATTCGAAAGTTTATTTCTGCTGCGGTGGGAAGAGTGCGATGGAAAAAGAGAAGAAGCCAGAGTTCGTAGTGACCGATCGCCGGAAGTTCAACGTGGATGGAGAGCCGAGGCCGGATGCGCCGCAGGACAGCCCAGGCAGCAGCGCCGGCGCACCTGCAGCCAGCGCCGGCGGCCAGCCAGGAGCCGTCGCGCCGCCCGATGCCGGCAAGGCGCGCCGGTGGCTCCAGAGCAAGGCGGCAGCCGCGGAGACGAAGCCTGCAGCCGAGCCGTTGCCGCGCCGGATCCTGAAGACCGGCTACAACGGCGAGAAGGAGCGCACCGCATTCGGCGGACAGAAGATGGAGTTCATTCATCTGCTGGACATGCTGGTGCAGACCGCGATGATGTACGCCGGAGCGATGGAGAGCGGAACGGAACGGCGGGTGGACATTGTGGGGCTGCGGCAGATGATCGACCTGATCGCGGTGCTGGAAGAGAAGACCAAGGGCAACCTGACAGAGCAGGAAGCAGGCGATCCTGACCAACACGATGTTCCAGCTTCGGATGACCTACATGGAAATCGTGAACATGATCGACCGCCAGGCGATGCAGAAGGCTCCCGGCGCGCCAGGAGCCGGCCGCAAGTGAAGAAAGGCACGGTGACAGTGCTGGGCAGCGGTACTTCGATGGGCGTGCCCACGATTGGATGCGACTGCGCGGTCTGCCACTCCAGCGATCCGCGCGACCGGCGCACGCGGCCTTCGGTGATGATCGAATGGGAGGGACATCGCATTGTCATCGACAGCGGGCCGGACTTCCGCGAGCAGGCGCTGCGGGAGGGCATCAACCGCCTGGACGCGGTGCTGTACACCCACGGACACGCCGACCACATTCTGGGACTCGACGATCTGCGTCCGCTGACCTATCCGCGGGTGACCGGCGGCGGACGGCTTCCGCTCTATGCGACGCCGGAGACGGCGCGCGATTCTGCAGTCGGTGTTCAAGTACGTCTTCGACGACGACTACAAATACGGCGGCATTGCCAAGGTGGAGTTGCGCGAGATCAGCGGGCCGTTCGAGTTGCTGGATCTGCGGGTGATTCCGGTGCCGGTGATGCACGGCGACGCCGAGATTATCGGCTACCGGATTGGACGGTTCGCCTATCTGACGGACTTCAGCGCGGTGCCGGAGCAGCTCGATCGAAATGCTGGAAGGCGTACAGGTGGTGTTTCTGGATGCGCTGCGGCATGAGCCGCATCCGACCCACTCGACGGTGGAGAATTCGCTGCAGGTGGCGGCGCGCATCGGAGCGGCACAGACCTACTTCACCCACATCAGCCACGACCTGGCGCACGAGGCGACCAACCAGACGCTTCCGCCGGGAGTGCGGCTGGCCTACGACGGATTGCGCGTCGAGATCGACCTGGAGAGCTGAGCGTGCAGGTATTCGATTCACTGGAAGAGATTCCCGAGACTTTGGGCCGGCGGTGGTCAGCGTGGGCAACTACGACGGCATTCACTGCGCGCACCAGAAGCTGATTCAGTCGGTATGCGCGCGCGCCAAGGAGCTGGATGCGCGTTCGCGTGCTGGTGACCTTCGATCCGCATCCGGCGCGGATTCTGCGGCCGCACGGCGGGCCTCCGCTGATTACTCCGATGGCGCGCAAGATGGAGCTGCTGGGCGAGACGCGGACTGGACGCGGTGGTGGTGATTCCCTTCACCCGCGACCTGTCGCTGATGCCGGCCTTTGAGTTTGCCGAAGAGATGCTGTATCAACCGACTGCACGCGATTGAGGTGCACGAGGGATTCAACTTCCGCTTTGGACACAAGGCGGAAGGCGACGTGGAGCGGCTGCGCGAGTTCGGGCAGCAAGCTCGGCTTCACCGTGGTGACGCATACGCCGATGCGCTGGGGCGAGCTGGTGATCTCCAGCAGCAACGTGCGCGCGGTGGTGCTGGGCGGCGAGGTGGACGTGGCGCGGCACCTGCTGGGACGCGCCGTTCAGCATCGATTCCACGCCGGGGCGCGGGCGCGGATACGGCACGAAATACACGGTTCCGACGGTGAACCTGGCGCGCTACGATGAGCTGACTCCGGCGTTTGGCGTGTACGTGACCGAGATGCGCATCAACGGCGAACACTTTCAGTCGGTCACGAACGTCGGCAACCGTCCGACGTTTGGCGAAGACTCGTTTGCCATCGAAAGCTACATCCTGAATTTTCATCCCATCGATCTGACCAGCGAGACGCCGATCCGGCTGAGCTTTCTGCATCGGCTGCGCGCGGAGAAGAAATTCCCCAGCGTAGAGGCGCTGAAAGAACAGATTGGCAGGGACGTGGCGCGGGCGCAGAGATATTTCCGGCTGCGCGATGCGTTGCGAGACCGCAACCCAGATCGCAACTTGAATCGCAACCCAGTGCTGATCTTCGTGCCGCGGGTCTTGTTCGGTGCCCTGCCTAGCGCCGGTTGTCGGTTTGCGGCTCGGGATGAATGAGCACGCGAAACAGTTGCGGCGCCTCCAGTTTGAACTGAATCTCCAGCGCGGTCTGTACGTCATGCACGCGCGAGAGCGGAAGATTGTCCTGCATGGTGACGTGGCAGGAGAGAAAAAGGTGATCGCGCACGCGCTTGAAGATGATCTCGTGAACGTCCACCACATCGGGAAAGGCAGCGCCGATGGCCTTGAGCTTCGCCTCCAGCTCGCGATCCTCGAGGATGGCGTCGCTGGTTTCGATGGTGGCCGGCTCGCTTTCAATGTGGGTGAGGATGGAGGTGATCTCGGGGACGTGGGCGCGGATGTCGGCCTCGAGGGCGGTGACGCGGTCGTGGGCAGCGATCAGCGTCATCTTCTCATCGAGTTCGACGTGCAACTCGACGTGAATATCGCCTTCCAGATCCTGCACGCTGATGTCATGCACCATGAGGTTGTTCCGCAGCGCGGCGGCGCGGATGCGGTCGAAGGTGCTCTCGGTTTTGAGCTCGCGGGGAACGGCGTTGACCAGCACGTCGGAGTCGCCCAGCAGGTTGTTGATGCGCTGGCGGACCTCGGAGACGACGGCATCGGAGGCCTGGAAGGTCAGGTTGCGCGCCAGGCCCACGGCGACATCGGCAAAGTAGCGGCTGCCGGCCTTGCGAATGCGGACGCGCTCGACTCCGAGAACGCCGGGAACGCTGCCGACCTGGGCGATGATTTCATTGCGCACGCCGGAGGGCGCGGCGTCGAGCAACGCGTCGAGGGTCTCACGGGCGAGACGCCAACTGACCGAGATCGACGATGGCCGGCGACACCGAGGGCGGCGATGGGATCGGCCTTGGCGAGCCACGGCACATGGTAGATGGCGTCCGGCCCAGACAAAGCCGAGACCGGCGATGACCACCGCAGCTGGACCAGATGTCGGTGGCGAAGTGCAGCGCGTCGGCCTGCAATGCCTGGCTGGAATACTTATCGGCAACCCGCTTGAGCGAGCGTGAGCGCCAGAAATCGAGCACGATGGAAATGCTCATGACGAGCACGGCCCAGATGCTGGGCTCGATCTCCACGTTGCGAAAAAAAAGGCGGTGAACGGCCTCCCAGACGATCCAGACGCAGGTGATGAGAAGCAGTCCGGTCTCGATGAAGGCGGAGACAGTTTTCAATCTTGCCGTGGCCGTACTGATGATCGGCGTCGGCAGGCTTGTCGCTGACGCGCACGGAAAACAGGGTCACGACGGCAGCCACAAGATCGAGCGAGGAGTGCAACGCCTCGGAAAGAATGCCGAGGCTGCCGCTTAGAATGCCAACGACAAACTTGAAGACCGGTGATGACGATGGCAACCAGAACACTGTTGCGCGCGACCCGCTGTTTCTCGGCGCGCATCAGCTCAGGATTGAATGTCGCCATGCTGGCCATAGCATGAAGCTTATCGTGGGCGAACAGCGGATGCCAAGCGCGTGCTCACGCCGGCCTTGGATTCTCCTACTTCTTGCCCCAGTACACGCCGGCGACGCCGAAGGTGTAGGGCGTGTAATTGACCTCGCGGAAGCCGGCGGCTTGCATGCGGGAGAGCATCTCCGGCGGCTGCGGGAAGCGCGCCACGCTGGCGGGCAGATAGGCGTAAGGGCCCTTGGTTCCTGGAGAGCATCGAGCCGATGGCGGGCAGAACGCGGCGGAAATAAAAGCGGTAGAACTTGCCGAGCAGGCCGCGGGGCTCGCCGAAATCGAGAATGGCGACTTCGCCATCGGCGGCGAGGACGCGGTGGATTTCAGCGCAGGCCCGCGTCGTAGTTGGCGAGATTGCGAAAGCCGAAGGCCGAGGTGACGAGGTTGAAGCGGGCATCGGCAAAGGGCATTTGCAGGGCATCGGCCTCGACCCACTGCAGGGGAGCCCGGCGCTCTTCTGGGTGGCGCGGCAGAGCATGGGATGGGCGAAATCCGCGCCGACGATGGAGGCTCCGCCGACGCCCGCCTGGCGATAGAGCGCAAAGGTCATGTCCCCGGTTCCGCAGCAGAGGTCGAGCACCGTGGCATCGGCGCGGCGGACGATGTGGCGGAAGCGGCGGGCGGTACGCCACCACCAGTAGCGATCGACGTTGAGCGAAAGCACGTGATTGAGCAGGTCATAGCGCGGCGCGATGCTGGAGAACATCTGGCGCACGGCATTGGCGGCGGCTTTCTGATCCTGGGCGGGTTCGACACGGGCGCCCGGGCGTGGCTGGAGTGGCTCCGACCTTGCCGGCGCCGGTTTTACTTCATCCATCTTCTTCATTCCGATCCTGAAGATTGCGCGCCGGTTACGCCTGCGAAAGACTGCGCAATTCCTCTACCGCCTGCAGCACGGCGCGTTCGGGGACATCGGTCACGATCTCCACCTGGCCGATATCGCGGGGGAGGATGAAGTGTACCTGGCCGTCCAGAGTTTTCTTGTCGCTGGCGAGACGGCGGAAGATCGCCTTGGGGCGCACATCGACCTTGCGGCAGCGGAGCGTAGGCCAGCATCAGGCTGATGATGCGCTGCGCCGTCGGCCGGCGAGAGCCTTGCTGCATTTCGACGGCGATGCTGGCCGCGGCGACCATGCCCCAGGCCACGGCCTCTCCGTGGAGAAATACTTTGTAGCTGGTCTCGGCTTCGAGGGCGTGGCCGATGGTGTGTCCGAAGTTGAGAATTTTGCGCAGGCCGTGCTCTTCTTCATCCTGCCCGACCACGTCGGCCTTGACGCGCACCGACTCGGCGATCAGCCACTCCAGCGAGCCTGGATCCTTGGCCAGAACCTGTTCGCGATTCTGCTCCATGAACTCGAAGATGCGCGGGTTGCGGATGACTCCGGCCTTGAGCGACTCGTAGAGGCCGGAGCGGAATTCGCGATCGGGCAGGGTCGAGAGCACCTGCGGGTCCACCAGGACGAGTTCGGGCTGCTTGAAGACGCCGACGAGATTCTTGCCGACCGTCAGGTTGACGCCGGTCTTGCCGCCGACCGAGGAATCGACCTGCGAGAGAAACGTGGTGGGAATCTGCACAAAGCGGATGCCGCGCATGTAGATGCTGGCGAGGAATCCGGTCACGTCTCCGACCACGCCGCCGCCGAGGGCGATCAGCACGGTGTTGCGATCGGCCTTGAGCTTGACCAGATGGCTGGAGAGAGCTCTCGATCGTCGAGAGAGTCTTGCGGCGCTCGCCATCGGGCATTTCGATCACGTCCACCCTGGCACCGTCGGAGGCGAAGGAGTCCAGCAGGAGCTTGCCCCAGTGCTTGCGGATGGGCGCGGAGGTGACCACGACGAAGTGCCGCGCCGTGGGCAGAGTCTCACGAATGTAGGTGGCGGCAGAGCGCAGCAGTCCCTGCTCGATGAGCACGTCGTAGGACTTGGTCCGGGTTTGAATCTGTATGCGAATCAAGTCATCCATCTTACCAGCCGATGCGCTGTGGCGCGCGCCGAGAGCACGGCGAGAGCGAGTGATCGCTCTGCAAGTGTTAGCGATGAATTGTCATCATGAACTCTTCCTACGATTTCATTGTTGTAGGCGCCGGAATTGCCGGACTGCGGGCCGCCATCGAGCTGAACCAGCACGGTTCGGTGCTCTGCCTGGCCAAACGCGAACTTACCGAATCCAATACACAATATGCGCAGGGCGGCATCGCGGTTGCGCTGGGGCCGGATGACTCGCCGGAGATCCACCTGCGGGACACGCTGGCCGCCGGTGCGGGACTGGTGGACGAAGACGCGGCGCGCACCCTGGTGACCGAAGGACCGGCACGCGTGCTGGAGCTGCTGGAGTGGGGCGTGCGCTTTGACCGTGACGCGCCGTGGGCAACTGGCTTTCACGCGAGAGGGCGCGCACTCGCGCAACCGCGTGCTGCACGCCGACGGCGACTCGACCGGACGAGAGATTCGGCCGGACGCTGTTTCAGCACGCCCGCAACCTGAGCAACATTCACTTCGGCGAATTTGGATTTACGCCGCGACCTGCTGCTGCAGGATGGACGCGTGGTGGGAGTGGAGATTCTGCACGAGGACGGACGCACGCGAAGCGGTGACGGCGCGCGCCGTGCTGCTGGCAACCGGCGGGGCGGGGATGGTCTTCGCCAATACCACCAATCCCGATGTGGCCACCGCGGACGGCGCGGCGATGGCCTGGCGCGCCGGAGCCGAGCTGAGCGACATGGAGTTCCTGCAGTTCCATCCCACCGCGCTCTACCTCGCGGGCGCGCCGCGATTCCTGCTCTCCGAGGCATTGCGCGGCGAGGGCGCGCAGCTGCGCAACTCACGCGGGCGAGCGCTTTATGCCCGCGCTACCACGAACTGGCCGAGCTGGCGCCGAGAGACGTGGTGGCGCGGGCCATCCATCGCGAGCTGGAGATGAGCACAGCCGCCGAGCCGATGGTCTATCTCGATGTGACCCACCTCGACGGAGAAAAGCTGAAAGCTGCGCTTCCCGACGATTTACCAGACCTGCCAGAAATACGGGCTGGACATTACGCGCGACCTGATTCCGATTCGTCCGGCGGCGCACTACGCGATGGGCGGGGTGCGCACCGGCCTGGATGGGCGGGCTTCGCTGCCGGGACTCTATGCCGCGGGCGAAGCGGCCTGCACCGGGGTTCACGGAGCCAATCGGCTGGCGAGCAATTCCCTGCTGGAAGGGTTGGTGTTTGGCGCGCGCGCAGCGACGCGGCATGGCCGGGGAAAGCGCAGCCGGTAAGGCTGGACACGCGCAGAGACTCCTGCGATGGCAGCCACCGCAGCGGCAATGGCGATGGCAACAAGCGGCGCTGCGGCTGGAGACGCAGCAGCTGATGGAGAGCAACGTGGGAATCGTGCGCGATGCCGGGCGGCTCGCCGAGGCGGTGACCAGACTGCAGGAGATTCTGGCGGAGCTGCCTGCTCCGACGTGCGCCGTCAGCGGGCCGAGGCACGCAACATCGCAGAGAGCGGGCTGGCCATTGCGCTGCTCGGCGCTGGCGCGCACCGAGAGCCGCGGAGGCCATTATCGCAGCGACTTTCCGGCCAGAGACGATGTGAATTTCCGCAAACATTCGGTGATGATCGGTGATCGCGGTGCGCTTTCAATAACGCGTTCGGCGAGCGGACTTCGGTTTTGCACGCGCGAACGCCCGAGGCGCTCTTGGCGAATCCGCAAGTGGCTGCTATGATTGCGAGGTACGGTAACGTACACCACCCAGGTTTGTGGGGCTATAGCTCAGCTGGGAGAGCGCATCGTTCGCAATGATGAGGTCGTCGGTTCGATCCCGACTAGCTCCACCAAAGAATCAACAACTTCCGGCGGCACAATTTTCTGCTCACCCTGTTTTGTGTCGTGGTTTGTGTCATAACCCCCGGCTTCAACCCCCAAAAGCCTTCCTGTGGAGAGTCCATCCAAAGCCGTGCGCTTTGCCTCAAGCCGCACATGGGAGTAATGCGCCAGCATCTTTGCCGAAACGTGCCCTGCAATGCTCATCACCGTGGAATCACTCGCCTGTGACTCGGCAAGTTCTGTGATGGCGTGGTGCCGAAGATCATGAAACCGTAGTCCATACGTCGTGCTCTTGACCTTGCTGAGATCGGCCTTGCATTCCTCGTTCCGGCAGGTTTCGGCTGGCCCCTGTAGCTTGCCGCACTCAGGGCAGTGAATCGCTCGCGTCAGGTTACGCCATGCCGTGCGCCATCCCTTTTGCGGCTTGGTAACGTCAACGTGGCCGTGTTCACAGGCGAAGAAAACGAAGTGATCCAGTTCGGCCCCGTTGACCTTCTTTGACCGTTCACGGAGAGCCATCATTACCTGTACCGCGTCGGCATTCAGCGGAATGACCCGCTCTCCTGCCTCTGTCTTGCTTCGCCTCACCGTCATGGTGCGGTTCAAGAAATCGACATCCCGCCAGCGCAAGCCTTTCAGTTCGCAGCCGCGTGCGGTCGTATTCAGAGCCAAGACAGCCGCAAAGTACGCCGTCTGCCAGTCCGCATTGCTTCCGGCAAGCTTTAGCAGTCGGACCTTCTCCTCGTGCAGCAATGCCCGCCCCACTTGCTGTTTCACGGGAAGGGGCCGTATCTCTTCCGAGAACAGATGCCAGCGCCTTGCTTTCTTGAGCACGCCTCGGAGGATATCCAATTCCCGGTTTACCGTTGCGTTAGCAATCCCTTTTTCCTTGCGCTTGCGGATATAGGCTTGGACATCGGCGGGCGTGATGCGCGAAACAGGCGTGCTGCCCAAAACGCCATTCACGACTCTGGCGCGCTCTTTCTCCGTTCGCACACTCAACGGGGCCAGATGGGATAGACGATCCGCTAGAAACTGCTTTGCGGCCTCAGAAAAGAGCATTCTGCTAATCGGTTGGCGCTTGCTGGCAACCTTGCCCGCCTTTGCCGCTGAAATCAGCTCTTTCTCTTTGGACTGAGCCTCGCGCCAATCGCTCGTTTCAAGTGATTGGCGGAATCGTTGCCCGTCAAGAAAGAAATCTGTGTGCCATGTCTTACCGCGTTTGATTAGGGACATTCTTTCCTCCTTCAGAATTTGTGAGACGCCGCTTCGCTCGCCACTCTGGGCCGTGTTCCGCCCACCATTGTTTCTTCCATTCTCGTTGTCCCCACGCTGCGCACGGTTCGCTACAGAATTGTTGCTTTAGGTCCGTCGCAATGAAGTGGGGGTGTGGGCAGTCCGCCCGTTTGCACTTCCTGAGGCGCTTGGTTTCACACGTCGCCAGTTCCATAGACAGAAACACGAAAAGATTTAAGGCCCGATAGGTGAGCCAGTCCTTCCCTATAACCAGCGAACCGCCTGAGCTTTCCGATTCGGAAAACTCGAAAACACGCCTCCTCTCCCACAGGTTTTGGAGTCGCCTCTGATCTGACCTCCAGTCGAACCAAGAAACTTCAAACTCTGCGCCTTCAACGGGCTTGTCTCGTAAGGGGCCATACTTGCCCGTGAAACGCAAGATGCTCTCAGGGTCGGTTTTCCAGTTGAGGAAGTCCTCTATCAATCTGCGCTTGGAAGGCCCATAGAACTCATTCAGTTTCTCCGCAAATCGCCCCGTGATCTTGTTGGAACCTACCAGTTGAACATGCTCCGCCCCTGCTAGAGTGCAAAACCGAAAGTCGCGATGTGACTTGATAGGAGTACTCATTTACTGTTGACTCTAGCACACAAACACCAAATACTACAACCCTGAAGGAGAAATGCAAATGCCAAAGAACATACAAACCGTAGGAGTTCGGGAGGCGGCGCGAAAACTCAATTTCTCGCTCAAGTACATCTACGACCTTCTCTATCTCGGCAAGCTGGCGGGAAGGAAGATCGGCAGGCAATGGCGCATCCCGGTGGAAGCAATCGAGGCGAGGTTAAAAGAGCGAGGTGAATAATGTCAGACAACCTGCCACAACTCATACCGCTGCTTGCGCTTTCAGAGAGGCTTGCCGTAAGCCCCCACACAATTCGGTCGTGGGTTCGCAAGGGCAGGCTCCGGCCCATGCGAATCTGTCGCAGGCTGCTATTCCATCCCGACGAAGTACAGCGATTTCTAGCGGAGTCGGCACGGTGACGGCGGCTGATCCGCTCTGGCCTAACCCTCTCACCGATGCGGCCCTCTATGGGTTAGCTGGTGAGATCGTTGACACCATCGGCCCGCAGAGCGAATCCGATCCGGCGGCATTGTTGGTTCAGCTCCTCGTTGCTTTTGGCAATGTGATCGGACGCAGGCCGCACTGGAAGGTGGAAGCAACCCGTCATAATTTGAATTTGTTTACCGTTCTGGTCGGTAACACTAGCAAAGGGCGCAAAGGCACCGCGTGGGGCCAAATACGCGCATTAATCGAGGCGACTGATCCTTCTTGGGGCGAGTGCCGTCAGACCGGGCTGAGTTCGGGCGAGGGGCTCATTCATGCGGTACGCGATGAGGCAGACATAATAGACAAACGTTTGCTCGTCGTAGAGAGTGAGTTTGCCTCCACGCTCCGAGTTCTGGCCCGCGACGGCAATACTCTGTCTGGAACCATGCGGCAAGCATGGGACGGCGACCCTTTGCAGAACATGACGAAACAATCGGGCGAGAAGGCGACGGACGCACATATTTCCATTGTCGGCCACATCTGCAAGGATGAACTCCGCTCTGAACTCACCCGCACCGATGAAGGCAACGGTTTTGCAAACCGGATTCTTTGGGTGTGCTCTCAGCGTTCCAAATTTCTTCCCGATGGCGGCCACGTGCCCGACACAGAACTCCAGTGTCTAGTGGAACGCCTAAAGGGTGCGCTGGAGTTCGCGCTCTCCCTGGGGGACTTTGAGCTTCGCCGGGACGATACAGCTAGCGCCTATTGGCATCAAATTTACCCGCATCTATCGGCGGATAAGCCAGGACTCTTCGGCGCGGTCACGTCTCGCGCTGAGGCCCAAGTGATGCGGCTAGCCTGCGTCTATGCTCTGCTCGATCAATCTCCGGAAGTGTGCATAGAGCACCTATTGGCAGCGGAAGCGGTTTGGAAGTATTGCGAAGCGTCCGCCCAGTTCATTTTTGGCGACTCGCTCGGAAACCCTCTGGCCGATGAGCTGCTGCGTCAGCTACGGCAAGCCCCGCAAGGATTGACCCGCACGGAACTAAGCAATGCGCTCGGACGCAATAAGTCAGCAGAGCAGATCGGGCAAGCGCTGAAACTTCTCACCGGGCAGGGCCACGCCAACGCTAAGATGGTGCAAACCTCCGGTCGTGCGGCAGAGCACTGGTTCGCGGTGACCTAGCGAATGCACCCGGATTCTTTCGTCAAATTCGTTTAATTCGTACTGTGTGCGGGCAGGGTCGTTAGGGAAGGTTGGCGGGCACGATGGCTGTCTTGGGGTACATTTGCCAGTACGAAATATACGAAAGAGACGAAATAAGGATTCTGGCGGACGGTCAGACCGGGAATCAGACTTCGCGCAGCAATTCTGTCAACGGCACATCAAGACCCTGTGAAATCTCTTTCATCTTTCGCAAGCACGGCTCTTTCCGCCCATTTTCCAGTTCGCTCAAGTAGCTCACGTCCATGCCGACGCGGTAGGCCAGTTCCTCCTGTGTGAAACCGCGCTCATGCCGGATGCGCCGAAGATTAGCGCCGAACTGCTCGCAAATATCAATTGCCATGCCAGCAGCATTGGCGATAGCCTAATTCCGCACCATTGGCTATAGCCAAAGTCGATATCCGCAGGGATTCAGCTTTTACAGGAGGCGCAAGAATGAAGCGGTTATCCGTTCTGCTCATCATGCTTTTATTTCTGGTTGGATGTGCCGCTCACCGCCGCGAACAGACGGCACAAATCATGGACGCATGGGTTGGCAAACCCGTTACACAGGCAGTTGAGAACTGGGGGCCGCCATCAACCGTTTACGACGAAGCACCTTACAAGGTTTACGTTTGGCATTCCACCGTTACCAGAGGCGGGGGATCGCATCAGGGACAGCAGTGGAACTATCAAACTCACCAGTGGGAGCAAGTACAGAAAACCAACCCTGTCCATACCTCCAACACATATCGAATGTTTTGGGTGAACCAAGACGGCACGATTGCAAAATGGAAGGATGGGAAGCAGTAGGCGGTTGTCACTTGGCGATGTATCCGCGAAACCAGAGTCCTTTACCTGTCGGCAAAACGGGCGTGTACGACGATGGCTTCGCGCTTGTGTCGTTACTCGCAATACCCTGAATGCTGACTGTGAAATAGGAGATGGGTAAATTGGGGCGTCTCGGATACAGAGCGGGGTCGATACTGCTGCTGATCCTGAGCCTATGGACGCTAGGGGTGCATGTTGGGACGTTGAGGACGTTTGCAGGACTGGGGATGATATGCCTGTCGCTGTGGATGTGGGATGAGGCAGGCGGGAAGCAGGGGCGGTAATAATGTCCGGGCATGAACCATTACCGGGGACAGATGGTGGTATCGGGCTTATTTGCATTCTCGCGATTGCGGTTTGGGCGACCAGCCCGGCAAAATGGCAAACCTTTAAGAGAATGTCGGTTGCTTTCGTGGCTACCTCAGTGTTGGGCATTCTGCTGGGGCTCTTGCTCGGGTGGTTGCAAGGTAACCCAAACATGACCGGAGCAGTCACGGAGTTCTCAGTCGGTGTCTGTGCTCCTTTGGCTGCGGTGCTCATGGGAAGGCAATATGTTCAGTCGCTGAAAGAGAAAAAGTAGTCAACTCCATCCGCGTCAAACCGCTACGTTGGGTTTAGCGGCTGCAGTGGCGGTTGCTCCGTGCCACTAGCAGGCTCACCCCCAAGTCCCAGAGATTCCGCCAAATGTGGATGCGAGATGAGAAGTTCCCGCAGGCCAGCTCGCACCAAAACCGGCTCGATCTCAGCCAAGAACTCGGCCCGCCAAGCGGCCCGTTTCCTGCTCTGACGCGGGTCGTGTTTCCGCGCGCTCCAATACGTCAGGTTGTAGCAGCACCGACACCGGAAGGCCCGCTGCCCTGTAGGGAGATAAAGCCGCCCCACCCGCTTTCCGCAGCCGCACAGGAACCAGAAGCGCTTGCCGCCAAGGGGAGGCCGCACAGTGGCAAGGGGAATGGTTTGCTCATCGACAAACACGTTAATGCGGGCGCATTGACGGCGAATGTAGATCGCCAGCCCGCCGGGGCCGCTCTCGGTGAGACGGCACTCTATTCGGCCAAACGGAAACCCGTTGGATTCGGTCCAAGAAAACGTGCTGGTGCTGCCTGTGGGCCAGGAGAACATACCGGAGCGCTGGAAAGCCGCCACGCACAGATACAGGGGGCAATCCTCCACCGTCAACCGGGATGTCCACCGCTGCCGCCCCATACAAGCCCCCTCCGCTGCCAGTTCTTTTTCCTAAATCTTATTGCGCTCTCGCGTTCTTTCCAAAATAATTGCTTCCTGCATTTTCCTGATCTGTGCCGCTCCCATGAAGGAGGTCTCCGCATGAGCCCGGTTGTTCCGATAAAGAAAATTTCCTGTCAAGGATGTAGCCACGACTTTCGTATCCGAGAGTCCACGCTAGAGCAAACGATAGGACATCAGACGTGGACATCCACGGACGCAAAAGAGATACTTTTTGCATGTCCGAAATGCAACCGTCTCTGGCCGTCATATATTCCTCCGGAGACAGGCTCCCACTTAGTCCCCGATGAGGAACCACAACGCCCCGACGGTGTAATCGCGTTTTCTGTAACTCTCCAATGCGTCCGGCGAAACTGCGAATCTCCAGCCAAAGTGCTCGCATTAACGATTCAGAATGTAACGAATCTCCAAGTAAAGGCTCAAGCTGAGGGATGGCTGATCGGAGAGGGTGTGACTTGTCCAAAGGGACACCCGCTCGTAGACCCCCCGAACGTTTTAGACGTGAGCAAAAACGTGCGCAAGAAAAAATAAGGCCAGCTATAGAGTTTCTGGGATTGGACACAACTTTGGCTCCTGCGCTAATATGCGCTTGAGCGGTATCAACGGCCCGGACTAGCATCCGGGTTTTTCTATTTGTGACTAAACACCAAGATTGCTCTTCCGCAGTTTAAGGCTGTAAAGCTTCTGGCGATGCTTCTTCAAATTGCCGGTGAGTTGCAACAAGCGGTTGAAATCGAGGCATTCACGATACTTGCCCTGAGTACGAATCGTCGCATCTTCCAAGTCTCCGCCCGCTGTGAGATCGTCGCTGGACGGCTCCCGGTTCGCATGGCCCTGTAGCCACATCGATAGTTCCTGAAGGGTATCGGCGCATCTAAGGACGGCTTCGCGCTCGTGGGCAAAATCATTCCCAGTATCCTCCAGTTCGATAATCAGGTTAGCTCTTTGTAGTTTCTTTTCGTCGGTTGTCATTGTGCAGTGCTCTTTCAGCGTTCATGGTGGCACAGAAGAGCAAAAAGGTAAATTTCCGGCGCGGCTTCTTGCTCATAAATTTGAAATTAAAAGTTGAAAAATTCTCTAATCTGTACGAATACCCAGCGATTCCAGAGGCGGGCGCTAAAACACCACCCCATCCCTTTGCTTGCACCCCCCACGGCGGGCGGCAGTTCTCCGCTGCTCATGCGGCCCTAGCGGACAGCGCGGTGCTCTGTATGTAGTTGTGTCGTGAGTTGTGTCATAACCCCCGCATCCCTGCCGGTGTCTGGCTGTATCGGAAGGTGTCACTCAGACATAATCGAAAGGCAGCGCAGATGCGGCGGGACCGCATAAACACTGCCCTTCCGTATCATTCCGGCTTCTTCTGTATCGCGCTGTGTTGAACAGGGTGTAGAATTCGCAATGATGAGGTCGTCGGTTCGATCCCGACTAGCTCCACCAAACAACTCAAAGATTCACAAGCCTTCCGAAACACAATCACGTTTCATTTCGTTTCAATTCAACGTCAATTGATCGCGGCACTTTTAGTTTCCGCCGCCTGCAACTTGCGCTCGGTTTCCATGCGCTTGGATTCGGGCGCGATCTTGGCATTAGGAATCAGGGCGCAGCGTCTTCCGTTGTAAACGGTGAATCTTGGGCTGAGATGTTGACTGCGAGATAGTGTTGCCGCCCAAAGGTAATCGCTTCTTCCTTCTTGGCAAAATAGACATCCACGACCGGGCGAAGCTCTTTTGCCGATGTGGTATCCACGAAGTGCGCCAGCCTCGCTTTTTGCTGGTCTTTGTCGAGCAGCACGATGTAGTCATTCATTTGTGCGTGCAGGTTTCGCCGTGCCGCCGGGGAAAGGGCTACGTTGAGCACCTTGTCTTCCGGCAGGATGTGATGGGGAACGGCGTAAGACTGCGCCGTTTTCCGCCCACTCGCGAAACGGCCTTGCCCTGTAAAGGCTGTCACCTGCACCGCCGTCTTGTGCTGGTTCAAGTATCCCAGTTTGCTTTCTGCTCTTACGAGAAGATGTGTGGTGTTCTGTAACTGGCGTTTGGCCTGCTCAAGTTCGTTGCCCTGCGCAGTAAGCGTGCGCAGGAGGTGATTCTCGTCGTGTTTATAACGCACGGTATCGGCCAACACGGCGATGCCAATGACCAGCAACACCAAACTCAATATCTTGGGCTCCCAAAGAGCACGCACCACGGAATGTAAGCTTCGCAGTGCTCTTCTCATATGTGCCTCCATGCTTACTTGAAATGTAAGAGGCAATAACTGTGCCAAAGTTATCGCGGAGAAGAAATCGCAGGGCCGGGGCCTATGAAGTGAATTCTGAAAGGTAGAAAAGTTTGCCATCACGAAAAAAGTTCGCCCTAACACCTGCTATAGAATGAGCAGGAGATTACTCTGCAGTGCTGTGGAAGGAGACCTCATGGCGACGTTCGGGCTGATTGAATACGAGGACGCAAGTCCTGAAGTTCGCGCCGTTTACGATGACATCATGGCCACCCGCAAAATTGACCGGGTAAACAATTTCTGGAAGGCCATCGCCCACGATCCTATCACTCTGAAGCGTACATGGGAGAGCATCAAGCAGGTGATGGCACCGGGTGCGCTCGATGCGCTCACCAAGGAACTGATCTACATAGCCGTGAGCGTTACGAACAACTGTGGGTATTGCATCGCAACCCATACCGCCTCAGCCCAAAAGAAGGGCATGACGAACGCAATGTTCACGGAACTGATGGCGGTTGTGGGCATGGCAAACGAAGCGAACAATCTCGCCACCGGATATCAGGTTGAAGTTGATGATCAGTTCAAGAAAAAGTAAAGCCCCTCAGTCCGCGTAACTGAGGGGCTCAGGAAAGATATCGCGGACGTCTTAACGCCGCCAACCGTATCCACGCCGTCCACCATATCGGTAGGCATACGGTCTCGCGTACCCCAGACCAACCACAACATTCCCCGGATATACAACACGCGGATAAACATAGTCCGGCGCGTACGCCACGTACGGCGCGGGAGCTATCACAACAGGTGCGGGTGCGACCACGGCGACCGGGCCAACACCCACCCGGAACACCACCTGCGCGCTTGCCTTGGAAGGAGCGGCCAGCACCGCCGCGAACATCAGAGCCACAACTGCGATCATCGCTTTCTTCATCATCGTCCTTACCTCCATGCACATTGAGTAGAAACCCGAGCGATTGGAAAAGTTGCGAGGGGCTCATGAATTCGCGACTGAACCCCATCAGTAAGAATGATGACAAAAAATTCGCTGAGTGGAGAATGGCTCAGTCTTAGCACTCGTCCGAAACTTTTATGTTCATCTTGAGTTCAATCAGTGCAATCTCGCTGAAAAAAGAACGTGCTGTTAGAAGCTTGGCACAGGCGGGGGAAATAGCATTCAGCGAAGCGGCGTACGTGGCCACACGACTCTTGGCTGAGTTAAGTTAAAACTCTTTTCGTGGAGATACAAAAGCCGGCTCCCCACGTTCAGATCGAAATTCGACTCGATCTGTTTCTGAGCCAGCAGCCGGGGTTACCCGGCAAGCACGTGCAAACAAGGAGACCCAATCGATGAAACGCTTTATCGCGATTACCTCAATGCTCGCACTGAGCACCGGAATGCTGATGGCTCAGGATGGCGCAACTCTTTTCAAGAAGTGCGCAGCCTGCCACGGCGCAAATGGCGAAGGCAAGATGGGGCCATCCATCAAGGGCAAGGACGTTACTGATGTTCTGACCAACGGCGGCAAGAAAGGTCCTCATGCCGCAAGGTTTGCCGGACTCACCGACGATCAGATCAAGACTGTTGCAGCTTATGTGAAGGGCTTGCAGTAGTCTCTCTCGTCGCACAAACCTCAAGGTCAGTCGGTCTCCGGCTGGCCTTTTTTTGTGCAAGACCAAGCTGGATCACGCGGCGGATAGCGTGCAATTCGACAAGTTGGTGAGCGGCGATGTGCCCTGTTGCATGTCCGAGGCTATTGCCATCAGGCTAGGCCTCGGACAGCCGGGTGGTGTCAGTAATGAGCTCGCCGTTCCAAGCGGAGAATCGTGCTCTTCTGGTCGGCGCTGGCCGTGGCCATAGGGACGGGTTGTCCCACCAGTCAGCCCTCACCGAAGAAACTGGCTTGCGGCAATATGGCAATCACTGCTTCTTTGCCACTCTTTGATACTACTCATGGAACTTACAGAAAGACCTCTTAAATTTATTCATGCCGCGCAACGACAGGCTGCGTAACGACATTCATCTGCAACGTAACCGCAGTCTGCGCGTACAGCCTGCCGTTCACGGATGCACCAGTCTGCACGGCGATCAAGGTCTTAGACAGTAGGATTCCTTCAAACTGTGAGGTCGTTCCAAGGGTCGCCAGTCCGGCGACCTGCCAGAAGATATTCTTGGTCTGTGCGCCACCACTCAGGTGGACAGCGACACCGTTACTCACGTTGAGATTGCCCGCTATCTGGAAAATCCAGACATCATCCGCACCACCGGACAGAGTGACACTCGTCGGTATTTCTACACTGGTGCCCCACTTGTAGAGGCCGGGGACGAGTGTCTTCCCGCCAATATTTCCAGCGCCCAGTTCGGTAAAATCGGGCTTGGTTCGTCCAGCGGCGTCGGTGTATGCCTCTTGCATGTCGAGCACACCGGCAGTTAGTTTGGATGGGGAGATCACGTTACATGGCTGCGGGCCAGCAGCATCGTCCGAGTAAACCGTGCCCGTCACTTCTGTACACTTTAACAAATCAGCGGCACCGGTGATGGGGCTCGTCCCGACATTTCCAGTAACCTTGGAAGTTGGAACATCTGTAATTCCTGTTTTTGACAGAATTACAAAATTGCCCGCCGCGCCGAGGTCTACCGGAGCTGGCCCCGGTGCTGCCGCGTAGGCGCTCCCGGCAAATGCAAAAAGCGAGGCTGCGATAGCACCAATAATTACGGGCTTTATGGACATGGCTCTATCCGGTCGAATGTTCTTCATCATTTCAAGTTTCCTCATAATTTGTACTTTTCTTGTTAAGGTGTCTGCGAGCTGACGGCGGCCATCTGGGCAGCCGGGACAACAAGGGAGGCGGTCAGAGGGAGTGAACTGAGAAATCGCTATCCACGGTGAATGAAGTTTTCCCTTGGTGCGAGACTCACATCCATAGAATCCCGCTGACATCATCATCTACTCTTGGAACGCCAAAAGATGGTCAATACGGCTCAGCATTTAGCGTGGCAATGCTGGAATGTTGCACGTACAAACCTCGCGGCGGAAACTCTTTGCAATACGCTGACACTCAGGTACTACTCTCCATGACACTTCATAAAGTTATTCATTGAGATTGCTCACCCACCTCGTCTGACCTCCGCTTGATGAGAACGTCCCTACTCTTTTTCAATCGACGGCGGAGGGGGTTTCCAGTCGCTTGTTTATTACAATTCCGCTGGCGACTATGCCTCCAATGATGACGGCGAAGAGCAACAGCCAGCCCCAATATTGGCCGGGATTGCGCACGGCACGAACAACGTGCCGTCCATAATGGTCGGCAAGGATGGCGATGAAAGAGTAGCGCACCGCCCGGCAAAGTGCGACCACGATGAGAAACTTCTTCACCGGGTACTCAGAAGCTCCCGCGGCTGCGAACAGGAAGCTGGTGGGGGTCGGGAAAGGCACGGCAGTGGAGATGGCCAGAGCCCCGGTGCCCCACCTCTCAAACAGCTTCAACAGGCGTGGTACACGACCGCTTCCGAAATGTTTGTTCAGATATTGGAGACCTGCGTGGCGTGCCAGCCTGAAGGTGATGGAGGCTCCTATCAACGAACCCGCCGTCGTAGCGGCTGCATACTCATACCATGGGTCATGGTGACGAGCGGCGAGGATGGCAATCAGAATGTCTGGGCCACCGAATGTTGGGAACGGCAGACTGTCCAGTATGGCCAAGGAGAACAGACCGAACGCACCTAAGTGGCGAAGCGTGGTAGCGAAGCTCGCGCTGCGCTTCTTCGTTGCGCTTTGAATCAGCTCGGTGAACATCTAAAAATCTTCTACTATTCCGTGACGAACCGCCAGAACGCCGTCTCCACAACTGTCGTCACATCCTGCACCGTCCGCGCCGAAACCAACTCGTGTCCGGAACCCTTAACAAGCATCAACTCCGTCCGCACTGGAATCAGCTTCAATGCTGCCGTCAGTTCCTCTATCGAACCAAATCCGTCTCGACTGCCATGCACGAACAGTGCAGGTGTCCTGAGGTTTGGAAAGTGATCGGTTCGTTGCTCCTGCGGTTTCTTGGGTGGGTGAAGCGGATATGAGAGTAGCAAAAGCCCATCGACCAGCCCCGGCTCCGCAGCCGCCAGCATTGTCGCTTGGCGTCCTCCGTAGGAATGCCCGCCCAAGAAAACACGACCGGAAACTTTCTGCCGTAGTACCTCAACCGCACGCCACAGTCCTTCTCGATCATGCTCGGCGCTGCCGCGTGGCGGCGGGCCGTGTGGATGCAACTGGCGGAATGGGAGGTCACAGCGAAGGACGGTCAGGCTGGATTCACAGAGGGCGGTCGCCAATGCCACGAGAAGCGGAGATTCGCAGTTTGCTCCCGCACCATGGGTGAGGACGAGGGCATCGCCGGAAGGACTTGCTGGAATGTGAAGGAAGCCGCGAACGGAGGGGTCTCGGGAGTTATCAGTGAACGGGAATATAGGAGATTGGCTCATTGAGTCGTGGTTCAGTGCAGGCTGCCTTCTCCTCTTCGGGAAAGGATGACCGCTAGCATGGTTAGGGTACTCACCAGCACTGGAAACCATACCTGTGCGACCCAAGGCACTGGAATCAGAAAAAGCACGTCGTAGTCTTTGAGTGAAGACGGCCATCGTAGTGTCGCCCATAGTCCTGCGTAGTAGGTTATGTCCCACGCGGCAAATGTCCATAGGAAAGAACCCCAACGCTCCTTAGCTCCGGCACCCGCAAGCAGTGCGACACTGCCCAGCATGATCATCGTTGCAGCCTCCCGAAACACCTCAATCGTGCGTAGGCTTTGGGGGATTTGAGCAACCGACGATACTGCTTGCTGATAGGTTGCTGACGAGGGCTGCAGTTGAGAGATTGTGCCGCTGTTATGACCAACTACGCCCGCAGCCGCACCCAGGTAAACCACTACGGCAGCTTCCACGAAGCCGAAAGATGCGCCGAACAATACCAGCGTCAAAAGCTTTTGGAAGCCAAGCAGCAGTCCCTTTCGCCGCCAGAAGATATACGAAAGGGTTGGTACAAGAAACAGGAGGTTGACCCACCACGGCTGCGCCCAAATCTGAAATCTTTCCATAAGAATAGTGAGATGCTAATCCGCTAACATGATTCGGAGGACGCATGTTCCATTCGATCGAAATGCGCGTTGATCGCCCGCCGCTAGCGTGAGTTCAGCACGCGGGGCGAGTTGACGAGCGCGCGATATTGAAAGAACATCTGCGTCCGCCAACGCAGGATCATTCCGAACGCCAGAATGAAAAACAGCGCCGCCGTCTGCTGCACGGTGAGCACCGTGTCGAGATAACTGCGCGCCGCCACGCGAATTCCGGCGAGCAGTATAATCACGGCGAAGAAGGCGTGCGAGCGCTGTGCCATCACGGTTTCACCTTCGCGTACCAGGCGCGAAGTTCGCAGCAATGGATACGCCAGCCCAACCGCCCCGGCCAGAAACGCTATGGCCGCCCAACTCCATGGAACCCGAAACGCGGGCACTACAAACATGCAGAATCCCGTCGCCATTCCTAAGGGCGGGATGATGATCTTCTTCGCCGAGACTGCGGTACGCGATTCCCGAACGCGCCAAACCATGACCGCAATCGCACCCGCAATCGAGGTGATCAGCGATATCACATTGAGAGGAAGCATGGTCAGATGAAGCATATTCATATTTAGCAACGATCAGGCCCGCCCTACGAACTCGCGCGTCTCGGTAGCCACCTTGACCTTTTCACCTTCTTTGATGAAGAGGGGAACGCGGATCTCGATGCCAGTTTCCAGCTTGGCGGGCTTGGTTACGCTACCGCTCGAAGAGTCGCCTCGGACCCCGGGTTCGGTGTACGCCACTGCTAGTTCTACGTGGGCAGGCAGTTGTAATCCGATCGGATTGCCATTGTACTTATGCAATTCGATGATGGCTCCTTCGACGAGGAAGTCCAGAGCATCGCCAATCATCTCAACGGAGAGAGCAAGGGTCTCGAAGCTCTCCTGGTCCAGGAAGTGGGAACCATGTCCGTCGGTGTATAAGTAGGATGCCTGAACCTTCTCGAGGTCCGGCTCCTTAAACTTCTCACTGGCCTTGAATGTCTTGTCAAAGACCGCGCGGGTGAGGAGGTTGCGCATCTTCAGGCGAACCAAGGTCTGGCCACCTCTTGCGGTAGGGGAGGAAACCTCCGCTTCCAGACAGAGGAACGGGGTGTTTTCGATTTCAAAGAACATCTTGCGCTTTACGTCGATGGCATCGATCAATGCGGCCATGATTTCCTCAACAACAGGGTCGGAAGCGGGCAATCCCACTGCGGTCTGATCCGGCTTCCCCTTGGGTAATATGGTGAAACTCCCAATAGGATAACAGGTGGGCAAGGCCGCTACCGAGCACAACACACAACCGCGGTGCGCAGCTCAGGATTAGAAGCCGCCGGCATCGATGCAAGCACGGCCGCGCGGCAGGAACACGAGGTGAGATCGGGCAAACTGGCAACACTGAAAGGCTGAGGCGGCAGTTCGCGGCGCGAACTCAGGAGCGAGTTCGAATATCGGCGAACTTTGAGGCGAACAAAAGCACCGCCGCTGCCATCAAACAACACCGTGGCCCTGAATTGAGTGCTGCCGATGACAGAGAGGCATGATTCGCAATGGGGCCTTTCGAATTTGGCCGGAAAGCAACCGTGAGGTATACAAATATTCTTCGCTATCTCGGTTTCCTGCTCGCCGTCTCGGTTTTCGCATGTGCACCTACGGCATTCGCACAAACAAATAGCGGCGCCATACACGGCACGGTTGCCGATCCCACGGGCGCTGTAATTCCAAAAGCCACCGTCAATATCACGACGCCAGACGGGCACGCCGTCACAACCGCGACTTCGGACGCGGCCGGCCTCTATCAGGTGCGCAATCTGGCACCCGGAACTTACATCGTGATCGCAAGCGCGCAAGGCTTTGCTTCGTCGGCAGCGACGACAGTTCCCCTTGCTGCCGGTCAGAATAAACAGTTCGACGTCAAACTCCAAATTCAGGTGGAGCAGCAAGAGGTGGAGGTGAACGAGGAGACCATGACGGTGGATACCAGTCCGGAAAACAATGCGAACGCCATCATCATCAAGGGCGAGGATCTGGATGCGCTTTCCGACGACCCCGACGAACTGCAAAGTGAGTTGCAGGCGCTGGCCGGTCCGGCGGCGGGTCCGAACGGCGGTGAAATCTATATCGACGGCTTCACCGGCGGTCAGATTCCGCCGAAATCCTCGATTCGCGAAATCCGCATCAATCAGAATCCGTTTTCCGCAGAGTTCGACCGCCTCGGCTATGGACGCATCGAGATATTCACCAAGCCAGGCACCGACAAACTGCACGGGCAGATCGAATCTCGCGGCAATGACTCGGTCTTCAACTCGCAGAATCCTATCCTGAACGCAAATCTCAAACCGGGAGAGCCTCGGCTCCAGGAACCCAGCTACTACTCCTATAACTTCAACGCGAGCGTTGGCGGCCCGCTTACCAAGAGCAGTTCCTACTTCCTCAGCAGCTTTGTCCGCAACAACCAGAACGAGAGCATTGTGGACGCGGTCAATCCAGCGGACACATCCGAAACCCTGAACGAAGCGATCGGCAATCCGAGTTCGCGCATCGACATCAGCCCGCGCTTCGACATTAAACTTGGCAACGTCGAACACGCTTACCATTCGCGATGAATTCTTTCGCGCCGTGCAGACCAATGCCGGCCTCAGCGCGCTCACTCTGCCCGAGCAGGCCTACGACACACACAGCCTGGAAAATACGCTTCAGGTGAGCGACAGCCTGGTGCTGAGCAAGAACCTGGTCGACGACATACGATTCCAGTACCGCCGCATTCGCAACCAGCAATTTCCGCTATCCGGTCTGCCATCGGTGACGGTGCAGGGCGCGTTTAGTCAATGGCGGCAGCAACTCCGGCACCGTGGAGGACCATCAGGACGACTACGAGTTGCAGAACTATTTCGTCCGGCTCCGCGGGTAAACACTCGCTGAATTTCGGCACGCGCCTGCGCGCGTATCGCGATGCGAACTACACCGACGCTGGCTGCGAACAGCGCTTACATTTTCGATACGGCGGCGAATTATCTGGCGCGCACGCCGCAGCAATACACCGTTACTCTCATCAACAAGTACGTGGCGCGCGCGATCCTCTTCGATGCCGCGCTCTTCTATCAGGACGACTGGAAGCTGAGCCCGCGCTTTACCTTCAGCTACGGAGTGCGTTGGGAGTCGCAAAACCGGATCAACGATAAAGACGACTGGGCGCCACGCTTGACGTTGGCCTACGCCCTCGGCAAGACAACGGGAAACAGCCGCCCAAGACCGTGCTGCGCGCGGGCTACGGATGGTTCTATCAGCGATTCACGGTGCCCAACAGCTTCGGATCCACCCAGGGCACGCCCTATATCATCCAGGCCATTCACAACAACTTTGTGCCGCTTGGTTCGAACCGAAATACCGAATCAGCAGCGGCTTCACCGTCGTCAATCCAAGCTTTTATAATCCCAATCAGCCAATTACGGACTTCTCTTCCTCTAGCAGCGCCGCGGCTCCTACGGGTTACTCTGTTGCCCCGCATTTCCACGCCGCCAACGATATGCAGGCCGCGGTTGGCATCGACCGGCAGTTGAGCAAAGTAATGACCGGCAACGTAACGTACTTGTATAGCCGAGGTGTTCACATGTACCTGACCGACAATGTCAGTGCGGCGGGTAATTTTCCAGAGGATAACATTCTGTCCAACACCTACCCGACGTTTCCCATTTCCGCGCCTTCGGAAAACAACATGCAATTTCAATCGGGCGGGGTCTACCGGCAGAACCAGATCATCGCTTCGATCACGGCCCGCTACTCGCGCTTCAGCATCTTCAGCTTCTACACCTACAACAACGCCAGAGGGGACACCAACGGCGTAAGTTACACACCATCGGTCGCAAGTCATCCTGGCCTCGACTATGGCCGCGCCAGCTTCGACGTGCATCATCGTTTGGTCATCCTGGGCAACATTATCGCGCCGTGGCAGCTATCGTTTGCGCCATTTCTGTCCGTCAACTCCGGGACTCCGTACAACATCACCACGGGCAAAGATCTGACAGGCAATAATCAGTTCAACGCGCGCCCGACGTTCGCGGCCAGTTGCGGCCAGGCAAACGCCGTCTCAACGCCCTATGGCTGTCTCGATCCCGATCCGCTTGCCAGCCCTACTGGCGCTGTCGAGAAGATCATTCCCTTACAATCTCGCCACCGGGCCGAGCAATGTGAGCCTTAACCTGCGCATCAGCAAAGTATTTGGATTCGGCCCGCTGATCAAAGGCGGGGGCGGTGAGAGTGGTGGACCGAGGGGCGGCCCGCGCGGCGGCGGACTTGGCGGACGCGGGTTGAGCGGCAATCAAGGCGGACGTGGGAACATGAATATAACAACGCCGCACCGATACAACTTGACCTTCGCCGTCTTCGGTCAGAACATCTTCAACCACGAGAACCTTGGCACACCGAACGGTGTCATCACCTCTCCATTTTTCGGAAAGTCGCAATCGCTCGCAGGTGGCTTTTTTGGACCTTCCACGGCCGGCAACCGAAGCATCTTTCTCGCAGCGACCTTTACCTTCTAAGAACTGCCGTCTCCGAACATTCGCCGCCTGCCCAATGAAGTGGCATCCTGCGGAGAAGTTATTGCGAGACTGAGAGCGAGACTGCGGTTTGGCGAAGGGTGAAGGAGCGACGGTCGCGCGCCGGGTGAGTCTTCTACTCACCTGTTCCGGCGAACACCACGACTACAGTCTTCAGCAAAATCTTCAAATCGAGCCAAAGACTCCAATGCTCAACATAGTGAATATCCAGTGCGAAATACTTTTCCATGGAAGGATCGGTGCGCGCCTCTACCTGCCATAACCCGGTGATTCCCGGCACGGCTTCCACGCGGCGGCGTTGCTCTTTTGTGCAGAGCGCATACTCGCTGGGTAGGCACGGGCGTGGCCCAATTACGCTCATGTGCCCCGCCAGCACACTGAAAAATTGAGGCAGTTCATCCAAACTATATTGCCGCAAACGTTTTCCCAGTCGCGTCACGCGCGGATCCTGCGACATTTTGAATAGGATTCCCTGCCGTTCGTTCAGGTGCAGCAACGCACCGCGCAAAGAGTCCGCGTCCTTCACCATTGTCCTGAATTTCAAGAAACGGAAGCGCTCTCCGTTCCTACCAACCCGCTCGGAGATATAAAGAACCGGGCCTGCGGAATCCAGCTTGACCAAGATGGCGATCATCAGCAGGACGGGGGAGATAAAGATCAACGCGAGCAGAGAGAAGACAATATCAAAACCGCGCTTTACAAACTGTTCCAGCTGAAAAGTCCAAGCACTCTCACCATTCCGCGACGCTGAATTCTGCCTGATCTCGTGCGAGGATACAAAACTTCCCACTGATAGCCCCCGGTCACTCCGCCACCGAAACAAAGAATTTCCCACCGTAGCGCGTTTGTTCTAAACGCACCTTTGACTGACTGATTTTTGCTGTTGTCTTAAGCTGGCTGCAAACCAGAGTACCCTGTGAAAAGCATTCTGCTTCTATTCAACAAAAGTCGCAAATTACTACCGTAACTACGCAACGATTCACCACGCTCTGCAATATGCACGAGGAGGTAAGGCGGGCTTTTCAGCGTCCGGTGTGGACCGGCAACGACCAGGCAGAGCCGGGGAATATAATCCTCCTAGCTCTATGGCTCGATTGCTGGCTAGCTGCGTGTGTCTCCTTGTGCTCGTCTCTGGGTGCGCACGTTCAGCCCCACCGCAGCAAGCGCATTCAAGAGTTTCTCTGGTCGTTGAGCAGTCGGCGGTCACACCGGGTTCAAATGTGCATGTTGGGATTCAGTTTGTCACCGACGGCGGATGGCACATCTACTGGCAGAATCCCGGGGACTCGGGCGAGCCACCCCGAATGGAGTGGCAACTTCCGGCAGAGATGACGGCCGGGGCGCTGGAATGGCCAACGCCAATGCGACTGACGACAACCGCGGGAACAGACTACGGCTATCAAGGCACGACGGTGCTGCTCTCCTCGCTGCGAGTTCCGGCAACGATGCAGCCCGGCACGATCACCGTGGGCGGCCAGGTGCGCTGGCTGGTCTGCCACGACATCTGTGTTCCGGAAAGCACGCACGTAGAAGCACCCGTTCGTATTGCCAGCGCCCCGAGCATCAATCCCTCGGCGCAGCAATTGCTCCAGTCTGCCGCAGAACGTCTCCCTAGGCCGCTGCCCGCCAGCTACCGAGTTGAGGCGGCAATCTCGAAGCATCACTTCCGGTTGACGCTGGTTTCAAGCGAGCCGATCACGCGGGCTGAATTCTTCCCGAGTGAGGAAGCACAGATCGACAACGGAGCACCGCAGGAGTTGGCAAATCGGGCTGGCAACGTCAACCTGACGCTAAAGAAATCAGAATATCTCGGTCAAGAGCCCCAGCATCTGCGGGGAGTGCTCATCCTGAATGGACGGGATGCGTACCTTTTCGATGCACCGATTCACAGTTCGACCACTCAACAAGGGAGTCGTCAGAAATGAAAACAAAGCTCGCGCTCGTGCTCGCGCTCCTGCTCGTGTTGCCCGTTGTTGCCGCCGTCCAAGTCGGCGAAGCAGCACCCAACTTCACTGCGGCCGATTCCAATGGCCGCCAGCACAGCCTTGCTCAGTACAAGGGCAAGTACGTTGTCTTGGAATGGCATAACCAAGGATGTCCGTATACGAAGAAGCATTACGACAGCGGAAACATGCAGAAGTTGCAGAAGCTTTGGACGGGCAAAGGAGTAGCCTGGTTCACGGTAATCTCCTCGGCACCAGGCGAGCAAGGCTACGTGACCGCAGCGCAGGAAAACGATTACCTCAAGCGTATGGGAGCAGTTCCAACGGCGGCGCTACTCGATCCCAACGGTGATCTCGGACATCTGTACGGTGCCAAGACAACGCCCCACATGTTCGTGATCAATCCGCAAGGCCGATTGATCTACCAGGGCGCGATTGATGACAAGCCCACCCCCGAACAGTCTGATATCGCCGGGGCGACGAATTACGTGAGTGCTGCGCTTGAGGAGTCGATGGCAGGCAAGCCAGTGGCTGTGACGGCAAGCCGACCGTACGGATGCTCGGTGAAATACTCACACTGATGGCGATACCGCCCCATGGTGTCTACTTTGCGGGAACGGGCTCAAAGCTCTTGAGGATTTGATCCTTGAGTTTCTCGTAAAGATCCGGGTCCGCCTCCTGAAGAGAACGCATGCCTGTAATTAATCTTTCGACGCCTCTCTCCGTGATCTGGCCCTGGAATTCCTTCGCGGCAACATCAGCGGCCTGTGCCAATTCCTCGAACGCTCCGACCTTCTGCTCCTCTTCCTCGGACAGCCCACTGAGCGTTGGATGAGCGACGATGACCGAGAGCAAATCTAGAACCCGGTTCAACTGAAAACCATAACTGCCGACGCTGTCCACGACGTGCTGCTCAACCGGCGCATCCTCGATATTGCCACCGAAGTTGATGGTTGGACTGAAAGCATGCTGCCAGTTCGTCGTAGGAAAGTAGGTGAACACGTAGTTGAACCAGTCACTCCAAGGATTTCTCGCCTCTGTCATAAAAACCTCCGGGGACTTTCACCATCAAAACCGCACCCCTTCAGCACTTGAAGTCCGCCGTGCGGATTCTAAGTCCGAAGCTGAGAGATTTCAACCGCTCCTCGGTCAACCCCACGAACCTGCTTCATTTCGCACAACCAACGATGAAAGTAACGTCTCGGAGCGTTACGTTCGATATGGTCGTCTCACGTATTTGTTAAAGAAGAGTACATGTACTCTTGTACTCTGAGCACAAAGAATAGGGGGACACGCTTGATGACGCTCAGAAAGGTTCTTGACGTTAACAAGGAATTGTGGCTTCTGTTGTCCATGTTTGCGATCGCCGCGATGCTCAACTTTGTATTGGCTTCTCATCGCGTGCTTCTGGGCTTCTATGGACTGCCCGTGCTATTTTCAGCCTATTTTTATGGCCGGCGTCATGCGGTAATGACCGCTGTGGCTAGCATCTTAATTGTTCTGCTGGTTCTGCAACTCAATCCATTCATTCTTCACCCACACGAGGGCCTGCTTCAGAAATGGCTGGATTTCGCCATCTGGGCAGGCATACTGGTGATCACCGCCTACGGAATGGGCACGCTGCATGAACACAAATCCAGACAATTGGGTGAACTTCGAGAAACCTACGATGGCGTGCTGATGATCTTGTGCCATTTCGTTTCCAAGGACAACTACACCCAAAATCATTCCTACCGCGTGTCCATCTATGCGACTCAGATCGCGCACGATATGGGAGCCCCAGCGGACTTCGTCGAGGATGTTCGGACTGCCGCTTTGCTCCACGACATCGGCAAGCTTGAAATCAGTCGCCAGGTTCTCTACAAGAGCACCAAGCTTACTGAAGATGAGCGTGACGAGATGTCGCAACACGTGAACCGGGGTGGGGAGCTGATAGACCTGGCCAAGGGTTCGCTGCGACGTGTCGTGCCGATCATTCTGGCGCATCATGACAAATTCAACGGCTCGGAAGGCCTTCAACCATCCGGAAACGAAATTCCTTTGGGGGCGCGGATCATCGCGGTGGCCGATGTCTACGATGCACTCACCAGTGACCGCCCGTACCGCAAGGCAATGCCCACCTTCGAGGCAAGGGACTACATTGTTAACAAGTCGGGGAGCGACTTTGATCCAGAGGTCGTTGACGCATTCGCCCGGACCTTTCATCAAGGTGTTCTAGAGGTGCCTGAGCTATTGGTATAGGCACGAAAAGGAACTTGTCATGGCTCGGGAGACTGAGGGAGCGCTATCAAGCTCGATTCAGGCAGGTGATCAGCCTGATCCGCGGCGATTGACACGATTTGATCTTGACATGAGCCTGGTTGCACGCCACACGAGGAATCGAAGCCGTATTATTCAAGGCCGCATCATTGATCTGTGTCGCGATGGCATCAGGGCGGTGATTGCATCGGAGTTGCAGGTCGGAGACATTCTTGCGCTGGAGTTTGGGCTGCCCTACACGTCTGCGATCGTGCAGCTGGAAGCCGTCATTCGGTGGCGCCAACATTATCAGTACGGCTTGGAGTTTGTGCGCGTAACCGATTCAGACCGCGAGAGAATCAATCAAACCTGTGTTGCATTGGAGCTGCTCCGGTGAGCTGTACGGCCGAGCAACGCGAAGTATTCATAGCTTACGAACGGTTAGGTTAGCCGCAGCGGCGCGCAAAGAGGTACTCTGAGACTATGCGTGTCGTTAAAGCGAGTTTTCGTCTGCTGTTGCTGCTGAGTCTGTTATGCGCCCCGCTGTTGGCTCAATCTGTGTTCAAGGCGCTTTCTTCCGGCGATGCTGCTCCGCAGACGGCGGCAGGGAATGCCGACCCGCTGGGCCGCGACACACCGCGCGGCACGCTCATTGGCTTTATGAAGGCGGCGCAAGAAGGCGACACTGAACGCGCGGCCGAGTATCTCCAACTTCCCCGCCAGGAAAGTGAGATCGACTCCGAGCGCGTCGTGCGCGATCTGAAAGCCCTGCTCAACCACGCTTACTTGGGTCGCCTCGGCTCCATCACAAATAGTCCCGAGCTCACCTATGATCCGCAGCTTGAGTCCAATCATCAGCGCGTCGGCGAGTTCACCCTGAATGGCAAGGAATTGCCGCTGCTGGTGGTGCGCGTGGCTGACGGCAACAGCGGTCATCTCTGGCTCATCAGTTGGGAAACGCTGAGCAAAACCGAAGACCTCGCCAACGATGCGCGCTCGCATGAGTTGGAGCAACGCTTGCCGCGCATCCTGGTGCGCCACAGTATTCTTTCGATTCCGCTCTGGGTCTGGTTGGCCTTCCTGTTGCTGATCCCAGTTGCGCTGCTGGCTGGAGCTGCCGTTGTAGCTATAGTGGGCGCGCCCGCATGGTTGCTGGCCCGCCTCCATCATCATGCCGCGCAGTCGGAAGTCTGGACGAACATTCGCGGCCCCGTGCTGCTGTTTGCCACGGCCGCCGCGCACGCCATTGGCATGCGCATGATCACCGTGCCCTTGCTCTTTCGCGAGTACTACCTCAAGGTGCAGGGCACCGCGCTGCTGTTCGCGGTGGCTTGGCTTCTGTGGGATTTTGTCACCGTATGGACTCGCCGCATGCGCCGCCGCATCACCGCTCCTGAAGATCGCGGCAGGCTCTCGCTGACGCTTCTGTTGCATCGCATGACGAAGGTCGGCATTGTCACCGCGGCGATGTTCAGCATCCTCTATTTGGCGGGCTTCAATCTTTCGACGGCGCTGGCTGGGCTCGGAATCGGCGGCATCGCCGTCGCATTGGCCGCGCAGAAAACCATAGAGAATCTCTTCGGCGGAATCAGCATTCTCACCGACCGGGTGATGCGCGTCGGCGATCTCTGCCGCGTTGGCGAAACCATCGGCACGGTAGAAGACATCGGTCTTCGCTCCACTCGCATCCGTACCGACGAGCGCGGACTTATCTCGGTACCGAACGGCTCGCTCGCTACCGCCAATGTCGAGAACCTCAGCGCGCGCGATAAGATGCGCGTCTTCTGCAAAATCGGCCTAAGCTGTGAAACAAAGCGCGAACAACTGGAACAGGTGCTCGCGCGCGTGGGAGCGATGCTGCGCGATCATGCGCGCGTCGAAAGCGCATCGGCATGGATACGCCTGGCAAGACTCGCCGACAGCGCGCTCCAACTCGAGATGCAAGCCTACGTGCTGACCCGTGACTACGATGAATTCACCGCCGTGCGCGAAACTCTGCTTCTGGGCGTAATGGACATTGTTGAAGACTGCGGAAGCTCGCTCGCATATCCATCGCAGACCGTCTATCTTGCAGGCGACGCGGAAATACCCGAGACGCACAAGGCGAGGAGTGCGAATGCACCCAGCTCAGGTGGACTTTGAATGATGCGGACCAGAATCTAAGGCCATCCGCCATCGCAATGGGTATTCCAATCTCGCCACTTGAAACCGATATTCCCCTGCCCGAAGCTCGGGAGAGCTTTGTCATAAAATCTGAGGCCAACCAGATGCCATCCTCGACGGTGTTGACCACACGCTCGGTCTGACAGCCCGCCCTCGGGTCACGCGCCAGACGAAGTCCCATGACGATGGCAGCAGCCTGCACGAGAATCAAGTGTTGTCAGGTTGGGATGGGCATCTCAAAAGGCTTCGAGCGAATCGTATTGTCGTTAAACATTTTCAGACGAATCTGGAAGTAAAGCAGAGTAAATCTTCACCCGCGTTTCAAAACCCAGAACGAAACTTTAATTCCAAGCAAATGTTGAGGACAAAAGTATGTTTGATATGAACTCTCTGAAGAAGCTCGCTGACGAAGTTCCTGAGGACATGAAGGAGAAACTCAAGAACAGCGCAATGGAAAAGCTCGGATTGTCCAACTCTGAAAGCGGAAAGCGTTCGGAGGAGGCTGCGGCACCTTCCGGGCAGGCTGTAGACCAAGCCCAAGCCGATGTGCCATCGGATGTGCAGGCGAACGACTCCGGGCAACCAGAATCAACGGATGAAGATAAGGCGGACGCGGCTTAATTGCGAGTAGAGTGCCCCCCGCTCAAGCAGAAGAGAGTGTTTGAGCGGGGATGCGCTACTTGGCTTTGGTGGCTCCCGCATCGGGTTTGGCAGCAGTGGCGGTGGTGGCCGGTTTGGCAGCATGAGCGATGATTTTGTCAGAGATTTTGGCGTAGGTGCTCTGGTCCAACCGCAAGATGAATCGTAGCGATTTTCCCTTGAAATACAAGGAAAATCAATAGCTTCGGAGATTTTTAACCGGGTCACCAACTTCCGTTAAAAACGCTAAAAATCGCTCAAATCGTGAGTTGGCAGTACAAAAACAGTACATTTTTTAGGGGCCGAAACTGGCACCTCGGAGTCAATCTCGGAAGCTCTTCCCTTCCCCTCCACCTCTGGTGCCACCTTGACATCCTTCCGCCACGACCAGCGCCCCGCCCCCGCCTATAATCGCAGTCGGAGCGTGAAATATGCCGCTATTCATCTGCCGCTGGCAAAACGGTGACTTCTCTGCCGTCAGCGCAGCGTCGAAGAAAGACACCATCGAACTGCTCGATGAAGTCGGGAATGCCGAAACCTGTGAACTGTTCACTATGAAGATTTTCATGGTGCATTTTCGCCTGAAGCAGGAGACGTTGTCGAAGAGCCGATTAGGGGTGGCTGCCGCTGGTATCGTGGGGATTGCCAGCCGTGTTGCGCATCCAGTCGGCGAGCTCCTCGATGGCCAGATAAATCTCATGGCGTGCCTGCGCGTCTGTGATGAGCTCATTCATCGTCACTCGCATGCACAGTAGCCAAGCATCGCGCTCGGCTTCTCCGATTGCGACATGCATATGACGTTTGCGCAATTTTGCGGAACCTTTCTCCGCTGAATAGAGTTTAGGCCCGCCTAGCCACTCGGTCAGATATTGTTTGAGGGCGGCTTTCGTTGGCGCAAGATCGGCTCCGTGCATGGCGCGGATCGCTTGGGTCTCCGCCAGCGAATCCATCCGGCTGTAGAAGGATTCCACCAGCCGATTGACCGTCTCCTCGCCGCCAATCCGCTCATACCGGGTGAGAACTCGAATGATCGTCATCGCTTGTCTGCTCTCCGCATCATGCCTGTAAAGCAGCGCGTGCTGCTGTGAATGCGGCAGGCAATTTGTATTCCAAGATTAAACCTATCATGATGGACGACGATTCCTTCAGGGTTACTGGCGGGCAGGTAATCGAGTAGGTCGTGCTCACGGCGTCCAAACCTCGCTCAAGCCCTCCAGCCACCTCTGCTGTCACCCGTCCGCCCGCCTTGGCATCACCCAGCCCTCCAGCCGAGCCAGCCAGCCGTCCTGCGTCTCCTCGTTATGCCCACAGATCCCGGCATCACTCATTGGGACTTGGAATCCCGCGTCCGGTTACCAGATAGACAGCAAAGCTCCCGAGCCAATGCCCGCCTTCATAATGCTCGCCAGTCACCGCCGCCAGACCCGCATATCTGTGCGCTTCGGCGGCAGCGTTGATTGCCGGAATCCGTTCATCGCCGCTTGGCAATCCGGCAGCGATGCCGTTTAGCATCCAAGCCCGACTTAAGTTCAAGCCGTCCAAGTGCGCCAGTTTTCCATCACTTGGGTCAGGCGACACCTCTGGCTGCAACCAGCCGCCGTCCCCACTGACCGGGATGTGGGGCATGAACTTTCGCAGCCACACGGCAAAATCAGCGCAAGGAAGCACACGCCGCATCACGTCCGCCTCAGACAGACACGGGGACAGGAAATCCTCACCGGACGGCTCGTATGCGAGTGGACAATCCAAATCATCGAAATAGAATCGCCGAGCTTTCACTATCAGCAGTTCGGAAAAATTGGCCAGCCCAGCAGTGCGTGCATAGTCGAGCATTAAGCCGAGGGCAAAAGCGGTTTGCGAATGCTCACCCGACCGCACTGGATACGGCAGCTTCGGTAGCCAGTTGCTCAGCCGCTCCACAGCAACATTCTCAACAGGCTGCAAATTGGCGGCTAGGTGTTGCGCTTCGGGGGCATCCCACTCCCGCAATTCCGCGCCGAGTTGAAGCAGCCACGCCAAGCCATAAGGACGTTCGAACGCGACCCGTCCTTCACCTCGCAAATACTCGGCCTCCTGCAAGATGTTCTCTGCCGTCAGGCTTTGTCTCAGCGACTCAAGTGCTCTGGGCGTGAATCCAGCATCGGGAAATGTTCGTGCGAGTCGTGCCAAAAGCCAGTGCCCATGCACAGACGAGTGCCAGTCATAGCAGCCATAGAAAGCCGGGGTCAGTTTCCTCGGCGGCAATACGTCGGCGTCGCTACTTAAGCCGTGGGCGATTTTATTGGGGTATTCCCGGTGTACGCACGCCAGTGCTAGATTTGCGAACCGCTCGGCATTGTTCCCGTTTAGAAGCATCGCAGACTTGCACCCGGCGTAAGCTCTCCCGCCGCGCATATTATCTCAATTCCAGTCCGACAAGAGGCGTATAACCCCGCCATCCCGGCGCTCGGAACGCTCGTGCATCCCACGCCAGCCGCTCGTGCCGGACGAACTCAGGCAAGAGGTTCGGTTCCCTCAGCATGTGCGAAGCTCCAACTATGACCTGAGTAGCGTACTCAAGAGAGCTTCCAAGCCGTTCCAAGTGATCTGCACGCCAATGCATAGCAGGACAAACGCAATCACGCGCAGGATGCCGTGTGCGGTCTGCGGAGAAATGTGCGCAGTGATCCGGGGAGCGTAGGCGTAGCTGAAAAAGACACTTCCGCTCAATACCACAACAGCAAGCAGAATTCCGACGTGCGCCATGACGTTGGGGAGTATGCCCTTGACCGAGGCATGGGCGCTCAAAGTGAGCATGACGACCATGGTGCCGGGCCCGGCTGTTATAGGAAACGTAAACGGATAAAAAACCTTTTGATGCAAGGCATCGAACTTGGCATTGCCTAGTTCCTCCTGCTTCAGATTAGGCTCGGGCTCCACTTGATTTAGCAACCCCCAGCCCATTGCGGCTATCACTATCCCTCCGGAAACCTGCACGACAGGAAGGGAGATGCCGAAGAATGAAAGGATTGCAGTTCCCACCAGTTCTACCGCCGCCAGAAACAGCGTTGTGTTGATTGCAATCCTCAGCGCTAGGTCGCGATAGACCTTCGGAGGGGCATCCCCGACGAGCCCCAAGAAGAACAACGCAGAGCCCAGCGGGTTGATCAGCGGAAAAAGTGCGCTGACTGCCAGCATAAAGAATTTAATTAGAAGAGCCACGCCACAACAGCATAGCAAAATTGGAGATGTTGGCCAGCTATCCTCCTGTCTGACCGCCCGTTGCAATGTGCATCCCGCGCCAGTCGCTCGTGCAGGACGAACTCAATCAGGGAGGAGTCGATGGTCACGCCGAAGGTCTTCCACCGGAACTCGGTGCCGTCATCCCATATCCAGTCCCCAGTGCCTCGTCAATGTCTCGCAGTTCTGCGCTAATACGGTTGCACTCGTCCGTCGCCTCTCTCAAATCGCGCTCTGCGGCCTCAACTTCGGCGGGGAACGGCTTGGGAAATCCGGGTGTGCGCTGCGCCATCTCGGCAATCTGCACTCGGTCTTCCGCTTCCTGTCGTCTGGTTTCCGAGCCTTCCAAGCCAGTCTGCATGTTTATCAACTCTTGTCTTCGTTGCAGTAGCTCTTTGCGCCGTTGATTTTCCATTCCGCCAGTGTGCATCCCCTTGGTGAAATTCGTCAATAATTGCAACTTCCCGCATCCGGAGTGCTGAGGTCGGTCTAACGACGACCACCCCATCGCAATGAGCATCCCACGCCAGCCGCTCATGCCAGATGAAATCAAGCACGGTCGAGTTCACACCGAAGGTCTTCCAGCGGAACTCGGTGCCGAGGGGCAGGTCAAGTTGGGTCTGTTAATTGTGCAGAGAATCCACAAACACGTGGGGGATCACGCGACCCCAAATGAACTTCCCGGATTCGATAAGCTGCACGCCCACCCTGCCGGGCTTATCGTCGTCTGCGGATTCAACCCAACTGACGCAGTAGCGGGCGCGACTGGAGCGATGCTCGACGCCGATCACGCACCCACGCTGGAGCAGATGCTTTATTCCCGTACTGTTTCGCAAATGCGGTGGGGGCTGATTCCATCATGGGCGAGGACGCCAGCATCGGCTACAAGATGATCGACGCCTGTGCGGAGAAGGTGGCCACCAAACCTGCCGCCTGCCGCCGCATTACGCCCGCATGTAAATTTTCCCTCCCCCTGCGCTAAGTCAAATTCAGCGAGCATGATAACTTCGGGACATCTCCGCCAAACCGCAACAAATAAATGGGGATAGAGGTGTAGCTGAGGCGTGCGGCACAGGGCGGAACTCGGAATGGGTTTGGCATGCGGCGTGCCCTTTTATAAAAGCAAAGGGGCGTGGCTACGGGAGATGAAAATGAGTTCCGCGTCTGTAATGGAAACTACGTCGGCATTGTCCGACCAGACGACGGTCATTACGAATTTCTCGTTAGCGACGTGCGCCGGGAAAGCCCAACTATCCACGGCTACGGGGTTGACTTCCCGCACGCGGTCGCTGCTGTCACGCAGCTTCTAAATGCGTTGGCGAGTGAACCGTGAAGCTCACGTTGGATGGCAATCGTTGATCGCCGCGATCCAGATAATTCGGTGAGTATCACGGAGTGAGCATTCGCGGTGAGGTGAGTTTATGTGGCAGAGAACTTGTCCCGTTTGCAAAGGCTTTTTGGCGAAGTGTTCTATTGCTGAAGCGATTCGCTGCTGCTGTGGGTGGATATGGAGATAGACAATGACTGGGGCTGAGAATAGCGCGTGAGTCGCTAGTGCGGGAGGACGTCCATGGTGTCGAAGTGTCTAAACTCGCGTTGCTCCGCAACCTTTCGATATTTGGGACAGGGCAGACTCTTCTGTGTAGACTTCGCCGACTTTGGCAGACAAAGCTTGCTGGCGGGCAGGAAAGTCGTTACCTCCATCCGCAGCAAGGATCAGCCCATCGAACACTTCTGGCTCTGTGAGAAATGCTCAGCCACCATGACCATCAGACTCAGTGAAGCCGGAGAGGTGCAACTGGTTCCGTTGGTGGCTCTCGCGCAGAGTCCCAGAGTTGCGAGTCTTCCACGGGGTTTATCTTTTGACGAGAAACACGGTCTAAGCTCGGTTCCTCTCCGAACGCTGGAAGCCCACAGCCGGGATTGAGAATCTCATTGAATGCCATTCCGAGGAGATGCTTATGCTTCGAAGACTATTGAGCACACCGAACGACCCAACCCTGACCATTCTTCGCCTGATTTTGGGAGCTGTGTTTTTTGCCCATGGCGCACAGAAGATGCTCGGCTGGTTCGGCGGCCACGGTTTCAACGCCACGATGACATCTTTCACCCACAATATGGGAATCCCGGCACTGTTCGCATTCTTGGCTATCGCAGCCGAGTTCTTTGGTGGCTTGGGTCTGCTGGTCGGATTGCTTGGCCGGGTGGCTGCCTTCGGGATATTGTGCAACATGGTGGTTGCAATCGTCATGGTCTCCGGCCACGTCGGTTTCTTCATGAACTGGTTTGGAACCCAGAAGGGTGAGGGATACGAATATCACCTGCTTGCGATAGCTTTGTGCGTGGCAATTCTCGTTAAGGGCTCAGGAGCATTTTCAGTTGACCGGGCTCTGACGGGCTCGCGTCCGGCCAAGGTGTTGGAGGTCGGCAAGAGCACGGCTCCCACCCGAAAGTCGGCCTGAGACTGTCAACTCTCGAAGGGTGTAGCCCGAGTCGTAGGAACCAGAATCCGGCCAGCGGCGCCAAGACCATCATTTTTTGAGGCGCGGCCAGCAGCAATTGGATGGTGGTCTCAAACATTGCCATTCTCTCCCGGAATGACTGACCCCGGAGACCAGATGTCGCGCCAATCTCTCACACAGTTCGACGCATGGAGGTCGAGTGCATCAAGTCTCTTAGGGCGAATGATCCAGCCATTGGCTACAACCGATGGCCGAAGCCGGATTTGAATTCCACACTCTTTTAGGACATTACCACTGCACCGGGTGAAGGTAGTTTCGTCCTTCATCTATACTGCTTTCCCATGTGTGGACGCTTCCGCCTCACCCGCCCCGAAAAACTGGCCGAACGCTTCGGCATTGAGCCCGAGGATGACTGGGTACCTCGCTACAACATTGCCCCGACTCAGGACATCCCGGTGATCCGCCAGCACGCCGAGGAACCACTGGCCGGATTCGGGTCTTCAGACTGCAACTGCGAGACGCACCTGTTCTTCCTCAAAAGGCGTCGGGCTGGGCTGTGAGCTTGGGCTGGAGTGGACTGGCTCGAACCAAAAAGCTGATCCACCGGGTCGCACAACTCGACCCGGTGGATCAGCTTATAAAACGTGCTACCGTTCAGGGCTCAATCAGCCAAGGTTGTCTGCCGCAAAATCCCAATTGATCAGTTTATCCAACACCGCGTTGACGTAGTCTGCCCGTCTGTTCTGATAATCCAAGTAGTAGGCGTGTTCCCATACGTCGATAGTCAGTAGCGGCTTCATGCCAGCGGTCATTGGCACCTCCGCGTTGCCACTCTTAACTACATTCAGTCCGTCGCCATCCTGAACTAGCCAAGCCCAGCCGCTGCCGAACTGGGTTGTAGCCGCAGTCGCCAACTGTTTCTTGCACTCCTCCAAGCTGCCGAAGGAAGCCTCGATCTTTAGCATCAACGCTGAGGGGGGCTCAGCTCCGCCGTTTGGCCTGAGACTACGCCAGTAAAATGCATGATTCCATGCTTGCGCTGCATTGTTGAAGATTGCTGTTTTGTCCGGCTTTCCGGATGTTGAGATGATGATTTCCTCCAGAGCCCGGCTCTCATATTCGCTTCCGGCTACAAGCTTGTTCAAGTTATCGACATACCCCCTGTGGTGCTTGCCGTAATGAAAGGAGATCGTATTAGCCGAAATTATGGAGCTCAGCGCGTTTTCAGCGTAGGGCAGGGGCAGCAGGACATGCGGTGATGCACTTCTGATCACATTACTCGTCATTTTGCCTTCCTATGTGAAGATGTAAACAGATCATTTTGCAAAGCTCGTATCATACGCTACGTGACGCTGAACTTCCGGTCGTGGATGAAAAGGCGCTGCCGTTTCGATACGTGGACACCAGAAGCGGTTTCAGACAACAAGTCCACCGCTGCAAATTTTCACAAGAGGTGAACGGTGAGTTCATCCAGTTCGCGGAGCGTCGGATTCGGTGCGACGGCCACGGCGATCATTAATGGATGGAGACCTCTGGTTGCAACCAAGAAAAAATGAAGATCATTCTCAGCCGCAAGGGATTCGATTCCAGCTCCGGTGGGGTGCCCAGTCCGATATTTCCAGACTGCATGATGATGTCGCTGCCTATACCAGACAGGCTTTCCGGCATCGCCTACAAGGATGTCGCTGGTAACCACTGGTTGAGCATGGGAGAGGCTGTCTCGCAATTGGCTGGAATTCCTCCCACTCATCGCGCCCATCTCGATCCCGACCTCGCCCCCAGAAGCCTCCCGCGCCAGAAGGGCTGGCGACCGATCTTCGGGCAGGTTGACGCGGCGGAAGGACATCTCAGACGACAGGGCATCGGCAGCGGCGATATTTTCCTGTTCTTCGGTCTGTTCCGCGAGGTGGAGAAAGCCAGTTCCGGCTGGCAATTTGTGCGGGGTAGCAAGCCAGTCCACAGCCTGTTTGGCTGGCTTCAAATCGCTGAGCGAGTGCCCGTCTCAACATGGCCAACTTCCGACCGCTGGGCTCTGTACCATCCTCATTTCGCACGTCAGCCCAGCTTGAGCAACGTGATCTACACCTCAACTGAGCGGATGATACTGCCCTCGGGGAAATCCACTGGATTTGCGGGTGCTGGGACTTTCTCGCAGTTCTCTCCGACGCTCTGCTTGACGGCACTGCATTCAGACCGCCCCGGTCGTTGGCTGCTTCCAGAGTGGTTCCACCCTGATGGTCGTGACTCTGTGCTCACCTATCATGGCAACCGGGTTCGATGGGAGACGTCGGATGGGGGCGCGTTCTTGTCGTCGGCGTCTCGGGGGCAGGAGTTTGTCCTCGACTGCGATGATTATCCGGAAGCTGTGGGGTGGCTCCACGAATTACTGGAATGTGCTTCTACGCTACCCTAATCGTACTGCCAGCATCGAAATCGAGCCGCCATCTACGCCCTCGACAGGAAAGCTCACTGGCTCAGACTCTGTCCGAGTGCCGATGACGTAGAGCAGTGGCAGGTAATGGTCGGGTGTGGGCACTGCCAGCATGGCTTCTTTGCCGAGTTCGTTTTCATAATCGATTAGAGGTTTGGATTCCCCGGCCAACAGCAGCTCGCGTACTCGCCGTTCGAACGATACCGCCCACTCATACGGCTCCACCGTGTGCTGTCCCCATGCATATGCGTGGAGATTGTGGACGAGGTTTCCGCTGCCGATGATGAGAATGCCATCTTCCCGGAGAGGCGCAAGGCGTCGGCCAATTTCGTAGTGGAACGATGCAGGTTGGTTTTCATCAATGCTGAGCTGCACGACGGGAACGTCGGCATTCGGGTAAACATGGCACAGCACCGACCATGTGCCGTGGTCGAGTCCCCAACTTTCATCGCGTCGGACTGGCAAAGGAGCAAGCAGCTTCCGCACGCGGGCGGCAAGCTCGGGGTCGCCGGGCGCCGGATACTGCACTTCAAACAGTTCGCGTGGAAAGCCCCCGAAGTCGTGAATCGTTCTCGGGGCGGTACTGACCGTCACGGCAGCGTCCTGAATGTACCAGTGCGCTGAGATGCACAGAATGGCCCTGGGTCGCGGGAAGCTCGCTCCGATTGCCGCCCATGCTTCGGTGTACTGGTTGCGGGCAAGGGCATTCATCGGGTTGCCGTGCCCGAAGAAGACGGCTGGCATCAAGTTGGACATGTCTTTCCTCCCCGCTCTATTCTCTCAAGGTCGCAGCCGCTTACGTCATGTACCAGCCGCCATTCACCGAGATGGTCTGCCCTGTCATGTAATCGTTCATCGCGAGCATGACAGCGACGGAGGAGACATCATCCACTGAGCCAAAATGCCCCATCGGAATCAGAGATGGGATGGCATTCAGGTTGGCTGTCACCATCTCGGTTTCAATCAGCGCGGGTGCGATGGCATTTACCGTAATGCCTTCTTTTACGAACGCTGCGGCACAGGAATGTGCAAACCCAATCATCCCTGCCTTTGAAGCCGCGTAGTGCGCCCCAACCGCACCGCCAGTCTGGGCAGCAACCGAGGACAGGTTGATAATGCGCCCCCATCCCCGTTTTCGCATACCGCCGACCACCGCCTGAGTTACCAAGAAAACGGATTTTAAATTGACGGTGAGAACTTCGTCCCAATCCGCTTCGGAGATGTCATCAAGCTTTCGCGGCTGGGCGATTCCCGCATTGTTGATGAGGATATCGACAGAGCCAAGTTGGTTTTCGACCCCAGCGACCATCCGGCGAACGTCAGCCGCAACCGACACATCCGCCTTCACGGCCAATGCTCTCCTACCGAGCCCTGTAATCCCCGCACATACCTCCTGAGCAGCATCGGCTCGTTCACGATAGTTCACGGCGACATCGGCACCAGCACGCGCCAACGCGACTGCGATGGCTGCTCCGATACCGCGACTGCCGCCAGTCACAAGAGCTATTCGATTCTTCAGGTCGTTCATCCAGCAATTGTATGCGCGAGGGCAGACTCGGCGGCTCGGCGACCTCCGTTTCCAGCTGGGGTTCTACTTCTACATCGGCAGCGCACTCGGGCCGGGAGGTGTCCGTTCGCGGTTGGCTCACCACATGCGGCCCGCCCAACGCCCTCACTGACACATCGACTACCTGCGGCCACACACGATGCTGGAAGAGATTTGGTTCACCTACGACCGGAAGTCGCGTGAGCATGAGTGGGCGAGGTGCTTGGCTGGGATGTCGGGCGCGTCGATGCCGATGGCCGGATTCGGGTCTTCGGACTGCGGCTGCGAGACGCACCTGCACTTCTTTAAAAAGCGTCTTTTTGTGCTCAAGTGAGCCCCCTGCTAAACACTCTCGATTCTGCTTGAGCCAGAACAGCTTCTCGCGGATAATCCGCCCGCGCAGGTACCTGTGGAAGAGCAAACGGTCAGGCAAAAGGGAGATGTCAGGGTTCTGTTGGTCGATGACGACACGAACATCTCTCTCATGATGCCGTTCATTTTGCGCCAGCACGGATATGACGTGACGGCGGTGCGAACGGTAAGTGAAGCGTTGACTCAGATTGCGACTGCTCAGTTCGACGTTCTCATTTCAGACCTGAACATCGGCCACCCCGGCAATGGCTTCTCTGTTGTCAGCGCAATGCGCTGGACGCAGCCGACGTGCATCACTCTTATCCTGACCGGACATCCGGCCTTTGACTCGGCGCTGGAGGCCATGCGGAGCCAAGTGGATGATTACCTCATCAAACCTGCTGACATCCCAAGCTTGATTAATCTGATTGAGCGGAAACTACAGAACCCCAAGCCCAGCACGGGTGCGGCCACCAAGCGCATATCCCAAGTTCTTCGTGAGAACGTGTTTGAGATTACGCAGCGTGCCCTCAAAGAGATGAAGTCCGACCCCGCCTTGGGCGCCGTTCCGATTACCGATGAGCAGCGGATTGAGCACACCGCCCGCACGATTGAGGAACTGGCAACAATGTTGGAATCAGCCGAACCAGAGCAAGCAACGAAAGACTTTATTGAAGGTGAGTCAATGCGTGGGGCGAGGCGGTATCAGTTGGGCTACACCATCCCGCTGCTGGCGGCCCATGTGCGCCTTTTGGAAGACGCCATTTACGGCGTGATCCACGAGCATCTGCTGTCGCTCGATCTCAGCTATTTCATGCTCGACTTAAAGCGGGTCAACAACAGCCTGGGTCTTTACCTTGAGCACACGCAGATAGCTTACCTGAAAGCGGAGCAATGAACCGGTCACCAATCGGGACAACGGTTCTAGCGTCAAGTCAGTCCGTGCTCTTTATCCCTGACCCACCAGCCTTCGCCTGAAAGCCACTCCCCGGCACTGTAACAGTACAGGGATACACAACGAGTTCTGAACTGCGGTACTTTCCTCCTCCGCATCAGGCCAGAACGCCCAACGAGCGTTTCCAGCCTTCTTTTCGTTTGTACCTTTCGGCAGCGGTGAAGCCTTGGCGTGAAGCCCTCCGCAAGTGGCTACTGGGCTATCGTGTGCCCTATGCCTTCCTCAAGTGCCGTCAAATATGTCTTCACGAATGCCAGAAGCAGGGTCAATCAGGTAAAAACCGAGACGGAAGTGAGCAATATTGAACAGCGGCCATCACAATTCTCCAATAAATTGATTCACGAACTCATGGGGCATTCGTTAGGACATGCCTAAAAGGTGCGTTTACAACTCCTCCTCCCGTCTTGCCGGACGACACGGGCGGTTGCTGCACGGAAAGAATATGCCGCGATCCACTATTGTCATCGCACAGCACGATCAGTCCATTGCACAAGGATTGGCGAACGAACTTCAGCCTCATTTCATGCAAATAGCCGTGACACAAGATGCAATGGAGTTGCGCGCGTTACTGCTTCGTCACGAGGCGCGAGTGGCAGTGCTTGATCTGGAATTAGTGAATTTGGATGAAGTACACCAACTGGCGAGCACTTTTGGTGATCTAGCGATTATAGCCACACATCGCTCGCCCGACGAGCGAATGTGGATGGCCGCACTGAATGCTGGAGCCGCCGAATTCTGCCACCCGCAGGATGTCCGCTCCATTCTTCGGGCATCGAGCACGGTGGCGAAGCGCAACATGGCGAAGGTCTCGTGAAAACACGGCTGGATTACGCCGTCTTGCTTAGTGCGTAGCTCTGACGTTTCCGGTAGGAGGTTGAAGACGTTATCAAAGTTGAAATTCCGTTCCAGCGAGGTTTTTCCATGGTGTCCAAGTGTCTGAACTCATATTGTTCCACAATTTTTAAATACTTTGGACGGGGACGACTGTTCCGTATTGACTTCACTGAAGCAGGTAAAAGAAGCGCGGTGGCCAACAAAAAGATCATTGCCTCCGTTCGCAGCAAGGTCAATCCTATCGAACATTTCTGGCTCTGTGAGAAGTGCGCAACCAACATGACCATCGCACTCAGCGATGACGGAGAGGTGCGACTGGTTCCGTTGGAGGTTCCCGCGCAGAAACCCACTGCGGTGGCTGTCCCACAGATACAACGCAGGGCAGCCGCTTCCTAAGTTCGAAATCATCAGCGATACCGGATTGACGATGTGACACATGCGGTACGAGGTCAGCAGCCGGGTCAATCTGGTGAAGAACGATTCTGCAAGCCGCTACGCGGCACACCTGTCTTCGACATACGGACGTGACGCAGGATCGTGCGCCACATGTACCCTGATGGCCTTGCAGCCTGAGTTGACCATCCAAATGTGTGGGTAGTTTTTCTCACGTCGAGGTGCCGCATTCCTCGCAATAATCGTCAGACTTGCGTAATTCTCACTCATAATACTTCTCACTTCTTCCTGCTTTCCAATACATATACCAATCCCCGACTTTTTCTGTCTGAGCAATATTGACCTTGATCGCTCACTGGCGCTCAATGGACGAGAGCAGGGGCTGGGCACCGATTGCCGTGCCTCACGCCAGCGGAATTTACAGGAGTGAGCAATGTGGGGCAGGGTGATGGGTACTATTTGTGGTGAGGTGTGTTATGTGGCAGAGAACTTGTCCCGTATGCAACGGCTTTTTGACGAAGGGTTCCATAGCTGAAACGATTCGCTGCTGGTGTGGTTGGCTTTGGAGATAACCACGGGAATGCCTATCCCGCTGGGGTGAAGGAATTTCTTTCGCTTACGAGAGCCACTCAGTTTGATGGACTGAGTGGCTCAACAATGTGAACGACCCCCTTCCCGTCGCCCCGACATTAGACGAGTGAAGGTAGCGCCGTGGGATACCCAGCTCATAGGAGCTACACGCTAGCCTTCGAGCGTTCTTTCACCCCTCGCTGTTCCCTATCGGCCAAGTACAGGTCAACAGCCGACTCGACGGTGATGTGGTCTGCCTTCTTGGGGGGCTCGATGCCAAGAGCCTTTTGTTCGAGTTCCTCTTCGAGCTTGCGTGCCTTCTTGGTGGCAATCTCCCACGACCGTATCTTTGCGGATTTCTTGCCATCCGCGCCCCACCGCAGCCACAACGGGCATTTGCACCGTCTGTACTGCCCTGCACTCTTTTCCTTGCTCTTTGGGCACTTTTCGGAGTGCCTTGCGAAAACTATCACAACCGCCATAGCAGAATTCCTCTACTGCTTAATACTGACGGGACGTAACTTCTCCCCCGGAAATATCTCCGGCAGTACAAAAGCAGTACAAAAATCTTTGGATTCGACCTAAGCGATTGGAAATACAAGGAAAAGAATGGCTCCTCAGGTAGGACTCGAACCTACAACCCTTCGGTTAACAGCCGAATGCTCTGCCATTGAGCTACTGAGGAGTGTTGCGGCGCTGGCGCGCGTCGTTGTGGAGTACAAAGAGATTGTAACCAGCCGTGAAGCCGAACGTCAAACGTCCGCGAGGAAAAGTTGTGGAATTCTGGCTTTCGACCGTGCCAGTTGTAATCCGGGGCCGCCAATGCACTTGCGAGCGATGCACCGGCGCGAAAAGCGCCTGCCTCCGTGTAGATGCAATCGGCGACCGGTTACTTTGGATGGGCTTTGTGAGGGCTCGCAGTTGAGTGTTGCGGAGCAGGGCGAGTCAGGCGAGTGGCGGCGGCGCAGTCGAGAATCCAGGTCAGAGTCCCGTCGGCGGGCGCGATGAGTTGCGCGGGCGTGGCTTCAGGATTGCGCGGGCCCTCGAGGACCTGTTCCACCACCGAGGCTTTGTCCTCGCCAATGACGAGGAACGTAATCTGGGCTGCGTTGTTGAGGACAGGTGCAGTGAGCGTGACGCGCCAGGAGTTGACCTCATCGACATGATCGGCCACCACAAGACGTTGGGACTCGTGAAGCGTTGGGCGGTGGGGGAAGAGCGAGGCGGTGTGTCCGTTGGCGCCGAGGCCCAGAAGAGTGTAGTCCAGGCGGGGCAGGCCGTTAACCAGCGGCAGATTTTCGCGCAAGGTTCGCTCGTAGAGATCGGCGGCCTCAATGGCGGTGCCGTCGCCGGTGGGAATGCGATGGATGTGTGCGGGCGGGACGGGAACCTGTGAAAGAAGCAATTCGCGCGCCATCGAATAGTTGCTCTCCGGGTCGCCGGGAGGAACATTGCGCTCGTCTCCCCAAAAGAAGTGCATGCAATTCCATGGGATCAGTCCGGCGAAGGGCTCGGCGGCAAGGAGTTGAAAAAGACGGCGCGGCGTGCTGCCGCCACAAAGAGCTGCGTTAACGATTCCGCTCTCGGCGGCAACTTTGCGTGCCAGCGCGGCGAACTGTCCGGCGGCGATGCGAACCGTCTCTTCGATATCGGCACCGACGAGGATTTCGGCTTCGGCGAGATGGAAGCGTTCAGTCGGCATCGGCAGACTCCTGTTTCAGCATCGACATCCAGCGATGGTCGGAAGCCTTCAATAAGTTTACCGCTTCCTCCGGCCCCTGCGAGCCGGCAGCATAGTTGGGAAAGGACGGAGGCGGAAGCTGCGCCCAGGCTTCTTCAATGGGTGTAATGATCTTCCATTCCGACTCGACCTCATCGCGGCGGGTGAAGAGCGTGGCGTCGCCGCGCATGGCGTCCAGAATCAGGGTTTCATAGGCGACAGGGGTGCTGCCAAAGGCCTCCGCGTAAGAGAAGTTGGCCTTCACGGGGACGGTACTCATAGGGGTGCCGGGACGCTTGGCGCCGAAAGAGACCGAGATACCTTCATCGGGCTGAATGCGCAGGCTGACCATGTTGGGGCCGAAGCTGCCGGTCTCCATCCCGGCAAACAGCGCCTGCGGCGTGCGTTTGAAATGCACCATGATCTCGGTGACGTTATTCGCCAGCCGCTTGCCGGTGCGGAGATAGAACGGGACGCCAGCCCAGCGCCAGTTTTCCACCAGCAGACGAACCGCGGCGAAGGTTTCCGTCGAGGACTCGGGATTGACGCCAGGCTCCTGGCGGTAGCCGGGAACGGAGGCATCACCGATGCGGCCGGCCCCGTACTGGCCGCGCACGGTGTCTGGCCGCCACCTCATCGGGCGTCATGGGACGAATGCTGCGGAAGACCTGCACCTTCTGCTCGCGCACGGAGTCCGCATCAAAGGCGACGGGCGGCTCCATCGCGGTCAGCGCCACAAGTTGGAGCAAGTGGTTGGCCACCATGTCACGCAGCGCCCCGGTCTCTTCGTAAAACGATGCGCGGCGTTCGACTCCGAGGGTTTCGGCGGCGGTGATTTCAACGTACTCGACGTAGTTGCGATTCCACACCGGCTCGAAGATGGAGTTGGCGAAGCGGAAGACCAGGATGTTCTGCACCGTTTCTTTGCCGAGATAGTGATCGATGCGATAGACGTTCTTCTCGTCGAAGACCTTGAGCACGGTTTCATTGAGGGCGCGCGCCGATTCCAGATCGCGACCGAAGGGCTTTTCAAGAATGATGCGCGACCAGCCATTCTCCAGTTGATTGAGCTTGGCCGATGCCAGGCCGGAGATAATTTCTCCCGCGAACGAGGCCGGAGTGGAGACGTAAAACAGCACGTTGGTACTGGAACCGTTGCGCTGCATCTGCTCCAGGTACGAGCGCAGTTCGGCGTAAAAGCCGGGAGAAGCGGGGTCGCCGACGATATAGCGCAGGCGTTTGGCAAAATGCCGCCACTTTTCCTCGCTGAATCTCGCGAACGTCTTTGGAGGATTTTGCTGCCTCGTGCATGGACTCGCGGAACTGCTCATCGGTCATCTGCGTTCGGCCCGTGCCAACTACCTCAAAGTGTGCGTGCATGCAGCCCACGCCGCAAAGATCGTAGAGGGCGGGAATCAGTTTACGGCGAGTGAGGTCTCCGCTTGCGCCAAAGATCACCAGTGTACAAGGGTCGCCCTGAGGCAGCGCGGGACGCTCCAGCTTTTGCTCAACCTCGGCTTCAATTACCGGCGTCATCGGACACCTCCGCGATCAGAGCACGCCAGTCGAGTGGATCTTCAATATAGAACGCAAGACTCTGGCCCAGCCCTCCCAGGCCAATCACACCGAACTGCGCAAGCTTGGTAGCAGAGATGGTCGAAGACATGCGTTCTCCCGGTTCCGGATTCGAAAATACAGCGCAGGGTTCGACCGCCGACTGCGCGCCGACACCGCACCCTATGAATGATTCAGAAAACGCACCGGAGGTTTCAAGCCGGAGATTTCCAGGCACAGGCAGGCTGGCTCTGCGAGCAGCTTCCGATGTTCTTGGATTGGGATTCGAGATGGGCATCCGCTCTGCAGGATCGTGTGGGCGCAATCCATCCGATGCCCGAGAGCGGGCCGAGATTTAGGACTCCAGCTCCATTTCCAGTGCGGCCTTCAGTTGCGAACACTCCTCGTCGGTGAGCTTTCTTCCGGCCATTCTGAGGTAGAAGGTATCGATCGCCATCTCGCCTTCGGTGTCGATCAGCGCGACCTCGATGTTGCAGCCGCACTCGGCAAAGACGGCGGCAATGCGATGCAGCAGGCCGGAACGATCCTGCGTCACGACCTCGATGACCGTGCTGTGGCTCGACGAACTGCTGATCGAAGTTGATGCTGGTATCAACCTTTACCTTGGGAGGCTTGACGCCGCCGCCGGCTCGCTTGCGGGCCAGTTTCTCCAGCGGAACCGCGCCGTTGAGAACATCGCTGAAGCTATTCCGGAAGCGCTCCCACTCCTGCACGTTCATCTCGAGGGTGTGGAAGCGATCGGTGAAGACGAAGCGTGTCCACGACCACGCCGGAGTCGTTGGAAAAGGCGTCGGCCTTCAGAATGTTCATTCCCCATCCGGCCAGCACTCCGGCCAGGGTGGCAAACAGAGCGGGACGGTCCTGGGTAATCACCGTGAGCGCGAAATCGCCGCGCAGCCGCTTGAGCTGCGGTCTGCACGCCGGATTGGATTTGAGCTGCGACGCCATCTCCACGTGCTGAATGATCTCTTCGGCGGCGTGCATGCGGAGATAGCGCTGCGGCAGTCCCTCCAGAAAATCGCGCAGGCGGCGGCCAAGTTGCGGAGCCAGCAGGCGAATGCGCGCAACCTGCTCGTCGTGTCCCGCCGAGTGAAAGCGGTCGTCGTCGACGCTGCGATTCAGATAGTTGGCGGTGGCGAAATAAACTCGCCAGAGGTTCTCGGCCTTCCAGGGCGAGAGCGCGGTGGGATTGACCGCGCCGATATCGGCGTAGGTCAGCAGCGCCAGCATCTTGAGCCGCTCCTGGCTGCCAACTCGCCGGGCCAGCGCATGGATGGTCTCCGGATCGAAGATGTCGCGGCGCATGGCAGCCGAGAGATCCAGGTGGTAGGCCACCAGGAAGCAGACCATCTCCTCATCTTCCGGGCGGCAGTTCAAATCGCCGGCACACCTTCATCGCGACTTCCAGGCTGGCGCTCACGTGGTCGTCGTCGAGCTTCGCCTTGCCCACGTCGTGCAGCAGCAGGGCCAGAATCAGCAGATCGAGGCGCTCGATTTCCTCCACCAGGCTGGCGAGACTGCGATTGCCGTTCTTTTTCTCCGGACGCAGCGTTGTGAATGGAATCGATGGCGCGGAAGGTATGCTCGTCGACCGTGTAGCGATGATAGTAGTCGCGGATGACCAGCGATTCGACGGCGCGGAACTCCGGGAGCAGCAATCCGAGCGCACCGAGTTCCTGCATGATGCGCAGCGCCTTGGCGGCATGCGGACGGACCAGAACTTTGCGCAGCGCCGCCCAGCGCTGCGGCCCGGAAAGATCCATCGCGGCCACCGCCGGCAGCGCCTGCTCGATGCGCAGATCCGTGCTGGCGGCAAGCTTGAGCCCGTGCTGCGCGACAAATTCAAAGCAGTTGAAGAAGTTCTCCGGCGAAATCAGCGCCGAGGGCTGCTGCAGCAAGACGCGCCCGTTGACACAGGAAAACTCGTCGGTGGAAAGACGCTGAGCGCCAATTCTGAAATTGCTGAAAGAGCGAGGAGCGCGCGGGCACCACCTCATCCATCATGGTGGCGAACAGACGGTTGAGGACGCGCGCCTGCCGGTAGTAGTAGCGCATCCACTCGGCGGCGTCGGCCGCGCCGCCATCGTAGCCGATATGAGCTTCGGCGGCGGCCTGCTGCGCCTCCCAGTTCAACTGGTTGTCATCGCGGCCGGCGCGGTAATGCAGGAAGCAACGCACCGAGACGAGGAAGTCCTTCGCCTCCTGGGCGCGATCGCGCAGCGAGGCGGGAAAGTAGTCGACGGGCATCGGTCCAACCCCGGGCGCGGGAAAAGCCGTTCAGCAGCGCCAGCCAGCAGGAGACGTTGTAGTCGCGCAGTCCGCCGGGCGCGTCCTTGATGTTCGGCTCGAGATGGAAGATGGTGTCGCCGGCCTGATGGTGGCGCGCCTCATTGACCTCGGCCAGCAACAGCACCAGTTCCTGCCAATCGCGCAGCACGGAGCGCGGGATGACCTGATCGTGCAGGCGGCGGAAGAGGTCGTAATCGCCGGCGAGCAGGCGGCAATCGAGCAGCGAAATATTGAACTCGGGATTGTCGCGATGCAGGCGGTCGCAATCGTCCAGAGTGCGGGTGGTGGGACTGAGCTTGAGCCGCAGGTCCCACAGATCCTGGCAGATGGCGCGGATGGCGTCCTTGTGCGCTGCGGCCGGGCCGCTCCCCGTCGGAGAGAAAGAGCAGATCGACGTCCGAGTAGGGCGAGAGCACGCCTCGCCCGTAGCCGCCAATGGCAACCAGGGCCAACCCTGCCGGCGAAGATAGATCGGGGTTGATGTGATGCCGCCAGAGCTGGTGGGCGAGCGAATCCACCAGCGCGGTCCGCCCCTGATGCACGGAGCGGCCCGAGCGCGTCTGCTCGAACTCCAGCCGCAATCGCTCCGAGCCTGCGAGGTATTCGGCTTTCAGACTCTGCGCGATGCCCGACGTCATCAATCAACCCCTGTGTGGCTAGAGCGCGTCAGTGCCGCGCTCTTCGTTGCGAATACGGATGGCTTCGTCGATGCGCGAGAGGAAGATTTTGCCGTCGCCGATCTTGCCGGTCTGCGCTGCGCCGAGGATCGCCTTCACGACGTCATCGACCACCTCGTCGCGCAGCACGATCTCCAACTTGATCTTGGGCAGAAGGTCGACGCTGTATTCGCGTCCGCGATAGAACTCCGTGTGCCCCTTCTGCCGGCCGTGGCCGCGCACTTCCAGTACCGTCAGTCCGTCGATGCCGATGGCCAGGAGCGCTTCTTTCACGGCATCGAGTTTGGAGGGTTGAATTACCGCTTCGAGTTTCGTCATGATTTTTCGTCTCTTCCGGGCGTGCACGGCCGATCGCTTGACGCAGCAGCGCCTATGATTCCAGAGAATATCCTTCTTCACCGTGTTGCGTCAGATCGAGGCCCTGCACTTCCTTCTCTTCGCTGACGCGCAAGCCAACCGTGAGGTCTACCAGCTTCAGCAGGATCAACGTTCCCACCGCAGCCAGAACCCATGCAATCAGAACTCCAGTCGCCTGATTCAGCAACTGATGGGCATTGCCGTCAAACAGACCGGAGCCCGTGCAGGTTTCCCTGCGCATCCTTGAACATCGGATTGACGTAACGGCTGGCGAATACACCGGTCAGAATCGCTCCCAGGGTGCCGCCCGCGCCGTGCACGCCAAAGGCGTCGAGCGAATCGTCGTAGCCAAACCAGGCCTTGACCTTGGCCACCATGAAGTAGCAGAACAGCCCCGCAATCAGGCCGATCAACAGCGCCGACATGGGATCGACAAAGCCCGCCGCCGGAGTGATGGCCACCAGTCCGGCAACCGCGCCAGAGATCCCACCCAGGGCGCTGGGATGCCCAGCTACAATCCACTCCGCCGCCATCCAGCTCAGCGCTGCAGCCGCAGCCGCAAAGTGTGTTGCCACAAACGCGCTGGTCGCCAGGCTTCCCGCCGAAAGAGCGCTCCCGGCATTGAATCCGAACCAGCCCACCCACAACATGCAGGCGCCGATAAAGGACAGAACCACGCTGTGCGGCCGGAATATGCTCATCGGGATAGTCTTTGCGCTTGCCGAGATAGAGCGCGCACACCAGGGCCGAGACGCCCGAAGTCACGTGCACCACCGTGCCGCCGGCAAAATCAAGGCAGGGGAAGCGTCCGCCGAGCGAGGCGTTCAGCAATCCGCCCTTGCCCCAGACCATGTGAGCCATGGGCGCATAAATCACCAGCGACCAGAGCGAAAGAAAGACCACCATGCCGCTGAACTTCATGCGTTCGGCAAAGGCGCCGGAGATCAGCGCCGGAGTGATGATGGCGAACATCAACTGATAGACCATGAAGGTCTGCAACGGAATGGTCGCGGCATAGTCCGGATCGGGCGCCGCGCCGACGCCATGCAGAAAGAGGTGCTGAAGATTTCCGATGAAGCTGTTGCCGGGGCCGAAGGCGAGACTGAAGCCGACAATGCCCCAAATCACGGTCACGATGGCCATCATGGCAAAGCTCTGCATCATGGTGGACAAAACATTTTTCTTGCGAACCAGGCCGCCGTAAAACAGCGCCAGACCGGGCCGGTCATCATCAGAACCAGCGCCGCGCTCACCAGCATCCATGCGTTATCGGCATTGCTGCGAGCATCGGTAACCTGCTTCTGAAGGTCCGCAAGTTGCTGCGGAGAAACGGTTTGAGCGCTGAGCGCCAAACCACAGAACAGCAACAATAGAAGGCAGCACCAGCGTGCGCCCCGGCTGGATGAGAGGGATTTCCCTTGGAATCGAATCACGGCATTCTCCCGCAAACAATCCACCATACCATAGTGGTTTGCGAGCCGGGATGGAAATCAAAAATTCTTATGGGGGCTATGGACTCTGGTTATGGGCTGACAGGCTGCAGCTAGGTTGGCATCGCGCGGAATAAGGCCCGGCCTCCCGGTGCCGTGGAATTCGTTATCGAACTGCCCTGGCTCAAGCGTGAGTCTCGCGCCGAGCGGTCATCCAGCGTGCGCCGGATCGAATGCAGGAGCGCATCGGCCGAATAGGGCTTTTCCACCAGCGTAAATCCGCTGATTCCATCCGACTGCGAGATGACCTCTTCGGTGTAGCCGGACAGGAATACAACCGCAATGCCTGGGCGCTGCTTCACGATCTGTCCCGCCATATCCGGCCCGCGCATGCGCGGCATCACCACGTCGGTCAACACCAGGTGGATGGCGCCCTCGATAGCTGCTGGAAACCTCCAACGCCGCGATCCCATCTTCGGCTTCCAGAACGTTGTAGCCATCGCGCAGCAGGATGACTTTGGTCAACTCCCGCAGGGCGGCGGAGTCTTCCACCAGAAGAATCGTCTCGCCACTTCCGCCGCTTGCCGGGAGCCTTGACTACGACCGGCTCTGCCTTCTGCACCGGCTCGGCGCTGAGTGGAAGGAACACCTTGAAGATAGTGCCCACCCCCGGTTCGCTGTAGACCCAGATGTCTCCGCCGTTGCGCTTGGCGATGCCGTAGACGGTGGCAAGGCCGAGTCCCGTGCCCTTCCCCGACTCCTTGGTGGTGAAAAATGGCTCGAAGATATGGGCCACGGTCTCGGCGTCCATGCCGGTGCCGGAATCGCTGATCGCCAGCATTGCATAGCTTCCAACATTCAGCGTGGGATGCTGCTGCACGTAGGTTTCGTCCAGTTCAACGGCTCTCACCTCAATGTCGAGATGTCCGCCGTCCGGCATCGCGTCTCCGGCATTTGCGGCCAGGTTCAGCACAAGTTGCTGGATCTGGCCCGGGTCCACCTTGACCGGGCAGGGCTCATCGCAGCACTTCACCGTCAGCTCGATGTCGTCGCGCAGCAAACGTCCGAGAATGGGCGTCATCTTGGACGCAACTTCGCGCAGGTCGAGCACCTCCTGGGCGACGGCCTGCTTGCGGCTGAAGGCCAGCAACTGCTTGGTGAGCATGGCTCCGGCCTCGCCGGAATTCTTGATCTGCAACACCCTTTCGCGGCGCTCATCGCCTTCGGGCAACTCGGTCAGCAATAGTTCCGAGTAGCCCAGCATCACGTTCAGCAGCGTGTTGAAATCGTGCGCCACGCCGCCGGCGAGCCGTCCGATGGCCTCCATCCTCTGGGCCTGCTTCAACTGCTCTTCGGCTCGTTTGCGCTCGGTGAGGTTCTGGATCACGCGAGATCCGATAGAGCGGCTCTCCGGCCGGGCCGTTCACCATGGAGGAGGTCACATGAACCCAGACCAGGGAACCGTCACGGTGGCGATAGCGCTTCTCAATTTCATACGAACGTCCGGTGCTCGCGCGGCATGAGCATCGGTCACATCAAACTCGAGCGCGTGGTCGTCAGGATAGGTAATCTCTTCGATTTCTTGCCGAGCAGTTCGCTCTCTTCGTAGCCCAGCATCCTGCACAGCGCCGCATTCACCATCAGCAAGTGTCCATCGAGCGCGATCTGCTCGATGCCGACGGCAGCCTGCTCGTAAATGGAGCGGAAGCGGGCTTCGCTCTGGCGCAGAGTCTCCTCGGCGCGCTTGCGCTCGGTGATGTCCCGCAGAATCACCGTGTAGAGCTTTTGCCCCGCCACCTGCACCTGAGAGATCGTCGCCTCGATGGGAAATTGCTCCCCGTTGGCGCGCAACGCGGACAGGATTCCGGGCGAGGTCATGGAGCGGGTGGTAATGCCAGCCTCCCCGAATCTGCGAACATGCTCGTGGTGAGGCGCGCGAAACTCGGCGGGCAGAAAGCGGTCCAGCGGCTTGCCCAGCACGTCCCAGGCAAGAGCAGCCAAACATCTTTTCGGCAGCCTTGGTTAAAAACAATGACGCGCTGACTGTTCGTCCAGCGTGATAATGGCATCCATCGCCGATGCCACCACGCTGGAAAACCGCTGGGTGCTGATGCGAAGTTGCTCCTCGCTCGCTTGCGCTCGCTCTCCATGCGGCTGAGCAAACTGGCGCCCATCAGAACCAAGGGAACAAAAACCGCCAGCGGGGCCAACACGAACAGGAGCACCATCAGCACCGCGCCATAGACCCTGGCCTGATACATCCTGAAAATTATCAGGCTAAGCGCGAAAGGAATGAAGATCGCCGCAGGCAGCATGCGCCGCGCCACCTTGCCACCCAGGTCACGCCTTAGCAGAATTGAAGCCACGCCATGCTCAGGCCGGGCAAACATAATCGCCGCGCACAACAACAAGAAGGTAAGCGAGGTGTAGGGAGACTCCAGGAAAAACATTCGCGCCCGATACAGCGCGCCAGGATCGTAGGTATAAACCGTCAGCGTCAGAAACGATAGCCCTGCGGAGATCACGGTCAGGAGTTGCGAGAGTAAAAATTCTCCCCAGCGCCAATCCAGCAGGAGGATTGCCGTGCCCGTCAGCACTAGGTTCAGCGCGGTGACCGGAGCCATGCGGCCGGGGTGCAAATGCCCCGCGCTCAACGTTGGCAAAAGCTGATCGATGCCGGATCGCAGCCCGGCCCACATCTCAAAGCCTGTGACGGCGCCAAGCAACGCGGCGCACAGAGCGCAGACGCGCGAGAGTGCACGCCCCTGCCAGGTGGTACTGTCGAGAAAAAGCAAAGCAACCGCAAGCGAGAGAAATCCGAAGGCCGCGCTCGGGCTGGTCTCGCCGAAAGAAGACACCTCCTGCGCAAAACCATCCGGATTGAGCATCCAGCCCGCCATCACCGCTGCGGAGACCGCCAGAAGAAGGTACGCCGGCAACAGCACGCCATAGCGGTACTGCGGGGGGTGCGCTGCTCGTCCGTTTGCGGTAAAGATTTGCAATCTCACTACCCTGGCCGGAATCGGTCAGCGTGCCCGTTCCAGCGCCCCGGACATTACTGTATGCCCGTCTAAAGTCCGTTCCTTCACGATAGGGCAAAGCAAATATCTTTTGCGACGCGGGGCAACGTACCGCGCGTGAAAGGAAGTACAAAACTCGTAGTCATTTTCGCTGATTTTCGGCTGCGCGACGCTGTTCTGGAAGGAAACAATAGCGCAAGTCTCCCATTCTTGCAATGTCCCGTACCTGTATTGCAACCCCACAGAATCAAACCTCTTCGTTATCCGTGACTTCCCTGTACGCGTCACAAACCAACTTGATCTGCACCTTAGCCCACCGCACGAGACCTGGCGCGTCTGGCTGGACAGGTTGGAAAGGTGAGGCAGAAGAATTCAGGGTATGAGATCAGCGGCAGGCGGAATGCCGCGGGTAGGGCGAGGGAATGCCGATCGGCGTCCGCGTGGAGATACGCAATCTAGGTTGGCCTTTATGCCGGCTTGCGCTTCCGGCCCTCTTTGGTATCGAGCGATGGATTACCAATTTGGGCATTCGTTCCCGGAAGGAAGATGCTGAAGCACGTTCCTTTCTTTCCGGTGGTTGAACTCGCCACTTCGATCCTGCCGCCGACCTTGTCAACAATGCTTTTGCTCACCCACAGGCCAATTCCTGTGCCCTGCTCGCCTTTGGTGGTGAAGAACGGTTCGAAGATGACGTCGAGATTCTCAGCGGGAATTCCGCATCCTGTATCCGCGATCCTTACCGCAACCTCTCGGTCGGGCAATGTCTCGACGGATAGACTCAATTCACCGCGCTCGCCGATGGCATCGATAGCGTTGGTAATCAGATTCGTGAACACCTGCCGCAACTCACTGGGAAAAATCGTCAGCTCCGCGTCGGCTTGATACTGACGCCGAACCTCGATCTGTACCGATTCCAACCTGCGGTGAAGCGTGGCTAGAACTTCATCCAGCAACGCGGAAACCTTGGTCACCACGGCGAACTTGGCGTCACGATGCGGAGCCAGTGTCTGGCGGCTCAGGTTGGAGAGTCGCCCAACCTCCAATTTGGCGGCTTCCACCATCTCCCTCCCGCCGTCATTGAGCGTCGGATTCGACCCCAGTAGATGGAGCAAGTTGGTCAGCGATTCCAGCGGATTGTTGATCTCATGGGCCAGAGTCGCAATCAGTTGTCCTGTGGCGGCGAGTCTGTCGGATCGGCGAAGCGCCTGCTCCAGTTCATCGTTCAGCTTTCGAATCTGCTCCTCGGCCAACTTACGCTCCGAGACGTCGCGGATGGCGCTGCTGACGAAGGTGCCTTCCTCTGTGGTGAGCGGACTGAGGCTGATCTCTACCGGGAACTCACTTCCGTCTTTCCGCAATCCCAACAATTCCAGCCCTGCACCCATAGGCCGCACGCGGGGATCGGCAAAAAAGCCCGCTCGATGGCGCGGATGTTGGCCACGATAGCGTTCGGGGATGAGAAATTCGACGGATTGGCCGATCAACTCCTGCCGCGAGTAGCCGAAGAGTCTTTCGGTCTGTACATTCACCAGCGTGATCCGCCCGTCCTTGTCTACGATCACCATCGCATCGGGGGCGGACTCCAGGAGACCGCGAAATTTGTCTTCGGCTTTCTGCCTCAGGGTCATATCACGAATCGCGCTGCTCACCAGCAACCCATCTGCTGTCTTAATCGGACTGAGGCTGATCTCAGCCGGGAACTCGCTTCCGTCTTTCCGGATCGCGCAAAGATCCAGTCCCGCACTGATCGCCCGGTGATAGGGATTCGCACCAAACATTTGACGTTGACGCAGATGCTGGGCGTGAAATCGCTCCGGAACTAAAATTTCGATCGAGTAGCCCAACAGTTCCTGCCTCTTATATCCAAACAGCTCTTCGGTTCGGGAGTTGACGAGAACGATCTTCCCCTCCTGATCCGCAATGACCATGGCATCGGGCGCGGATTCCAGCAAGGCACGAAATTTATCTTCGGCGCCTTTGCGTTGGGTCACGTCCCGGATCGCACTGATGACCATCTTTCCATCCGGCGTTTGCAGTGGGCTGAGGCTAATCTCTACCGGAAACTCGCTCCCGTCCTTGCGTCTGCCATAAAGATCAAGCCCTGCCCCCATGGGGCGGACACGCGGATTCTGGGCGAAATATCCTGCCCGATGGCCGGGGTGTTTGGTGCGGAATCGCGCCGGAACCAGAACTTCAACTTTCTGACCCAGCAGTTCTGAATCCGAGTAGCCGAAGAGTTGCTCCGTCTGGCGGTTCACAAGCACAATGCGACCGTGATCATCGACCACCAGCATCGCGTCAGGAGCGGAGTCGAGAAGCATGTGAAAGTTGGCTTCAATCCAAGAAGAAGCGGAGGACGGAAATTCTGTGTCACTCATTGAGGGCGCCTATGAACCCATTCACACGGCCAAGCACGGCTCGACGTGTTGAGCAGCATATCCCCCGCTGAAAGTGAAGTCAAACGCCGAGGGCTGGCGTTGCAGCGGGTTCAGGGCTGTCTTAAGCGGAACCGGAACTGAACCTTGACGGAACAGAATTTACTTGCAACGGCGGAGAAATCCCGAATCGGCGGTCAGGCGCTTCCCAAGTCCATGACACAATTCAGACGCAGTCCACTTCGCAATCATTCTCCACCTCTACACGATTGCGCCCGTTCTGCTTTGCTCGGCGCAGCGCCACGTCGGCCTGGTGGAGCAGGTTGCTGATTTCTTGGCCGGAATGCCACTGTGAGACGCCAACACTGACCGTAATCTCGACCTCATTCGGAAGAGGTTCGTCGGCAATCGACTGCCGCACCCGTTCCGCCACTTCCCGTGCGGCTTCGGCGGTGCAGTTGGGCAGCACCATAAGAAATTCTTCGCCCTCGTATCTGCCGACGAAGTCATGATTGCGGGCGGCAGCGGCCATTCTCTCTACCGCGCCGCGAAGCACATCATCTCCGACCAGTTGGCCGTAGCTGTCATTGACGCGCTTGAACAAATCCAAATCAGCAAGCAGGATGCTGATCGGGGCCTGTGCCCGCTTTGCCCGGCTCAGTTCCTTCCCCAACAATTCGAGGATCGATCTACGATTCCAAATTCGCAGTAAGAAGTCATGCGAAGCTTCGAATTTCAGAGCATCATGAGCCTCGGCGACTTCCTCCTGACTCCGAATGATCAATTCGCCGACCTTAAGCCGGGTCCTGAGTTCGAGTTGTTTGAACGGCTTGCAGAGATAATCGTCCGCTCCAAATTCAAATCCCCGGAGCACCTCACTTTGCCGATCGTCCACGCTCAACAAGATCGTGTACACATAACCTTGCTTCCGGGCACGAATTGCTTCGCAAACTTCCAGTCCACTCAGCCCCGGCATTAAGCAGTCCAAAATAGCCAGCCGCGGTGCGTCGTCGCTGTCGAGAATGCATCGTGCTTCATGGCCATCGGCGGCGAGCACAACCTCGTAGCCCCACGGCTCCAGCAAACCTTGGAGCATGTTCCGATAGAAGCGCGAGTCATCTGCGACGAGAATCTTCATGGTCTTACCATTCGAAGATGAAGATATCGAGAGCTCGCTATCCGGTCAACACACGAAAGTAACCCCCAAAGAGCAGGCCATGCGATGCACGCGTGGGACTTGTACCAATTTGGATACAGCCCTTTAACGCCGCCGTCTCTTCCGCTGCTCGCATCTCAACCCAATGCATGGCATTTTCGGACGCTTGCCGTTCGTCTTGCATCCTCTTTGGAATGGAACCCTGCATGGATCTGAAGCATCGAAGCCGCAACATCACCGACGGGCGCGACCGCGCTCCGGCCCGCGCCATGTTCAAGGCAGTCGGCTACAGTGACGCCGACCTGGCAAAGCCGCTCATCGGTGTCGCCAATACCTGGATTGAAACCATGCCCTGCAACTCCCATCTGCGCGAACTCGGCGCGAAGGTGAAGCAAGGTATTCGCCTCGCCGGCGGCACGCCCATGGAGTTCAACACCATCGCCATCAGCGACGGCGAAACCATGGGCACCGAGGGCATGCGCGCCTCTTTGGTGAGCCGCGAAATCATTGCCGACTCCATCGAGCTGGTCTGTCGTGGCCAACTCTTTGACGCCGTGGTCTGCATTGTCGGCTGCGACAAAACCATCCCTGCCGCGGCCATGGCTCTGGCCCGTCTCAACATTCCCGGATTCATCCTCTATGGCGGCACCATCGCCGCCGGCAAATATCAAGGCAAGGACGTCACCATTCAGGATGTCTTCGAGGCCGTGGGCGCAAACGCCGCCGGCAAGATCAGCGATGACGACCTGAAGGCGCTGGAGAACGTCGCCTGCCCCGGTGCCGGAGCCTGCGGCGGCCAGTACACGGCCAACACCATGTCCACCGTCATGGAGTTGATTGGCCTTTCGCCGATGGGCTTCAACAGCGTTCCCGCGCTCTCTCCGGAGAAAGAAAAAGTTGCCCTGCAGTGCGGCGAAGTGGTGATGAACCTGCTCCGCGGCGGCGTGCGTCCGCTCGATATCCTGACTCCCAACGCCTTTGAAAACGCAATCGCATCGGTGGCCGCCACCAGCGGCTCCACCAACGCCGTGCTGCACCTGCTCGCCATCGCGCGCGAGGCCGGCGTGGCGCTCGACATCGATGATTTCCAAACCGTCAGCGAGCGCACCCCGATTCTCGCCGACCTCAAACCCTCCGGCCGCTTTGTTGCCGCCGACGTGCATCAAGCCGGTGGCATTCGCCTTCTTGCCAGCCGTCTGCTCGGCCTCGGCCTGCTCCACGGCGACGCCATCACCGTCTCCGGCAAAACCATCGCCGAAGAAGCAGCTGCGGCACAGGAAACTCCCGGGCAGGAGGTGATCGTCCCCGCCGACCAAGCCGCTGAAGAAATCCGGCGGCCTTGTCATCCTGCGCGGCAACATCGCACCCGAGGGCTGCGTCGCCAAAATCAGCGGCCACGAGCGCCTCAGCCACACCGGCCCGGCGCGCGTCTTTGAGAGTGAAGAGGCAGGCCATGAGCGCCGTCACCTCCAAGACCATCCGCGGCGGCGACGTAGTGGTGATCCGCAATGAAGGCCCCAAGGGAGGTCCCGGCATGAGAGAGATGCTCGGCGTTACCGCCGCCATCGTCGGCGAAGGTCTCGGCGGCAGCGTGGCTCTGATCACCGACGGACGTTTCAGCGGCGCAACCCGCGGACTCATGATCGGCCACGTCTCGCCCGAAGCGGCGCTCGGCGGTCCCATCGCCGCGATCCGCGACGGCGACATCATCTCACATCGACATCGCCACCCGCAAGATCGAAGTCGAGATCGATCCCGCAACTCTTCAGCAGCGTCTGGGCCAGTCCGTCCCAAAGCCGGCCATCTATCGCAGTGGAGTCTTTGCCAAGTACACCGCCTTGGTCGCCTCGGCCTCCGAGGGTGCCGTCACCAATCCCGGCGCGGTTGCCGTCAGCAAAACCAAGTAGAGTTCTTTTCTCGAAGGCACTCTCACAATCCCGGCGTGAGCTACAATGCCTGAGATCTGGAGCGTAAGCGAAAGCGATTGGAGTAACCGTGCCTACATATGTCTGTTCCTCGGCGGCGGGTCGATTGACCGTCGAGCACAAAGCGAACATTGCTCATGCCATCACGACGGTTCACAGCGAAGAGGCACTCGCTCCACGCTACCTGGTACAGGTCATATTTCAGGAAGTCGGGCCTTCGCAGAACTACATCGGCGGAGAGCCCGCCCCGCAAGGCCACATTTGGATTCGAGCCGACATCAGGGCTGGGCGGACGGAGACGCAGCGAAGCAGATTACAGCTTCGCATCGTACAGGAAATTTGTGAAATTACGGGCTCATCGCCGGACGACATCTGGGTCTATGTGAATGAACTGCTGCCCAGTAACATGGTTGAATTTGGGCATCTGCTCCCGCAACCCGGCGCGGAGAAGCAATGGTTTCTCTCCCTTCCAAAGGCACTGCAGGAGCGCCTCGGCAAACTTGAGTGAGCGTCAAGGATATGGAAGTGGAAGAACCCAAAGCAGCGGTCGCGATTGTGCGGGCGAGCGTCCCGCGACAATCCATTTTGCTCATTCGGCGCGCCGAGCGGAAAGCAGATTCCTGGTCAGGACACTGGTCATTTCCGGGTGGCCGGCGCGATCCTGACGACCCCGACCTGCTGCATACTGCCCTCCGCGAACTGGAAGAAGAGTGTGGAATCCGCCTCGGCCGCGAGCAGCGCGAGGCGACATTGCCGCCCTTGCTGGCGAGACGGAGATCGGGACCGTTCGTCTTAGTGGCACCGTTTGTATTCGGGGTGGGGGGCGAGTTACCCACGGTTGTGGATCATGATGAGGCGGTCGAAGCGGTCTGGCTTCCGCAAAGCGTATGGTGCGACCCGGCGCGGCACTCTCTCAGGGCCGTGCCGGATCGACCCGGCAATCTGCTCTTCCCGGCCATCGATCTGAATGGAGTACCAGTGTGGGGATTTACCTACAGGCTGGCTACGGACTGGCTAGGTCTGCTCCCGAAGCAGCGCCCGATCGAGCAGGCGGGATTTGCGATGGCTTGCCGCGTGCTGGACTTCCTGCTCTCCCATGGATCAGAGCTCAAGTGCGGGTGGGAAGATCGCATTGCGCAGCCAGAAACAGTCCAAGGACGGCTGCTGAAAGTCGCCACGGTGAAAGGCGCGATCCCTGTAGCGTTAGTTGCCGACCACTTCGCGATTCCGGGAGAGTTCGTCCCAGGCATCAACCTCCTCGACATACAGCCAGACAAGATTCGCGTCGTCGGACTGGCGTATGAGGAGTACCTGATAGCGGCGGCCGGATAGGGAGCGAATGCATACCCTCGTTAACTGCGAGTCGGCACGAATCCCTGAGGCCGCAGTTCTCCGGGAGTAAATTCATCTACGTAGCACCATACCCACTCCTCCCCGGGTTCGATCGACCGCATCAGTGGGTGCTTGCTCCTGTGGAAATGCTTGGTTGCGTGTTTGTTCGTCGATGAGTCGCAACAACCAACGTTCCCGCACTCCAGGCACATGCGCAGATGGACCCAAGTGTCTCCCGTTTTAATGCAGTCTTCACATACGTGCGTCTCGGTGCTGGTGATCCGGATCTGGTCAAGATGTGAACATTCAGCCGCCATCCTGATTCTCCTCTGTACTTCGAGACATGGTTTTATTGATTTGCACAGTGGACAAGCGTGAAGGGGTAGATGCAGCAGATCGCCGCACGGTTTCAACGCCAGACACCAGGAGTTCCTGCTCGTCTGGTCGTCTGGCGATTCCTGGGCCCGGTCGTCAAATCTCCACGTGTACTCGGAAGCCGGGGATGATGATCGGGCCACGATCCCGGTTGTAGCCCGGATTGTTGATGTGCTGCAAGTCGGGGCCGGCGTAAAGCCCACGCCAGAGATGCGCCGTGTAGTAAGTCTCTAAGATCTGTTCGCGTCCGTAGTTCAGGAAGCCGCCGGGAGGATGCGGGAAGCCCGGACCGCCATCGCCCAGGAGGAAGCCGAGACCGCCATCGCGAAGGTAATTCTGGTGATCTCTCGATATGCCATTGCTGACAAACGCCGCGCCGGCGCGGTCCTTCTTGCGGTGCCACTGGCGGCCGTCAGCGCGGAGGCCGATTGCAAAAGTCGAATCGACCTCCGTGTAGGCCCACGATTCTGTCTTGCCATTGTTCCAGCCAAAGCGGGCAAACGCCTTGAAGTTCGTCGTGATTGCCTGTTCGATGTTCACGCCGAAGCCGTACTTGATGGTCGTGTTGAACGGATGGCTGGTGATCTCCGGTACAGGAGTGAGGCCGGCCTCGTACTGCGCAATCGCGTTGCGATAGATGCCCATATTGGCGTGATTGATATACGAAAGAAGACGCACCGTCCCATCCTTCTTCGGCAGTATCCCTTTACGCAACTCAAACTCAAAGTTGTCGGCGTGAGCCTTGCGCAGATTCCACTCCATATCGATGCCGTTGGCAACCTTCGGCTCCAGCATTTCGCCAACGCGAAATGCATAGTCCTTGGCCTGGTATTCCACCACCGCTCCCCAGGTGTATCCGCGGGTGTCGGCGGCATAGTCATAGGCGCCGTTCTGCGCCGTGGTCCAGTTCATAAACTGGAAGTGGCTGTCCGATCCGACCGAGTTCTGGTCGAAGAAATCCACGGTATCAAGCGCCCCGGCGTGGATCTCCAGGCGACGCTCTGGCAACTGGCTGAACGTTGACATTGGCCCCCGGCCGCCGTCCACCTTCTTATCGCTGAGTGCAATTACCTCGTGAATCTCCACGCGCGCAACGTAGGGAGTCTCGCTCAGCGGCGACCCTTCGCCGGGGATGCGAACTACATCCAGGTTCGAATACCCTGCGAGCCCAACGGAGTTGCTCATGCCCTGCCCGCTCGCCTCTTCGAAGTCAGCCAGAACCTCGGTGGAATGGTTGAGCCTGAGGCCGGTGTAAAGCGTATAGATTCGCGAGGTGGCTTTCGCATAGTTTGGGCGGAAGCTGTTCTGCCCGCTATAGGCAGCGGGAAAACTGGGATGGGCTTGGAAAATCACGTTAATCTGGCCGGAAACCCAGAAGGGGCTGGCATCGCCGAAATGCGGCAACATGCTATCCGTCGATTCCTCCGTCGCGGGAATAGGCTCGTCCGTGAAGCGCTCAATCTGTTCGGCCGGTTGTGCCAGCGCTGCAACCTGCGTTGGCGCCAGCGCTGCGGACTGTGCAATCGCTGCGGACTGGAAGCAAAAAAAGAAAAACCACGCTACTCGCGCAGCCATTACCAGGATTCGGATTCTCTTGTTCATCGGACTATTCCTTTCCCTCACGGCGTAAACACGAACTCAACGTGTGCGCGGGCCGAACGTGGGACGCCCCAAGACATTTGAGTGCCTATATGCGTTTCTTGATCGCTGCATTTTATTCGGTCGTCCCACTCCATTTAGTTTAGTGCTTGCCAAAGGTGCCAGCCAAATCCAGGCAGTGATAACCCACCAGCAAAACCATCAGGACCAGGTATCCGCGCAACGCCATCAGCGAGACTTTTACGCTGGCATTGAGGTATCGATCTTCTCTTCGAGTCGGTCGTCCAGCGGGTACACCACAAGGTAGTGGTTCGCTGGAATCTGATCAACATCGACATCCATAGTTGCGGTCATGAAGCTCATGTTCTTATTCTCCTCGAAATCTCAGGCTGTCGGAAACAGGTTCGGAGCGACCACCTGGGCCGCCAGGACGAGGGAGAGAATGAACAGGACGATGATGATGGTCCAGTTCACGCCTCCGCCGAATCAGGTGTTATACGCCTCCGATGCCTATCCGGGGCGAATCTACAAGCTTTCTCTGGACGGGAAAATACTCGGCGTGCTTGGGCAATCAGGAAGGCAGTTGAAGCAATTCGGATGGATTCACGAAATCGCGTGTCCGTCTGAAAACGAACTCTATGTCGGCGAACTGCTGAACTGGCGAGTACAGAAGTTGATTCTCGAACCAGATGCGGTCGGATCGAAAACGAAATAGCGGGTACGGAGAATCTCAATCTAATGAGTTCAGGACGAGTTACATTCCTACTTCTGCGACCGCGCAGGATTGTCCTACCATTTCCGATTCGATATCATGCTGACTGCGCGTTCCTGTTAACCTTGCCCGGCACCGCGATACGAAACCGATGGACTAGAGCCAAAGAGTACAGATCGAAACTTACCTGTCCCATCTCGATGGCCTGATCCGTCGAGGGCGTCAGCTTGGCGACAGGTGGGCGAATGATCCCACCGACGAATCGGCGATCGCGGACACTCGCGTTTGGCAGGAAGAGTGCGGAGTAACGATCAATCAATTGTCCGGTGGAAGCAAGGCCCATTGGCTCGCCCGGTCGTTTAGCGGAGCCTTCCTGATGCGCTCAGCGAACGGCCGTGCCGTCGAAGGAGCGGCGCCAGCCGAGATCGTCACGCGCCTGCTGGGAGTCCTCGAGCAAGCTGTTCGCTCGCTCTCCCGAGTGGATGATAGCGCGGTCATTTCCGCATCCTCGGAGGCGGCGCCGACTCCTCGCCGTTTCGACTTCGTTCACAACCTCGAACTAAGGCCTGTTCTCGAGCAGGCCTACACCGATAGCCGGCGCGCCGTCGAGCAAGGGGACTTCTGCCTGGCGCTCATGACGTCTTGCGGAATTCTGGAAGCCATCGTGACCGACGCTCTGGAACACACGGGGCTAAGTGCGCTGGCCGCCTTGGACGTGCCCGCAAAGATGACCGATTGGTCGTTCGAGACGCGGCTCGCCGTTGCAGAGAGGGCTGGACTCATTCACAGCGGGTGCGCCCGGCTGCCAGCAGTCGCGCGGACCTATCGAGATCACGATGAGAGCGGCCTGAAGCCGACAGTTTCCGAGCGCGATGCGCGAACGGCTGGGCAGGTGCTTCATGTCGTGATGAAAGATCTGGATCCCGGTCGGTAGAACGTGGTTCGGTGAGGAACTTTCGACAGGAGACAGCGGGGCTCAATCTTCTAGATCCTGCCGGAACACCGGTTGGGACGGATCTATCCTGCCGTCGATCACTGCCACGAGCAGATCTCCGTATGCGCTCCTAGCCTCTTCGAGTGAGGCGTAGCCGCGTTCCCGCTGTAAGGCTCCGCTGTCCGAGTAGATCAGCGTGAAATACCGGCCGGATGAGTACTGGAGTTCGAGTAACTTGTCGGGCATCACAGGGTCTCCCTCCTGTCCCAGCACGTCCATCAGCGCCACAGTCCACTGCCTGCCACTCGGGTCGGTCGCGACCTCGCGCTCCAGATATTGCCACTCGTCCATGCTCCACAACGGCATACTTATCGCAGCAACTGATCAAGCGCATTTGCGACCTGCGCCCCCGTGAACGGTTTCGGGACCAGCAGGACTCTTCTGGCGTTCCGGGAGCGGAGGCTCGCGTCAGCCTCCTCGGGTGTGTCACTGATGATGACGACGGGAAGCTCAACGTGATTCGGATGCTGACGCACCATGTCGTACGGTGACTCGCTCATGTCGTAGGCGGAGCAGTCTAGCACAAGGGCGTCCGCGCGTTGTTCCAAAGCCAACTCGCTGACGGTGTCGGTATATCCCGCAGCGAAGACTTCGTATCCGAAGTCACGCAACGCGAACGTCAGCAGCTCGGCAATCTCCGGCGTGTCGTCGATGAGCAAGATGCGGCGCAACCGTTACTGCTTCCCGGCTGCGGCGTCAGGCAGTCGGGCCTTCTTGCCTTTGCAGGCTTCCAGATCCAGAACCCATACTCGCCCGCCGGCCGTGTAATAGGCGCGGTGGTCGTTCTCGATCATCACGCCCCACGCCTCCAGCGTGCGCATCACGAACGTGTATCCCTCGAAGTTGTTACGCACGTGGCTCAGCACTTGATTCGTGTGCCAGTTGTCCGTGAGGATCGCGTCACCTGCGTGCACGCGCAGGACGGTATAGTAGCGGTCGAACGCCGCTTCCGGCCGTACCTCACGAGTCGATCCGCGCTTCTTGCCTTCGCTGACGATATAGCTCTCCGGCGCTTCAGGAGCGGATGGAGGAGGGGTTGCTTTGGTATTCATACGGTTTGCGCCACCTCCTCGGCCTCTGCCGCAGACGGCATGCCGGCCAAGTTCGTCGCATCCGCGGCCCGGATCAAAGCCTCTGGCAGTTGGACACCCAATTGCCCCTTCCCCGATTGGAAGTTTCAACCTGCTGATTTTGTCGCCTCATTTGGACTGCATGCCGCGCTGATCGTAGGAGAGCGCAAGCAGGTGGATGCGGATCTCATTCCAGTCCTGATCGAGCAACTGCCTCGGTTTGGGGTAAAGGTATTCAAGAACGGAGAGTTCGTGGAAGAGGGATTCGGCAAGAACTCGCTGCGCAGTCCCGCGTTATGCCTGGCCGAGTTGTCTCGCGCCGTGGGGCATCAACCGGGTACGCTTCCCCTACGAGCCGGCGAAATCATCAGCTCAGGCACGTTGACCGCTGGCCATCCGATCGGACGTGGCGAGTCCTGGCTGGTCGAAGTCGAGGATCTTCCGCTGCCACTACTCACAATCGAGACACATTGAGTCGGAGGGCGAGATGGTCCAAACCAAATCGACCGGCGCACTGCTGCCAACCCCCGGGCGTTCGGTTATCACCTCTCGATATGGCATTGTTGCCGCGAGCCAGCCTCTTGCTGCCATGACCGGAGTTGGGATTTTGGAGCGTGGCGGCAACGCAGTTGATGCCGCCATCGCAACCAATGCTGCCATGGGATTGATGGAGCCCACTAGCAACGGCAGCGGAGGCGACCTGTTCGCCATAATCTATGAAGCCCGTAAATAAAATGTCTATGGACTGAATTCGAGTGGTTGGTCTCCAAAAGACCTGACGCCAGAGTTTCTCATGGCAAGAGGCGTTACCAATATGCCGGAGCGCGGCATTCATACTGTAACTGTCCCCGGGGATGTGGCTGGATGGGCGGCAATACGCGAGCGCTTTGCCACAATGCCGTTCTCGACCCTGCTGTCGACGGCCATCTACTATGCCGAGCATGGCGTACCGGTTAATGAGATTACCTCGGAACATTGGAGTCATTCGCTGGAGCTACTTAGTGAAGCTTCGGGCGCAGCTTCTACGTTCCTGATTGACGGCCACTCTCCGAGCTTCGGAGAGATCTTTCGCAATCCAGACCTCGCTTCCAGCTTGCGGCGCATTGTTGAGCACGGCCGCGACGGTTACTACCGAGGGCACACTGCGGAATCCATTGTTTCGGCTTCGCAGGCACTCGGAGGGGCGATGGCCGTCGCAGACCTTGCTGAATTTCAGCCAGAGTGGGTAACACCTATTTCGACCACCTACCCCTTGTTTAGTTCCACTCCGAACCGCTTTGCTGCGGACTGTATGCGCTTCCAAGCGGCACGACGCTCTGCTTCAGTGACGCCCTTCACTTGGTTGAAGCGGGCAGCAGCATTACGAACGTGAGAGGAATTCTCCAGCGGCTCCTTGCGCTGCTTGGGGAAAGCGAACTTCTCTGCGGTTATTCGGTCACGAGTTGCCGTGGTTAACTTTGCCATATTCCTCTCGTGCTCCCGTGCTGATTCAGATGCGCCGTCATTACAATCTCTATTTGACGTGACAGGGTATCACTTGGTTGGAATGATGCGTACGCCGGTTCCGCATTTTACGAGGCGCGCCTGAAATTACGTCACCTGCCACGCACGGCGAAAACCGTCGGGCGAAGCCCAAACAGCCGCTTCTTTTGCTCAGTGTGCTTCGGTCTCACTAAACATGGCGACCTTCGCTAACAGGTCTGCCGGGTGAATAGGCTTTGTCAACAATTCAAACTCATATCCCCGCTCCCGAACTCCTTCCAGAATATCCGCCGTGGCGGCGTTCCCGGAAAACAGCAGAATCTTGCATGCTGGATAACGCTCTTTGATGAGTACAGCCATCTCCACGCCGGTCATTCCCGGCATCACAACGTCGCTGATGATCAGCTCAGGGCAGCAAAACTCGACGCCTTCTAACGCGCTCTGGGCATTGTAGAAAGCACTTGCCTCATACCCCGATTGGCGAAGTATTACCACCAGCGTGTCGGCTATGCACCTCTCGTCATCCACCACAAATATTCGTCTGCCCATCACTTCTCTCTTTCATTCTCTTTAAATCGCACCAAGGGGGTGGCCAGTACACCAACGCCGTAAAATCTACGGCAGACATCTCTGCTTCGCCGTGTCTGGAGCTGTTCCTCTTGCGTTTGCCCGTCCCGGGGTACTTGGGACAAAGGAACAGCTTTGAATCCCCTTCTTCTAAGTCTCATCACCTCACATCCTCCATCGATTTAGGCTACGGCACAATAGGCGATACGGGGAGATTTTCTTTGTCACGCATTGTAGGGCAGCCTAGCGTTGCAAATGAACATCTTATTTTTTATTGTTTAGCGCGACGCTAGCGATACGTTAGCGAGGTGACAATAGATGGCGCAGAAAAAACCAAGACCGCAGCATAACTTCAACACTACGGCGAGAGCGGACGTACCAACTGGGCGCAATGGAAAACACAAGTCCATCGTTACTCAAGTTCTAAATGATTTGGAGACGCTGGAGAGTGGTCAGGCGTTGAAGATACCTCTCGACGAATTGCCAGACACCAAGGTAAATATTCGATCAGCGCTGAATCGTGCAACACGCAAATTAGGCAAGACCGTAGCAACAGCCGCAGATGAAGAATATCTGTACGTGTGGAACTCGCAGCTGGAGGATACCCCCCGGTAAGTAACAATGTTCAGCCTCGCCTAAACATTCCGGAGAAGATTACCTTGTTGGAAAGCGTGAGTGCACCGGGAATTCAATCTGTTGTGCACACGAAGCTATCTGCCGCAGTCACATCACCATTAACCTTGTACTTCGGCCAGGCGGGATAGACGCACATGGGCCGCGTACGCCCACCGGAATTTTTGTTGTTGTCTACCACGACGAGGTCCTTCGGGGCGACGCCGGTATCGAGCCACCGATCAAGCACGCCGAGGCCGTCAAAGCCTGCTTTGAAGATTCCTCTTCCGTGTCCGAAGCCGGGTATAACGTAGAAGCGCAAAAAACGGTCCATCTCTTCCTGAGTCATTCTTTGCTGAAGCATCCCGTAATACATTACTGAAGCGTTGGTCGGGATCGTCATGTCTGTTGTTCCATGCACCATCAGAAACTTGCCGCCGTGTCGTGCAAATCGCGTTAGGTCGGCATCGCTCGCGTCGAACGTCTGCGACTGTGGAAGCAGATCTCCGGCATACTTGCCACCGGTCGTCGTGTCGAAGGTCAGCGCGTTCAAGTGGTCGTCGCCTGTCAGAAAGAAACGCAGAACCTGATCGCCTATGAGGTAGAAAAATGAGTTCAGGAAAAACCGCGGCGGATGCAGAGGGTGGTGCAGAAGCCCCATCGAGCCGGTGAGGTCCGCGCCGCTAAGCACGTTGAAGCCGGGCATCGTCTGGACACCATTCCACAGCGGCTGAGCGGTTCTCTGCTCGGTGGCAAAGGTCTGAACCGTCCTGAGTTGCTGGAGCGTCAAACAGTGCTTGTTCCTCCCCTTCGTGGGACAGAGCAGCGTCGACGGGTCGAAGTGACATGCGCCGACGTTGCCGATGATGCCATCCTTGAGACCGTCTAACGCATCGCATGCCTGCATTACTGACTGCGCAAGCAGCCTTGTCTTCGACTTGGTTAGAAAGCCACCTTTTGTGTACATCGCCTGCGATACCCGAATGAACTGCAGATCCAGTTCTGTCTGATCCCATCCGGCATACGCACCGAGGACACCATCGTAGTCTTCAGGCCAGCGCTGTAAGACCAGGAATGCCTCCCTTCCACCCGTCGAGCCGCCAAGAAAAAACATCCTCGACGGTCGCATCCCATACCAGCGCTCCATGATTGCTACGGCGGCATCGTGGGTCTTTTTCAGCCCGTCTTGCGCAAAGTTGCGGCGCTCCTCGGCGTTCCGCGCAAACGAGGCATTCACTGTGTTAAGGGCATCTGGCAGCGGAAAGTAATGTTTGTGATGACCAGAGTCTCCGCCGAAGGTTGCAAATCCGCGCGCCAGCGGCTCCGGCTCACTCGCCACGCTTACAGGACCACGCTTTAATCCGCTTGTTGCGCCGCCAAGCCATCCATCGAATACACCGCCACCAAACTGCACCGCTTTGTGATTCCATTTTGTTGGCAGGTTGACTTCGAAGCGAATATCCTGTGCCGACGCATCTACCGGGCGCACGCCGCCGAGCACTTTGCAGTACTCGCCTCGGCGGTCATGCACTAGTTTTGTAGACTTTACGTACGCCCCGGAGGACTCTAGGCTCAGCATAACGGCTGGCACCTTCATCCCCTTCAGAGACCTGCAGGAGCTGATCGTGTCGACCTTTGGAGCGCCCCCAGGGCTGGACTCCTGGGCAAGCACCGTGCCTATACCGCTGCCCGCCAAAAGTAGAACCAATGAAGCAGCTCGCGAATTCACCATGCACCTTCAGATGCATGTTTGTCCGGCTTGTGTGTGACAGGGCTTTGCTAAGCACGCCGGGAAGTTCAGGCCGCTCTGGGAGTGGCCTGAGCGGTACGATGGGTTACGTCAGCACGCGCATCTCGCATCTGGAAATCTCATCTCCCGCACTACTTTGCTGGTACAGGCTGAGGTGTGGGTTGCGCAGCCGGTGTGCCGGGACTCGAGAAGCTCACCTTGGGAACCTGGCGAGATTCTTCGGTTGCGGCAAAGTAGGCCCGATTCGGCTGGAATCCCGCCCAGCCGGCGAAAACATTGTTGGGAAACACCTGAACATACGTGTTGTAGTCCTGCAGCGTGTCGTTGTAGCGCTTACGCTCAACAGCAATACGATTCTCAGTACCGGCGAGTTCGTCCTGTAGACGCAGGAAGTTCTCATTGGACTTCAACTGCGGATAATTCTCGACCACGACCAGCAGGCGGCCAATCGCCCCGTCGAGTTGCCCGTTGGCGGCGATCTTCTGCTCTGGAGTACCAGCCGAAAGCAGTGCAGAGCGGGCCTTGGCGATGTCGCCGAACACCGTCTGCTCCTGCAAAGCATAGCCCTTCACTGTTTCCACCAGGTTGGGAATAAGGTCGGCCCGACGCTGCAAAACAATGTCTACCTGTGACCAGGCGGCCTTGACCGATTCATTCTTGCTAACCAGTGTGTTGCGCACTCCAACATACTGTCCGAAGGAGATAAGTGCAATCAGAACGACCACGACAATTGCGATCCAGAATTTCTTCATAAGCTCCCCTGATCAACTGAAGTAATGCGGTTACGAACTGGCTGGTACATCTGCACCCGGCGCCTTATCCACTGCGGCCGTGACTTGCTCCACCACGGTCAGGTAACGAGCAAAGAGATCGTTAACATTGATACTTCCGGGATTGGCCTTGCGTTCCCGAACGTCCAGCACTCGGTGAATCGCGGACGCATCGAAGTTTAACTGCTCTGCCAGAGCTTGGATCGTATCGCGTTTTCCCACCGTGGCGGCGTGTCCGAGCGCGATTAGCGCGTGGCGAAATAGCGTGACGAAGGAGGACGCGGAACGCACCAGCAAGTCCCACAATCGCCGCTTGTTGCCGGAGGCTAGAAGCATCTGCTGGCGTAGCAAAAGCAGTTTCTCACGGAGTTCGTATTCCACCTGGACGCGATGGAGGTGCATGGGGATCTGCAATCCGAGCAAAACATCTTCGCCGAGCAGGACCCGATGATGCTGCTGCATGTCCAGCAGTTCGATGGTGAAGACGTCGGTGGAACATTCGAGTTCACGACGCGTCATGAAAAGTGGCGGAGGCTGCTTCTGTTTCTCCCACCACTGCGCGACCGGCGCCAGGGCCTGCAAAGCCAGGAAGGAACTGTCGCGCAGCACACAGAACAGATTCAGGTTTGAGAATTCGGGATGAAAATCTCCGGCCACGGCCGATCCGTACAGGATGACGCTCTCCAGGTTCGACCCGGCCGCCGCGCTCATGCGTTTCACAAAATCCTCGAGCTTTTTCTCAGGAACCATCGCGTCCTCGCTTATTACCAACTGCTGCTTGCCCCGCCGCCACCGGAACTACCGCCTCCAAAACCTCCGAAGCCGCCTCCGCCACCGCCACCAAAGCCGCCGCCACCCCATCCTCCGCCCGAGCGGCCACCGAAGAGCTGGGAAAGCAGAAGCCAGAACAACACACCGCGCAGAGGAGTACACAGGATGATCACCAGGATCACCACAAATACAATGATCCCGCCGAGTGAAATGTGCTGGTCGTCTGCATGAGCCGGCGCCCGGATTGTGGCGGGGGCCGGCACATTGGGGATCTGAATTCCGGCATCTTGCGCAATCACGCCCGCTACCCGGTTGGTGACCAGCAGCAATGCCGCGCTGTAATCGCCGCTACGCATCAGCGGTATCGCTTCCCGCTGAAAACTTCCGACCTTCCCGTCAGGCAGAATCGGTTCCAGGCCATAGCCAACTTCAATGCGGGCACGGTGATCCTGGATGGCATACAGGATCAAAACGCCACGATTGGTCGACTTGTCTCCTATGCCCCAACTTTTGAAGAGATCGACCGCGTAGCTCTCGACATCCGCGCCATCAAGGGATTTGATGGTGACCACGGCAATCTGGGCGTGAGCCTTTTGATCGACCTGCTGGCAAATGCCTTCCATCTGCGCGACCGTCTTCGGATCGAGAACATGCGCGAAGTCGTTAACATAACCGGTGGGATGTAACTGCGAGACCGGTTCGGCATGCACGATCATCGTCAGCATCAAAATGAACAGTGGCACAATGCCGAATTTCGCCAGCAATTTCATGGTTGCCCGATTGTACAGGACACCCTCACCAACCGATGTTAATCCCCACCTCAGGGGCGGCGAAGCGGCTGCGCTCTCGAATGTCAAAGGAAGGTGAAGCTCGCCAGTAAGAACCGTTTCCTGGCGAAATATCCTGAATCACCTTCATTCTGTCACATTCCGTCACACGGAACGACCTCCGCCGGGGTCGAAGAGCTGAGGCAGCAAAGCCTCGGGTGAACTTGATGGTCATGATGCAAAGCTTCCGACGCCAAAGCCAGTAAGGCGTGCCAATCCCGAGTGTCCCCGAGTGCAGAGGCAAGACGGTCGCATAGCATATGCCGACGCAGAGCTCTCCCAATCTAATCCACTAGCGCCTTCATTTATGCTTGCCGACGAGGCAGCAGACTGGTCTGCGGGAACACTGCATTTTGTCGGTCGGGCTTAGTCTGCCGGTAGTAGACTGAATGGCCATGAAGAAGATGCAAGGCGTCACGGCGATCTTGTGTCGGGAACCTGCACACAAACTACGTGTGCCCCCATTTCAGGGAACTTAATGTGACCAAGTTATCGATTCCCCGAAGTCGTCATTTTCTTTCCGCCCTGGCTGGCCTCGTCCTGTGGCTCGCACCTGCTCCCGCATTCTCCGCATCTTTCACGCAAGCAGCCGGAACTGCGGGATCGCAGACAGAAGCTTCATCACAGATCCTTTCTTACATTCACAACGGCTGGCACACACTTACCGTTCCACCGATGAGTGTGTCTCTCTGACGGACCCCAAGCTCCGCAGCCCGAGCCGCGTGCTCTATCTGCCCAGCGGCATGGAGGTTCCTGCAGCGGTCTCTCAGCTAAAGAAGCAGTGTGGTGTGCACATCGAGTTCTTGCCTCGCACTATCACCCACTTAGGCCAGATACTTCCACAGAACCTGCCAACGTTACCGCTGGCTATGCGAGCAATGTCGTCGGCTTCGGCTGGACCAATGGCACATTTCTTGCCTTGCTGCATGAGCTCTCACCGCGAGAGCAGCGGTCCATTCTGAACGATAGCGCCCGCAGCCGGAGCGCTTCTAATGTTCCACGTTCGCCTTTGGCTAATTACTTCTTCGAATTCTTATTCCCTCCGAACAACCCTCCCAGCCCGCTCACCGCATCTTGCACTGCGTTTCCATTCTGCTGCTGGTTACTGGCCGCCGCTCCCGGAACCGGCTTTCTCGTCAGTGCTCCCAGGGCACCACTTGCCCCTGGGCCAGCTTCTGACAGCGCTCCCTGCGTAAGCTCTCCAGGATTGCTGAAGCTTGGAAGCAGGCCGCTGGTCCGCATCTTCGCCATTGTGTTCACGTCGGGCTCCACCTTCGGACTTGGAATTGTTCCGGTCACAAGCACCGGCATTACAATCTCGCCATTCCTATTTGCCAACGCCGTCATCATCATTCCCCCGATGCCGGCTCCACCAACCTGCTGCGAACTTTGTTTCGAAAGCACCGCCGTCGCCTTCATGGCCAGTTGCTGATCTACCAGCGAAACGGTTCCCGTGGCCGCCATCGTTCCGGCGTCGGTCAGTGCCTTCAGGTCGCTGGTCGAGGCCACGCCATTCTTCAGGTCGAAGTCTGCCGTAAGTGACGAAACGTTCGTTGCTCCTTGGCTTGCCTTGCTTACCCCGCTGAACTTCCCAATCTCGCCCAGCTTCTGCGAAATATCCACGCCCGTCAGCTTGCCGTTCGTCATGTTAACCGACACCCTGCCAGTCAGCGTGTCCACCAGTTGCTCTCCCGGAGGAGCCATATTCAGCGTGACCAGCAGGTTGTTCGCCTGCACTCCGCTCACTGTTAATTTCGTCACCTTCAGCGTGCCGGCCACCGCCGGACCGCTCAGAGGACCCTTCGCCGTCAGGTCTGCACTCAGTTGGCCGCTCGGCTGAGATCCCGGACTCAGATGCATTCCGCCGGCCGCAGCCAACTTCACCAAGTCGGCTAGTGATGCATCCTGCGCATTCAGCCTCAAGTCCGCCAACGCCGGAGTGCTCTTTCCATTCACCTCTCCGTTGATCACGAACGTCGATCCGCCGATCTTCAGTTGCGTGTTGCTCACCGTGATCACTTCGGACGTCAGATCATCGCTCGTGTTGCAATCCAGCTCAATCGGAAACCCCAGCGTCGTCCCATGCGCCACTACATTCTCCATCTTGATCGCACCCGCCGCTGAAACCTTGCCAGCGTTGTTCTCGAACTTGAGGTTGCCTCCGATGACTCCAGCTACTCCTTCCAGCGCCTTCGAATGGAAGTACTGCTGTGCGCCGCTCAACTCCACCTGATCCAGTTGCAGCGAGCCTTCAAACGGAGTGCTCGCCAGCGTCGCATCCTGAACCGGACCACCCTTCCCTTCGAACTTCACCGTCTGCTTGCTCGCCCCTGGCAGGTGCGCGCTTAGCGCAATCTCAAACCGCCCGCCGGGAGCGTAATCCTTTAGCGTGACGTCAATGTCTTTATATTGCATCCGCGGCTGCCGGTTCATCTCGTCTGTGATCGCCACCATGCCGTCCACAATTTCAAGGCGGTCCAACTGCAGCGGAGGATTCTGTTCCGAGGCCTGCTCTTCTTTCGTCCGCTGTTTGTTGTGACTTCCAATCGTCGAGAAATTCCATGCCCCGTCCGTCCCGCGAATTAATTCCACCTCCGGGCTTACCATTTGCAGGCTCTCTACCTGCATTTCTTTATGAAGCAGCGCCCCCAACTTTACCCGTATGTTCAGCTCCGCCGTTTGCGCAAACGGCATTCCGGAGTCGTACTTCGGGTCTTCTCCAATCACAGCGTTCCGCACCTTGAACGTAGGCGGCAGCAGCCCCAGGCTCATCTGCCCCAACTGTACCCGTCTCCCCAGGTTCTGCTGCAACCCCGCCTGAATGCGGTCGTGATAGCGATTCACATCCAGCAGACGCGGCAAGATCGCCCCCGCCGCAACCAACACAAACGCAAGACCGCCGAGCACGATCAGCACCTTCTTCATGTCAGCCCTCGAATTCGAAACGATCCCTTTTGTGAAATTAGGATGCAACCCTTATAAACAGGGTAAAACTCTGCCGCGTGCTGCAGCCGGGCAGGAATCCCGCCGAGATAACAGCTCCGTAAAGCGAGCCAGCTACTTTGCCGTTTTCGTCGCTTTGCGGTCCTGAGTGGAACCACAAAAGGTTGGCTTGGGGCTGGCGGCAGCGCCAAGGCTATGTAGGCTCCGGCGTCTCCGCCCGAACGCTCCAGTCCTGGCCCGGACACTCGTCGGAGCCGGACAGAGAATGCAGTGTATTGCCTCCGGAATCCGGCTAGAATGGAGTGGCGAAGCGGGCGCCACGTCCCTTCCGTCTTCATCTTTGAGGTCTTATGCGGAAATTTTTCGTTCTCGTAGCCTTGGTGGCTTGCCTTGCCATCGCCCAGGCCGGAGCGCAGGCCGCTCCCCCGTCTCACGACATCATGAGCGATCCCAACCTCTTCGCCGACGCGCACCTGCGCGGCGTGGACGCGCAAGTACACCTCAGCGACAAGCAGAAAGAGAAGATCCGCCCGGTCTTTTTCGCTGAAGGGCAGAAGCTGATCGCCATCCTGAACGATCCTTCGCTGAGCCAGGATCAGCGTGGAATGTTGATCCAGCAGTTGCACGAGCAGACCGCAGACAAGGTTGCCTCCATGCTCACGCCCGAACAGCGTAAGAGCCAGCAGCACGCTCCGGCTCCGGGCTCGGGAGCGCACGCCTCCGGTTCCTCGCAAATCTAAAGCGATCCATAGCCGCTGGTGCGGCGGACGCTTTCGCGTGCGTTGGCCGGCCACTTGGTACCGGCAAACGTCAATCCCGCTCTGGTCAAGACGCAACCCGGCCATGAGAGCATTAACAGCACCATGCGGTGCGTTGCCGTGAGCGGCCGACCGACAAGCATCAAGGGTGACGGCGACGGCTCTTACGCGGATTTTCTGACGTTGGGCGTTGCGACGTCACAGGAATCCTGGCTGGCAGAATTTCGTGGACGCATCCATCGGAACACTCCGTCTTTGAACAGCCTCAGGATGGTTCGGCGGTTCTCGATAATGACCCGCAGCCACGACGACTTCCTCAGCATCGGGAAATAGATTCCGCGAAAACAAAGACGCGCCAGGAAAATATTGACGCGATCACCCACATGCTGATCGTCCACCGCCGCAACTGCCTGAGCCAGCGCTTCCGGGCTGTAGGAGTGAGCCCAGCCGTAGTTCAGTTCGGCATGCGCTTCTTCGATCGTCATCTTCAGCGGAGTGTGCGCCATTGTGAACGGAACAAAATCCATCCAGTGCCGAGGGCGCGTGAGCCGTCCGGCGGCCTCCAACCGCTTGTATAAAGGCGTTGCGGGTAACGGCGTGAGCAGTCCGAAGATCGGCAGGCCCGGAGGCCATGTGCGGACCTGCTGCAAGGTGCGTTCGGCGACTCCCGGAGTGTCGTTATCCATGCCGAAGATGAACGAGGTGATCGCATAAATATTGCGTTTTGCCAGACGCTCAAGCACGGCGCCATACTCGCTGGGCTTAATGAATCCTTTATTCACGTCCTTCAGATTTACCGGATCGACCGACTCCATGCCGATAAAGATCCACTTGCCTCCGGAGGCAGCGATCAAATCAACCAGTTCTTCGTCGCGTAGCAGATTGGCGCTGATCTGCGCCACCCAAAAGACTTGGGCTTTCGCCGCGATGATGTCACGCAGCAGTGACTTGGTGCGCTTCATATTGATCGCAAAGTTGTCGTCGATGAAGAAAACCGCGATCTGGCCTTGCTCTTTGCGGGCGCGGGCTTTCAGCAGGAGCAATTCGTTGACGACGCTTTCATTCGTGCGGAACCGAATGGAGTCGCCGAAGAATCCGGTGACCGTGCAGAACTCGCAGCCGTAAGGACAGCCTCGTCCCGATTCAACTGGCACGATGCGAAATGTTCCCCAGCCTTCCCGGAAATTCTTGAGCAAGGGGTGCATCAGTTTGGGAACGAGATTGAACTGGTTGAGATCAAGCTTGTCCCATGGGATCGCGGGATAGGGATTCAGGGAAGGCTTGCGCTCTATCCCAAAGCTATCAACAGGCGCGTAGATTTCCTTTAGCTCACCGCGAGCAGCATCGTTCACGATTTGCGGCCAGGTCTCATCGGCTTCTCCCAAGGCAACGGCATCGGCATGGCGCGGTCCACCATCGCGGCCGAGAGCTTCATCGGCCTCTTCGGTCACGTGCGGCCCTCCCATAACCACCTTAACTCCCGTCGCCCGAATAGCGTCAGCCATGCGATACGCCCTGGCGATCATCCTGGTCATGGCACCGATACCAACAAGCCCGATGTTCTGGTCGCGGACGAATTGCGCAATTTGGGTTTCGTCCATAGGTTGGGCATTGCCATCGACCAGCAGGACTTCATGTCCGGCAGGTGTGAGTGCTTGCAGCAGGAACATCCAGAGGTGGGGCATGAAGTTGCGGGTGACCCCGTTGTCAGGGTTGTAAAGCAGAATTCGCATGACACTCCTTTGAAACACTCGCTTGCCACGCTGAGTCCGTCCGACGATCCGGAAGGCCCGAGATTTCAGATGTGTCTTGCGAAGTAAATGTTGGTGCCCCCACGTGTGCCGGCTCCCCATCCCTGAAACCAGAGCACGTATCCCTGAACTAAGGTCAGCCCATCTGCGGGCCGTTTTCAGTGCGGCGGGCCACGTGCCCTTCCCAGTGCTGTTTCGAAATCCCCGCAAACGCCGCCCTCCTAAGTTGGAGATTTTGCGCAGCATGGGACCTGCATCTGTAGTGTTTCCGAAAGCAGGGGCGGTGAGATCATCGCATCTGCAGGGAGCTCGGGAGCATCTACAAAGTTATGGCAAACATTGCGCTCGCTGCTGAACATCTGCTCTACGAACAGAAACTGAACCGACTGGCCGAGGTTGCCGTCCGCGTGGGACTTGGCCTCAAAGTCGGGCAAGAACTCGTGATGACAGCGTCAATTGATGCACTGCCGCTGGCACGACGCATTACGGAACACGCCTACCGTGCAGGTGCTTCACTCGTCACAACGCTCTACACCGACGATTAAGCGACGCTGATGCGCTATCGTTTCGCTCCGAATGAAAGCTTTGACCGTGCTCCAAACTGGTTGTATGAAGGAATGGCAGCGGCATTCAAGAACGGCGCGGCACGGTTGGCAATTACGGGCGCTGATCCATTGCTGCTCTCCGATGAAGATCCCGAGAAGGTTGGCCGGGCAAATCGCGCCGTTTCCATGGCCTATCGGCCGGCGCTCGAATTGATTACGCGGCACGAGATCAACTGGACAATTGTCGCCAGCGCCACCCCGGCCTGGGCTGCAGCGATGTTTCCGGACGACCCTTCGGATGTCGCGTTGGCCAAACTGTGGGACGCCATCTTTGAAACCTCGCGCATCAATCATGACGATCCAGTCGCCGCCTGGAAAGCGCATGATGCCGATTTGCAACGCCGGGCGGCGCATTTGAATGAAAAGCGCTACGCCGCGCTGCAGTACCGCGGACCTGGAACCGACTTCCACCTCGGGCTGGCCGATGACCATCTCTGGCTTGGTGGCGGCACCACTGCGGGCAACGGAATCTATTGCATTCCCAATATGCCGACCGAAGAAGTCTTCACCACACCGCACAAAGACCGCGCCGAAGGCACCGTGACGGCCAGTAAGCCTCTCGTCGTTTCAGGGTACGATGATCGAAGGAATTCAGGTACGCTTTGAACGCGGACGCATCGTGGAGGCACGCGCGACGAAAGGTCAGGAAGTGCTTGAGAGACTGATTGACACCGACGAAGGCGCGCGGCGATTGGGCGAGGTTGCACTGGTGCCGCATTCCTCTCCGATCGCCCACAGCGGACTGACCTTCTTGAATACCCTGTTCGATGAGAATGCCGCCTCTCACATTGCGTTGGGGCAAGCGTACAGTTGCTGCCTGCGTGATGGAGACAAACTCACCCCCGAACAACTCGCAGCCAAGGGCGCAAACGACAGCCTCATCCACGTGGACTGGATGATCGGCTCAGACAAACTCGACGTCGATGGCATCACCGCTTCGAATGTCGTCGAACCTGTGATGCGAAATGGAGAATGGGTCTAACCGGCTTTCGGCCCCGACGTTGAAGATCTGGATGATGCCGTTCGCATCCGTGGGGATATCGGTTGACGGCCCGGTACCCGAACCTGCTGGTGATCTATATGTCCGGCTATACGGACAATGCGCTCACCGAGAGCGACTCAGAATGCGCTCTTTCTTCAGAAGCCATTTCCACCGGACTTAATGCTGTGCGTCATCCGCGAAGTACTCGATTGAGGTGCCGGTCGGCAATGGCAAAAGCATTGCGCAGTCTAGCACCATGTAGGTAGAGCCAACCTGGTGCACCGCGCCAAGGCAGGCGCACCGTTGCTGTTTGTCAGTACTCATCCTGCAGTATGGGCCGGCTCCGTAAGTTAACAGTAATATGTCCAACACCGGGCAACGCCTCCATCGGACCCGGAATCCAGGTCTTTAAATGCGCGGCAACCGATGGGACGAATGTCCTCTGTGAGAGACATCGTGGACTCCTTTATCTGACGGACGTCGGTCAGGTAACAGAAGAGATCCTGCACGTGGAGGGCGGAGCGCGCGTAGGCAAGTGGTAACCCTCGAAGGCTCTCTGCCGGCCAGCGCCGGGCAGCGGTAGCAGAATAAAGCGAGCGCGCCTCAGGTGTGCTGCTGCTTTGAAATCCACAGCTGAATTCGGCACTGCGGTTACAAAATTCTGGAGATATTCATCATGACAACCAGTGGAAACCAAATCAATATCCTGGAAGACAAAGCCACACGTTTGCGGATCGATTCGATTCGTGCCACAACGGCGGCAGGCAGCGGGCACCCGACCAGTTGCGCTTCGGCCGCCGAGATTGTCTCTGCGCTCTTCTTCTCTGTCATGCGGTATGACCCAAAGCAGCCGCACAGCGCCGAAAATGACGTGTTCGTGCTCTCGAAGGGACACGCTGCTCCAATCCTTTACTCTGCGTGGGCCGAAGCTGGGCTTTTCCCACGCGAGCACCTACTGACCTTGCGCCAGCTCAACTCCGATCTTGAAGGCCATCCCACGCCGAGGCTGCCATTTGTCGAGGTGGCCACAGGCTCACTCGGCCAAGGTCTGCCGGCCGGGATCGGCATCGCGTTGGCCACTCGCATGGACAAGCGAGATCAGCGCGTTTACGTTCTGATGGGCGATGGAGAGTCTGCCGAAGGCTCGGTGTGGGAAGCCGCCGAGATCGCCTCGAATTACGGCATAGATAATCTCTGCGCGATCGTCGACGTGAACCGCCTCGGCCAGAGCGGCCCCACGATGCTGCAACACCGCATGGACGTTTACAGAGCGCGATTGGAGGCTTTCGGCTGGCACGCGATGGTCGTCAACGGTCACGACATACCAGCTTTGCTAAGCGCCTTCGATGACGCGAAAAATACAATTGGTAAGCCGACTATCATCCTTGCCGAAACACTGAAGGGTAAAGGCATGGATGGCTATGAAGACAAGGAAGGATGGCACGGCAAGACGCTGTCCAAAGATGAAGCGGCACGCGTTGTGGGAATTCTTGAGAAGTCCCTGACCGGTGCGGGCGATCGCTGGAGCCCAAATCTTCCTGAAAAGCGCGGTGACCGACAAGCGCCAGCCTCGATTGGCGCTACGCCTAAGCCTCCGTACACGCCCGACGGAAAAGAGGTGGCAACCCGCAAGGCGTTCGGTGATGCTCTTCAGGCGCTCGCAAGGGCGGATCCTCGCGTGGTTGCGCTCGATGGTGACGTGAAGAACTCGACGCACTCGGACGAGTTTCTCGCCGAGGCGCCAGACAGATTTTTTGAAGGCTATATCGCCGAGCAGAACTTCACGGGTATGAGTATGGGACTGGCTGCCCGCGGCAAGATTCCGTTCGCTAGCACCTTCGCGTGTTTTCATACGCGGGCTTTCGATTTCATCCGCATGGCGGCGATCAGCAACTCGAACGTGAAATTTGGTGGAACCCATTGCGGCATTTCCATCGGCGAGGACGGACCATCGCAGATGGGCCTGGAAGACATTGCGATGTTCGGTGCCGAGCCGAACTTCACAATCCTTTACCCCAGTGACGCAACGAGCGCCTGGGCGGCTACCATGCTCGCAGCAGAGCACGTCGGTCCTACTTACATCCGTTTAGGCCGACCGAATACGGCCGTTATTTATGGGCCGGAGGAGAAGTTTCAGATCGGCAAAGCAAAGGTCATCCGTGAAGGGAACCGTGATCGTGTGCTCGTCGTCGCTGCGGGGATCACCCTGTTTGAGGCTCTGAAAGCCCACGACGAATTGAAGAGGAGCGGCATCGACATACGCGTGATTGATCTATTCAGCATTCAACCGATTGATCGCGAGACGCTGGTCGCTTCGGCGCGTGCTGCCGGGAACCAGGTTATTACGGTGGAAGACCATTACGCCCACGGTGGTCTGGGTGACGCGGTGCAGTCGGCCCTGGCGACGTACGGCATTCCTGTTTACAAGATTGCGGTTACTGAAATTCCCCACAGCGGCAAGCCTCAGGAACTGATCGAAAGATTCGGAATCTCGTCCAAAGCTGTGATAGCGAAGGTGCGCGAACTACTGGAACAATCTGCGCTTGCCGCCTAATTGTGATGTTGATTGCTGAATTAATTGCGATGTTTCCCATGCGGGCGGCTCACCGCAGCAGCCGCCTGCGTTGGGCTCGTCGGCTTGTTGCAGGGGCATAGTCGTTTCGCCCGACCTTGCCTGTCGAGTCACGCCGCCCTTCATTCTCAGAAACAGTCCACGAGCTTGCAGCAACGGACTCTGGAGTGATCGAAGAAACATCGCGACTTGATGGGTCGTACGCGCCGATTCCGCTAAAGCATTTAGCTTCTCAAATTGAGGGCTCAAGATGAACGATCAACAAAAGAAGGAGCAGAATTCTGGAGTGCGAGATCAAGAGATCCGTGCGGCACTGGATCAGCATTGGGCGGCGTCCGATGCCAACGATTTTGAAACGGAGCACCGCATCTATCACGAAGACGCGGTGCTGGAATACCCGCAGTCAGGCGAGCGAACCCGCGGTCGACGCAACATACAGAACCAACGCGCTAGTCAGCCGAGCAAAAAGCGGTTTGCAGTCCGACGAATCATTGGCGGCGGCGATCTTTGGGTCACCGAATTCATCCTGACATATGACGGCAAGCCGTCCTACACCGTGAGCATCATGGAGTTCAGGGGCGACAAGGTTGCGCGGGAAACACAGTACTTTGCGGATCCATTCGTGGCTCCCGCATGGCGCGCTCAATGGGTCGAACGGATGGACACATAATCTCGGTTCGCTAACGACACCGCCATTTGCGGTTTGCAGCATAATTATCGAGAACAGAGATTAACGCCAGAGACCTGCTACGTCCTGATTAACGCGGTTAATCCAATGGCTGGGAGGAACAATGACGAAACTGACGAGCTTTCAAGCGGACATTCGCCCGCTTTTTACGGAGCGAGACATTCGTGGCATGAGCAAGGCGTTCAACCTGGGAAGTTATGATGACGTCAAGACACACGCGGCCGCCATCTACGACCGCATTCGGGGAATCGGTGGCGCGGTAATGCCGCCCCCGCCCCCGAGAGGGGAAGGTCCTTGGCCTCAGGCTCGCATTGAGCTATTCGCAAAGTGGATGGCGGACGGGTACCAACCTTAGGCGAAGTCATCTCACAAATATCGCCTGCTCCAGCCGCTGGCGCCGGCAAAGCATATCGTAACTGCGATGATACCCAGCCGATGGGTCGACCGAAAATGAACGCACTGGCGACAATTTGTTCTTCTAAGATTCCGTGCTGCGCGAATGCTTGAGTGCCGCAGTGATCTGTGCTTCGAACTCCGCCCGCCGTTTTCCGAGTATTGCAGGTGAGGTGTTCGACTTTGAGAGAGCGCGGCTGACCAGGTCTGCAATGCTGACCTGCCGGCTTTCGGTAACCGAAGTGGTAGCGAGCTCACTAAAGCATGAACCGGTAAACCACTCCTTTGCGCCGATCGATTAAGCCCACTCCCAAAAGGTGAATAGCCGAACCATGAACCGTCTGTCCTCTATCTGAACAGATAGTCCGAACTATTGCTTCGGATAGCGATCCCTATCGCGAAGGCAGCTGTTGTCTGCCGGCCTGGACTCTTAGTTTCACCCGTATGTTGATACATCTACGAGCTTTCCGGTTTAGTCTGCGAGCAGAATTTTGCCTTCGGTCACCCTGGCACGCGATTTGCAAATGGTAATGGCAGGAGCCGCGATCCGGAAGATGCTGCAAGGACATCCGGTAGCCGCCATGAAACTTGAGAGTTCGCTAAAAAGGAAAGCACAATGAAAACGTCGCGTACCAACGTTCGTTTCGTACTTTGTCTCACGCTGATTTGCTGGATTGCTGCCGTGGTCCCTGCAGCGGCACAACACTTTCAACAGATTCCTACCAGTCTTTCTCAGATCGCCGCCGGCCGCAATGAGGTCTGGGGCCTCCATTTCCCTGGTGGTCAGATTTACCGTTTGATTCCCGGCCCGGACGGCGCAAATAGCGCTGACTTCCTCCAGATAGCGGGGTCGCTCTCGCAGATCGCGGTGGGCGGCGGCGCGCTCTTACAGCCGGATGAGGTGTGGGGAGTTAACGGCGCTGGGGTTTTTCGGTTTAACTTGAGCACCAATGCCTATGTTCAGAAAAATCCCACCGGCTCGGCGACGTTCTTCAACCAAATCGCGGTCGGTGAAGGCGACAGCGATAGTTGTCATCCCTATGAAGTCTGGGGACTCGCCTCGAGCGTTCCTGCTTCTTCGGGGTTGCCCTACAGATATAACTACTGCGAGGGCCAGTTCGACCAAATCCCACTCCCGTCCGGCTCGACGATCCCGTTCACACATATTGCAACCGGCGGAAGCGATGTCTGGGCGCTCGATGCAGATGCTCACATCTGGCACTTCAACCAATTCACACAGGCGTGGAGGCAGATTACAAGTGGCGGCTACTATGGCACCTTGCAACAGATCACAGTTGGAGTGAATGATGTGTGGGGACTTGATGGTAACGGCACGGTCTACCGGTACGATCCCAATTACGTCACGTTCGTCTCGATAGAAGCTGGGAACTTCCCTGCCAAGCAAATCGCCGCTGGTGGGGATGGCGTGTGGGCGATCGGACCCGAGGCGTTAGGGGGAGTCGCCATCCTTCGCTTCGACTCCGGGCCCCAAGGGTTTCAGAGCTTCACACCCTTCAATCCCCCCTCCCCCGGGGCACAAATCGCCGTCGGTTCCGGTGCCGGGGTCTGGGTGGTCAATTCTTCCAATCAAGTCTACGCGTGGGTCCGACCGTAGGCCATCGAAGAACCAACTGGCAGTGCCCCACATCTCGACAACCGTCGAGGCGTGGGGCTTTGCAGCAAAACGGCAAGACAGCCGTGAAGGCAAACTTGGTACGCACCACGAAGAACGCCGCGCTGAGCATCGGCACAAACAACCGATCGAAGTCGATGTAGCCACATTACATCACGAATGTTGAACTCAACATTCGTGATGTAATGTGGGGTACCGGGCGATAACAGGCCTTTGATCTCACTATCTCAAGTCGGGATATATCCCCGGGCAACAAGCCGTTGGTGACTGTGCACTCTCGCTCTCAAGTCCCTTGCGGCTTTCTCCTGCGCGAAATCCTACACCACTGACGCAACCAGGAAAGTGGGCGCGATTATTCCAGATTGAGTTCGGTCTGGTAGGCCTTGTTGGGTTCGATTTTTATATCTTCCGCATGCTCGGCGCGCGTTTTGAGCACAGCAGGCTTCGCCCACTCCTCATCCCATCCATTCTCAATCGCCATGATCTTGTAGTGACCGGGCAGCACTTCTTGCAGGGTGAAGGTTCCGTCGCTGTCGGTTTGATCGCGCCTGAAGAGCGGCAAGTTGTTCTCTGGGTCGTCAGGCTCCAAGATAATCATCGCTCCAGATAATGGCTGGCCATTGTGCCGAGCCATGCCATTGATCGTCGATAGATTTCCCGGCAATCGACGGTCAGAGTGATCGGCATTGAACCGTTGACTTGAATGCTCTGTCCGACCACCTTTGCACCGATCGCTGCGAGCTTCCGTTTGTCGAGCACGCTCGCTAGAGGCGGAGTTTCCTGGATGCTCGGTACTGATAGACGATGAAATCTAAATTCTCCCACTCGCTGCTGCTACTGCCTTTGACTGCATTGCATATTGCTGCTTTGTCTCACTGTCTCACGTCGAGAAGCAACTTGGCGGTTAATTGTCTGCTATTTCCATTCTGCAGGTTGTACGCTATGGGCCCCGGCCCCAAATCCCTCTGCAGCCGTGCTTTGTGTTGTCGCCTCGGGCAAGAGCACGATGCGGCGGCGCTGTTTCCATTGGCGGATAGCGTGTGCGGCATAGCCGGCAAATACTCCGCTGAGGTTGGGTGGGACATGAAACGCCCACATTGACCCAGTGACCAGCAGGAAAGTCCAGATGAACGTGTTGTGGTCTAGGACGAAGCCTATCAGAGCGCCGGTCACCAGAGCACTGAGGATCGTGGCCAGGCTCGCAGCTACCGGGTGCGGCAGGAAGTTGATGAGGTCCGCACATCTCAGAAGTACCGGCTTCTGTAGGGTCGGCATGGAGACGGCTGCGAGCAACGCGGCCACCAATTGCCACAGCGAGAACCGCACGCCGAACGGACTCAAAAAATTGCGGATTCCGCGCCAGTGAACTTTGTCGGTCGTCATGTAGCGAGTGCCGTCGGGAGATAGGCGGAACTCTCCGGCTTGAACGCGATGCTCGCAGAGCATTTTGTGCTCTTTCACCAGAACTGCGAAGACATCGCGCGACTGGGATGGCGGAGTGAGGGGTACAGCGGAGATCCTGGCCAATCCGCTGTCGTGCAGGTGCTTTATGACCGTTGGGGAGTCGCTCGCGGTCCTCTGGGAAATAAGAGAGTCTGGACGGGTGAGCAACGACTTCGGCTTCATATTACTTGTGAAAAGCGCGGTCCCGTCGCTGAAGTACGTGTCGAACTCGATGACAGCGCTGTGCGAAACGTGGCGTTTGCCGCCGGTTTCGATCGCCATCTCGACAAGCATGATCACGCAACGGGCCGTGTAGCCGGGGCAGAGGTAGCTCCGAGTTAAGTTGCGTCCGAAGTTTGTCCAGCGGTAGGTACAAGTGGGATAGAAGCCCAGATTCCCTAGCTCCCTGTCGTACTTGGCGAAGAGCTCCTGCTGCGCGGGCGTGAGCGACAGCTCCGATACCTCTTCGAGTCTGGCATCGACGGGGACACGCGCCGCGTTCCTGCGCAAGCGCGGCAGCGCACCGGTTACGATAGAGAAGACCGTGGCCAGGAAAACGACAACATCTGCATCAATCTTGAAAGCCATGCTGTTGTCCCCGAGTAGGATTGCGCATATAGGTTAGCTTGTGGGTACTGGTTATCGGAAGACACTTTGGTAATGCGCCGACTCTCGGGAGGTCGATAAATGGTCCAATACTCGCGTGATAAGCTATTTCGCCTCTATGAGACGAACTGAATAGCTGTCTTGGTGGATACCTGCTCCAAACAGGCCAGACTCTCAGTATCTCAACGATCTGTCTGGAAGCACGACAGGTTCCAACAACCGGCTTCGGTGGACACAGGCCGACTTGTCACCCAAAAAGTACGCCCGACCCGATACTGATTTCGAGGCCAGCGCAGGGGGACACACGAGCGTAACTGGTGAGCGATCACATTTTGTCGTACATACATTTATAAATAACATTCCAAGTTATCCGAGGTGGCACGTGCGATTCCTCTTATGTATCCTCGTGGCGTCTCTGGCATTCACTTTGCAGGGTGTGGCTGAAACCAAGCAGAGCGACCCGGTTATGCAGAGCATGACGCAAGAACTGAAACGTTCATTCGATATTCTCGAAAAACAGCCTTTAGCACCGTACTTTATTTCCTACCAGCTCACTGATACTCACACGGCAACCGTTAAGTCTTCTTTCGGTGCGCTCACCAACTCAACGGATAAGCAAAGCCGCGGACTCGACATGGATTTGCGCGTGGGAGACTACACCTTGGACAGCAGCCACGGGGGTGGTGGCATGCTGGATTTTGGTCGACTGTTCGGCCGTGAGAGCCGCAGCGATTTGCCGATCGAGGATGGCGCCGATGCATTAAAACTCGCCCTGTGGAGGGAGACGAACCGGCACTATTCCGATGCCATTCAGCGCCTCGAGGCCATCAAGGCGAATCGCGAGGTGAAGTCGGCAGAGGAAGATAACTCGCCGGACTTTTCTCCCGCTCCGGCGGAGAGGTATAGCGAGCCTACAGCGCCAATGAAATTCGACCGGGCAGTCTGGGAGAAGAAGGTGCGGCTCTATGGTCGTCCTTTCCGCATACTGCCTGATGTTGATGAAGCGGAGATCAGCGCGAGCTCCGAGGCGGTCACCAAGCGCTATGTCAATACCGATGGTGCCGAGGTTCAAACTTCGAGCACGCTCTACAAGCTCTCAATTTCCGCCTCGATCAAGGCGGCGGATGGAACAAGCCTTCCGCTAAAACGGATTTTTATGTCGTTCAGTCCAGAAGGACTACCCAGCGATGAGGCTGTTCTTCGGACCGTCGATGAAATGAAGGCTTTGCTCCTTGCGCTGCAAAAGGCCCCCGTTGCTGATGCCTATACCGGCCCTGCCGTGCTTTCCGGCCGTGCCAGCGCCGTCTTTTTTCACGAGATTTTTGGCCACCGCATTGAAGGGGCACGTTTGAAAAGCGACGACGACGCACAAACTTTCAAGAAGAAGATCAATCAGCAGGTTCTCCCGCCATTTCTTTCCATTTATTCCGACCCGACAGTGCGGCGCCGCGAGGGCTTCGACCTTGTCGGCTACTACCCCTACGATGACGAAGGCGTGAAGGCTCGCCGGGTTGCCGTGGTGGAGAACGGCATATTTAAGAGCTTCTTAATGTCGCGCTCGCCCATCGAGGGCTTTTTGGAATCGAACGGTCACGGCCGACACCATGAGGGAGTTGCCATTGCCGCGCGGCAATCGAACCTGTTCGTGGAGGCCTCGAAAACGGTCTCGCGCGAAGAACTGAAAAAGATGTTGCTGGAAACGATCAAGGCTGAGAACAAACCATATGGACTCTTCCTGGACGACATCGAAGGTGGATTTACGCTGACCTCGCGTTCGATGCCGAACTCGTTCAAAGTTCTCCCGACGGTTGCTTACCGGGTTTATCCGGATGGTCGCGAGGAACTGGTGCGCGGATTGGATCTGATCGGGACCCCGCTGATCGCGTTCAGTAAGATCATCGCCGCCGACAATGAAGTTGGCGTCTTCGATGGCGTCTGCGGTGCTGAGTCGGGCTGGATTCCCGTTTCAGCGGTGGCGCCTGGGTTGCTGCTGGAACAGATCGAAGTGCAACGGAAAAAGAGCTCCCATGAGAGCAATCCGGTTCTGCCGGATCCGGCGGCGGTCGCGAAGTAAACAAGCTGCCACTGCGAGGAAAACAGATGAAAAACCTGCTCCACTGCCTGATGCTAAGTTTGCTTTGCTCTGCGTCCTTCGCCTATGGTCAACAAAACCACGACGATGTGGTGATCAGGGCCATGAAGGACGAACTAGCCCGCTCCATGGCTAAATTGCAGCTCCTGGACATGGGGAAGCCGTATTTCATTTCCTATGAAGTTGACGACACAACGGTCATCAGGATTTCCGCTACCCTGGGCCAGTTGACCGGCGAAGATGTGTCTCGCGAGCGGAAGTTGAAGCCACAGGTTCGCGTTGGCGATTTCACCCTCGACAATACAAGTTTCGTCAACCTGGGCGGGGTTGGCCTGGGCGAAGGCAACTGCGGCTGCCACACAACCCTTCCGCTGGACGACGACTATGACCAGATTCGCCATGAGGTTTGGCTGGAAACCGATGCGGCCTACAAGCAGGCCGCGGCCGAATTCGCCGCGAAACGCTCTGCGCTGGAGCATCGCCAGCATGGACAGGAGCTAGCCGACTTCACACCCCAGGCGCCGGTCACTTCTGTCAAGACCCCGCAGGACCTCAAGATCGAGGTTGCGGGACTCAAACAACTTGCGCGGCAGCTCTCGGAAGCATTTCATGACTCTCCGGAGATCACCAGCTCAAGCGTAGAGATCTCGGCGGGGAACACGTTTGTCCGCTTCGTTGATAGCGAAGGCGCCGTGATTACCCGGCAGGAACCTGAAGCTGTGCTGGAAATCCATGCTGACACTCAGGCCGACGATGGTCCACTGCTGACCGATTCGTTCCGGATCTATGCGGCCACGCCAGCCGGCTTTGGGGCCGGCGACCTGCTGGATCGTACCCGCAAGTTCATTGCCGAATTGAAGCTACTGAAAGAGGCGAAAACGCTGGAGCCATACAACGGACCGGTTCTGTTTGAGGGCGAAGCTGCTCCTGAAGTGGTTGAGCAGGTGTTTGCGGCTGCAGTTGTCGGCTTGCGTATCCCTATCAGCACTCAGCCCGAATTCGAGGCACGGTTTCGGCAGGCGCTCAGCCAGTTTGGAGCATCGCTCGCAGACCATGTGGGTAGCCGGGTGATGCCGAACGGTTTTGATCTCATCAATGATCCCACGGTGGATCACGTGGGCGAAGCGAAGCTCCTTGGCTCCTATTCCGTTGACGACGAGGCAGTCCCCAGCCGCCAGGTGAAGATCATTGAAAATGGAAGACTGACAAATTTGTTGGGAACACGAACACCAACTCCACAGACCAAGGCAAGCACGGGCAGCAGTCGGGGGTTGGGCGGAGCACCCGGAAATCTGTTTCTGACCTCGCGGGACGCCGTCAGCAACGAAGAACTGCGCAAAGAACTGCTCAAGGCAGCGCAGGAACGCGGTTACAACTACGGCATCGTGGTCCGGCGCCTTAGCGCAGCTTCGCCGAATTCATTGGCGCGCCTTTCTCCATTTCTGGGCGGTTCACAGGGCAGCGCAATCGCCGTATATAAGCTTTTCTCGGATGGGCATGAAGAGATGGTTCGCGCAGAATTGGACGCGGTCCCACTCACGGCGTTCAAGGACCTGATGGGAGCAGGAAACACTCAGGTGGTGTACCACAGCTCTGTTATGCCATTTGGCGGCTCGCTGTTCGCTGCAAAAATGGGGGGGACGACACCGATGGTTTCACTCGTTGTGCCATCGCTCTTGTTCGATGAGCTCTCTTTGAAGCCTCTCGCGGAAGCAGCACCGAAGCCGCCGGTTGTACCTTCGCCACTCGCGTTGGGAGCCAAAAGATGATTGTCTGCGAATCAATTCGTCGGAAAGATTAAGTCCACTTCTGTCAGGTGGACTAATCGGTGACAAATAACGCCGATCTCAACGGTGACGCGCCCGAAGTCCTCAATCTGGGAAGTTTGAAACTCTATTGGTAGTTGGGGATCAACTGCCCGTAGAGGAAGGCCTAACTGGAAGCGATCATTGGGATACCGGACAATAACAGGGCATGTAGTTCACTTCCCGCTGCTCTGGATACCGAATACGTGCCTGCACGCCGCCGTCCGGTCAGCACCCAGCCAACGCGATTGCCAATGGTTTTAACTCTGATCCACCAGTCCCTCGCGCCATACTTCACAACTTGGAACATGCAGTTACTCTTGTCAGTGAATCCGCATTCCTCGTTGAGTTCTCCCCCGGTCTCGTTATCAAACCGGAACCAGGCTCCCTTTGCCCAGAAGTCAAAGTCTCCATCGTCACGAAAGCCGTATCGTAGAATGACGTCGCCGCGCTCGAATCGCATATGACTTCTTGCCAGCTCCTTTACCCCGCCCTGCGTCAATATCGCTTGGTCGGGTTCGCGGATCAGGAACTGCTACGGCATGCTTCAGCGAAGGTGTCGATGGACGTGTATGCCCAAGCCGTTACCGAGAAAAAGCGGAATGCCCAGACCAAAGTTGTGGAGTTGGTGGTGGCTTCACAGAGGTGGCAGCAAATGCGATGTCAGCCAACTCGAACCGCGTCACTGGAACCACTCAGTGATGAGGGAGAAATCAGCGAGGAGAACGGTGAGAACATACCGGTATTTCCCTGCTGGAATGCACACAACGGAGCGATTGCCATGAAGGCTCCGGCAAAGTGTGTACTATTTTGTGTACCAGGCGGTTTTTGAGTTTCCCGGTAAGTCGCTGAAAACATTTGGCGTCCCCGGCGGGATTCGAACCCGCGTTATCGCCGTGAAAGGGCCTTTTGAGGCATTTTGCATGGGTTTGCATGAGTTGTGAACAACTCGCACGAAATCAGGAAATACTCATGTTTACTGGCCTTTTCAACGTCACACCGATTCGGACTGATTCGTACCCAAGTTCCTGTTCTATCGTTACCACAGCGTTACCAGAATTTTTGACTCTCCAGCACCCTCGCAAGGATTCGAGCGGATTGGCGAGCGGCGGATTGGCGAGCGGCGCTCGCCGGGCCGTGGAAGGCGTAGAACCTCACCCGGTTCCCGCGCGGCGCTCACACCGTCCGCAAAGCGCAGCAGTGTGCGTTTCTGAGTGCTTGGCGGACCCGAAAGCGCGGGAGCGGTTGCCCCGGCCTCTCTTTCAGCACTTGGCGGCGGGCGGCCTGTTCTGAAACAATCTCAACGAAAGCCTAAACAGAACCCATGCCCCTATCTCTACCTGAATTTGTCGAGCGCTGGAAAGCGAGCACGCTCACGGAGCGCGCCGCCGCGCAATCCCACTTCATTGACCTGTGCGAGGTGCTAGACCACCCGCGCCCGGCGGCAGCGGACCAGACGGGAGAGAACTTCGCATTTGAGAAGCACGTTGCCAAGCTCAAAGGCGGCAAGGGCTTTGCGGACGTTTGGAAACGCGGCTTCTTCGCTTGGGAGTACAAGGGCAAGTACAAAGACCTGCAAGCCGCTTACGTCCAGCTCAGTGACTACCGCGAAGACCTGGAGAACCCGCCGCTACTGGTGACGTGCGATCAAGAGCGCTTTGAGATCCATACGAACTTCACAGGCACGCGCCCACAGGTTTACAGCTTCACCCTGGATGACTTGCTCTTGGGCGTGCCTACTCCGAATTGCGCCCTGTCTCCCCTTGACGTGCTCCGGGCCGTCTTCAATGACCCTAGCCAGTTGCGCCCGGAGGCCGCGCAAGCCCGCGTTACAGAGAAGGTGGCGGCGGAGTTCGCCAAACTCGCAGACAGCCTGGAACGCAGAGGGACTGAACCCCAGCGCGCCGCGCATTTCCTCATGCGGCTTCTGTTCTGCCTGTTCGCGGACAGCATCGGCCTTCTGCCCGATCATCTGTTCCGCCGCATGATCGAAGCGGACAAAGGCGCGCCCGCAAAGTTCGCGCGTAAGCTCCGCCAGCTCTTTGCCGCCATGTCCACCGAAGGCAGCACGTTTGGAATGCATGACATTCACTATTTCAACGGCGGCCTATTCATGGATGATGAAGTCTTCGAACTGGATTGGCGAGACTTGGGAGTGCTGAACGTCGCCGCCGCGCTGGATTGGTCACAGGTAGAACCCGCCATCTTCGGCACACTCTTTGAACGCAGCTTAGACCCCGGCAAGCGCTCGCAGCTAGGCGCACACTACACCAGCAAGGAAGATATTTTGCTAATTGTGGAACCAGTGGTGATTGAACCATTGCAGCGCAGTTGGCTGGGTGTGAAGGCAAACGCCACGGCAAAAGCGGAAGCGGCGGAGCAAGCCAAGGGCCGCGAGTACACAAAGCTGCGCACCGATCTTGAAGAGATGTTGCTGGATTGGGTGGCCGCGCTTGCCAGTGTCCGCGTTCTGGACCCGGCTTGCGGCAGCGGAAATTTTCTATATATCGCCTTACGGCGGATGCTGGACTTGTGGCAGGAAGCCCGCATCTTTGCCGCGCATCATGGCCTTCCTACTTTTCTTGATAAGCAGGTCCACCCCTCGCAACTCTACGGCCTTGAAACCAACATCTATGCGCAAGAGCTGGCTTCCGTAGTGGTGTGGATTGGTTACTTGCAATGGCTGAATCAGAACGGCATCGGTTGGCCCACGGAGCCGATCTTGCGCAAGCTCGATAACATCCAGAACCGCGATGCCATCTTGACGCATGACGCAGAAGGCAACGCTATAGAACCCGCATGGCCAGAAGTGGATTGCATCATCGGCAATCCGCCCTTCCTTGGCGGAAAGCGCTTGCGAACGGAGTTGGGCGACGGCTACGTTGACGCGCTCTTTGGTGTCTATGATGGCCGCGTTCCACAAGAGGCCGATCTGGTGACCTACTGGTTTGAGAAGGCGCGGGCAATGATCGAAGCGCAGAAGGCAAAGCGCGCGGGGTTGCTGGCGACACAAGGCATTCGCGGCGGTGCAAATCGAACAGTCCTGGAGCGAATCAAGGCGAGCGGCGACATTTTCATGGCCTACTCTGACCGCAATTGGATACTGGACGGCGCAAACGTTCACGTCTCAATCGTAGGATTCGATGATGGCTCCCAGACAGAACGGAGACTGGACGGCGAACCTGTCGCGGTCATCCATACGAACTTGACCAGCGCGGCGGATACAACCTCGGCATTAACACTGCCAGAGAACGTGAACCTGTGTTTCATGGGCACAACGAAGGCTGGCGCATTTGACTTAACGCCGAGCGTATCCCACGCGATGTTATCCGCCCCTCTCAACCCCAACGGGCGGCCAAACTCCGATGTTCTGAAGCCGTGGGTAAACGGACTGGACATTACAAGGCGGCCACGCGGGATGTTCATCATAGACTTCGGCGTAGACATGCCCGAATGTGATGCCGCGCTATATGAGCAGCCGTTCGAATACGTAAAAGAGCATGTTTTGCCCGAACGGAAGCCCACGAACCGAGACCTTGGCGATAAGCCTTGGTGGATTCATGCCAGACCGCGACCAGAGATGCGAAAGGCGCTTGCCCCGCTGCAAAGGTTCATCGTTACACCCGGAGTGTCTAAGCATCGCCTATTCGTCTGGCTTCCGAAAGAAATTCTACCGGACCACGCTGTCTTTGCTATCGCCCGCGAAGATGACTATTTCTTTGGGGTGCTGCAATCCCGCATCCACGAACTCTGGGCACGCGCGCAAGGCACACAGGTCCGAGAGGTTGAGAGCGGCTTTCGCTACACCCCCACCTCCACCTTCGAAACCTTCCCCTTCCCTTGGCCGCCTGGAAGTGAGCCGAAAGATTCGCCGCTGGTGGAAGCCATCGCAGAGGCGGCGCGCGAACTGGTAGCCAAGCGCGATGTCTGGCTGAATCCGCCCGGCGCAAGCGCGGAAGACTTGAAAAAGCGCACGCTCACCAATCTCTACAATGCCCGCCCCGCATGGCTGGCGGACGCGCACCGCAAGCTGGATGAGGCCGTCTTCGCTGCCTATGGCTGGCCCGCCACGCTCACGGATGCCGAAGTGCTGGAACACTTGCTGGCGCTCAATCACCAGCGCGCCCCACAAGCGGACGGGCAGAGCGCCTAATGCGCCAAGGGGTATAGATGGACTGCGCACAAAGGAATTTTGTGAGCTTTCCGTGCGCGCGCGTACAGTGCGCAAAACTCTCCCCTTGTACAGGTGTATGAAAACATGTGATGAACTACTGAAAACCTCAGACGTGAAAGCGCCCCGCGCGCGCGTACTGTTGCAAAAAATCCCCGTTTTTTGGGTGTGGAAGCTCTTTACCAAAGGGCGGCTTGATTTCCGTTAATCAAAGAATCAAAGAATCAAAGAAACCGCGCATTCTAAAGGCTTCTGATTGCCCTCGCACGCGGACTGCTCCCGGTGAAAACCGTAGATGATAAAGCGGCCTTCCGATTGGCGAAGATGTACGGTTCTGCCCTCGCGCGCGTACAGTTCCGAAAACTCCCCTTTTTATGGGTGTGCGAAAACGGCGGTTCGGCTCTTTGGTTTTCTGGGGTTCGCGGCTGAATGGTGTGGGCGGTTCGCTGCAAAGGCCCCAAAAGGTTAACAAATGTTAGCAATTCTTAGTATTTTCCGAGCGTGTACAAACCCATCCGATACAGCTCAGGCGCTCTTTCGCTGACTTTTGCCGCGAAATCCTAACATTTTGCTCCGCCTGAGCGAGTGCGACCGGCAACGACCTTGGCGGGATTTTGCCGTAGCCATTAAAAAGCGCCATGAGCACAGACCTTTCATGCCGTTGCGGGATGACGTTTCCGCCACCCCGCCTTGGGTTTGCGTTGTGGGTTAGCGTACCCTCGGAGACGGCACCCCGAAGCTTGAATCGGCGCGGCAAATTCCTTGCACGCTTGCTCTGTAATTCCCTGTTAATGCGAGGCTTACCAGATGCCAACCTTGGTTGGTTGGTTTGTTGGTTTGGGTGGTTCTTTGGTTTACTGGTTTCTGGTTACTGGTACTGGTTTTAGTGATCGAGCGCAACAATTTTGCGCACAACGCTGTAGCGCATGTGTTCGGGCAATGGTTCGGCCTTCGCGCCCTTGCCCTTTTTGGTGACGGTTTCCACGTCCACAACAAACCAGCGGCCTTTGAAAACGCGAGGCGACATAACCTGACGTTTGCGCGGCGGGCCGCCGTTGGCGAGAGTCCACGCGCTCCAATAGCGAGATGTGCGCCCCGCGTGCGACTCGTCCCCGCATCCGAGATGAAAAAATCCGAAGATGGATAACTCCCCGAAACCATCGCGGAACTGAAGCTCACACTTCCACGGCGAATCCGGCAAGCCAGCGTGCCGATAGATGCGAGCGCCCACGCATTGCAGTGTGAGACGGCCCGGTGCAACGAGCGGGTATTCCGCTCCACAGATCGGCGCGCCCGCACTCTGCCCCGCTGTTGCCGTGCTCGCATTTGGCTCCGGTTTCTCATGCTCTAGTGTTTCCATCGTTGTCCACGCGCGGGCGGTTTCCTTCGCTCAAAATGCGGCGCACCTCTGTAACGGGCAGTAACAGTCTCTTGCCGACCTTCACAGATGACACGCGCCCCTTGTATGCGTACACCCGCCAAGTCCAGCGGGAAACCCCTGTCAAAGCTTCGGCCTCTGCCACGCTGACAAATTCGCGTTCAACCTCGGGATTGAACCGAACCCCTGCAATCTGCTTCCCTGCCATCCAATCACCTCCGCATCAGAATCAAGTACGCTGCAACTGTAAAAGCAGTTGTTTGCATAGTCACGATTATTTAGTGTACGTTTGCACTGTTTGGGTGCTATAAATAATCCATGAGGCGCGTAAACAATCCGACGCTGATCGAAGACCACGACCTTCAGATGGAGTGCAGTCTCATCGCGTTGAACGATGAGTCTCCAGTGAGGCGCGAAACAATCAGGCGATTAGTGAAAGCATGGGAGGATTCAGGGCGGAATGTTCGGAAGATGTTGGATTCCAGCAAGGAACTATCTGCGGAACTGAAACCATATTTCTACGATGAACATGGCCGTCCCGCGTGGTGGGCAGCACCCACGCCAAGGGGAAGCGGTTTGCAAGTAATGCTTATGGCCGTCGGCCCAAACACGGCGATGACAAGAGATGAGTTACTGAGAGACGAACCCCGGCTAGTGTTTATGGAGTTACTCGTCAATCCATTGCGTGACAACCTCAGCGCTGGACCTTGTGGGCGCTGTGGGAAGTATTACCTCAAGAGCAGAACCAATCAGAAATCGTACTGCGGGCGAAGATGCGGCAGTATTGCCAGTGCCAAGAAATCCACACGTGAACGTCTGGACAAAGAGCACAGGCACAAGCTAGAGCAAGCACAAGCGGCAATTCAGGAATGGAATGCTCTCAAGCGCCATCCAGTTACCGGATGGAAACAATGGGCGAGCAAGAGAGTGCCGGGCATCACTCCGAAGTTCATAACGCGAGCGGTGAACAAAGGCGAGCTGATACCACCCAACGAAAGAGAGATGAGCTATGCCACGCGGAAAGACTAAAGATCGGGATGGAATCTACCAGCGCAAAGATAGGCCCGGCCAATTCTGGGGATCGTGGATTGACGCCAGCGGCAAGCGCCGCCAGCGCAAGCTAACGGCGCACACTCTTCAGCAAGCCCGCACGCTGTTGAACGCTGAAAAGGCGCGCGTGGAAAAGACGGTGACGTTGGGCTATGCGCCGCCCTCTGCAGAATCGCTAGAAGCCGTTTCTAAGCGATTCCTGAAGCATCAGAAGGCGAGACTAACCCCGGCGGCCTACAAACGCGAGCAAGGCATACTAGACAGCCATCTCAACCCTTCTTCGGAGACAAGACAAAGCTTGCAGCCATCCGGCGGGCCGACGTGCAAAAGTACATCACGCATCGCAGCGGCGAAGTGTCTGCGGCTTCCATCGTAAAAGAATTGAACGTGCTCAAGCACCTGTTAGGGCTTGCCGTGGAATGGGAGTTGATCGGCGCGAATCCCGCGCATGGCGTAAAATCCCCAAAGGTTGCGCCGGGCCGTGTTCGCTATCTCCAGCCCACAGAACTGCACGCTGTGCTGAAAGCTTGCCCGGAATGGTTGCGGCCTATCGCGGGCCTTGCCGTTGCCACGGGGATGCGGCGCGGCTGAGATTCTAGCGGTTGCGCTGGCTGGACGTGGATTCAAAGGGCGGGCGCATCATGCTTCCACAGACAAAAAACGGCGAAGCGCGCATCGTGTACCTCAACAAACTTGCGCAAGCGGCGCTGGCATCCCTTCCCCGCGAAGATACCAAACCGACCGACCTAGTTTTCGCTGGGGAGTCCATCACGCCGGAGAATGTCTCGCTGGCTTTTCTGCGGGCTTGCCGTTCGGTCAAAATCTCCGATTTCCGCTTCCATGACCTTCGCCACACAGCGGCCTCTTGGATGAGGATGAACGGCGCGGACATTCACACGGTTGCGCTCATCCTGGGCCACAAAGACTTGAGAATGGCGGCAAGGTATCAGCACCTCAGCCCGGCGTTTCCTCTCGGATGCCGTCATGCTGCTAGACGGCGCTTTTGCAGAACCCAACGAAGCGCCGGAAGGCGAACCCGAAGACGCGCCCGAAGACAAGAAAAAGGGGTAATAGGTCAGTTCGGAGTTTTTGAAGAACACAGGGAAGAGCGCTGGGCAAGAATGTGCTCGAAAGGGAACAAAACAATCATCAAACGCGGTCAATCTGCCAAAACACCCTCTTGATAACATCGTCCCACTGGGCAAGGCTAATGATACCAACGCGCTCCTGGAGGTTCGTTTTCCGAATCGGCTGTATGTGAGACAAAATCAATCTACTTTTAGTCGCTAGGCCGTTCTTATTAGTCGCCTCCACAAGCAGATCAGTGTCGGCAAGGGGGGTGAGCAGGTGTGAAAGGGGAACGATCAATACAATCGGCCAATTCTGCAACTCACAGAGTAAATTATTGGAGAGAATGACGCAGTACCGTTCCTCATGCCAGTGTCTTGTTTGGGAATCAACGAGTGAAATTACAGAGTCTCTTGCCTTCCAAACTTCGCCGGGTTTGATATTGGGCTGGAACCCAGCAAGCGCGAATGCGTCTTTCACCCGATTCTGTTGGCATCCTTCCGCAAGTCGTCCCACGCCTCAAGTATGGCCAGAGTGTCGCGCTCAATTTCGTCAGTAGTACCAACCGACTGAGGGCGCAATTCCCGCGCTTCTCTACGCAGACGATCAAAGCGCTGTTCGCAAGTTTCTGGTTGACGAATTGTTTCAACCGCTGCCGCCATGCGAACCTTCCTAGTCAAACTGAACATTGAGTATAACCTCGGCTGTCAAGTGCTCCACAGTGACAATCGTCACAAACGGGCACTTTCTTTAGATGCAGAACGGCCTTTTGGAGACTCTTGGCTGTAAAAACTAAACAGCGCTACTCCCGAAAGGCTACTGCCCACAGGCCAAGTTCATGTTCTATCGTGACCACAGCGTTACCAGTGAAAACGAACTAAAGGCGGGAAATCCTGCAACTCTTTTAGAATGTTGGCGTCCCCGGCGGGATTCGAACCCGCGTTATCGCCGTGAAAGGGCGGTGTCCTAGGCCGGGCTAGACGACGGGGACGCAGCTAGGCAGGGTGGTACGACCTGATTCATACTAGCAACCGTGAGACAGCATGTCAAAGCCGAGCAGCCTCGATCTGTGGCAAATGCGCGATGGCGCACACATGGCACATAGGCAGCCGAGCGCGAAGGACTCGCGACAACCGCTGCGGTACGTTAGCATGAGAGGCGGCGGATGCGTAAGGATACGTTGCTCGCGAACCAGATGGGCGCGGGCACGGGCAAGACGGACGCAGGTGCGGCGCGGGTTTGTGGAGCTTCCTGAGGAGGGCTAATTATGGCAGATACATTGAACCTCAGCCTCTGGTTTCCGGGCTTTGATGCGGAGCTGATGCTGCCCCGGCTGGTGGAGGTGTTGCGGCACTTCCCTTTTTCCGAGAGCCGCCGCGGCGTGCAATATGCTTCGGTGCAGCCGGTGGATTGGGCCGAGCCTACCCTGTTCGAGGAGAGCTTCTCGCCGGGCGTTACGGGCGAGGAAGCGGCGGAGGCGCTACGCGAATATGCGCAGGCGGACTTCGCGTTGAGCCTGGAGGCGTACTGGGATTTGTGGATGCTCGACGCCGGGAGCAAGGAGTGGGTGCTGCGTCCGGAGAGAGTGCTTTTCACCGCGCAGGGACTGGAGTTCGACGAAGGGGCGTTCGCCGACAGCGGGCACATTCTGATCGACTTCGGGCTGGACTTTCCCTTTCTGCATGAGGGCGTGGATTTGAACGCAGACGACGCGCTGCGGGTGAAAGCGAATGTGGCGGCGCTGATCGAGTTCACCCACCGGGTGGAGCGCAACTGCAATACGACGGGACGCGTGCTGTGGTCGGAGAGCGAAGAGAACCTGGCTCAAAAGCTGATTGCGCGGTTACAGCAGGTGCAGTAGAGTCTCTGGCGTTTTGGGGGAGTCGGCCATGGGCCGGCTCCTTTGTTTTGCGGCAACGATTGCCTCTTATGGCAATAGTCGCGTGGTTAGGGAGTGGCTGCATGGTCAATCCTTGGGCGGTTTCGCAACGATTGGCTTCTCTGCCAATTGGTTTGGGCGCTCATTCGCTGAGTGGCGAGCGCTGATTGCCTGCTGGCAAACCAGCTTCCGTATCCGGAGAAGAACTGAACTTCCGGAGTGATGGGCGAGAGCAGAATCTGCCCAAGTCATGCCGGATCGAAAAGCCAAGCTCTCTGGAAAACTAGCCAACCCTCTGTCGAGATACCGGCTCCATTACAGAAGCCCTCAGAAAAGACATAGCACGCGCGTGACGAAGGAGAACATTCCATGGCTACGCAGACCTTCACCGACGACATCAAGAGACATGCGACGTGGAGCATCTTTACCGGCACCCTGACCGCCCTGCTGGGTGTGTTTCTGATCGCCTACCCTTTGTTCACGGCGACGATTACAACCTTTCTGTTCGGCTGCATCTTGATCTTGGTTGGCATCGCACAGTTTGTCTTTGCGCTGCACTCCCAATCGGTCGGGAGATTCTTTCTGAAGATCCTCATGGGCGTGCTCTACGGGATCGCTGGGATTGGCTTGGCGTTCTCTCCCGTTGCAGGAGTCGCGGTGCTGACGGTAGTGCTCGGGACTTTGCTTGTGGCTGTTTCAGCGGTTGAAATCGTGATGGCGTTCCAGCTACGCCCGGTCAAGGGCTGGGGATGGTTTCTGTTTGGTGCCGCCGCCAGCCTGCTGATGGGGATCCTGGTGTTGGCGGGTTGGCCCAATAGTTCGGTTTGGGCGATCGGCACGCTGGTTGGCGTAGCAGTGCTGATGAACGGGATCTCCAGAGTCATGATTGCCGCAACCATGCGGAGGGCTGTCGTGAGTTTTGAACGCGACATTCGGAGAGCCGCATAAAAGGCCTTCCTCCAGCGGCGAAGGGCAAGAGCAAGGTCAGAGAGTCACCTGCCCCAGCTTCCACTTTTTCCAAGATGTCCTTTGTAAGTCGTGAGGTTTAGCAAGAGCCACCCGTTGCGCCGATTTGCATGAGCCGGAGAGCAGAAAGGTAAGAGCGAGGCCGGAATCACTCTCCATCAGGCAAAAGCAAGCTGAGTGGGGCATCCCTGCAGCTCGTTTCGCTTTCAAAGCTTCTCTTAAGTCGTGGCGTTTCGCCTAGGCCACCTACCCTGCCTAGAATTTCAACACCGGAAAGATGACTATGACGCGAGCTCGCTTCCTCATGATTTTGCTATTGCTTGTTGCCGGTCTCACGGAGGGTTGCTCGAGAGACCCCGCCCCCACGCAGACAGAGATCACCGGAGCTGGTTCGACTTTCGTTTATCCGCTGATGTCGAAGTGGGCCACGGAGTACGAAAAAGGTCATCCGGATTTCCATGTCGACTATCAATCCATCGGCTCTGGTGGAGGCATACGGGTGATCGAAGAGGGACGGGTTGATTTCGGCGCCACCGACGCCCCGGTGAGCGATGAGCTACTTGCAGCATCGAAGAATGGTAAGCTGCTGCACATTCCCGTTGCCATGGGCGCCGACGTGCCAGCTTACAATCTGCCGGGTGTGCTGGCGAGACTGAAGTTCACGCCCAGCGCCCTCGCCGGCATCTTTCTCGGCAAAATTACGAAGTGGAACGACCCGCAGATCAGCGGTGCAAATCCGGAGGTGAAACTACCGAATCTATCGATTGTGGTCGTACACCGGGACGACGTCAGCGGCTCAACTTACATTTGGACCGACTATCTTTCAAAGATCAGCCCTGAGTGGAAATCCCATATAGGGGCGAACACGGAGGTCGATTGGCCGGTCGGGCTTGGAGCAAAGGGCAACGACGGAGTCGCCGGACTGCTCCATCGAAGCGCGGGAGGAATTGGGTACGTCGAACTGGATTACGCGGAACGGTACCACATCGCATTCGGGTGCGTGCAGAATGCAGCCGGTGCATTCGTCAAAGCCAGTACGGACACGGTGGGCGCGGCGGCAGACGATGCGCAGATTCCCGATGATTTCAGGTATTCAATCACGAATGCAGCAGGCAAGAACGCATATCCGATCTCCGGGACCACCTGGCTGCTGATACCGATCCAGCCGCGCAATCCTTCGCGTAACAAGATGGTCGTCAACTTCGCCAATTGGATTCTTAGCGATGGTCAGGAGCTGGCGCCGACATTGCATTACGCGAAGATTCCAACCGACATCGCCGCCCGTGCGCGGCAGGCCCTGCAGCAAGTGCGGTGAGACGTCCGGCTCGTCGCTGCGTTCTGTTATCCGCCGGGGCGGGAGAGGATGTGAGTGAAGCGCTGCTTGAGGGTGAGGAAGGGCGTCTCCAGCCAACGGTAGCTGATGGCCGACAGTGCCACGGTGATGAGGAAGGCTACGGCGTTGCGCAAGAAGTAACGGCCGAGGCTGGAGTCGGGATGGTGGACGGTGTAGTCGCTGATCATGAGGCCGAGGACGTGGAAGACGTAGAGGCCGTATGAAATGCGGCCTAGGTAGATGAGTGGGCTTAGCTCCCACATTCGCCAACGACGGGCGGATGTGGGCCACCCATTCTGCTGCCGACGCGGCTGCGACTGCGGGCGCTGGGCGGAGGTGAGGCTGCCGCCGTAGGGGCGCAGACCCACATCTGCTAACTGCGGCAGATGGGAGGCACCCTCGGCACCTGCACCTGCATTTGCGTATTCGCCAACTAAGGCGCCTGCGTATTCTGCAACGGACGCTTCGCCGTCGCTACGGCTGGCGGCGCTGGGCGGTTCGGGGAGAGCCTCGCGGGGTGCGGTTTGATCACGGAGGGCGGCGAGAAAGAGCGCGACGGCTCCGAGGGCCATGATGGGGTAGCCGAGAAGAACGCGGGAGACGGTGAGCGGATCGACTTTGATCTGGAAGTAGTTCGCGGCGAGGGCGAAGCAGGCGAAGCCTCCGGCGAAGAGCGCGGTGCGATGCAGCAGGGTCGAGTCGCGGGGCGCGTCCGGCGAGGAGCACGGCGAGGATGATGCCGAGGGCGATGGCATCGAGCTGGACGAAGGTGTTGGCCCAGATTTTGGATTCCCAGGTGTGGCGGGCGGCGAGATACCAGCGGGTGAGGTTGGCGACGGCCAGCATGCCGGCAGCGGCGATGAGCAGTCCGCGCTGCGGAGAGCTTGCGCATGGTGGCCGGCCAGAAGAGGTAGAACTGCTCCTCGACGGAGACGCTCCAGAGGGGAAAGATGACGGACGAGGGAAAGCCGACGAAGACCACCCACCAGTTTCCGCCGAGCAGGGTGAAGGCGAGTCCGGCGCGCCATCCGATGTGCTGGCCGGGAACGTACCACTGCATGACCCAGGCGAAGGCGAGGAAGGCGAAGTAAAGCGGCCAGATGCGCAGGATGCGGCGGATGTAAAACGCACTTGAGATCGATGTGGCCGAAGCGCGGCGCGCTCGCGGATGAGAAGCTCGGTGATGAGATAGGAGCTGAGCAGAAAGAAGAGATTGACGCCGAAGGCTCCGGTGGCTGCCGAGGCCGGCCAGGAGCGATGCGAGCATGGGCGCAGTGCCCATGTTGGTGTAGAAGGCGGGGTCGTGCGGCAGCGAGTGGTGGAGAAAGACCAGGAAAAAGGCGAAGAAGCGGAGGACGTCGAGTTCGGGATGATAGAAGCGTCGCGGTGAGCGAGCGGATCGGCTTCGAGGACACAGGGCGATTCCGAATAAACGGGCGATGTAGATATGGTAGCAGGTGGGAGGGCGCGAGGTTTCAAGGTTTCAGAGTTTCAAGGTTTCAAGGTTACGAGCAGAAACAGAGGCAACGGCGACTGCCCCACATTCGCCAACCGCGGGCGGATGTGAGCCACCTGGCGTCTCTGGTGGCGGAAGAGCCTCTCTGGAGCCACGCAAGAGATTTGGGCATTGCAGGGATTCCTCGCTGCGCTTGGAATGACACCAATGAAGATGGGGGATGCTTGCGCATCCCCCATCTTTTACATCTGCGACTTTTACATCGACAGGTGTCGATATGGGCGTTACTTGGTGGCGCCGCCGGAGCTCCGCCTTTTTCTTCCAGTGCGGCCTGGGCGGCGGCGAGGCGCGCGGTCAGGACACGGAAGGGCGAGCAGGAGACGTAGTTGAGTCCGATGCGGTGGCAGAACTTGACCGACTCAGGATCGCCGCCGTGTTCGCCGCAGATGCCGACCTTGAGGTTGGGACGGGTTTTGCGGCCCTTGTTCGGTTGCCATCTCGACGAGCTGGCCGACGCCTTCCTGATCGAGCGTGGCGAAGGGATCCTGCTTGAAGATTCCCTGCTTCAGGTACTCGGGCAGGAACTTGTTGATGTCGTCGCGCGAGAAGCCGAAGGTGGTCTGGGTGAGGTCGTTGGTGCCGAAGCTGAAGAACTCGGCCTCCTCGGCGATCTGATCGGCGACCAGAGCGGCGCGGGGAAGTTCGATCATGGTGCCGACGAGGTATTCGACGCGGTCCTTCTTTTCGGCGAAGACTTCTTCGGCGACGCGGCGGACGATGTCGGCCTGATTCTTCATCTCCTTGACGGTGGAGGTGAGCGGAATCATGATCTCGGGGACGACGGTGATGCCCTGCTTCTTGAGCTGGAGAGCGGCCTCGATGATGGCGCGCGCCTGCATCTCGGTGATCTCCGGGTAGGTGATTCCGAGACGGCAGCCACGGTGGCCGAGCATGGGGTTCTGCTCATGCAGCTCTTCGACGCGGGCGAGGATGATGCGCAGTTCCTTGAGCTTGGGCGAGCGGGGCTTGGTGAGTTCCAGCTCCTTGATCTCGACGAGGAGATCTTCACGCTTGGGCAGGAACTCGTGCAGCGGCGGATCGAGGGTGCGGATGGTGACCGGGAAACCCTTCATCGCCTTGAAGAGTCCGGCGAAGTCGGCGCGCTGCATGGGGAGCAGCTTCTTGAGCGCGGCGCGGCGGTCCTTCTCGGTGCCGGCCATGATCATGGCGCGCATGAAGGGGAGACGGTCCTCGGCGAAGAACATGTGCTCGGTGCGGCAGAGGCCGATGCCTTCGGCTCCGAAGGCGATGGCGGTCTTGGCGTCGCGGGGAATGTCGGCATTGGCGCGGACGCCGAGACGGCGATGCGGGATCGGCCCAGGCCATGAACTTGACCAGGTCCGGGATCGTCGGGCGAGGCGTCGAGGGTGTTGAGCTTGCCCTTGATGACGCGTCCGGTGGTGCCGTCGAGCGAGAGCCAATCGCCTTCCTTGAAGGTCTGCCCCTTGACGCGCATTTCCTTCTTCTTTTCGTCCACGACGATCTCGCCGGCGCCGGCGACGCAGCACTTGCCCATGCCGCGGGTGACGACGGCGGCGTGCGAGGTCATGCCGCCACGCGAGGTGAGAATGCCGGATGCGACTTCCATGCCGGCGATGTCTTCCGGCGTGGTTTCGCCACGGACGAGGATGATGGACTTGATCTTGCCCTTGCTGGTGGACGGCGACGGCTTCATCGGCGGTGAAGACGATCTGGCCGACGGAGGCGCCGGGCGATGCGGGCAGTCCCTTGGTGAGAACCTCGACCTTGCTTCCCTTCTCGTCGAGACGGGGAACGAGGAAGTCGTAGAGCTGGTTGGGTTCGACGCGGAAGATCGGCTTCTTCCTTGGTGATGAGGCCTTCCTCGACCATGTCAATGGCGACCTTTACGGCGGCCAGACCGGTGCGCTTGCCGTTGCGGGTCTGCAGCATGTAGAGCTTGGCGTCCTGAATGGTGAACTCGAAGTCCTGCATGTCACGGTAGTGCTTTTCCATGCGGGAGGTGATGTCGCGAAGCTGGTTGTAGACCTCGGGCATGACCTTTTCGAGCTCGGTGATGTGCTGGGGAGTGCGCACGCCGGAGACGACATCTTCGCCCTGGGCGTTGAGCAGGAACTCGCCGTAGAACTCCTTGGAGCCGGTGGCGGGATTGCGGGTGAAGCCGACGCCGGTGCCGGAGGTGTCGCCGAGGTTGCCGAAGACCATGGCCTGCACGTTGACGGCGGTGCCGAGCATGTCGTCGATGTTGTTCATGCGGCGATAGTGCTTGGCGCGATCATTCTGCCAGGAGCGGAAGACGGCGTCGCGGGCCATGACGAGCTGATCGTGGGGATTCTGCGGGAAGTCGATCTTGGCGTGCTTCTTGACGACCTTCTTGTACTCGGCGATGACTTCCTGCAGGGCCGTGGCGTCGAGGTCGGTGTCGAGCTTGGCTTTCTTCTGCTTCTTTTTGCCGTCGAAGACCTCTTCGAAATGCGACTTTTCGATGTCGAGGACGACGTTGCCGAACATCTGGATGAGGCGGCGGTAGGAGTCGTAGGCGAAGCGCGGATTCTGGGTGCGGGCGGCGAGAGCCTTGACGCTCTCATCGTTGAGGCCGAGGTTCAGGATGGTATCCATCATGCCGGGCATGGAGAACTTTGCGCCGGAGCGGACGGAGACGAGCAGCGGGTTGTCGCCGGCGCCGAGCTTCTGTCCCTGGAGCGCTTCGAGCTGCGCGAGGGCGGCGTTCATTTCCTTGTCCACGTCTGTCGCTGACCTTGCCGCGCATGTACTCGCGGCAGGCTTCGGTCTGAATGGTGAATCCCGGAGGAACCGGGAAGACCCGCGTTGGTCATCTCAGCAAGACCGGCGCCCTTGCCGCCAAGGGTGTCCTTCATCTTGCCGTTGCCCTCGGCCTTGCCGCCGCCGAAGGAGTAAACATACTTGACTGCACTGACTGTGGGAGTAGCCATAGCCTCACTCTCTGGGTGTTGAAGAGATAATCGTACTCATTTGTAGCTGGCAGCCGAAAACGCGCTGCTTGATATTCCGCATGAAATGACCTTGGATAATAAAGAACTTGCACTAGGCCTCACTTCGCTAGGATTGACACTCGAAAGGACCCACATTCGCCAAAAGCGGGCGGATGTGGGCCACCCGGAAGATGCGGGAAACTGCTGCTCAGGAACCTTTCCGGTGACGACCTCGCTGAAGTCGGCGATGGACTGGAAGGTGGAAGCTACCGTCTGGAGCAGACCGAGACGAGAGCTTCGGAGCGCTTCATCGTCCACCATGACCATTACCTTGTCGAAGAAGTCGTCGAGCGGGCGGCGAATCGTGGCCAGCGCGGCGAGAGCTTCGTCGTATTGCTTGTGCTGACAGAGCTTGAGCGGTGCTGGCAGCAAGCTTCGGCGGTGTGCGCGGCCAGAATGCGCTCGGCATCGCTATCCGCGTCAGGCCCGCGGACGCGCAGATTGATGCGTCCGCGCGCAGGCGACCACTTCCCTGCTTCGGTGGCCTGGCGGAGGATGTTCTTGATGCGCTTGACCGAGGCCGAGATGGCGTCGAAGTCCTCGCTGCCGCGCACCTTGGCGACGGCCTCGGCGCGGGCGAGAGCATCGACCACATTGTCAGCGCCGGAGGCGAGCACGGCGTTGGTGACATCGTAGGCGAAGCCGCGGGCATCGCGCAGATAGAACTCAAGACGCTCGCGGAAGAAGGCGGCGACGTTCTGCTCGAGTACTGGGCGACGGCGGTGAAGCGGGACTCGGCTTCGCTGCCCTGGTACTGGCGCAAGGCATCGGCCATGAGCTGACTGAGGCTGATGGGAATGTTGTGCTCGACCAGGGTGCGGACGATTCCGTTGGCGGCGCGGCGCAGCGCAAAGGGATCCTTGGAGCCGGAGGGAATCATGCCGAGGGCAAACATTCCGGCGATGGTATCGGCCTTGTCGGCGATGGCGAGGACGGCGCCTTCGAGCGAGCGCGGGACTTCATCCTCCATCGAGGCGGGCTTGTACTGATCGTAGATGGCCTGGCCGATGGCCATGGCGGAGCCCTCGGGAAGTTCCATGCGCTCGGCCTGGTGGACGAGGTAGAGGCCGCCGATGACGCCCTGGAGTTCGGTGAACTCCTTTACCAGTTCGGTGGTGAGATCGCACTTGGCCATGAGCGCGGCCTTGTAGACCACGCCCTGGCGCAGCGCGGGATAAAACTCGGTGACGGCGGCGCTGATCTGGCTGCCGAGGTGCTGGGTGCGGGTGGCCTTGTCATAGTAGCTGCCGAGTTCCTTCTGGAAGGTGACCGACTTGAGCATGGCCACGCGATCCTTGAGGGTGAGCTTTTGATCGGTGTTCCAGAAGAAGCGCGCGTCGTTGAAGCGGGCGCGCAGGACGCGCTCATTGCCGTGGCGCACGATGGCTTCGCCTTCGGCGTCGGTGACGGTGTTGAGCACGGCGAGGAAGTGGGGCGCGAGCTTGCCGTTGGCGTCTTCCACCGCGAAGTACTTCTGGTGATCGCGCATGACGGTGACGAGGACTTCTTCGGGCAGGGCGAGGAACTCGGCTGTCGAAGTTTCCGAGGATGACCGAAGGCGCTTCGGTGAGATTGACGACGGTGTCGAGCAGTGCCTTGTCTTCACGCCAGCGCGCGCCGGGAATCTGGCGCACGGCTGCATCGAGGGCTTTGCGGATCTTGTGCTCGCGCTCGGAGTAGCTGGGCAGAACGCTGGCGGCGCGAAGCTTTTCGGCGTACTCGGCGGGCGAGGCGAGTGCGACCGGAGCCGGAGCGAGGATGCGATGTCCGCGCGAGGTGCGGCCGGCGGTGATGCCGCCGAACTCGAGGGGAACGATCTCGTCATCGAGCAGGGCGACCAGCCAGCGCACGGGACGCACGAAGCGCTCGGGCTTGCCGGGACGCCAGTACATATTCTTGGCCCAGTAGAGCGCGGCGATTTCCTTGGGGACGAGTTCGGTGAGAAGGTCGAGCGCGGGCTTGCCCTTTCTTGACCACGTTGGCGGCGAGGTACTCGCCCTTGGGAGTGGTGGCCGTGGTGAGCTGGTCGAGCGGGACTCCGGCTTTTTTGGCGAAGGCGATGGCGGCCTGGGTGGGCTCGCCGTCCTTGTAGGCATGGGCAGTGGCGGGGCCGAGAAGCTGCTCGGCAACGTCGGGCTGCGAGGCGGCAAGGCCGCGGACGAGCGACGGCGATGCGGCGAGGCGAGGCGAAGGCTTCCGAGGCGGGGCTCGGGCCAGCGCGTGGCACGATGCGCTGCCGCGGGCGCAGGCGCTCGCGGGTGACAAGTTCGCCGATGCGGCGCTGCAACTCCTCGGTGGCGGAGGCGATCATGCGCGCGGGGATTTCTTCGGTACCGATCTCTAACAGAAAATCTGACATGAGGTCGAACGCTTCCTTCTATTTTAGAGGCCAATTGCTTGCTGCCGGTGTGAGCCGATCACAAAATCGCTGCAGCATATCGCATTCGCCGGAGCTTCCGCAGCCAGGCGTACGCGGCAATGCCGCCGCTCCGGCTGCAGGCACCGGCGCGGCTAGACCGCGCGGCGGTGGCGTACTTCCCGCGCGGACTGCTGATCGACCCAGGCGCGGGCGACGGCGACGGCGAGGTTGCGCACGCGGGCGATGACGCCGACCCGCTCGGTGACACTGATGGCGCCGCGAGCATCGAGCAGGTTGAACAGGTGCGAGCACTTGAGGCAGAGATCGTAGGCCGGAAGCAGCGGAAAACGGCGGCGCTCTCTCGGGGGTGAACTGTTACCACAGGCGCGGCGTCGGCGGCTGTGTGCTTGGCCTTCTTCTTTCGGGCTCGGCGGTGGCGGCGGCGTACTCGCTGACCAGGGCCTGGCACTCGGCTTCGTAGGCGTTGAGGTGCTGCCAGAGCTTGTCCACGTCGGCCTTTTCGAAGTTGTAAACCGAGTACTGCTCCTCGTCCGGGAGGCGGATGTCGCCGTAGGTGACGTCGCCCTGCGGGCCGTGAACCCAGACGATGTCGTAGATGGAATCGACATCCTGCAGGAAGGCGGCGATGCGCTCGAGTCCGTAGGTGAGCTCGGCGCACATGGGGTCGAGATCGATGCCGCCGCACTGCTGGAAGTAGGTGAACTGCGTGATCTCCAGCCCGTCGAGCATGACCTGCCAGCCGACGCCCCAGGCGGCCAGGGTGGGCGCTTCCCAGTTGTCCTCTTCAAACTTGATGTCGTGACGGGCGAGGTCGATGCCGATGGCCTTGAGCGACTCGAGGTAGAGCTCCTGCACGTTCTCCGGCGGCGGCTTGAGGATGACCTGATACTGGGTGTGCTTGTAGAGGCGGTTGGGATTCTCGCCGTAACGTCCGTCGGCGGGACGGCGCGAGGGCTGCACGTAGGCGACACGGTAAGGCTTGGGTCCGAGGACGCGGAGAAAGGTCTCCGGCGACATGGTTCCGGCGCCGACTTCGACATCGAGCGGCTGCTGCAAGACGCAGCCCTGGCGGGCCCAGAAGTCCTGCAGCTTGAGGATGAGTTCCTGAAACGTTAAGAGGTTGCACAGTCATGGATGAAATCCGATCTGGAGAAACAATTGTAAACGCTAGAGCGGTGAGGGGAAAGAGGGTTTACCCGGTTGCCGAAAAAGACGCGGCGGCGGCCCCTCGGGTGACCGCTCCGTCAGGCCAAATGGGGAGACGAGACAGGAACAGCAAGCCCGGTGAGGTGGGTTGCTTCCCACCTTAGCGCCGAGACAACCGGCGCGAAGGTGGGGAACCCGGCTTCCGGCACCCGGGTGGGAACCCGGAATGCTGAGGATGAACTGCAAAAACAGGAGCTATCCGACCTCTAGCCCGAACTCAATCGAACCAAGGAAGATGCCGTTGTTGCTGACTGAATCGATTTCCGCCTCCACGATGGCTTCGTGTCCCTCTTCGACCTCCACGAAACCCTGGAAGAGCTTTTGGCCTTCGCCATCGAGCTTGGTGGCCATTTCTTTGTAGAAGGCGCTGGTCTTGCGCTCGGCTTCCAAGGCTTTTTTCAGCAATTCCAGTTCGGGAACGAGCTTGGTGGCCTTCGGTCTGACGGTCTTGCGCACATCCTGCAGGCTCTTATGGATGGCTTCTTTGGTGGGAACCGAGGTTCCCAGCTTTTTCACGTGGAGCTGGCCGGTCTTTTGCCACTCGTCCAGGTGCTCCTGCAAGTACTTGATGTGACCCATTTCTTCATCGGCCAAGCCTTTGAAGATGCGCTTTCCTGCTTCGTCGGAAGATTTCGCTACGGCCTCAAGATAAGCTTTGTGGACACCGGCTTCGAGCTCTAAGGCTGTCTTCATGGCATTTTCCAGCTTCATATTCCCCGTTCCCTCGCTTCAAAAAGTGACTCGATCAAAACAGCTTGACTATAGCTGCGATTTCCGAATCTCGCAAGGTTCAGGTACCGGTGGGAGCCAGCGAGCGGCGGTCAGTCGAGGCGCTCGAGCTGGGCGGAGGTTTGGAGTTTGCGGTCGAGGTGACGGGCGAGGATCTGCATGAGGAACTTGCGCAGGTCGGCGAGGCGGGATGCGGGGCAGGGCTCGCCGGTGAAGTGATCGACGGGGTTGCGGAAGATGCGGGCGGCGAGTTCGCGGGACTCCGAGGACATCTCCGAGCTGGCGATGCGGCGGTGATGCGGAGCAGACGAGGCCGTCGCGCAGGGCGTGGAACCAGGCAGGCTGGCCGGCGAGCGGCTCGCCACACTCGATGCAGTGCGTCGAGCGGCGGGAAGAAAACCCATGAGGCGGAGCATCCAGAGGTCGAAGTAGGTGATGGGCAGCCAGATGGGGCCGGATTCGAGGCTCTGGAGGACGGCCCAGGCGAGGCGGAAGATGGAGTCGTTCGCTTCGCGGTCGGGGAGGAGTTCGTCGAGCATTTCGGCGACGTGGGCGAGGGCGACACAGCGTGGGTAGTCGATGGCGGCGGCGAGCGGGGAGAGGAGAACGTCACAGGAATCGAGGCGGGCGAGCTCGCTGCCTTCGCGATCCTGCCAGAAGGCGCGGACACAGGTGAGCGGTTCGAGGGCTCCGCCGAAGCGCTTGCTGCGAACGCTTGGCGGACTTGGCGACGCCCTTCACTTTGCCTTCGGCGCGGGTGAAGAGGGTGACGAGAAGATCGGCCTCGCGAAGCGGGTAGGTGCGGAGGACGATGGCCTCGGATTGCTTGAGGGGCATGGGATGGGATTGTATAAGGTTTCAAAGTTTCAAGGTTTCAAAGTTTCAAGGTTTCAAAGTTTCAAGGTTTCAAGGTTTCAAGGTTTCAAGGTTGGAAGGGCGAAAGCAAAAGCACGGCGAGAACAAAGTCAAAAACCCCAGGTTAGCCAACGGATGGCGAACCTGGGGCACCCGACTTCTGACTCGATTGCTATCGCTTAAGCGACGGTGGGTTCGGCCTCGGGTTGGGGTTCGGCGATCTTCTTGGAGAAGGCGCAGGAGCCGGGTTCGACTTCGGGGGCTTGGGCTGCTGGTCTTCGCCTTGGCTTTTGCGGACTTGGCTGGTTTTCGGCGGATTTGGCGCGCCGTCTTGGACTTGGCGGGGGCTTTGCTATTGGGGCAGATGAGGAAGGTTCCTTCCTTGGTCACTTTCTCCAACAGGTAGGGGCTGCCGCAGTCGGGACAGGCTTCGGCCACGGGTTTGGTGGGGGCGGTGAAGTCGCACTTGGGGTAACTGTTGCAGCCGTAGAAGAAGTTGCCGCGACGGGCTTTCTTCTCGACAATCTCGCCGGTTTTGCAGACGGGGCACTTTACGCCGATCAGGTTCTGCTTGATGTATTTGCACTCGGGGTAGCCGGAGCAGGAGATGAACTCGCCGAAGCGTCCGTTGCGCAGCAGGAGGTTGCGTCCGCAGTCGGGGCATTTTTCTTCGAGCGGGGTGTCGGGCTTCTTCTGCACGGAGTCGAGGCGGCGGGTGGTTTTGCACTCGGGGTATCCGGTGCAGGCCATGAAGGTGCCGAAGCGTCCGCGCTTGAGGACCATGGGCTTGCCGCAGTTTTCGCAGAACTCCTCCTCGTTGTTGGAGGAGATTTCGGCGTCACCCAGGTCGGTGAGATTGATGGGATTTTCCTTGGTGAAGGTGCAGGAGTTGGGGTCCTTCTTGTCAAAGGTGGAGCAGGCGAAGAAGGAGCCGTGCTTGCCCCACTTGAGGACCAGGGGCGCACCGCAGCGCTCACACTTCTGATCGGTGGGCTTCTCCATGCGCTTGATGTTTTCCATGTGCTCGCCGGCATACTCGAGATCCTCCTCGAACTTGCCGTAGAACTCATGGAGCGCGGTGGTCCACTTGATCTTGCCATCTTCGATTTCGTCGAGATCCTCCTCCATGCGGGCGGTGAACTCGAAGTCGAAGATGTCCTTGAGATTTTCGACCAGCAGTTCGGTGACGACGAAGCCGATTTCGGTGGGGAAGAATTTTCCGCCGCGGCCGGCGGTCTTCTGCACGTAGCCGCGATCGACGATGGTGCTGATGATGGCGGCGTAGGTGGAGGGACGGCCAATGCCGCGCTCTTCCAGCTCCTTGACCAGCGAGGCTTCGTTGAAGCGCGGCGGCGGCTCGGTGAAATGCTGCTCGGGCTTGAGCTCCTCAAGACGCAGCGTCTGGCCCTCTTCCAGCGGCGGAAGCTTGTGCTTGAGCGACTCGTCTTCTTCGTCCTTGGCGTCCTTGGCCTCTTCGTACACCTTGAGGAAGCCTTCGAACTTGAGGACCGATCCGGTGACGCGGAAGTTGTAGCGGGCCGAGGCGACGGGTATCGCTGCGCTGCCGGCCGCAGGCGCAGGGTGGCATCGATATCGACGGTGGTCTGGTCGAAGACGGCGGCGGACATCTGGCTGGCGACGAAGCGCTGCCAGATGAGCTTGTAGACCTTGAACTCGTCATCCTGCAGGTAAGGGCTGCACGTCGTCCGGAGTGCGCAGGGCGGAGCTGGGACGGATGGCTTCGTGCGCTTCCTGCGCGTTCTGCGCCTTGGTCTTGTAGACGTTGGGCTGCTCGGGCATGAAGGGCTTGCCGAAGTCGCGGTCGATGAGGGTGCGAACTTCGGTGAGCGCATCGTTGGAGACGCGGACCGAGTCGGTACGCATGTAGGTGATGAGACCGACGGTGCCTTCGGAGCCGAGTTCGACGCCTTCATAGAGGCGCTGGGCGACCATCATGGCGCGCTTGACGGTCATGCCGAGCTTGCGCGAGGCGTCCTGCTGGAACTTGGAGGTGGTGAAGGGCGGCAGCGGATTGCGGCGGCGCTCGGCGCGCTTGACGGCAGCTGACGGCCCAGGTGGCGGCTTCCAGTGCCTCGACGATGCGCTGCGACTCCTCCTCGTTGTTGATCTCCAGCTTTTCGCCGTTGACGCCGAGGAAGCGGGCATCGAAGGTGGGAGCTTTGGCGGCGTGGAGACGGGCATCGAGGGTCCAGTATTCCTTTTTCTCGAACTTCTGGATCTCGCGCTCGCGCTCGACGATGAGGCGGAGAGCCACGGTCTGGACGCGTCCGGCGGAGAGGCCACGGCGGACTTTGTCCCACAGCAGGGGCGAGACCTGGAAGCCGACCAGACGGTCGAGGATGCGGCGGGTCTGCTGGGCATCGACCAGGTTCCAATCGATCTCGCGGGGATGGGCGAAGGCCTCCTGCACGGCCTTCTTGGTGATTTCGTTGAAGGTGACGCGATGGACGGGCTTGGCCTCTTTTTTGCGGCTGCGGCCACCGTCGGCGTTGCTGCCGAGTTCTTCGGCCAGATGGGCGGCAATGGCTTCGCCTTCGCGGTCAGGGTCAGGCGCAAGGTAGATGGCATTGGCGCTGCGGGCGAGCTTTTTGAGATGCGCGACCACCTTCTCTTTGCCGGGAATGACCTCGTACTCGGTGGAGAAATCGTTTTCGACATCGACCCCGAGGCCCTTCTTGGGCAGATCCTTAATATGGCCGAGCGATGCTTCGACGTCGTAGCCGGCGCCAAGATACTTTTGAATCGTCTTGGCCTTGGCAGGCGACTCGACGATAACCAAACCTTTAGCCAACTGGAACCCCTTCTGAATCTATGGAAACTGGAACGTAACCTAGCACGAAGGGAGGCGCATGGCAAAATCCAAGGAACGGCAAAAGACGCGATGGGAGCCGTTAACATGTTGATTCATTAGGGGGATGGAGAATCTTCGCGCTTGTGGATGGGCGGGGCGGAAGTGCTTTGCCCAAAAAGTTACGGCAACGTATCCACTTTTAGACAAGCGGGGCCCGCGTAACGGTTCTGTTTTGGAATTGTTGGATACTTGAACAGTGATGCGAAAAGTTGGCGTGGCTTCGGCCTGCTCGACAGCCCCACTTAAGCCAACAGAGGGCTTAAATGGGGCACCCGCCCGCCCTGACTTACGGCGCTTGAAAGGAAGCCTTCCGTTAGACTAAACTAACCGGACTTAGTTTATCGAGGGCCTATGAACACCATCAACATCCATGAAGCCAAGACACAGCTATCGCGGCTGGTGGAGGAGGCTGCGAACGGGAAGCCATTCATCATCGCCAAGGCAGGCAAGCCGATGGTCAAGGTCACGCCGCTGGATACTCCGGTCGGCAAGCAGGTACGCAGACTCGGCTTCCTTGCCGGGCAGTTCTCGGTTCCTGAGGATTTTGATGAGATGGGCAGCACGGAGATCGAGCAGATGTTCGGCGGTGACGAGTGAAACTGCTGCTGGACACGCATCTGCTGCTGTGGGCAGCCAGCGAGCCCAAGCGGCTGCCGAAAGCCGCGCGGGTCTTGATTGAGGATGCGCAAAACGAACTGCTCTTCAGCGCCGCCAGCCTGTGGGAGATCACGATCAAACGCCGCCTCGGGCGAAAGGACTTTGAGGTGGACGCGCGCGTGCTGCGCCGCGGATTGCTGGATAACGGCTACATCGAGCTGCCGATCACGGGCGAGCACGCCGTCAACCTGGACCACCTGCCGGCAATCCATAAAGATCCGTTCGACCGCATTCTTGTCGCGCAGGCCACGGTGGAAGGCATTCCGCTGCTCACCGGCGACCGTAAACTTCTGGAGTATCCGGGGCCGGTGCGGAAGGTTTGAACGGGAGCGGCAACCCAACGTCGGTCATGTCGCTAAAGAAATGATATGCGCGGACGCGGAGTGTTCATCCCGTTTTAGCTGGAGGACAATCGCCACTCGTCAGAAGACTCGCACGTAATTCTTGCCGGGGAGCTGGCGGATTTTGTTGCTCATTTCGAGTTCAAAGAGGGCGGAGAAGATCTCTGAGCTGGAGAGCTGGGATTCGAATTTCTCGATCAACTCGTCGATGTGGATGGACTCGTCGGCCTTGATGGCGGAGAAGACCTTCTGCTGCTCGGCGGGGAGTGGCGGCGGCGGGCGGCGGATCGAACAAGGATGAGGCCTGCGGCGTGGGAAGCTCGGATTGGCGCTGCTGCAGCTTGAGGCGGATCTCGGTGGGGAGTTCCTCGAAGACATCCTCCCAGGTGGCGACGAGTTTGGCTCCCTGCTTGATGAGGGTGTTGGGGGTCCAGGCCTGTTTGTTGGTGACGTTGCCGGGGACGGCGAAGACTTCGCGGCACTGTTCGAGGGCGCAGCGGGAGGTGATGCGGGTGCCGCTGAACTCGCCGGCCTCGACCACCAGGACGCCGCGCGAGAGGCCGCTGATGATGCGATTGCGCAGGGGAAAATTGTGCGGATTGGGGCCGGTGGCGAGGGGAAATTCGCTGACCAGCGCGCCGCCCAGCTCGAGGATCTGCTCGGAGAGCTTGCGATTTTCGCGCGGGTAGATGACATCGACGCCGGTGCCGAAGACGGCGACGGTGCGGCCACGCGCCTGGATCGCTCCCTTGTGCGCGATGGAATCGATGCCGCGGGCCATGCCGCTGATGATGACGAGGCCGCAGTTGGCGAGATCCTGGGAGAGACGCTCGGCCATGCCGAGGCCGTACGGGGTGGGGTGACGGGTGCCGATGATGGCGATTCCCACCTCTAGCAGAACACGGGGATCGCCGCGGACGTAGAGAACGAGCGGAGGATCGTAGATCTCGGCAAGGTGCTCGGGGTAGAGCTCCGAGCCCATGGTGACCAGCGCAGACGCCGGGGGCCTTGGCCAGCTTTTTCAACTCTTCGTCGGCGAGGCGGAGCGAGTTTCCGAGGGCGATGGACTGCGCGCTGACGGCGGGAAGCCCGGTGGACTCAAGTTCGGTGAGCGTGGCGCGGAAGATATCTTCGACCCGGGGAATGCGCTCGAAGAGGCGGCGGAGACGGGTGGGACCAAGCTGCGGAGTGCAGCGAGAGGGCGAGCATTTGGCGGTCGCGCGCGGAGACGGACGGCAACATTGCTTCGGGCATATTTACTTCGGGCATAAGAGGTCGATGCAGGCGAGTGTAGCGGAGTGCGCGGCGTGAGTCACGGAAAATGACGCGTGGCCACAGAAGGGACTTGCGCGGGGAGAGCACGATCTGCAATCGTATTGGCTCAGCAGAGCGGAAACCATCATGCGCGCACTGAAGATTTCGGCCATCTCGTTTTTGAATACGGTCCCGCTGATGTGGGACTTTGAACACGAGCCCTCGCGGGAGATTCGCGAGAATTTTGAGATTGAGTACACCGTGCCTTCGCTGTGCGCCCAGGCGCTGCGCGAGGGCACGGCCGACATCGGCATCATTCCGGTGATCACGACGGCGCGAGATTCCGGGGCTGGTGGTGCTGCCGGATATTGCCATTGCCGCGCTGAACAAGGTGCGGTCGATTCAGCTGGTGAGCAAGAAGCCGATCGAGGAGATTCGCACGGTGGCCGTGGATACTTCGTCGCGGACTTCGGTGGGACTGACGCAGGTGCTGCTGACGAAGTTCTTTGGCGGACACCGCGAACTGACGCCGATGGCTCCGGAGCTGGGAGCGATGCTGGAGAGCTGCGACGCGGGACTGCTGATTGGCGATCCGGCGATGATGGTGGAGACCGACGGACTCTACGCCTACGATCTGGCCGAGGTTTGGCGGGCGAAGACCGGGCTGCCGTTTGTGTTTGCGGTGTGGACGGTGCGCAAGGCGGCGCTGGCCGAGATGCGCGACGGAGTGGAGTCTGGCGGGGATATTCCGGCGCTCGCGCGACCACGGGCTGCTGCCGGAAAACGTGGAGGCGATTGCCCGGGAATGGTCGCCGCGGATGGGGCTGAGCGAGGATGAGATCAGCAGCTATCTGCGCGAGAACATCCACTACACGCTGGATGCGGAGTGCAGAAAGGGCCTGGCGCTGTACTTTCGGCTGGCAGCGGAGTGCGGCGTGATCGAGCGGGCGCCGGAGCTGGAGTTTCTGGAAGGAGAGTAGCGCGGGCACGCAGAGGCGCTCGATGCGCCGGACGATGAATCTTTCACGGCGTTTGCGCCATCTATAACGAGTGTACGTTGTAACTTCTACGGTAGCTTCTACCTTTGCCGCGTAAAGTGGTGTAGAGTGGAAGCAGCTCTTTGAGAATGGTCAATGACCTTTCAGGTTCGCGGTGAAATTGCAGCGAACCAGGCCGGCGGCTCCACCGATTGAAATCGGCGCGGAGCGGCCACGACGCAGAAGATTTCCGCGAGCCGCCGATCGAAACTGGCGCGGTGACGCGGAGCCCGACCGAGACTCAAAAACTGGGGTCTCGGCTGGGTACAGTTTTTTGGGGGCGTCACGGCTTCGACGGAAACGGTTGCGGCCAGGAGGCATGCAGGGGTTCACGCACCCTTAATCGTGTGAAAAAAACACAGTTGCCAACACTGAACTGGCTTACGCAGCTTAATTAATTAAGTTGCCGTTCTCCGCGGCTTCGCCTACGGGCTGCGGTCAGGACGTCGCACAGTAGGCTGGCTCATAACCCTACGTCTGGGGGTTGGAGCGAGATCAACAGGCTAGCCAGCTAGCGTTTCTTGCCGATTCTTAGCGTAGCTGGTGAACGTTGTGGTTAATGACCACGGCTGGAATCGAATAAGCATGTAGTCTCCTCGCTTTCAGCGTTTTCGGACAGGGGTTCAACTCCCCTCGCCTCCACCATTACAATGACAACCAAGACAAGGAATTTAAACTTTATGAGGTCGCTCATATACAGCGGCCGCGCAACGTGCTAGGATTCCTATAGCATCTGATTTGGACGGACGCAGCAGTAGAAGCGCCCTGAAAGCGAACAACCAAGCGCCTTCGGAATACGTATCTCCTTACAAAATCCCTCCGACTCACTCAGCCAGATATTCAATTCACAAAGGAACACGAAACATCATGGAACAAGGAACAGTGAAGTGGTTTAACGACGCAAAGGGATTTGGCTTTATCAGCCGCCAGAACGGCGAAGATGTCTTCGTGCATTTTTCGGCGATTCAGGCGAGCGGCTTCAAGAGCCTCCCCGAAGGTCAGGCTGTGCAGTTCAACGTCGTCAAGGGACCGAAGGGCTTGCAAGCAGAGAACGTGACGATCCTCTAAGATTTGCGTTCGAAAAAGTTCTAACGGGAGGGTGGCCATTGGCTGCCCTTTTTGTTGTGCGCGGGTAATCCCGTTTGGGCCCCACATTTGCCAACGCCCCACATTCGCCAACGGAAGGCGGATGTGGGCCACCCGTTCCGTCCGTTGGCGACAGATTCTTCCCAGTTCAGCAACTCTCATCTTCTGCCGGTGTTTACTCTGTCCAGATGCACACCTGAACTCCGATGCGAGCACCAAACAAGGCACTATGTTCTGTGCCGAATGGCAAATCATAATGACGGGAGAACACGCCTGCGGGCGTCTACGAGGTTGATGATTTTTATGCAGAAGAAACTAGCAATCACGGCTCTGGTGGCGTTGCTTAGCTGCGCAGCTTTCGCTGAATCCCACCCTGCCCGATTTGACTGGAAAGAGCGGTCGGCCGAGAAATTTGCCCTGTCAAATCGCGCCAAGCGAAAACTGCCGCTGGTGATTCCGGCCATCGGCGGAAGCGACACGGCCATGATCAATGTGCAACTGACTTCTCAATTCCCGGTCAACATGTCAGTGCAGGATGCTCGTGGCGACAGCGCAGGAAGTTGCCACTACGCCGATGTCACCGAGTTGAGGGCAAACTGCTCACTGCGATGGGATCGTGCGCCGAAATATATCGTCGTCGAAGATGTGAATCAGGCGGGGCTCACGGAGGGAACGAAAGGGCCGGATTCCCTCAATCGGGTTACGTTGACGATCAGCGATTACATCTGCGTGAAGAACTGTCCGAAGCTTCAGTGAGGGGACAGGGGGGCGAGTGAGCACGACCGGACGCGGCGCGACAACTTCCGTAGGTGATGGATGCGGTCCGGAGTGATGGGATGATCTTCGCCGAGCGCTGCGAGGCGGGCGAAGATCGGTGGCGCAGTCAGGGAGTAGCCGGGCACGTTGGACAGTCTCTGTAAGGCCGCCACCGCGTCATCGGGGTCGTACCCAGCGCAGGTCATCCGATTGAATCCCAACTCATCGGCGCGGCCTTCGCAGGCCCGCTGCTCCCCTGCTCCATCGCCACTTTCATCGCCACCTATGTGTTTGAACAGAGTCACTAGCGCGGTCGCGATGCCGGACTGTTCCGCGGCACGGAAGCGGCCTTTGAGGCTCTTGCAGCGTTGGTCGGTGGCGTGACCCATCTCGTGAGCAAGGATGAAAGCAAGTTCGCCTTCCGCGGCTCCCATGAAATGCACGATTGCAACGGGAACACAGATGAGAGAAGCATCGGCTGAAAGGTCCACTTCCCGTGCGTTGATAAGAGCACTGTCCGTGACCGCGATGTGGATGTGTGGGTTGGTGGTGAGACGTAGTGCAATGGCCATGACCTCATCAAACTCGGCCCCGCTGCTGATCTGAGGGGCGTTGCATAAGGCCTGAACCATTGCGTCCGGCAGAGGCGGACGGGGTTGTGCCAAGCCGGGCGCAACCGAAAACGCGAAGAGAGAGAGGGCGAGCAAGAATCGCATCATCGAGAGATCGGCCTACGCTGCGAGGAAAATTGGAACGGCACAATTGGGAACTGTTGAATTCCTAAGCAGAGACAAGGGTACACCACTTTTAACGATGGGAGCGACCTCCCTCCTCTTAGAGAAATGTAAGTAAAGAATGGTAAGTTGCCGGAGCACGTTTGTCGGCCTTCCAGTGTTGGACTTATGTTATTTTGATCGGTTGACATTGTTTGCGATAACGTCCTAATTGGAAGCTGTCCCTTTCGCGCCTGCTCCTTGGCTTATCGGTAAGTCAGGAGGGGATCATGTCTAATTCGCCTCCTTCGTCTTCGGAAGTACCTGCGAGGCGGATACTGTGGCGCTACGCAGCCGGGGTTATTGCAGCCTTGTTGCTGCCGTTCATATTTTGGCCCTCACTCTTAACGCAAGCCACCTCATCCAATTTTCTCGCACATCGCTACTGCTATTTGAACAACCCTCAATTGGTGTGGGTTAATGTTGTCTCCGACACCGTGATTGCGCTTTCCTACCTTGCGATCTCGGCGACATTGGCGGTGCTTGCGCACCGGGCAAAACAGGACATTCCGTTCTCATGGGTGTTTCTTGCGTTCTGCCTCTTCATTGTTGCTTGCGGCGGGACCCATCTGATGGAAGCCGTGACGGTATGGGTGCCGCTTTACTGGCTCTCGGCGGACATAAAGATTGTTACGGCACTGGCTTCGCTGGCGACCGCGATCAGTGTTCCGAGGCTGGTGCCAAAAACCATGGCATTACTTGCCGCCTCCAAGGTAGCTGCTGAAAGCAAGCTCCAGTTAGAGGAGGCAAATGCTCGGCTGCTTAGGCTGAGTCAAGATGCTACCGCCCGACTGGCTGCCATTGTCGAAGGCTCCGAAGACGCGATTATCGGCCACTAGGCTGGACGGCGTCATCACCGACTGGAACCAAGCAGCTGCACGGCTGTATGGGTATTCCGCTGAAGAGGCGATTGGGCAGAACCTCTCAATCATAGTGCCGCCAAGCCGCACACAGGAACTAATGGAGAATCTGAACACGGTTGCTGCTGGCGATCGAATCCGGCAGATTGAAACGGTTCGGCGACGGAAAGACGGCACTCTGATCGATGTCTCATTCAGCGTCGCTCCCATTGCGGGGCAAGACGGAACGATTATCGGAGGCTCAAGCATCGTGCGCGACGTCACCAACCGCAAACGAATGGAAGAGGCACTGCGGCGAAGCGAAGAGCGATTCCGATTGGTGGCACAAGCTACCAAGGATGTCATCTGGGATTTGGACATTGGCAGTGGAGAGTATGTGGTGGAGCGAGAGCTTCTGGGAGCACTTCGGATATCCGCCGAGAGACACGGAACCCGACATCGTGGAGGTTGGAAAGACCTGCTTCACCCGGAAGATCGAGATCGTGTTTGGAATGGATTCCAGACCGCACTGTTACGGCGATCTGATTCTTATGAAGTCGAGTATCGCTTTCGACGGGCGGATGACTCCTACGCAGTAGTCTTAGATCGCGCAGTACATTGTTTATGACGAAACCTGGAGAGCCGACACGCGCAATTGGTGCCATCACAGACCTGAGTGATCGCCGTGAATTGGAGGAGCAGTTCCGGCAAGCGCAGAAGATGGAAGCTGTGGGGCGGCTTGCCGGAGGTGTCGCACATGATTTCAACAATCTTCTGATGGTCATCAGCAGCTTACACCGAGATGATGCGGGAGCAACTCGGCCCCGAAGACAAGACTTCGCAAAAACCTAGATCAGGTGCAAAAGGCCGCTGATAGGGCTGCTGCCCTGACCCAGCAATTGCTCGCATTCAGCCGCAAACAAGTACTCTCTGCCGCGCATCATCGACCTGAACTCCGTGGTCGAAGACAGTCTGAAGATGATCCAGCGTTTGATAGGCGAGGACATCGAGTTGAACGTTTCGCTCGGACAAGACTTTGTGGGCTGTGAAGGCTGATCCGGGACAGATTGTTCAGGTCTTGATGAATCTATGTGTCAACGCACGTGATGCGATGCGTAATGGCGGCGAGTTGGCAATTGGAACCGAGAATGTCTCGATCGATGTCGAAGCCGCGAGGAAACGGCCTGCCTTTGTTCCGGGCAATTACGCTGCTCTGGTTGTGAGCGACACCGGAACGGGAATGACGAAGGAGGTTCAAGCCCATCTCTTCGAGCCATTCTTCACCACCAAGGAATCGGGAAGAGGAACCGGGCTCGGACTATCAACGGTGTACGGCATCGTCAAGCAAAGCGGTGGATATATCTGGGTCGATAGCGAACTTGGTCGAGGCAGCTCTTTCAGCCTCTATTTTCCTGCCGTTGATGCGCCCTTGACGACGACTATCACGCCCAGAGATCGAAGATGGCCGAGGGGCAGGGTGAGACTCATCCTGCTTGTTGAGGATGATGAAGCATTGCGCGAATCGATTTCCACGTACCTCGATTCTGCATGGATACAAAGTGCTGGAGGCATCGAATGGAGCCCAAGCACTGCACATCGCGAGCCAGCATGCAGGATCGATTCACGTGCTCATAACGGACATCATTCTGCCAAAACTGAGTGGCGCAGAACTCGCTCGGGAGGTCGCCAGAACGTCTCCACAGGTGGTAACTCTCTACATGTCTGGCTACACTGACCGCGAATTGATTGATTATGACCCGGCAAGTTCAACAACGGGATTCCTACAGAAGCCCTTTGCTCTCCAAACTCTCCTGCAAAAACTACGAGAGATGATTGCCAGGTAAGAGGGACAGGCTCACGCCATGCAGGAGGCGCGAGCCTGATCTCAGCAAAGATTAAAGCACCCGCTCATCGGAGATTTCAAATCGAAGACCAGCGTCGCCGCCAGTTCCGGTTGTGCAATCCATCCATGCTCTCGCTTCTGCCTCCGCTTCCGCGTGCCTACCCCAGTCCGGAATCTCAACGATCTGCCCGGAACGTGAGTGGGTGCTACCACGCAGAAACTGAATGGTTCCATTGATTACAAGGCTGTGGCAGACGCCTCCAATATGAATACTCGGAGTAAAGGTGGGTGACTCCATACTGCCGTTCCATAGCCAGCGCGGATGACCCTCACCAGCGATTCGAATCCCATGCCAGACCTTACAGCCGGGACAAAAGAAACCCATCTGTTCGTCGTCAAGACGATGCAACTTCTCAGCCACTACTACTACCTCCCAGCAGATGGACGACACTTGCTAACCAAGTACGAAACCTTGCATTCACTCGGCGTACCTGCCGATGGTGGAGGCATTCTCACCCAGCATCGCGGTACTCACAATAGGACACTGACCTTACCGGATCGATTCTTCCACCTCATAGCCGCGAGGCTTCTAACAAAAGTGGAATGGCATCTGAGAACGGCTTCAGTTCTGAGAGCTGCCGTCTGCGACGTTCCGAGCGCCGCATGAATTCTTGTACGCCAACATTGCCGTGAGTCCCAAGTTCCCAAAGTAACTTGCAGCTTCGATGTATAAGGCGTTCTATCTGAACAGCAGAATGTGGGTTGATTTCCAACCGCTCAGAACGTGGGAACTACCGTTTACAGAAGGAAGAGTCATGAATCAGACGATCTCGTGCCGTAAGGGAGATCCCCTGCGCCCGAGCAGTGATCACGACGGCGGAAAGGACGAACTGTGACCAGCACCCAGTTCGTCGCCTCCGGCCTGTTTCCATTCCTTCCGCCGCCGTCTTCTGAAGTTCTCCCGGAAGATGAGCAGGAGAAACTCGTTCTTCGCCACATGGAGGACGTGAAACAGGTTGCGCGTTCGATCTTGCGCCGTCTTCCAGCCTCCGTGCAGCTCGACGATCTGATCCAGGCCGGCTCCCTCGGGCTCATCGATGCGGCCAAACGCTTCGGCCCCGGTCGCAATCTGCCTTTTCGTCAATACGCCCTCATCCGCATTTCGGGCGCGATCTTCGATAGTCTTCGCGAACTCGATTGGGCTTCGCGATACTTCCGTACACGCCAGCAGAAGCTGGACAACGCAACTCGCGCGCTTGAGTTAAAACTCGGACGCAATCCCGACAGCGATGAAGTGGCGGATTCCATGGGCATGGATCTGAACACGTTCTTCGAATTCGCTCAAGCGGTGCAGAACCGTCAGGAAGTTGATTTTGAACCGCAGGAGGACAGCGAAGATCGCTCCGTGAAGGAGAGCGTAGCCGATGACCCAGAGAAGCGCCCCGATGCCATCTGCCACCAGAACCAGTCGCGACTCGAGCTTCGCAAGTATATTGCACGGCTTCCCCGCGACGAAGCCAAGGTTCTGATTCTCTATTACTTCAAGGATTGGACCCTGGCGCGAATCGCCGCATCCATCGGCAGAACCGAGTCCCGCGTCTCCCAGATACACAGTAAAGCTGTGGAACGCCTGCGCTACAAACTTGGGCCCCGCAGTTGCGAACTCATGACCCGCCTTCTCTAGCCGCCACTGCTCGCGGGTGGCGCCGCCAGCGAACTCAGAAGCTGGTGTCACGTGTACATGGCTCGATCAGACTCAGGAGTATGATGAGAAACTCACACGAAAGGCTAATCACAACGAAGGCTCTGAAACCAGAGTTATCCGTACCAAGTCAGAACAACTGGGAGACTTGGAGCATACGCATCCTCCTCTTGGTTCTGGTGTTGGGCGGAGCGATTCCCGTGCTGATGCCGGGAATTTATACCTACCTGCGGATCGAGATCGGCCCGGTGCGACAAGTGTTGATTGGGTTCGCGATTCTGGCGCTGGTCTTCTATCTGCATCTGGCGTCACAGCGCAAATTGCTGCGCGAAGTCTGCACGGCGCTGCTCGCCGCCACCTCGTATGTCGATCGGTTGGAGCAGGTTTCTTTCATCGATCCGCAAACCCAGTTATTCAACCGGAAATACCTCGACCAATTGTTCAATCAGCAATTGGGATGGCTAAACCGCTGCGGCAAGTCGGCCACATTGGTGCTTTTTAAGGTGCTCCCGGATGGACAGAAATTGCCCGCCGATGAGATTGCCATCGAAGCGGCATTCCTGCTGCGGTCGAATTTCCGTGGCTCCGATTATGTGGTTCGCGTCTCGACCGATCAGTTGCTGGTCTTGCTTCCGGATACGACCGAAGATCAGGCGCAGTACGCGCTGAATCGATTGACCGACAAAGTTGATAACTGGAACCTTGAACACGAGCGGGCTGAACTGGCGCTGCAGCACGAGTTGAGCACTTGTCCTCCGGGCGGAAATCTCTGGGAGACGCTACGCGAAGTGGAGCAGAGGCTGCGGGATAAACCGGATCGCCGAAGTGACTGCCATGACCTCGCAGAAGCTCGCGTGGGCCCCATACTGATGTAACCGGCAGCCGTGCGATGCTTCGCTCCACTCATCGCGGCGAGATCGTACGGCAAAACCGGGACGCAGGAGGTTGTGAACGCGACAGAAGGCTAGGCTCGTTCGACGAGCCGAGGCCGACGGCTCGGCGAGCATCGGTCGTAAGGCAGCACGTTACTTTGGTCATAGGAGCTGCGGCGGGATGTGAAATGTGTTGTACTATTCAAGCATGTGTTGAACCAAGCGAATGAGCCCAATGGCTCGCTAATGCTTCAAGGGGAGAGCGGGATGTATACGACAGCGCGACGATATGAGGGCGTAACCAACACACAAGAAGCGACGAAACGAGTGCAGGAAGGTTTCGTGCCACTCATATCGGGAATGCCAGGATTTATCGAGTATCAGTGGGTTGATCTCGGGCAGGGCGCGATGCTTTCCGTCAGTATTTTCGATAGCCTGTCGAATAGCATGGAATCGAACCGAGTGGCCACAAGCTGGGCAGCGAAGAATTTGGCCTCGGTTGTGACCCAGCCCCCCCGAGTCGAGTACGGCAAAGTCATAGTACGTAAGGGCACAAGCAGGACTGCGCTTTAACCTTGAGGACATCGCGATACCTAGGGAACTCCTTGTCGCGGATGACTCAAGCGGTATCGGACGATCGTTGAAACGCTTGCTGGAGGCGTGGGGCTACTGTGGCGCCAATGGGCGATGAAGCAGTGCATCCTATGCAGCGACGACGCACCTCGATTGGCCATTTTGGCCTGACTCTGCGGAGAGCTTTTTAAGCAGGGACATGGGTAATTTGGTCGCGGGTGGCGGATCTGCAAGGTGAGGTCCGGAGGTTGTCATATTATGGGAGACACTTCAGATATTCAGTTCTCAGAACATCGCCGTTTTCCTCGTTACCCATGCAAGGGGGCCGTAGAGATACTGAACGGCGGAAGACGCTGGGGATGGGGACGGGTGAACGAAATCAGTCGCGGCGGATGTTACGTCGCAACCATCTATCCCCTGCCGATTGACTCTGAGGCGCAACTTCGCCTTACCATCACAGGTACCTCGCTGGAAATCTATGCCAACGTCGTTTCCACCGACCCGCTGGTCGGGATGGGATTGGCCTTTGTGCCGGAGACCCGCGAACAATGGAACCAGCTTGGGCAGATATTAGACAGAGTCATCGTTGCAGACTTAGTCCCAGCGACGGAACCTCCGCCCTTTGAATTGCAAGCTGGGGCAAATCCTGCGGAGCAAGCGCACTCTCCCGTGCTAGCTGCCTTGCAGTATTTGCAGCAAGCTAAATGGGAGCTACAGGCAGGGATGCCCGACAACGAAGGACACCGCACCGGAGCTTTGCAATGGACCGAGCATGCAATTAGCGAGGTAATGAAGGGCATGGATGCGGCGGAACACCACCCGGAAAGAATGAAGCCAGCTTCCAGAAAAAGCGGAGCGGTGTAGCGGGAGGAGTGGCTCGACAGGCGCCTGACATGGTGGATTCGTCTGCCCGGAAAACCTGCTAATTGCGACCGGAGCCGCGGTGGGGACTCTTCCCTGAGTGAACCGCAGGGGGAGGCGCGTACTGATAGGCCAAGGCGGCGATTTCAGAGAGCATCCCGCCGACATTGGCCACATCGTCCATGTCGCGGAGCGGAACCAGGTTTACGTAGGCGGCGAAGATCAGCCGGTGTCCGTTCGCTGCATCCACATAGCCCACCAAGCCCTTGCCCAGCAGCATCACTCCATGATTCAACGCGTTTGCAACCACGTAGGAGCCGGTCTTGGCGTGAACATGACCGGCAGCGGGCGAGTCCTGCAGGGTCTCCGACAGCGTGCCATCGCGGCCTAGCACCGGCAATGCATCGAAGAAGACCCGACCGTAGGGCTGACGCGACATATAGGCGAGGTAACGCACCATGAAGTCCGGAGAAAAGGCCGAGCCCATCCCACCCTCTCCATCGAGTTGGGAAACCGATTCCGGCTCCAGCCCGGCCTCGGTCAGGAATCGGTTCTCAAGCCCGAAACCTTTCTGAAATGCGTCGGTGGAGCCGTGAGCCAGGATTGCGCCGAGCAGATAGGGGGTGGTCGCCGCGTGAAGATTCTGGCTGACCTTTAGAGTGAGTTTCACCTCCTCCTTGAACGGAGGAGAAATATGTTCGAGCAGCAGGGTGCGTTTCGGATTGGCTTGAGGAGTCGATTCCGGCGTGCTCGCGGCGGCTGGGTCTTCCACAACAATATTGGCCCAGCGCAGTGCCTGGCGAAAACCCAGGGTTGCGTACAGCACCGGATCTTTCACTTTATAAGCTACCTGCGCCTTCTCAATGCCAGCGGGTACGCTGCCCTCCAGCACCACGGTGTGCGAGCCGTCAGCTTCGGCGATATCGGAGGTGAAACGCAGCCCCGGATCAGATTCCGGCGGGCCAGTTTTGACCTTGTTGATCACCTTCAGATAGGCCAGTGGGGGAGCCACTTCAATCGACACAGGGCCACCGACGGAGGCGGCCGAGGTCGCGATGACGTCGATGATATTGTCGTTCAGTACCACCGGCGAGATGGTAGCGTGGGTTCCGGGTTCGACCTGGTTGGAAGGAAATAACGAGGCATCCACGATGACGTTGCCGCGAACCCGCCAGATGCCCTTCACGAGCACTCCGCGCGCCAACTCCTTGAGCACTTGCAGGGCTTCGCCACGCACGGACTTGCCGCGCAACTCACCGGCGTAAGCATGATCGAATGGGGTGTAATCCAGCGTATTGTCCGGCATCACCCGGCCCGAAAGATTTGGGTCGCCGCTTGCGACCAGCACTAAATCTCCATTCAGCGTGCCATCGGGAGTGATGCTGCCGGTGTAATAGACGCCGGTGTGGAAGCGGTAATTTTCGCCGAGCAGCGCCAGCGCCGTGCCTTCGGTCACCAGTTTGGTGGTGGAGCCGGAGGTGAAGAGCTGATTCTCGTTCATCGCAGCCAAAACTTTGTGATCGGTGAGGTCGAAGACCTCTACCCCAAAGGTGGAATGCTTGAAGACCGGCCGCGTTGTTACCTGCTTGATGCGCTGGAGCAACGTCGATGCGTTCTGGGCAGCCGCTGGGATTGCGACCGACAAGATGGCACACAGAAGAACAATCAATTTCCGCAAATCTTTCTCCACAGAACAGCGTGCGTGCCAAACCGAGAGCACAGCACCGCAGCGAAATTTTCTTTGAAGCTTCGACATCGGCACTCGACACCGGCTCAGCGATTGGTCTCAATGACTGGCGTTAAGTTTATCGATTGCGCGCTTCAACTGTTCAAGCTTTCCTCCAGCCTCGCCGAGTTTGCCCTCGGCCGTCAAGCGCTGGTAATCCGCAAGATATTTTGCGGCGTCCACGATGAGCGTGTTGCGGTCGGTTGCGGGCTGGGGCGCGGCGGCAGACGTCGGGGCAGCTCGCACCGGTTCGGCTGGAGCCGCGGCGGCGGTGGTCGAAGAGACCGCTCCGCCGAAGAGCCCTTGCATCGCCGATTCAAAGGTCGGCCCGTAGGCGAGGCGATCTTGCAGCGCGAGCACAACCAGACGCAGTTCCGGCATTGGGCTGCGATCCGCCTGCAGGTAAATCGGCTCGGCATACAACAGCGCGCGCCCGGTCGGAATCACCAGCAAGGTTCCTCGCCGCACGTGTGAGCCTTGCTGATTCCACAAGGTCAACTGTCCTGAAAGCTGCGCGTTCTGATCGATTCGCGCCTCGATCTGCAGCGGCCCGTCAACCAGTTTGGTTTTAGGAAAATCGTAGACCACCGATGTACCGTAGTGGGCGCCGTCGCTGCGCCCGGCGATCCAGCCGATCAGATTGTTTCGGTTGGCCGGCGTGAACGGCAGAATTTCGGCGAATTCCATCCCGCTTTCGCCGGGCAGCTTCATCATCACGAAGTTCGGCTGCATGGTCTGGGTGGTTTGCTCTCCTCCCGCGCTCAGGCCAACTTCGGTGGCTACGGTCCACAGATCCTCACGGTTGTAGAACGCGCCCTCATTGGTCATGTGATAGAGGCCGTAGACATCGGCTTGCAGTTTGAGCAACAACTCGGGGTAGCGCACGTGCTTGCGCAGTCCGGGGGGCATAGCGGATGCGTCCTTGAAGAGGCTTGGGAAGATGCCACGGTAGGCGGCAATGATCGGATCCTCGTTATCAAAGACATAAAAGGTTACGGTGCCATCGTAGGCATCGATGACCACCTTGACGCTGTTCCGCATGTAGTTGATGAGAGTGTCGCCGAGATGGTAATGGGTCGAATAGGGATAGCTGTCTGAAACCGTGAAGGCATCCATGATCCACGACAGTTTGCCATCGTCGCCGATCACGATGTAGGGATCGGAATCGAAGGTGAGGAACGGGGCTAATGCGGTTACGCGATCCCGCACGTTGCGCCGCATCAGCAGGCGGCTGTCCTGGTTCACATCGTCGCTGAACGGCAGCTTGGAGAGGTCACCTCGCTCGAGCGCGATGATGCTGCGGCGCAGGAAGCCGCCGAGGACAATGCCGCCGTTTCCTTTGTAGGATGTGAGGCTGTTGGCCGGCCCTTGCGGGTAGTCGAATTCCTGCTGCCGGGTCTTCACATAGACGTCGGTGTTGGTAAGTTCGCCGAAATAAATCTCCGGGCGGGTCACGGTCAGAGCTGGCACCGTGCTCTGGACCGGCATGTTGCTCAGGATCAGCGTGGGCAGACCCTCCGGCGTGAAACCGTTGACGGGATTCATGGTGAGGCCGTAGCCGTGGGTGTAGATCAGCTTTTCGTTGATCCAGTTGCGGCTGCTCTCCGGAAGCTTGTCGACGTTGAGTTCACGCGCAGCGAGCATGACCTCGCGGGTGGTGCCGTCGAGTTCATAGCGATCGATGTCGATGTCGGGAAAGTCGTAGTAGGTGCGGATTTCCTGAATCTGGCGGAGCGTGTCCTGTAGGGCACGCCAGTCCCAGAGCCGAATATTTTGAAGCGTCGGCTGATTGTTGGCTGCGTCGGCGGCTTCGACGGTGGTCTCGGCGGGAAACTCGCGCTGGGTGAAGCGATCCAAGCCGTAGGCCTGCCGCGTCAGATCGATGTTGTGGGCGATGTAGGGTTGTTCGCGAACCAGTTCGTTGGGCTTGACGATGAAGTTGCCGACGTACCATCCGACGAGCTGAAGCGCGACAAAACAGAGCGCGGCGGGCAGAATCGCCGCGACCAGCCTGCGCGCGCCCGGTAGCACATTTACGGCATTGACGATTGCGATCACGGCTCCGAGAAGCAGCGCGGCGCAGACGAACAGGGTGCCGGTGAGAGTGACGTGCGCGTCGACGTAGGTGACTCCGCCAAAGATTGTGTGGTCCTCAAACAGTAGCTCGAATCGGCTGATGTACAAGCGCACCGCGAGCAGCAGCAAGAGGAAGGCAAAGGTGAAGGAGAAGCCGCGCCAAGGCAAAGGCGCGTAGCTGTCACGGCTCCCGGAGAACGCGCGGCTGCCGCCCGTGATCAGGATAAAGAAAACCGCGAGCACACAGGCAATCACGGCCATCGATAGCAGCCATCCGGAGATGAGCTGCCAGGCGGGAAGCGTGAAGAGATAGAAGTTCAGTTGGCGGCCGAAGATCGGGTCCACCACCCCACCGGAGGCCCGCGGCGCATACCAATAGAGAGCGAGGGTTGGCCACTCCACCATCATGCCGAGGCCGATGACAGCGGCAATGAACAGCGAGGCACCGGGGCCAATCAGGCGCAGAACAGAGTCGACCGGGAGTTCCACCGGTTGTTCGCCGATGAAGATGGTGTGACTGCTTGGCAGGCCGGGAAGGCACGCCCGCTTCAGCGCCAGGAACGATCCGTACAAGATGACAAATGTGGCGACGGCAAATGCGGCAAAGACCGCCCAACGAAGACCGAGGGTTCTCCAAAACACTGCGCTGTAGCCGAGAGAGCCGAACCAGAGCAGGTCCACGTAATACGACAGTGCCGCCCGGAAACCGGTGGCGATGATGGCACAGATGACGAGAATCCAAAGGAAGCGCCGGCCTCGGCGCGGCGGAGTCCGTGGCCAGTCGAGCGACTTCGGCATTGCTCTACCCCGCTTCTACTAGCATTTCGATATCAAATGCTAAGACAGGGTATTGTACAGTGCCAGGGATGGCGACCGCTCGCGCTGGCCGGAAGTGGCGGTGGCGGATGTTTTGGCTTGCACGCAGCACTGCGCCGCGTTTCCGCTCGTGCAGGGTGGCTGCGAGTTTGATCGGCAAATTCACATCCGGGCAATATCTCTGGTGCAAACTGGATCCGGGATGGGTTTCTTGGTTTCTGCACGATGAGGAGCGATTGCGATCATGCGCCCGGGCGATACTATCACTCTTGCCGCCTTACTCTTCCTGGTTGTCGTGGGGCGGTTGCGTCCGGTCTCCGGAAAGCAGCGGCGCCAGATCGCTGGCCTTGGCCTGCTGGGCACGGGGCTGATCGCGGCGACCCAGCTTCTGGCCGAGCACTTCCCTGCCAGCGCCAGAGCGGTTGGAGACTGGCTGCCGTGCCTGCTGATGCTGATCGTCTACTGGCAGGCCGGGCGATTTTTTGGCACGCCGAATGAGAAGCTGCAGAGTTGGCTACTGGCCTTCGACCGCAGACGATTGGGCACACTGCTGGATCATTGGGCAAGCCAAAGGAACACCACCTGGATCGGAAGCTATTTCGAGCTGGCTTACCTTCTCTGTTACGCGCTGATCCCGCTTGGGGTTGGAGTTTTGTACTGGGCCAACCGGCGGAGCGCCATCGACCTGTATTGGGGGATTGTGTTACCCGCCAGCTATCTCTGCTATGTTGCCGTGCCATTTACACAAACTCTGCCGCCGAGGCTGCTGCCTTGTGCGGCGAGTTCGTCACTGGCAAAGCAGAAGATCCGTTCCGTGAACCTGTTCATTCTGCGGCACGCCAGCATTCATCTGAACACCTTTCCCAGCGCTCACGTCGCATCCACGGTCGGGGCTTCGCTGGTTCTGATGCGTTTTGTGCCCGCCGCAGGCGTTGTGTTTCTGCTGATCGCGCTGAGCATCGCCACCGGTGCCGTGGTGGGGCGCTATCACTATGCTTTGGACGTAATCCTGGGAGCGCTGTTGGCTGTCGGCATGGCTTGCTTGGTTTGATGAGGCGCGAGGCCTGTACGCACGTGACAAAGGGGGAGGGTTAACCCTCCCCATGCCAGTCAGTCGCTTGTTGGTTACCACATCGAGACGGTCGCGTTATCGACCCACTCATGGTAGCCGGTGCCGCTGGCGTTGACGTCGAGCTGCCACTGCACGCCGGCGTTGTCAGCCCAACCCAGGTTTCTTGCGGGCTGCGTCTGGTTCAGGTTGTAGACCACGCCATCCACAACAAGCGTTTTATACGTGTAGGTGTGATTGGTATGGTTGTTGGTCATGTACCACTGAATATGGTGCCAGGTTCCGGGCGTGAACTTCTTGCAGGGGATGGTGGTGTGCAGCCAATGCCCAGTGGCTTCGTTCCATGTATCCCAAACGCCAACGGCGTAGTTGCACTCGGTTCCCATCATGTAGTTGTAGCCGCCGACGAACTGGAAGGCGTCATACTCAAGGGCCTGCGCCGCATCGGTCGAGGCGTTGTCAAGCTGCACGTAGAAGTCCCAGAGAAAATTTGTTGCACTGTCCATCGGCACCCGTTTTGAGATACCAGAGAGCGTCGCCCCAAGCTCCGTCGTTGAAGATCTCCATGCTGCGGCCACTGAGCGAGGGCGAGCCCTGATCGAATGCCTGCCAGAAGGTACCGGCGCCACTGCCGCCAGAGCAGGCCAGCGTGTTGCAAGAGGCCCATCCGGCGGTGATCTGTTCAATGTTGCTGACGACCTTGGCGGTCGGGGGCGGCGTGGGAAGTGCGTTGGGGGGTGCGGCAGGCGGGGCCACGGCAGCGCTGGAAACCGTGGTCGCCACGGTCATGCTTCCGTAGGCGCCGGTTGAATCCCAGGCGCGGATGACGAGTTGGTGGGCGCCCTGCGAGGCACTCAGGCTGGTATTAATGGTGGCGACGGCAGGGCCAGAGTAGACATCGGCATTGTCCAGATACACCTGCCAACCTGTGATCGGGTGTGCGCTGGAAGCCGTAGCCTGCACTACAAGAGGGGACGCAACGGTGGAGTTGGCTAGGGGAGCCGAAACCTGAACTGTAACTTGAGCAAAACTGAATGACGCGAACAAGCAGATTGCAACGAGGAGATTCTTTTTCAATGGAGCCTCAACAACTGTGAAAATCCGCCTCGGCCATAACGTCGCTCCCGAGTACGGCTGACTGACTTCACTATCGGGCAGCCCCGTCCATCTTCAAATGAAGCGAACCTCCTAAGGTTCCTAGGAAAAGCGCCTTATATCTCTAAGGAATCGGGCAGATACTCTATAAGGCCCTTTGTGAGTGGTTGGAGTGAGTAGAAAGCCGTACTGGACCAGTGCTACTGGAAGCTGCAGAACCTACTCGTAATCACTGATGATTCAACATGTTGCTGGATACTCTGGAAGCAGAGAAGCTGGGGATGTTCTTTCCCTGGTGGCGGGAGAGCGATCTAGGGCTGCTTCTAGGGGCAATCTAGTCCAGAGAAGAGGCTTTCGTCTCGAGGTGAGCTTCGGAGTTGCAGCTTTTGAGTTCAGGCGACGGGGAGCAGCTCGCTTTCAGGGCCAGTCCCAGGCACGATGCCATTACTTGGGCGCCGCGACATAGGGATCGATCATCTTGGTTGGATCGACCACGCGATCGAACTCCTCTTCCGTGACAAAGCCGAGCTTCAGGGCGGCCGCCTTCAGCGTGAGGTCGTCTTCCATCGCGTAGTGCGCGATCTGTGACGCTTTGTCGTAGCCAATGACCGGCGCGAGCGCCGTCACCAGCATCAGGGAGCGGTCCACGTACTCCTTGATCTTCTTCAGATTCGGCTTCGTTCCCTCGATCAGGAACTTGCGGAAGTTCGTGCAGCCGTCGGTCAGGATGGTGATGGAGTGGGCGATATTGAAGATCATCAAAGGTTTGTAGACGTTCATCTCAAGGTAACCGCCGGCGCCGCCGAAGCCCACCGCCACATCGTTGGCCATCACCTGCACGGCGATCATGGTGAGGGCCTCGATCTGGGTCGGATTCACCTTGCCGGGCATGATCGAGGAGCCCGGCTCGTTCTCCGGAATCTCCAGTTCGGCGAAGCCCGCGCGCGGGCCGCAGGACATCAGGCGAATGTCATTGGCGATCTTGTACAGCGAGACGGCCAGCGTGCGTAAGCGTTCCGGAGAGCTGCACCAGAGCGTCGTGGGAGCCTTGCACGGTGAATTTGTTCGGCGCGCTGACGAAGGGCAGCCCGGTGAGTTTGGCGATCTCGGCGGCAGCGGCTTCGGCGAAGCCCGGCGCTGCATTAATGCCGGTGCCCACGGCCGTGCCGCCCAGCGCGAGGCGATAGACACCCTTCAGCGCATCTTCCGATCCGCTCCAGATCGTCGGCGAGCATGCCCGCATAGCCCGACCACTCCTGCCCGAGCGTGAGCGGCGTGGCATCCTGCATGTGAGTGCGCCCGATCTTGACGATGTCCTTCCACTGCTCGGCCTTGGCGGCGATGGAATCGTGCAGCGCCTTGACCGCTGGGATCAGTCGCTGTTTTACATTGACCGCTGCCGCGATGTTCATGGCAGAAGGGAAGTTGTCATTGGACGATTGAGACATGTTGACGTGGTCGTTGGGGTGAACCGGCGTCTTGCTGCCAAGCGGAGTGCCGGCAAGCTGGCAGCAGCGGTTGGAGATCACCTCATTCACATTCATGTTGAACTGGGTTCCGCTGCCCGTCATCCAGACGTGCAACGGAAACATGTCGTAATGCTGGCCGGCGAGAATCTCATCGCAGACGTGAACGATCAGCTTGTGGTGCTGGCCGTCGAGCCGCTGGCCGGCATGGTTGGCATTGGCGGCAGGCTTTCTTCAGGATGGCGTAGGCGCCAATCATCTCGCGCGGCATTAAATCCTGGCCGATGCTGAAGTGCTCGAGCGAGCGCTGGGTCTGGGCACCCCAGAGCTTGCTGTCCGGGACTTCAACTTCGCCCAGGCTGTCGGTTTCCTTGCGAGGCATCTTGATTCTCCTTCGGTCGCCGGGCAAAGAGGCTCGTCGATCTGTTTGCCCGCACCCATTCAGGAGGCGCGAACGCCGGGCTGCGATGAAACGATGACGGGCTTTTCCTTGTGCACCAGCTCTGGGAACAAGAGCCTCCGGCCCGAGAGCAAGATACGCGCCGCTTTTTAATTAATCAACCGCCGAGAAGCAAACTCCTCTTCGCGGAAGTGGGACTCGAGTTTGAATTCGCTCGATGGAAAGCGGCGCGTCTCTTGCAAAACACGCAGGGGCTAAGCTGCATCGGCCGTCTCGGACGGCTCTTTCGCCTTGACCAAACCAACGTCCACGAGGTGTTCGCTGAGGAACCAGACCTGCATTTCGTTGGTGCGCAGGAGTTGGCTCACCAATAGGTCATTGGTGCCGTCATCGCCTAGCTCAGAGGCACGGCGAGCGAGCTTGCGGGTTTCACCGATGATGATCTGGTGAGCATCCAGTAACCTGGATATCTGGACTGGTGGCTCTTCGCGACCGCGAGGCGCGCGTTCGATGTTTGTGGTCTCGGCTACGTCTGGGGCCATTGCGATGCTCAAGCCGCCGAGCATCTGAATGCGTTCGGCGATGGAGTCCACCAGCTCGGATTGCTCGCCAAAGTGCTTATCAAAGAGCAGATGAAGCTGATAAAACGTGGGACCGGCGGTCTGCCAGTGGGATTTCTTGTACAGGTCCCGAAGGGTCATGGTGTCGGCCAGCACCTGATTGAGCTGCTCGGTCATTTCCAGGCGGACCGGCTCCTCCAAGTCCAAGGGCAGCGCGTGCAACACGGTGCCGTAGGCCTGAAGTTCACGTGTTCTCTGGTGGAGACGAGGTTGTGCGCTGACGTTGCGAGAGGCTTGCTCGTGCGAGGACTTTTTTTCCATAGGGGATTTCCTTTCCTTGTGCGATCCAACTGCTTCAATCGGAAAAAGTTTGTGAATGGCTTGGTTGCGAAGGGGCGACAGTTCAGTAGATGAGGGCTTGGCGAACGGAGTTTGCTTGCGGGACGGGCTGGCGCCACTACAATAAGCGGTCCCCTGCGGTCGTCATGTCATAGCCGCCGAGACTCTCCAACTCATGCCGGAAGGAAGCGCGGGCAAGGGTTTCAAGCACAGCCTGTATCTGCGGCAATTTCAAATGCTTTTTGTAGAGAACCAGGTCGTAGCGCTCGCTGACGAGGGCGACCAGATCCAATCCAAAGACCCGGGCCGCGGCACTGGTGTTCATACAACAGTCGGCCCGGCCCATCTGCACCTGCCGCGCGGATGGGAGATGGCCGAGCGCAATCTTATCGTAGCCACTTACCATGTCGCCGGTGATTCCGGCGCGCGCCAGCAGAGCATCCAGCAGCACGCGGCTTCCCGCGCCTAACTCCCGGTTTGAAATTCGAATATCGCGGCGCGCCAGGTCGTCGATTCTGCGGATCTGCTTGGGATTTCCCGGTGCCACGGCAATTCCCTCTTCCCAGAGCGCGAAGGAGAAAACCGCAACCTTGTCCTCCTTGCCGAACATCTTGTGGATCTTGGGCAGATTGAACTCTCCGGTTTGTTCTGCCCGGATGTGCGTACCCGCGATATGAATGACGCCTTCCCGCAACAACTCCAGCGAGCGGGAGCTGTTCTGATAGCTCACCACCAGTTCCACGCCCTGCCGCCGAAGATGGCGGACCAGTACCGAAGCTCCAGGATCGCATCCTGCCATCAGCACGCGATTATCGAACTTCCAGTTGTCGCCTAGCACCTCCACGCTTGCCTTCGAACGGGGCTTTCGCGCTTCCCTGGGGATGGATGAGAACCCCGTCGGCCTCCGGCAAACTCCAGGTACCCGACTCTGGAGGGGCTGCGATCAGGCGACCGTTCACGCGGCAGAGCGCCACCGGCTGCCCGGGGCGCGCGCTCCAGTCCTTTAACAGCAGCTCAACCTCTTCGCGGTGCGCCGATTGCGGCAGGCTGGCCTCCAGCCGGAACAGCTCCTCCACCGCCACGCCAAGCACGTCAGCCAACTTGAGCACAACCACCGCATTCGGAATGTACTTCCCTGACTCGATGGCGTAGATGGTCTGACGGCTCACGCCAACCGCTGCCGCCAACTTGGCAACGGGGATGCCGCGCTTTTCTCGCAGCTCGGTCAACTTGTTCTGAACATCCATCGGGGTTCTACACAGTGCCCGGGGTACTACGTACGGGCCAGCTACCGAGTGTAAAGCACTTTTTTCTCTGCTTCCTACAAATCGCAACGAGAAATCGTGCCTGCTTCAAATCTTGCCCACTTCGGTACTTTCGCCTGTGGCAGACTCCGCCCACGCCGTCCTCGTCGCTTGCCCGCATCTGCGCCGACCGGAAAAACCGCAGTTATGATGGCGCAAGGCATCCGCCGGCTCTTGCGCGTTCTCAAATTCCACGGGAGGCTAGGCATGGCGATTACCACACTATTTCTCGATGTGGGCGGGGTTCTGCTGACCAACGGCTGGGATCGCAACTCGCGCGAGCTTGCCGCAGAGACCTTCCAACTCGACCGCAAGGAGATGGACGATCGGCACCACCTGACCTTTGACACCTATGAAGCCGGCAAGCTCACCCTGGAGCAGTACCTCAGCCGCGTCGTCTTTTACGAGAAACGCAAGTTCAGCGTGCAGGAATTCCGCGACTTTATGTTCGCACAGTCCAAGGCTTTTCCCGAGATGATCGAGTTGGTCCGCACCCTGAAGGCGCAGTACAAGCTGAAAATTGCCGTGGTGAACAACGAGGGCCGCGAACTGAACCGGCACCGCATTGAGAGCTTCAACCTCACTGCCTTCGTCGACTTCTTCATCTCATCCTGCTTCGTCCACGTGCGCAAGCCCGACGAAGATATCTACCGCATCGCCCTGGACATCGCCCACGTTCCGCCCGAGCAGGTCGCCTACCTTGACGATCGCCTGATGTTCGTCCAAGTCGCCGAATCGCTCGGCATCCGTGGAATTCATCACACCGACCACGGATCGACCACCGCCAAGCTGGCCTCCATGGGACTGAAACTCGAGGAGCGGCGCAGTGCTCCGGAAGTCGCCTAGAACGAATTCGCGGGGCGTAATCAGGAGGTGGCCTGGACGCGCTCTACTCAAGGCTGCCCTGCTCGACCACCACGTTTTCGCGCACGATGAGGCGGTGCGCGGCCATCTCCTTCAGCTTCGGCAGCACCCGCTGGATGTGCTCGTCGGTGTCGACAAAGGTGACCACGACCGGGAGCTTTCCCCCGGCCTCGACCAGGGTCGCAGTCTTCAGTCTCATCCGCCCCATAAAGCCCGCCACCGTGTGATATGCCACCGCTCCGGCCACGTTTTCCTCGCGCAGGTATCTCAACACCTCCAGATGCAAGGAGAGGTGCTGCCACTCATCTTCTTCATGCAGGTACATGGTGACTTGTACGGCCATCGCTGCTTCTCCCTGGCTCGGCTCTCCGCGCCCGTCATTCGCCGCCGTCATTATATGCTGCGCGCAATCATGGCGCCGGCCACAACTCCGGAGAGGCACAGCACGTTATTTGCCAGCACATTCCAGGTAAATAACAGGTAATGCCCCTGCTCAAAGAGCGAGAAGCTTTCGAAGGCATAACTGGAAAAAGTTGTGTAGGAGCCGCAAAAGCCGATGGCGACCAGCAAGCGCCAGCGAGGGTCCGCCAGCGCGCGCTCCGTACTCCACACCATGAACAGCCCCAGAATAAAGCTGCCGGTGATGTTGATCAGCAGAGTGCCGTAGGGAAACGAGGCCGAGACCGCCCGGGCGACAAAACGGCTCACAAAGTAACGGGAGCTGGCGCCGACAATGGCACCGAGCGAAATCCACAGATAGGCAAGCACGATTCGGAGTTCCCCCGGCTTCATGAAGTTAGGAGTCATCAGCCGCACCTGACTTGCAAGCGCAACGGTTTAAGGCGAACTCCATCGCCGCGCTTTATTTTAGCAACTAACGATTGCTTGATTTTAGCAACTAACGATTGCTCGCCGCTCTTTGGATTTTGATCGAGGTGGCGCGGTAGCGCTTGCCGTCAAAGCTCGCGGTCACCCATACCGGAGTCCCGGCCACCAACCGGCCCACGCTCTTTTCGCTCAGCGGATCAAAGGACAGTTCGTAGTTATTGCCGTCCACCTGGTCGTCCAGCGCCAGCACACCCTCGCGCAGATCGACATTGGTCAAGATCCCGGCGAAGACGTAGGAGTCTCCCGGCGAAGCGTAGATCGTAATGCTCTGCGCGTCGCTGCGCCGTCCGTCCGGCACAAAGGTCACGTCGATCAGCGAGCCCGCACGCAGTGCTCCCGCGGAGGATGGCCCGCCGTGCGAGTTCACCTTCGTCCGGTCCGAGATGGCAAACTGAATCGTCTGCCCGCTCAGCCGGTCCTGCATATGCACCTGCCCAGCCGCAACCGTCACCACTTGTCCGCTGGCCTGAGCCGCAGCGCCCGCCCTGCGCACCTCAATGGTGCGGGCGAAGACCTGCGCTCCCAAGGTCTGGGTGTCGGCGTAAATTCGGTCCCGAGGATGAATTGCCAACATGGTCGTCTCGCGCTCCCCGTTCAGGATGCGGGTGCGGTCGTCAAAGTAAATCAGATACTTGTCCCCCCCACCAAACGGCTGCACCACGATCCGGTTGCGCACCGCATCCACCTTGCGCACAATGCCTCCGATCAGCGACAGGTCGGCCCGGGGCAGCGGCTTCGGCTCCAGCAATGGATCGTGCTCGATCGCACCCAGGTCCAGCATCTCCGTGTGCGGCTCCCCGGAGGCTGCCGGCTCCAGCGGCGCCGGCGCTTCCGCAGCCTGCGCGGCGTTCGTCTGCTGTGTCCCGCCCGTGCTCGGTGCAGCTCCGCTCTGCGCCACGGCCAAAGCTACGCTCATCAGCAGAATTGCAGCGGTCAGAATAGGCTTCATGGTCCCCCGGCAAAAGAAGAATTCTCGTGCGCTTAGATGCCGGACAGGGCTCGAAAAGCACACCATGAAATGCGACGAAATGCATCCTGCGAATCCGCCTCCAGACTGCAACGGAATTCGCGGCGCTCCCATCTAAACGGGCAATGCGGGGTGTGGGACCCGGTGCGGTTTCCGGGTGCTGTGGCGGTGGATGTGGCAGTGATTTCGGCTCTGACTTTCCTTCGATTTCGAAGCGCGCTGGCGGGCGGTGTTCTGCTGGCCCTGCTGCTGGCTGTGACCTCCGCGCAGGCAGGCGATCTGCATATCAACATTCCCAAGCACACCAAGCCCACGCCGGTTCAGCGGCTCAATCAGGAGGGCGTGAAAGCCTTGGCGAGGAATGACACCGCCGGTGCCAAGCGTGCCTTCTACCGCGCCTATCTGCTCGACCCCGATGACCCGTTTACCCTCAACAATCTCGGTTATGTCGCCGAGCTGAACGGCGAGCTCGACAAGGCGCAGAAGTTTTACGACCTCGCCGCCGCCAACACTTCCAATGCCGTGGTCGCCTTCTCCAGTAATCCGGAGTTGAAGGGCAAACAGGTCTCCCTGGTCGCAGGCAACGCCGTCAGCGCCGCCATGCAGGTCAACCGCCTGAACGTGGCCGCCATGGGATTGATGGCGAGGGATCGCGCCCCGGAAGCCGAGCGAACTCTGCACAAGGCCCTGCTCCTGGAGCCCAAGAATCCCTTCACCCTCAACAATCTGGGCTACGCCCTGGAGAAAGAGGGCGAGCTTGAGCAGGCCGTACACTACTATGACCTCGCCGCCCTCACCGGCTCCGGCGAGAAAGTCGTCGTCGCCATGAACCGCAGTTGGCAGGGCCGCCCCATCTCTGAGATCGCCCGCAACAACGCCGAGGCCGCCCGCCACGAGCTTGCCACCGAGGCCTTGACCGAGGCCAAAGTCGCCCGCCTCAACCTGCGCGGAGTCTCCGCCCTGAATCGCAACCAGCCCGCCCAGGCGCGCCAGTTCTTTCAGCAGGCTTACCACATCGATCCAAGCAACGCCTTCTCCTTGAACAACATGGGGTATATCTCTGAAGTAGAGGGTGACCGTGAAACGGCGGATTACTACTATGCCAAGGCGCGCGAGGCCAATCGCAGTTCAGCCCGCGTCGCCCTCGCCACCCGCAAAAGCGTCGAAGGCATGAAGCTCGCCTCGGTGGCGGATCAGAACGACCAATCCGTCGTGGTGGCCGAGCAAGAATACCTCGCGGCTCTCCGCGCCAAAGGGGGCCCTCCGCTGCCGCTGCGCACTCGCGACCAAGCCTTCGTGCGTGAGCCCGCCAAGCCGCCTCATCCCCTGCCGGAGACCCCGATACGCATTGTCGCCGAAGACAATCCTCCGCCCGTGCTTCCCGGCGCGATGGCCGCGCCCACTCAGCCCGCCGACCGCAACCGCTCGGCCGCAGCGGTGCCCTCGGCGCAAGCGGCGCCCGCCGTCCAACCGCTTCCCGTCACCCAGCCCGCATTGCAGCCCGCAGGACAGGACGATACACCTCTGCTTCCCGTCATCCCCGACGAAATCCCTATGCGCTGACGTTCGCTGCGGCACCAAACTCGCCAGCGCCCAGCCGCACGCATCCCAACCCGCGCATTCCAGAACCGGCGTCCGCCCGCCACCTCCTTTGTGCTAACTTTCTCCCATGAGCAAGCCACCGGTGGTATGGACGATTGCCGGCTTCGATCCCTCCTCAGGGCGCAGGCATCACAGCCGACCTCAAGACGATCTCCAGCTTTGACTGCTATGGCGTCGCCTGCATCACCGCGCTCACCGTGCAGAACACCCTGGGGGTACGCCGCGTCGAGCCAATCTCCTCCCAAACGGTCTTCGAAACGCTTCAAGCATTACTTGAGGATCTTTCATCCCAGCGCCATCAAAATAGGCATGCTCGCTACCGCTGACATTGTGAGCGTTGTGGCTGACTTTCTGGAAGCTCTAGACCCGCCCGGCTGTCCCGTCGTGCTCGATCCCATCCTGCGTTCCTCCTCCGGAGCCGAACTCCTCGACGCCGCCGGAAGCCGTCTGCTGCTAGCGCGTCTGCTGCCGCTGGCAACCGTAGTCACCCCCAATCGAAGCGAGGCCGCGCTCCTCACCGGACTTGCGGAGGGCGAGGCCGAAGCCATGGCCCGCTCCCTGCGCCGCCTCGGTGCCGCTGCGGCCGTGGTTACCGGAGGAGACGTTACAGGAGGAGGCACCGGCGGCGAGCCGCGCTCGGAGGACGTGCTGGCCTACGCCTCGGCTGGCATGGAGTTCGTCGAAACCCTCTCTGCGCCCCGCATTCGCTCCAGCGCAACCCACGGAACCGGCTGCGCCTTCTCCACGGCCATCGCCTGTGCGCTCGCCCGTGGACGGAATGTCCCCACCGCAGTCACCTCGGCCAAGGCCTTCGTCTGCCGGGCCATCGAGCGCGCACCTGGCGTCGGCCACGGCAAAGGCCCCATGGGCTTGGATCAACACCGAAAAACCTGAGCAGCTTCCGACCCGTCCAGACTACCCGGACCCGGGGTCGCGCTACCACACCAGCAGCATTTTGGCAAGTGGGAAGGTAAGACTATTTTATCCAGAGTTGATTTTGCCGTGCTTCACCCATACAATTGACCTATCGCCTGGGGTTCGTACCCAGGCGTAGCAGTGTATGGAGACAAATTTATTAGCGAGGTGTTTGATTGCGACGAGTACTGACCCATTCCGTCTTTGCGTTACTTTTGCTAGGCGGCACCATGGGAGCGGCACCCGGCCATACAACACTGACGTCCTCCCTGAGCGCGCCAGCCTTTGTGCCAATGCCTTCCGACCCAGGCCAATCCGGCCTATCAGGTGGGCAAGGCATCCTGGTACGGCGGTCTGTTTCAGGGCAAAGCTACTGCGAGCGGCGAAGATTACAATATGTTCGACTTCACTGCCGCTCATCGCGAACTGCCCCTGGGTACGTTCGTGAAGGTGACAAATCTGAGGAACCTGAAGTCCGTCATCGTTCGCATTAACGATCGTGGCCCGGTCACTCCAGGACGTATCATCGATTTATCCTATAGCGCAGCCCGCAGCCTTGAAATGCACCAGAAGGGTGTGGAGAAGGTTCGGATCGACGTGGTAGAAGCACGCGATGCCGAGATGGCGATGGCAAATCAGCCCGCCCCGTTGCGCTAGAGGAAAGAAGAATTCTAATCCAGCAGTGAGGCGATCTTCGCGAGCATTCGCGGAGGTGGGATAAGCTCGCCTCAAACGCTTAGCCCTGCGGTTCTGCTCTGTCCAGCATTTGCTGCGTATCAGCATTGCCTGGAAATAGCAGAACCCCAGGGCCAAGCATCACTACGAACAACCTGGCCCTTCGACTCTTCTCGACCGAACTCACACTCCTGCTCGCCGCGTCCGCAAAGCCTCACACAAGCCAACGGATGTCTAGTATGGGCCACCCGCCCGTCTTCAGAAACGTCAGCGCTAAGCCGGACTTACCCGTGCTTAACTGCTGAGTCTCTGATTCAATGCCTCCAGCTTAGGACTCATTCTTTTCGATAGGCCCACACAAATCCCTAGCCATCGGACCGGCTCCTGGAACTGCGAAAGCGCCGAATCAGGGTGTTGGTCGAGCTATCGTGGGTGAGCGGCGGGTCGGGCTTCGCCTCGAGTTCCGGGATGATGCGTCCGGCAAGCACCTTGCCCAGCTCCACCCCCCACTGGTCAAACGAGTCGATCTGCCAGATTGCGCCTTGGGTGAAGACACAGTGCTCGTAGAGAGCAACCAGTTTGCCGAGCGCCTCTGGGGTCAGTTGCTCTAACAGGATCATGTTGGAGGGACGGTTGCCCTGGAAGGTTCGGTGCGGCACCAGCCAAGGCGGAGTGTTCTCGGCTTCAAGCTCCGCGGCGGTTTTGCCAAAGGCCAGCGCCTCGGCCTGGGCGCATACGTTCGCCAGCAGCAAGTCATGATGACGCCCAAGCGAGTGCAGCGGACGAGCAAAGGCAATGAAATCGCAGGGCACGAGCTTTGTTCCCTGATGGATGAGCTGATAGAAGGAGTGCTGACCATTGGTTCCCGGCTCGCCCCAGTAGATTGGCCCGGTTTGATAGGCGACCTCGTGGCCTTCGAGCGTGACATGCTTGCCATTGCTTTCCATGGTCAACTGCTGGAGATAGGCGGGAAAGCGCTTCAGATACTGCTCGTAGGGCAAAACCGCCACGGTTTGGGCTCCGAAGAAGTTGTTGTACCAGAGGCCCAAAAGCCCTAGCAGCACAGGCAGATTGGACGCGAAAGGAGCGCTTCGGAAATGTTCGTCCATCTGGTGAAAACCATCGAGCATGGCGCGGAAATGGTCGGGGCCGATGGCGATCATCGTCGAGAGTCCAATCGCGGAGTCCATCGAGTAGCGGCCGCCGACCCAATCCCAGAACTCGAACATATTCGCGGTGTCAATGCCGAACTTGGACACCTCGGCGGCATTGGTGGATACGGCGACGAAGTGCTTGGCAACCGCGGCAGGATTCTTCAGAGTCGCTAGGGCCCAATCGCGGGCCGTGTGCGCGTTGGTCATCGTCTCCAGGGTTGTAAAGGTCTTCGACGAGATGATGAACAGTGTCTCCTCGGCGTCGAGATCGTGCGTGGCCTCGAAGAAATCCGTGCCGTCGATGTTGGAGACGAAGCGGAAGTTCAGGTTGCGCTGGCTGTAGCTCCGCAACGCCTCGTATGCCATGACCGGTCCCAGGTCGACTGCCGCCGATGCCTATATTGACGACATTACGGATCGTCTTCCCGGTGTGGCCCTTCCACTCGCCGCGGCGCACGCGATGGGAGAAATCGGCCATCTTGTCCAGCACGGCGTGAACCTCCGGCACAACATCTTTGCCCTCGAACGCAATGGATTGGCCTTTGGGGGCGCGCAGGGCCACGTGCAGGACGGCGCGCTTCTCGGTGACGTTGATCTTCTCTCCCCGGAACATGGCATCGATGTGCGCCCGCAGACCGGATTCCTCCGCCAATTGCAGCAGGAGTGAGAGCGTCTCATCCGTGATGAGGTTCTTCGAGTAGTCGAAATAGATCCCGACGGCCTCGGCGGTCATGCGTTGGCCGCGCTCGGGAGTCATCGGCAAAGAGCTTGCGGAGAGACATCTCCCGCACCTTCGAAGCGTGGGCTTGGAGGGCTTTCCAGGCCGCTCGATCCGTGAGCGGCGAAACACCTGTCGTCATCTTGTTCCCCTTTCATCCGAATAGAGTGTCACCGTTGCCGCGGGATGCTTGCAACTTCCAGCGGGATCGCTACGCCATCGTTTTGCGGTGTCAGTATCCGACGCCGCCAGAGTATCACCGACGGCGGAAGGCCGGTGCAAGCGGCGAGCGTCTCAGATAGAATTCACCCATGACGATTCAGCCAAAGAAGGAAGAATGCCAGATGCCCAGTTCTGCAATTGTTGTTCCGGACGGTGTTCGCGCGGCGGCGGAAGAGTCAATCGGAAAGTATTTTGAGAGTATTTCGAGGACTACACCCAAGGCGGCTGCAGACGATCACCTGAACGTTGAGAAATCATTCAAGCGGGCACAATTGCTGGAGCGCTACTCTCCCATGCGCAACAAAAAGCTTCTGGAGATCGGCTCCGGCTTCGGAACCAATCTGGCCGCATGGATCAAGTGCTATGAGGTGGATGGATACGGAACCGAACCGGATGGGGTGGGCTTCGGAGCTTCGTTCGCCGCGTCACGGGAGCTGTTCGTCGCCAATGGCATCGATCCCGCGCGGATTATTCCCGTCCAAGGTGAGACGTTGCCGTTCGCAGATGCTTCCTTTGAAATCGTGTACTCAGCCAATGTACTGGAGCATACCGAGGATCCACTGAAGGTACTGGAGGAAGCCGTTCGAGTTCTGCATCCGGGAGGCATTCTGCATTTCGAGATGCCAAATTTTCTCTCTTACTTTGAGGGCCACTATATGGTCCCGCAGCCGCCAATTCTATGGCGGTCCATGCTGCCGCAATGGGTGCGTCTGCTGGGACGCGATCCGTCGTTCGCGCGAACCATGCGAACCGAGATCAATCCCGTGTGGTGCCGGCGCGCGGTAATGCAGGTAAGCAGAAAATATCCGGTCCAACTGCTTTCGCTTGGCGAGGATGTTTTTCTCGATCGCCTCGCCCAGCCCTTCCAGTTTGAAATGGAGCGCATGGCGACCAAGCTTCAAACTGTCATCAGCGTCATGCAGCGCCTGAATGTAGGCAACTGGATTGGGCGGACGATTGTCGCCGCGCGCGGATATTATCCGATCTACCTCACGCTTCGCCGCGACTAGAGCTCCATCGATCTGCTCTGCAAAAGACGATCTGCATCATCCGGGGAGTTGTTGACGGAGCCGGCTCGGCGGCACAGCGTAGCAAACCTGCTCCCAGCAATCTTCCGCATAGCGCCGCAAATAAAGCGAGTAATCCGGCGCGAGCGAATGTATCAGCTTCGGAAGCTGCCACAGATGTTCGCTGCGGTGATAGAGACAGATGGCCAGAACCGGCAGTTCGTTCTTCAGCAGCTCCGCTCCGCCGGCAATGGCGTAAGGCTCCCAGCCTTCGATGTCCATCTTGAGATAGGTGGGCCGGAATTGCCACGGCAGCGAGTCCAACTTGCGCGACTGGATCGCGACTCCTTCGCTGGACGAGCTCACCTTGGAGGCGACATCGTGCGACTCAACAAAGGTGACCTCTTCGTCTTTGTCCCCCACGGCATAGGGCCAGACTGTGACTCGCTCGCGAATCTCGGCGGGAAAAGACTCGACGGACGCACCCAGCTTGACCCGATTCGCGGCATCCGGTTCGAGGGCGTATACGTGCCGGAAACGCTGTCCCCGGCGCATGAAGCTGCGGATGCTGTCGCCGTCAAATGCCCCGCAATCGACGAGGACTTCTTCTTCGAACTCTGTCACCAGTTCGCCGGGAAAATACAGCTCGCCCTGATTTGCCGGGAGCGGCAGATGTTCCGGACGCATCCAATACCGCCATTCGATCTGGTCACAGAGTTCCTGCCGCGACGGCTCATCGGCGAGCAAAGCGAAGCACTGACGAATCTGCTCCATCTCTTCCAGCAGGCGCTCCGGAACATCGATACCCATCTCCGGCGTGAAGGTGTCGGGATATTTCCAAAAGAGCAGCGCCGCCGGCAAAACCCATTTGCATCCCAGCTCGCGCAGTTGCCCCCGAGCCGCGCTGCCGTTGTAAATCGAAACGATGAAACAGGCCGTCGGGCCGAAGCGCGTGACCGCATCCGCGGGGCTTACTACCTCGACTCCGTGCACGCGACTGCCCCAGCGCGCCGGGTTGTTATCGGAGAAGCACAACGGCTCCACTCCTGCCTTGCGCAGCCGCTCTAAGATCCACTGTCCGAATTGGCCTGTGCCGAAGAGCACCAGACGGTTCGCGTGCGGAGCGGCAAGCCGGTCAAACAGTCCGCGCCAGCGCTCCACGCGCGTCTCCGGCGCTTCGCCAACCATCTCCGCAACGATGCGCTCGAAGCGTCCACTGCTATTTTCGGGGAACTTCGTCACGAAACATCTCTCCTAAAGAACAATAAGCAAGCATACAGGCAAGAGCTGCTCAGACAATCTGCCCACGTACAGTCGGCGCCAAATCGACGCGTGTATCTCTGTGGCTTGCAACTGCGGCGTCAGATCATCCGCTCACTTTCCTCAACCATCGTCTGGTGCCGGGCGATTCTCTGCTTGGAATCACGGTGGACGACCTGCTGCGCGGCATCTATCGGAAAAAGACGAAGAAAGTTCTGACGGGCGACGAGCCACATCAAGGCGAGCTGTCCCTCTACTTCTCTCGTGCTGAGTTGGATGCATCCGCGCTGTCCAGCCTGGCAAGTGTCATTGGGGGTTCTGGTTGAGATAGCGAATCGAGCGCTAGACGACGTGGCCTGAACAGAGCATCGGTTCTCCTCACATATCCTCCGGTGCTTACATCACCATCGCGTTTTCGAGCGTATCGCGCACTTTGCCTGCCAGTGTGCTCAGGCTAAATGGCTTCTGTAACAAGGTCGTACCCAGTTCGTGAATACCCTGCCGCAACACCGCATCATCCGTGTAGCCGGACATGTGGATCGTCTTCAGATCATGGTACTGGTTCCTGAGCATCTGCGATAACTCACGCCCGCTCATTTTGGGCATTACAACATCTGTAATTAAAAGATCGATGTGGCCCCGCTCACTCGCAATCAACATTGCCTGCGGGCCTGAACTGGCTGCCCAAACCGTATATCCCAAGTTCTTCAGATAGTCACAGATCGCCTCTTTCAGTGACTCTTCATCTTCGACGACCAAGAGCGTTTCTGTTCCCTGGAACCGCACTTCGGCCTTTGTGGACTTATCGGGGGCGACCGCCCCTTTTGCCCTGGGCAGATAGATTGTGAAACAGGTCCCCTGCCCAAGTTCGCTTTCGACCCAAACATAGCCGCCACTCTGTTTCACGACGCCATACACCATAGCAAGTCCCAATCCCGTTCCCTTGCCAACATCCTTGGTCGTAAAGAAGGGTTCGAATACCCGCTCCTGTACCTTCTTGATAATGCCCGTACCGGTATCGATGACAAAAAGCCGCACATATTCTCCAGGTGCAACGTATGGGGGAATGCCAGTACTCCCGTCCTCGACCGTCACATTCCCAGTCGCGATCGTAAGTGTGCCACCTTGGGGCATTGCATCGCGGGAATTCACGCAAAGGTTCATCAGAACCTGAGCGATCTGATCTGGGTCAGCCTCTGCCGCCCATAGTGATTCCGCCGGGTCGATTCGAAATTCAATATCTTCACCGATGAGCCTCTTTAACATTTTCGTAGTGTCATTTACCACCGTGTTCAAGTCGAGCACGACCGGAGAGATAATTTGCTTGCGGCTGAACGCCAGCATCTGGCCTGTGAGGCTGGCCGCGCGCTTGGCAGCCTTCATGATCTGCAGCGTATTCTTTCGGCGTGCGTCACGGGCAGGAAGGCTTTCTTGCAACATTTCCGTGTAACTTTGTATCACCATGAGGAGATTATTGAAGTCATGGGCAATGCCGCCGGCAAGTCGGCCCACGGCTTCCATCTTCTGCGCTTGATTCAATGCTTGGTTCGTCGTCACCAGCTCCGCTTCGTAACGCTTCCGCTCGGTAATCTCCTCCGCAATACCGGCGACCCGAATCAGTTGCCCGGCTTGGTCGCGAATAGGAAAAGTCCGGTTTCGTATCCATTTCTCCTGCCCATCCGGTGTTCGTATGCGATATTCGGATTCGACGGGATCTCCCCTTATTTGCTGCGCAAATATGGAATGGACCCGTTCCAGGTCATCGGGATGGATAGCCTCTACCCAAGACGTAGGGCTCTGGTAGAGGCTGGCGCAGGTTCTGCCCCAAATTTCTTCGTAGGCAGGGCTGACGTAGAGTATTTCGTCGGCAGACGGCGGCATCATCCAAAAGGCTTCACGAATGTTTTCCGCCAACTGGCGAAACTTCTCCTCGCTGTCATGTAACTCTTGCGCGGCTTGCTTGCGAACCGTAATGTCACGGAAAAACCACACGCGCCCCAGGTACTCATCCGAATCACCCCGCAGACCGGTCGAGTAACGTTCGAGTGTCCTGCCGTCCTTCAGTTCAATTTCGCAATGGTCGCTTGCATCTGGATCGTCGTAAAGTTCTCGCACCCGCCTCAAGAAAGTCTCGGGATCTTTCACGCGCTCAAGGACGGCTGACAATACGGGCTGATCCGAGACACTCATATCGGGATCGGGCAAATAATCTGGAACAGTGGTCACGGGAAGCTGCCAAACATCGAAAAATCTTTTGTTGTGTGACACAACGTTGCCTTCGTTGTTCACCACAAGAATTCCGTCGAGCGACACCTCGTGTATAGCGCAAATTAGAAAGTGCTGAAATTTGCGATAACTAGCGTCCTTTTCAACCGCTTCTTTCGCTTGCACCAGTTGCAAGTTAGTGGAGTGTGAGGAGCGGAGTGTCGAATGGAGACTGTTCACAAGCTTCAGAAACGATGATGCCAACTGGCCGACTTCATCGCGTGATCGGATATTAGCGAGCCGATCTAGATTAGAGTCTGGAAATCGGGAGACCCCGGTTGCCGCAAGTTCTTCTAGCTTCGCGGTGATCTGCAAAGCGACCTGTTTCAACTGCTGAAGGGGGCTGGACACACGACGAATAGCTACTGCGCCGATAGTTGTAACCAAAAATATGGCCAGGCCCGAGATACAAATAATCCTGGTTCTAGCCTCGGCAATCGGTGCATAGGCCTCTTTCTGCGGTAACTGAACGCAAGCGACCCAGTCGGTGTTTGGGATATGCCGCATCGACAAGAGCATGGGAACTCCCTTGGAGTTGACAGTTTCTCCCACTCCGTCAAAACCATTGAGTGCGGCTTCCATGAGACTGTTCTTTCCAGTCCCTACCGAGGTTAATACGCGATCGCGTTCCGGATGCAGAAGCAATAGGCGGCGTCTGTCAAAGACGTACATATAGCCGGTTTTTCCGAACTGTTGTGCGACGTAGCCGCCCAAGACATCCGTGGCAAGAAGGTCCATCGAGCCGCCCACGATGGCTATAATCCTATTTTGAGAGTCTCGTACTGGCGCCGTAAAGGTGAGTACGGGTGACTCCATTCGCGCTGATCGATAGGGCGAGCTAACGACCCCTTTCTGTTCTCTCATGGTGCGCTGGAAGTATTCGCGGAACGCAAACGATTGGCCGCGTAATTTCGGATGGCTGGGGTAGTCGACCAGGAGCTTTCCCTCTTTATCGAGAACAAAAATCCCGCTCCGAAAAGTGGGGAAGACCTCCTGCATCTGTTTGAGATACGACTCGACTTGAGTCAATTTGCCCTGAGATATGTTTTCAGCGCGCAGGCCTGTGGAGATGGCCATGGAATCTCGAAGACCATTATCCAGAAACAAATCTATTCCATGGGCTGTCGCTAACGCCTGGCCATCTAAACCCGTGAGGATGGTGTTCTTGAGCGAGCTCTCTTGATAATGAAGCAAGAAAAGGCTCATGACTAGCAGCACAGTGAAACTTATCGCCGCTAGTAGTAAAACAGTTTTCGTCGCCAGGTTCAGAGCAGGCCGCTTCATTTCCAAATCATCGCCCTATGGCTCAACGAACTTTCGCGACGAGTCCATACCTAATTACTTACTCTACGCCAACCGCCATCGTTTTCGTTAATTACCGTCGTAACAGCTACCGGTCGGGGAGCATTCCTGGTCATCTTGCGAAGTTGTGATAGGTGGGATTTGCCGCCGTATCGTGCTACTTGATTAGTTTCTCCGAGGCTGAACTGTTTTGTAGGTTCTAGGTTCGGTGGCTAACCCGCAGGCAAGCAGGTGTGTTTACCCGAGATATCGTGGCAATGAAACGTAATGGTCTGCACGTGGCGTGGGCGTTGAGTGCAACGGGCCCGTGAGCGGTAAACTGGTGGCTCACAACCCAGTCCTTATGGGCTACCTCAGGCTGCCGAATCCGGCAGCCTGTTTTCATGGGTTTGCGGAGGTGCTGGAATGCACCCTTTTGGGCCGGCAGCTTCGCGTGCTTCCTTGATCACGCGGCTGACTGTTGCTCGGCTGATGCGATGGGCCTTGGCGATCTCCGTCAGGCTCATGCCGCGGTCACGGTCACGGAGAACAGCGGTGCGATCGAAGTCGAGTGGGGTGCGGCCGATATGCCGGCCTTCCAGCCTGGCGCGGCGCATGCCCGCACGAACACGTTCGATAAAAGCGCAAGAAGCCCAAGAAGAAACTGAGCCCACTGGAGATCTCCACCCAACTCATCGTGGACTTCATTCGTGAAAAGGTCGAGGCTGACAGCTGGCACTGCTTCTTCGATGAACTTGGCCCCAGGCCTTTCCGCAGTGTTCAAGAATGCCAAGCCAACGCCTAACGAACGCCGCCCGCTCAGTGAGGCTGATCAGGCCATCGAGGAGTGTAGGCCGGCGGATATGCCGGAAGACTCTTGGGAAGCCCACCTCGAATGGTTCGCCCGCTGGACTCAGCGCGTCATGTCAAACGCAGTCTGGCAAGAGGCTATGCAACAAGCAACAAAAATCTTGCTGCCGCGAGATCCCATTCCTACTTTGGACGGCAGATAGTAGAGCTGGGCATCATCGCGGCTCTAACTTCCCACATCCCGACTTCGGGACCGCACCGCAGTTGAGATCGGCCTTTCTCGTTACCGATCCTGCCTGCTACGCGATTGGCCGGTTATGGCGACAATCCGACCAGAACCTCACATCGCGGTTTCCTTGAAGCCGTTTCGGGGGACTGGAGATGATCTGCTGCTCCTTGAGGCTGGCTGTAATTCCCCGACTGCTACCGCCGGCCGCTCGGACGCAGCCTTTTAATAAAAGGCGGGCGCCCTCAACACGGTTCCGAAGTCCGGTTCGACTTGGATTCCCGACTCAATCCTGCATCAGTGAGCGTTGCTGAATGGCGCTCCGCCTCGAGAATGGAGAACCGCGCCGATTTGTCCTGTCCGAATTTTGAACTCTGGCCTACATTGAACTTGAATAGCGGCATCAACGGGTGATGCCGCTCAGTTCACTCTCTCGCTTCGGCGCCGCGCAGATGACCATTGGGGGCAACGGAACATAATTAAGGACTCTTCCACCCGATTCCTGAAAACTTGCGTGGTATCAATCTACTCGGACCGACCGGCGTCCAAGGTGTATCCAAGTTCGAAAGCTTGTTGGTTTTCCTTGATGGAAGCGGGGGAGTCGATCCTCGATTGCTTTGACAAGCGACTCTCGAGATAGGCGTCCAGACAATTTCTTGCCGAGAGCACCAAGCATGACCGTATTGGCGAAGATCGGATTTCCCAGCTCTTGCTGAGCGAGCTTGCTGGCGCGATGGGGATCTGATGATAGCTCAGAGTCGTGTCCGGCGCGCGATCACCTCGGGATCGTACAGAATCATGCCTTGACGGCAGAGGTGCTTGAAGCGCTGATAGGCAATGCTCGAAAAGGCACAGAAAAAGTCTGGGGCTTCCACCGACGGACTGTCGATCGCTTCAGGAGAAAGCACCACCTGGCTTCGCACATAGCCTCCGCGGGTCTCCGTGCCATGGCTGATCAGCATGGTGGTATAGAGGCCTTCGTGAACCGCAGCCTGCCCAAGGATCTGCCCAAGTCGTACCACGCCTTGCCCGCCAAAACCGCTGATGAGAATCTCAGTTCGATTCGCCACTTAGCGACCTCCGCTGCACGGAATTGACGTGCTCTCGCAACGATGTGGAAAACTCCGGACGAGTGTTGGATGCGTCGTGCAGAACGCCGCAGCTAAAGCCTGTACCGGAATCCTGTTCCGCCGGACCCTCTGCGCGTTCCTCGAACCACTGATAGATCTTCTTCAGATCGCGTGTCCGCAGCGTTTGTGCGCCGAAGTGCGTAACGCAAGGGTAGACCAACTGCACGAGCGAAAAGCCCCGGTTTTGCAACGCCTTCTTGATGCTTTCAATCGGCGCACGCTTTTCCGTCACCGAATGCCGCGCCAGGAAGGTCGCGCCGGCTTCCTTGATGATGCGGAGAACGTCGATGCCGTTCTGGGTTAGATTTTGCTCCCACATTCCGTAAGGACTGGAATCCGTGCGCGAGCCTTGCGGCGTTGTCATGCTGTACTGCCCACCGGTGGACTGGTATCCCAGATTGTCGCCGACGATCACCGTCATATCGACATTGCGACGTGCACAGTTCAGCAGGTGCAGAAGGCCGATGGTAAATGCGTCGCCATCGCCCACAGTCAGCACGATTCGTTTTTCCGCCGGGAGTGCCAAGCGCAGGCCGGTGGCAAGGGCGTAGACGCGGCCATGCGTACCGGCGAAGGTGTCGCCCTTCCACGTCGCATACGTCTGTCGTCCGGTGCACCCGATGCCGGTTCCCCACACCACATCGGCGAGGCCCAGTTGCAATTCGTCGATTGCCTCAAGAACCTGCCGGTGCAACACACGCAATCCACAGCCGCGACAAGCGGTGCCAGGATATTTTTCAGGCCGGAGAAATTTCTCTACAAGTGGGTCCACGGTTTACCAAGCCTCCAATTTCCAGCTTCGGGCGTGTCGCGGTTGGTCTTTCACAATGGCGTCAATCGCATCCTGCAGTTCGGCTCCGGTTGGCAACTCGCCGCACTTGCCTAGAAAATGCACACTGCGGGCCTTCGACGCAGCACGCCGAACTTCACGCACAAGCTGACCATCCCAGTTAAGTTCCACCGAAAGGTATCGCGAAGGAAGACTGAAAATCTGATCAGGAAATGGCCACAGCGAGATCAGGCGTATTCCGCCCGCACGGATGCCACGCTCGCGAGCCGCCTTGACCGCGCTTTTCACTACGCGCGAAGGTGTGCCGTAGGAGACCAGAATGATCTCGGGATCATCGTCGAGGCCGTAGCTCTCAAAGCGGTCGATCAGTTCCCGATGATTGCGGATCTTGTAAATCAGCCGATAGGCATGCTTATGCTGCAACTCTACGTCTTCGGTGTCGTGACCGGCCGCCGTCGGCGTCCAGTCGGAACAAGCTCCGCCGGTATTGTGACCGAGCACCACTGGCGGAATGTCAATCTCATCGGTCGCGGGATAGAACTCCGGCCCAGGATGAACCTGCCGGCTCCACGTGCGGACACCTAGCATTTCTGCTTCTTCTGTTGTTTCCGGTAGCAACAGAGTTTCCCAGCCATCGGTCACCATCTGGTCTGCCAGTAGCGTGACGGGAGTACGAAAGCGCTCGGAGAGATAGAACGCCTCCGCTGTTAACGCGAATGCCTCTTGGACCGACGCGGGCGCGAGCACAATAGTTTCGTAGTTGCCGCCATGGGAAAGGTAGCGGCTCAGATAGAACTCACCTTGTCCCGGCGCGCCGGTGATGCCGCTTACCGGCCCTACGCGCTGCGAATTCACGATGACAACGGGTATTTCGGCAGCTCAGCGCCCATCCGAATGGATCGGCAAAGAGAATATAGCCAGGACCTGAGGTTGCAGTCATAGCCTTCATTCCGCCCAGCGATGCTCCATTACAGATATGCAACGCAGCGGTCTCGTCTTCTGCCTGCACATAGTAGCCGCCCACCTCGGGAAGACGCCGCGACATATTTTCGGCAATTTCAGTCGCCGGCGTGATGGGGTAGCCCGCGAACACCTGACAGCCCGCGAAGATTGCAGCTTCCGTAATTGCAGCGTTTCCTGTGTCAAATGTGCGTTTCATAAACCTTCTCTCGCCAGCCAATCAGGCAGTAACGGTCCTGCGCCAGGAGCGCGTACGGTTCTCAAGCGGAGCGAAGACAAACTCCTCCACGAGCAACATCAGGAGACCGAGTGTGATCATGGTGACAATCGTGACCTCTGTGCGGCCGGTGCTTCTGCCAACGGTCAGCATGTAGCCGATCCCTTTGGGTACGCCGACCATCTCCGCGGCAATTACCACTCGCCACGCGAATCCGAGGCCGGTGCGAAAACCGGTGATCAAATATGGAATAAGACTTGGCAGCATGACTCGACGGATGATCTGCCATTGCGTCGCGCCCATCATTCGCGCGGCGTCAATCAGCCGGTGATCCACGTCGCGCACGCCTTGCACGGTGTTCAGAATGATCGGGAATATTGAGCCCAAAGTGATGATGAAGATCGCGGCCTTATCTCCCAAGCCGAACCATAGGATCGCCAGCGGAACCCAGGCTACGCCAGGAATCGGCGAAAAAATCCGTACAAAGGGTTCGGCCACATTGTTCAGCGCCGGAGATGTCGCCATCCCGATGCCCAGCGGCACCGCAATCACCACGGACAGGGCGAAGCCGATGAGTACGCGAACCAGGCTCACGGAAAGCTGATCCCATAGATAACCGGACCAGATCATCTCCCCAAAGGCCCTGAATACAACCGCGGGCGGAGGCAATAGCAGCAGCGAATACTCCGGAGACATCCTGCCGAATACACCGGTCGTCGAGGCAAAGTGCCACAGCAGAAAGAAGCCGGCAAGCGCGAGCGTGCCCTGCCAAAGGCGGCTGAAACTCAGCTTTCTCATCGCTCCGCCTTTCCTTGTGGCAGGTAGCTCAAGTCGAAAAGCTTGTTAGCGGTGGGAACTTCTTTCAAGTAGCCGAGCTGCTTCGACCATTCCAGGGTCTGAAAGACCGCGGCCGTATCAACCTGGGTTGTGTAGTCGATTCGCAGCCGCGCCCGCTCTACGATTGACTTATCGAGACTAATCTCGCTGGCAATGATTCTGTTGGCCTCATCGGGTTTGCTGTTTACAAAGTCGACGGTTTGGACATAGGCCGTAAGAAAACGACGGAGATCGTCGGGTCGGGATTGGATAAATGACTGCCGCGCGATTACCACATTGACGGGATAGAAATGCTTGAGAATTCGGATTGGCTTTGTGCCACTCGGCGGCGGCATCAAACAACACCTTGCTGTCTTTGTACTTGGTCTCGGCCTGGGTTGCGAACGGTTCCCAGGTAATGGCGGCGTCCACTTCACGGCTAACAAACAGCGCAGCCGGCATATCCGCAGGCGCTACGTTTGGCACGATCTGAATATCCTTTTCCGGGTCGAGCTTCGCCAGTTCCCGCGCTATGTGCGCTCGGAAGAGCGTATCCACCACCGTTCCCGGCTTTGGCGTGGCGACCTTTTTGCTTCTCAATCCTTCGATGTCGTGGATGCCACTGTCTGCGCGGGTGAGCAGCACATGTCCGCCGCCATTGGCCGACGCGACCACCTTCAAGTCGACGCCCTTGTTCTGCCAAATGGCCGAAGGAGCAATCCCCAGCAAAGCGACGTCGAGCTGGCCAGATGCGAAGGCTTCCATCAGCGTGGAGCCATCTGCAAAATCGACGATCTCGACGTTCACTCCGTGTTCTTCGAAATATGTTTTTGTCTCTGCCCACATAAGGTGTAACCGTGCCCAGCGCGCGATTCGTTCCGACCTTGATGATTCTTGCCGAGGCAACCTGCAGCCGAAGCCGTCGCAGTCTTAGCGTTGCGTAATGGCGCGAGCACGAACGCCGCGATCAGAACTATTACGATCACTATGAGAGCTGGATACCACTTCTTCTTCATGGGGAAGTCTCCGTGTCTTCAATTGGATCAATGGTGCATACATTTCAAGCAACCTACGGCGCTGGATTTTTCCGTTTGGCCCCTTGGGAAGTTCTTCGACAAAGAACACCTGCTTGGGAACTTTGAAATCTGCAAGGTTCTCACTACAGTGCACAGCTACACGTTCTTCCGTGAGCGATAATTCGCGGTCGCAGCACCAGGAAGCAAGCCACCTCTTCTCCGTAAAGAGAGTCAGGCACTCCGACCACCGCCGCCGACTCAACTTCGGGCATACGGTAGATGATTTCCTCGATCTCGCGCGGTGCAATCTTCTCACCGGCGCGGTTAATCAGCTCCTTCTTTCGGCCGACGAGAAACACATAATCGTCGGCATCGCGATAGCCGAGATCTCCCGTGTAAAACCATCCATTCCGAAACGACTCGCGATTTGCCGCTGCGTTATCAAGATACCCTATCGAGACATTCGGACCGCGAAGAACGACCTCGCCGGTCTGATTGGAGTCAAGCGGCACCCCGTGTTCGTCAACAACTCGAAGCGCGTTGGTAAATGGCAGCCCCGCGGAACCGGGCTTGCGCAAGTGCAGAGGATTAGACGTGACCTGCCCGCCTGCCTCGGACATTCCGTAAGACTCGATGACAGGCACGCCAGTGCGCGTCTCGAATTCCTCAAGGACGGCAATTGGAAGAGGTGCCGATGCGGAGCGCGCGAATCGCAGCGATGAGAACTCGGCCTTGGATGGAATCGGCTGAAGAAGCAGAATGGACAGGATGGTCGGTACCGCGCTGAACCAGGTCGCGTTGTATGTCGAAATCCATTGCCAGAAGTGCCGCGAACTGAACTTCTTCGGCAGAACCAGAGACGACCCCACCAACATGGACGTGATGAGCGTGACCACCAATCCGTTGATATGAAACAACGGAAGTATGCACAGTGCCGTGTCCTGCGGAAGTAAGCTGATGCGCCTCCTGAACGCCGCCAGCATTGCTGAGCAGGTTGCCATGAGTCAGGATCACGCCCTTGGGCTTCCCGGTCGTGCCCGACGTGTAGAGGATGATTGCGGGATCCGTCCATTCCGGCGCCGAGGTGTCTACTACGGTCTACTCGAGCACGATCAGCCGGAAGACGCTTCAACGAGAACGAGCGGGGTCCCAACCTGCTGTGGGCCGCCCGGTATCGACCAACTCCCGTCGTTCCCTTCCGGCAGCAAGTCGTCTGCTTGTCGAGCGTCGGTCAAAATGAACCGAGCCTGCGAATGTTCGAGCAGCCAATCGATTTCGGCGCGAGTAAGCTTGTGGATTTAAGGGGACAGCCACGCCGCCTGCGGCGGTCACACCCAACAAGGCGACTGCGGCAGCGGAGTCGTTGTTCAACAGAACAGCGATACGCTCTTGTTTGCGAAACCCAGCGGTGCTCAGACAGGCGAGCTAAGTCCTTTGTGAGTCGTCCCATCTCGCCGAAGGTCATGCTTCCTGCCTGCTCGGGCAGGTGCAGAAAAATGCGGGAAGCATTCTCGCGGCAAGTTGTTTCTACCAGTTCCCTGAAGTGACCTATGTTTCATTTCATGACCTCATTTACCATGCATATGCCGCTAGTTGCGTTAAATCTGGTATTCCAGAACGTATGAGCTAGACTTTTCATATTGATTGAGCACGTGATTACGGATCTCGGCAAATGCAAAATCCGTCCGGCGCCGGGGACGGCTCAGACCCACCTTCACAATCGTCTTAACCCGACCAGGCCGGGGAGTCATCACAACGATGCGATCGGCCAAGTAAACTGCTTCTTCAATGTCATGGGTAACAAAGAGTGTGGTGAACGGCTGCTGCTGCCAAAGGTTTACCAGCTCAGTCTGCATTTCCATGCGGGTAAAAGAGTCCAGTGCCCCGAAGGGTTCGTCCATGAGTAAGATCTTGGGCGACATAGCCAGCACGCGTGCCAATGCGACACGCTGCTTCATCCCCCCGGACAGTTGCTTGGGAAATGCGTTCTCGAATCCCGCCAACCCAACAAGATGGATGAATCGTGCTGCGGTTTCGACGACAATGGACTTGCTGTAGCCCTTCAGTTCCAATCCGAACCGGACGTTCTGTTCGACCGTCAGCCATGGAAACAGCGCGTAATCCTGAAATACCATCCCCCGGCTCGAGTCGGGCGATTGCACGGTCTCGCCGTTTGCAATCACATCTCCCTGCTCCGCTCTCTCCAGTCCAGCAGCCATCTTCAACAGCGTTGACTTGCCGCAACCCGAGGGGCCGAGGAGGCAGACGAACTCTTCGGAGCGCGCGGAGAAAGACACGTCGTTCAGAGCAATAAAGCGTTTTCCGGCACTCTTTCCGGAGCTCTCAAGAGCATAGGTTTTAGAGACGTTCTCGAATGTCACGCACACAATAGAGACCCGGAAAACACTTTCAGAAATGCAAATGGCCCGAGATTTAGAATCTCAGGCCATCTGGAGAACTCGTGCGATGTTACTAAGCTAACTCTTCGCCGTCCTCCGTCGACCCGCAGATGCGCGCTGACACGAACAACGAACACGTATGCAGGCATACACCGGGGTGTTGGCGCGCGAGGTGCGAAGATGCGAGTCCCGCCTCAGAACGATACCATCCATATCAGCGGTCCCACTTAACAGATTGTGGCGACTCTCCATGACAATCCTCCAGCATAATCCAGCAAAGTTGGAGCACGGGATGGGATTTGAACCCATGAATAACGGCTTTGCAGGCCGCCGCGTTAGCCACTTCGCCACCCGTGCTCATATTGGGCTGCTGTTGATCGTTGCCCAAAAACACAAAACCCACTACCGTCTGGCAGTGGGTTCGACTGAAACGTATAACCGGTCGATTAAGCCCGAATGCCAGAACAAACGCGTGCGCAACAGCAACACATGCTGGCGCAACAGGCGTTCATCTGGATCAGGCAGCTCATGAATTTCACATTAGCTGATTTGCATTCTGCTTGCAAGTGAATCTTTCATGAGGGCGAGAATTGACGCGCGTTGGTAATTAGGCTATAAACACTCCACCATGATTTTGTGCTGCCAGACCGGTCGAGCGACGTGCTGCTGTTGTTGCAGCATGTACCCATCTGGCGCAAGGGAGATCGTGGAATAGCACTTATCTAACCAGGATCTAGTTGGATCAACCCACCCGCCAGAATTTTCAGGCGGGTGGGTTTTTCGTTTGCAGGCAGAAAAGTTAAGAGAAACGGGAGCGGCTGGTCAGCCGCGTAAATAGGAGTTCGTCGATGTCCGAAGAAAACAAAATCGCAACCGAGGCCACTCGACTAGGTCTGTCGCTTGACGTATGGGCCGTCATCACCGCATTCCTGCTGGCCCTTCTGGTGCGCGTCGGAGTGCTGAAGCACGTCCCCTGGTAAGAGCTGGGTGCAAGAGGAGAAACGAAATGGCCACATCTGTCGCGCTGCCGAACCAAGAGGCTCGGAACCCTTTCGCAAACGTCGTTCGATTTATTCCGGGCGTGCTGCTGCTTGCGGTAATCGGATTTGCCGGTAAGGTACTTGAGCAATCGATTAATGGCTACGCCAAAGCTCATCACCTCGTCATTCCTAACATCGAGTACGTGCTCTGGGCGATTGCGATTGGCTTATTGATCGCAAACACGGTGACGATTCCGAAGATATTTCTGCCGGGGATCGCTACCTACGAGTTCTGGCTGAAAGCGGGCATTGTGCTGCTTGGCGCACGCTTCGTGGTCGGCGACGTGCTTAAGCTGGGCGGCATCAGCATCGCGCTGGTTGTGCTGGAAATCTCAGGGTCATTGATTCTGATGACGTTGCTCGGCAGGCTCTTCAACCTGAAACCGAAGTTGACATCGCTGCTCGCGGTCGGCTCCGCCGTATGCGGCGTATCCGCCATCATCGCAGCCAAGGGCGCTATCGACGCAGACGACGAGGATTCGTCGTTCGCGATTGCCGCGATCCTCGCGCTTGGAGCCATCGCGCTGGTGACGTTTCCGCTGATTGGACACGCGCTGCACATGAGCGACAACGCATATGGATTGTGGTCGGGCCTCGCCGTGGATAACACGGCCGAAGCTACGGCCGCCGGCGCGCTCTACTCCGATGTTGCCGGAAAGGTCGCCGTGCTGGCGAAGACCACTCGCAACGCGACAATCGGCTTCGTTGTGCTCGGCTACGCGATCTACTGGGCAAGCCGAGGACAAGCGGAAAAGGTAAAGAACAAGGGAGCTTTTCTCTGGAGCAAGTTTCCGAAGTTCGTGCTGGGTTTCCTGGTGATCTCGTTGCTCGTCTCGGTTCACGTCTTCAACAAGGAGCAGGTGGGCGCTCTGGCGAATCTTTCCCGCTGGGCGTTTCTGCTGACGTTCGCAGGGGTGGGCTTGCGCACTAACTTCCGCGAGATGTCAAAGCAGGGAGTGACGGCCCTTTATCGTGGGTGCGCTGGGAGAGGTATTGATCGCTGGCCTGACGCTGGGTCTGGTCGTCGCGGCGAACGCCATCTGGAAGCTCTAGACAGGTTGTCACGCGTAGTTCGGGAGTTCGTGCAGGTTTTTACAAAACCGGAAGCCACTTGTCGTTACTTGTTTGTATGGGGTGCAAAATTGGTGGATCAAGTGGAGTCCGCCTTCAAATGCAGTCAACTTTCGAGGTTCGCCGATCGCGGGCCAAATGGAGATGAAATGGCAATTGCAAACAGCATTACTGAGTTGATTGGAAAAACGCCGCTACTTTACCTCAACAAAATTACCAACGGGGCCGCGGCGCGAGTGGCTGTAAAGCTGGAGAGCCAGAATCCGCTGGCCAGCGTCAAGGATCGTATCGGAGCCTCAATGATCGCGGCGGCCGAGCGCGACGGCAAGATTCATCCCGGCAAGACGGTTCTGATCGAGCCGACCAGCGGCAACACCGGAATCGCACTCGCATTCGTAGCGGCCGTGAAGGGATACGAGTTAATCCTCACCATGCCGGAGACGATGAGCCTGGAACGCCGCGTGCTTATGCTGGCATTCGGCGCCAAGATCGTGCTCACTCCCGGCCCCAACGGCATGAAGGGCGCAGTCGCCAAGGCCGAAGAGACTTCTGGCCTCCACTCCGAACGGATACATTCTGCAACAGTTCAATAACTCCGCGAATCCCCAAATTCACTTTGAAACCACCGGCCCTGAGATCTGGAACGACACCGACGGTAAGGTAGACATCCTGATCTCCGGCGTAGGTACGGGTGGCACGCTGACCGGCGTCGCCCGCTACATCAAGCCGAAGAAGCCGTCGTTTCAAGGCGATCGCGGTCGAGCCGACGGACAGCCCAGTGCTCTCCGGCGGTAAGCCAGGGCCGCACAAAATTCAGGGAATCGGCGCAGGCTTTATTCCCGGCGTGCTGGACACCAAGCTGATCGACGAGGTCGTTCAGGTCTCCAACGATGAGGCACTCGAATTTGCGCGACGGCTGCCCAAGGAGGAGGGCTTGCTGGTTGGAATCTCATCCGGAGCCGCGGTTTTTGCCGCAGTGAAGGTGGCCCAGCGTCCGGAGAACGCGGGCAAACTGATTGTTGCCATCATTCCCAGCTTTGGGGAGCGCTACCTGAGCACGGTTCTCTTCGAGGGACTGCGCAAGGAGGCACTGGCACTTCCCACCACGCCGATCGCCGAGTCTGCCGCTCCAAAGCCGTAGCTGCGACGAGTCACAGGATTACCAGAAACGAAGTCCCAAGAGATGAGGCTCTTGGAACTTTTAGCGTTCGCACAACAAGAGCTGAAGGCCGCCCGGAAGGCGGCCTTCTTCCTGGTGCCGATCTGCAGTTAGAAGTGGTAGGAGGTGCCAAAGCCGAAGCGGGCGCGCGCCTGGAGATCAACCACACTTCCCGGAATATCTACGATCTTCCCGGCAGCCTGTACGACGGCGAAATCAATCTGCAACGGCGATCCTTCCAGCTTTGGAACGACGCGTACGAAGTAGGACAGAGAAGTCGGAACTGTTGCAGCCCTAGGCAGACCCTCGACGTAATGAGGCTGCTGGACGGCTTCCGATCCGGCGATCAGAGTGGACTTTGCGGGACCCTTCACGACAAAGGCAGCGGCGCCGAAGAGGCGTCCCTGCCAGTTCTGAGCGTTGCCGGCGATGCCGAAGACCGAAGCGTTAGTGACCTTTTCACCGAGGTTCAGAACAAAGGGCAGTCCCTTCACCTGGGTGACGGTCTTGGTTGCAACCACGTAGAAGTCGGCGTTGTTCGCCGAGACCGAAGAGCCGGCCGCCGAGCCCACACGCTGCACATCCACGCGGCCGATGGCACCCACGGCGATGGCCGGGACCCACTTCGTCTTGCGGGCATTTTCCTTCACGACCGTCAACTTGCCATGAAATGCACCAAAGCCGTTTGCAAAAAGCGTGCTAAGAGGACTGTTGCCCGAAGAACTGAATGTGCCTGTGTAGCCGACTTCAAAGCGCTTGGCAACACCTTCGGTAATCGAGAGCTGATATTCGTTGCCAATCACGCTACCGGCATTCAGGTAGTGAAAGCCGACTTCAGGCCTTCCAAACTGGCCAGCGGGTGAAGCGGCGGTGTAGGCGAAGGGCGTGAGAAGCGCGCCGGTCTGGCCTTCCCAGTTCAATCCCTGGGCAAATGAATGCTGTGAGAATACGGTAACAACAAAAAGGCTAAAAGCGATCCAAAGCTTCTTAGTGTTCATGTGCATATCTCCCGAGTTTTTTGCCTGCAATGCACTTTTTCACGCATAGACATGTATCTAGCGCGGAAAAAGAAATGAAGAAAAAACAAAAGCCAAACGGACAAATTCGTTTAGCGGTTATTTAGTTGGAACGGAAAAATGTGCGCCGTCGCGGAGAAACCGCGCCAGCTAGCGACAACAACAAGAAGGGACGAGTTGGAAGACCGTTGTCGGGGTCATAAAGATTCGTCTTTATAGCATATGTCAGTAAAATAATTCAATCCCGAAAACAACTAACCCACGCTTGCTGCAATGAACTCTGCAACTCGGGAAAACCCGCGCCAAATGTAATTATCTAAGTTGTGATACAACAATTCGACCCATCAGAAACAGTAGTTAATCTATTGCTCAAGCTCTCTTGATGTTCAAGATTTTTGTTTTCGCATCTATGAAAACTCTGCTATAGTCCGGTTATGTTTCTGCTGGCCCACATAATCGAGACGCCGTTCAACAACGCCTGTTGTTGTATGTGTCTATGCCGATTTGTGGGCTCTACGGAAGGCGAGGCAATTTCTATTTAGACTAAGTGACTCCTCGTATTTTTCTAAGCCCACGATTCCAATCGTGGGCTTTTCTGTTTTCTGGCCAGCCCAAAGGGATCTTATCCAAGACAAGTCTTTTGAATGAAGAGGAACTGCATTTATGAGCACAAATGACACACCCAAAAGCAAGCGGCCACTGATTCTCGGCCTAGTTTTTCTCGCAGTTGTGATTGCCGCAGCAGTAGGAGTCTTCGCCGTTAAGGGCAAACTGATCCAGCCCCGAACCATTGCCACTCTGCGGGTCGGCTATCTTCCTGTCACCGGGCACGCAAAGTTTTTTGTCGCACAAGAAGAGGGCTTCTTCAAGGACGAGGGGCTGAACGTGCAACTGATCGAGTTTGCCAACTCGGCCGACGGTCTAGCTGCACTGCGCGCCGATAAACTCGACCTCGGAGCTTTTGGTACCACGGCGCCCCTCGTGCATATCGCTAAGGGAGCAGACATCGCCATCATTGGCGGCGTGATGGGTGAAGACGCTGCAATCGTCGTCAAGCCGGAGAACGAAAACGTGATCAAGAGCATTCCTGACTTGAAAGGCAAGAAGGTCGCCACGGTGCGACTTGCAACCGGCGATGCGGTTTTGCGCGGAGCTTTGAACGATGCTGGAATCAATTGGAAGACGGACTTGCAAATCTTCGAACTGAAGAATCCTCCGGCTGTACTGGAAGCCGTTAAGTCCGGCCAGGTAGATGCCGGAGTCGTCTGGGGACCGCATGATCTGCGTGCCGAGGAACAAGGGCTCAAGGTGGTGATTCGCAGCGGTTCTCTGCAGCCTGGGCACCCCTGCTGCAGGCTTACTATACACGCGCAGGATGCGCAGACGCGACGCGTGGTGTGGCAGCACTTTGTTCGCGCTATTCTGCGCGCCGAAAAGTTCGCTAACGACAACCACCAGAAGACCGTGGATGACATCGCGAAGTATCTGAAGCTGGATCGGGGCTTGATTGAGAGGGCTTACTACAGCGGACACCTTGACCAGTCCACGGACCCAAATCTTGCGGGCGTTCAACGCTTCTGGAACACGATGCTCAAGAGCGACTTCGTGGAATCCAAGCTGGACATTACCCCCTATGTCCAAACTGGTATTTACAAGCAGGCACTCGACGAGTTAGCCCAGCAGAATCCGAACGATCCTTTCTGGCAGCAGCGTGAACAAGTCTTCAATCAACGGGACAAGTAACGTGAGAGCGTCAGGAGAGCGCGCAATGACCGCAGCATTTGTTCGAGAGCTTGCCACACCTGAAGAGCGATTTGGCATTGAGGTGCAAGCGGTGCGATTTGCCTATAACGGCGATCCAGTTCTGGTGGATATTAACTTGAACGTTGCCGAAGGTGCGTTTGTTTGCCTGCTGGGCCCAAGCGGATGCGGCAAGACTACACTACTGCGGCTGTTAGCAGGACTTGACCTTCCTGCCGAGGGAACGATTTCCTGGAAGGGTGCCGTCATCCAAGGGCCGTCCCTCGATCGTGGCGTCGTCTTTCAGAACTATTCCCTGTTTCCTTGGCTGACGTTGGCACAGAACATTGAACTCGCCTTATCGAAGTCGCACCCACAACATGACCGGAATTGGCGGCACAAGCACGCCGAGGATTATCTAGCTCGCGTAGGACTGGCGGAGTCGTCAGGCCAGTATCCGTCTCTGTTGTCGGGAGGAATGCAGCAACGTGGTGCCATCGCCAGAGCGCTGGCGCTGGGCTCACCGGTCCTGCTGATGGACGAGCCTTTCGGCGCGCTTGATCCGGTTAACCGGGCAAAGCTTCAGGACGTGGTGCTGGACGTATGGGCCAAGCCACAGAAGACCATTGTGTTTGTCACCCATGACGTGGAAGAGGCTTTGTACCTTGCGGACCGAGTCGTTGTGCTGGGCTCCTCGCCTGGCCGGATCATTCAGGAAATAGCCGTGCCCTTTGGGCGTCCGCGCTCGCGACGGCTATTCAAGTCGAGGGAGTTCGGCCTCCTCAGTGAACGCATTGATGAACTCTTTCGGGATGACATCCTACAGCGGATCGAGGCCGATTCAGAACGCGGTTCTTGCAGAGAGGTGAACTAGATGGCTGCTTTCGGTCAACCTACTCCTGCTGTTTCATCCACGTTAAGCGCTGCTGCTCAGTTACCAGCGACGAAGAACATGCGTCCGCAATCGACAAAGTTCTCGTCGTCAAAATCGCTGACGATTCAAGGCAAGGAAGGCATCCTTTTCATCGCCGGAATTGTCCTGCTATGGCAATTCGTGAGCACTTCGGTCCATTTCTCTGGTAAGTATCTGTTTCCAAGCCCAGTCCTGACCGCAAAGATTTTGTGGACATCGCTGCCCGAACTGCTGCTTGGCACCGGCTATTCCTTCCTGATTCTCTTGCCGAGTTTGGCTCTGGCGATTTCACTGGGAGTGGTCTGGGGGCTGGTGGTGGGAACCACTCCGGCTTTGAACCGGATGTTCTCTCCGTTTGCACGGTTTGCATCGCCCGTTCCTCCGACGATCTACATTCCTTACGCCATTGCATTACTACCCACGTTTCGGACGGCGGCAGGATTTGTTGTATTCATCGGCGTGTTTTGGCCCGTGTTTCTGAACACGGCCAATGGAGCGGGAGCGCTGCCACAACATTATCGGGATAACGCGCGAATCCTCGGGCTGGCAAAGGTTGAGTACCTGCGGCGCGTCGTATTTCCCGCGACGTTGCCGCATATCTTCTCCGGCATCAGTGTTGGCCTGGTCTTCGCTTTCATCATGCTCACAGTGGCGGAGCTCTTCGGCGCCAGCAATGGTCTTGGGCGTTTCGTGCAGCTTTACGCAGACTACGCGGACTATCCACGCATGGTCGCCGGAATTCTCTACACCGGAGTAGTCGTCTGGATTTCTATGGAAGTACTGGAGCGCATCAAGAAGCGCGCTCTGTACTGGTTGAGGTAATGGAGGTAAGTATGCCACTAAGTGAAAATGAACTCTTCAAAGCACTATCAGATGCAGTCGTAGGAATGGATGAGGACGCTGCGGTCCACCTGGCAACTGAAGCCGTGGAGCGCAGGATTGACGCCTATAAGGCAATCGAGCGTGGATTAGTGGACGGAATGGGGCGCGCTGGAGAACTCTTCGAAAGCGAAGAGTACTTTATCCCGGAGCTGTTGCTCTGCTCCGATGCCATGTACAGAGGGCTGGACATTCTTCGACCGCACCTGAGAGTGGAGGATGCAAGCCAACGGCGATTCAAGGTCGTGATCGGGGTGGTCGAAGGCGACACGCACGACATTGGAAAGAACCTAGTCAAAATCATGTTGGAGGCATCGGGTTTTGACGTTGTAGATCTTGGACGTGATATTGCGCCACAACGGTTCGTTGACACGGCGGTGGCGGAAAACGCCGACATTATTGCACTGTCAACGCTGATGACGACCACGATGGACGCGATGGCGGAGGTGGTGGAAAAGCTGCAAACGACAAACCTGCGCGAACGCTTCAAGGTGATCGTGGGAGGCGGTCCGATCTCCAAAGCGTTTGCCGACCGCATTCATGCCGATGGCTATGCGAGCTCAGCGCCAAACGCCGTAAAGCTGGTAAAGCAACTGGCCGGGGTTCCGGCGTAATGAGTCGCGACCTTATGACGCCGATCGAACGCTTTGCCGCCTACGGACGCGGCGAAGCCGTTGACAGGTTACCTTGCGTGCCGATCGTCGGCAACACGGCGGCACGCGTGGTTGGCGCGCGTGTCTCCGACTTCCGCGGTAACGGCCGACTGCTGGCGGAGGCGCAGGTTGCCGCCTATCGGCGCTTCAGTTATGACGTCATCCGTATCTTTACCGATCTCTATACCCAAGCTGAAGCGATGGGCGCGCGCGTTCACTACCCGGATGACGAGACTGCTTATCTCGCCGAGCCTGCGATTCACTCCGTGGAAGAGATCGGCTCGCTCGAACCTGCGAATCCACATACGGATGGCAACCTTCCTCATCATCTTGAAGCGATGTCCAGAGCGGTGGATGCCGTTGGCGAGGAAGTTGTAGTGACAGGCGCGCTGACCGGTCCGTTCACGACGGCTTCGTTTCTGATCGGCACCGAGACCTTGGTGCGGCTCATGCTGAAGAACCCGGATGCGGTACACCAGCTCTGCGAGATTGCCCTGCAAGGCGCATTAGCTTATGCCAAAGCGATCCTCGACGCGGGATGTACTCCGAGTCTTACAGATGCGATGTGCTCGACCACGGTAATCAGCCCGAAACAGTTCAAGGAGTTCGGGCAGCCGTACCTGAAACGCCTGGTGGAATTTATTCACGGACACGACCGTGCCGTTACTTTGCATATCTGCGGCAAGACGCGAGCTATCTGGGAACAGATGTGCGATACGGGGGCCGCTTGCCTCTCGATCGATAATGCCGCCGACCTTGCGGAAGCAAAGGCCAAGGTGGGAGATCGAGTCCGGCTGATGGGAAACGTTTCTCCGTCGGAGGTCATGCTGCAGGGAACTCCAGCACAGGTCCGCGCCGCGGTACGCCAGTGCGTGTGGAAGGCGCACGACAATCCGAAGGGACTCATTGTGGCCTCTGGATGCAGCCTGCCAGTGGAGACGCCGTTTGAAAACATCGATGCCATGCTCGATGCCGTCCGGGAGATTGGGTGGCCGGTGGTACACAGCGAAAACCTGGAGGAAGCATGGACAGCCTGAGCCCCAAGGAACGCTTGCTACGCGTGCTGCGCAAAGAACCAGTGGATCGCCCTCCTGTGATCTGCACGGGCGGGATGATGAACTCCGCGATCGTCGAAATCATGCAGAAGACAGGACACACTTTGCCAGCAGCTCACTTTGATGCGCAGCGCATGGCCGCACTGGCGCAGGACATTCAATCGTTCACGGGATTCGAGAACATCGGTGTTCCGTTCTGCATGACGGTTGAGGCTGAACTACTGGGGAGCCGGATTGATCATGGCACGCTTGCCTGCGAGCCCAAGATTGCCCGAGAGGTGTTTCCCACGATCGGCGACGTGATCTACGCGGACGTGGGGAAACTGGCGCAATCCGGACGCATGAATGTTGTGGTGGATGCGGCGCATCGCATTGCAGCGGCCAATCCTGACGTTCCGGTGGTCGCCAGTTTGACCGGCCCGATTAGTACGGCGGCATCGATTGTCGATCCCATGACCTTTTACAAGTCGCTGCGGAAAGATCCCGAGGGCGCGCATCGTGTTCTCGATTATGTGACCCGCCTGCTCACGGCATTTGCGAAACGGTTGCTGGTGGAGCGAGGCGCGTCGGTCATCGCCGTCGGAGATCCTTCGGCAACCGGCGAGATTCTCGGCCCTGTGATGTTCGAGCAGTTTGCAGTGCGTTACCTCAATCAGTTTGTGGATAACGTACATGCTTCTGGTTTCCCGGTCATCATTCACATCTGCGGCGATCTAAAGCGCGTGCGTCATTTGCTGCCAATGCTGCGCTGCGATGCACTGAGCACGGATGCAATGGTGAACCTGGTTGCGCTCAAAGCGGAGTTTCCGCAGGTCACTACCATGGGAAACCTGAGCACGTATTCGCTGCAATGGCTCGCGCCGGAGAAGATCGGCTCCGTCACCAGGAATCTTGTAGCAAGTGGCATCGACATTATCTCGCCAGCCTGCGGCCTCAGCACATCAACCAAACTGGACAGCATTCGCGCGATGACCGATGCGGTAACAAGGGAGGGCGAATAGCCGGTGGCAACAGTTCATTTCATGCCGCACGATATATCCGTTCTGGTTGTGCCTGGCACCCTGCTCGTCGATGCCGCTCGCGCGGCCGGTCTCAACGTGGAGACTCCTTGCGACGGGGCAGGCACCTGCGGAAAGTGCAAGACGAAAGTGAGTGAAGAACACCGGCAGAATTTGCGCGAGAATGTTCAGGGCTCCTCCGATCCGGCGGGGAGCGAAGGCGGTTGGGTGCTCGCCTGCCAGACGACAGTACTTGGCGATGTCCGGGTCGAACTCGAGTCCAAGGCCGGGGACGGGCTTCAGATACTGAGCGAGGGGCAGACACTCACGGTCGAGATCGATCCTTGGATTTGCAAGTACTTCGACCAGCCAACGAATTCAACACGTGTTCTTGCCGGTGGTTGCGCACTTATAGACGAGCCCGGCGATACAGCAACCCATAGCTACGGCGTAGCGATCGACATCGGAACCACAACGCTTGTGGTTACTCTGCTCGATCTTCGCACAGGAGCAGAACTTGGCGTGTCATCGAGCCTGAACCCACAGGCGCTGCTTGCGCAAGACGTACTGTCGCGCATCAAGATTGGTTCCAAACCCGAAGGTTTGCAGAAACTGCATGGGGAGCTGATCGAGGAGATCAACCAGCAGATCGCATATTTAGCTGCACAGGCGGGCATCCTGTTGGATCACATCTACGAGGCAGCATTCAGCGGTAACACAACGATGCTGCACCTCGCAACGCGTACCGACCCCTCTTCGCTCGGCAAACACCCATACACGCTAGGGCTAGAAGGTGGCCAACATGTTCGCGCTCAGAAGATCGCCTTGGGTATCTCGCAGCAGGGTCTTGTGTACCTGCCGCCGATTATGTCGGCTTATGTCGGGCCGGATATTACGTCGGGGATTCTGGCAACGCGGCTAGCCGAACAGCCGGGGATCGTACTGCTGGTAGACATTGGTACGAATGGTGAGATCGTGCTTTCCGTCAATGGCAAGCTGACGGCAACCTCAACCGCCGCAGGTCCCGCCTTTGAAGGCATGAACATTGCGTGCGGAATGCGCGCCAGCCGCGGTGCGGTGGAACTTGTCTCGCTCGGCGAGCATGGAATCCATGTCGAAACCATCGGCGGCGCTCCGGCGGTTGGCATCTGCGGCAGCGGTTTGCTGGACGTGGTCGGGGAGCTCGCATCGCAGGGCGGGCTGGATAAGAACGGACGTTTTCAGAATAATGGCGCTAGCCACTCCCAGCCGTGGCGAGATCAGTGGGAAACGGTCGACGGCAAAGCTGCATTCCGTATTGCCGGTCCGGTGTATCTCACGCAAAAGGATGTACGCCAAGTACAACTCGCCAAAGGTGCGATTCGCACCGGAATTGAAATGCTATTGAAAGCAAACAAGGTGGACGCTATTGAAGTGGATCGGGTGCTGATCGCCGGCTCCTTCGGTTTCCATCTGCGTACGGCGAGCCTGATTCATCTCGGGCTGTTGCCTCGTGAATTCAGCGACCGCGTCGAGTTCGTCGGCAACACGTCAAAATCCGGCGCGCAGGCGTTTCTGCTGAATCACCACACCCGCGACCAGATGAAGCGAATCGTGGAACAAGTCGAGGTACTTGAGCTAGCGAACGATCCAGCTTTTGAGAAGGCGTTTGTGCAGTCATTACTGTTTTGAGTAGGAGATTATGCCAAAGAAGTCCGATCCAACGTGCTCTGATTGTGGCCTGCTTAGCTGCTATCGCAGGGATAAAAGCTTCCCACCGTTTTGCCTCACTGAGGCCAGCGACCCTGAAGAGTTGAGCAAGGTGCTGGAGTTGTACCAGGGCGATGGGGCAGACGCCCGCGCCGCGCGTGCTGCCGCCGAGGTTGAGGGAACCTACTACGGCAAGCTGACGCGCGTGGAGGAGATCGTTGCTTTCGCCAATCGCATTGGGGCCAAGCGCATCGGCATCGCCACCTGCATTGGACTTATCGAGGAGACACGAATCTTCGTCAAGGTTCTTGAGGCGCACGGGTTGGAGCCGTATGCCGTCCTCTGCAAGGTGGGCTCGGTGGATAAGACCGAGATTGGCATTCCTGACGAGTTGAAAATTGCCAAAGGGTGCCACGAATCGATCTGCAATCCGATCTTCCAGGCGAAGTTGCTCAACGCACAGAAGACTGACCTCAACGTAATCGTTGGACTGTGCGTGGGACACGATTCGCTGTTTATGAAACACTCCGATGCACTCGTCACAACGCTCATTACCAAGGATCGCGTTCTCGCTCATAATCCCGCGGCGGCTTTATACACTGCGGGCTTTTATTACAAGCGGCTTTTGTCGCCCGATAAAGAGCTTTGATCCGCATTCTCTGCATTTGTCGAGTCAAGGTCAACCAGCGCCGAGAGAGGCTTACTTGTGACGCACAAAGAAATTATCGAAAAAGTGATCCGGCTTGAAAAGACGCCGTACCTGCCTGTTTCGCTGCTTTCGGGAGGTGCCTGGGCGCTGAACCGGAACGGTCTGACGATGGAGCAGGCGCTGGCTGAAAAGCCGGAAAGGCTAGCAGAGATTATTGCGAGCACCAACGAAGTCGTGGGTTGTGACATCGTTTGGCCGGGCTCCGGTTATCACAACTTAGCCATTCGGGGAGCGGGCGGAAAAATCAAGTTTCGAACCAAGGGAACCCCAGATGTTATGGAGCCGCTGATTCAAGATGCCGCCAATCTTGACCGGACATTGGCCGGGCGCGTGAAAGAGGATGCGGGTATCCGCACGCTGGTAGAAACGGCGCGATTGCTTTCTAAGTCGATCGGAGAGCACACGGTGGTAGGAACTAGCCAGTGGGCCCCGTTCACTTTGGGTGGTCTTGCGTATGGAGTTGAGAAACTTATGCGCGGTCTCTATAAGGACAAAGCGGCAGTGCACGAGGTGCTCGATTTCGCAGTGGAGCTATGCTTCGCCTACCTTGAGCCATTTATCGACGCCGGGGTATCGATCATTTCGCTGGCGGATCCGACCTCCTCGGGTGATCTGATCTCACGCGAGCAGTTCATTGAATTCTCGCTTCCTTACCTGAAGAAGGTGGGAGACAAAGTCAAAGAACGTGGTGTCTGGTTGACCGTTCACATTTGTGGCAACACCACCAACCGCCTCGACCAGATTCCGCTAGCCGGCGCTAACATCATGTCAGTGGACTACAAGGTTGATCTAACCGAGGCGCGCCGGATCTTAGGCGGCACCATTGCCTTCGCGGGAAACATCAATCCGGTCGCTGTGATGCAAAAGGAAACACCACAAGGTGTTGCGACGGCCTGCCGCGAGGCTATCGCCAGGGCCGGAAACATTAGCGGCTACATTCTAATGCCGGGCTGCGACATTCCTCCCAGCGTGCCAATTGAAAACGTTAAAGCCATGGTCGATACTGCCCATGAGTACTCCCCATCATAGGAACCAATCCATGAGCACAAAAGCGATCCAACAAGCTAGCGCGGCCACAAAACGAGGCAAGGGCACAGTATGTATCCAGGGCGGCTATGTGCCGAAGGTGGGTGAGGCGAGAGTTCTCCCGATCTTTCAATCGACAACCTACAAGTACGAAGACTTGGATCAGGTGGAACGTCTCTTTGCCCTTAAAGAGGTGGGCTATAAATACACGCGAACTGGTAATCCCACAGTTGCCGCGTTTGAGCAGAAGATCACGGAGTTAGAAGGTGGTACCGGTGCGGTGGCTCTGGCTTCCGGGCAGGCTGCAAATCTGCTGGCGATCACAAACATTACAAGTGCAGGGGACCATGTGATCGCGGCGTCCACAATTTACGGAGGCACCTATACGCTGCTGGACCGGACGCTGAGACGATATGGTATTGAGACGACCTTCATCGATCCGGAATCTTCAGCGAGAGTGCTTCAAAAGACCTTCCGTCCTAATACGAAATTGATTCTGGCGGAGACGATTGGCAACCCTGGCTTGGGGATCCTGGATTTCGCCAAGTTCGCCACATTGGCCCGCAAGAATGATGTACCCTTCATCGTCGACAATACGCTGGCTACGCCTTGCCTGTGCAATCCATTCAGCCTGGGTGCCAACATTATTACGCACTCGGCGACCAAGTACATCGATGGTCATGCGACCAGCCTTGGGGGAGTTGTCATCGACGGCGGCAACTACGATTGGGCCAATGGAAAATATCCAGACCTGACCGAACCCGACGAAACCTATGCGGGGACTCGTTATGTGGAGAAATTCCAAAACACCGCTTACATTGCCAAGGCTCGTGCCCAGTATCTGCGCGACTTTGGCGCCTGCCTAAGCCCATTCAACGCTTTTCTCTTTAGTCTTGGTCTAGAGACTTTGCATTTGCGCATCCTGCGGCATAGCGAGAATGCGCTAACACTGGCCAAGTTTCTAAGCACGCACCCGAAGGTCAACTGGGTGGTTTATCCGGGTCTCAAAGGAAACACCAACCGCGCACGCGTCAAGAAGTATTTCCTGCGCGACTCCGCCAGCGGCATTCTCACCTTCGGTATCAAGGGAAACGCCCAAGCCGCGAGAACATTTGTGAAGAATCTCAAGGTTGCCGCACTCGTTGTACATATCGGCGACGCTCGCACGGGAGTACTTCATCCGGCTACCAGCACCCACGCGCAGATGAGTAAAGAGCAGCAATTGAGCGCCGGAATCAGCTCCGACATGATCCGAGTTTCAGTAGGTATCGAGGATATCGAAGACCTGATTGCAGATTTTGATCAGGCGTTGCGGAGCGTTGGCCGGAGTAATGGAAACTAATATGGCGGACACTAATAGCATTGAAAGTCTCCACGAATCCATTCTTGTGAGTACGTCGGCCTACTTGAAAATCGAGAGACCGGAACGCATTCAGGAGAAACTTTCCATTAACGTGACCAGTCACTGCTTTCAACCCCGCTTCGACGACTTTGAGAGCGACTGGGTAGCTCAAGTAGCCGTACCCGCTTTCAAAGTGTATCGCCAGCAACAAGGCGGTGCGGCCGTCGAGTCGTTTTGCTCCATCGGAACCGGCTCGGGACTTGACGTGCTGTCCGCGGTTGAGGTGCTGGGCGCAACTCGCGTCGGTCTCACGGACGTCCACCAGGACGTAGTTGCCGCGGCTGCTGACAATATCGCGCGCAATCACAATCCGCGGCATCCACTAACCATCGAATCTGGCTATGGCGATCTTCTCGCGCCTTTGCGTCCCTATGCCGCCCGTTATGATGTGATCTACGAAAACCTTCCGAACATCCTGCTGCAAAGCTCAGAAGAGGTGGCCGCAGAGCGAAACAGTTCCGCGTATCTGCCTCCGCGCACGGAGAGCTTGCCAGAGCTGGTAAGACAGCAGATGCTCGACCTCCACTACCTAGCCTTGGTGCAGGCCAGAGAATTCCTGCTTCCCGGCGGTGCGGTGCTCTCCTGCCTGGGAGCTCGAGTACCACTCCACGTATTTCATTCGCTCGCGGAGTTGGCCGGTTACGTTCCGTCGTTCTTAACTTATAGCTGGAAAGTTCAGGGCGACCCAGAGCTGATAAATGACTATGAACATAACCAAAAGAACGGATTTGGACCGTTTTTCTTTTACCGCGCCGAAGTGCTACAAGAGAGGTTTAAACACGTAGGCCCCGCCGAGTCGGGCGAAAACGCTTTGGAGATTGAACGCACCTTACTGCCGCACCGTCTGGACCCAGCCAACGCATATGCGGCTTTCAAGGACGGGGAACGCATTGGACATACGGTTGCGGTTCTGAAGTCGGAATTGAGATGACGACCTCCGCCAACGTATCTCCCTTTCTCCAACTGATTGGGACGATACAAGCCCACCTCCAACGGCGCACGGTTACCGAGGATGCCGTGGGGAAAGAAGCCGCAAGGGTTCTCGAACTGCTGGAACCTCTGCCCCCGGTAGACGGCCCGTTTTCAAGGAGCAGCCATCCTTCCGTTCGTTACCTTGACGCGGCAATGGAGGCGGGAAACGACTCAACCGTCGGGCTACTCGATGCGATTCGCCCAGTCGCCTTCGAATTACCCTGGCGTTACAGCTATGCGAAAAGAGACGACGCGCCCGGTCTCGAAAACGACATGGCGTTTGCCGAGATCATCGGCCCGGAGGCTCCATACAGGAGCCCGAGCGTCTGCATCGGGCTCACTTTGATTGGCCCGGGAACCTTGTATCCGCTCCACTCGCATCCAGCCACTGAACTCTATTATGTGGCCGCTGGAACGGCGGTTTGGATCGCGAATGGAATTCCCAGTTGGAATCCTCCAGGGACTTTCATTCTTCATCCGTCACGAGTCGTTCACGCCATGCAGACCTATGAGGAACCGATTTTGGCGGTGTACTCGTGGAGCGGCGTGGACGTGAAAACCATCTCTGCTTACACCTGATTCGCACCCTCGGACGGAACCGGGGAAGCTGCCTTTTGGGTGCGGTGCCGAGACGCGACGATTGGATAACTTTCGTAGGGTCAAAGAACTCGCGGGCCGGCCTCAAACAGGCAGCGGAGCATCTCTGCGGTTCCGAAACCGGCATGTGGGAAGTTACAATCCTGGGCAGGTCAGGCCGCCGCCCGGTCGGAGCTGGCAAACCGCCGAGGGACAACAACTCAGGGGACAAGGGATGGGGAGTTCGTGCCTCATCGCAGATGTCCGGCCTGTACGCATATGTGAGTAGGGGTTGACAGGGGTGCTAGCATCTAGATGTACGTGAAAGATTGGTGTTTCTTCAAACGCCAATCTTTGCCGAAGTGGATGGGTTCTGCCTAGAACTCGCCGCCCATAGCGTATTAGAGGGTAAAAGCCCGGCCAATGTCCCTCATTGGCTTAGGGAGCCGCTGGAATCCTGAAAAGGCCGCTTGGGCCGGACAGGGGTGGCTTCAATCGGAACGATAATCCCAAGGTTTTAGAGGTTTTTATGAATCAGGAAGCTACATGCTTTGGCACCAGTGTGCCCGGATGGCAAGCTCCATGCGTGATGGAGTTGCCCGTCGCGCGCGGCGTAGAAATCGACCCCGTCGAGACGGCGAATGCCTCCCCCCTTGGGCTGCTTTCCAGACGCGAGCGCGATGTAGTCAGCCTCGTGCTGGAGGGCGTAACCAACGCCGAGATAGCCGATCGTCTCGGAATCAGCCTCCGCACCGTGGAGGACCGCCTTCATCGGGCGTTCCGCCAGCTCGGGGTGCGCAACCGGAAACACCTCAACGTGGTTTTGATGTTCGCGGAGAGCCCTCGCGCCGCGGCAGCAGAGCCCCCCAACCTGGAGAAAATACAATGAATTGCCAAGCCAATCCTCAACGGCAAGCTGCTGAGGATACTCCAATGCCAACGGCCGCCGCGACGGCTACACCGGAGATCCCAGCCTGTGGTCCAAGCAGCTTTCGCCAGCCTGCGCCAGCGCCAGTCGCCGGTGGGCGTGGTCCGCGAAAAGGTGGTTGCATGAAGGGAAGCAGTGGGGGAAGTGTTCGTCGTTGCCGGGAGTCGGCCGCACCTGCGAAGCAGTTGCGCAACGTGTGCCGCACGTTTGCGAGTGGAGAAGCGAAGCCGACCACTCTAGTCGACTGCGTGTTGAACCATGGTAGGGCACTGACGGTCGCGGAGCTAGCGTTCTTGCTGGCTATCAGCATCAAGACGATCTACAAGATGGTTGACGCCGGGCGTATTCCATATCTCCGTCCGTTCGGCTCAATCCGCTTTGACCCGGCGACCACAGCAGCTTGGATCCAATCCAGGTCTGTTTCGTAAGCAGTAACAGAAGAGGCCGCCATTCGGCGGCCTTTCTAATTTTCTCGCCGGTCAGAACCCCACAAAGACGGCATTCAACTTCTCTTGTGCCGCCCTTCCTCGAGCAGGCGCAATGTACTTGGCTGTCTGTTCGATTTTGGCATGTCCCATCAGCATCTGCACCGTTCTAATGTCCACTCCCGATTGGAGGCTCCACGTCGCAAACGATGCCCTGAACTTGTGGAGATACCATCGATCGCAGCTCTCCCACTTGGACTTCTCCTTCATACACGATGGACATTTACCACAGAAGAGTCCAGCCCGCTTTGCGGTGCGTTTGCAGGCTTCCAAAAGGTGGCCGTTTGGAAGGTCCCTGGCCGTCCCGAAAATGAATCGCTTGCCTTTGTTCCTCTTCTTCCAGTTCTTCAGCTTCTTCAACAGGCCAGCTTCAATAGTGATCTCGCGGCTCTTGCCTGTTTTCGTACGGAAGCGGAGCTCTGGCTTGTTATGGATGAAAATGTAACGCTCTTCAAAGTGGAGGTCTGAGAATTCACCGTACGTTAGTTCCTTCTCACGTAATCCGAGCTTTAAGTAACACTCGAACGCAAGACGGTCACGCTCCGTCTTGCAGGCCGCAAGGAACTTCGTCATCTCCTCGCGTGTGTACGACTCCGGCTGCTTGTCGAGCGGGCTGGGGCGATTGTCTTCGGTATCGGTCTTCAGCAGCCCAGTCGCATCCAGACCGCAAAACTTCAGGAAGGTGCGGAGATACTGCCACTTGTTCTGCACCGTGCGCTCCTCGCGGCCAAGCTTGCGGAGCGATTCAAAGAATTCGAGAAGAAGAACGTCCGTCACTTGGTCCGCATAGACGATCTTGCTGACCCCCAGGAACTCGTCGATTGCGTTGCGATACGCGTCGATTGTCTCTTTGTCGAGCGGAACGCCGCCCCGGCGTCGCATGAGCTTCTTCCGGGCGATAAACTTGTCACGCTCGGTGTCAAGGGCCTTCCGTTCACCAGTCTCCTCCAGCTTTCTTCCGGCTGTCTTTGCAGCGCGCTCAGCTTCAAGGTTGCTGATCTGATTGTCGCGGGCGGTGACGGCGTCAGCGAGCACTTCTCCAACCGGCTTGTACTTGGGGCTCTCTCCTGCGTACCAACGCAGCTGATACTGGCCGCGTTCGAGGATTCGAATGCCTCCACCGTGCACGAGCTTTTCTTGAAGTCCGCGCCCCTTCCGCTCGACCTCAACCGGAAAACGACGCCATCCCTTGGTGGTCTTCACCAACTGGACGAGCGTCACCCGCAGGTTCGCCATTCAGAGCCTCCACACAGTCGTCTGTTTGCGAGAGTGAGCACGATTGTAGCCGATTTACCTAACAACAACCTAACAATGAGCTTTTCTGAGTTCAAAAAGCCACGTTTTATGCGGGTTTCATCGAGGTGTGGTGCCGGGAGGGGGACTTGAATCCGCCCCGGTACTTACATTCAACAACTTACATGGCGCGGGCGGTTGAATTACGCAGTTAAGACGGTGTTGAACTGAAGATTTGGACTATGAGTGGACTACATCGAGGCCCCGGTCGTTCGCCGGGGCCTTCGTGTTTCCAACCGATAATCTCCGATGGTCTCTACCACCCGACCTACGGATTATGAGTGCCTCAATCGCTGTTGATAACAAAGGAGATCAACAACTTAGCTCGGAAGAATCCGGCAAAACACGGCAAAGTCTGCAACCCCAGCGCAACCACGTATTCTCCAGAAAACGAGAGGTCTGAGCGTTCGGAAGGGATATTGAAAACCGATCCAGCCTTCCAGTCGGCTGGATTCATCTCGTTCCGATTGTCTGCGTAGAAATTGCTGTATCGATATAACTCCGGCATCAATGCTGGAGTTATATCGATAGAAATGTATCTAACCACGCGGCAACGCAGGTAATTCCGGCAGATGTTCGGGGTCGCCCTCCCAAATGCCGCCTTTCCCCTTTTCTATCCACTCTGAAGCCTTGTCTAGGTCCTTGGACACTCCTATCCCATGCATGTACATGTAGGTAAGAATGGAACAGGCCGTGTCCGAGTCGTCCTCATTACCTGCTTCGACGGCCATCTCAAACCATTCAACAGATTGCTCAAAGTTGCGCGAGTAGAACAAAGCAACGGCGGTCTCGAATGCAGCTTTCCGGCGACCGCCGCGCGCGGCAGTTCGAATCAGTTCCCAGCCTTGTTGCTCATTCTTGGCAACCCCAACACCCGATACCAGCCGCTTGCCAAAGTGATACTGCGCATTAATATCACCCATTTGAGCGGCGAGTCTGAGTAGTCGAGTCGCTTCCGTCTGGTCGCCTCGGGCATTTGCATCCGTGGCTTGTCGGATCAGATCCTCGCTGGACTCCGAGTCGCCTCGGCTAAGCGAACCTGACGATTGAGGCTTACTGAAGAAGTCGAATATACCCACTGAAATCCTCCTAAGATATGAACGAAGTGTTCGATAGTTTGCTGCGGTGGAACTTTATTTGAGCCCCTGCGAAAGTGACGGCACCTCGAATGTTGCTGCGAGTTGGAGGGTTGAGTACTCATACTTTGCGCGCATTGCAATGACATGTAGTAATCCGCGAATCATCCTTGCCCATTCAGGCGACGTGAACACATGGGCAAGCCATCCCGCCGTAGCCAAGAAGCCAATAGGTCCTATTGCAAATGCGATGGTGGAGGTCATGCCGGTATAGACCGCAAAAGGCAGGGTCACACCCACAGCGTGAGAGGCCAATCCCAATGCGGTCGTCGCTCCCATGTAAACGCCAAAACCGGAGGCCTGAGCGGCTGATAGGGCCGCCAAGGTGGTCATCGGCCCTGTCCAGGTTGTTTGGGGAAAGCTCGCCGCCATCAAGTCTAGTTGCACGCGACGAGTGAGAAACTCATGCCGCAGTTTGGCATTCATGGCAACCAGCATTCGCGCGATAATCGTCTCGAAGAGATAAATTTCCAGCAAATTCACTGGTTCACAGTGAGCGGCGGCTATGTCCAACTCCTTGCACGCTTCACGTATAAGAAAATCATAGCTAAGGCACTTTGCATATTGGTAAGCTTCGCCGACCGGGGAAGGCTCAGACATACGATTTTTCAAGCCTTGCGGTAGAGCGCGGTAGACAGCCACCTTCGCCTGCGCGCCTTTGCGCTTGCTCTCCGCGATTGTTCTGGAGTTGTAAGCCCAGAACAGTTCGTCCATGCCAGCAGCGATGAGGCCAGTTCTGTCGTTTGGCGGGATCAGTTTTTCGTTGGATCGAACACAGCAGAAAAACGCTTTCAGCTCCTCCAAACTCCATGATTCCATTAAGTTGGCAAGATCTGGAATACTCGGCCCATTGCTCACAAGATCTCCTTATTATTTCTTGAATTGAACATTGCAATCGCTCCCGCTTAGGTTGGCAGGCTGCGCTGGCAGCCTGATCTGCGCTGTACAGAACGCCGTTGGCAGGCCCCTTAAGTCTTTTGGGAATATTCACGGTAGGCCTGTTCCCGGACCCGGCGCTCTTCGCGCACCTCTTGGAATTTCTCTTTACCCAATTTCCAAGCGCCTTTGCTGGCTGCCGCGATCACCTTGCCTGCGTCACTCTTGGCGACGACCACGGCCCCCAGTACAGCTACTGCAACCAACGGTCTTACCCAGTGCCTGACTCGGAACCCAATGAACATGATGAATTGCCTCGTAATTTTTGCCGTACTCACATTAATTCGGGGCGAAGGCGATGTACACAGGATTCGGATGCCCCGCTTTGGCGTAACACAGCGGCAAGCATTCTTACATGCGGCACAGCCTTTGTAGCTGATACAACTGGACGATCTACTCTGAACCGGCTCGTCGCTGTTGGTGAGCTTTTGATGTCGGGCAGCGGCCCCAGAGTGGCCGAAATTCAATTTCAATCTGTGCGAATGCCGGTGTGATGCGAACAGAATTTGGATTCCTGAAGCAGATGCAAGAAAGAACAATGGGCGAGAGCGGTTGTGACGAATGTTCTGCAATAGATGGATGGAAGCGTGAGGAGATCCGGCCACACCCGGAGCGCCCGCTCAATAGGAACGCTGAATGAGCATCCGTACTTGCTGTAGCGGCATGTTGAACTGCTTTGGCCTATTACTCTCCACGCTTCGTCGAAAAGTCAAAAAGATCCTTCACCGGCAGCCGTAGCCTCCTGGCAATCTGTTCGAGTGTTTCGAATGACGGTGCATTTATTCCCCGCTCAATCAAACTCAGAAAATCAACGGAAATCCCCAGCAGTTCGGCACACTGCTCTTGCGACAGGTCGCGCGCCCTCCGAATAGACCGTAGATGGGTTCCGAACTTCTTTCTGAGGGAAGGCATATTGACCTTCCCTTAACCATGTCGTAAGCTCGCTACGTAAACCACCGAATGAGATTACGGATATTCTGTCCTGCCTCGCTCCGAGTGCGATTCGGGGCCGGTATCATTCTGCCAAGTCGAATACCTTTCAAACGAATTTCACGGGAGAACTTAGGGGACACCGCGAGTTCCAGTCGGCTGCTGCCCTGAGGCGATTAAATGGTTCAGGAAGGTCAAAGCGAGGAGAAATCGATGGACGCCGTGGTGCGTGGACCTAATCAAAAATACTGCCGTGATTGCGGCAAGGTGATCATGGAGCGAGCGGAGATTTGTCCCGGCTGTGGGTGCAGACAGTCTGAAACTCCTCCCTTTCCTAATCAGTCAACTCGTGCCTTTACCCTCCCTGCCCTTGATCCCGTCACTGGCCCAACGATCATGCTTCTCTGCCTGAATGTCCTGTGGAATGGGCTGGGAAACGTTGCCGTCGGTGATAAGCGAGGGTGGGGATACGGATTCCTAAACTGTGTCTTCTTTGGGGTTGGTTTTTTCACCGCTTTTATTCCGGTGCTTTTCTTTTACGCTTATTGCGGCTATCAGGGATATCAATTCCTTCGTGCTTCGACGAGAACCTCCTCTCAGGCAAATTCCGATTCTGGTATGGGTATTTCTCCGCCCGCCGCAGAGCCAAGTTCTAATTCCGGTCCGGGCTATTGCAATCGGTGTGGCTCAAAGCTGAACGACACTGTGCAGTTTTGCGGAAACTGTGGTGTTCACGTTTAAAGATGCATGGCGCCTGAAATGCGACCCTCGTGGTCGCATCGCCTAAAAAGAACACACTGTAAGGGAGGCATCAATGACAACTAGCGGTGAATGCGGACCGAATCAAAGATGCTGCCGTGATTGTGGCAAGGTGATCTTGGAGCGGACGGAGATTTGTCCAGGCTGCGGATGCAGGCAGACTGGGGTTCCGCCTGTTGGCGGTCGGACGAACACGAACGCGCCTTATATTCCGCTTAGCACAGAGATGTTTACCGGTGCTCTGTTCAGCGTAGTTGCTCTATTCTTTCTGCATTTCTACTTCGTGGCCAATTGGACTGGAATGCTCTTTGGGGGGTCGCCGTTCTACGAATGGGGCAAGTATCTCGTTATGGGGACTTTCATAGGTAGCGTCCTCTGGACTGGATCTAGTCTGGTCGTTTCGGCCGTAGGCGCACGGGAGCCAAAAGTTCTCCTAACAGCGCGGGGTGTCATCCAAGGCGCAGTAATGGTGCCGATAGCAGCCTATTTAGAGCCCAGCTATTTACATGCGGAGGCGAGCTTAGAAATAGCAGCGTTGTTTGCGTTGCTTGGAGGCGGATATGCTTTCTGGCTGTCGCTCCCGGCCTCGCAGAGGCTGCTGCGCGGCCTCCGGGCTGGAGTGAGCGCAGGCGTAACAGTGATAGGCCACAGCACGCCGGTGAGGCCAGTGATGAGCGTGCTGCGAGAATTCTTTCTGCAAGTCAGCGGGCTTATCTTCCTTTTCTTTTCCGCCAGCGTCGTCGTTACCTTCCACCACGAGTACCAGAAATATGCAACCCACCAGGAAGGTTTGCATCGGGTCGTCCTGGCCGGCGTGATCGGCGCGATGTTCTTGTGCTTTGGGTTAGGTTCTTTCGGGCTGGCACGCCGGATGCGATCGAAGCCGAATACCTTACAAACGAGAACTTAGGGTCGCCGCGAGTTCCGGGCGATGCCTGCGCTGGGGCAACTAAATGATTCCGGAAGGTCAAGCGAGGAGAAATCGATGGACACCGTAGTGCGTGGACCTAATCAAAAGTACTGCCGCGACTGCGGCAAGCTGATCATGGAGAGAGCGGAGATCTGTCCCGGCTGTGGGTGCCGACAGTCGGGTATTCCAAACTATCAGCAAACCCAACCCTTTACTGTTCCCACTATTAGCCCCATTATGGGCTCAATGGTAGCAATGTGTGGATTTAATATCCTCTGGAGTGGGATTGGAAACATTGTAGTAAAAGATAAACGTGGTTGGTGGTTTGTCATAATCAACATATTTATAGTTCTGCTTTCAAGTATCGCTGCACGCACATTCGAAGAGTCAGGGTTTTTCTTGTTTGTTGTTCTCTTCTATGCTTTTTGTAGCTACCTTGGTTATGTGTTCTTGCGTGAATCAACTGCCGGAAATGCACGGAGGGATGGAGAGCTCGAAAAACGGAAGGCAATCCGCCAATCTAACGAAAAATTTGCCAACCGCAACGAACCGAACTCGCAGGTCCCCGCTCGAATCGGAGAGGAACATTCAGACGTCGAAGAACCATACCGGGGGTGACTGACGCAGACGGTAGGCGGCGGTCCACTCGACATGATCGGATCGGGAACGGCGCACTCCCTCGTCTAGTCTCCCTTCCTTTAGCCTTCGCCTGCTCCATCAGTTCGTAAGCGATCGCCACCCTACAGTAGGGACGGCCCCTTGTAAACGGAAGGCTTAACCACCTTACGCGCCTTGGGCGCGGCTCGGGTCGGGGTAGGCATCACGGCCATCGCAGCAAGTTCTTTCCGCAGCCACCCGACCCTGGCCTTTCCATGATCCGTGGCGACCATGAGCACCACTCTTCGATCCGATGGCCTCAGCGATCACCCAAAACCGGCCATAGATAATCACCTGAAAACCGGCCAACGGAAATAAGCTCCCGGGACGTGAGGAGGGGCGACGAGAACTGCTGTAAGTTCGTCGCCATGGCCAACGTCTTGAAGGATGAAAAGAAACAACAAGTTGTGGCTTTAGGACGCCTGGGGTGGTCGCTGCGACGCATTGAGCAGGCGACAGGTGTGCGGCGCGAAACGGCGGGCGTGTACCTGAAAGCGGCTGGGCTGGAGGTTCGTAAACCCGGCAGGTGGGGCCGGTCAAAACCGGCCATAGAGGTGATCACCGACTCCGGTGCGGGAAAACCGGCCAACGAGGTGATTACCGACTCCGGTGTCGCTGCCGCGGAGTTGGCGGCCGAGCCTTCCGGCCGCAGCCCCACCGCGAGTGCCTGCGAGGCCTATCGGGAGCTGATCGAGTTGGGCCTTGGCCGCGGGCGCAATGCCATGGCCATCTGGCAGGACCTGGTATGCACCTGCGGTTTTGCCAGCAGCTACCAAAGCGTGCAGCGCTTTGTGCGCAAGTTGCACGGAACGCAAGTACCGCAGGCACGAGCGGTAATCTTCACGGCTCCAGGAGAAGAGGCCCAAGTCGATTACGGCACTGGTCCGATGGTGCGCGATCCCCAGAGTGGTAAGTATCGACGCACACGACTGTTCGTGATGACGCTGGGCTACAGTCGCAAGTCGATTCGGCTGCTGGTGTTTCGTTCCAGCTCTCGCGTGTGGGCCGAGTTACATGAGCGTGCTTTCCGCAGACTGGGCGGAGCGACGAGAGTCGTTGTTCTTGATAACCTGCGCGAGGGCGTACTTACCGCCGACATATACGATCCCACGATCAACCCGCTCTATCGCGATGTCCTGACACACTACGGCGCCGTGGCCATGCCATGCCGGATTCAGGATCCCGATCGCAAAGGCAAGGTGGAATCGGGCGTTGGCCATGCACAAAAGACACCATTGAAAGGCTTACGCTTCGAAAGCCTGGAAGACGCACAAGCCTATCTGGACCACTGGGAACAACGCTGGGCCGATACGCGCATCCATGGCACCACGAAACGACAGGTAGGCGCGATGTTCGCCGAAGAGCAACCGGCTCTGCGGCCTCTGCCAATAGAACCGTTTCGCTACTACCAGTTCGGCGAACGCGTCGTGCACCTGGACGGTTGCGTTGAAGTCGAAGCTGCCTATTACGGAGCTCCACCGGGCTGGATCGGCCGGGCGGTCAGAGTACAGTGGGACAGCTTATACGTGCGTCTGCTCGATCCCCGGACCGGGCAGTTGCTGCGCGAACATGTCCGCCAGAAACGCGGCTGGTATCGAGTCAGGCGCGAAGACCACCCCAAAAGAATGCCGCTGCGCACCAGTCAGGTTCTGGCTCGTGCCAATCATGCCGGAACCCACATCGGAGCACTGTGCGAGGCCATTCATCGTCAGCAAGGTGAGCTCGGCATCCGCCGCATCCTCGGGGTTCTTTCCCTGGCGAAGAAGTACGGCGCTGCGGCAGTCGACGACGCCTGTGCTGCCGCACTGGAAATGGGCGTGAAGGAATACCGCTTCGTTCGGCGCTATCTGGAACGCCGGCCACAAACGCCGCTCAGCTTGCAGCAAGTCGATCCTCTCATCCGCGAGCTGGTGCAGTATCGCGACTTCATCAACCAAAAATGCAAGGAGGCAGAGGAGTGAATCTCATCGAACTGGATCGTGCTCTCAAACAACTCCGGCTGAGCGGAATGGCTGAGGTGCTGGAGACGCGCCTTCGTCAGGCACAGGCTGAATCGCTGGCGCCTATCGACCTCGTCTCCTGCCTGGTCTCCGATGAACTGAACCGCCGCAGTGAGCGGCTTCTGGAACGGCGGACCAAGCAGGCACAGTTCCGTGACACACAAAAGACACTCGATAACTTCGACTTTGACTTCAACAAGAAGATGAATCGCAGCCTGGTCTTCGAACTGGCTACGGGCGGCTTCATCATGCGGCGCGAGGACGCATTGTTCCTGGGGCCGCCGGGTACCGGTAAGAGCCATCTGGCGCAAGCCATCGGACATGCCGCCATCCAACAGGGCTATCGCGTGCTTTACCGCGAAGCACACACCTTGCTCGACGAACTGGCCGAAGCCACGATCGACGGCTCGCGCAAGGAACACATGCACGGCTTGGTTACCGTGCCACTACTTATCATCGACGATCTCGGAATGCGAAAGCTGCCACTTACCGCCGCCGAGGAACTACTGGAGATCATTATGCGACGCTACGAACGGACAAGCACCTTGCTAACCTCGAATCGTCCCGTGGAAGACTGGAGCAAGTTACTCGGCGACGCCGCCGCGGTCAGCGCCATGCTCGACCGCCTGCTGCATCATGGCCACATCCTCAAATGTGGTCCGCGCAGTTGGCGTACCAAGACCGGGCCAGCACAACCGGAGATGACCGGCTGAAAAAGCAAAACCGGCCAATAAGGAACGAAGCTCAACTGAACTTCGTTTCGCATCGTTCCCGACTCAATGATGGCTGGGGGTTCCGGCTGTCAAGGGTCGAGATGAACGCCGCGGGCGCCCTTGACAGCCGGCACCCCCGGAAAAACGTGATATTTTAATGGACCTGTCCCGGGTTCGTTGGCCGGTTTTGAAGTGATAACAAATGGCCGCTTTTAAAGTGATCACCGAGGCGATGGCGAGTCCAGCAGCTCAATCCACTTACAGGCGGCTAATTTTCTTGTCAACTTACTGAGCCTTGGCTGGTTAATCTTTAGTGCCTGCTGAAGCTCGCGCTGGGAAATTCCCTCCCTGGTGGACGACAGTTCAATAATGCGAACGAGAAGCTGCGGGTCCACCCGCGCCAGGACGTCTCCAACCTGTATCTTCCACTTCGTGATCACCTCAAAGAACTCAGCGGTTCCGCTCACCTAGTCACCTCGTTGAAATACTGGCAACTAATAATGTATTCCAAGCGGAATAGAAAGTCCCATGTTTAGTTACATTCCAATTGGAATACAACGCCTGCCAACCAAGATGCGAAAATGCACAGAACTAGCATAAACATTGGTCGAAACGTGCTTTCTTTGGCAACGGTACATCCGTGCTGCATTCTGCGGTCAGAACGAAAAAGGTTTCACGAAGCAGGTCGCGCACAAAGTTTGCGGACCCTCCTAGACCTTCCCGTTCACATGACACGTAGCGCGGAGGGGTTTATGCCCAGTTCTTCGATTCAACGTCGATTGATGGTGCGCGATGAGGTTATCGCGGTCCTTCAGCTCAGTGACGACAAAGTTCAACAGCTCATTAACACTCGACAGCTCCTGACCATCAGGATTGCCGGCGAGGAACGGTTTGATTCACTTGACCTCTATCGCTTGATCGAGGCTTACAAGAATACGGCTTCACGGAGAATTCAATGACATACGAAGACATGATCCATAAATATGCGGTCGGCGAGCGGCTCTGCGGAGTTTGCAACGAGCCTGTTCCTGCTCATGAAACTTGGCCAGGTGCCAAGTACCCATTCTGCGGCAAGCCTGAATGCGCCTCCGCTCTCAAGGCCGACGGCGCTGGCCGCTATATTGGTCCCAATGAGCACAAGTGTGAAGCTCCGGACTGTAACAACTTTGTTCCGGAGGGTCGTTATGACCGCCGTGCAGACTACCTGACATGCTGTGGCGAGTGCTGGGTTCGGCGGCGCACGAAGGGAAACCGGCCCTTGACTTGCGGCTGCGGTTGCGGTCAGGAGTTCCTTGGACGCGCCGAACGGCGCCCGATCAACGGTCTTTACTTCTTGGACTCCAAGCACTACGGAGTCTACCAGCAGGAGCAGTACTTCCAGCGTTGCTGGGGTGTGTTCCAGGCCATCGGTCGCGAATATCTGGGTGGCTTTGCAGCATTGCATTACCGTGATCTCTACAGCGTCCGCAAGCACTTGGGACACTTCTTCGAATTCTTGAACCGTGAAGGCCTCGACTCTCTCGAGGCCGTGACGCCGCCGATTGTCACCCAGTTTCTCGCCTGGGGAGCTGAGAGCGGTCGACGTGGCATAACGCAGAGCGTCTCGCCGATGTCCACCTTCTTCAAATGGACCATTGCCATGGGGTACCGCAAATCTGCCAATCCGGTCATTCCGCTGTTCCACCGCAAGGCACAGCCGAAACGGCTTCCGCGCCCGTTGGAAGTTGAGGAGATGTCCGACTCTTGGGAAATGCTCATCTCACGCGGGAACGCCCGTCTGAGGCTGGCTGCGGCTATTGGAGAGGAAAGCGGACCACGGATTGGCGAAATCTGCCGCATCCGACTTCAGGACGTGGATGAGACCGGGCAGCGCATCTTCATTCAATTGCCAAACAAGACGATGACGGAACGCTGGGTATTCTTTGGGGAAAAGACCAAGAAGTATCTGAAAGAGTGGCTCGCAGAGCGCGATCCCGACTGTGCCCACGATCGCCTCCTGCACAATACCCTCGGTAACGTCTCCAATCCCCAGTCGCTCGGGCAGGAGTTCAATCGCGTCTTGTGCAAGACGAACCGCGGCAAGAAGATGAACGACACAGGATTTGAGCAGTGGTCCACCCATCGCTTGCGCCACACGATGGCCACAAACCTCGTGTCCGGTGGGGCCAACGCCTCGACTGTCATGACCGCTCTCGGCCATTCCACGTTCGAAGCCATGTGTGGGTATGCGCGCGTCGAAACCGCAGTAGCGCGCCGCGGCTATGACGAAGCGATGAAACGCTCCAAGGAGGATCGCAAGTCTGCGCCGCGCAAGAAGGCCCTCAGCCCGGCAGAATTCCTCGAACACTGCCGCAAAAAGGCATAAGCAATGCCCAGGGAACGTGGCGTGTAATCCGAGTTACACGCCACGTTCTCACCAGCCTAACTTTTCAAGCAGTTATCACATTCATCCAACACGGGAGGTCCCTCTGTGGACTTTGAACCATTTCTCAACCATTGGCGGACACTGAAGAACGCGAGTCCGCAAACCATCAAATCCTATCGCAGTGATCTCAAGTTGTTCGAGGCCTTCTTGCATGAGCGCGGCATCCGCCGCATCACGCAGGTGGATCACGCGGTCATTAATCTTTATATCGAGCACATGCAGCAGAAGCCGAATCCACGCTTCGGGCGCGTCGGTATTGCCGATGCTTCCATAGCTCGTCGTCTGGCTGCCGTCTCCGGCTACATGAAGTACCTGCGCGCCACCACCAACCCGAAGCTGCGTACCCCGGTCAGCGATCTCATTCGCAAATGGAAAAGGAATGATGATCCAAAGCCAGTGGATGATATCAAGCTCGATCTACTTACTAGCGGCATCACGTCTCTGCGAGACCGCTTCTTGATTGTCCTGTTTCTGGCCACAGGTCTGAGGCTCTCGGAGATGCGCCAGCTCGACCGTGACACGATTGCTATTGAAATGGAGATCGAGTCGGAACATGCCGGCGGAACTGGAAAGGTTATTGGAAAACGCAGCAAGGTCCGCACGTTCTTCGTAGATGACCAGACTCTGGTGCTTTATGCCGAGTATCTCGCAACCCGCACCGACGCCGACCCGGCGTTGTTTCTGTCCGAACGAAAGCAGCGGATGAGTTCCCGCGCGATGGAATACACACTCGGAGCCTGGTGCAAGCGACTCGGTCTTGAACACATTAACATCCATAGGCTGCGTCACAGCTTCGCCACAAGGCTCGCAAACACTCATATCAAAGACATGATCCTAATGGATTTGCTTGGGCATTCTAGCTTCTCCACCACGAAGAACTACTTCAAGCTCCACGACGCCACACTCGCCCAGGGCTATTTTGCAGCCATGGAATTTGTAAATCAGAAGACACCAACCTCGGTTCCGGAAGGATGAGCACGATGAATTCAACGTCCTGCTCGACGGACAAGTCAAAGCCCGAACCATTGCTCTCACCGGAGCGGTGCCGGCAATGGTTTTGCGCGGGCTACCTCTACGCCATATTCAGCGGCGCTCGATTAGTGACGAGTGATGACCCTGAGTGGCCTTTGCCGGGGCGGTGAGATTTTCCTTAGCGATCACTTTGGCAGCAACCACGAACAATGCAAACCTCAATCAAGTCGCGGAAAAACCGCGGTAGGAGTTCCAAGATGTGCTCAATCTGCAAGAGGGTCCGAGTGATCCTCCATCCTATCGGTCGCCATCAATCGGCCGCCAACATTTCGCTATGCAACATGTTAGTGACCGAAGTCGAAGTCGAACAGAACCTGCGGCATTCTGACCTCAGGATCACACGTAAGAACTATTCCGCACACGGATATTTGATGAACGGAAATCACCCTGAGTAGTCAGACGTGTGGCGATTCGAACAGATCGCCTTGGTACAACGTACCAGCGCGATCAATACAGATCTAACCACCCGTCATAACGTTAGAACCGAGCGCGGAGACCCCGCGTAAAGGAGTAGTAAATTATGAGCACCACAGGTTCCACCTCTTCCGTTTCTCAGCCTCTCAACGAAGTTAAGGTCCAGTCTCTCCTGAAGTTCACCAGCGAGGCCCCGACGACCAAGTACCTTCATGACCTCGTAAAGCTCGTCCTTAACACCGGCCTTCGTCGCTCGGAGGCGTGCGATCTCCTCTGGGATCATGTAGATCTCAACAATCTCAAGATCACAGTTCCAGGAGGCAGGTGCGCTTCAGCGCGTTTCATCCCGATCGTGCCGGAAGTTCTCACCGTTCTACTCAACCTCCAATGCGATCCGAACTCGAAGTATGTGTTCGGCGAGCGCCGCGAGAGATTGTTCTATCGCGTGAACCATCAGCTTGCGATCCTGGGTCCGAAGATCGGCGTTCACGGCCTGAGCTGGCACACGTTACGTCATACGTTCTTCACTCGCCTCGTGAGTGCAGGAGCAGATGCTGCTGTGATTAAGCAGATCGGCGGATTGAAATCATGGAGTTCTCTCGCCCGGTTCTTTCCAGTCAGAGAGCCTGTCACGCGCCGCACAGCATGCCTGGTAAAGTCTGGGGCTCCGGTGATGATGATGATCGAAGACATCGCTGATCGTTGGCATTTAGCTTTAGCCAAAGCCAAGTGCCTCATGCACCACTCTGACGTAGAGACCACCCGCGCGTATTACGGATCCAAGAACGCGAATGGCGGAAAGCAGTGAGTGCCCAAGCCATTGCCACCATAGTGGCAGATTATCCGCCGCCGTACACACCATTGCAGGACGTTCCGTACGAATACATGACCAGCCGCGAAGCGGCTGGGTACCTCCACGTCAAGCACCGCACGCTACAAGAATGGGCACGGAACGGGGTACTTCCGGGCATACCGCTCGGCGTCGGCACACAGCGCAAGACGTGGTTGTTCTCGAAGTCTGCGCTCGATGAGCACCTTCGCGGGATCATGAACGCTAACTGTCCGCGCTCGGACCGTGAGACTGTTTATGTCAATTGAGCGGGTGCGGTATCAGCGTGGCACCGTCGAGTTCCACGTGAACACAGGAAAGTACTATTTCCGCTTCAGGGATGCGGACCGGCGTCGCCGGTCCGTGCTCCTGGGGACCGCTGACGAGCTTTCCACCGCAGCAAAGCTGAAGCGCGCAACCGACGAAATGCGTGCCAAGGTGAATGCCAAGTTGGAGACTACCAAAAGCGGCATGCTAATGAGTGAGCTGATCGTGAAGTATAAGAAAGAGAGGATGCCCGAGAGATATTCAACGCGTCACGGATACCTTTCCAAACTCAAGAATCACATCGAGCCGCGGTGGGGTACGACACCGGTTGCAGACATGATGAACTCTGCATACGTTGTTGAACAGTGGCTCAAGCAACTCGTCGCGGCGCCGAAGTCGAAAGTGCATATTCGTGGTGTGATATCGGTTCTCCTCGAGTACGCTATGCTTCTCGGTAAAGTTCCTGTCGGAAGAAATCCGATGGAGCTGGTCAAAATAGAAGGTGCCAGTAAGCGCGTTAAGCAACCGAAGAACCTGACGTTCTCGCAGTTCATCCACCTTTTGTCGTTCTTGCGGGAACCGTACCGCACGATGGCGGTTCTCGCAGGGGCACTCGGGCTTCGCTGTTCCGAGTTTGATGGATTGATCTGGCGCGACATCTCCTTTGACAATCAAATGCTGAGTGTCGAACGCGCCGTGGTGCGCGGGCGGGTCGATGACGTGAAAACTCGCTTCTCCAAACAGAAGTTGCCGCTCGATCCTGCGGTGATGGAAGTCTTGAAGAGGTGGAAGGAGCAAAGTCAGTTCACTCATGAAGAGGACTGGGTATTTGCATCCTCAGCAAAGCTCGGCAAGAAGCCGATCCACGCCCAAGCAGCACAAGACTGGGCGCTTGCGCCGGCAGGCATCAAGGCGGGACTGGGACGGATCGGATGGCACGATCTTCGCCATAGTTACCGTACTTGGCTTGATGCCACCGGGGCGCCTATCAGTGTGCAACGTGAATTGATGCGGCATGCGAGCATCACAACAACGATGGACATCTATGGCGGGGCGGTGCCGGAGACACAGCGCGAAGCTAACAAGAATGTCGTCGGGATGCTCAAAAATGCATCGGGAGCACTGTAGGAAAGGCCGCGTTTTATGCGGCTATTCGCCAGTTTGGACTACAACTGGACTACATCGGTCGTAACTCACTGAAAACATGGTACCGGGAGGGGGACTTGAACCCCCACAACCATTTCTGGTCTGCGGATTTTAAGTCCGCTGCGTCTGCCAGTTTCGCCATCCCGGCTTTGAATCGAAGTTGCCATTCGTGCGGAGCTTACGGAAAGCTTACGCCGTGCTGAGGCACTGCTCACGGGCTCCGTGCTCCGGGCAGAATTAGTGTCGCACAGCGCGCAACGGCTGCCAACTTGTGTTTGTGTGCAATGGATGCATCCCTCCTCGCAGTCTTTCACTCACGCTACCATTCAGTGTGCTAATGTCGAGCCTGTAAAAAATGCGGCGCAGCCTTGCCAATCTCGTGCTGATGGTCATCCTCTGGGGCTATGTGGCTCCGGCGGTGTTGGGCGCAACGGAGCTGGATCTGCCTCTCTGCTGCCGTAGTCATGGCAAGCATCATGGCTGCACCTGCTGCATGGGGCGGCAAACAGATGATGCCACTCCCGGCTTTCACTCGAACTCTCCGCAATGCCCTTATCGTTTACAGGGCTCCGTGCTCTATCGCTCCTGCGCAGCCGAGGCGAAGAAGTTCTTCACCATGGCTCTGCCAGACGGAGATTTCTTCGCTCATACCGAGGCTGCTCTCGGCGTCTCCGTTAGCCGAATCCGCAAATCAGGACGCGGCCCTCCACGTCTGCCGCTCTAGCTGAAATCAAAAATAAAACGATCTGGGACGTTGTGTTGGCCTGCACCGCTTAGGGCTTGCTGCCGACCCGTCCCCGGTTCGTCGAGCAGCAGCACCGTGCCCGATCGCCAGGCCTGCCCGGCTGTGCGCGATCCAGGAGAAAGAGTGATGTCACGCAGAGTTCTCTTTTTGTTGAAGTACAAGACTACCTTCATCGCCATTCTTCTAGCCCTGCCTCTGACCAGCATTGCCGCCTTCGCCAACGTCTACGGCGCCGTCCGCGGAGTTGTGCACGACCCCCAGCATCGCCCGATTCCAGACGCCGCGGTGACGCTGAAAGCCAAGTCCTCGGACTGGGAAAAAAGCGCCACCACCGACGCTGACGGTGAATTTCAATTCAACGCCGTTCCGCTCGGCGAATACTCCGTCAGCGCCGCCAGTCGAGGCTTCGCGCAGATCTCACAGGATCTCATCGTCATCTCGGGCTCCGTGCCCGTCGTTCACCTCCAATTGCAGGTGGCCACGGCACAGTGAAAACGTCACCGTCTCCGCCTCGCCGGCAGTCCTGCCCACTGACAGCTTCACTCCCATAACCCTCGTCAGCGGCCTCGACATCGAGCGCACTCCCGGCGCCGACGGCACCAACAGCATGTCCATGATCACCGACTACGTCCCCGGCACCTACGTCACTCACGACATGCTTCACATGCGCGGCGGCCACCAGATCACCTGGCTCCTCGACGGCATTCCCATCATCAACACCGCCATCGCGCAGAATCTGGGCCCACAGTTCGATCCCAAGGACCTGGACTACGTCGAAGTCAATCGCGGCAGCTATGGCGCCGAGTTTGGCGACCGCACCTATGGCGTATTCAACGTGGTGCCCCGCACCGGCTTCGAGCGCAACAACGAAGCCGAACTCGTCATGACCGCCGGCAACTTCTACCAGACCGACGATGAACTCAGCTTCGGCAGCCACACCGAACGCTTCGCCTATTACGCCAGCGTCAATGGCAACCGCAGCGATCTCGGCCTGCAACCGCCCGTTCCCCAGGTCGTGCACGATGCCGTCAACGGCGTCGGCGGCTTCGGAAACTTCATCTACAACGTCAATCCCTCCAACCAGCTCCGCCTGATGACCTCGCTGCGCCGCGACTATTACCAGATCCCCTACGATCCGAATCCCAACGACATCGAGAACGGATCGATCCCGGCCAACGGCTTCAGCCCGCAATACCCCAGCATCGGCCTTCGCGACGGCCAAACCGAGGCCGACATCGGCGTCCTGTTCACCTGGCTTCACACCTTCAATTCCCATCTGCTGACCACGGTGTCGCCCTTCTACCACTACAACAGCGGCGACTACGCGAGTAATCCCCACGACATTCCCATCGCCACCACGGAGAACCGCGCCTCCACCTACGTCGGTGGACAAGCCACCTTCGCCGCCAACTACAAGAAGAACGATCTGCAGGTTGGATTCCTCAGCTTCTACCAGAGCGATCGCCAACTCTTCGGCGCTCATCTTCAATGACGGCAGCGGGAATCTTCCCTTCACCATCGGCGAGAGCCCGACCGCCAATCTTGAGACCTTCTACGTCGATGACAAATTCAAACCCTTTCCCTGGCTGATGCTCTCGGCCGGTATGCGCCCGACGCGCTTCTCCGAGGGCAACTTTGCGGCCAGCTCCATCGAGCCGCCCATCTCCGAGTCCGCCATCAGCCCACGCTTCGGTGCCACCGTCACCATTCCTAAAATTCGCTTGGACCTTCCGCGCCTTCTACGGACACTACTATCAGGCGCCGCCCATCGAAACCGTCTCCGGTCCGCTGGAAGCTCTGTGTCAACCTCCCGGCTGCGGCTTTCTGCCGCTCCACGGTGAGCGCGACGAAGAAGCATCAGTTCGGCGTCAGCATCCCTTACCGCGGATGGGTTCTCGACGCCGATACCTTCAAAACCGATGTCGCCAATTTTCTCGACCACAACAACATCGGAGCATCCAACATCTTCTTTCCCCTCACCGACTCCCGAGCCTTGATTCGCGGATGGGAACTCACGCTGCGCTCGCCGCGCATCGCCCACCGTGTCCGGCTTCACCTCGCCTACTCCAACCAGATCGCCGAGGGCGGCGGCGTCATCACCGGAGGGCTGGATAACGTTGCCGTCTGTTCGCCACTTGCCAACGGCGCTGTTCCCTACCTGTGCCCGCTCGATCATGACCAGCGCAACACGCTCAACGTGGGCGGCGACGTCACCCTCCCCTGGCGCTCCTACGCCTCCACCAACGTTTACTACGGCTCCGGATTCAGCAACGGCTTCCCCGGCCAGCCCTATCCAGGCAACTATCTGCCGTCGCACACCACCTTCGACCTGTCGCTGGGCAAGGACTTCGGGGGCGAACGCTTCACCGCCTCGCTCACCGCACTAAACGTAACCAACCGCCGGGTCGAGTACGACAACAGCCTCACCTACGGCGGCTTTCACTGGAACCTGCCGCGCCAGCTCTACGCCGAGCTTCGCTACCGCTTTCATTACTGATCGTTCCCGGTAACGGCTGCACGCAAGGAAGGCTCGCCGGGCGGCGAGCCTTCTTCTAATGCGCGAAGGAGATACGAGAGTCCTTATTGCCGGGCTTCGGTTCCCTCGCTCTGCGGATTAATGGCAGGGATTGTGCTGGCTGCCGGTGTCTCCGGCAGTGGTAGTGGTTGTTCGAGTGCAATCTGCAGCACCTCGTCCATCGAATCCACAAAGTGCAGCTTCATCTCCTTGCGCAGGTTCTCCGGCACCTCGGCCAGATCCTTCTCGTTTTCCGCCGGCAGAATCGCTTCCATAATGCCGGCGCGGTGCGCCGCCAGCAGCTTCTCCTTCAGTCCGCCGATCGGCAGCACCTTGCCGCGCAGCGTGATCTCGCCGGTCATGCAGATGTCGCGCCGCACCGGAATCTTGCTCAGTGCGCTGGCGATCGCCGTCGCAATCGTGATGCCCGCCGAGGGGCCGTCCTTGGGGATCGCTCCCTCCGGCACGTGGACGTGGATGTCCACGTTGCGGTAGAAGTCGCGTGGAATGCCCAGCCGCTGCCAGCGCGAGCGCAGGTAGCTCATCGCCGCCTGCGCCGACTCCTGCATCACGTCGCCCAGTTTGCCGGTCAGCGTCAGCTTGCCCTTGCCGTCGATGATCGCAACCTCGGTGGTCAGAATGCAGCCGCCGACTTCGGTCCAGGCCAGTCCCGTCACCAGGCCGATCTCGCTCTTCTCGTTGGCCGGCGTATCGCGGAAGCGCATCACTCCGAGATAGGTGTTCAGGCTCTCGGCCGTAATCGTGGCGGAGAATCCTCGCCCTCGCGAACCACCGAGCGCGCAATCTTGCGGCAGACGTTGCCGATCTCGCGCTCCAGGTTGCGCACCCCGGCCTCGCGCGTGTAGTAGCGGATGATGCCGCGCAGCGCATCGTCGTCGAACTGGATGTTGGCCGTCGTCAGTCCGGCCTGCTCGAGCTGTTTCTTCACCAGGTACTGGCGCGCAATCTCAAGCTTTTCCGGTTCCGTGTAACCGTGCAGCCGCAGCACTTCCATGCGGTCCTGCAAGGGCGCTCGGAATGGTGTGCAGCACATTGGCCGTGGCGATAAAGAAGACCTGCGACAGATCGTACTCCACGTCCAGGTAGTGATCGACGAACATGAAGTTCTGTTCCGGATCGAGCACCTCCAGCAGCGCCGAGGACGGATCGCCGCGGAAGTCGCTCGACATCTTGTCCACTTCGTCCAGCATGAACACCGGATTGCGGGTCCCGGCCTTCTTCATCATCTGGATGATCTGGCCCGGCAGCGCGCCGATGTAGGTGCGGCGGTGGCCGCGGATCTCCGCCTCGTCGCGCACTCCGCCCAGCGACATGCGCACGAACTTCCGCCCCGTAGCCTTGGCGATGCTCATGCCCAGCGAGGTCTTGCCCACCCCCGGAGGTCCAACCAGGCAGAGGATCGAGCCCTTGGGATTTTTCACCAACTGGCGCACGGCCAGAAACTCAAGGATGCGCTCCTTGATCTTTTCCAGCCCGTAGTGATCTTCGTTCAGCGTCCGCTCGGCGAAGTCGATATCGCGGATTTCCTTCGACTTCTTCTTCCAGGGCACCGCCAGCAGCCAGTCCAGGTAATTGCGGGAGACGGTGGACTCGGCCGACATCGGCGGCATCGCCTCCAGCTTCTTCAGCTCCTGGGTGGCTTTCTCCAGCACGTCCGGCGGCATGCCGGCGGTGTCGATCTTCTTCTTCAGCTCGTCGAACTCGCTCTTTTCGCCCGCGCCCCAGTTCCTTCTGGATGGCCTTGATCTTTTCGTTGAGGTAGTACTCTTTCTGGGCGCGCTCCATCTGCCGCTTCACCCGCGACTGGATGGTGCGGTCCATGTTCAGCTTTTCGATCTCGATGTCCAGCACGTCGGAGATGCGGGTCAGCCGGTCGGCCGGGTCGAAGATCTCCAGCAGCTCCTGCTTCTCCTCGATCGAGAGCTGCAGATTGGCGGCAATCGTGTCGCTCAGCCGCCCAATGTCGTCCATCCGCACGCGTGGCCGCAATCGTCTCCTGGTTCAGCGACTGGCACAGCTTCACATACTGCTCAAACAGCGAGGAGACGCGCTGCATGGTCGATTCGACCTGCGGCGTCATCTCCGGCGTGTAGCGGCTCACCCGCACCGACGACATGTAGAAGCCGTCGGTCTCGGTCACCTGCAGGATGCGCGCCCGCTCAATTCCTTCCACCAGCACCTTGATGTTGCCGTCGGGCATCTTCAGGCTCTGCACGATGTTGACGATGCAGCCAACCTGGTAAATCTCGTCCGGCTTGGGTTCGTCCACCCCGGGATCGTGCTGGGTGGCCAGGAAGATCCGTTTGTCTCCCGCCAAGAGCCTCTTCCAGGGCGCGTACGCTGGACTCGCGGCCCACCACGAACGGCGTCATCATGTACGGAAAGATGACGACATCCCGGATCGGCATCATCGGCAGCTTGCGGGTTTCGAATTTTTCTTTGATCAGGCTCACTCAGCCTCACTTCCCCTTGTGGCCAGCTAAATCCGCATTGCAGGCGATCGCAAACCGCTGGCGGCCACGCATTGTTTTCGAGCCTACTACAACGTCATATCGGCGGCAATACGCGCTGGCTCGCAAGCCATTCTGCATCAATTCCAGCCGAATCGGGCTGAATTGGAATCCAAAGCCCGCTGCGGGAATCTCGGGAACGCCGCCGTATCTGGAGTCCTGCCATTCGCTTGCAGACCGATCCCATAACGGAACGGAAGCGCAACATCGCTTGCCGCAGCGTACCCTATGCCAATCTGGCCGCCTTCGGTCCGATTCTGTTGATCATCGCTTCAGCCCAGCTAAAAAGCAGAAGCCCAGCCGGCGACGGCTGGGCGTCGTGCAGACATTCCGGCTCTCCGCCTAGGAAGCCTGCTTCTCAACCCGCGGCATGGAGACGTTGCGCTGTTCCACCATCTCGCGGGTTACCTCGAACTCCTTGATCTTCTTCTGGCCGGGGAGCTGGTACATCAGGTCCAGCATCAGCTCTTCCAGAATCATGCGCAGTCCGCGGGCGCCCACCTTGCGGTTCAGGGCCTCGCGCGCGATCGCCGTCAGCGCTTCGTCGGAGAAGCGCAGCTTCACGTTTTCAAACTCGAACAGCCGCTGATACTGCTTGACGATGGCATTGCGCGGCCGGGTCAGAATCTCGACCAGCGCGGCCTCGTCCAGATCGCTCAGCACGCCCATCACCGGCAGGCGGCCGATGAACTCCGGGATCAGTCCGAACTTGATCAGGTCCTGCGGCTGGGCCAGTTGCAGCAGCTCGTCGTCGCGCCGGCTCGGCACCGCGATCTGCTCGCGCTCGGCTTCGTCGCCCGTCTTGAAGCCCACGGTGCGCTTGCCGATGCGGCGCTCGATCACCTTTTCCAGTCCCACAAACGCTCCGCCGACAATGAACAGGATGTTGGTGGTATCCACCGGGGTGAACTCCTGGTGCGGGTGCTTGCGTCCGCCTTGCGGCGGAACGTTGGCAACCGTGCCTTCCAGAATCTTCAGCAGCGCCTGCTGCACGCCTTCGCCGGAGACGTCGCGCGTAATCGACGGGTTCTCGTCCTTGCGCCCGATCTTGTCGATCTCGTCGATGTAGATGATCCCGGTCTGCGCCCGCGCCACGTCGCCGTCGGCCGACTGCAGCAGCTTCAGGATGATGTTCTCCACATCCTCGCCCACGTAGCCGGCTTCGGTCAGCGTGGTCGCATCCACAATCGCAAACGGCACGTCCAGCATCTTGGCCAGCGTCTGGGCCAGCAGGGTCTTGCCGGTTCCCGTCGGGCCAATCAGCAGAATGTTGGACTTCGACAGCTCGATCTCGCTGGTGCGCTGCCGGTTCATGTAGATGCGCTTGTAGTGGTTGTAAACCGCCACCGCCAGCTTCTTCTTCGTCCGCTCCTGTCCAATCACATACTCGTCCAGGAAGGTCTTGACCTCCTGCGGCTTGGGCAGATGGTTGGGGCTGGCCGCGGTCTGCGTCTCGCTGCGGTCATCCTCCAGAATCGAGTTGCAGACCGCCACGCACTCGTCGCAAATGTAGGCGCGCGGATAGTCGGAGGGAGAAGAGATCAGCTTCGCCACCGCATCCTGGGACTTGTGGCAGAACGAACATCGCAATACTTCGTCAGAACCAGACCTGGATCTCACTACGGAACTCCTGTTGCTTTCCCGGTTCGCCCGGATTGTTTAGAAGCTGGCCTTGGGCCCTGCGTGCTGCCCTGAATCAAGCTGCAAGTCCCTGCATCAGGCTGCCAGCCCGGAACCAGACCCTGCTCCTTGCACATCCGCGAATCCTCCCGCACACCAACTCGGAAGGCCGAACCTGCCGGTAAGATGCCCAATTCCGCTCGTCTACATCACTGCGTAACCGTAGTACCCCACTTCAGCAAACTGCATGGTAACCGAGCCGCATCATATTGCGTCCACCATCCGCTGCCAGTAAAGTCACCGGTGCCGCTTCCTGTCACGTTCCGCTTCGCCGATCATGTTACTTGTGCTTGTAGATGATGTCATCCACAATCCCGTATTCCTTCGACTGCTGGGCGTTCATGATGAAGTCGCGCTCGGTGTCGCGCTCCACCTTGTCCAGCACCTGGCCGGTGTGCTTGGCCATCAACTGGTTCATCAACTCCCGCATGCGCAGAATCTCGCGCGCGTGGATGTCAATGTCGGTCGCCTGTCCGGAGATTCCCCCGCCCATGATCAGCGGCTGGTGAATCAGGATGCGCGAGGTCGGCAGCGCATAGCGCTTGCCCGCCGCTCCGGCCGCCAGCAGCATCGCGCCCATCGAGGCCGCCTGCCCGATGCAGATCGTCACCACATCGTTACGGATGAACTGCATCGTGTCATAAATCGCCATCCCCGCCGTAATCGAGCCGCCGGGTGAGTTGATGTACAGCGAAATGTCCTTTTCCGGGTCTTCGGCGGAGAGAAACAGCAACTGGGCGATGATCAGGTTCGCGACGTTGTCATCAATCGGCGTGCCCAGAAAAATAATGTTATCTCTGAGCAACCGGGAATAGATGTCATAGGCGCGCTCGCCCCTGCTGGTCTGCTCGATCACCATCGGCACAAGCATAATTATCCGGCTCCTTTGCGGACCGGAAGCCTCGAAGCCCCCGGTCCCGGTAAAACCGCTCCCACAGGCCGTCTATTCGATGCTCTGCCGGAGCGGTGGATTGCGAAACATTTCTCCGCCTGCCTACTCGGACTGCTTGTACAGCCAGTTCAGCGCGCGATCGCAGCGCATCTGCTGGCGCAATCCATCCAGTCCGTTCTTCTCCTCAAGTTGCTTGCGCAGCGCCAGCGGGTTTTGCTTGGACTGCTGCGCCGCCGCCGCAATCTCCCGGTCCAGATCCTCGTCGCTGACTTCAATGCCTTCCAGCTCCGCAATCTTCTCCAGCAGCAGGTTGGCGCGAACGTCGCGCAGCGCGCCCTCGCGCTGTCCCTCGCGCAGCTTGCTCAGGTCCATGCGCTTGATGTCTTCGGCCCGCAGTCCCTGCGCGATCAGCGAGCGCAAGCCGCGCTCCAGCCGCTGGTCAATCGCGTTCTCCACCAGCAGCGTGGGCACGTCGATCGGGAAACTTCGTCGGTCAACTGCTGCAGCAGCTCTTCCTTCACCCGGTGCTCGGTCTGGTGCTTCTTTTCGTGCTCCATGCCCTCGCGCACGCGGGCGCGCAGATCGTCCAGCGTCGCTCATCTCCTCCTGTGCCCAGCTCCTTCACCCACTCGTCGTTCAGCTCCGGCACGGACTTCGTCTTGATGCCCTTGACCTCGACCTCGTAGTGCAGCGTCTTGCCCGCCAGCCGCTTGTCGCCAAAGTCCTCGGCATAGGTCACGTCGAAGCTCCGCGTCTCGCCCGCCTTGGCTCCGCGCAGGTTCTCGCTGAACTCCGGCAGCGTGTTCGCTGCCGCCGATATCCACCAGCACGTCGTTCATCTCCACCGGCTCGGCGCCCTCTTCCTGGCTGGTGCTCTTGAACGCCACCGAGCCGTAGTCGCCGTCGGCCAGGCCGCGATCCTCGTCCACGTTGACGTAGGTCGAGTTCTGCTCGCGCAGTGCGTCGATCGTCTTCTCGCACCTCTTCGTCGCTGACCGTCGACCGGCCTCGTGCGCGACCTTGATCTCCTTGTAGCCGTCCACCTCGAACGGCGGCAGCACCTCGAAGACCGCCTTGAAGCGCAGCGGCTTCTCCTCTTCCAGTTCCAGCTCCACCACCCGCGGCTGGCCAATCGGAATCAGGTTCTGCTTCTTCGTCTCCTCGCGGAAGGCGGCGGGCATCAGATGCTCCACCACCTCCGACTTGATCTCGTCGGCAAATTTGCTGCGGATCAGCGTCGCCGGAACCTTGCCGCTGCGGAAGCCGGGAATGCGGGCGTGCTTCTGGAAGCGCGCCAGCGCGCTCTTCCACTCGCGGGTTACGTCTTCGGCGGGAACCTCGACCGGAGACTTCGCGCTCGCACGGGTTCTTGATTGCTTCGGGGGTTGCTTCAGGGTGGATGTCAAATCACTGGATGTCAAAGGGATAGCCTTAAGTCTTCTGAAGATTTGCGGAGGCCGGGGCCGCTCGCTCAATCTGTGAGCACATGCAGCGGCGCGAACGCCAACTGCGAACGATTCAGTGTATGAGACCAGAGCAAGCGCGGGTCAAACTGAGGGCGAATAAAAGTGGAGAACCATGTCCAACAACGACTCCAACAAAGCAGAGCTGTGGGTTATGCCAGGCAAAGCTGTGGCCCGCATTCGACACGGGCCACCCGACAGCGCTCAGCCCCGGAGACTCGTCTCCGGGGCTGAGCCCGGAATGTATTGCAACCGAGCGCGGAACTATTGCGTTCCCGACGGTGCAGTTGCAGCCGCGATGCGGATGAAATCGTCCACCTGAGCCGCCAGCTTTTGGTTGTACCAATCCTCGTTGGCAGCTTGCGATGCGGCGGCCATGCTTCCGGGCTGGGCACCGCCCTGCTCGGACGTCGCCTCTGTCGGCGCAATTGCGTCCGCGATGCGCTCGAACTGCTGAACCTGCGCTGCCAATTGTTGGTTGTACCAGTCGTTGTTGGCACCCTGCATGTCGGCTGCACCGTTGTCGGCGGTCCGGGCCCAGGCGAGCGTACCGAGTAAAAGTGTGGCAAACAAAAGCACTTTCCGCATATCTTCCCTCCATAGGCCGACTCGGCCTTGCGTCACAGCCATTTCATGAAGTGATGCACTTTGACGTGCTGGGTGTGATGCTCGTCACATCGACCGAGTTGGGCAGAAACTGGCTCGTGCACTGGAATTCGAGAGTCAGCAAGGTGCTCATGACACGATTCGAAGCTGGAGGGCAACAGCCAGCTCCGCATCCGTGCATCGCTCGATCCGTAGCGCGCCCACTGGAAGGCCATTGGCACAATGGGTAATGGTGCGGCAGAGAATGGTTACTGAAGTGCCAATCGTCCGGGAGTTGCCAGACGATTGCTCAACTCGCCAATACTTTCTTGGCGCCGCGACCACGTTGGCCGCGACCACGTTGAAAGCTGCGAAGTTGAAACCTCGGAAACTTTGAGCTTCCGCGCATCGCGCATCTTGTCGATCTCGATCACCGCAATCCACTCGCCCGGCGTCGCATCCTGCCAGACGATGCGCCCATGCAGCAGGCGCGCAATCGCCGCCGGCGGCAGATCCTGATGGAAGTCGAAGTAGCGCGTCTGCACGGCTGGTCCATCCCGGAATGTGCTGGAAGAATCCGCGCGGCGGCTCGTACTTGGTGGAGAACGCCACCACCACGTCGAAGCTCTCCGGCTGCTGCTGCGGCGCGCAGAATCTCCTCGGCGGTAAAGTTCTCCAGCCGCACCACGCTGAGCGGCTTGCGAACGTAGCCGAGGAACGGACGATTCAATTCATCCGAGGCCGGCCACGCGGTAAGAATGCGATCCTCGGCATAGTGCTGCTCCACGTAGCGCGCCGCCTGCTGATGCATGCGCACGAAGCTGGCCCACGTCAGGTTGTCCTCCGGCGAGATGAACCACGGCGGATTGAAGAACAGCGCGGCCACGAAACGCCGCGGCGCATCCGGCGATCCACCACTGCCAGCGCGGCGCGTAGCGTCGCAGCACATTCACCGCCAGCAGCACCACCAGCGGAATCGCCGGGATCATGTAGCGCGCCAGCAGCGCTCCGCCGACCACGGAGAACTCCACCACCTGCGCCAGCACCACCAGCCCCAGCAGCAGTTGCACGTTGGGCGCGATGGCCGGGCGCAGACCGCCTCTGCAGCAGGCTCCAGCCCTGGCGATGTGGGCTGACGCCGCGCGTTCCACAGCAACAGCAGCGCCGCCGACGGTCAGCACGAACAGGTTCATGTATCCGACTCACGTGCCAGAGCCGCATCAGTCCGGCCAGCAGAATGCGCAGCGGCGTGATCGTGGCTCCCACGTTGTAGCGCAGGTAGTCGGGATTGCCGAAGACGTGGCCGGTGCGGTGGAAGTGATACGCATACCATCCCGCCAGCGGCAGCAGCGCCAGCAGGTATGCGGCGCACTGCGCCAGAGTGCGCCGCGGCAGGCACCACTTCGCCGGCCACCGCCGGCCACCAGCGGTAAGCGAACCAGCCCAGCAGGTCGGCGCCAGCACAGCGTAAGCGTCACGGCCACCGTGGTCTCCTTTGCCACCGCCGCCAGGGCCGCAAAGGCAATCGCCTGCCAGCGCCGTCCGCGGAGGTGCGAATACAGCGTCCACAGCACCAGCGCGAAGGCGGCAATATCCAGCTGCGCCATCACCGACTGCGAAAACACCGTGGGCGACAGCGCCGTGAGCACCACGGTCGCCGTCGCCACCGGAGCGCTGGCCACGCTGCCGCCCCAGCAGCCAGAGCGCGGTGAAGCCGAAGGCCGCCACCAGCAGCATGGCCGTGCGCGTCACCAGCGGCGAGTAGGCGGTGAGCTTCCAGCACAGGGCCAGCCACAGCATCACCAGCGGCGGATGCGCGTTGGAGAGGGTGGTGTGCGGAATCAGATCGCCGGTGAGAAGAATGTCGCGCGCCGCCGGAATGAAGTATCCGGCCTCGTCCCAGAAGTAGGGCAGGCGAAGCAGCGGAAGATGCACCAGCCAGAGCGCGGCGAAGATGGCTCCGAAACCAAGCAGGGCCGGAGCCGGCGAGCCTGCGGCGGATGCGTGCGGTGTCTTCCGGCGGCATGGATCTAGTGGATGGGACCGTTCTGCGCGAACTGCGGATCGAGCTTGATTTCGCCGAAGGTCTGCTCGTAGTTCGCCACGTTCTGCTGGAGCATGAGCGAGAGCGCCTTGGCCTGCTGCGGGCTCAAATAGATTCCCTGAAAATTGAGCAGGTCGATGCCTGGGCCGTTGCCCGGAACAGCCTTTCCAAAGGCGAGAAAGAAATCCCACACGCTCATGCGGACCTGCACGCTGTTGGAATAGCCTTCGCGATAATCGTCGGAGTTCTGAATTCGAATCTCGGGCTGATCGTTGAAGTTAGACATGGGAGAGTCTCCGAGAGACAGCCTAACAAGTTTGGCGCGGAATGGCACGCGCTCGGCAGCAATGCCCGCAGGGTTATTCCGCCGCATCCGCGTTGTGCGCATCGTCAGCGATCATCCCGGATCAGTAGATCCCGTGTCGAGTGGGGCGGGTGAGGTGAGCGATGCGGAGCTTGGAGCATAGCGGGACTGGTCGCGGCAAAACCATTTCTGATCGAACAGGACTACACGAAATACACATCCGATCAGCACGCGCTCTGGAGCGAACTGGTGGCAGCGGCGCATGGCGCAACTGGAGCAGTGCGCCTGCCGCGAATACCTGGAAGGCTGGCACGCACTCGGGCTGGAGCAGGAGCGGATTCCGCATCTGGCCGAGGTGAGCGAGCGGCTGGAGAAGCGCACCGGATGGAGGGTGCAGCCGGTTTCCGGCTTCATGCCCTCGCGGGCATTCTTCGAGATGCTGGAGGCGAGGCAGTTTCCGACCACGACCTGGCTGCGCAGCCGCGAGTCGATGGACTACACGCCGGAGCCGGACATACTGCACGACGCGCTGGGGCATCTTCCGATGTTTGCCAATCAGAGCTTTGCCGATGCGGTCGCCGAGTACGGGCGCGATCTGCTACGCGATGGAGAGCGAAGAGAAGCTGGAACGCATGGGGCGGCTGTACTGGTACACCTTTGAGTTCGGCTTGATCCGGCAGGACGGTGCGGTGAAGGTGTACGGCTCCGGCGTTGCGTCCTCGCAGCAGGAGTGTACGAACGTGCTCTCCGGCGGCTGCGAGATTCGGGATTTCAGTGTTGCCGAGGTGCTGAACACGACAGTAAAGGTGGACGAGATTCACAAGCGCTTGTTCGCCATCGATTCGTTCGCCGAGATATTGACCGCTGTGGGCGTGGCACGGGAAATTGTGGAAAAGGATTGAAGCCAGCGTTAGAGTGCTGATACTGTAAAACACATGTTGGTCGCTAATCTTCTAACCGTATCGCTGGCCGTACAGGCGTGTGTAGCGCACGTACGGATCACCGTGGTCGGTTCGGAAATGGCGGCTAAGAATCGAAGTTAGGCTCTTAAGTTAGCAGCGATTTCCCGAGCGGCTCACGGCAATCAGCGTGAGCCGTTTTGTTTTGTGAAAAAGTTCGAATATGAAGCAGGAGAATATATGCAGACGGCGCAGAATTTAGAGGAGAGCCCAGCCAGAATGGCATACCCGGAGGTTGGGTTCAGCCCAAAAGGCGATTCGGATAACAAGCGTGAAGCGGTGCTGCGTGTCATGTCAGCAGCGGCCTTTCTCATATTCTTCCAGGCCTATCTGGTTGCCCCGCTCATCCCGGCGCTCTCAATCCAGTTCCACGAGTCAACGGATTTTCTTGGCCTGCTCGTTCCTGCGTACATGCTGCCCTATGGCATATCGACTCTGTTCTATGGACCGATCTCTGACCGGGTTGGCAGGAAGCCGGTTATTCTCGCGCTGCTGGGGCTGATGGTCGTGTCGATCGCCGGTGTGGCGACATCTTATACCGCGACACAGTTGATGATATGGCGCCTGCTAGGCGGGATCGCAAGCGGGGGAATCCTACCAATCGCCTTGGCTCTTCTCGGGGATTTGTTTCCTTATGAACAACGTGGCCGTGCCATCGGGTGGTTGTTCGGTGCGGTCGCCGGAGGCATGGCGTTCGGGTCAACCCTCGGGGCCTTGTTAAATCCCATCATCGGCTGGCGCGCAGAATTTCTTATCACAGCTGGTTTCAGTGCGGTCGTTCTGGCCCTCGCAATTCGCCTTCGTCAGTTTCTCGAAGGCGCAATCGCCGCACATCCGTTGAGCCCCGGTAAGGTGATCGCGGGATACTGGTCGCTCTTTACCAGTTCAAGAGGAGCGAAAGCGTATGCCTATATCCTTCTCAACGGCATGTTCCATTCCGGAGTCTTCACCTGGCTTGGTCTATATTTCTCGGAGCGATATCATCTCGGCGATGAAGGGATCGGCCTGGCCCTGCTGGGCTATGGCGTCCCAGGAATGCTGTTTGGGCCGATCATCGGACGTGTCGCGGATCGGATCGGGAGAAAGCGCATCATCCCATCCGGCATCCTGATTGCCGCCCTGTGCTGCGCCGCGCTCATTCCACGGACACCACTACTCTGGCCGGCGGTGATCATTGCGATTCTCTCTTTGGGATACGACATGAGCCACCCCCTCTTGGCCGGAATCATTACTTCGCTCAATCCATCTCGGCGGGGCCTCGCCATGGGCATGAACGCCTTTTGCTTATTCAGCGGCTTCGGCCTGGGCGCCCTGGCCTTTGAGCTATTGCTAAAGCACGGATTCCGTTCTGCACTCGCGGTCTTTGCGCTGGTTCAGCTGTGCCTTGCAATTCTGGCAGTACAGTTGTTTCGAGGCGAAGATTCTTCAGCAGGAGATCATTCAGGGATCATGGGTCCCGCAAGTTAACGGCACGCGTCCAAACGTCCCGCGATAGAATTACGGCGATGGCCACAGCTCACGGATATCGCGGACGCGTTGCGCCTTCGCCGACCGGGTACTTGCACCTGGGCCATGCGCGCACGTTCTGGCAGGCGTTTGAGCGGGCGCGGGAACAGGCGGGCGTGCTGATCTTTCGCAACGAAGATCTGGACCCGCAGCGCTGCCGCGCTGAGTTTGTGCAAGCGATGCTCGAAGACTTGCGCTGGTATGGGATCGACTGGCATGAGGGTCCGGATGTTGGCGGGGCGTTTGGGCCTTATGTGCAGAGTGAGCGCCGCGTATTCTACCTGGACGCATGGCAGAGGTTGCTGCGCGGAGGGTGGATTTATCCCTGCTCCTGCTCGCGCAAGGAGCTGGCGCTGGCGGCCAGCGCGCCTCACGATGACAACGATGAGCCGCTCTATCCGGGGACTTGCCGCGCCCAACGGCGGATGGCCGCGTCGCCGGCTGGGGTGAACTGGCGCTTCCGCGTGCCGGACGGAACGCGAATCGAGTTTGTGGACCGGCGCATGGGCCGGCAGTGGTTTGAGGCCGGGCGCGACTTCGGCGACTTCCTGGTGTGGCGGCGCGACGATGTTCCGGCGTACCAACTGGCGGTGGTGGTGGATGACGCGGCGATGCAGGTAAGCGAGGTGGTGCGCGGCGAGGATCTGCTGCGCTCGACAGCGCGGCAGATCCTGCTGCAACGGGCGCTGGGGCTGCCAACTCCAGAGTACTTCCACTGCGAACTGGTGACGGACGGGAGCGGAGTGCGGCTGGCCAAGCGCCACGATGCGCTCAGTCTCCGCCGGCTCCGCGAGCAGGGTCAGGCTCCGGAGGGGCTGCGGGCGATGGTCCGCTGACTTTTTGCGGTCGATCGCGTCAAAAAGTGACAAAAATCACAGAGTCCCGGGTATAGAAACCAGTTATGATCAATCTGCGCGCGGGCGAGATTTCGCAGCTTGAGATTCGCCGAACCCGGAGTAGCGCAAAAGGAGATTTCAATGGCTTACGTGATTACTGACACCTGCAAGAAAGACGATCTTTGTTTGGATTCCTGTCCGAGCGATGCCATCCACCCGACCAAGGACGAGCCCGCGCACGAAACCGCAACCCAGCTTTTCATCAATCCCGCCGAGTGCATCGACTGCGCCGCGTGCGTAGCCGAATGCCCGTCTGACTCGATCCACGCGGTCGAAGAACTGCCTGCCGAGAAGGCCGACGCAGTGGCAAAGAACGCGGAATTCTTCAGCTAGCCGCGAAGCACTCCTGACAAGCGTAATCAGCGCCTCCTTGTGCGCTGTATCAGGCTGCGCGAAAGATACGACTCATCCCTAGTGCGCCCGCACCGGGATGAGTCGGCTCGCGCGTGTTCTCTACGTTGCATTCCGTTGCATTTCAGTGCTGGGCAGCGTAGAAAATAGAGTAGCTGTCATTATGCTTGGCCAGGAGTACGAGTCTTGAACTATCCACACTGGCAACTGGCGATTCCAGGCGGAATGCTGATCGCGCTGGTCGCGGTGCTGCACGTCTTCGTCTCGCACTTTGCGGTCGGCGGCGGCTTCTTTCTCGTCGTAACCGAGAGCTTGGCTCGGCGCCAGAAGGACGCGGTGCTGCTTGAGTACTGCCGCCGCCACTCCAGGTTTTTTGCCCTGCTTACCCTTGTATTCGGCGCCATCAGCGGCGTTGGCATCTGGTTCACGATTGGACTGGTGAGCCCGGAGGCGACCTCGACGCTGATCCACACCTTCGTGTGGGCATGGGCGATCGAGTGGGTCTTCTTCTTTGTGGAGATCGCGGCAGCCATCATCTACTACAGAACCTGGGATAGCCTATCGGCGCGCGATCATCAGATTGTGGGCTGGATCTATTTTGTCGCGGCCTGGATGAGCCTGTTCGTCATCAACGGGATTCTCACCTTCATGCTTACGCCCGGGCGCTGGATTGAGACGCACAGCTTCTGGGATGGAATGTTCAATCCCACGTTCCTGCCCTCGCTGCTGGCGCGCACGGCCGTGTGCGTGATTCTTGCCGGCATCTTTGGCTACATTACCCTGCCCCGGCAGGAGGGCCGCGAGAAAGTGGCGCGATGGGCGGCGCTGTGGATCGTGGGCGGAGCGCTGGTGCTGCCATTCACGCTGTGGTGGTACTTTGCGCGCTTTCCTCAATTCTCGCGAGCCTATTTGAACGGAGTGCTGACCGGAGTGCGTCACGCGGTTCGTGGCGGCATGGGCTTTACCCTGCTGGCGCTGGCGATTGCGCTGGTGTTCGGGGTGTGGAAGCCGCGCTGGATGCGGCCTCCCGTGGTGGCGCTGCTGGTGATCTGCGGGCTGGGAATGATTGGCGCAGGCGAGTATCTGCGCGAATTTGTGCGCAAGCCCTGGGTGATCAACCAGGTGGTTTATGCCAACGACCTGCGCGCCGCGGAGGTAGAGGCGCTGCAGACCACGGGCGTGATCCATACCGCGAATTTCCTGCTGACGGAAAACGCGGCGAGTGCGGCCTACGGAGAAAATCTCTTCAACCTGCAATGCGGAAGCTGCCACGCGCCGGGGGGATATCGCGGCATGAGGCGGCGCGTTGATGGCTGGGATGCCGAGTTCGCGGCCGATATTCTGCAACACCTTCCCATGATGCACGGGACCATGCCTCCGTTTGCGGGCAATGAAGAAGACCGCAAAGCCTTGGGCAGCTATTTAGCTTCGCTGGATCCCGCGTGGCATTTCGACATCACGGACGGGAATCGGTTGGAGATCGGCAAGCAGGTGTTTGCGGCCCGCTGCGGACACTGCCACAGCGTCAATGGAGCCTACCGGCCGCTTCGGGGAGACTTCGAAAATCAGACTCCCAGCCAGGTGCAGGAGATGTTTCCGGCGCTGGGCGCAATGAGCCCCAATATGCCGAACTTTAATGCCCCGGATGACCAGGCCGCAGCACTGGCCTTTTACATTTCGCACGAAGCCGGCAAGCCGCTGCCGCACAAGGCTGCGCCCCCGGAGATGCCAACCGGCAACACTCATTCGCAATTGGTGCAACCAGCCCAGCCACGAGTGGAGGTGCGCTGATGCCGTCGATTCCGATTCCTCACGTCGATCCTTTGCCGCTGCCCGGCCCGGTATGGTTGTTCACCGCACTGCTGCTGGTGGTTTTCACGCTGCACCTAGCGGCGATGAACTGCGCTCTTGGAGGCGGCCTCTGGGCGCTGTGGAACTACCTCCGCGGGCGGCACGCCTCACATTTGTACTCGCGACGGCTGGCGAGCGATCTGGCAACCATGCTGCCGGTATTTCTGGCTTTCACCGTGACACTGGGAGTTGCCGCTCTGCTGTTCGTCCAGGTGCTCTTCGGCACCTTTTTTTATGCCAGTTCAATCCTGATCGGCGTCCTGTGGCTGTCGGTGATTCTGCTGGTGATGGTGGCCTACTACGGCTTTTATTACTTTTCTTACACGGCGGAGAAGGGGACGGGCATCAGCGGATGCGTCCTGGCAGTTTCACTCTGCGTGCTGCTCGGCGTCGCGTTCATCTTCGTCAACAATATGACGCTGCTGGAGACACCCGAGCGCTGGCTGGCGATGTATCGCGCCCACCCGAACGGATGGAATTTGAATCTTGGCGACCACAGCCTGATTCCGCGATATCTCCACATGGTGAACGGCGCAATCGCCCTGTTCTCGGCCATCCTGGCGCAACTGGGCATGCGAAAGATGAAGGTGGACGCGGAATACGGACGGTGGATCGTGCAGCGCGCGGCGCTGGTATTCGCGGTGTGTACGGGGTTGCAGTTCCTGCTTGGGATGTGGCTGCTGGTGGCGATTCCGCGAGCTACCGCGCTGGCGCTGTTGCTGGACCCGCTGGGCGGAGCGGTCTTCGGGCTGGCGCTGCTGTCGGTGATCTCCGCGATGCTGCTGATTCTGTTGGGAAGCCTGGCGGAGAAGCCCAGTTGGCTGGTATATGCCGGCATCGCGATGTCGGTGGTCACGCTCTTCCTGATGGTTTGCCTGCGCTATCTACTGCGGCTGGCTTACCTGAAGCCCTATGTAAACCTGGGAGCGCTGGCGCTGCGCCCGCAGATCGGGGTGATTGCGTTATTCCTCCTCCTGTTCGTGGGCGGATTAGCTACGGTTGGCTATATGCTCTGGTTAGTGGCCAGGAGCAGAAAAGCGCCTCTAAACGCCGTAGCGACATAGTGATACAGAATTAGCCGGGATACGGGGATGGGCGGCCAGCGGGCCGCCCGAACTGTTTGGTATGCGTGCCTATTTATCCACATGCGGGTGAAAGTCCTCTGCTTAACCGGATGGAGACGAGGGCAAAAATCTTCCCTCTCTTTGCACCGCTTTCAGATCGCAATGCATCTCTATACGTGGTTATGCTGCACTGCACAAAAACAGGCGTGACCTGAGTAGCTGTGTCTGATAGTGTTGAATGGAAAGGCGGTGAGAGGCAATGTCATTTAGTCTTTGCTGTAAGACAGCGTTGGTGACCGGGGCCGGACGGGGTATCGGAAGAGCGATCGCGGGGAAATTGGCGGCCGCGGGGGCCAAGGTCATGGTGAATGATCTGGATGAAGAGGCGCTGTGCGAAACCGAGGATCATTTTCGCAAGGCCGGCTACAAGGTCGAGCACTCGACCGGAGATCTTACAGATCCTTCGACGCCGGATAAGCTAGTTCAGGCGACGGTGGAAACCTTTGGCTCCCTGGACATTATCGTCAACAACGCAGGCTATAGCTGGGATGGAGTGATACAGAAGACCACCGACGAGCAGTTCCTTGCCATGCTGGAGATCCATCTGGTGACGCCATTCCGTATTTTGCGGGCGGCGTCTTCGTATCTCAGGAGTGCTTCCAAGGCAGAGATGGCGGCGGGCAAGACCGTCATGCGCAAGGTCGTCAACATCACCTCGATTGCGGGTACCGACGGGAATCCTGGACAGGCGGGCTACTCCTCGGGCAAGGCCGGAGTGATCGGACTGACGAAAACCATGGCGAAAGAATGGGGCCGCTATAACGTCAACGTGAATGCAGTTGGCTTCGGCCTGATTAATACCCGTTTGGCGCAGCCGTTGACCAGCGGCGAGGCGCACATGGAGATGCACGGACACGAGATTAAGCTGGGGGTACAGCCAACCATGCTGGAATCGGTCAAACAGGCCTGCCCGCTCGGTCGTTTGGGCACTCCGGACGAAGCCGCGGGAGCGGTGCTCTTCTTCTGTTCTCCGCTTTCGGATTATGTTACCGGCGAAGTATTGATTTGCGGCGGGGGCTTCCACTTCTAAGCAGACGCGGAGAACTGGATCACCTCTGCCTGCGGAGCACACGCATAGAAAGCCGCCAGAGATGCTGGCGGCGCTCCGCAGCACATCATGATCAGCTCTGGTCGACGGCGATGCTGGAGCGCAGAAAGAGCAGCTTGCCAGAGTCGATGGCTATGCCGTGACTAGCTCGCGTGTCTCCTCGACCACAGTGACTTCCTCTTCAGATTCAGACACCATTAACCGGACTTCCATCCAGTGCTCGTAGCTGTGCTCGTACCCGGAGTCGTAGGAAGTTACCTTGGGTCTTGCGGTCGCGGACTTGCTCTGATTTTTGAGTTCGTTATTTTGAGCCATAAAGATACACCTCGGAAGAAACCATCGCCGACATTGTAGCTTGATATTGTCCGGCAGGAAGTCGTTGTTGTCACTCAGATGGGTGTCTTGCGTCACACCAGGGCTGCTGGAAGGAAGATTACGCGGCGATCTCCGAGGTTTTCTCTGGAAGATTCCGCACAGCGATTTCCCTGGGAGTGGGTCGAGAACCAAGGGAAATCGCCGGCGACACTATTCGGAGCGGGGAGCCAGCCAGCCGTCGATCTTCGGCCAAGTATGCTTGCTTGCTCCGCTTCCTGCCATGATTCCGATGTGGCCGCCAGGAATCCTCATCACGGTCTTGTCGCTGCTGCTGACCTTGGAAATGACGGATTCTGACTGACAGGGCGGAGTGATGTGGTCGCCTTCGGCGATCACGGTCAGCAGGTTGGCTCGCAGGCGGCTCAGGTCCACCTGTTGGCCGCGAATCATCATGGTTCCCTGCATCAACCGGTCATTTTGGTAGAGATCGACGATCAGTTGACGGAAGGCTCCGCCCGCCAGCGGGACGTTATCGGTCACCCAGGTGTTCATGGCATGCCAGGCTTCCACCACCTGCGGATTGTCGAGGTTATCCCAGAGGCGCAAGTAGTTGCCGACGTAATTCTCCACCGGCTTCAGCGCCTTGGCACCGTATTCGATCATCTCGGGAGGCATATTGCCGAATGCCGCCAGAACTTTTTCGACGTCGAAGTAGCGTTCGTCCGTCCAGCGCCCGAAGGTGATGTTTTCCTTCTTCGAGAAATCCAGCGGCGCGGTCAGCAGGATGAGATTCCGCAATCCGTCATCGGGCCGCAGGGCGGAATAGATTGTGGTCAGAATGGCGCCGATACACCAGCCGAGCAGGCTGAACTCGCTGGCTCCGGAGACCTGCTTTCAACTTGCGAATCGCGCGCGGCATGTATTCGAGCGTGTAATCGTCAAACTTCAGATCCTTGTCTTCGATGCCGGGCGCACCCCAGTCCAGCAGGTAGACGTCGTAGCCATGGTTAATCATGAACTCGACAAAACTGTGCCCCGGCCGGAGATCGAGAATATAAGGCCGGTTCATCAGCGCGAAGACCAGAAGCAGTGGGACCGGGTGCCGTTTCTCCTTCGGCAGCACCGGAATATAACGATACAGCTTGGCTTTGTTGAGGCTCCAAACCACTTCCTTCGGGGTCTGCGCAATCGCCGCGCGTGTCGTCAGCACCTTGTCGAGGGTCTGCAGTTTATCCCGCATGGCCGTAAGCTGTGCAACGGCGACCAGTTCGGAGGACATAGGCTACCTGGATCCCTTCTTTGCAGACTTGGCGCTCTCTTTGCGAGCTGCGGACTTGGTTTCTGATCTAGCTTCGGAGGCAGGCTGCGCTGCGCTCTTGGGGGTGGTTTCGGGAATGGCTTCCGCGACAGGCGGGGCGCTGCTCGGGCTGGTTTCCGGCTTGGCTTCGGCTGCAACCGGGGCTGCAACCGGCGAGACGGACCTGGTTGCAACTTCGAGAACCTGATCGAGTTTCGCGGCCATGTCGTCGAGCAGCATTTCGATGTTCGCCAACCGCTCGGCTAGGCTTACGAACTCAGCCCGGGAGGGCATGTTGAGCTGCTCCAGCGTGCTGATCATTACTTTCTTCTGAGCATCCCGGATCGGGGACGAGGCGGTGAGACAGGTGTCAAGCACGGCGCCGCTGGCCTGTGCGTACGCCTCTGAGTTTACGGCTTCGCCCATCGCCTTCGCCCAGGCATTCATATAAACATCTCGCAAGTCGCGCCACTGTTCGAGGGGATCCGCGGGCTTGCCACCTGCTGGTTGATCACTCATTTACGCTTCCTTTCGCCACACACACATAACTGAAGACTACACGGGGCGCCCGATACGATCAAGGCGCTCCGGTGGTCTTCAGCGAAGGACTTGCCTATCACTTCTAAGGCTGCTTAGGCCTTAGCTGCCGCGGCCTTCACGGTCGTGGTGGCGAGGTTCAGGATCTCTTTCTGGGCTGCGACGACCGTGTCAATGCCGCGCTGCACGGACTCGCTGATGGTCTCCACCGGCGTGCCGGTGACGCCGGGCTGCTGCTTCAAGGTCGCGCCGGCTGCCTTCGCCTGCTTCACGGCGAAGTCCAGCACCGAGTTCTGGGCTGCGATGGTGCGATCCACCGACTGCTGGATCAGGGTGTTGAAGCCGCTCTTGGCTTTGCTGACGTCCTGACTGATTTCCTGGGCTGCGTCGATCACGGCAGCACTCTGCTCAACGGCCAGTCCCAACAGGTTCTTCTGGAGGGCAACGTAGCCCTCAAAGGCCGAGCCGGCCAAATCGAACAGGAAGAGACCCGGCAGCGACGACGCCTTCAGCATCTTCTTGCACGAAGCCAGAACCTCGGCATTCTGCTCAACGGCCAGATCAAGGGAGCTCTTGCTCACCTCGACAACCCGCTCCAATCCCTTGTTGAATAGGCTCGCACAGGCGGCCACGTTGCAAACGGTTTCCATGGTTTCGTCGGACTTAGTTGACTTGGTGCTGGTGCTCATGTTCCCCTCCTTGATGGGGTAGCTCTCGGGTAATCGATCCGTAATGGTGTTGATGCTGCGAATAGTGCTGCAGTGCAGCATAAATCGATTATGGTTCCGTTGAGTACGCATGTCAAGCGGGAAAACAATAAAATATGGATAAGAAAATCCTCATCAAGAAGTACGAAAACCGGCGGCTTTACGACGTGACTCACAGCCGGTATGTGAATCTGGACGAAGTCGCCCGGGCAGTTCAGGAGGGCTATGACGTGCAGGTGCTGGACGCCTCAACCGGAGAAGATCTCACCCGCTTTGTGATGACGCAGATCATCACGGAAAGCGCCAAGACAGCCGACTCCGTCTTTCCGCTCGACATCCTGCGGGAGATGGTCGTCGCCTCCGGAAAAGCGAGCCAGGAGAGCGCCTTGAACTACATGCGAGCCGTTGCCGACATGTACAAGAACGCCTTGCGCGGATTCTCCCACACCATGACCCCGTTCGAGATTGTGCAGAACATGATGAATCCCGCTGCCGGTGCTCCGGTGGAACATCCGGTCCCGCCGGAGCCCGCGCCCGAGCCCGCACCCGCGCCCGCCGGTGAAGCGCGCGATTTGAAGACGCAGGAATCGCCGAAGGAAGATGGGGAGTTGCAGGAGTTGAAGAAGCGGATTCAGGAGCTGGAAGCCCTGATCGTGAAGAGCAGCAAGGCTCACCCAGCCCCTAAGAAAAAGGCTCGCAATCGAGCGAGTTCTTGAGTTCCAGGCTTCAAGTTCGCCACGGCGTAGGGGAGTGGAAGCCCAGCCGCTTCGCTTGCCGCACCTTGCCCCGGTAAAATATTGTGAGAGGCCGCCCAAAGGGGCGAGTATCATCCCTGTGATATGGCCATCGTCATCGATTCGCTCGACCACCTCGTCCTCACCGTCGCCAACATCGACATCACGGTTGACTTTTACACGGAAGTCCTCGGCATGGAGTTGTCCACCGTGAATGGCCGAAAGGGGCTTGCCTTCGGCGAGCAGATGATCAAACTTCATCAGCGCGGACATGAGGTGAACCCCAAAGCCGCCCATCCGACCGCCGGCTCCGGCGACCTCTGCTTCCTCACCTCAACCCCTCTCGACGAGGTGATTCGCCATCTGAACGAACAGAAAGTTCGCATCGAAGAAGGCCCGGTTGAACGCAATGGCGCGATGGGAAAAATGCGCTCCATCTACGTTCGCGACCCAGACAAGAACCTGGTTGAAATCTCGAACTACTAGACCTCCGCGATTCCCTGGCTGTCTTTCTAGCAGAGAAGCATGGGTTTCAGTGCGAGCTATCACCCGGCGATGCGACCGGGCTTTCGGGCCCGGTGGAACGCTCCAATGCCTCTTGCAGCACCACCTTTTGACCAGCCTCCAGAACGATCTCCTTCGAACATTTTTTAAATCCATCGGCCTCGATGATGACGTCGTAGCCGCCCGGAGGCAGCCTGAGTTCCAGCGGCGTGGTCTTTGGCGCGGACCAGCCGTTCAGCATCAATCGCGCACCCTTGGGATTGGTTTTGAATTGCACTTCAGCCATTTCCTTCGAAGAGCCGCCTGGGAGCAAGCGCTTGATCCCGCCGACCACCTTGCTGTTGGCGGCGTTCCCCGCCGGGATCAGGGTAAAGGCGACGAGAGAAACTCTCTCCATCTTTGATGCTGACCTGGGATTGCGCCGACAGAAAGCCGGACTCGACGAGCGTGATCGTGTGGCTTCCGCTTGCATCGACGCGCAGCTCAGCCGGCGAGGTCAGGGCCGTACTCTTGCCGTCCAGAAGAATCGCGGCCCCGGCTGGATTGCTGGAGATATTGAAGATCGATCCTTTCCGCACCAGGCGGGCGTTCACCGTGGAACGGGCCCCTGCCACGACCTCCAGCGTCACCGTTTGCGAAACGAATCCGGGCTTGGAGAATACGACGCTGTGGTGACCGGGCGGAATCGATCCGACCACGGCAGGAGTGACAAAGACAGGGTCACTGCTGCCATCGAAGCGGACTTGCGCGCCATCCGGTTGGGAGCTCACCAGCGCTTCACCCACGACCAAAACCGGCGTTTGAACACGCGGCGCTGCGGAAATCCGTTTCAGCTTCGTCCCGCCGCCGTGGTGGTTGCTCTCGCTCGCAGTGGGCGGCGCAGCGGGGACAGCTTTGTTGCTGACCGCCGCCTGGATTGATGTGTCGGAATGTGCTGCCACCTCTACCGGCGTGGCGACCTCGGAACTCTTCGGTGCGGAAATCGCGCGGCCATGGCGGTGAACGACAACCGCATGTGAAGGCGAGGGCCACCGCGAGGGCGGCAACGGGAGCAAGACGAGTTCGCCAGCGGCTTGAGAAGCCCCATCGCCTGGCTGCCGCGGCCCAGCTTTCGGCCGCATTTGCAACCAGCTTTGCCGCACTCCCGCTCAGTGCGCCGCTAGATCAAGCGCGCGATTGCGGATTTCTGCTCGGGGCCGCAAGCAGAGGGTACCTTAGTGGCTGAACCAGGAATGGCTGATGCGGCGAGTGGCTGATTCGGGCATTGCATCGGCACTCCCGATTGGCGGCAGCGGTGCTTGCCGGTTGCTGGCAGCAGGCGGCGCTGCCTGCGTCCTCGCAGTCACGACGGCGGAAGGCGCCGCTTCGGGCCGGCGTTGGTCCAGGGAAGTCTGTTGGACTCGACGAGGCAGCGGCTTTGTCCGCTTCATCCGTTTCCAGTCGTAGCCGTATTCCGACGCCGCAGCGGGTGCAGACCTGATAGTAGCTCCCGTCGGATGACTTTATGGGGAACGAGAATTCGTGCGGGCACCCAAACCAGAATCGGCGTTTCATCACTATAACGGCGAAGATAATCCGGGCAGGAGAATCAGTCCATCAGCGAAACGCCGTACAGGAAGGAACGAATGTGCTTCTGCCCCGCCGCTGGTTTCCACATGGGACATTGACCTTCCGACAATTGACCCGCTTCGGCCGCCTTTGCATAATGAGCGGACTTTACGACTGGGGTTTGATCATCCTCGCCGGCAGACGAACGCCTGCGGGCTGGGAGAGCCGGAAAGCGCCGGTTTATCGTGATCCTTCAGGACCAAATGCAATTTCGCCCGGTACGGCCCCGACGCGAGCCAGCATGCTGGATCGTCTGGCTGGCGTTATTGATGGCGGTTTGCCTGGCCTCCACGGGCTGTGGCGAGAAGAAAAGGACGCAAGTCAAGCTGCCGCCGCCGCCTCCAATTGCCGTGACCACCGTCCCTAAGCCCGCCGAACCGATTCCACCTGCTCCACCGGTTCCTCTAGCCAAGACCTCCGAAGCCGGAACCGTGGACGCAGACCGGAATCGCCAGCTGGTACGTGGCCGAGCCTGGCGGCCAAAGAACGGCCAGCGGCGAGCCGTACGACGGCATGGCGCTGACGGCGGCGCATCGCACCCTGCCGTTCCAGTCGGTAGTGCGGGTAACGAACCTGAAAACAAACCGTCAGGTCATCGTCCGCATCAACGATCGCGGACCGTTCGTGGACGGGCGCGTCATCGACCTCTCGCTGACGGCGGCCAAGGCGCTGGACATGTGGCTGCCGGGCTTGGCCACGGTCAAACTGGAAGTGCTGCACACTCCGGCGGCCATCGACAGCGGCGGAAAGTGGTGCGTGCAGATCGGCGCCTTCCGCCAGCGCGATGGCGCTCTCGACCTGAAGAAGACCCTTGCCGCCCGCTATCCGCCAGGCACGCCTGCTGGACTTCCCTGGAGCCACCGGATATTGGGTGCGCGTGCGCGTGCAGGACGACGACCGTGCTTCTGGCGCAGAGAGTCGCCAGCAACATCAAGGTGAGCGAAGGCAGCGTCTTTCTGGTGCGCCTGGACTAGCTCCGTCACTCAGGGAATCAGCCAGAGCGAGCCGTGCGTGCCCGGTTCTGTACCCTCTTGTGTTTCGTGGTCCACTTCCCTATGCATTCGGCACGTATCGGGATTTCCCCTATCACGGGAATAAAACCAAGCATCCTGAGTTATCCTCATTGTGCCGTGGCTGAGACCCAGAGCGATTTCGGATCTTTCGAAGAGCTGGCAATGCCGCTGTTTGCCCGCCTGTACAACTTTGCCCACTGGCTTACGCAGGACCGCAGTGAAGCAGAGGACCTGGTGCAGGAAAGCTGCATGAAGGCTCTGAAGGGATTTAGTTCCTTTCGTCAGGGAACGAATTTCCGCGCCTGGATGTATCGAATTCTGAAGAACACGTTTCTCACTTCGCGCGCCGGGCTGAGGGCCGCAACGCTCTCTCTGGATGATGATGAGGAGCCGGTGGCGGAGCCCATTGCACACGGGACGCCGGAGTCGATTCTGATTTCCAGCTTGGATCAGCAGACGATTCAAGGCGCTCTGGAGGCGCTGCCGTTGCAGTATCGCGAAGTGATTCTGTTGTGCGACGTGGAAGAGATGAGCTATCAGGAGATCGCCGAGACACTGGCAATTCCGATTGGTACTGTGATGTCGCGCCTTTCGCGCGGGCGAAGAACGATGCGCGAATCGCTGAAGGAAGCCAGCATCCGGAGGGCTTTCAAATGACTTGCGATGAGTTACACGGCAAGCTGGCGCCCTACGTTGATTTCGAACTCCCTACCAGTGAACTGGCGGAACTCGAGTCTCATCTGCGCGGCTGCCCCAGTTGCGCGGCTGACGCGCTGGGACTGTTGCAAAGCAAGCGCGCGGTTCGTGCGGCGGCCACGCGCTATGCGCCGTCTCCGGAGTTTCGCCTGCGCATGGAGCAGAGCATCCGCGACGAGCGCAGGCCGCGGTGGTTCAGCGTGCGCTTTCCCAGACTTGGCTTCCCCAGGCTTGCGCTGGCGGCCGTTGCCGCCGTGTTGCTGATCGCGTCGGTCACTGTGTGGGTGAATCACTCTGGGCGCGAACGTGAGCTCACCGAGATTGCCGACCTGCATGTAACGGCCTTGGCCAGTTCCAACCCGGTGGACGTGGTATCGACGGACAAGCATACGGTGAAGCCATGGTTCGCCGGGAGGCTTCCCTTTTCATTCAACCTTCCCGAGTTGCAGAATTCCGAGTTCACGCTGGCCGGCGGACGAGTTGCTTATTTTGAGCGCAGCTCGGGCGCGCAGTTGCTCTTCAACCTGCGCAAGCATCAGCTCTCCGTCTTCATCTTCAAGGAGGAGCCGAGAGAATTTCCTTTCCACGAGGGAACATTCGCTTCCACTCGGCTTGCCCTCCAAATGGAGACATGGAGTGAAGGCGGGCTGCGCTACTTCATCGTGAGTGACGCTCCCGCGTCCGACGTGCATGCGCTGGGCGAACTGCTGAGAAAAGCGGCCCGCTCGTGAGCTGTTGAAGTCATCGACTGGGGTGGTTCGAGGCACTTCTCTGCGGCCCAGAGAGCAACTTCAGATAGGCGATGATGGCGGCGCGTTCATTGGATTTCGGTACATGAAAATCCATGTTGTTGTCCTCGACCAAGGAGTCCGTATCGGTGAGCCATTTGTCCAAACGTTGTTCATCCCAAACGAAGTGCGAGGACTTGAGAGCCGTTGAATAATTGAAGCCGGGGGCGGTGCCGGCCTGCCTTCCATAAACGCCTGTCAGGTTGGGACCTTCTTTATTGCGATCGAGTGAGTGGCAACCGGTGCAACGCTTCTCAAACAGTTGCTTGCCCTGCTCTGCTTCTTCTGCCGCGCGGCTGATCCTTGGAAAGACAACCAGCGCGAGCAGCAACAAGGCGAGAGGAATTCCGGCGAGGCGAGCAGCCGGGTAGCTCGCCTTCTTGATTGCGCGTAAGTAATTCATTTCATCTCCGTTTTCTGCGTGGATTCAACCGGGAGTTTGTTATTTTCAGCCTCGGCCATCAGTCGCTTGCGCTCGGCTTTTGTCCAGTCAACGATGAGCTTTCGCTCGGACTCGGAGAGTCGCGCTTCGGGATGAAGCAGGAGGTATTGTTTCAAGGGCATCTTGCCCTGGCGAAGCTGGGTGCTCATCTTTCCGAGGAGATCGATGCGGTTGTCGATGGTGTACTGCTGCCATGAAGAGAGGTTCAGGTGCTCGCGTCCTTCATGCACGTCATGCTCAACCAGCCACGAAGTGGGCGCAATCTTGCTATAGAGCGGCCACCGCGTGTTATTCGAATGGCAGTCGCCGCACTTGCGCGCAAGTACCGTTCGAACTTCGTCCGGAACATTTGCGCCTGCCATCATGGCACCGCCTTCGCCGGAGCCGGCGTGCAGGTTTCCCCACGGGTGAATGAGTGACAGAGCGGCGGCGGCCAACACGGCGATGGTCGCGCCCGTGGATCGTGTGCGGGCTCTCATCGCGCAACCTCCGCCGTCGTGGCGGTTACCTCTGCCAATGTCGAATCCACCACCGCGAGCTGATGCTTCTGGGGAACAAAGTGGACATCTGTGAGTCCGAGTACGCTCTGCAGTTTTTCGGCGGGTACCTTCAGCGGACCAGGCGAGGGTGCCGTACCCGGCGCCGGTTGCGGAAACGCAGTGGACATCGCGGTGTGAAATGTGACGTTGCCCTCCACCTTTTGCATCACCTGGTGAATGTGGCCGTTGAGCACCGTGAGTGAACCGAAACGCTTCAGCAGAGAGAGCGCCTGCACGCTGTCCGACGTGCTCCAGCCCCAGTCGGGATAAAGCGCCCACAGCGGGATATGCGCAAAGAGCACAATGGGCGTACTGCTTCCCAGGCGGTCGACGTCCTGCTTGAGCCACGTAAGTTGATCGCTGCCCAGCTTGCCCATTCCTTCGAGCTGGACCACGTTGACCAGGCCCACGAAGTGAACACCTTTGTGGTCGAAGCTGTACCAGCCGTTCCCAGTGGTTCCTTTGCCATAGCGTTCGAGGTACATTTTGCCGTCATCCTCGGAGGTGTCGTGCTCTCCGGGTACGTAGAAGATTTTACTCTTGGCGCCAAGCAGCACCTGGTCCATGGTATCGAACTCCGAGGCCTTGGACGTGTGCGTAAGGTCGCCGGTATGGATCAGGAAGTCAGGCACACAGGATGCCGCTCGAATCTTGTCCACCGCTTTTTGCAGCGTAGCCGTCACGTCTGGATTCGCCCCCTTGGAAAAGCCGATATGACTGTCGCTGATCTGAATGAAGCTGAAGTCTTCGTCGTGCGTTTGTGGAGTTAGAGCACCAAAGGCTCTGGAAACGGGAATGCCTCCGGCAAAGCTCCAGACGATGCCGGTGCCGGCCCACGCCATGCAGTGCAGAAATCCGCGACGGTCAATGCCGTCCGAACTTTCCGGCATGATCCTGGCACTCGCTTCGAGAGACTTCGTTGTCGCTTCGGCTGCCGACTCTGTTTTCTTCATCGCTTCTCCTTGTAGGCTTTGAAACCTACAGCGACATCAACTGAGCCCTGCACTTTTTATTCCCGTGACTTATTTCTGTGACACCAAATATTTGAGTTGAAACGGAGTACAGCGGGGAGAGCTCAATCCAATGCACCGACGAGGATGTGCCGGAAGACTATGAGATTTAGTTTGGTAGGTGCTTCTGTTCCGATTCCGATGTTGGCTTGACCTGCACTGGAAGCACTCTGGCCCATTCGCGATCGCTCAAGTGTTGCTTACCTTGAGCGGATGCTCACGGTGCATGATCAACCAGATGCTGTTCTCCTCAAGAGCCTTGGCACCGAGCTCACGCAGGATCCAGATAGCGTCTCTCACCTGCTCCGAATCTTTCGAATTGGCACCGGATGGAACATTTTTCAGAAGTTGTTCTATCTTCTGCTGCCGGTGTGCGAACAGATGACTCATGCGGCGGTAATTGCGCGCCTGTTCGTCGTAGCCTTCCTGCTCAAGCCAAACCTTCAGTATCCCCGCGAGCAGAGAGGCCACGGCAATCGCCCAACGAATCTTTTTGTCGATGCTATCAATATAGTGTTCCGCCGACCGCGGGCCAAACGAAAGGGATAGGCCGACGGCGATGGAAACAACTACAACCGCAATCAGGATTGCGTTACTGGGCCACTCCAACCATTTGCAGAGTTTGTGTTGTTTGCGGCTTTTGTCCGCGTACCATTTTGCTTGTTTTTTCACCCACCTGTTTAATGCGAGCTCTACGTCAAGCTTCGTTGCTGTATCAGGCTTTGGCCGAGGATGGTCTTCGAAAGAAGAGAGAGAGAGCCCTCGCAAGGCCGAGATAACCCAACCTAGCTCGGTGGGGCGGTGTGCCGTATAGTGCTGCCAAACCGGCTTATGAACTCCTCCTAGTTCCCAGAAATACTGGACCCGCAGAGCCTCGGCGAGCACGCGTGAGTCCAAAGAGCAATCCTCAATTCCGCGTCTGGCAGCTTCCAGATGCAATAGAAAAGCAACAACGATGAAGCCGGGAAAAAGGAACCATAAAGAGTGAATCGTGGAAAAGAACTCGCCGTGTGTCTCAAAACCAACTGCCGCAAGGAACGCAAAGAACAGAATTCCCTGCGAGAAGCCCCTCTTCCACTGATGACTACGATCCGCAAGTCCATCGGCACGACTGAAGAGATCGTCGATGCGGTCTGGATATTGCCTCGGCTCGAAGTCCCCGTCGTTTTGTTTCAGCCGGAACTCTTGCTTGAGTTCGGACGCATCTTTATTGAACGCATCCAGTTGCGCTTCCGTGGGCGATGGCTCGACCAGGCGCTGCCACAGGCGTGCACGGTTACGCTCCAGGAATCCACCCTGTTCATCGCCAGCCTTAGCCACCAGTGCCCACCATTTCCAGAAGCCACGGCGGCGTACCAACTGCCAGTTCACCAACTGGGAAGCTTTGATGGACGACTCATCGCGGCCTTCCTCCTTATCAATGGTCTCGGATAATTTCTCGCATCGCTCTTTGGGCACGGCGGGAAGGGTCTCATCGAGATCGCTGGAACACCTCAATACATTGATTCGGAAGGCATCCGCCGGAGGAGCCTGGCGCGAACGCGGGGTGACAATCTGGTAGACCGTGCCGCGCAGAGGTTCCAGGCAGTTTTCGTATTCGACTCCGATGAGCACCGAGCGAACTGCCTCGAATGTGCAATCGTCTGGATTGGCATCGCTTCCGTCCCATAGAGCGATTAGAGCTTGGCAATGTTTGGCGATAAAGCTGATTGGCGTGCGGGCTGTTGCTACGCTCGGACGGCCATAGAGGTCGAGTTCGTCGCGCGCCGATTGGGCTGAAAGGTCGATGACGAGAGCGGCGCGGTAAAACCACTTCGCGGCAACGACCCTGGCTGCTTCCGGCAGGCTCTTCAGGTACGCATCACGCGAGGTGGGTAAGACAACGGCAATGTAAACGCCACGCTCCCATGCGGCTTCGGCGATCAGGCGATCGGCGCCCTCGTCGAGTGTGCAGAGCAGAAGCAGTGGCGTGGACTTCATGCGCTGCTTGATCCGGCCGATTAGTCCACCTACCTCGTTGCGCAGGAGCTCATCTTTTTCGGCGAGGTCGCGATGGCCCGCGGCGGCGAGGACGAAAGGGATCGCACCTCTAGGAAGCTTGCGCCGTCGCACGAGCAAACCTGCCTGGGCGAGCAGCTTGGGCCAGTTGCGAACGGCGTCACGATCCAGCGTTTTCACGGCACCGGTAAGTTTTTTCCAGGGGAGAATGTCCGGGTGAAGCTTGCTCCCGGAGATGCGGGTTTCGTGATAGCGCCAGCCTTGCTGAAGACGCTCGACTACCCATCGGCCATGCTCCCTCTCGGCGAGACGCTCAACCTCCTCAGGCGTTAGTTCCAGAGGCTTCAGCGTGCCAGTTTGCGCTTCGATGCAGAAGCCCTCCTGCTCCAGAAGGGCTGCCGAGGCTGAAGCCTGCATGCGATTTGCATTGCGGAAGTCTTCTGCCAGTGTCTCCCAGGCCTGCACCGCTGGGCCGGGGTTTTGGTAGTGTTTTGCTTCGAGATAGGAGGCGTGGATTTTCTGGGCGGTAAGTTCGATCTGCTCCGCGCTCAGGCTGGATTGTGGCGGGCGAACGAATGCCTGAATGACGCTTGGATCATCGGGCAACGGAAGCAGGCGGGGACAATCACGCCACTCCGCGTCTGTTAAAAGAGAAGCTGCCGCGCGAGTTGCCGGCTCAACGACGCCGACCCAAGCCCCCAGTGCCAGAGCGAGCCGAAACTCAAATGCTGCAATGTCGCCGCCATCCATGGCCAAAAGCCGCACGCTGGCTGGCTTTACTCCCGAGGAAAGCAGGTCAGTCCAATACTGCAGCGGGGGCACAACTTCGTGCTCGCCCTCAAAAGGAATGACCTCGGTATATCTTGCGTCCGCGGGTTGATCGCAAAGGTGTGCATCGGGGAGGTAGCCAAGCACCTGGAGCCTTCCACCTTTTACCGCACCTTCAGCGTCCGCAATTTCTCCAGCCAGTCCGGCGATCCCGGCATTTGTGCCTCCGGAAATGATCGTTCCCTTGATCCCATTGAAGGCTTGCATAACAGTGCTGCGGAAGCGATCGATGTTGGGCTGATTTTCTTTTACGGTGCCCCCGGCAAGGATCACCACGGGCTCGTGGAAGACATGCCGCCTGGCGGAAAGTTCGCCCGGAGGGATGCCGGTTTGCCGTGCTTGTGCGAGCCAAACGCGCTCCTGCTGCTGATGCCGTTCGCGCTCGCTTTGGGTCACTTGCACATGCCTCCGGCCGACAACTGGTTATCGTTGATCAACGGCCAACTGCTGGATCATTACCGATCGATCACTCCCAGTGCAGCAAGGCTTCTCCGGCGTTGCCGAGTTCCATGACCAGGGTATGTTCTTTGCTGTAGCAGTCCAGGAGAGTAGAGTCCTGATAAAGACGCTCAATCGGCATACGGAAAGGGGCATCCACGACCTGGACGCGGACCGCCAATGGGCCAGGCTCCATGGGGAATTGCGCCACGCCCTCGCGGATGGTGGAGCTCTCGTCCCTGTCGTTTGCCAGGATGCTATACGACTTCGATGCCGTTTTCTTGGCAACATACCGGACGCGGAAGCTGACCTGGCAGGGTGCAGAACTTGAGACGGGATCCGCGCCGCTGCGCGAGGGCTGAAGTGCGGTGAGAGTGGATGTCAGGTACGCCTGCGTCCAGTCCACCAGCTTAAGCGCGGCCTTGCCCAAAGGCTGTTTCTGGAAGTCCTGTGGGGTACCAAAGAAGTTGCGATACGTGGCGGAAGGATTCGTGTTGGAGGCAACTGCAAACAGATCGCTTGTGGCTACCTGAACGGTATCGTTGAGGGCCTTCAGCGAACGTTTGCCGGCGCTCACGTCAAGAACCTGCACCTCGAACTTGATCTGCCGATGACGGTCATTCACACGAAGCGACGGTAACAGTCTGGTAACGAGAACAACATCTACCTTCGCCTTGCGCGCGTAATCGACAATCCAGTCCTCACCTTCGGTCTCGTAGAGACCACCGGGGCTCAAGAGGACAGGGTTGATGTCCGGATTCTTGAGCAGTCCCTGATAGATCAAGAACGTGAGGTTGGGTGGAAAGCTCTCCGTCAAGGATTCGGCGGTGGCATCGTACACCGGAAGAATCCCAAGAACGATGCGTTGATTGGCGGCGAAGGCGGAGGAAGAAGCGAGCAGCAGAACAAATGCGGCAAGAAGGCACTTCATAATTCGCGACATGATTACTCCCCAGTGACGGGAGGAGGAAGGCAATAAGCCATCCTCCTCCGTTCTGATTAATGGGCTGACACTTGCTTTACACGCGGCGTGGCCGAGGTCGCGGACGGGGCCGGAGTTGCTGCCGAGCCTCCGGTGACTGCCATCGCCTTGTGAATGACCGCATCGGGGGCAACGGTCGGAACGCTGGAGGTGTTGTAAAGCTGCGTCGCCGGATACCACTGCGGCGGCAGATACCAGCTGGTTTCTCCCACCAGGTTGAAGTAGTCGAAGATCGCCGACATATTTCCTGGCAGAGCACCGGAGTTGTCGCGCTGATAAAGAGCCACGTAGGTCTTCAACTCGCGGAGGACTTGCTCCTTATTGGCGACGTTATCCTGATCGAGCAGGGAGAGCGCGTATTCGAGGTGCAGACTGGGAATTGAGCCACGAGACGCGTCGAGGCGGATGGCGTCGGCAATATGAGCAACGGCCTGCCGTTTGTCTTCCGGACTATGCGCGGTGAGCGCGCATACCTTGCTCAGATAGAAGTGAACGCTAGGATCGTTGGAACGCTGTGCGACCGCGTCTTCAAGGTTTTGCCGCGCCATTGCGAATAGATCGTACTCCATGGCCAGAATGCCATTGTCTCGCCTTGCAGCCGAGAGAAGTACAGGGAACTCCGCGCTCGAACCGAGGAGGCCATTGGATTGTACGAGTTTCTCAACGTCCGCCCGAAGCGCGCCGTTTAGAAGCTGCTGGATGTGGGCGGAGCGCTCTTTGACCCGGCGGGGGCTGCCCATGAATCCGAGGCCAAGGCGTGAATCCTTGCCAACCATGCGGTCCAACGAAGCATACAAGCGCGGAACCTCCCGCACGTCATATCCCTGGGTAACCATGTACTTGGCCCCCAGTTCATCGGCCTCATCCTCTTCCACCGTATTCCACTCGGTGAGGTGCATATGTGGGCCCGCCAGTATGTCTCCGACGATATAGCCACCGGCGCCTCCCAACAGGCCGCCAAGGAGAGCGCCCGAGCCACCGTGAAGTACGCCGCCAAGGAGTCCTCCGCTGAGCCCGCCGGCCACCGTTGCGATGCCCTTGATCGTCGCCGCCCTTGCTTCTTTCTCTTTGTACAGTTCCTGTTCGACAACGCTGTCGTGGATGCGTTTAAAGGCATGGTTCTGCTCCACGTGGGCAATCTCGTGGGCCAGGACATAGCTGAGCTGGGCTTCGCTGTCGAGCAACGAGATCAGGCCGGTGGAGATGTAAATGGTGCCCGTCGATAATGCTTCCGCCTTGGGCATCGGATCCAGCAAAACCCGGAAGGTGTAAAGGTTCGGAGAATCCTTAGGAACGAGCCGCTGACCGATATTGTTGAGATAAGCCTGCATCATCGGGTTGCTGTAGAGGCGGTCCGCGCCGCGTTCTGTTCCGTGGTGATCCATTGGATCGTCGGTAATTCCCCAGCTTGCGGTCTGGTTGATCGCGTAAGCAGATTGGAGTTGCTGGCGCCGCAGTTCGTCCCAGTCCTTTTGGATCTCGTCCTGCACGGCTGGCCGCTGTTCAATCTCGCTCATCTTCTGTTTGTCAGCCTCGCTGTACTCAGGGGCCTTGTCCGGGTCCGACGGCTTCTGTTTGCCTTTGAACAGGCCGCCCAGTTGCGCGAACCCAGCAATGGAACAGCTAAGCATGAAAACCAATACAAGAATGAAACTAAGTTTACGGCGCATTAAGATGCTCCCTCTCCCGTGAGTACGGTTGAACAACAAATTGAATGGCTGCGGAATCAGAGCCAACATCATAGAGATGAAGCAGGACCAGATCAATCGAAATGTGAACAGAACGCCGAAATGTTAACAAACCCGCGAACTACTCATGACAAATCAGTATGGGTCATGTAAAGTTTTTACGAATCCCTACTGCATAACATAAAGAGTGGCTATGAATCGACTTGGTCCCTGTGTCCGTTTGATCATCCTGTTGTCACTCATGCAACTATCGCAGGCGGTCGCTCAGTTGAAGGGTCCGGCCAGTGTCTGGCTGGAGATCCCCGATCTGCAAATGCGCGTGGAAGAAAACGGCGCGCAGCTTCTTTCCGCAACCCAAGTTAGTTATGTCAGGGTCCATTTGGGCAGGCAGCCGCAGGATGTTTCTTATGGCAGCGTGACAACCCGGCTAAACGCCGAAGTGGCTAACATCGTTACCACCCAACGTTCCACTACCGAAGGAATCGTCTGCGACGTCGATCTGGCTCGCAATCCGATGCTGGCGCTGCATCCGGGGCGGAATTCGCTTGAGATCACCTTTAAAGATCGATGGAACCAGCCCCACTACGCAGCATTCCTATTGGAGTTACCCAACGGTAAACACCACGCACCTTCGCACCCAGACTTGCATCTGGCCGCCGGTGGCCAAAGATATGCCGTAGTCATCGGGGTGGCTCACTACAAGTTCGCAGGCTCCGGATTGCAGAACCTTGCCTATGCGGACAGCGACGCCGCAGCCCTCCGTGACCTTCTCCTTTTGCCGCATGGTGGAAACTTTCGCGCCACCAACGTCCGCTTGCTCCTAAATGAAGACGCAACCCTCGTCAATGTGAAAGAGGCGTTGACGCGATTCCTCGCCCAGGTACATCCGGAAGACACCGTGGTGTTATATCTCAACCTCCACGGCGGCTATGACCCGGGCGATCCGCAGAGCAAGTATTTGCTGACTTATGACAGCGATCCGCGCGACCTGGCGGGCTCGGCTCTGGCTGTCACCGACCTGCCCAACCTGCTTTCGAATTACGCGAAGACCAAGCACATCGTGACCTTCGCGGACAGTTGCCACAGCTTACAGATTGGCGAAGCTTCGCGAACCAACGTGAAACCGACCAACCTTGTGAATCAATACCTGGTGCGCGCTTCTGAGATTTCCGGATTGGCTGCGCTTGAGGCAAGCGATATCGGCGAGATCTCGGGCGAGGGCCACCAGTGGGACGACCACGGCGTATTCACCTACTATCTTCTTAAAGGTCTCTCCGGAGAGGCAGATCAGAATCGCGATGGCACGGTATCGGCCAGGGAGTTGTTTTCCTATGTGCAGCAGCAGGTGAGCAAGGCTACCAGCGACGCGCAGTTACCCATATCCGCGATCGCATGGAATGACGATGTGGCCCTGGCTGGGGTGAAGACCGCGGAAGCCGGTAGTTCGCGGCATAGCAAGTAACGAGGACCTTGGTTCTGAACGGAATAACTCCTAGCTACTACTACGAGTTGAGGCTCCGGTAAATGTCACACGACGTATTCATAAGTTATCGCAGAGACGGCGGAGAACATTTAGCCGGACGCGTGAAGGATGCCCTGGCCAGCAGGGGCCTTTCTGTTTTTATGGACGTCGAGGATCTGAAGAGCGGAAGGTTCGATGTGGCTCTTCTCAGAGAGATCGAAGAGGCGACAGACGTAGTAGTGATCATGACTCCGGGATGTCTGGATCGGTGCAAGAATGAGGATGACTGGCTCAGACAGGAAGTCAGGCACGCAATCAAATGCGGCCGGAACATCGTGCCGATCTTTGAGCGTAGCTTTCAAATGCCGTCGCCCACGACTCTTCCGTCTGATATTGCAGAGTTGTTGACCTATAACGGTCTCACCCCCGCATCGGAAATGTTCGAGGCCAGCATGGATCGGCTGGTTTCAAAGTTTTTAAAGAGCAAGGTGCGGGACGGACGCTCGCCGGTTCGCAAAAAACTGATTTGGACCCTGCCTATACTGGCTGTCGCTGCTGTGCTCTTGTTTGTTAGCCTTCGCCAACCGCCAAAGGATGAAGCCGTACACGAAGCGGTGACGCAGAAGTTGCGCGAAGCATTGGATTCACGTGGCGTTCGTGTGGATTGCACGGCATGCACCGTGCAAGATCCACACGTGAACGTGCGCGTGGAGGACGGAAATGTGAGCCTGACCGGAGCCCTCAAAAATCCGGAGATGGATCTTTTGCGCAGCATCCCGCTACGAGTGAACGGCGCGAAGTCGGTGGAGTACCAGGTGGCTGCGGAGCAGGCTGCACTGCGACCGAACGTCACACCTCCTGCCGCTCCGCCCAAAGTCAGGATGGGTACCGCCGAGGCGGCCAATGCGGGCAATGCGCCTGGCCGCTCCGCCGCTCCAGGTCCATCGCCCGTATCCGTGCCGCAAGAGCTATCCGAGGATGAGTTGCGAGCGCGGCGATTTGTGGCGACTGGCCAAGAGCAGTTGCGCCTGGGTAACTTCATCTCTGCCGAGAATCGCTTCCACGAGGCCCTGAACCTCGATCCGCAGAATGCCTCAGCAAAGGCTGGCCTGGCGCAGGTGGAAAAAGCAAAGAATGACGCCAGAAACTGAGTGCTCGTCGGCAAGAGGTTTCCCGGCGGGAAGCTACTCTGATCCGAGTGATCAGAGTAGCTTGATCGTGAGTTGGTCTGGTTTGCCCTCAAAGTACTTTTGTAGCGCATCCTTGAATATCTGATTTTCAGATCCCGTGGACGCGAACAGTGTCATCGAAGATCGAAACTTCAGATTGTCTGGATAGCCGAGGATCTGGTCGATGGAACGGCCTTCAACCATGGTCACGAGTCGGGCGCACTCCCTTATTCGTGGCCCCAGAACTGAGTGTGCCAGGTAGGCCTCGGCTTCCTGCCGCGAAGAGATTCCGTAGTAGTTTGCCAGTTCACTATGACCTAAGCCTCTCATCTGAGGAAAAATGAACCACATCCAATGGCTCCGTTTCTGGCCCGCGCGTAACTCCGCACACACCTCCTCAAATGCCGGCTCCTGCGCGTCCACAAACCTTTGCAAATTGTAGGCATCTTTTGAACTGGTCATCTTAGGCGTCCTACATTCCTTTGGTTTGCGTGGTGGCCGCTTCCAGCGCCTGTTGCAGATCATTGAGAAGGTCCTGCACATCTTCAATTCCCACGGAGATCCGTAGCAGGCCGTCGCTGATTCCGGTTTGGCGACGCCGTGCCGGCGACATCTCCCGGTGCGAGGATGTCGCCGGATGCAGAACTCCGGTGAAGATGTCTCCCAGGCTGGTAGCGCGTACACAGATCCGCAGTGAATCCATGAATCGGAAGGCGGCATCGCGGGAATCCTCCGCCAGTTCGATGGAGATCATGGCTCCGGCGTGCGGAGGCTGGAGGATGCGTTGCAAGGTCTCCGGTAACTCTGCACCAGGCAGCGCGGGGTAATAAACGCGGCCCACACGAGGGTTGGCTGCGAGTTGTTCGGCGATGTGACGCGCGTTGGCGCATTGCCGTTCCATGCGCAGACCCAGGGTCTTGATGCCGCGCAGTATTTCGTGTGCCTCCCACGGGCCCAGGATGCCGCCGGCAAGTTTCATGACGCTGATCAGCGCCTGATGGTCGGGGCTCTCTTTTGCGATCACCACGCCACCCATCGCGTCGGCGTGGCCGCTCAGATACTTAGTGGCGCTGTGTACCACGAAATCGGCTCCGTGCGCCAGCGGGCGACAGAGGTAAGGGCTGGCAAAGGTGTTATCCATGATCAGCCTGGCATGATGGGTCTTGGCGATGGCAGCGCAGGCGTCAATGTCGCAGACCTTCAGCAGAGGATTGGAGATGGTTTCGGCAACCAGAACGCGGGGGCGCACGTCCTGTGCTGTGACCGCCAGCGAGGCCAGATCGGAAAAATCGGTGATCACGGTCTTGATATCAAACTGTCCGAGGAGCAGGACCAGCAGATCCAGGGTCGCGCCGTACAAATCCCGCGAGGCCAGTATGGTCGAGCCCGGCGAGAGCTCGCATGCCAGCAGGGCGGCGTGCAGTGCGGCCATGCCGGAGGCGTACGCACAGGCGGTAACACCGCCCTCCAAGGACACCATTGCCTGCTCCAGGGCTGCGACCGTGGGATTGCCGTAGCGTGAATAGATGTATCCGGGCTTCTGTCCGCCCAGCACGGCATCGGCATCGGCCATGGAGTCGTACGTGAACGTAGTGGATGCATAGATGGGTGTGGAGACCGGCTGGCCTGTCGGAGTACCTAATCTTTCGCCGGCGTGAACCAGTCTGGTCGCAATATCGAGCCGAGGATCAGTCATTTGCACCTCACAGCATCACAGGGATTAAAGCTTGAATGTCAGCCCTTCTATAGCGGCGCCGGAAAGGCTGCGCAAGACAGAAGCAGGGCATAGAATCTTCGCATAGATTGCGCGCTTACGCATCTTCGCCATCACCATCCCCGCTCATCTTGCAGCAAGAGAATATTGCAACTACCGTGAAGCATCTACTCGACAAAAGGAGAGTTCGGTGCTATCTTGTTGACATGATCTCTAACGCCATGAAGACCGCGACGTGTTGTATGTGTATCTGTTGCGCATTCGTGTCTTCTGGCGTGAGGAATCCGCAAGGCTAAAGTAAATTACAAGCCGGCACCTCATTTAGACCCACCGCCAGAAGTTTAATGGCAGGTGGGTTTTTTGTGTTTAGGCTGAAAACGAAGCGAGTGCAGTCGGCACTCTTAACAATATTTCCTGGTGAGGATAAAAATCATGAGCGTTCCTGAGATCAAAGCGGAAGAACTGAAGCAAAGGCTGGATGCCGGTGAAGACCTCTATCTGCTCGACGTGCGCAGCGAGAACGAGTACGAAACTTCCAACATTGGCGGGCACCTGATCCCGCTTCCCGAGTTGCAAGAACGAGTGAAGGAACTCGATTCCAGCCGCAAGATCGTAGCTATCTGCAAAATGGGACCGCGTGGCGCCAAGGCGGTCCAGCTTCTGCATATGGCCGGCTTCACCCAGGTCTGGAATCTCACCGGCGGGATTCACGCCTGGTCCGATCGCGTCGACCGCCGTGTGCGGAAATATTAATTCGCAGTTAGCTGACCACGAGAAAGCGACAGCCTCGATTGACGAGTACTGGCTGCTACCTGGTGTAAGTGTGACGTTCGGACGGCTGTCATAAGAGCGGTGGAATCCGGTAAGGCGAGGCGCGAGCGTGCTACGAACGATTCGAGAGGACATTCAATTCGTACTGAAGGAAGACCCGGCGGCAACCGGCTGGTTCTCCGTGCTGCTCAACTACTCAGGACTCCACGCGGTGTGGGCGCATCACATCAACCACTGCCTCTGGCTGCATGGCTTTCGCCTGCTGGCGCGCTTTCTGTCGCAGGTCTCGCGCTTCTGGACTGGAATCGAGATTCATCCCGGAGCGACCATTGGACGCCGGCTGTTTATCGACCACGGCATGGGCGTAGTGATCGGCGAGACGGCGATCATCGGCGACGACGTGACGCTCTACCATGGCGTGACTCTAGGCGGCACCAGCCTGATGAAGAAGAAGCGCCACCCCACCCTCGGCAACGGCGTGGTGATCGGCAATACCTCCAGCGTTCTGGGCGACATCGTTGTAGGCGATAACTCGCGCGTCGGCGCCGGCTCGGTGGTGCTGCGCGATGTCCCACCCAACTCGACCGTCGTAGGAGTGCCTGCACACATCGTCTATCGCGACGGCAAGCGCGTACTCATCACCGATCCGCGCGAAATCAAAGACCCGCTCAGCGATGCCCTGATCGCGCTGGCAAAGGACGTCAACGGGCTGCGCGGGCGCCTGGACAAACTGGCTCACCTGGAGGCGGCGAGCGCAGGGGTGAATGGCATTACGGTGACCGGACTGGCCAACGAGGACCAAGACCGCCGCGAGTACCGAAGCGAATTCGACAAGAGCAACTTTGCCGATTACGGCGCGGGAATTTAGGTCCGACTTTTAAAACCACCGGGGTAACGAGATAACTCTTGAGTTCCGAGTTCTCGTAGCACAATAACTCTTGACTTTACCGGTCTTATAACACGATCACTCTTAACTTCTGAATTCATGTAACACGATAACTCATAGCTTCTCAATTCATGTAACACGATAACTCTTAACTTCATGATAGTTGGCGTATGACAGACGATCCAAACAACCCCAAGCCCGAGATCAGGGTACCGCACGGCGACGCGATAACATTGGCGGCAGAGGAGTCTAGAGGCATTGACCCAGCTAAGCCAATGAAAGTAGGTCGCCCAAAACTGCCGACCGGGGCTGCAAAAGGCCGGATCGTGCACGTCCGCTTCACTTTTGAAGAAATCGAGCGCATCACCGCATCGGCCAAGGCCAGCAACAAAACCATCTCGGAATGGATACGGAGCACGCTGAATGCAGCAATCGAAAGCTGAGTAGGAGTAAGATCAGCTGTCTGCACTCAACCCGGCTCGCAATGGCTTTATACGTTTCGCAAATTGGATTGCAACTCTGGGCTAAGCGACAGCATCAGCCAAGGAGAAGTGCTGCTAGGTATATTCCCATCTCGGGATTTGTAACCATACTTGAACTGTTAATTTGCATTTCGCTCTGCGCAGGAAGTAACATGCTGCGGTTTGATTAGTAAAAGGAGGCAACACAGTGGCAGAAGAAGTCAACCGTATTGCTCTACGCGAGGATGCAGCGTTTCAACTCGCGAACGTTACTAAAACCGCTCCGCAGTACGGGGCCATCACCCCACGGTGGCTGGTTCGTTTGCTGGACTGGAAGCCGCTGGAGGCGGGAACGTTAAGATTGAACCGCGTCGATGAGGGCAAGGCGATCGAGTCCACCTGCGGTCAGGTCGACGAGTCGACTCTGGCTCCGACTTATGTCGAATATCAGGAGAAGCCAAGAGAATATCGGTTAAGCAGCATCAGCGCTGTCCTCAATGTTCATACACGCATCTCCGATATTTTCAGCAATCCGTACGATCAGGTCCGAGAGCAGTTGCGTCTCCTCATCGAAACCGTCAAGGAAAAGCAGGAAAGTGAGCTCATCAACAACGCGGACTACGGCTTGATCAATAACGTGCCCACAGCTCAGAAGCTGAAGACGAGGAAAGGCGCACCGACGCCCGACGATCTGGACGAGTTGCTGACGAAGGTCTGGAAAGAGCCTTCCTTCTTCCTTGCTCACCCGCGCGCCATCGCCGCCTTCGGACGGGAATGCACTTACCGCGGCGTTCCGCCTCCGACCGTTACACTCTTCGGCACGCCGTTCATTACTTGGCGCGGCATCCCGCTGATTCCCACCAACAAGATCGACATCAGAACCAAGGACAACCATTCCAAGATCCTGCTGCTGCGCGTTGGCGAAAGAAAACAGGGTGTGGTCGGCCTCTTCCAACCGGGGCTGCCCGGAGAGCAGAGTCCTGGCTTGTCGGTTCGCTTCATGGGAATCGACCAGAGAGCTCTGGCCTCCTACCTGATTTCGTTATATTGCTCCGCCTCCGTGCTTACCGACGACGCCATTGGCCTGCTCGAAGACGTAGACGTGGGACAGTACCATGAGTACAAGTGACGCGAGTCGAGCCTCGGCAGCGATTCCGGGAAGCGGCGACTGGGCGAAAGGTCAGGGGACAGAAGGCTTAACCTCCGGCGTTCTCGATCCGATAGAACTGGCGCGCTTGGCCAACGAGTTCTTCACCGCGTTGCCCGAAGCGCTCCAACCACCTTTGTCCGTGGCACCGGCAGCGCCGGTGCCGCCGGGCTCTCCGGTCAACGTGAACCCCTATGCGGCGATGCCGGGTCCAACCGCGCCCGCATTTCCTGGGGTGTTCTCCAGCTTGGCGGCGGAGCAGCCCGTTGTGTTCCCCGCCCGCGACACAGGCGCGGCACCAACCGGAAGCGTGCCTTCGGCGTCCAATCCGCTCCCGGCATTTCCTGGCGGCGTGAGCACGGCAGCTCCATCGCCTGTGCCGGCGTTCTCCTTTCTGCAGGATGCGCGGCCCTTGTTCGTGGAGCCTGTGGCGGATGCAACGATCCTGAATACGCCTTCGGGTGCGTTTCAGCAGAGCACTCCAACCGATGCCGGATTCGCCGCGATTCCGTCGTCGTTAGTCGCAGATGTTCCACCATCCCAAATCGCCGAGTCTCCTCGGCCTCCCGCGCCGCCAATTCCCGGTGCCTTGGTTGGGTTGGAGTCGCCGGGCCTCTCCAACGAGTTCTTCACGGCGCTGCCGGAAGCTTTCCAGCCGCCGCTGTCCGTCGCACCAGCCGCGCCGGTGCCGCCGGGCTCTCCGGTCAACGTGAATCCCTATGCTGCGGTGCCCGGTCCAACTGCACCGGCGTTTCCTGGGCTGCTGTCGAGCTTGGCTGCGGAACAGCCCGTCCTGCTTCCCGCTCGCGATACAGGCGCGGCTCCAACCAGTAACCCGCCAGCAGCTTCGGCACCAACCCAGCCAACAAGCCAGGCAACGGCCCCGGCAGCTCCCGGCGTGAGTGCGGCCGAACCACCAGCCGCGCCAGTGGACGTGCCTGCGTTCTCCTTTCTGCAAGACGCTCGCCCCTTGTTTACGGAGCCTGCCGCGGAGCCGGCAATTCTGAATACGCCTGCGAGGGCATATCAGGACGCGGTCCCAAGCGATGCAGGGTTCGCCGCGATTCCCGCGTCTCTGGCCGCAGACATTTCGCCCTCTCAACTCGCCGAGTCGGCGCAGCCACCCACGCCGACGGTACCCGGCTCCTTTGGTAAGGCTGACTCGTCTGCGTTCCCGGCTTTTTCCTTCATGGAAGAAGCACGGCCGCTGTTTTCAACTCCGCCCTCGGTGCCAGGACCGGCACCTGCAGCTCCGGCCCTGGCACAGTTGGACAAGTCAGGGCTTGCGGAAGAGCGATCCACAAGCGCCGCCAATCCTTTTGCATCGCCTCTTGATCCGCTGGCGCCGCAGCTCTCTGGAGCCGTAGCGCACGAGCCGGACTATCGCGCACCGGCCTCCTACGATCCACTGAACCAGCCTCGACCGCTTTCTCCTGAAAACACCGTGCCCGCTCAGACTCAGGCGGGCGGGCGCTCAGGTGTGCCTGACGATCTCAACCTCTCTTCCTATTCTTTCGACGTAGAGGCCGTTCGCCGCGATTTTCCGATCCTGCGGGAGCGCGTGAATGGGCGTCCTCTCATCTGGTTCGATAACGCGGCGACCACGCAAAAGCCGCAGAGCGTCATTGATCGTCTCAAATACTTTTACGAGCACGAAAACTCTAACGTGCATCGTGCCGCGCACGAGTTGGCGGCGCGTGCCACCGATGCCTACGAGTCGGCACGTGAGAAGACGCGCCGATTCCTCAACGCCGGCTCGGCCCGCGAAATCGTCTTTGTTCGCGGAGCCACCGAGGCCATTAATCTGGTTGCCCAGAGCTGGGGACGCCGCTACGTTCAGAAGGACGACGAAGTCGTCATCACCTGGCTGGAGCATCACGCCAACATCGTTCCCTGGCAGATGTTGTGCGCTGAAAAAGGCGCGCGCCTTCGCGTGGCCCCGGTGGACGATAGCGGTCAGGTCGTGCTCGAAGAGTACGAAAAGCTGCTCGGCCCAAAAACCCGGCTGGTTTCGATTTCGCAGGTCTCCAATGCCCTCGGCACCATCACACCCGTCAGCGCGATGATCGAGGCGGCTCACCGCCACGGGGCGCGAGTGCTGATTGACGGCGCCCAAGCCGTCTCTCACATGCGCGTAGACGTGCAGGCCTTGAACTGCGACTTTTACGTCTTCTCCGGACATAAAGTGTTCGCACCAACCGGCATCGGCGTGGTGTATGGAAAGTCTGAAGTTCTGGATAACACGCCTCCCTGGCAGGGTGGCGGCAACATGATCCAGGATGTGACCTTCGAGAAGACACTCTACCAGCCTCCGCCACAACGCTTTGAGGCTGGCACCGGTAGCATCGCCGACGCTGTTGGGCTAGGCGCTGCAATCGATTATGTTGAGCGGGTTGGCATGGAAAATATATCGCGGTATGAACACATGCTGCTCGTCTATGCCACCGAAGCCTTGCAGCGCATTCCGGGGTTGCACATTATCGGCACGGCGAAAGAGAAGGCGGGCGTTCTGTCGTTCGTGATGGACGGCTTCCGCACTGAAGAGATCGGCGACTTTCTCAACCGCAAAGGCATCGCGGTTCGCGGCGGACACCATTGCGCGCAGCCAATTCATCGCCGCTTCGGCCTGGAGAGCACGCTGCGCGCCTCGCTGGCGCTCTACAACACCTGCGAGGAAGTGGATGCGCTCGCCGCCGCGCTGTGGGATCTGCGGCAGGGGCGCAATCCGGGCCTCGTTTGATGGGAAGTGAAGTTGAAAGAAAAAGGCCAGCCGCTCACAAGAGGCTGGCCTTTTTCATCCTTGGTTTTTCATCAGTACTTTTTTCATCAGTACTTGGGAAGCGAAGGGTCGATTTTAGTGGCCCACGCAAGAATGCCGCCGGTGAGGTTGGAGGCGCGTTTGAAGCCTGACTGGCGCAGGAAGTCTACGGCTTTGGCGCTGCGGCCGCCACTCTTGCAGTGCACCACAATTTCACGGCTCGAGTCGAGTTCATGGACGCGCTTCGGCAAGTCGCCCAACGGGATCAGATGGCCGCCGATGTTGCAGATCTGGTATTCATGTGGCTCGCGCACGTCGAGAACGTAAATGTCCTCGCCTGCATCGAGACGGCGCTTCAACTCCTCGGGCTGCATCTCTGGAATCTTGGCGCTGACGGGTGCCTCTGCCTCTTCTCCGCGAATCCCGCAGAACTGGTTGTAGTCGATCAACGCTTTCACCGTTGGATTCGTGCCGCACACAGGACACTCCGGATTCTTGCGCACGCGCAACTCGCGGAAGCGCATCGCCAGCGCATCCACCAGCAGCAAGCGCCCGATCAAAGGCTCGCCGGAGCCAAGGATCAGCTTGATCACCTCGGTTGCCTGGATCACCCCGAGCAGTCCCGGTAGCACGCCGAGCACTCCGCCCTCGGCGCAGGAGGGCACCAGCCCCGGCGGCGGCGGCTCCGGGTACAGACAGCGGTAGCAAGGGCCAGCCTCGGTGGCGAAGATGCTGGCCTGCCCTTCGAAGCGAAAGATCGAGGCATAGACGTTCGGCTTGCCGCTGAGCACGCAGGCATCGTTGACCAGGTAGCGGGTGGCGAAGTTATCCGTGCCGTCGGCGATGATGTCAAAGCCGCGGAAGATCTCCAGCGCGTTCTGGCTGGTGAGCATCGTCTCGAAGCGCTCGGTCTGCACAAAGGGATTGATCGCGTTCAGCTTGTCGATGGCCGAGTCCAGTTTGCGGCGGCCCACGTCGCTGGTAAAGTGAAGCACCTGGCGCTGCAGATTGGTGTAATCCACCACGTCGAAGTCCACCAGTCCCAGCGTTCCAACGCCAGCGGCAGCCAGGTACAACGCCAAGGGCGAGCCAAGCCCACCGGCACCGATGCACAGCACGCGGGCAGCCTTCAGCTTCTGCTGGCCCTCCATGGCGACCTCGGGCATGATCAGGTGCCGCGAGTAACGCAGAATTTCATCGTTGCTTAAAGATGCTGGAATACTTTCATTCAATGTGGCCAATGCCATCTCCGGTACTGCGGTTGGTTAGATTCCTCTGCCGGTGAAGCCGATGCAGGACTACACGCCTCCGGCAACCGAGGGCACGATCGTGATCGTGTCGCTCTCTTTGGCGGGCGTAGCGTCTTTCGCCAGGTAGCGGATGTCTTCGTCATTCAGATACACATTCACAAATGAGCGCAGCTTGCCGTCTTCCGCAAACAAATGTTTACGCAGGTCAGGATGCTGGTTTACGAGGTTGTTTAAAGCTTCACCCACGGTCTGGGCGGTCACCTCAACGGTGGATTGTTGCCCGGTGTAGGGGCGGAGCGGTGTTGGAATCAGGACTTTAATCGGCATGTTGTTCCTTCTCAAATAGCTCAGTTTGTCTCAGCTTACATCTAGCGTTCATACACTTCGATCACTTCATCGTCGAAGTGCTTGGCTTCCTCAGTTCCTTGCAACAAAAAGGAGTTGGTGAGATCGGCCTTCCCCTTCTCGACGTTGGTAATCACGTACGAGCATCCCGTCCAATGCGCCTCGGCCAAATCAGTACTGGACGCCAGGGCGGGGCAGTCCGGATGCGAGTGATAAAAGCCAATAATGTCATGGCCCGCCAGCGCGGCTTCGCGCTGCACGCGCACCAGCTCGGCAGGACTGATGTGATAGCGGTCCTGTGGCGAGTCGGTACGTGTATTGCCGCACTTCACCGCGCTTCTCACTGTCCTGTCGCCCGCCTCGTCAAACTCGCCCACCAGCACGCCGCAGCACTCGTGCGGATACGTCTCTTCCCCATGCTGCCGCAGTTGCTCAAAGAGCGTCTTCTGAATTTTCAGCGCCATGCGTACTCAGCTCCCTTACTTACTTAAGTGCTCTCTTCCCAGAAATGCTCACTCAGATACTTGTCACCCGAATCGGGGAAGATGGTAACCACCACCGACCCCACTGAGGCCGCTCGCGCAATCTCCAGCGCTCCCACCAGCGCCCCGGCCCCTGAGACGCCCACCAGCAGTCCCTCTTGCGCCGCCAGCCGCCGGCACATCGCCTCGGCCGCTTCCGTGCCGATGCCCAAGTCCCCGTCCGCGATCGTCGCATCGTAGATCTTCGGAACGATCGAGGTCGCCATGTGCTTCGTACCTTCGATGCCGTGAAAGGGCGAGTCGGGTTGCAGCGAGATGCAGACGATTCCCGGATTCAGTTCCTTCAGTCTTCGAGACGTTCCCACAAACGTTCCGCTGGTCCCAAGCATGGCGACGAAGTGTGTCACCCGGCCTTCGGTCTGCCGCCAGATCTCGTCGGCGGTTCCGTTTGCGTAGTGCGCGCGCCAGTTGGCCTCATTAGAATACTGATCGGCGTAGTAATACAGTTCAGGTTCGTTGGCAGCCATCTCCCGAACTTTTCGGATTGCGCCGTCCGAGCCTTCTCCGGGATCGGTATACACAATCTTCGCTCCATAAGTCCGAAGAATCCGCTTCCGCTCCGCCGAAACGTTCGATGGCATACAAAGTGTTACCGGAATCCCATACGCGGCACCCAGCATGGCATAGGCGATCCCGGTATTGCCGCTGGTGGAGTCCAGCAGAGTCTTGCCCGCTCTCAGCTTCCCTGCCCGCAAAGCCTCAGCCATAATATTCGCGGCCGCACGATCCTTGACCGAGCCTCCGGGGTTGGTCCACTCCGCTTTTGCGAGCACCTGCACGCCATCTAGCCCGGAGGCTACACGCTCAAATCGTAGCAACGGCGTGTTGCCAATGCGCTCCGTCAAACTGGTGCCCAACACCTTATTAATCTTCGCCGATTTCAATTTCGCATAACCTTCTACGCCTTCTCAGCCGGGAAGCGCAGAGAGTTGTCCATGCTGGTATATAGCTGCTGAATGTCTTGAGCCAGCGCGAAGATGTCAGCGGCACCCATGCGGAGCGCATCCATGTCATCGGCTTGCGCAGCGTTAATGATCTTCTGAAAGCGCGTGTCTACCAAGCCGGCCTCAATGAAGTGTTTGCTGAAGCTGGCGAAGACCGCCGTGTCTGAATTCGCTTCGATGCCGCGCGTTACCAGCAACATCCGGGCCGAAGAGAGCGCGAGTTGATAGAGAGCGCTGTCCCTGTCTTTTCCGGACAACTCGCCGGATAGCATCCGCTCCAACCCATGAATCTGCTTTTGGTCAACTTCGATCAGATCGAAGAGTCCCGAGGAGCATTCGCCCAAACCCTTGCCGACGAGCGAGAAGACCGCGTCGGCTTCCCAATCGTAGTAGTAGCTCTTGTCGTCTTCGAACTCGGGAATCTTGCGGTAGCGATCACAAATGGATCGGATGTCGTGCGCACCCTCGCCAGCTACGTACTCGTCAAACGAGGCAAAGCGGGATCGCTTTTCAAGATAGATTTTCAGCAGGTCCACCACGAAGTCCGGCAGGTCCCGCGAACTGATCCGGTCAATGTGTTTTGCCAGGCGCGCTTTGCCATCGGCGACCACTGCCCCGGCGACGACGCCGTACGCGGGGAACATGAGTTGGCCTTTGCGCGCAACCTGGCCATAGAATCCCAGATCGGCAAGCATGTGCTGGCCGCACGTGTTGGGACAACCCGACAGATTGATCTTGAAATCAGCAAGCTGATCGAGGTTAAGCCCGGATTGCGCCAGCTTGCGAGCGATGGCTCGCAGAGCGCCCTTCGACAGACAGATGCCTAGCTTGCAGGTGTCGGCACCGGTACATGCGATAGAGTTCGCAAGCAACGCCGGGGCCGAGGAAAGCTCCGAGAAGGCGCTGACAAGTTGGTAGACGTTCCCGAGATACGCTTCGGGAATATTCCGGAGACGAAGGTTCTGGCCAAAGCTGGCTCGTACGACGTCGGTACCGAAGCTCGCCAACAATTCCGACAACGCAATCGCATCTTTTGTCCGAATGTTGCCGAGGAATACCGGGATCAAAACTGAGCAGAGGCCGGGCTGCCGCTGCACCGTCGTGTAACGCCGCTTCCAAGTCTCGAACTCCGGGTTGTCGACCTCCACCGGTGCGAGAGAAGGCGTGGTGAGGGGCATGTCGTCTTCCTGAACCACGAATGCTGCCGGCTGCTGTCGGCGAACCTCGTCTAACTCATTTTGGTAAAGTTCGCGGAAGTGCGCCTCGCCCAACTGATTCCACAGAAAGCGCAGCCGAGCCGCATGTTTGTTCTTGCGGTTGCCGTGCTTATCAAAGACGCGCTTGGCCGCTTCCGCCACAACATAGGTGTCGCTCGCAGGGATGAACTCGTGTAGCAAGTGCGCGACCTCAGGCTTTGAGCCCATGCCGCCGGCAACATACACCTTGAAGCCTTTCACTCCATCCTTGATCTTTGCCACGAAGCCAAGGTCATTGAACTGAGCGTAGGCTGTGTCCTTGCCTGAGTTGGAGAAGGTGATCTTAAACTTGCGCGGAAGCACCCAGGAATCGCCCTCGGAGATAAGGCGGCTGGTCAAAGCAAAAGCATACGGACTGGGATCGAAGACTTCTTCAGGAGAGACGCCGGCGTCGGGCGAGATCATGATGTTCCGTACTGTGTTGCCCCCTCCGCCGCGCGAGGACAGGCCCGCGGAAAGCAACTCCCGCATTACCGCGATGACGTTCTCAATGGAAATCTCATGAACCTGAAATTCCTGGCGAGTAGTGATATGAATCGTATCGCTGCCGTACTTGTCGCAAACCACGGCGATCGCCCGCAATTGGGCAGGCGTAAGCGCTCCGCCGGTGGTGCGCACGCGAACCATATACGTGCCGTCTTTTCGCTGTTCGTAGCAGCCAAAAGGAACCCGCCGGGCTTTCAACGATGCCGCATCGAGGGCGCCCGCGCGGTATTTCGCAATCAACGATTCCAACTCGTCAATTTCTCCCGGCAATGAGACCGGAATTTCGTAGGACATCAGTATCTCTCCTCAACATCGACCATTGTGTTCGCGGCGCGTTTTCCGAAGGGGTTTGTGTAAATGGCAAAAACAAAAATCCCACTCAACGCGTCTGGTGAGTGGGCTTCAACCTCTGGATAAGATGATGACTTAGGGGTCGATCAATCCGATCTACTCGCCAGAACGTAACTGTGCGCAGGGTGACAACAGCACAGGTCCTTGACGAGCATCTTCATGCATGGAATATACCTTGAGGTGATCAGAAAGTCAACGCTTCGTCCACCGATGATTAAGGATGCAAACGCGCCCTGAGCTAGATCGGATGGCCTAACACTTTTCTAAGACAAAGATGATGCCGCTTCGTTCGGAACAGGAGCTTTCGACCTCAACGTCGTTGAATGAGCAACTCGCGCCAGCAACTCACGCCAGCACTGTAATGTACTTGCACCAGCTCTGCTCTGGGCATAAAGTTGCGCGGTTGATCGCGGGGTATCGCTTCAGAAACACTAGCGGCTTTATCTGTCCAAACCTTACCGACGAAACGGTGGCATGTGGATCATGAAGAACATTGTCGAAGTGTTGAAGCAAAAGGAGGCGGAGCTGCAGCGAGTCCAGACCGAAGTTGAGGCATTGCGCCTTGCCATTCAACTTGTGTCAGAGGACGGCGACAACGCTGTACGCTCGTTGGCACCAACCGGAGTTTCATCTGAATTTCGCGGCAAGGAGATAAAGATGGTTTCCGGCACGACTCGTGAGTTCCCTTAACCCTGAAGCAGTAGGTCAGAAATCGAGATGAAGGTGTCGCACGCCAGCGCTGAACAGCGTCGTGAGAGGCGCGAGGAGCCTCCTGCGGGTCAATTGTTTGTGGTTGACCTGATCGCGGACACGTCCGCCTCCAGAACTCACGGCATCGTTCTTAACATCAGCCAAAGGGGCATGGCTGTCCAGACATTCCGCCCGCTTGCGCAAGGAAGCGTTGCGGAAATGAGCGTCTCCTTTCCGCAAGCTTCCTTGTCTGCGTCTACGAGCATAGGTGTGGTGGCCTGGCAAGGACAGGGAGGAGTTGCCGGGATTCGCTTCAAGAGACCCCTCAAAGATTTTCCGGAACTGCGCCAAGGGCTTCTACAGGATGGTTCGGCCCAGAGCTCAGATTCCGCTCTGCCGCTGTTTCACTACCGAAATAAGGCCAGCACCAATGCTTTCGAGACGACACTACACCTGTTCGCGTGTAGTGCCATGGCCCTGACCGGTGCGACCGGGGCGGCAATTGCCATTGGAAACAGCAACGGCATGGAATGCCGCGCAAGTGCCGGAACTGCTCCGGAGGTGGGAACACAGCTTCATCAGGAGAGTGGAATCTCCGGCCACAGCATGCGCACAGGCGAGGTCATCCTTTGCAACGATGCCTGGTCGGACTCGCGCGTGAACGCGGTGGCAGCCCAGCAAATGGACACGCGCTCGATCGTCATTGTCCCCATCCGCGTGGAAAAGAACCTCCTAGGATTGTTGGAGGCGTTCTCTCCAGACCCAAACCACTTCGACGAGAGCCATGTCCAACAATTGCTGCCATTTGCAAATGTTTTGGCGGAAGCAATCAAAGAAGAGACGGACAACAACACTGCTGATGAATCTGACCAAGGCATAGCTGCCGCAGTCAGCGCCATCGGGACGGACGACACAGAGGCGCTCGTCGAAACAGGGGTTGCGGCCTCCGAGCCATTCACCTTCGCGCGATTCAGATTTCATCCGAAGCACCGCGGGATCGCGATTGCGGGCGGCGTCGTGGCTGTATTGCTCGTATTCGTCGTCGCGATGGCTTTGTTTTTCTCCCGGCACAGAACCAACTCTCCAGCAAACCGCACCCCCGCAATCAGCACAAATAACGCTCGACCGCCTAACGCCGAAGCTACCGGACAGGGTGCAGCACCGACGGTAAAGCCGGTGATTAATTTCAGTCCCCCGGTGATAACTCAGAAAGTGGGAGCGACTTTCAGCGTGAACGTAGTCCTGAAAGGCGCCAACAACGTCGGGTCCGCGCCGATGCAGGTTCTTTATGACCCGCAGAAGTTGGAAGTAATTGCAGTTTCTAGCGGGGGGCTGCTTGACCGCGATGAACAGCTTGCGACGTTGGTTTATCGTGTGGATTCGTCGGCGGGCAGGATTGATATTTCCATCGCGCGCCCGTTGTCTGCACCCGGAATTTCCGGCGACGGGGTTGTCTTCAACCTCGTGTTTATGAGCAAAGCTTCAGGTCGTTCAACCTTGCGCGTTAACCAGACTGGCTTACGCGACGCTTCGGCAAAGGCTGTGTCCGTAGTTACTTCTGAGGCCCTTGTCACCATATCGGAGTCCACAAGTCCCGCTGAACAACCCGCTGAAAAAGATGACCATGGCGTAGCGGAAGCTCGAACCCGGTCCTCACCGTCGACGGCAGCATCGTCCGGGAGCACCGCGCCTGCGACCACACCTCGGACTGAAGTGGACAGCAGCGCGGAAGCTGTGCCGACCTCCGCAGAGACGATCAGCAGTATTCTTTTGCCGCTTGAACCTCCCGCCATGGACACCGGAAAAGCTTTGGCAGTAATTGCCCCCACAATTGCTCGCGTTCCGCGATCGTCAGAGGTTCCGAATTTCGTGTTGGAGCGCACGCTCAAAGGCCATAGGAACTGGGTGACCGCCGTAGCCTTCAGCGCCGATGGAAGGCGCCTCGTCTCTGGCAGTTGGGATCAGTCGGTGAAAGTGTGGGATGTTGCTAGTGTTGTGTCCCGGAAATGCGCGAACAAAGTCGAGCAATTTTTTGCAGGATTGAGTCAGCCGTAGCGGTCCATCGGAAGGGACGGCTGGAGCGGTTGTAGTGCTGCACAAAGGCGTCGATCTTTTGGACCAGTTCCTTGACACTGCGGAAGGAGCCTCGCCGGATCGCACGCTGGGTAATCAGTCCGAACCAGCGTTCCACCTGATTCAGCCAGGAAGCATAGGTGGGCGTGTAATGGATATGAAATCGCGGGCGGTTGGCCAGCCAAATCCTCACCTTCGGATGTTTGTGGGTGGCGTAGTTGTCCACGATGAGGTGGACGTCGAGTTCTTCCGGCACGCAGGCATCCAGATCGCGCAAGAAGGCGAGGAACTCCTGATGGCGGTGGCGCGGCTTGCAGTCGGCAAACACCGTGCCGGTGGCAACGTCGAGAGCGGCGAACAGCGTGGTGGTGCCGTGCCGCACATAATCATGGGTCACGCCCTCCACATAGCCCAGCCCCATCGGCAGTACCGGCTGGGTACGATCCAGAGCTTGAATCTGGCTCTTTTCGTCGACGCACAACACTAAGGCATGGTCGGGTGGGTTCAGGTAGAGGCCGACAATGTCGCGAACTTTTTCCACGAAGAAGGGGTCCGTGGAAAGTTTGAAGCTGCGCGTCCGGTGCGGCTGCACAGCAAAAGCTTGAAGCACACGGTGCACGGAAGACTTGGAAATGCCGCTGGCTCGGGCGGCTTGTCGCACGCTCCAGTGGGTGCCCGCCGTGGGCTTGCGCGAGAGGGTGCGCTTGAGCAAGGCGGCTACCCGGTCGTCCTCGATGCTGCGTGGCCTTCCCGAACGCAGCTCATCGTAAAGTCCGGCCATACGATAGTTCACAAATCGCTGCCGCCACTTGCCCACCGTAGCCTTGGTGCAGTGCAGCCGCTCCGCAATGACGGTGTTGCTCTCGCCCTGAGCGGCCCAGAGCGTCAGCTTTGCCCGTGCCACCAGCGCGTGGGGCAGAGTACGGGAGCTAGCAAAGCTTTTCAGTTGGGCTTCTTCCTCAGCGGTCAGCGTAAGGACAGTCATCGGGCGGCCAGTTCGCATGCCCGATAGCTTATCCCAGAATGGCTACTTAATATAGTTACTTATGGGACACAATACTAGCGGACAGGAGTTAAATACAGTCGCCAGCAAGGTCACCGGAATTCAAGCATCGGCCCTCAGTCACAATGGACGCTTGATCGCTGCCGAGGACGCCTCCGACGACATAAGGATATGGGACGCCACTACGGGCGGCGAGGTTCGGACGATAAAAGGAGACCGGCCTCCATTGGACCCAAGCTGGGTGTACTCCATCGCATTCAGTCCCGACGACAGTCTTCTTGCAGCCGCGCTCAACAGCAAGACCGTGCGATTGTGGGATGTGAATTCAGGAAGTGCAGTTCGCGATTTCACAGGCAGCTCCCGAGCGGTCATCTATGCGGCATTCAGCCCGAATGGACGATGGCTTGCAACCGGCGGCGATTCTAGAACCATCGAAATCCAGGACATTGCTACTGGGAGGGTTTCGAAAACTCTTAAGGGTCACAAACAAGAGGTCTACGCGGTTGCTTTCAGTCCCGACGGGCGATGGCTCGCCTCGGCTAGTCGAGACAAAACTGTGAAAGTCTGGGAGGTATCCAGCGGACGCGAAGTCCACACCCTGACCGGGCATCAGAATTCGGTGACAGCTCTCGCGTTTAGCCCCAATAGCCGATGGCTGGCAACCAGCAGTTGGGATAAAACAGTCAGGATCTGGGATGTCGAGTCTGGAAGTGAGGTTCAGACACTTACCGGACACACTCATCAGATCTATTCGCTTGCGTTCGATTCCCATGGCGGGTGGCTGGCAACCGGCAGTGCAGACGGTACGATCAAGCTCTGGCGACTCCGGAAAGAAATCGACCTTGCTGTTCTTGGCGAGACGGACAGCGCGAGTACGACTGCTTCGGTGACACCCGCGGGCCGCCCACAATAGGAGTTCTTCGGTGTGGCGTAACATTCCTGTTTCCACGATGCAAAGCCAATCATCCACTTGCAAAGGAGCGTGGTTATATTCGCTCTTATTTGCTCTTGTATTGTGTGCTGGCTCGCGCTCTGCCGCAGGACAGGCGCTGAATTGGGAGGGACAGACGGGAGTTTTTGTGACGCCGTTGGCCTATGTCGCGCCTTCTCCCGATAATAGCCTGGCTTTGCCGATCGTCGCCTATCACTATCTCAATGCGGGTAACGTTCTCGGAGGATTTCACCAACTCTCCATCACCGATTCAGCGCTTCACCACCTTGAGTTCGGATACACGCGCACCTTCCATCAAGATGGCAGTACACCCGGACTCAGCAATCTGTGGGGCGACGGCTTCAATACGTTTCATGGCAAGCTCAACTTCCTCTCGGAAAACTTCGCAGGGCTTCGCTGGATGCCTGCGCTCTCCGCCGGCTTCGTCGTGCGCAGCCAGGTACACAACATAGGTGGAGTTCTTCAAGACCAGAACACTACCAATGAGGATTTTTACTTGGTTGCAACCAAGACCGTAACCAAAGTGCACAAGCTTCCGATGGCATTCAACTTTGGTTGTAAGGCCACCAACGCATCGTTATTAGGCTTGGCGGGTAATGCTCCGGGTTACTCAGGACGATTTTTTGGTGCTGCGGCGTTCGTCCTGAAAGGTCCGGCGAGAAGTTCGCTGTTTTTTACCTCCGAAGTTTTACAGCAGCCGCGCCGTGTGGACGGCCTTCCCACGGCGGTCATACCCACCACTTTGACGTATGCGATTCGCATTGTGCCGGCGGGCGCATTTCCGTCCATTCACCATGGTTGGGGCGAGGAACGCCCGAAGCTGAACTTCGACATTGGCGTCGCCCAAGTCGCGGGAACAGTTATGCCTGGACTGAATCTGGATGCTCGGCATCAACTTGCGATTGGCGCCTCCTACCAGTTCTAGACCCCGACCAACTGGGAAGGCCGAAATCGAATACGGATAAGTAGATAGTCAGCACTTTGAGATTCAAGCGCAAGCGCTCGCCCGGCGAACGCACTGAGACTGGTGCGGGAGCTGTGATGCACCGCAATGTATGCTCTCTTGGATCAGTACCGGTGTTCGGAGGTTTACGGCATTTGCTTGACGAGAGCAGGACGAGAGGCTTGTAATTAAGGCTCCCAGTAAATGATGTATGCGTGACTGAGGAGGAGCGTAGCTGTGGGCCACTGGAAGTTGGCGAAGCTTCGTCGCTTGTCGCAGATTGTTTTCTTTGCATTCTTTATGTTCCTTCTGCTGCGCACGGAATTTCGCGGCTCGGTGCGAGGGGCTGGCAGCGATATCCGTTTGCCCTATCCCGTCCGTTTCTTTTTTGAACTGGACCCTCTCGCCGGTTTGTCCAACGCGCTCGCCAGCCATGCGCTCTACCGCGGGCTGATTTGGTCGCTCGTTATCATTGTCGGCACTCTTTTTTTTGGCCGGTTCTTCTGCGGCTGGATCTGCCCCATGGGCTCCATCCATCACTTCTTTGGCAACCTACAATCGGAGAGCAAGCGCGGCAAGCAACTTATAGAGTCCAACCGCTACAAGCGCTGGCAGGCCACAAAATACTACGTTCTTTTCGCGGTGTTGACGGCATCGGCACTTGGTTCGGGACTGGTTGGCTGGATTGATCCGTTTTCCTTCCTGGTGCGTTCCTTAGGGCTCTCCATCCTGCCGGGATTGAACTATGCGTTGAACGCTGGATGCGGGTGGATGGAACACAGCAGCTTTGCGCCGGTTCACATGGCTGGAGGAGAGCTACACGTTCTCTTCAGCGTGACGCTGTTGAACTTCAAACAGCCATACTTCCGCCAGGGAATTTTTCTCGGGATCATCTTCATTTTCATTCTTGCCCTCAACTTGCGCGTCACGCGCTTCTGGTGCCGCGCCATCTGTCCGCTCGGAGCGCTGCTCGGCATCGTCTCGCGCTGGTCGGTGTTCGGATTGCAGAAGCACGCAAGCACCTGCGATGACTGCAACCGTTGCCTGATGCGCTGCCAGGGCGGCGACGACCCGGTTGGTAGTGCTCCGTGGCGCAAGACGGAGTGCGTTATGTGTTTGAACTGCGTTGACGCGTGCCCAGACCACAAACTCGCTTTCAAGTTTTTCCCAGAAGGGCCGAAGCCGGTCGAGGCACCGGATTTGCAACGGCGCAAGGCTTTCACGGGGATTGCGGCAGGCGTGGCGGCCATCCCGCTGCTGCGCAGCACCGCAGGGCTCTCCGCCGGACGCGATGAGCATCTGGTGCGTCCGCCCGGGTCTTTGCGCGAGAGCGATTTTCTGCAGCGCTGCATTCGCTGCGGCGAGTGCATGAAGGTCTGCCCAAACAATGCGCTGCATCCGTCCATTACCGAAGCGGGATTGGAGGGACTCTGGACCCCGGTCGTGGTGCCGCATATCGGGTACTGTGAGCCGAGTTGCGTGCTATGTTCGCAAGTCTGCCCCACGGGCGCGATCTGGGAGATTACCGCAAAAGAAAAAGGCTGGGTGGTTGGTGTCGGCGCCAGCGACGCCAAAGCAATCCACATCGGCACGGCGTTCTTTGATCGAGGACGCTGCCTGCCATGGGCCATGGGAACCGATTGTATCGTCTGCGAGGAATGGTGCCCGACCTCTCCGAAGGCAATTTACCTTCGCGAGGCCCAAGTCATTGACGCCGCCGGCAAAGCTAAGACGATCAAGCAGCCTTGGCTGAATCCTGAGAAGTGCATTGGCTGCGGGGCGTGCGAATACGCCTGCGTCTTCCAAGACCGTGCGGCGATTACCGTTACCAGCGTTGGCGAGAGCCGCGCACCTGACAACCAGATCTTATTGAACAGAATTAAGGGGAGACCAAGGAAATGACGAATTGTGCGAGAATTCGCGCGGCGGCCGTGGTCACCGTGGCCCTGGCACTGCTCGCCGCATGCGGATGCAAGAAGCAATCTCCGGCACAGCCGTTACCAGCCTCAAACGAGGTTGCGGGTTGGGAGAAAACCGGTGAGACGCGAAGCTATACCGCCGCAAATTTATCTGACTACATCGACGGTGGGGCCGAGCAATACCTGAACGCCGGGTTCAAGAGCGTGTCCACGTCGGATTACAAATTCCAAGGCAAGATCGAAGCCGTCGCGGATGTCTACACGATGGCCAATGCCAACGCAACCCGAACGATCTTTGAAGCCGATCCTGCCGGCAATGCCAAAGCGCTTCCGCTGGGTGACGCAGCCCGGGCCTTCAGCCAGAGCATAATATTTCGCCAGGGCCCCTTCCTGGTGCGAATCGTCGCCTACCAGGAGACGCCGGACACCCCGCAGGCTCTGCAGCAACTTGGGCAGGGCATCGAGAAGAGACTATCGAAGTAGGGAGAGGCTTTACATTTCTCGTCGAGGTATAGTTCAACGCTATGAATACGACTGACACGTCATCCACCGCACAAGGCATCAGCCGCCGCCAGGCGCTGATAAAGTTGTTGCGCCTCGGCGCCATCGGAGCCGGCGTCGCCGCGCTCGGTGCGTGGCTCAGCGGGCGTAGTCATCGGCCCGTCGAAGCCGTTATCACCAACGCCAAGCGCAGTCACGCCGTAGCGCCAGACGCGAGATTCCCTGACATGGTGATCGCCGAAGGCGGAGAGCCGGCACAACTGGTTCAGGCGGCATTGCGCGAACTCGGAGGCATGACACGCTTTGTCTCCCGCAATGACGTCGTCCTGGTCAAGCCTAACATCGGGTGGGACCGCACTCCCGAGCAGGCCGCCAATACCAATCCCGAGGTGGTTGCCGAAGTGGTTCGCCAGTGCTTGAGCGCGGGCGCAAGAAAAGTCATTGTGACCGATGTTAGTTGTAATGACGCGCGCCGCTGCTTCCAGCGCTCGGGCATTGCCCAAGCCGCGCACAACGCGGGTGCGCAGGTTTTATTGCCCGATCCCGCTCAGTTCAAAGACGTGGACCTGGAGGGCGAGGTATTGCGAAGCTGGCAGATCTTTGAGCCATTTCTTTCCGCCGACAAAATCATCAACCTTCCGATCGCAAAGCACCACAGTCTCAGCGGCGCGACCCTCGGAATGAAAAACTGGTTCGGCATGCTGGGCGGCATGAGGAACCAGTTGCACCAGCGGATTCACGAGAGCATCGTGGACCTAGCCGATTTCGTGCGCCCAACCCTGACTGTCGTCGACTGCTATCGCGTGCTCATGCGCAATGGTCCCACCGGCGGAAGCCTGGAAGATGTCGCGCTGCATAAGACCCTGGTGGCCGGAACCGATCCGGTTGCAATTGACGCTTATGTTGCGAAGAGGTACTGGAATCTCGATGTGGACGCGATGCCCTATCTCAAGCTGGCCAGCCAGCGCGGGCTCGGCACGCATGAGTTCGACAAAGTAAAGTCCAAGTTGGTGAAGCTAAGTTAGCGGACGCGTCAGTGCCAAACGATTCGCGCGCTGATTTGCGCGATTATAGAGTCAACCGACACACCCCGTGGAGTCCATCGTATCCAGGAACCATGCTTTAATTCTTTTCGGGTATGCTTTCAGTGGGCAATGGTGAACAGATCTCATGAACACGCTTCCGGTTGGCCCGATCTTCGCGCTTAGTATTGCGGCCAATCTTACTGGCGCATTCGCTTCTCTCGCGAGCTGGCGGAAACCGGCATTGGCGCGCCGCGTGTGCTGCGGAACCGCTCTGGCTGGCGCAACCTTGGGAGGGTTAGCCGCAGTTCTCAGCATCATTCAAGGGACACCCGTTCGCTGGTCGATCCCCTCGGGAATTCCGTTATTCGCATACAGCTTCTCCTACGATGCTTTGACTGCTTTGTTTAACCTGGCTCTCGCAATCCTCACGATTGCGGTTTCGATTTACTCGTTTGGTTACCTGAAAGAATTCGAGGACAGGAGAAACATCGCCTTTTTTGGCTTTTTGTTTCATATGCTGCTTCTCAGCTTGGCAATTGTCTTTACCGCGGCTAACGTCTTTCTGTTCCTGATTGGGTGGGAAGTGATGGCCGTCGTCGCGTCCGGGTTGGTCGCCTTTTACCACGAAGACCGCGAGAGTCGACAAGCCGGACTGCTCTACGTCATCATGGCACACATCGATTCAGGGTGCGTGCTCCTCGGTTTTGCGCTTTTGATTCAGGCCAGTGGCAGCACCGAATTTGCGAGCTTCCACGGGGCTGCGGCGCAACTGTCGAGCGGCCGGCAAGCCGCTGCGTTTCTGCTGTTTTTTCTTGGCTTTGGCATTAAGGCGGGCGTCATTCCTTTCCATATATGGCTGCCCGCAGCCCACCCGGTCGCACCGAGTAACATCTCGGCTCTCCTTTCCGGCATCGTCATTAAAGCCGGCATCTATGGCATGGCCCGCGTCTTCCTGGATTTGCTCGGAGGAGTACCGTCTTGGGCCGGCTTGCTGGTGCTCATCGTCGGAGTCGTCTCTGCCGTTCTTGGCGTGTTGTATGCATTGATGGAGCACGATCTCAAGCGGCTATTGGCCTATCACAGTATTGAGAACATTGGCATCATTCTCATGGGGCTTGGCGCCGCCTTAATCTTCCGTGTTGCAGGGCATCCACTGCTGGCTGGAGTGGCCCTGATCGCCGCGATGTTCCACACGCTGAACCATGCCATATTTAAGTGCCTTCTGTTCTTAGGAGCTGGGTCGGTACTCCACTCGACCGGGACGCGAAACATGGAAGAAATGGGCGGTCTGATCCGTCCGATGCCAGTCACAGCTTTCTGTTTTTTGATCGGGGCAGTTGCTATTTCCGGACTGCCCCCGCTGAACGGATTCGTCAGCGAGTGGTTAACCTACCAAAGTCTCTTAGCAGGATACGGCTCGACCGGAGGCTTGACGCGAATCCTGTTTCCGCTCGCCGGGTCCATGCTCGCATTGACCGGAGCCCTGGCCGCTGCTTGCTTTGTGAAGGCCTTCGCCATCACTTTTCTTGCGCGGCCGCGTGGAGCCGACTCCGGGAATGTGCATGAGGCGCCCCGAAGCATGCTGATTGGCATGGGCTGCCTGACCGTCGCATGCGTGGGCTTGGGCATAGGGGCTACCTGGTTCCTTCCGGTATTCGGTGGTCTGACTGAGCAACTGCTCGGACAACGCGTTGGCGGGAACCTGATGACTGGCAATGGATGGGTCCTCTCTGCGGGCATCCCTCATGGGGGCACCGTATCGACGGCGATCATTACGATCGGACTTCTGATTTTGGTAGGTGCCGCAGCGCTGCTCGTAAGGGTCGTGGGCAGGAGGTTCGCTTGGCAGCACGGGCCAACCTGGGACTGTGGCTTGCCTGGACTCACGGAACAGAATGAGTACACGGCCACCGCATTCTCAAAGCCCTTGCGCATGATCTTTTCCGTTTTGTTTCAGCCGCAACGTGAAATCAATCAAGTTTTCGATGTGTCCCCGTATTATCCGAAAGAGATCCATTTTAAGAGCGAAATCGAACCCACCTTTGAAAAACGGCTTTATGCTCCTCTTCAGGAATTCATCTACCGGCTTTCCACCAGGATGCGAACCCTTCAGGCGGGTAGCGTACACGCTTACCTGGCCTACATCTTTGTGACTCTTATATTGCTCTTGTTACTTGGGGTGTACAAGTGAGTGAAGTACTCACCAACTCGGCCTTGCAGTTGGTTCTGTTATTGCTCACTGCTCCGTTACTGAGCGGCATAATCAAGACATTGAAGGCGAGACTCCAGACGCGCCGCGGGCCGAGTGTCTTTCAAACCTACCGCGATATCCTCAAACTGTTACGCAAGGGGATGGTAATACCGGAAACCGCTTCGTGGATTTTTTCCGCGGCTCCGTTCATTGTATTTGGGACCGCCACTCTTGTCGGGCTCATGATTCCCATGATTACGACCCATGCCCCTCTCAACCTGATCGGTGGTGTCCTCGCGGTTGTCTATCTGTTAGCGCTGGGGCGCTTCTTCCTTGCGCTCGGCGGCCTGGACACGGGAAGCTCCGTTTGGCGGCCTAGGCAGCAGCCGTGAAATGACTATCTCGGCGATTGCAGAGCCGGCCATGATGCTTGCGATTTTCACCGTGGCATTGGGAGCAAACTCGACGAATCTGAGCGAGATGGCAAAAGTCGCCGTAGGCCAGAGCTGGAGATTCCTGGCGCCGTCGCAGATGTTAGCATTCGCGGCTCTCTTTATCGTCCTCATTGCCGAGACCGGCCGTATTCCGGTGGATAATGCAGCGACCCACCTCGAATTGACCATGATCCACGAAGCGATGGTGCTCGAGTATTCGGGGCCATACCTCGCTTTGATTGAATGGGGCGGGTCCATCAAGCAGCTTGTCCTGATGACGCTGCTGGTCAATACCTTCTTCCCGTATGGCCTGGGCTCTAACTGGACAGCTCAGGCGATGGGTATGGGACTGCTCTTCTATCTTGGCAAATTGCTTGTGCTCACATGTGTCATTGTTTTGGTTGAAACCACCAACGCCAAGCTGCGACTGTTTCGAGTACCAGAATTACTCATGGTCGCTTTTATTCTAGGAGCGCTCGCGCTCATTTCCACGTTTATGTTCTGAGGCGTTATGCCCTTTGTCCCTAACCCGGAGCTTGGCAACAGAATCATCACCTTGATGGCGGCGCTGGTTCTCGTTCTGCAGATCGCGGCGGTCGGGCAGCGCTGGATCGCTTCCAGCATTCGCATCTTCGCGGTGCAGTCGTATCTGTTAGGGGCGATCGCAGCCGTAATTGCCTATTTCAACCATGCCAACCACATCTATATTGCGGCGCTTCTCACGGTCGTCTTGAAGGGTGTACTGCTTCCCCGCTTCCTGCAGCGCCTGGTGGAGAGAATCGAAATCCGGCGCGAGATCGAACCGCTGATCAACGTTCCCCTGTCGATCCTCATCGCAGGCGGCCTGACCCTGTTAGGCTACGTGGTCGCGGAATCTTTCTATCATCCGGAGGTAACTTCTGTACGTGCGGCGCTAGGGCATAACACGCTCGCCGTTGCCATCTCACTCTTCCTGATCGGCTTTTTTTCGATGGTGAACCGCCGCAAAGCCCTGACGCAGGTCTTGGGACTGCTTTCGCTGGAAAACGGCCTCTTCCTAGCTGCGATTTCATTGACCTATGGAATGCCGATGGTGGTGGAGATTGGCATCTTTTTTGATGTTCTGGTCGCGGTGATGATCCTCGGCATTCTCGTCTTCCGTATCCGCGAAACATTCGACTCCATGGACGTCAGCAAGCTGCGGAAGTTGCGAGGGTAGGCGACTATATGATTCTGCTTTGGATTCTTATCGTTCCTCTGATCGCGGGTCCTCTCGCCTTCTTGCTTCGAAGGCGGCCGGAGATGGAGGCGGTCAATCTCGCCGCCTTCGGCCTTGAGTTGTGCCTGGCTCGTCGGGCTGGTGGCTCAAGTGCTTCGCGGTGGCCCGGTTTCGCTTTGGAATGGCTTCTTTTACGCCGACGCGCTCAGTGCGTTGATCGTTCTCTTATCCGCTTTCGTGGCCCTTGTGTGTTCCATTTATGCGGTCGGCTATTTCCGCCAGGACGAGCGGGACGGAGTCTTTCAGGATGACGAAGAGTTAGTTGGCCGCTTCGCTATGCACAAACTGCGCCAGTACTACACGCTGACGCCTCTGTTTGTTTTTTCCATGATTCTCGTCGCACTCGCCAACAACCTCGGAATCCTCTGGGTGGCGATTGAGGGAACCACGTTAGCGTCCGTCTTTCTGGTCATGTTCTACGGACGAGGGACATCTTTGGAGGCTGCCTGGAAGTACGCCATCATCGGTGGCGTTGGCCTTTCCATGGCACTGTTCGGCACCATTCTGACCTTCTATGCGGCTCATCGAGCTCTGGGAATCGAAACGCTCGCCGGCCTGAACTGGTCCGTCCTCGTGGGAAGCGCCGGCCAGTTTGACAAGGCAACCATGCGGCTGGCTTTCATCCTAATCCTGCTAGGCTATGGAACCAAGGCCGGCATCGCCCCCATGCATACCTGGAAGCCGGATGCCTACAGTGAGGCGCCAATCCCCGGGGCAGCGATGCTCGCCACCGGGGTCCTCAATTGTGCGCTGTACGGCCTAGTGCGCTTCTATATTCTGAGTTCGAAATGCCTGGGCCCGCAGTTCTGCTCGCACCTCCTCATTCTCTTCGGACTGCTCTCGATGGGAGTGGCCGTACCCTTCATCCTCGTCCAGAAGAACTTCCGGCGTCTGCTGGCCTATTCGAGCATTGACCACAGCGGGATCATGGTGCTGGCACTCGGCTTCGGTGGACCTTTGGGCATCCTGGGAATGCTTCTGCACATGACCTTTCATTCGATTACCAAGCCCCTGCTTTTCTTTTGCGCCGGGAATGTCCAGCAACATCTTAAAACGGACCTATTCCGGAAGGCGAAAGGAGGGCTGATTCACTCCATGCCCTTGAGCGGAGCGGCATTCCTCATGGTGACGCTCGCGGTCACTGGATCCCCTCCTTTCAGCATGTTTCAGAGTGAGTTCACCATATTGCGGGCGGGCATCAGCGGGGGGCATTTTGTGCTCACCGTGTTGTTCGTTTCTTTTCTCGTGGCGATTTTTTCGGGCTTCCTGACCCATATTGCCAATCTGGTTCTCGGCCCGGACCCCGTCCGTCCTCCATCCGACACTTGCAATTGGAAAAAGTACTCGGTCGCCGGCTTGGCGGCGGTGATTATTGTTATGGGCTTCTGGATACCCGCTCCGTTGTTCCGGCTGATTCAGGGTGCGGCGAGCATCGTGGTGGGTGGATGATGATGCGAGCAATGTCTCCGATGATTGAAGCTCTGCGGCAGAAGTTTGGCCCGCAAGTTCAGGCCGTGCGTGCCGACCGGGAAGACGAAATCTATCTTCTTCTCCGCGATCCCGACATTCGGCCCATCACTGAGCACCTGCTCGGTCGAATTCGGAGCCAGATTGGTTACGGTATTCGCCGAAGACCGGCGTGCAATCGAATGGCGTCTTCTTCAACTACTATGTTTTCGAACAGAAGGGTAGCGCTCAGTATCTGATTGTGCAGGCGCCGGTGCGCGCCGACAGCCTCGAGTTTCCCTCGCTCTCCGCCGAGCTACCGTCGGTCAACTGGCAAGAGCGCGAAATCCAGGATTGGTTTGGTCTGCAGAGCCGTGGGACACCCGAATCCCCGCCGCGTCGCCTTGCATGACAATTGGCCCGAAGTTTATCCCTTGCGCAAGGACTTTCCCATCGAAACCGTCCTGCCACCCTTCGAGGGAGAACGTCACATCTACCGTCCCGCCTTGGGTGAAGGTGTCTTTCAAGTCCCGGTAGGGCCGGTCCATGCGGGAATCATCGAACCGGGTCATTTCAATTTTTCGGTGGCGGGTGAGCCGATCCTTTATCTTCAGCTTCGAATGTTCTACACCCATAAGGGAACGGAAAAGCTTTTTGAGAAGTTGCCGATTCCTAAAGCTGTCTTTCTCGCGGAAAGCATTTCAGGAGATTCGAGTTTTTCCCACGGCACAGCCTTCTGCCAGGCAATCGAACGCGCGGCTGACATGGAAGTGCCGCTCGCGCGCTCTGGTGATGCGAACCATCCTGCTGGAGTTGGAACGAATCACGAATCATGTCGCCGACATTGGGGCCATTGCAAACGACGTTGGCTTTCGTCATGGCCAATGCCCATGCCAGCCGACTGAAGGAGACGTTGGTTACGTTATGTGAGCAGATGACTGGCAGCCGCCTCTTGCGAGGCATGGTCTGCGTCGGCGGCGTTCGCAGAGGCTGGGAGCAGGCGCAACTGGATGTGGTGCGCAACGCACTGAACACGTTCGAGCGCGAATTTAAGGATCTGATCGCGCTGATTGATTTGTCCGAATCCACCCGCGACCGTCTGGAACAGACAGGAATTCTTCGCCCCGAAAAAGCACGGGATCTGGGCATCGTAGGCGTAGGAGGACGCGCCTCAGGGGTCAATCTCGACGTACGGCGCGATCACCCCTACGCCGCGTATTCTCGCTACTCGTTCCGTGTCCCGGTTTACCAAATCGGAGACGTTTGGCACCGGATGCGGGTCCGCATCGACGAGGTGAGCCAATCCATAGCCATCATTCGAGCCGCTGCCGATGAGAGCCTCGGCGGCGACTTCCGTGCGCCTGTGCCGGTCATCCCCGCGGAGCGCTGCGCGCTGGGTGCAGTCGAGGGATGGCGCGGCGAAATCATCCATTGGATTCGTACCGGCCCTGACAATCATCTGGAGCGCTGCAAGATTAAGGACCCGTCGCTCAACAATTGGCCAGCGCTGGTAGAGGCGGTGCAAGGCAACATCATTGCGGATTTCCCTGTCATCAACAAGAGTTTCAATCTTTCCTACTCAGGAACGGACCGGTAAGCGATGTTCAAAATCCTTCAAAAGACGGTCAGTACCGGAATCGTAACGGTCAACTACCCGGCGGAGCCAGCTAGGATCTCCGACCGATTTCGCGGACGGCCGAGTTTCGACTTCGAAAAATGGAAAGACGCGCGACCCGCCGTGGACGTGTGTCCCACCGGAGCAATATCTCTCCGCGACAAGGGCGATTCCCGGGAAGTCACCGTCGATTACGGTCTGTGTGTCTTCTGCGGTCTATGCGCGGAGGCGTCGGCCGATCAAGCGGTGCAGATTACCCAGGAGTTTGAACTGGCAACTGCGGAGCGTCGCAACCTGGTGCTGATCGCGGAATACGCGCTGAATCCCGACGGCACGCACCACGAACTGAGTAAAGTGGATCGCCAGTTGGTCGATGCCGAAGCCACCGCCGAGACTCTCGGACAGAAAGTACACAGAGCCATCCGCAAGACCTTGGGAAGGTCTCTCGCCATCCGGGAGGTGGACGCGGGGTCGTGCAACGGATGCGAATTGGAGATTGTCGCCCTGAACAATCCGGTCCATGACATCGAACGCTTCGGCATTCATTTCGTTGCCTCCCCTCGTCATGCCGATTTGCTTCTGGTCACCGGTCCCGTCACCCGCAACATGGAGCTCGCGCTTTTGAAAACGTATCGCGCAATGGCAGATCCCAAGGTGGTGGTTGCGGTGGGCGCGTGCGGCATCAGCGGTGGTATTTTTGGCGAGAACTACGCGTCTCTGGGTGGCGTTGACAAGGTGCTTCCGGTGGATGTGTACATTCCCGGATGCCCGCCTCGCCCGCAAGCTCTCCTGCACGGAATTCTGCTCGCTGTCGGACGTATGGGAGAAAGGCTTGTTCATGGGCGCAAGCCGCCTTCTTCCTGAGCGGAGAGTGCGTCAAAGTTACTTGATGACCATGACTGGACAGTGCGCGAAACGGATCACCCGCTCGGACACCGACCCGAGAAGCAACTTTTCAAACAAAGAAGTTCCCCTTCGCCCCACGATGACCCACACAGCCCAACGAGAAATCGGCGGTGGCCAACAATGTTTACGCATCGCAGCCTCCCAAACTGAGTGACTCGCAGGCATTTCCCGACTCACATTCCCCGACCGAGGTTTGTCTGAAATAATTCCAGTGAGGATCAACATCGCACAGAGTCATAAGGACGATGTTCTGCCCGAAGCGAAAATCCGCTCGCATGGTATCTTTCTTTTCAAATTCCTCCGGTAACGCGGACCGTTTCGCCAGTCATGTACTTTGAGTCTGACGACGCAAGGTACACCGCCGTTGGCGCAATATCGTCCGGTTGCCCGATGCGGCCGAGCGGCGACTGCGTTTCGATCCACTGGCGGAAATCGTCGTTGCCTTGTGCTTGTTCAGAATGTTGAACCCCCTCGGTTTCGATCATTCCGGGGTTGATGGAGTTGACACGAATCTTGCGTGCGCCCAATTCTTTGGCGAGGATTGCGGTAATCGCATCGACGGAAGCCTTGGTGGCTGAGTAGATCGAGGTGTTGGGTGGCAGTATCGTACTGATGCCGGAGCTGATGTTAATGATGCTGCCGCCTTCGGGGCCCATGAGTTTCACGGCTTCTTTCGTGGTCAGCAAAAGGCCGAGCACGTTCAGATTGAAGTGGCGATGGAAAAGCTCTTCGGTGGTACCCTCCAGCGGTGCGAATTCATAAACACCAGCATTGTTTACGAGGATGTTGAGTTTCCCGTAGGCTTTCTTGGTTTCGGCGAAGACTCGCGTGATGTCCGCCTGTTTCGAGACATCGCCTTGCACGGCGATGGCTTTACCTCCATTGGCAGTGATTTCTTGTACGACGCGCTCCGCACCCTCCTTGCTCGACGCATAATTCACTACCACCGACGCGCCCTCGGCGGCGAGTGCCTTGGCGATTCCCGCGCCAAGACCCTTCGAAGCTCCGGTTACGACCGCAACCTGACCTGCAAGTTTCGACATGCTGTTCTCCTTTTCCGCGACGCTCGCGAGCCCCGGCGGCACGCGTTACACAATTCATTCGTGAGAGCGCCAATAATCTCTGCACCAGGGCATTTGCGACAGAACGTGCGTGTGTTCATGCCACGCGCCGGAGTTCGGCTCCCGTGACTTCCTTCACCCGCCCGCTCTTTACGTCATACACAAAGCCCCTTACCGTGATCTGCTGCGGAATCCATGGATGTGACCGCAGCTTTTGCATTTGCTCACGTACGTTTTGCTCGACATTATCGAATGCATAGAACCGCGCCGGAGCCACCGCAAGCTTACCCGTTGAATTCAACAACCGCGTGCGAAGCGCGTCATCCTTGAAGGTGAGCATGCCGCAATCGGTGTGGTTGATTATCATGACCTCCTGTGTTCCCAGCAACTGCTGAGAGATGATCAACGAGCGCACTACGTCCTCTGTGACGATCCCTCCGGCATTGCGGATAATATGTGCATCTCCGGTCTTCAACCCCAGCATCGGCTCAATCGTAAGCCGAGCGTCCATGCACGCAACAATCGCAAGTTTCCGCGCTGGAGGCATTGTTAGCTTGCCGTGATCAAACCCACGACCATAGCTCTCGTTCGCCCTGATTGCGTCGTCAATCGTGCTCATGATTTACCTCTTAAGTGCATTAGAGCCATCTGACATTCGCCAGTGTTGCCTGGCGCTGTAGGCGTTGCCGGATGGCTTCGTGAGGCTCTCCGAGTACGTCCTACGCGATGACATGCACCGCAATTCGTGGGTTGAGTCAGATCAGCTTAATTGGTATTGATAGACCAAATCTTAAAGACTGGAGAGTAACTTATGTCAGTGCCGCAACAAATCAAGCGTCCCGCCGAAAGAACCAGCTCCGGCCCTTCTCTGCAAGATGAGATTCGCGCCCGAGCGTACGAGTTGTTTCAACAGCGCGGGGGTGAGGACGGTCACGATGCCGAAGATTGGCTCCGTGCCGAAGATGAGATCATCAGTCGGAATATGAGAAGTCGTAAGGCGGCATAGCTCGCTATGAGCCGTAGTGGGTCTTTGTAACTGCCGTGCTAACGTTAGTCGTACCATCCCTACGCGGCCTCTTTCTCTTCACCCCATGGTTCGGTAGCGATGGCAATGTCCATGGCGTGCTCGATGGAGGTCGCGGGTTCTCGGATTACAGGGTAAGTGTGCCGACTCGTAGCCTTACTGTGTTGCTCCTGCGAGGAATGATCTTCTTATTTCTGATTGCTCAATAAAGGGCACGAGCTTGTGACCGCTGGCCCGTATCGCCTCGTGCGGTAAGCCCTATTCGCAAAGGTCGGGTCGGCAGTAGCTGCTGGCCAAGGGTGGCTCATGTTTCTCATCGCAGGCAGCTTGAGACAGAGATTACGCGGTCGCGGGTTAAAGCCAGTTCTGGATATCGCCATCCGGTTACGGTTAAGGTGAATTTTTTGCACGACGACCACCACTTCTACCTCTGTGCTCTCTTTTTATAGGGCTGCGTCCCTTATAACTTTGGCAGCGTTATTGCTTCATATAACCTCATCGTTAAGGAGGCGAGTATGAGAATGTCGTTGCGAAAACTATACTCTGTGGTGTTTGCGCTGCTGCTCTCTGCTGTGTTTCTTCCTTCTGTTTGTCGCGCCAGCAATACGGTGATGGGAGAGATTCACTTGCAAGGGAAATCCAAGGTTGAGAGGACTTCAGGTGTGTGGATCGACGGAGAGTACGTGGGCTACTTGAAAGAACTCACTGGGTCGAAGAAGGTGATGCTCTTACCGGGCAAGCACACGATCATCGTCCGTCAGGATGGCTACAAGGACTTCACCGATGAAGTCGCGATCCAGCCGGGAGACAAGCAGGACATAAGCGTTGCCATGGAGAGGGCCACTACAGAAGCGCCCTCACGCGTAACATCTACCGTCATTATTGCGGCCAATCCCTCGAGGGCTGCGGTTTTTGTGGACGGGCTCTTTGTCGGGCATGTTGGCGAGTTTAGAGGCTGGGATCGAGGCATGCTTATCGCGCCCGGAGTCCATCGAATCAGGATTGCCCTTCCGGGTTACGAATCTTTTGAGGCGGACATCAATCCAAGGCCAGATCAAAGAGTGGAGATCAAGACCGACCTACTGAAGAGCAGTGTGCCGCTCGCCGACCCACTGCTGCGAGGGAGGGACACCGCGTCGTCGCCCGCTGCCGGGGATGTGGGAGGTCAGCCCAATGCGATGGCCTCGCCCACAGGGAGGTGAGCAAAAGACAACCCCGGAATTTGTTCCGGGGTGGATGAAAGAAGTCGAGACTTAAACGCTTCATGCGCGGGTTTGTAGGGGCGCAGGAGCGGAATCGCCGTAGCTCTAGGCTGCCTTCGTTCCAGAGCCTTCTCTCATCCATTTCAACGCCCCGCCCCACGCAATCAGATCGTCAGCCATCGCATGCACGGTCTTGTCGTGCTGCTCACCCGGTTTAAATGTGGTGAAGGCTTCAAAATCGGCAAATAGCGAAAGCATCACCTGCGCCCGCACGTCAGCAACCTTGATTTCCCCCATGACAAGCCGGAGGTGCTCCACTGCACGCACACCGCCCGCACTGCCATAGCCGATAAATCCAGCGGCTTTGTCGTTCCACTCGCGGAAGAGAAAATCAATCGCGTTCTTCAACGCCGCCGATGTGGAATGGTTGTACTCCGGAGTCACGAAGATAAAGGCATCGAGCGAAGCGATTTTCGCGCTCCATGTCTTCGTGTGTGCCTTGCTGTACTGCCCCATTAACGGCGGCACGGGTTCATCCAGAAGCGGCAACTTGTAATCCTCTATGTCAACGATTTCGAACTCCGCGTCCTTGCGGCTCTTCAGGAGGTCGTACGCCCACTTGGCCACTGCTGCGGCCTTCCGTCCCGGACGCGTGCTTCCGACAATGATCCCAATCTTCAACATGTCGCCTTTTCCTTTCCGATACTCGTCCCAACAGGATGATTGGTAGATGCTCGGCACCGCCTCTGGTTGCAAGGTTGTTTGCGTGCCACACTCCCCGCGTGCGGCCATCGATGCTGCCTGACGGGATACGCGGCTGTGACCGTGACCGATAATCTTACCGCGATGCACGAGAACCGAAGGAAATGCTTCATGGAGGGAGTCTGCCGCCGAATCAGGTCTGCTGGGAACTTGCGACCAATGGAGCGGGAGTTCGCGGTAGCTGAGCCACTTTGTGAGGACTTGGTAGCCGCTGAGGTGTAGCTCCACCTCCAATCTTCACCGTCCAATGCGGATACCGGAGAAGGAATGAAAGAGTCCTGTAACATTCAGTATCCACAGAACGACAGCTATGACTACGACGGCATTCAAGATTGATTTGATGGTTCCCTGCATTGGAATGAAGCGGTTCACCAGCCACAGCAGGACACCCACAACGATTAGAACTTCCACGAGTTGAATTAACGGCATGACTTCGACCTTTCGTTCCCCGGCCAATACCTCTCATCCGCCGTGCGTTTGCATACGATTCCGAGGGCAGGCGTCTGGTTGCCAGGGACTAGGAGATGCGCAGCAACCTGCTTCAACACCTTACCCGTCCTGCTGCGTTGGGCAACTTGCTGGCGGGCGGATCGGTGCAATAGCGGAATGAAAAGCGGAATGGGAAACGATGGAAAACGGTGCGGAAGGAAGTCGAAATATCTGTAAGTGTAAGAAAATAAAATGGCAGGTACGACAAGGCTCGAATCCTGACCTCTACCGTGTCACCGTTCGAGTATCTCTACTTTGAGCAGTTTGTAGTTCCCTCCACGTACCGCCATCTCTAAACCGAGCGGCTTGACGCTGGCTTTCGCGCTGCTCCACGCGATGCACTGATCGCTTTTTCCCGCGGTTCTCGTGTGAGATGGCCAACGAACCCAACGAGTTTTTCCAGCAACTGGAATGACGATGCTCAGCACTGTTCAGGCATAGTTGACACGCCCAAGGCAGCATCTCCCTAGTCATCCCACGAAGGAAGGGATTCAAGCAAAACCGATTTGCGATACACCATTCCTTGGAACGTGGCAAGAAGGTCACCACGGTCGTTTCGGACGCTGACTTCAAAACTCGCCAACTTCGGAGAATGGCTTACTTCACGTGCTTCGGCAATCAACCTGCCCTCTTTGGCTCCCCGAAAAATGGACATTGAGGAGTTTATCGAAAGTGCAACCTGACCCTTTGAGTTGCTGGCAGCAGCAAAAGCAAAGTCAGCGAGGGTGAACAGCGCTCCTCCGTGAACAGTTTGCGCTGCATTCAGATGGTAGGGCTGAAGTTCCATCTCCGCCCGGGCAAACCCATCGCGCAACTCGATGATCGTCATACCGTTGTGACTGGCGAAGGCGTCCGCTCTGTTGAAGAAGGTCTGAATCGGTTCGAAATCCATGCGTCGCTCCTGTTGAATCCGTTCATACTCATGGGTACTGGCTGTCACGGCCGGATGAATTCCATAACTACCCACACTCCGCCTGCTGCACATTGCTACAGGCAGTTCACGACCATAATACAGGCCGTGCAAATCATATTGCGCGGGCACCGGAGAAGCGCACCAAGGAAACTCGAAAGCCACGGGCGATTCTGCCCTGCGCTCTCTCGCCGGAGGGCGTGATGTGACCGTTGACAACGAGTCGAAAGTATTTGATACTGGTCAAGCGATGAGCACACTTCGATTTAGCTTCGCTTTTAGCTACCGCTACTCTTTTAGAGTATGCGGTGCGGGGTGGGGCGTGTGTGATCAACAGATTCACTGCTAAAAAACGCCAAGTTTGTCACCACGCAGCCGCAACTCTTCAGAGTTGCGGCTTTGCTTTTTAGGGATCACAAAACCAACATAATGGCAGCGATGAGCTGCGGAGACGAGTAGAAATGATCATCAATATGAAGGAAGGCGCTTCGAAGGCCGAGGTCGACCACATCATCAAGCGAGTCAAAGAGGCGGGTTACCAGTCGCACGTTACCCGCGGAGAGCAACGCACTATCGTGGCCGCCGTTGGAAGCGGAAGACGTCATGAGTTGGAATCACTGGCAGCGGCACCGGGCGTGGAAGACGTGGTGGCAATCGCGCAGCCGTACAAACTTGTGAGCCGGCAGGTAAAGCCGAGCAGAACAGTGGTCAATGTCAGTGGAGTAGAGATCGGCGGCGATGACCTCGTAGTAATGGCTGGACCATGCTCGGTCGAATCGCGCGAACAGGTGTTCGAGACGGCGGAGAACGTGAAGAAGGCTGGCGCCAAAATGCTTCGAGGCGGCGCATACAAGCCGCGGACATCACCCTACGAATTCCAGGGCCTGGGCTTGGAAGGGTTAGAAATACTGAAAGCAGCGAAGGAAAAGTATGGCCTGCCGATCGTGACGGAGGTGATGAGCACCGAGGATGTGGACATCATATGCGAGTATGCAGACATGCTTCAGGTCGGAGCCCGAAACATGCAGAACTTCGCGCTGCTACGCAGGCTTGCCACCTGCGGCAAACCTATCCTGTTGAAGCGTGGTGCCTCGGCAACCGTAAAGGAATGGCTGCTTGCTGCCGAATACCTACTCTCTGGTGGCAATCCGCAGGTTGTGCTGTGCGAGCGAGGAATCCGAACCTTCGAAACCGAGACGCGCAATACGCTGGACCTCTCAGCAGCCGCACTGGCCAAAGAGTTGTCTCACCTGCCTGTGGTCGTTGATCCTTCCCATGGAACCGGGAGGCGCAGCCTCATCCTAGCAATGAGCCGTGCAGCAGCGGCGATCGGGGTAGATGGCTTGATCATCGAGGTTCATCCTTGTCCGGAAAGAGCGCTCTCAGACGGAGCGCAGTCGCTAGACTTTGCAGGCTTCCAACAGGTCATGCAGGCGCTGTCTGGGCCGTTGCGGGCATAAGCCGCAAGGGCCACTAAAGCGTGGAGAGAAGAAGGACCATCACGACGCACTAACTGTCAGCGAGTCCCCGCGATGAGACTTACCTCGAGACCAGCAAGCTCGTTTCGAGGTACTCTTTACAATAGAAACAGGACGGGGTACTGTTGCGATCAAAGGGCGGGAGTTTCGGTCTGCAATCGGTTTCAGGAGAGGGGCAGTTCGATGAAGTTGGCAGATTTTATCTGGGGAGCAATCATGGTTTGCATCCTCGCAGCGTTAGTGAATCCTTCCTCCCGCGCGGCAATTATCGGTGAAACGATCGTCCACCCATACCTGATGGGAATTATTAAGTTTGCCATTCTTGCCAGCATGGGCGAGTTGTTTGCGATTCGGATCATAGCAGGCAAGTGGAATATTCCGTGCGGCATGGTCTACCGGGCCTGCTTTTGGGGGCTTGTGGGATTTACCCTGACGGCGGCTGTGCCGGTGTATGCAGGCGGAGTTGCCGGCGCTATGAAAAGCGGGATACTGTTTGGAGCCCGATTTCAGTCGCCTGTCATCCGGGCCCTCTGGACCAGTGTGATGATGAATGCGACGTACGGTCCGGTACTGATGTGCGCCCATCGTATTTCCGACACCTATCTCGACTTAGCTGGTGGGCACTTGCTGAACCTGCCGTCGGTTAAATTTGACACCGTTCTTGCGACCATCAATTGGCATAGCCTGTTTGTGGTGGTCATCATCCGGCTGCTTACGTTTTTCTGGGTTCCCGCCCATACGATTACCTTTCTGCTTCCACCCGAGTATCGTGTGTTGTTCGCCGCGATTCTCAGCTTTGCGTTGGGAGTCTTGCTGGCATTCTTCAAACGCTATGGGGCGAAGAATCCCACGGCGAATTTAGAAACAGCAACAGTGCCAGTGGCCTAAACTTCGATGAAGAGTAATTGAAGTAGCGCCTACAGAGCCTCCGGCGGAGTTGGGACGAGCGACGCCGGAGGGACTCAAGTACACCGAGGAAATCATCTCGCTTACGCTGCGGCCATGAACCACAGCGCAAGCAGAATTTCGTTCTCATCCAGTATTTTCTGTCACCTACAAGCCCATTCGCACTTTTCGCGCGGTGCCGCTTGGCCCTGGTTTATCGGCTGGCGGGGATTTTTGTTTGCCTGGACTTCGCAATCGGATACACTGATTCTAAACTCGATTCACGCAGGATTTTTTCTTGGAAAATCTTCAGCAACAGTGTGCGATGTCACTGCTGAGCGGTGACGAAGCGGTTGCCCTTGCCGCTTTCGACGCCGGGGTGAAGCTCGGTACAGGATATCCCGGGACTCCCTCGACAGAGATCTTAGAGACATTTGAAAGCCTGGGCGGAAGTGCACAGTGGTCGCCCAATGAGAAGGTGGCGCTGGAAGTCGGGATCGGAGTCGCTTTTTCCGGTGCGCGCGCCCTCGTAACCATGAAACATGTCGGCTTAAACGTTGCTGCCGACCCCTTGTTCACCGTAGCGTATACCAAGCTAGACGGAGCGCTGGTCGTGGTCTCGGCCGACGACCCTGGCATGGCTTCCAGTCAGAATGAGCAGGACAATCGGCGTTATGCCGTCGCTGCCGGCGTGCCGATGCTCGAGCCCTCGGATTCGCAGGAAGCGTACGAGTTCACGTTGCAGGCCATCGAACTCTCCGAGCGATGGCAAGTGCCTGTTCTGTTGCGGCTGACTACGCGCGTCTGTCATTCCAAAACCATCGTGCGCCACGGAACGGTTGCGATTCCCAAGCCGCGCCCGGCGCAGTTCACGCATGATGTTCGCTCCCGCGTGATGATTCCAGCCTACGCCCGTCCGGCACACAGCCGGCTGCGCGATATCCTTTCGCGGATGGCTGCCTGGAACGACGAGGCAGGACCGAACCAACTCATAGCGGGCTCGCCGTCGCTGGGAATTATCACCTCGGGAATTTCCTATCAGCATGTGCGCGAAGCCGCGCCGGAAGCCAGCGTACTAAAGTTGGGATGCACCTATCCGCTTCCTTTGGAGCGCATGCGCGCCTTCGCTGCCAGCGTCGAGCGCTGCATCGTCATCGAAGAGGGCGATCCGTATCTGGTGGAGGGCGCTCGCACCGCGGGCATTGCGGTCGAAGGCAAGCAGGAGATCTTCCGTTTCGGCGAACTGAACACGACCCGCGTGCGCCGCATTCTGGACGGCGATTGTTCGCCTGAGCCGAAGCCCGCTGCCGGCAAGCCGCCGGCTCTGTGCCCCGGCTGTTCGCATCGCACCGTTTTCGCCGCCCTCAAGAACCTGAACTGTATTGTCTCAGGCGATATCGGCTGCTATTCACTGGGAGTCTTACCGCCATTCGATGCGATCGACACAATCGTGTGCATGGGCGCGGCGATCGGCGTAGGTCTGGGGATGCGCCATTCATTGCCGCCTGAAGATGCGAAACGCGTGGTGAGTGTCATCGGAGACAGCACGTTCGTACACAGCGGGATCACAGGTTTAGTCGAGATGATTTATAACCCGCCCGCCAGTGGCCATGTGCTGCTGATCCTCGACAATGGAACCACGGCGATGACGGGCTTGCAGGAGCACCCGGGAACCGGGCGCAAGTTGGACCATGCGAAGACCGGCAAGGTGGTCTTCGAGGACCTCGCGCGAACGCTTGGAATAAAAAACGTTTACGTGGTCGACCCAACGCTGAATCCCTCGAACTTTCAAGAGCTGGTTCGAACATGTCTGGATACGCCGGAGCTTTCCGTCGTGATTGCCCGGCGAGATTGTCTGCTTGCGAGCCGCGCGATCCGCGAGTACGAGAGGTGCAATGAACAGCCGAACAACTAACGTAGTCGTCGCAGGATTGGGCGGACAGGGCGTGCTGAAGGCTTCCGACATCCTGGCCGACGTTGCGTTCAGGGCTGGCCTGGACGTAAAGAAGAGCGAATTACACGGGATGAGCCAGCGCGGCGGCTCCGTCTCCAGCGATGTGCGATTTGGCGAGCGCGTATTCAGTCCCATGGTGCCGGAGGGCAAGGCAGATTTTCTGGTCGTCCTTTCGTCGGACCAGATCCCGGTCAATGCAGCGGTTCTGGCGCAAGGGGGTGTCCTCATTGAACCTTCGCAAATCGACGAATCGCGTCTGCCGAACAAGAAAAGTATCAACGTGGCGCTGCTGGGGCTGCTGAGCCGGCATCTGCCGTTTCCTGTTGAAGGCTGGATCGCCGCACTCCAGCGCAATTTACCCGAGGCACTGCACGACGCGAATCTCGTATCCTTTTCTATCGGACGGGACAGATGAGTTCAGGTACGGCAAAGAGCGTTCCCGACCCCCATCCTGCGAGCGCGCCCGATTACACTCCGCTTCCACTGCTCCGAGAGCTGCAGTTGAAGCGCCTGCAAGCCATTGTGACGCGAGCGTGGCAGCAGGTGAATCTGTTTCGCGCACGCATGGATGAGCTCGGGCTCGCGCCGCAGGACATCCGTACGCTTGAGGACATCGCAAAGCTGCCGTTCACGGTGAAAAGCGATTTGCGGGATAGCTATCCCTTTGGACTTTTTGCCAGCCCCATCGAGGACGTCGTCCGTCTTCACGCCTCCAGCGGAACCACCGGCAAACCCATCGTTGTCGCCTACACCGAGGAGGACCTCGAGGTATGGACCTCTGTGATGGCTCGCTGTTTGGCTCGCGGCGGGTTGGGTCGTCGAGACATATTTCAAAACGCCCATGGCTACGGCCTCTTTACCGGCGGCCTGGGCTTCCACTATGGCGCGGAACGGTTGGGAGCGGCGGTAATCCCCACATCAGGCGGCAACACTGACCGGCAGATCATGATCATGAAGGATTTTGGTGTGACTGCGTTGTGCGGCACGCCCTCCTACATTTTGCATATGAGCGAGCGCGCCGCCGAATTAGGCGTGGATATCAGAAAATTGCCGCTACGGGTCGGATTTTTCGGCGCTGAGCCTTGGTCCGAATCCATGCGGAAGCACATCGAAAGTCAGTGCGGCATCGAGGCATTCGACATGTACGGGCTTTCAGAGATGACTGGACCCGGCGTCGGCTGCGAATGCCAACAACATAATGGCTTGCACATCGTCGAAGACCACTTTTATCCGGAGATCATCGATTCAGAGAGCGGAGAGCCGCTGCCCGACGGGACTGAGGGCGAGCTGGTGCTGACCACCTTGACCAAGCAGGCCATGCCCATGATCCGCTACCGCACCCGCGATATCACCATGATTCTTCCGGGCCCATGTGAGTGCGGACGCACGTTGCGGCGAATTCAACGTATCGCCCGGCGCACCGACGACATGCTGATTGTTCGCGGCGTAAATCTCTATCCATCGCAAGTGGAGACCGCGCTGCTGCAGGTCGAGGGTACCTTGCCGCATTACCAGATACTACTTACCCGCGTGCACGGATTGGACCAGATGGAAGTACAGGTCGAGGTAACGCCGCAAGCGTTCAACGATGAGATCGAAGCGTTGCAGGGTTTGCAGGAGAAGCTTCAGGACGCGCTCCATAACGTGCTGGGACTCAAAGTAAAGGTTTCGCTTGTCGAGCCGCGCTCCCTTCAGCGAAGCGAAGGCAAGGCGAAACGTGTTACCGATCGGCGGACATTATGAAGATTCAACAAATATCGCTGTTTGTCGAAAACAAGCCCGGCCACATCTTTGCCCCCTCCCGTCTGCTTGCGCAGGAAGGCATCGACATCCGCGCCTTGTACCTGGCGGACACACACAAATTCGGCATTCTGCGAATGATTGTCTCGGATTGGCAGGAGGCCGCCAGGATTCTCGAAGCGCAGGGATTTGTGGTTAAAGTGACGGAGGTGCTCGCCGTTGAAGTGGCCGACCGTCCGGGAGGCTTGGCTGAGGTCTTACAGGCGCTGGACGGAGCCGACATTAATATCGAGTATATGTATGCCTTCCCTTATGTGCGCGGAGACAAGGCAATCCTGATCTTCCGCTTCGCCGACCTGGATGCGGCAATGGTGCGTTTGCAGACAGCAGGCATCAACATCTTGGCAAGCGCAGAACTATTGAGCAAATAGAAAGCCTCCCGACTCCTATGCCTATTTCCAAAGCCATCGCCAGCCAACTCGAGAGCGCCTCCTGGATTCGACGCATGTTTGAGGAAGGCACTCGGCTGAAGCGCGAGCGCGGGGCCGATGCGATCTTCGACTTTACCCTCGGCAATCCAGATGTTGAACCGCCGCCCGCGGTGCTGGACGCGTTGCGGCGAGTTGTGTCCAGCAACCGCCCTGGCTCGCATGCCTACATGCCGAATCAGGGCTATTCTGAAATCCGCCAGCTCGTCGCGACCAAACTGCGCAGAGAAACCGGCTTGGCCTTTACAGCCGATGATGTATTTATGACGGCCGGCGCGGCGGGTGCCTGCAACGTGATCCTCAAGTCGATTCTCGACCCAGGGGATGAAGTCATCGTCTTACTGCCCTACTTCGCCGAGTATCAGTTTTACATCGCCAATCACGGCGGATGCCTCGTCCCGGTAGAAACCGACGCCTCGTTTTTGCCCGACGTGGAGCGTATTGAGGCGGCCATTACCGGGCGAACGCGCGCCATCATTCTCAATACGCCCAATAACCCGACTGGCCGTGTTTACCCGGAGTGCGTTCTGCGCGATCTCCAACAGCTTCTGGCCCGCGTCGGACGGCCGATTCTTGTCATCAGCGACGAGCCTTATAAGTCGTTCGTTTATGACGGCCAGCGGCAGGCCGAAGTGTCGTCTTTCATTACCAATACCGTGATCTGCAACTCGTGGTCGAAGTCGCTGGGATTAGCGGGCGAACGCATCGGCTACCTGGCGCTATCGCCGCAACTGGAGCATGCCGCTCAACTGCGCCGCGCCTGTGCCTTCGCCAATCGCATCCTGGGCTTTGTCAACGCCCCTGCGATCTGGCAGTGGGTGCTGCTGGAATCGATGGATGCGAGCATCGATGCCGCAGCTTACGAGCAAAAGCGAAACGTTCTTTGCGATGCGTTGCAGGCCATCGGATACGAGGTGAGGCGGCCCGAAGGCGCCTTCTACATCTTCCTCAAGACCCCAATCCCCGACGACATTGCGTTTGCCGAAAGGCTCGCGGCGGAGGGTGTGCTCGCCGTCCCAGGCACCGGCTTTGGACGTTCTGGCTATATCCGCTTGTCGCTGACGATTCCGCTGGAGCAGATCCTGAAGTCAATTGGCGGCTTCCAGCGCGCGTTTCTCTCGTCCACCCGGCAATAACTCCGACGAGCACACTGCGCCGATAAGCATAGGTTCCTTGCAGCCGGTTACTTACTTATGGGCTGGTTGGTACTCACTCGATTCGCGCACCAGCAGAGCGGTGTCAAACGCATTTTCCAGCAAGTGACGTGCGGCGGCAATCTTCTCCGCCTGCTTGCTGCGCGGAACGTAGCCGTCGGCGATGATGTTGGTTCGGCCCTCACTTTGGCTGACTGCGATTCTGCGAATCGCATGGTCGCTCTCGCTGTCGAGACTATCGGCGAGACGCAGGATTCCTCCCAGGCAATCGACGAGATGCCGATCCTCAGGAGGCAGGGCTGCATAACGCTTTTGAGTGGTGGGCAGGGCACCGCGATGATAGCGGGACACCAGAGCAGCGATCAGCAGATCGGTCGCCGACCAACCCGGCGGGACTTCCAGCTTTTGCAGCAGGCGACTGCTGACTTTATGCCACGCCTTTTCGCCAGCGCCGCGCCCGGCTCCATGCGTGAGCGCGGCAACCTGCAGCAGATCCCGCGGGTTGACCACTCCCGCCTTACGCTCCGGTACCAGGCCAACCCCCTGCAGGGCGTCGTAGATTTCAAGGCTGAACTGGGTGACCGTGTGGGTATGCGCCGGATCGGGATCGAGGCTAGTCGCCCAGGCTTCGAACCTCTTTAGCACGGCTCTATATAGCTGCTCTCCCGCAGGCAATTCGCTCCTCCACTCCTGCCATAGAGAATGCCGCCCGACCATCTTTTCGCGGTAGGCCTGCACGCGTTGGGATCGCTCGCGCGAAACGGCGGCGTCCCAGAGCTGTCTTTCCTGCAGCGAGGCGAAGGCATGGATCTGGCGAGCGGTATCCCACAAAACATCCAGGTCGTGCACTTCCCCCAGTAAATCCTGAATGTTTTTAAGATCTTTTCCCCAGGACCGTTCTTGTTCCGGCAGGAAGTTTTCTACGATGTAACGAAGTTTCTTGATGCCGATGCGCAGTTCGTGCAGAGCTGTTTTACTGCGATTGCGCAGGGCCTTGGCGTGAAGTTCGCGCGCCGCTTCGTAGCGTTCCAGCGCGAGTACCTGGAAGACTTCGGTGGGATCGCCTACGGCTTGCACCCGCTCGCCTAGTTTTTGCGCCCACTGCAGCCACCGACGAGTATCGAACTCTTCCAAGACCCCGGCAGCGATTGTTTTTGATTCCGCCTCGCGTTGCAGACAATGGCTGTTGAGCCGCTCGGCTACAGGCGGGCAGTCGCTCCGCAGACGTTCGATCCATTCCAGCAGGACCTGGGTATCGCGCAGATCACCTAGGGAGGAAAAAATGACTTTGCCCGCTCTGCGCATTTTCTTCCAGGTAGGATCGCCGTCCACGCTTTGGAAGCCTTCCGCTATGGATCGGCAGCGGCGGAGCGCCACCCGGAGATCATGCACGGCGTCGGCATCGAAGCTCTCGCGAGCTTTGTCGCGCTCTGCGACGACCCGTTCCATCCAATACGCGATGCCGCGTTCCACGGGTTTTGCCGCTGCTGTCTTCGCCATAACCAACTCCGACAGCGTTCATTGTACGCGAAAATGCTCAGTTCAAATGAGCGAGAACTACTTGGGAATGGCTGCTTTCCAGGTAGCGGACGGCATGATCCACGACTCGCACTAGCTCCTCCGCATAACGGTTGGGGCGGTCTTCACGCAAACGTCGCTTGGCTTTCTCTGGCGAGAACCAGCGGGGGGCGCGATACAATTCGCAAGGCGTCTCAAGGTGGAGAACTTTGCAGAGGTGGGCGCTCACCGTGTGTGCGTCGCCGCGGCTCTTGTAGTGCAGATACCGGGTGAAAGCGAGCGCTTCGACTCGGCCGCGCACGCCAGCCTCTTCATGAGCTTCCCGGGCAGCGGCGGCGGCACCCGTGGGATCGCCATCAACTCCCCCCTTGGGAAAGGTCCAGCGCCCGGCGCGGGTACGCACCAGAAGAAATTCGATTTCACCACTCGCCTGCCGGCGATAACAGATGGCTGCGACCACCCTGCGTTCAGCGGACCGCCTCCACAGGAACCCTTGCCTTAACTGCTTGACTCCCAAGACTGTGGCGAAATCAACCGGCTCCAATGTTTTCTCCATTCCCTGCTTATTCTGCCCAGACAAGCACACAAAATCTAGAGCACAACTTGATTCCCCTAAGAGGATTCTATACTCCGCTGTGTGAACGATTGATGAGGAGAATGTGAATTATTGGTTAACCGTCCGGTCGCTGACCTTGCTCTTCAATCCGTGGTGGCAGCTTCTTCGGCATTACTGGTTCACATGCACGACCTTGGCCGGCTGGAAGCCGTTGAAAGACGTGCTGCTGGCGACGGAATAGGCACCTATGTTTTCGGAGTAGACCAGTTCGCCCATCTCCAGGTCCGGGAGTTGCTCGGCCAGGCCGATGGTATCGAGCGCGTCGCACGTGGGGCCGAAGACCGAGCAGATCTGCGTGGGACCTTTCTTGAAACTTCTCAGGTGGTACTGGGCGTGGTCAAAGATCACGCCGCTATAGGTTTGATAGACGCCGTCATTGAGATAGTAACAAAGCTTGCCGCCGCGGACGGCCTTGCCGATGATCTGGGCGACGGCGGTGGCGGCGGTGGCGACCAGGAAACGCCCCGGCTCTGCAAGGATTTCGATCGGTTCGGGGAAGAGACGGTCCAACTCGGCGTTGATCATTTTGGCGAGTCTCCTGAAGGGAGGGACCGTGTCGTCATAGTGGGCAGGAAAACCACCGCCGATGTCGAGGAGCTTGAGATCGAAGCCACGCGCCTTGGCCTCTGCGAAGATGCCTGCGGCCAGGTGCAGCGCCTGGCTGTAGTTCTTCGGGTTCGTGCACTGGCTGCCGACGTGGAAGCTCAGCCCCTCGACCTCGAGCTTGTTATTGTGAGCGAAGGCGATCAGGTCCACGGCCTCGCCGGGTAAGGCGCCGAACTTGCTTGACAGCTCCACCATCGATCCGGTGTTGGGGACGCGCAACCGCAGCACCAGGCCCGAGTGCGGCGCATGGCGGGCGATCTTGATCACCTCTTCGTGGTTATCGTAGGTGACCAACGGCTTGTATGGATCCAACTGCTCGAGCGTTTCAATCGCTTTGATCGGGTTCGCGTAAATGATGCGATCCCAGATGAAATCCTGCCGCTGTTTCGCCGGAAGATGCTTGATCTTTTCGTGAACGTTCAAAAACTCGGCCATGCTGGCGACGTCGAAACTGGCTCCGGCATCGTAGAACGTCTGCACGATCGCAGGATCGCTGTTAGCCTTGACCGCATAGTAGACCTGCACGCGCGGCAGGTACTTTCGGAATTGCTGGTAGTTCTCGCGCAGCACCTTATGGTCCACGACGACAAGCGGGGTGCCGTGCTTCTTGGCCAGTTGAAGCAGTGCCTTTGGGTCCATAGCCTATGTGCCTATAGCCTACATGTTCGCGTCAACTGCGATCCTGAGGCGCGCGAAATGCGTCATCGCGCGCCTCGGATTCTCGTTACGCCGCGCTGGAGTTCAAATGCCGTCTCCGTCCGTGATTAGAAAATTCTTGAACTGCCACGGGTCGGACATGTCGAGCTGCGGGTTGTTATATCCGCTGAAGCAGTTGGAGTAGTGCTTCAGCGGGTTCCAATCCGAGGCCACGGAGACGAACCTTGCCCAGGTAGGGCTTGCTGATGTCCAGCACATAGTCATGGGGCAGGTCGTCAGGCACGCACAGCCCCCGGCGCGGGTTCTCGACCATCCACATGCAGGCGGCAACAACCGAGATCGCCACCTGCATCGTCGTAGCGTTCTGGTGCGGTACCAGGCGGCGCGACTCCTCGATGTCGAGATCGGTTCCACACCACCACGATTCGTAAGGGTGCCCCATCACCAGCGCGCCCAGAATATCGGCTCCGCTGATGATTTCGTCGGTCATGATGCGGATGCGCGGTTGCAACCGGTAGTCGTAGCCACGCAGCTCGTAGAGCGAGGCAATGGCGGCGTCGCACGGGCAATAAGCATAGTGGACGGTGGGGCGGTAGATCGCCTTGCCGTTGTCCCAAACGGTGAGCTTCTCGGTGATGGTGAACGCCTCGCCGTGGCGCACGATCATGCCGACGACGTTGTGATTGGGTGGCACCCAAGTCGCGACCAGTGTGTTGATGCCCATCCGCGCCAGGCAGATCTGGCTCTTGGGGCCGTCCGCATGCTCGAAGGCGAGGGCGGGCAGTTCCTTCTCATGGGTGCCCCAGCCCATCTCGGCCGTGGTTGTCCCCTCCTCGCGGAAGCCCTCAACGCTCCAGGTATTGACGAACTCGTTCACCTGTTTGGGCTGATCTGTGATCTGCGTGTCGCGCTCGCTGCAATGAATCACCTTGACGCCCAGTTCGTGTGCAAGGTGATTAAAGTTCCCGCGCCTTGGCGTGGTGAGCGATCTTCTCCGACTGAGCCCCACTGAATTTCTTTTCCGCCAGCGCTTTCTGCGCGATGTCCAGCAGCGCCTGCTTGGTGAAATGGCTGATCAGGCCGGGATTCGCTCCGTGTTCGATCACCGCCGTCGGCCCGGGCTCGCTCCACTTGGAGATCATCCGCCGCAGATTCATATGGCGCCAGTAGAGGGTTCGCTCGGTGGGGTGCTTATTGTCGGCCCCAGCGTAAGGGTCCCAGAGCTCCACCGACGTGTTCACATAAAGGACGCCCCGGTCGTGGCACCACTGCACGATCTCGCAGCAATCAATATTCCATGCCAGGTCAACAAGGAGGTCTCCGGCCGAGAGGTACTTTCCCAGCAAGCTCCCAAGGTTCTCCGGTGTCACGCGATCCTTGACGAAGGTCATGCCCTGCTCGATCCAAGGCTTCAGAGCGGCGTCGTTTGGATCAAAGTCTATGGTGGTGATTCGTTTGGGATCGATACTGAGGTGTTTGACCAAAATGGGCAGTGTGCAACGCGCCACCGCTCCAAAGCCGACGAGTAAGACTCGATTCGGAAATGCAACCATCGTTATGCCTCCCCGCTGTGGTACCGGAGCTAACAGGCCAACAACAGAAAGAACCATGCAACGGCCCCGGGCAAACCAAACCGCTCCGATTCTGCATGCAAGCGACAAGTGCCAAAGTCGCTACCAGAGTAACAGCTTTTCGTCGTTAGGCATTGTCAATTTGTTTTCAAGCTGAAGGCTCATCATTCCTGGAAGCTGCGGTCCCGTGATCACTGGAAACCGGATGTCTATAATGAATGTTGCACGTATGGGCAAGTTCTCTTTTGACCGCGCGATCCGCGAATATTGCTCGGACATATGGCGGACCTAGCCGGTCAAGATCGAGTTCAATTCCTGAGGATTCTTCATATGCAGCGATATGATCTGATTGTGATTGGCTCCGGCCCGGGCGGCCAACGAGCAGCGATCCAAGGCGCGAAGGCAGGAAAACGGGTTGCCGTAATCGAGAAGCAAGCAGCCGTGGGCGGCGTGTGCATCAACACGGGAACCATACCTAGCAAGACGATTCGCGAAGCGGTGCTGCATCTCTCCGGCTTCCACGACAGGAATTTCTACGGGGCCAATCACTGCAACGGGGCGAGCTGCACGATGGCGGATCTGAACTTCCGCGTCCAGCGTGTGATAGAGAATGAAATCGGCGTCATCCAGAGCCAACTGAAACGAAACGGCGTGGAACTCATCCGTGGAATCGCGAGTTTCGTGGGTCCACACGAAATTCGGGTGGAAGGTATCAACGGGGTAGCGCGCGTCGAGGCCGACTACGTAGTGATTGCGACGGGGACAAAGCCGGCAGAGAATTCCAAGGTCGCCATCAACAGGCGGAACATCATCAACAGCGATCAGATCCTGAGCATGCCGCACATTCCGAAGACGCTGATCGTGGTCGGCGGCGGCGTGATCGGTGTCGAATACGCTTGCATGTTCGCGACGCTGGGCGTACGGGTGATCATCGTGGAAAAGCGTCCACGACTGCTGGAGTTCGCGGACACGGAGATGGTCGAAGCGCTGAGCTATCAATTGCGTGACCAGCGAGCCACCATGCGGATGAACGAAGAAGTGGAAAGCGTGGAAGAGTTGCCGGATGGCAAAGTGGCGGCGAACCTGGTCAGCAAGAAACGGATTATCGGCGACGCACTTCTCTATGCCGTGGGACGGCAAGGAAACATTGATGCCCTTAATCTGTCGGCTGCGGGCATAGAATCCGACGATCGGGGACGCATCAAAGTGGACGCGAATTATGCCACAGCCCAGCCCCACATCTACGCCGTGGGAGACGTGATCGGCTTCCCCAGCCTGGCTTCGGTATCCATGGAGCAGGGCCGTATCGCCGCCGGGCGCGCCTTCAATCTGGACGTACACACCGATCCCGCCGGATACCCGTATGGCATTTACACCATTCCGCAAATTTCATTTATCGGGAAGACGGAAGAGCAGCTCACGGATGAGGATGTTCCTTACGAAGTCGGCGTAGCCTACTATCGAGAAATCGCACGCGGACAGATCAGTGGGCACACCGACGGGCGATTGAAACTTCTCTTTCACCGCGAGACGCTCGAACTGCTTGGAGTCCACATATTCGGTGAAGATGCCGCCGAGTTGCTGCACATTGGGCAAGCCGTGTTCATGCTGAAAGGCAAGGTCACGTACTTTGTGGATACAGTGTTCAATTATCCGACACTCGCGGAGTGCTACAAGGCCGCGGCCTTCAACGGATTGAACCGTCTCAGTTGAACCTGGAGTGTTGCTCCAATTTGAAACAAATGAGACTTCATGCTTCGAACCCCGCGCACGAGTCGCCTTGGATCAGCTACCATATTCAAGAGGCACCCAATGATTACAGATCCAGCATCCGCCATCCAAAATGAAGTAGATCAATTGATCGATTTGCAAATCATGACGATGAAACAGGAATCGCCGCTCACTTCTGCCCAGCTTCTCGACTACAACTTACGCTTCGAAAGAATCCAGGAACTCTATAGAGAACTGGATCGGATCAACCGAGCCAAGTTCGCCATGAAATTTGCGAGCGCGTCCTAAATCATCGAACCAAGCCCACAAGGTGATCTATCCGTTCCGCTTCGACTACTGCAAAGGCTTACCGTCCGCGGTCATTCGGGCGAGCAATTTCTGGTCCTGCTCAATGACTGACGGCGGAAGCGGAGCATAGTGCAATGCGCTCGCCATCTGCTGTCCATCACCACTCACAGTGTATTGAATAAAGTGTTTCAAAACTTCGCGCTTTGCGGAGTCTGGCCCATCGGCCGGGATCAAGAGGAAAGTGAATCCGCTGATCGGGTAGGCATTCGGAGCAGACGCGGGAGGATTCACAATCGGGTTGCGTACGTCTTCCGCGATCTTTTTCGCGTCCGCCGAAATAGCTGCTGAAGCGCTCTCGGCGCTGGGTGCGACGAATTTACCCGCGGCGTTCTCCACCTCTGCTACCGGCAGTTTATTGCTTAGGGCGTAGGTCAGTTCAACATACCCGATTGCGCCAGGCGTCTCTGCCACAATGCCTGTTACGCCCTCGGTGCCCTTGCCGGCTAGACCGGTCGGCCACGCGACCTTCGTCCCTGTGCCGATCTTTTGCTTCCATTCCGGGCTCACGGCTGAGAGATAGGTAGTGAAAATGTTGGTCGTGCCGCTCTCCTCCTTGCGATGAGCTACCGCTATCGCTGTGTTCGGAATAGTCGCGCCAGGATTGGATTTCGTGATCTCCGGGTCTTGCCACGTTTTGATTGTGCCAAGAAAAATTCCGGCCAGGGCTCCGGGCGTGAGCCTTAGCGGCTGCTTCAGCGAGGGCAGGTTATAGGTAATGCAGACCGGCCCTGCGCTCTCTGGAATCTGCAGCATCGGTGCGGTGCCTTTGAGCGCTACGTCATCGAGCGCAGCATCGCTTGCGCCGAAATCAATGAGACCATTCTTAAGTTGCAGGATGCCACCACCCGAGCCGACCGACTGATAGTAGACCTGCACTCCGTTATTCTGCTTTTGGAAGCCTTCGATCCACTTGCCCATGACTGGATAAACATAGGTGGAGCCTGCACCGACGATCTCATTGGGATTGCTGCTCGTCTGGACAACCTCGGTGCTGCTGCCACTTGATTTCGAGCTACAAGCCACGGATAATGCAATCAACAGCATTGCAAGCGTCAACAACCACTTTCCGTTCTTCATGAATACTCCTGAAAGAGAACAGCGCAACGGTTCCGCTCTCCTCCAATTCGTGTTCTCTCTACTAGATGCCTGATAATGTGAACAAGACATAAAACAGCGGACGACAATTCTTGCCACGAGGATTCCTAGATTTGCAAGCTGCTGTCTTTCTTGCGAGTTGCTGCGGAGGCAAAGCTGCTACACACGCACGCAAAATATTCGCTTGCTGTTGCAGGGGAGCTGATTGGCGTTGAAAAAGCGAAGATTAGCTATTGCGATCAGGGCTTGCAAATGCCTATCCTGAAACCGGGAATAGAACACCTTTGAAAACTATGTACATAGCGATGGCACGCGCCTTTTTATTCCCGACGGCTGACAGAGCCGGCGATGAAGAAGTTCGATCCAAGTATGAGCGCTTGGCTATCCCCTTCACCTTCAAGCCTCAACTGAGTTTTCTGGAAGCTGTGATTGCTACTGCCGGCGCGTTCTCGCGAGTCTTTCTCGGTTCTTTGTTGTTCGCAGTCTGGGGAACCTACAGCCTGGTGGCTTGGACCAGAATTCACAATCCATTCTTGCGGGTTGGCGTGCAACTGCCCTTATTCCTCTTATTTCTTTTTTCGTTTTTCCTGCTTATGTTCGCGATTGCAGCCTTAGTACGAATCACCTCCCGCATGATCCGCTAGGCCTTTGCTTTGAGAGCATTGCGATTGTTACAGCGATGTAACAATTCCTTCACATTTCTGGCGTAAACTCGTTTGCCTGTTACACGAGAGGCGAACGGATGGAACTCTTCGGGCAAACAGTCTCAATCGGAAGTGGGATTTTTCTTCTGCTGGCTCTAGGCATGGCCCTGAGCTTCGAGTTCGTGAATGGCTTTCACGACACAGCCAACGCCGTTGCCACCGTAATTTACACCCACTCACTAAAGCCATGGATTGCCGTGATCTGGTCCGGCTGCTGGAATCTGATTGGGGTTCTTACCTCCAGCGGTACCGTTGCGTTTGCGGTACTCGCGCTGCTTCCCGTCGAACTGGTGCTCAACGTAGGTTCCGGTGCAGGATTCGCAATGGTCTTCGCCCTGCTGATTTCGGCGATCATATGGAATCTCGGTACCTGGTATCTGGGACTGCCAGCCTCTAGCTCGCACACCCTGATCGGAGCCATTCTTGGAGTTGGCTTTGCCAACTCGTGGCTTTCGGGCGCGCACACTTTCGGCGAAGGTATCAACTGGTCCAAGGCATCAGAAGTGGGTGCATCTTTGCTGATTTCGCCCATCGTGGGTTTCATCTGCGCGGCCATACTGCTCCTGGTCAGCAAGCAACTCCTTCGTTCCAAGTCGCTCTATACCGCTCCCGAACCGGGTAAGCCGCCGCCACATTGGATTCGCGGGTTGCTCGTGCTCACCTGCACCGGAGTTAGCTTTGCCCATGGTTCGAACGATGGACAAAAAGGCATGGGCCTCATCATGCTGATTTTGGTTGGCATTGTGCCAATAAGCTTTGCCGTCAATCTGGGCACCAGTCAGCCGGCCATCGCAGAACTTGCGTCCACAACGGAAGCCATCTCGTTCCAAATGGACCGCCATTCGCCGGGTGTGGCGATGGGAGGTAAACAAGTTGCAGCCGACGAGTTGTCCGCCTACTTGAAGACAAATGGCCAGATGAACGAGCGCACTTTTGCGGCAATCGGCACCAAATGCCGGGAGATCTCCGAAGCTTTAGAAGACAGAACCAGCCTAACTGAACTGAACCCGGAGCAGCGCCGAACTCTGCGGACCGATCTTTATCTTGTCTCCGAATCACTCGGCAAGGCAATCAAACAGAAGAAGATCTCAGCTCCGGCCGAGGTGAAGGCCGCCTCAACGCTCAAGTCCAACATCGACAAGGTGACTAAGTTTCTTCCGGTGTGGGTGAAGGTTGCAGTGGCTGTGGCGCTGGGGCTGGGCACCATGATCGGCTGGAAGCGAATTGTAGTAACCGTCGGAGAGAAGATTGGCAAGGAGCATCTGACCTACGCGCAGGGAGCATCGGCGGAACTCGTCGCCATGGGAACGATTCTGGCGGCTGATCACCTGGGGCTTCCCGTCAGTACCACCCATGTACTCTCCTCGGGCGTTGCCGGCACCATGGCCGCGAATGGATCGGGATTGCAGATGGAGACCGTGCGCAACCTACTGCTCGCCTGGGTGCTGACGTTGCCTGTCTGCGTGCTGCTTGGTGCCGGAATCTTTGCTTTTGGGATTAACGTCCTGCTCCGACTGGGTATCAAATAGCCGCAACACCGTTTACGTCAAGTCGCTACAATTTACGCCTCGGGGAGGCCGCTATGTCCATCGATATCTCAGAACTTGACCGAATGCAGCGCGAGTACAAGACAGCCGTGGAGGAGTGGATTGCCGCCATCCGGCAAGAGGAGGCCCTTGCTTCGGTGAACCACAGCGTAGCCGAAGTCGACAAATGGGAGGGCGCTGGGTTCCGCGAGGAGGAGGCGAGAAAGAAGGCAAAGGCCGCGAAGCAGGCCTATGAATCCGCGCTGCGACAGGAGTTTTTTGACTTCTGAGAATCAAAGTTGTCATCGATTTAAAGGAATGGGCAGAAACGGCCCACCCGAGCGGACTTGTGTCACGTAATGTCTGCACTGCCCTCATTGTTCATGTGCCGTCCCCGAGGGATCGAAGAGGCGTAATCTAACAAGTTCTGCGGCCGACCTCGCACATTGAACAAGCGCTCAACGTGGATCGTTTATGATCCATGACGGACGAGGTGAAACGATGGCGTGCGACCCGAAAGAGTTGAAACATGTTCCACTATTCGAGCTGCTCGATGATGAAGAGGCTGCCGTCCTAGCCACGCAGGTCGAACTCAAGAGGTTTGCCGCGCGACAACGCATCTACAAGATGGGTGATCCCGGCCAACACGCCTACGTCATGATGTCGGGGACCGTCCAGGTCACCACTGTGGACGAAGATCAACAGGAAGTCCTGGTTGATGAACCGGGACACGGCGATTTTTTCGGTTTCGCCTCGATGCTGGAGGAGACGCCTCACCAGACCAACGCCATGGCGATCGAAGAAACAGTCTGTCTTGAGGTGGGTCGTGACGACATAGCCGCTCTACTGCAAAGCAAACCTTTGGCAGGCATGGACATGTTGACGGTGCTTGGCCGTCAGTTCCATGCTTCTCAGCAATTGGTGCGGCTCCGGGCCAGCCGCAATGCCAACGAAGTGATCGAGCAGGAGTGGACTCGGGGAGACCGCATCGCCGACTCGGTCGCTCGCTTCGGTGGATCCTGGACGTTCATCATCCTGTTTGGCATCGTACTGGTGATCTACTCAGGGCTGAATGTAGCACTGGCGGCAAGGGCTTGGGACCCGTACCCGTTTATCCTGCTCAACCTTTTCCTGTCCATGCTTGCGGCCATCCAGGCGCCCGTAATTATGATGAGCCAGAATCGCCAGGACACAAAGGATCGCCTGCGCAGTGAACTGGACTACGACGTGAATCGTCGGGCCGAAACCGAGATCCAAGGTCTCGCGCACAAGCTGAATCTTCTGACCGATAAAATTGGAGATGTTGACGAGCTTCTCCGGGAAAAGTTGATGCACGGTGAAGATTTGAAGGATCCCTCGTCCTGACGCATTTGGGGCTCACGTCGTTGGGCTGTAGCCAGTGAAGACGATGGAGAGTGAGCGCGTCATGCTGCTGGACGACGAGATGGTCGCCGTTCTTCTGGCATGGCGTAAGCAGACGACGTACGCATGCGCTGGCGTTCCAGAAGCCCGCGTCGGATGCCGTGCAGTGATTGTCATCGGGCTGGGCTTCGGGCTGGAAGTGACAAGGAAGGAGGTCGGAATGCTTGTAACTGTAAGAAAATAAATGGTAGGCACGAGGAGACTCGAACTCCTGACCTCTACCGTGTCAATCGAGTTAAGTATAGTATTTTCAATGTCTTACAGGAATGGGTAGCAACCAGATTGGCCTTGAAGGTACGGTTGGAACAGGTTCCTGCCATCTAATTGCTGTACAAAATTTCAGTTGCGCTTGTAGCGAATAATGTTGACAGGGTTCTCAAAGGCGGGCACACTGAGGATGGTTGCAGTTGTAGCGTTTAGGAGCAGAAGATGGCCACGCATCCACTGAATGTCGCGCTCCCGGAATCCGAGAAACAGCAGGCGGCAAAGCTTTATCGACTGCTGCTCCACGATGGAATTCCCTGCCTACTCGGTCGATCCGGCGAGAAAGAGTATCTAACGCCATCGGTGTACGAGCTTTTGCGAGATGTTTTGGCGAACCTGCAAGAGGGGAAAGCGGTTGCCATTCTTCCGCTGCTTGAGGAACTGACAACGCAAAAAGCTGCTGACATCCTTGGTGTGTCCCGACAGTTCTTCGTGCGCTTATTGGATGAAGGCAAGATGCAGTTTCATCGGACCGGCACCCACCGCCGACTTTACCTAAAAGATGTGCTCGAATATAAGCACGACCGCGATGCACAGCGTCAACGGGGAATCCGTGCAATCGCGCAAGCTGCAGTTGATTCGGGCGATTACGATACTTTTATTACGCCCGAGGAGTAAATGACAGCGGACTTCCCGGTCATTCTGGATTCCTGTGTGCTGGTTCAGGCGTGTCTCCGTGACACGCTGCTCCGGCTTTTTCAAGCACGGCTTTTTCTGGCACGATGGTCCGACAACATTGTTGCGGAAGTCCGACGAACGCTTGAGAACAAGCTGCAAAAGACTCCGGAGCAAACCGAGCATCTCGTTGCGCAGTTGCGGGAGCATTTTGCTGATGCCTGGGTAGAAGGCTACGGTGACCTGACTGCTTCGATGACCAACGACGAGAAGGACCGGCATGTTCTTGCCGCTGCAATTCGCGGTGGATGCGAGTCAATCGTCACCTTTAATACACGTCACTTTCCGGCGCGAACAACAGACCCGTTCAATATCGCCGTTGTCCACCCGGATGAATTCCTGATCGACCTCTACTATCTAGACCCGGACAGAGTCGTTCATGTCCTCCACGAGCAAGGCTCCGATCTTAATCCGAGCAAGAGCTTCGAAGACATCCTCCGTCTGCTCCGCCCCTCCTGCCCAAGGTTTGTTCAGTTGCTGTGCGCGAAATTGGAAGTAGAGATCTAACAGCACGACAGGGTTCTTGAAAGTAAGCGTAGTTTCTGCCGGTTTCATTACGGAACTGCCATGTAAATGCACCTGTGGAACTTTCAGCTTTTCACGAAACCCTTGTACCTGGACCAGCATCAGATGCTTAATCCGCTCTCGCGGTTCTTCCGATCGGCACTAATTCATAGTGGGGGCGAATGAAAGACAATGTATCCAGGGATAGAGCTGCGATTGCTACGCTACGCGGTAGCCGTCGCGGAGGAGTTGAACTTCACTAGGGCGGCGGAGCGCTTGCATGTTTCTCAACCGTCACTGAGCAAACAGATTCGTGAATTGGAAGAGGTGCTTGGCACACAACTCTTTATCCGCACAAAACGTGATGTGTCCTTAACCGATGCGGGCAACCTGTTCGTCGAAGAGGCGCGCAAGGCTCTGCGCCATAGCGAGCAGGCCGCGAATGTCGTCCGTTTTATGCGTCCTGCCACGCATCTCCATATTGGATACTCCCCGTACGTCAATCCCGACCTGATCACGGCGGTTCGGGCACTCTCGGGAACAGCAGTTCCGAACGGCAATCTTTCGATGAAGAGTTATTTCACTCGGCATCAACTCTCGAAATTGCGGGACGGGAAACTCGATGCAGCGCTGGTGATCCTGCCGGTGAATGACGACGACCTCGTGATAGAACCGCTCTTGTCGGAGTCCCTGCTGGTGGCGCTTCCCGACGGGCATTCGCTGGCACGAAACCGTACGGTCGCGCTCTCCGATCTGAGAGATATGCCCGCCATCTCATTTCCTCAAAAACTCCACCCTGAGGTTTTCCAGCAGTTGTTGGACAGTTGCGCTCGCGCAGGGCTAAAGCCGAACATCGCGCATGAGGTCACCACATTTCCGGAGGCTTTACCCCTTGTAGCCCGAGGTGAGGGCTACACGTTCCTCCGGAAATGCTTCGCCCCATTTTTGTGTCCTGGCATCGTACTTCGACCGATCAAAGGAAACCCGCTCACGATTGAAACCGGAGTGGCGTATTTGAGACTGCGAAAGACTGTGCATACGGTGCATTTGGATGCATTTCTGTCTTCCCTTAAACAAGTTGGAAACTCTTCGGCCACAAATGACGGCAGAGCCGCAGCCGCCTAGACTTGGGATGCGGCGTCTAACCAGGGCGATGGCGAATATCCTGCTCCACGGCACTGAGCCCGATCAGGCCGTCGAGGCTCCAGAAGTCGTCAGAAACATTGGGCGCAGCTTGCACGTAGCAGGAAGCCGCCTACCATCAGGAGGGAGAATTCGTTGCGAATCCGTGCTACACCTCCTCGGAGTTCCTGCCGCGACGGCTGCGTCACCATCGTTCTCGAAACAAGCAGCCATTCACATTTAAGTCGCATCAGACCCTGGAACTGATGTATGTAATAGCTATCGAAGCTAGCTTCCCATGGAGCAAGGTTAGCGCAAGGTGTAAGTAGTTGACGTGTTCACGCGATCTGTCTCATTGTGTACTGTCTGATTAGGCTCGCTCCCCCCCAGGGTCATTTGCATCGGCGAGTTTAGACACGAGAGTTGGGCTTGCAAAAAATACATGGTGCCAAGGACAGGCACACTCTGTGCGGCTAATGGTGGCAAGTTAAAAAACGTTCGGTGTCTGTTTTTGGCGTTTAATGGCGAGAAGAATACCCACAATCAGGGCCCCCACATTCTGACATTCGAGACCCGAGGTGCAATGGTGATAACTCCTAGCATGCGCGTTCGACAATTGAGTACCGGCATCGCCCTGTTGTTTATTTTCGCCTTCAGTTCAAGTAGCCGGGCATTCTGCCAGACCGTCTATCAAGCGCCTCGTTTAGTGCCCATGGTGGTCGGATCTTTGGGCGTCGGCGTAAAAGCTACTGGCTCCACGACATCAACCCTGGATTTTTCAGCGTCCACTAAATATGAATATTCCCTTGATCAGTCACTTCAAATGCAGACAACTAGCGCTAATGGAAGCAATTTAACTGAAACAGTCGCTTCCAAACCAGAACCAAATCCTGGGGATGCATTTACTGGTATTCTGACTGGCCTCACTACGGGGGACCCATCGGCGTTTATGAAGTCGTGGGGAAATATGATCGGCTACGCCGTTCAGCCAACGACTGACGATTATAAAACTATATACACACTCTCAAATGGCACCAACCAGACCCAGGCTAATACGACGAAGGCAGCTCAAGACTTCATTACTCAGGTTAAGAACACTACAAACGCTACAGTCACGTACGACATAAATGGCGGCTATATCCAGCTTGCAATCCGAATTACTAACATCGGAAGTCAGGGAGTTACACTTGTAAATCCAACATTCGCTCTCTACTTCGTAGCCGCTGATCACTCTCTAACGCAAGAAGGAATCGCACGGGCGTACCAAAACGCGGCAGCCTCCGTCGAAAACCTTTACGTGCCCTCCGACGGAGGATCTACTGATCTCACTTTCAGACTTGACGGCTTAAATTATCAAACTCTGTTCAATCAGTACGCTTCCGCAGTTGGATTCAGCCTCGTCTTTCAGAGCCCACAGATTATGGATGGAGGCACCGCTACGGCACTGAGTGCGAAGCTGGACGCAGAGGCATTGCAAGGCGTTCACGTTCGAATTCTTTCAGACAGTTACGACACAGAAGCGTACGTTTCGACGGCAGCTTCAGGGGCACCTATTGCATCACTCCTCACTTCACTGGCACTTAGCGCGACCTATCCTCCGAATGCTCCTGACCTCACACTTGCCATTCAATCAGTTTCGCCCGACAACAATGTCGCAGCGGATAAAGATCCAGCAACCCTAACCGGATCTGCTCTGATTTCCTGGAGGAGATGGGTATTAGTGCATAAGAATACTTATGACCTTGTAACTCCGGTTGCCGCTACAGACGCGATTCTCCCTGGCGAATCAATATACTTGTTACAAGTTACCGCAAAAGATGTCTTGGGCGCACAATACCAACCCGTTATTTATTCAGCCAAGGCAACGCCACTGGTTGACGGCGGCGAGCTTGTCTTGGTCAATTTGCCTCTCCAGGTTGGCGATGTGATAAAACTCTCGAACTTGCAAATAGCAGAGGCAAAGCAGGACCAGGTCACTTTTCTCACAAGGCCAGTGAAAAGTGGCTTTGGATATCCCCCAAATGTTCCTATCGGTGGTCATTACGGGGAAATGTGGATGAATATAGTGCCTCCACCGTTCGCCCCTTTGCTTCCGTCGTTTCCGCTCGCTTACCTTAGCGTGGGTGACCCGGTCATTGTTTACGAACCGCTAACCGTAATGTCCATACCCATCGCGTCCATGGTGTCCTATTTTGGGCTGGTCGACAACTATAACCTCCCAACAGGTTTCCCTCTCAATGAATACGCTAGTTATGTATATGTCGACATCCGACTTATGTATGATTTGCGTCTTGAGAGCGCTCCGGGAGGCATGTTCACACCTAGCAATGGCTTTCTTAATATCGATTGGACCGACTCGCAACAAGTGTTAGATGCCATACACTCAGCTACATGGAGCTACGTTATAACGGCAACGACAGACCTTAGTTCGAATAAGTGGTCTTTTAAGGAAATCCCACAGACTTATGTTCCGTTTCTAATCACTGATTCGTCAGCGTTTAGTCAGCCAGACCCTGGCAGCGCAACATTTGCTGTGAATGCCTCCTTTCCCGTCACAATCTTTGTCGGATCTGTCACCGCTTCTAACTACAACCATGTGTGCGCTTTTGGTGGTATTACCGATCCATCGCTCTGCTCCCGATTCAGTGTGCCTTCTCCAGTCATTTTTGGCCCAATGGGGATTACTCATCCCTCACTTGTTGGGAGTCCTAGCTTATTCACGTTTAACGCTGATGTAGACTTAATAAGATTGGGTGGCCGTTGATGAGGCGCTTGTATTGCCGCTCGATTTTTGATGGTCGGAGGCGGAAAGGAGTGCCCCGCTCAATATGAATATCTCTGTGGCATTTACCGCAGCGAATGGACAGAGCATTGTGCTTTCACTGTCTCCGAGTTTCAGAGGTGGTACATGGAGCACTTTACCAACACCTTATCTTTGCGCCGCATCGGGGCAGTATTCTGGCTCCGCTATTGGTTGGCCTTCAGACCTTACCCTGGTTGATGGCACCGGGGTAACTATAATCGAAATGTTCGCGTTCGATCCCAATGCCATCGGCACTACGGGGAACGGAGCCCTGCGATGTGGCACTGACGCCAACTTTCCCCAAGATACGGGCTCCCTTGGAACACCAGGTAACTATACTTGGAAAACCGTCTGACCTTTTTCGTCTGGCGCTCGCCAGGTGGCTGCCATTAGTGTCGCTGTCGTTCCGAGCGGGAGGGTGGGTGTACTACTGTCGGCAGAGAATGCGACTTAATCACGCAAGGCTTTTCGCTGACGGGCTGGCGTCTCTGCCTGATGCACTGATCTGACCAACATAGTCGTTGCGGGTACTGGAGGGAAGCTGAACGCGAAGCGGCCTCATATTATCCCTATTGCCTGAGCAACGGACGGAGTCTGACTGGCTTCTAGGGCGGATGTCTTCGAGACTTCGGCTCCGAGCTGCGGGCCAAGTTTTGTCATGTCGTCGGTAAAGAGCGTTGCCTCGTGACTGGCGCGGGATAGAGAGACATAGCCAAAGCGGGAGTTGAGCAGATCCGGGTGGACGCTAGTATCGGCGTGGACGAGAACGCGCTCGGCGGTGAGACCCTGGGAGCTGTGGCTGGTGACGGCATAGCCGTGGTCGAAGTGGCGGTGCTCGCCTGGGTTGAACTCAATCTGCCGGTTATCGTCCAAGCGAGCGGAGAGGCGGCCATCGGGATGGATCGTCTCTATGACGGCAAGGTCGCGGTTGGCGACTCCGAGTGACTTGTCCGGCGCGGTAAACTGAATACGGTCGCCGGCAGAAAACTCGCGATCCATATCCTTATAGACGCTGACGCCGGTGAGGCGGCGCGGATCGTATGTGGCGAGTTCGCCACTTTGCTTTTCGACAGTGAGCAGGTTCGCCGTCGGGTCAATTGCGACAACCGATCCGTAGCTGCCAGCTTCGATTCCAATCGCTTTGCTGCCACGCGCATAGCGAACGACGTCGTTGATTTCATAATGGCTGGCCCACGAACGTTCGGCACCCGTCATATCTTGGCGCTGAACAAGCACTCGGAATGAATGATCTTCTGGCGCTACGGTTCCGCTGGTTTTCAACTCTTGGCGAACCGCGAGGTTAAGCTCGCGGCGGGACGCATTGTCCGGTGAGACGATAAGCGTGTTTTGCGGGGATTCAACGTAGCTTTTGGCGATGGCGCTGATGCGCTCTTCGCGGTTCGGAATCTCCTGCACGCGGCCCTGTTTGTGTAGTGCTTCGAGCGCGGCAGAAACCTGTCCATTGGCTAGCAGTTCAATCGTGGATTTAAGCGCTGGGTCTTTCTGCCGAACGATCTCATCGAGCTTTGCGGTTCGCATTCCGGCCTCCTGCAATTGCTCAAATGGGCGTCCCGCTTCGACTCCCTGGTGCTGGCGGATATCGCCGATCAGGAGTACCCGGTCATTGGGGCCAAGGCGGGTGAGAAACTCGCGCATCTGGTTGGTGCTGGCAAGGCTAGATTCATCGACGAAATAGAAGTGTTTCTGGTCCGAGGTGTCGGGACTTGCAGCACGGGCGAGGAAGCCTTGCAGGGTACTGGCCTCGACTCCGGCTTCGCCAAGTTGGCGTGCCGCGCGGGAGGTCGGGGCAAAGCCCTCGACTTGGTAGCCTTGTGTTTCAGCAGCATCGCGAATGACGGCAAGCGTGGTTGTTTTGCCCGCGCCGGCGAAGCCCTGAATCCCTTGAATCCGATCTCGTGAACTGAGGACATCCTCGATCACGCTCTGCTGCGCCCGGTTGAGGTGTGGATGCTGGTCGGCAACTGTGATGGCCAGCGGACGCTCCAAAACCGGCTCGATCTGGCTGCGTCCTTCACGCGTCCGGCGGACGATCTCACGTTCCGCTTCGATGGTTTTGGCGGTGGTGAACTGACGGCCTGGCACGTTTGTCCGCTCTACGGTTTGAAACTCTCCTGCGGCGAGGCGGGCATCGAGATTGCCGCGCACCTGGGCATAGGTAACTTCGCCCATTCCGCGGCGAAGTCCGTCGCGGATCAGCGCCCGTTCATCGACCACGGCTTCGCGTTCAAAGTTCTTGTCACGCGCGAAGGTCAGCGATTCGCGAACCTTTTCAATCGTATTGACTGGCCTCTCCTGACGCTGCTGCCGTTCTCGCGCTTGCCGAACCACGGCCTCGGCCTGATGGCCGAAGTCCGCTGCCAGCTTCCGGTGCGCGGCCATTACCTCGGCTGGAGAGTTAATCTCCTTTCGGTCGCGGGTGGAGTGCGCGGCGATCTCAGCAGCTTCTTTTCCGGTGCGGCCTGTACGCTCAAGATACTCGCGAATCTGTTGGCTACGCGGGCTTGATGCGTCGAGGTATTCCTGGGTATAGCCTTTGATTTCAGGAGCGCCACTCCGGCCCGTCGTGATCTCGTACCCGAGTTTGCGCAATCGGTAGGTCAGCTCCGATTGATAGATGGCCGTAGCGAACTGCTGCGAAGCAAAGAGGCTCTGCGGCTGAACGGCGCGAGGCTGGCCATTCTCCCGTTCCGTCACGTTGAAGACAACAGCGTGAGTATGAAGTTGTGGCGCAACATAGCCATCAACCGGACGGGCTGTATCGTGCTCGAACTTTGCCGCGATGAACTTGCCTGTAGTTTCCGGCGGATGATTCCCGCCGATGCGGGCCTGCGTGTAGTGTTCGAGCTGGTCGAGCGCCGCGCGGACACTTTCGCGGTGGGCTTCGCGTATCCGCTCGTCACCGCCGACAAGGGCGGTGAGCGAGACAGATTTGGGCGCGGAAAAGGTCGCATCCCAACCGGCCCGGTGCTCCATCGTCTTAACGGTTTTGCCGTCCGCATCCTGGTATTCATAGGAGGCGCGCTGGCGGACAAGTTGCTCGCCGGTCGCCGGATGCTGGCCCTGGCTGAGCTTGGCGAAATCCTCGGCGGAGACGGCTCCGGCAAGACCGAACTGCGGGGCGAGTCGGCCTTGCCACTCGCCGGTAATCACACCGCGCTGCGACCAATAGTTCTGCTCCTTTGAAGTGAATTCCTTGTGGTGGTAGTTCTGCGCCTGGCCTGCGGAGAGTGGCTTCGATATGGTCAACATGCTGGTCTATTCCATCTCGTGCCCAGAGGGCCGGACCTCATATTCGGTACTGAAGAGGTTGCCCTGCATCCCTTCCGGCTCCGGTGCGGGTGGCGTGCTTGGCACGATCAGGTCCTCCATCTTCCGCTCGTCGAACCCCGGGCTCTTCTCGTTCAATGCAATGAATGGAAACGAGAATCGCGCAACGTGGTTTCCGTACTTTAGGAAGCCTCGAAGATCGTCGAGGCCCGAAACCTCGGAGGGCAGAACGAGTGGCTCTGTCTGCCGGTCAAGTGCGAAGTTTCGTCCCGTGCGTGTACCGTCGTAATGGGTCTCGCGTAGCCGCTCAATCTCGATCTCCCCAATGGCTTCGCTGACCCACTTCGCCGCCCTTGGCTCGGTGGTGCGCAGAAATATCTTCGTCGCGGGCTGCGAGAGCATGGCTTCAGCGTCCTCCCCGTAGCGGGCCTGCATCTGGCTGCGCCCTTGGAATCCGAGGACGACCGGATTCTGCGACTTCCTGTTCTCGGTGATGGCGGTGTGAAGCTGGGGCAGACGCTGCAGGCTGGCTAGCTCGTCGATCACAAACCATACCGGCTTCTGCTCTGGCATCGGTTCATTCAGCAGGCGCAGCACAAGCGTGTCGATCCACAGACTGATCAAGGGACGAAGCGCCTCGCGCATCGTGGGGCGGGAGGTGATGAAGATCCATCCGCGTCTGGTTTCGGCCCATTGGGTAGCAGTCCAAATGGACGCTGTCTCTTCCTGCTTGGGAAGCATTCGGAAGCTGTCCGCACTCATGTTGAGGGAGCCGAGAACACCGCTTCGTTGCTGCGGAGCCTTGGGATCGATGAGCATCCAATACTCAGTTCCTTTGACGCGACGGTCGATCTCGGCGGGATCAGACATCCATTGCACGAGCTGCTCCGGCGTCGGTAGAAAGCTGAGCAAGTGCGCAAATATCTTCTGCGGAGCTTCGACGAAAAAGCGGTTCGTAACTCCCTCCGGCTGGTAGAGAGAGACGGCCAGCGCCTTGGCCTCGGCCTTTCGACGCAGCTCGTTCGAGGGGCTCCAATACGGCATTCTGGCATCAAGCGGATTCAGGACGATGTCGCCGCGATGCGCATCGTAAAACTGCTTCACAAACTCGCACGCCGGGTCATACACGATAGCGCAATCGCCGCGTTTTTCGACCTGATAGAGCATCTGTCGGATGATGCTTGACTTGCCGGAGCCGGTATCACCGACGATTAGGAAGTGCTTGTTCTCGGCGTCGCGCGGAATGCGGAGCGGCAGTTTCGAATCGTTGGTAGTGATCCCGATGCCGTCACCGCTTACAGCTTTGGTGAACTGCTTAGCGTTGACCAGGACAGGCCCTTTGAGTCGGCGACCATAGCGCAGTGCCTTGATGCGTTCGATGTCTTTGCGCAACGAAAACGGAAGTTGAATGACAAATGCCAAAATCCCGAAAGCAAGCTGCATCGCGAAGAGTTTGTGCAGCGGAACGTCCCGGTAGATGGCGTGCGCGATCCAGGCATGAAGCGTCTTGTTTGGATAACTTCGCAGGGGCTCACGGTACAAATACCGGAAGCCTTGCTGCATAGTGGCGGGTGCAAGCACAAGAGGTAGCGGCATACCTGAGATCTGTGGCGTGCTCCCGTCCTCTACGTCGGCTTCGAGCGCCGCTCGCGAGCGCGATCTTCCGTCAGAGATCACGATCATCTGGTAGCTGCTGGCCGGATGCGTGAGGCCTGCTGTCTCGCTGCGGAGGTAGTACGGCAGGTAGTAGCGTTGGAGCGGCAGGAGCCCATACTGGAAGCGGACGTAAACGAAGAATCCGGTGGCCACCAACGAGAGAAACAAAGCTCCAAGCGTGTACAGAAATCCACGCGGTGGCCAGATGATCGACTCTTTCCGACCCCATTGCTGAATGGCGGGCATGGCTATCTCTCCCTGTTCTGGCTGCGCTTGGCGAGGAGTTCCTGCGCCTTTGCCGCCTTGGTTGTCTGGACCTGACGAAAGAGAATGTTGATCTGCTCCTGGGTCATCTTGTCGCCTCGCAGGAGGTCTCCAGCGTTTCATCAGGAGCATCTGAATGCCGACAAGTTCGGTGAAGATGTGCATCTCCATCTGTGCCGAACCACTGTTGCATGGGCCGTTGCCCAAGCTATGGCCAAGCGTATCGCGCGCCCAATCGGCAAGGGTGGTTCCCTTGGACCACGCCAATTGCTCAAGCGCTGCGTACTCGCTCTCGGTGAGTCGCACCGATAGAATGCGGTTGCGCACGAGTGGACGACCGGAGCCGTTAATAGGTTTGAAGGGGATTGCGTTCTCCATCGCTACACCTCCGATCCGTGTTGCGCAGCGTAAACGCTGAATACGGTCATTTCTGTAAGTCCTTCATCCTTTGCAAGTAGACGTTTGTATACCGTCGTTTTCGTTCGTGTACCTTTCAGGGGTGGAGTGTCGAAATAAATCCGGTGCGAAGCACCGAACTGCACTTCCACCCCGCGACTAGCCATGTCTCAACGCCGGACGCCACGCGTGAACAATGCGCCGGAACTCCTCCCCGTAGCCAAGATCGTCCGGGTAACGGTGGCAGCATGCCACCAGACCGAACACCGTTACCATGTCGGCGGCGATCTCGGCATCCACTCCCCACATCGTGGTCAGATCGAAGCAGCCGCAGTTGGCCGCATTCCACCAGCTCAACAGAAACTCCGCGGTCATGCGACTCTGCCCCGTATCACCTTGGGCGATTCGGATCAGCCGCTCCAGTGCCGCTTTCTGCCGTGCAGCAATAGCCGTACTCATGCGGCATCCCCACGTAAACCCGCGCCGGTGGCTACCACCGTCGCCCTCGGAGCCTGTGCTGTTGGCGATACGGGCAGCGATGCAGCCCCGTTCTGCGGAGCGCGGCGGATACGCAGGCTCTGCGGAACCCGCGCGGCTTTAGGAGACTTCAAGAACTCCTGGAAATCGCGGTCCTTGGCAAAGACGTAGGCAAGTGCCTTGTCCACAACTTCATCGGCGGAGGCATGAAGGAAGGCCGCATACTGATCGATCTGGCTGGCGGTCGATTCATCCAGCCGGATCGTGGCTGTAATCTGGCGCACTTGAGGGATCTCAAGCAATGGCATGGTCGGTGTCCTTTCGGTTGGAATTGAGGTTAGCGTTAAGCGTGCTTTTCGCGTCGTAAAGCAACTCGAAATTGAACTGCTGGGAGGCGCGGTTGTATCCATGCAATTGGAGGACTTCGCGGACGACGCGGCGTCCCGGTTGCCGTTCGACTTGAACAACCAAATCGACAGCTTCTCCGATCTCCGCTTCGACATCCTCAAAGGTCGCCTGGGAGTGGCTGCGAAGAACGAGATTGGCAAAACGGTGGAGCGCCTTGATGGCAGAATTTGCGTGAATGGTGGCAAGCGATCCGGTGTGTCCGGTGTTGAAGGAATCGAGCAGAGTCCGCGCTTCGACTCCGCGCACTTCTCCGAGGATGATACGGTCGGGACGCCATCTCAAAGCGGCCTTCAAAAGGTCGTCAAAGGTCACCTGATTCCGATAGGTATCGGTCTGGCATTCGACGGCCATCAGGTTCGGCTTTTCGATGCGAAGCTCGCTGGTGTCCTCGATGAGGACGATTCGTTCGTGGTCGGGAATCGACTGGCCAAGAATGTTCAAGAGGGTTGTCTTCCCGGTCCCGGTTCCGCCACTGATGAGGATGGTCTGGCCGCGCTCGATCTGGTTGGCAAGAAACTCCGCCAGCGAATGCGGAAGTGTGCCGCCAGCGATGAGGTCTTCGACGGTAAAGCGGCGGCTGGTGAACTTTCGGATGACCATCGCGGGAGCCGGGCGAACCACCGGAGGAATGACCGCAGCTAAGCGACTCCCGTCCGGAAGCTGGGCGTTGAGCAGAGGGCTGTCTTCATCGAGCTTCTTGCCGAGTTTGTTGGCCACGACTTCAAGACCGGTGCGCAGGCGCGCGGCATCGAATTGAATGCTCTCGTCACGGCGTATGATCCCGTCCCGCTCGTACCACCAGGAGGAGTCGGGATTGCCCATGATCTCGCTGATCGATTCGTCGAGCAGTAGTGGCTCGATCGGCCGCAGAAACGGGATAATCAATTCGAAGCTCACGCGTATATACTCCTGCAATGACCAGTAATCTGAGGTCGGTAGCCATTCACGAGGCGGGGCATGCTGACACGGCTATTGATCAGCAAATTGAATTGGAAGGGATAACGTTCTGCGCGCAAGCTTCCGCACAGATTTCTACACTGAAGGTAAATGCAACGACTAACACGTGTCTTCAAAAGACGAGTCCGGGTGAAACGCTTCAAGAAACTTGCACAAGAAAAGCAGTTTTTAGCTGCGCTGGTGCTGCTTCTGAGTCCGAGTTCGAGGGCAAAGACTTTTGGCCCGTTCTGATTCAGCAAACAGACGATCTTTCGCGAATTCTTGATTGTGTAAACATCCTTCACGGGGACGGTATGAGCAACGCGGATATCGCGATCTGGCTCGGCGAGTGTGGCCGTAAAGCGCAAGACATCGTGACACGCGACAGAGTGGCTATCTCTAAGATTGCAGACCGCGTTATGGAGAACCATCTCGCCGGCGAATGCGAAACTTGCGGCAGCGAGATTGAGAAGGTTGTCCAATGTTCGAAGCCTCTCCGTTTCTTTTGTATTTGAAATGTTACAAGTGCCCTATTCGGGCACTTCCTCGGGTGAATTCTCGACCTCTTCCTGGCTGGCCTTCTCGGCGCGGTCGAGCTTCAAGATCGAAGCCACGCGAACTTCCCATACGCGCTGCTTAGCGTCCGCCTTCTTGTCCACGAACTCGCGGCTGCGCAGCTCGCCTTCGACGGCAACATGCGTGCCCTTGGTGAGCGTCTTGGCGTACTCGGCCAAGCGCCCCCAGACTACGCAGCGATGCCACTCGGTGTGGCCGTTGTATTCGCCGTTTTTTTTGTTCTTGTATGAGCTTTTAGTCGCGAGCGAAAGCACGGTGAAGCTGGCGTTGTTGACGGCGCGGGTGGTGGCGTCTTGGCCAAGGAACCCGATGAGCGAAATGCGGTTCTGATACATGGTGAAGTCTCCTGTTTTGAATTCCCGGATTGGCCGGGTCACCCATTGGCGAAGCCTGAGCAAGGAGCCCGGCTCCCAAGTGCCAAGCCGCGCATTCTGGAGAGGGGCCCAAACTCGTTTTGGGAGAGGAGTCCGGAAAGCAGAGCGGCGACGTGCCGCCGGGCGCCGGATATGGCCCGAAGCGTGTGACCGGACGAGCAAGGGATAGAAACCGGAAGACGAGTGCTTCATGGAAGGCATTAAAGGAGGTATTCCCGGCGTGCCAACCGCGTGCCCAGAGCTGCAAAATAGCTCGCTCGGTATAGGTTCGAGAAGATCGAAGCAAACGGTTAAAGCGACGCTGCCAGTTTGGGAATGCGCTGCGCTCCCGCCAAAAAGATGAAGGGCCTGACCGCCGCGATTTGTATGCGCCACAGGACATGGGACGTGCCTCGTATGGGAGTGGCTTTGGCCTACTCGAACGCCTGGTCAGCCCGGAACTTTATGAGCGTGAGTCCGAGCGGATTGACCTGAACCTCGTTGTTCTGCACGACGGATCGGAAAACATAGGTGACGCTGGCCGTCCAGCGCTCGCGCTTGAGCTCGGTATGGTCCGCCGGATTGGTGAAGACTTTTACGAACTCAATTCGCGCCGAATACGGAGACTGGCGAAGGTCGTCGAGGATCACGTTCTTGACTTCAATATCAACAAACGGCTGGGTGGCATCACGGACGAACGAGTCAATTGTTTTGTCCTTCCGCTCCTGCTCGATCACAGCCCGTTGCACGTCCCCATTCATGAAATAGAGTGCGTTGGTGAAATCCCGCTGAATCGCATAGCGATTGCGGCCGAAGTAGAGTTCAGCCCAGCGCGACAAATAGTATTTGTTCTCCGCTTCTTGAGGGCGGTACTTGAGGTCGCGATAGTCTACGGATTCCGCATGTCCCACGTCACTGACACGAATGACCATGGGGTGAACATTTACCAGAGCCATCTGGCTGCGATAGACGAGCATACCCAGAAGCGCAACAACGCCGGCTAGCACGAGGATCGTGACCTTCAAATAGGTATTCATCACGATTGGATCGCCGTACTGTTCGAGATACCGTTCAGCCGCGCGTGTCAGGTCGCGCGAGACTGGCTCCTTGTTGGTCTGAAGCTGTGTTGTCGTGGCCGTCATAACGTTTTCTCCAGTACAGGAATCAGAGTCCGCGGAGTGCGAGTGCAATCATCCCCATCGTGCTTCCGCCCCCGCCCGTGTGGCCGGAAAAGATGGCATTTGTAATCTCGGGAATCTTGAACAGGATGTAGACATTTACCAAGATCAGCAGAATCAGCAGCGGCATCTTGGCCACAAGCGTCGCCGGATCGAGCGGCATAAGGCTGGAATAGTAGAGCGTGTATAAATGTCCGAGAATGGCCATTACCACAGCCGCAACGACCTTATAGAAACTGAATCCGATGAACGCTCGCAGCCATCCCCAGAAGAGAAAATTGAGCTTTTCAACCAGAAGAAATGGGATGAAGAGCGGTCCGAGAATACCGGCGGCTGCGGCACCGAGCGCCCCATAGGCAACCACAGCGGCAATGACCGCAGAAAAGATCGACAACATCACCTGAATGATGACGACAACGATGGCATAGTAAATGTTCATCATCGCCTTCACGATGTTGCTGCCCACCTGTCCTTGAAGATCACTGGTAGCCTGCAGCATCTGGTTAATGCTGTCCTGGCCTATAAGGTTGGCAACATTGGTTGCGCCAACAGTGATGAAATCGTGGAAGGAATATCCGACGCCAGGAATCGCGGAATGGAAGAACTCGATCAGGGTATAAGTGAAAGAGCCCAGCACAACAAAATGAACGAACTTCGCCATGCTGAACCCAACTCCTCCCTGCGCGGAGGCGAGCGCCTCCTGTACGCCGAACCAAACCATCATTGTTGTGAGCAATGCCACGAAAATATGGAAGCCGAGTGCGTCGATACTCGGACTCGCAGTATTCGTAAGGGTATCTATGCCTTGGTTGATCCAGTCGAGCAGGTTCATGGCGCACTCCTCTGCATTTCGGCTACGGCAATCAGTGACTCTGGCTCAGGCTTGTTCCAAAGCCGGAGAGCAACGGGGCAACCGACGTGTTGTACTGCTGCTGATAGCTGGCGGCGTCCTGAAATCCGGCGGCCAGCGCATCCTGCTGCTGTTTCTGGACGATCATCTGTTGCAAGACTGCGGCCTGGGCGATCTGATTTGCGTCCTGCTGGGCGTGAACCTGCATGAGAGTTGCCTGATTGATCCGCTGGAACGTTGACATGTAGGTCTGCTGCGCAGGATCGGTCGAATAGGTTTGCGATTCGAGCTTCTGGATGTCCGCAGCGCGCTGCTGCGAGTTCGCGCGCATGGTCCCCAGAGTCTGGAGATTGGCCTGCATAATCCCCACGCTAAGATCGCTGGTCGCACCCTGCGCGGCCACTATCTGCTGGCTCTGCGTGCTCAGGTTTCCATAGAGCGGATAACGCGGCGGCTGCCCCAGAGTTACCGCCTCAAGACCGGCGACGGAGTTGATGCCGCTGTTGATAGCCTGGAGCAGCGCCGGGGTATTTCCGTAGGTGTTGACCGCAACCACCGTGTTCCAGTTCGTCCAAGGCGTCACATAGTGTTGGTAAAGTTGCTGCGGTGCCATTGAGAGCTGGTGCGCCAGATTGTAGGCGGCCACAATCGTGTTCCGCGTCTGGAGCGCCGTCGTGTAAATCTGCTCCGCCTTCTGAATCTGCTGCTCAGCTTTTTGAATCTGTTGCTCAAATTGCTGGATCTGCTGAATGGCGTGAGCGCCCTGGGTCGGATCGTAGACGATGCCTGAGCCGAACTGAGCGAACGCCTGGGTGCTCAAGAACACAAGGCCGAGAGCGGCAGCAAGTGTGATTTGTTTCATGTTCAAACCTCCCTAGGGTTGGGGTTGATTCGTCGCAGGTGCTGTTGTCTGCGGTGTGGCCAGAGAAACTTGTTTGCGGGGATGCGTCTTCCGCCAGTCCGCTGCGGGATCGGTCACCGGCGAGGTTGGAGTTTTGCTCAGCGATTGGCCCATACCACTCGTAAGCGTTTTCATCTGATGCTGGGCTTTAACTTGCGCGTCTTTGAACCTCTGCTCTTCAGCAGGGGTGAATACCGGCTGCTGCGCGGATTGGTTGCTTTGGCAGCCAGAAAGCGACAATGCGAACCCAACCGCAAAGACGAGGATCGTCAATTTGTCGGCGAAAGAATGTCCTTTGTTCACGATGGTTGCTCCTTAAAAGTTCGGGGGAATGGTGTGGTTCTCGACGGCAGGCAGAAGCATGTCCTGGCTGATGTAAACCTTTACGCGATAACCCTCGCGAATGGTGATCGTCGGCGGGATGCTGATGAAGCGGTCGAGAATCGTGGTGGCATTCTGTGACACGCTGGCGGCAGCACCATACTTGTAGGCATCTATGCCGTTGCCTGTGAGCTGGCCTCCGTTGTTCGACATCTCCGCTGCGGCTCCGATAAGACCAAGTGCGATGGAGGTGCCGAAGATCTGGAGATAGTGGTTGTTGACCTTATCCTTCAGACCGGTCTCTCCGATCTGGTTCAGACCCAGGAACTGGTCGAGGTCAACCGAATATCCGTCCGGCATAATCATCCGGTGAAAGGCGACGGCAATTCGCCGCTGCTGGCCGAATCCTGCGGTGCCGATCTTCCTCGCTTCGCCCAGCACAACCGTTCCTTCGGGAACCAATACATGCTGGTGGTCATGCGAATAGACCGGGGCGGTCACCATCACCTTCACTGGCCCAACTGCATCGCCGTCCAAGCGGTTCATCAGGACGGTTTCGAGAATCGTGCCCTCGTAAACGACATAGGGCTGGCCGGTCGCCGAATTGATGTTGATTTCGGCCGCGTGTTTCTCAGCAGGCTGCGCTTCCTGAGCCTGGGTGCGCGGCGAAACCATGCTCGAATAGGGAGCGGCTGGTGGTTGCTGACTTCCTGCACTCACGCCGCCCGCCTGCGCCGGGATCACGGGAGCGGAGTTCTCGGCAATCAGACTCGATGGCCCGCGAACACTCTGGCTCTGGCTGAAGGCAAGGTTTGAGGCAAACCTGGCCTTGTACGCAAGCTCTTTCTCCTGGGTGTCGAAAGCGAGCGCCTGTTCCTGTCTGGGCGTCATCTGTACGGGCTGCGTTTGTGCAAACTGCGTTCCCATCGCACAAGGCTGTCCCGGTCCGCACGGGCTGTTAGACGGCAAGCCGCTCGGTCCATACGGCGTAGAACCCTGTTGGCCCAGGCGACCACCTGGCGTTGTACCCACCAAAGACAGATCGGCGGAGGATGGCAGGTGCGTGGCGTCTGGCTGCTGTTTAGCAAGCTCCCGTTTCATCTCCTCGATGTTCGTCGCCGAGGCGTCCTGCAACATCGGCGTTGGCGGCTTGTTCGGATCGACCTTGTTCGCCGGTGTCCTGTGATGCAGAGAACTCAGCGCCGTCGCGACAATGAAGAGCACGGCAATGCCGAGATACACTTGCATCTTCAGATTGCGGCCAATGACGCCCTTGGGTTCCGCAGCTTTGTTTGCAAGACCTGCCTCCGGCACATTCTGGCCGGAAACGGATGCATCGTTCATAGCTGCACCTTCCGTTTGAACTCCATGCGCTTCTTGCCGACTTCAAAGTAGCCGTCGTCGAGAACCTTGGCCACAATGTAGGTCCCATCGCGCAGCTCGTAGTTGATGAGATTGGGCGCGCCGTCACGAACCTCATAGACGGCGAACTTCTCCGCAGCATCCGACTTGATGTAGGTGAACTTGGAGTCGTGATAGATTGCGGAAACATTGAACGGTGCTCCGCTGTTCTTGAATGAGTAATCGAACTTCAACTCGGTTGGATAGATTGCTTTGTACTGGTCCACGGCCTGCGTGACGTGGGATTGCAGTGCCTGGAGCTGGCCTTCGACTGCCGCCACCTGTGCTGCCGGTACATACTGGGCCGGACCCGCGGAGGCAACGATGGAGGACTGGTCCACTGGCTCAACGATCACCTTCAAATCGGGGTCCCCGGCGCGGTCCGCTATGTCTTCGAGGGTGAAGGAGTAGATGTTTCCCTTGTCGGTAATCAGGTTGAGATTCGAGTGAATGCCACTCTTGGCCGGATGCACGAAGCAGAAGTTGCCCACCACATCAATGATCCAGAACTCCTTGTCTCCAGTCGCCGCCTCGATGATCTTCTCGGTAGCGGGAAGCTGGATCAAGGTGGTGTATTTGACCTTGGCGCGAATGTTCACGATGTCTTTCGCGTGATAGACAATCGTCCGCGCGGTGGTGTCAGCGTAAATCGGTGCTGCTGTCAGGCTGAGTGCTAAAAACAAACTTGCGAAACGCGTCTTCATGAGGCGCGGGCTCCTTTCACTGTGGGGCTGTGGTCGTGGGCCGGGCAACGACAAACGGCTTCTTGCCGGACCTGAATGGATGATCTTCGGAGAGCCGACGCAGGCCGTCGGCGATGCCGTACTGCTCGAAATACTCCTGCTTGAGCAAGTTATCCTTGGCGTTGTTGGTAGCCATCCAGTACGAGAGCGAGTCCACGCTCAAGTGAACTTTCTTCGAGCCATTCTGCTTTCGGATCAGCATCTGCCCCGGAGGAACCAGCCCGGCGATCAGCTCAAGCTCCGTGTCATTCAGCCCGAAGGCATCGCGGTACACATCCGGCTCCATGTCCGGGTTCGCCAGAAAGATTTTCGTCGGGCAGCTTTCGGCAACAATGGTGAGCATTCCGGAGGTGGCCAGTTCCTTGATGGACTGCGTGGCCAACACCATCGCGGCATTGTGCTTGCGCCATGTCTTCTGCGCCTGCGTGACGTAATTCCGGATTGTCTCGTTGCGGATAAACAGCCACGCCTCATCGAGCAGGAAGATTTTGAATGTGCCCAGTTTCTTCGGATTGCCGATCTCGTTACTCGCCCGGTGCAGGACATAGAACAGAAGCGGTTCTAACACCTCGGGCGCGTCGTTCCATCCGTGGAAGTTGAAGGTCTGGAAGCAACTGAAGCTGAGCGTGTCCTCCACGTTGTCAAACAGAAATCCGTACTGCCCGGCGCGTGTCCAGCGGTGCAAACGTTCTTTCAATCTGCCGATGATCTCCGCGAAGTTCGAGACCGTGCGTTGTTCACTGTCGAGCATGTACATGCGCTCGATGGCGGAGTAAAGGTGGCGTTCCTCGGTGAATTCAAGCCGGTAGCGGTCGCCTTCGATGAGCACGCGGAAGAGCGAGAAGAGAAATTGCAGGTTCTCCCTCGTCGGCTCCAGCGAGAATGGATTGATCGAGAAATCGCGCGATTCCTGGCCAACATTCAAATATGATCCGCCGAAGATACGGGTGAGCGACTGGAAGCTGCTGCCGATATCAAAGATGTAGGTCTGCGGCTGGTACTTCTGCGCGTTCTGCAGAAGGAAATTGCAGAGGAAGCTCTTGCCCGATCCGGTCGCGCCCAGCACGAGCGTGTGCGCCACTTCGCGGTTGTGCAGATTCAGGTAATACGGCGTGGCGTTATCGGTTTCGAGCACGGCGAGATACTCGCGGTCAAGATGTGGATTCCACGTCTCTCCTGGATGCACGGTGAACAAGAAAGACAGGTCCGCGTAGTTCGTGTTCAGCAAAAGCATCTTGCGCAGATTCGTCTGGTAGTTGCCGGGAACGATGGCAAAGAAGGCATTGAGCTGGTTGTAGGTCTCGGGCTGCAGCGCGCCATCGGCTGCGGTGAAAATGCGGGCGAAGTCAGCGAGCACCCGGTCAACGGATCGTAGTTCCTCGGCATAGAGGACGATGGTGAGCGAAAAGTCTCCCATAGACTGACCATCGCCGATCGCCCTGAGGCAGTCGCCAAGATTCTCGATGTCCGCCTGTTTCGATTCGTCGATCAGCACGTCGCGCGGATTGACTGTCGCTGGATCGCTCTGCATGGAGGAGACGAAAGAGGTCTTTGAGATGTTGAAGTGGCGCTTTCGCTTCATTACCTCCTTGCGGGCCTGCGCGTTTTCGAGCAGCACCCACTCGCTGACCGCAATGAAGTTCGCGGGAATGTCCAACAGGGCCTTGAGCACCAGAGGCCGCGTTTCCGCGATAGCCTCGCGCATCGTGAGCACCTTGACGAAGTGGCTGCCGACGCGAAGATGGTCGCGCTCCGCCTCGATCTCGGAGTTCGCCACCTGGTAGTCGAGAAACTGTGAACTCTTGGGGCGGCCCTCGATGCGCCACTGGTCGTAATTCACGAGGCGGCGCAGAAAGGTGAAGCACTCCTCGGCCCCGAGGACCTCGATCTCCACCGCATCCGAAAGCTGGCGGACGAAGCTCTGCACCCGCTGGTCAAGCTTGGCGTAGTCGATCTCGATCTGGGAGCGCAGCAGCGTCTTTTGCTTGCTGTTCGAGAACTGGGCGCGCAATTCCTCGTAGCCGCCCTTCGGGTCCGTAAAGAGCTGCGCCATGGCCGGCATGATGCCGGTCTTCGACCGCGCTCCTTCGAGAACTACCGCATAGAAGATCTCGATCTGATAAATGTGGTCGAGCTTGGCGGCGAAGAACTGCTTGCGCTGATCGACGGCGGCCTGCACTACCGGGTCGTCGTAGTCGGCAAAGGGAATCTCAGGCCGATTGGTTTTGAAGAGGTATTGATAAATGTGGAAGCCGGGACCGAAGCTTTTGAACGCCGCCTCCAGCCGCTTGATTGCGTACTCTTGTGCTGCCTGATCGAGACTCTCGTAGTCCATGCCGCGAACGCGCATGACCGTGCCGATGTCGCCGCTCTTGGTCAGGAACGCGCCACCACGCCAGAACCCATAAAGGTTCAAGTGCGCGTTTAGCGCGGCAGCTTCCTTCCACGGTTTCAGGACTCGATCGACTCGAAACATCAGCGCACCTCTACTGCGGGTATCTCCTGCTTTCCTGCGTCATAACGCAGCTTGAAGCGTTCGCTCTGCGCCACAATCTTCAGCATTTCCGGGTCGGTGTTGGTGATCCATCGACCGAAGGCGTATCCGCCAACGAAGACAACCAGCCCGGCAAGCAGGCTCTCGAAGAGGTTGAACACCCCCACGGCTCCCACGCAGACGAAGTAAAAGATTGTCCGCTCTACTCCGAGGTACGTGAGGGGTTTGTGCAAGCTCTTGTAGACCCGGTTCCTTCGCCGGACTCGTGGTTGCGTCGACATCGTGCGGCTACACGCCCCACAGCCAGGTCAGAACGTTAGTTGCAAGCACGGCGATCCCCGTACCGGCCGCGATGCCGGCAAGAGACTTTTTGGCGCCGGGTTCGCCGTGGGCGAACTGGTATCCGCCAACCACGATGGCAATCAGGCTGGCCACCTTGGCCACCGTCCCGGTGAAGAGCGTTTGCAGCGCGGTAAAGCCGTTGTCAAATGGCGAGCCCTGGGCCATGGCGGCCAACGGAACGGCGACGATGAAAGCCAACAGGCTAAGGCTGAAGCGAATCTTCTTCTGATGATCGTCGCAGCGGGCAGTCTGAGTAACGCGATTGATCTTCATCCACGACCTCGCAAAGCATGTCTTGAAATCCGCACTTGGCGTGATCTCAGGTTGGAGAGTATGGCGATTGCGCGGTCGCCGTCTAATACTTCCTTGGCGCGGACTTATAGCCGCCGTCTATAAGAGAAGAGCCGCTGGGAATGGATTGTCAGAATGAGAAATGGGAAGAGCTAGATGGAAAACCTTGTCAGTGGTGGCGATTGTGCGAAACCGCGAGATCGGGCGTCGCGTCTCATTGGGACCAAATCTTCATGTCTGAAGCTGCGTCTGAAACAGTTCGTTTTCGCTCGACAGGCGAGTGGAATCTGTATGATCAGAAAGCAGTGCAATTAAATGCCGATTTCGAGGAACCGTTATGTCCCAGGACAGGCAAAGCGGAGCAGAAGCCAATCGGTTTGGTCGGGAGCATGGGATCAAGTTAATGACGCTGCTTGGAACTGAGGGTGTAAAGGCTGGCAGCAACGAGTGCATTCTCGATGGCAAGCGAATCTCTATACACTCCGCACGCAAGTCTACAAATAGCGTTGGTGTGACAAAACTCTGTCTCGCTCGACTTGATGCTGTCTCTAGGAAATTAGACAGATGAAAACCAAGCAATGTTTGTATGACGCGCTTGTCGAAAAGCGGCGAGCCTGTCGTCTGTGCCAAGACCTAAATGTCGTCACGCTTGGGGACTGCCGGCGTGACGAGTATGGCTCGCGGCACCTTGGCCCCTGGACTGAGTGGCAGGGCAACCTCGACGCAGAGCTAATGGTCATCGGGCAGGATTGGGGCGGCACCGGTAATTACGTGAAACAGTCCGGATGCGATATCGACGGTGACGATACTAACGCTAACCTTGTCAAGCTGCTTGGCTCAATAGACTTGGACATTCAAGCTCCGAGCGAACACCAGAGGAAGACACCGAAAGCACCGGGGATTCTGTACTTCACCAATGCGGTGCTGTGCCTGCGACAAGGGAATGCGACTGATAGCGGCAAGAGTGGTAAAGAGCCAGTCTCGAAATGCTTCCGCAATTGTGCGCGCGAATTCTTGAAACCACAGATCGAGTTCGTGCGGCCAAGAGCTGTTGTGGCTCTGGGATTCAAAACCTTAAAAGCAATTCTCTGGGCCTACGGCCTCAGGTTTCCACGTTCCCTAACGAGTGCTGTAGAAGCAGGACCGATTTCGATTGGGTCAATGTCCATAGTGCCAGTTTTTCACTGCGGCGCGAGATCCACAAACATGAATCGTAGCCTCGACCAACAGAAACAAGACTGGCAAAGCGTCAGACGTGTACTCCTATAGTAATGCCACACGGGGCGTAGACGGAATTATCAAGTGGTAGATGGATGGACACCGGCATACCTGCAAGATTGAGGAAGAGACAGATGCACATCGAAGGGTCTGTGATGAACGCAGAACTTAAAGAAAAGGTGGAAAGGAACCTGTTTCCGCGCTGCCGTGCAGCAGTGGAGCCGTGGGACAAGTTCAAGTGGCACACGGACGCCAGCGGCCAATGTGACACATGGAAGCCGCACTCATCCCAAGCACTTGCGATTGACCTGTTTGGAACAATTCAGCAGACGACGCGAGAGGAACGGGACGCGATCCTCGGGGCCGTCGCTTCCGACATTGGGTTGCCTTCTGATGGTCCGTGGAACGTTCAACTGGAATGGGAAGATGCTAAGAACCACCTTCGGGAAAGCGGAAAGCTAACACAGGTTGATTCTCTGGCGACGAGCCCCCATGCAGCTATCTGCTTTGAGTGTAAGTTCGGGGAGCGTGACGGTGGCTCGTGTTCGCAAACATCTCCACTGGGCAAGGGAGCTAACAAAGGAAAGATACAGTGCAACGGGCGCTACGAGCTGCAGTCTAATCCCGCTCGGCCCAAGGTTTCGGCGCGCTGTGCTCTGAGCGGAAAGAACATAAGATATTGGGAGGTCATTCCAAAAGTGTTCGCATTCGATGCGGGTGCAGACCTCGCGCCATGCCCGTTCAGTGGTCCGTGGTATCAGTGGATGCGTAACTTGGTCCTTGCGCACGAACTTGGACCCGCGCAAGGGTTGCCCTCCCGCTTCGTCGTAGTTTATGCCGATCACCCAAGTCTGCCCTTTCCTAGCATGCTTGCCTCTACTGCGTGGTCTGATTTCTTGAGACTCGTTCGAAAAGATACGGTCGGGCTACATACGATGAGCTATCAGAGCATACTCAAGAGGATCACCGAGACATTAAGTGATCAGAGTCCCACGTGGCACGAATTGAACGACTGGATCTGCGGGAAGATCACTCTAGTTGCGCACTCTTCATCCGGAGGAGGGAAGCAAAGATATGCAGCCCGTTCATAAGAATTGCTCCAGTCGATGGAGAAAAGCAGCATTGTAAGATTCTCGAACGTAGTCGGAATTCCATAGCCCCGAATTGCGAATTGTTTCTTTTTCCGAACGGAGTCCAAGCCACGAGACTGAAGGTGGGTCAATGCTGGCCTTCCCGAAATTGCTCAATAGGGCAATGCTATTCCCTTCCAGATAAGATCGTGAACTGGCCTTGCCTGGGGCATCATCGACGCTGAGCCACAAGAACGGCATACATCCGATACGCGAACTTACATCACGTTCCAAAGGCTCTTCCGCAAGGCAGACCGATTTTTCAGCATTCCGACCGCGCCCCCACGTTTCATGGATGTTCCCGTAATGGTCGGAATTCAACTGGCTGCTTCCCAACTTCAAGATTGCCCGACCAATTTCGTCCCGAAAAACCGATCCTCGATGATTTCCGCGTCCATCCGCGCTCCCCCTGTGCGCGCGAAGTCGATTCCAGAGCGTTGTTCTAGAAGTATCCGTAAGAGCATGAGTGCCAACACGTACAACCCGCGGTTGACTCTGGTCAGCTCGCCACTCGCCGTCCTCAAAGAAGAAATAGATCCCTCGTTTAGGCCAGGCGCTCTTGCCGGTGCAATCTCTCAGGTAACGAAAACCTCCGAGTTTTTCCTTCAACTCGGAGAGGCCACGATAGAAGCGGTCTAGGTCAGCTTTTCTGCTCATTCTCTACAAAGCCTTTCGGTATTGATACACAGCCCTGCCGGTCAAAACGCCTTCCGCTAGTCAAGTGTGAGTACGCCGCTCGATAGTGACTCCGCACACTCGTAGTGCCAAGTCCGACTGTGCTCGGACTGAAAAGGACGAACCTCCCATTTGAGAGGGAGCATCCTCCTGACTTTGTCCGCGGAGGCTCCGGCCTTTGCAAAGACAATAGTGCGACGGTGTAGAGGCTCGACTAGCGATCGGAATACAGGAAGGTAGTCTCTGCCCCCGACAAAGACGATTGGATCATTATCTTGCGCCGGGATTTGTTGGAAGTACCGATAGCTTGCAGGAGTCGCACAATATGCCCAAGGCTTGTTCTTCTTGGCCTGGCTACTAAAGGTGATGTTGTATGTCGGAATCGGGTAGTTTGCTTGAATTAGCCCCCATCCCGCAGAAAGGACAAACGTCTTTTCTCTGAAGCGCTCTGCAAAATTGCGATAGATGAGCGGGTTGAAGCTGGGATTGTAAAGCTCATACGCGTCCAACAGGCCGAGCGGATTCTTGGGCTCCTTCAAAACATATTCTTCCAGCTTTTGCCGCCATGTGTATTCCGGAGCATCCACACACGGATCATCCGGTGTCGCATAAATATAACCTGGCCGGGGCGCAAGTTCTGAAGCAATTTTCGGGTTCGCAACGAAGCAAACCGTATCACCGCTCTTGGTCTTGAGCGAACCTCCGGGATGCTTACTTGCAGCACATTGGATTACGAGATTCATGCGGTTTACTCCTCTTGGCAATTACCGGGGCGCTTCGCGCTCCGCTGGAACGTTTGCATGAGTGCGATGGTCATCCTCGCTTGCGTTTCGTCGATACCTGTTTCGGCAACCGCGCGAGACAGAATTGTTACCTCGGGATCGGTCACTGCATTCGCCATCAGCTGCTGCAAGGCCATGCTTTCGCTTCCGCGATTCAGCGCCCCGCCGCTAGCAAAACGTCTGCTGATCCATTCCTCAAACTCCACAGGATCAATTGCTTGCATCAGGTTCATTTCATCTTCCTTTTCTATTGAGATAGGAGCCGGCAGGAGTGCAACACTCCTGCCCACGCCCTGGCAGAATCACCAAGGTGTTACAGCAAGCACGTTTAGGAAACAGTGTTCTGCTCCAGCAAATGAAGGAGACTTAGGATATACCTCGAATTGAAAGTCGGTACGGATGTGCGTGGAATTCGATTGGCCTGGTAGTCCTCCCAGACCTCGGCAACGGCTTCGAAATTCGCCCGGGTGATCCGACGAAGACCGCCAGTGGTTGCGCGCACCTCGACGGCGCCGTCGCTAATTTCCATGATGCTAAAGGCCTGACCTTGGCTCCTACGGGTGCGCGCGCAATATGCCACGCTCTGCCCCGGCACGATTCCCCTTACAACATTTAGCCATGTAATCATTGCTTCAACGTGCTCCTGCACTCCGGTCACAATGAAGAATGTCGGAAAAGCAAGTGCGTGTCAAGGTTAACAAGTTGAAAATAAATGACTTACGTATGCCAGCTGATGCGCCAGCTGACATACCTCACCCCGATCTATCTACGTTTTCTATAACGACATAGGCAGGCGCGGATTCGCGATTTGGCTCAGATTGTTTTCGAAAAGTTTATTTCTGTGCGCTTCGGTGCAACCTACAAAAAAGGCGCTGTCACATACAGGCGAGCGATCTTCGCACGATCCACGAGGAAGGGATCTCGTGTCTTCAAGAATGGCGGGATGCTTTCCGCATCCCGCCGACATTTGCTTTCCTTAGGCTGCCGCCTTTTTCCTGGTCGCTGCTTTGCGACTCTGCTGCTTCTGCCCTTTCGCTGCCATCTGGTCCGATACTACTTTTTCAATCTTCGCAGTGTCGACGCGATAACGTTTTGCGGTTTCAAGGAGAGAATCGTCTGTACCCTTGCTGCGTTGGTAGGCTGAATCGAGCAGACTAACCTCCAGCAGTGTCCGGCACAGTCCGGCTTCGTCGTAGCTGGCAATGCGCTTGGCCAGCAGCGATTCGAGCGATGTATTGGTCTTGTCGGCTTCGACCTTGTGCCGCTTCGCCAACGTCTGCACTTGTGCGTTGGGCAGATGTGCGAGAACAAACTGCGCCACTTGTAGCAGGTCGCTTTTCTTGAGCGGCGCTGCCACCTTGGCCAGCACGGCAGCCAATATGCGGTGCCGGATGGTGATGGCGAGTTTTTCCTGCTCAATGCGCTTGCGCTCCTCGGCCCTTTTGCGCTCCTGCTTCTGCGGGGAGGGGCGGTCGGGATGATGCACCCGGCAGTTGGGATCGGAGCATACCTTGACGATCTGGCCGCGCTTGCCGCCATCCATCACAATAGCCTCGCTCATCTTCTCGCACGGCTTCTGCGCGGGGGAGAGCTTGGCGGCGCTGCCGTTGGGCTTGGCCCGCTTGACCTCCAATTCCACGTAGCGGTTGCGTCCAAGCGGCGCTCCCTCGCGGCTGCTCCAAGCAGACGATATCTGCACCAGTTTGGGCTGGGCCTCCAAGGTTTGCGCCACATGGGCATCAAGCTTGGCACGGAAGCAAACCGGGTCGGTACACGAGTCCTTGCGGACATCGGAGAACAGAAGGGTATTGAAGCCAGTGCGCTTGGGACAGTTGGTGCAGGCTCCAGCCTCTGGCGCAAGACTTTCATCCTGCTTACTGAACGGAGCGGAGGCGAGTTCAAGCAAAATATTCGACTCGATCCACGCTGCCAGCTCGCGTACCGGAATCAATATCTGCTGGTTGCCGTCGCTAGTCCACATGCTGCGGAAGGCGGCGGCAAATGCCGCCTGTTGCTGCGCGGCGGGAAGCTTGGCAATCAGCAGAGCGTGTCCTACGCCGATGCGGTCGGCAAGAAACGCCTCGGCCACGGGCGGGATTAACTCCGTGAGCTTGATGCGGCCTTGCACATAGGCTTCGCTCTTTCCGGCGCGTGCGGAAATGGTCGCGGGAGTGTAGGCGGGGTCATTCAAATCCAGCAGGGCGCGGAAGCCGAGTGCCTCCTCCAGTGGGTGAATGTCCTCGCGTTGCAGGTTTTCGACGACCTGTGCCTCGATGGCCTGGGCATCGGTCAGTGTGACCACGCGCACCGGAACGGATTCGAGGGCGGCGAGTTTGGCGGCACGCAAGCGGCGTGCTCCGGCGACGACCTCGTATTTTTGTTCCTCCAGCTCGCGTACCAGAAGCGGTGCGAGAATGCCTTGGCTCTGGAAGCTCTCTGCCAACTCGCGCAGGTTGTCTTCATTGAAGCGGCGGCGCGGGTTGGTGGACGACTCCACCAGCACGGTGATGGGTAGGTTGCGGTATTCGTGGACGGCGGTTTGGTTTGTGGACATAGCAGTTTCTCCCTTCGGTTTGTGGTTGGGTTTTGGCATCACGACACACTTGGTCTGTGAACTCATCACGGCTGCTCCTCTCGCTGGTTGTGTTTTCAGGTTCTAGGCTGCGGCGCTGCTGGCGGGAGTCTCCTCGGGGCTGAGTGCCCCGAGGATGATCGCTGCCGTCCGCTGCACGATTTCCAAACTTTCGGCAAGCAGCTTGGCGTCACCGTGGTAAAGCTGGATGTAGTCGGCAGAGGCGCTTCCGGTTTCGAGTCCGATGGCCTTCGATACGACAAAGGCAACGGCTTCGGCTTCGGTTTCGCGCACCGTCTTTGAGATCAGGCTGCGGCGCTCGCTCTTGTGCAGAAGCTCGTGCGCGACCTCATGGACGAGGGTGGCGAACTGCTCCGCCTCGCTCATGTCGGGCAATAGCTCGATGCTGCCGCCCTTGGACACCCCGCGCGCCGGGGCAATATCTTGCGAGTAGCCGAACTTGATGCCGCGCCCGGTGACGAACTGAACCAACTGCGTCAGATGCTTTCCGGCCTCGCCGCTGAACTCGCGCAATGCGGGAAGCTCCTTGCCTTCGGTCTGCGAGATATCCCACACATAGACCGGACGGAATCCCACCAGCGCGGGTCCTGCGGTGGTCTTGCTGTCGGACTCCTCGCGCACCTCGCTCGCCTTCGGGCGGCGCTTCTTGGCGATCATGGGGGCAAAGATCATGATGCCTTTCTCGCCTTTCTTGACCTTGCGGCCCAACTGGTTCCAGGTAAAGATTCCGGCGACGTTCGAGGCTTCGGGTTTCTGGCTGGCGATCAGCAGGACGTTGCCGAGCGAGTATTTGTGAAAGCGTGCCATGGTGGTGAGGTACTGGGTGAGAACTTCGGAGTGTCCGGCCTCTAGTTGTGCAATCAAGTGCTGCACGTTGGAGGCGATGATGGCCTGCGTGTTGGGCTTACCGTCGGCGCGAAGCGTAGCGACGGGGGAAGGAAGGCTGCTGGCGGGGTTGCTGTGGTTGTTGCTGCTGAATTCCATGTTTTTGTTCCTTTTCTGCCGTTTCCGGCTGTTTTTGTTCTTCACGGCCGCGACAGCGGACAAAAACAGACGGAACGGTGGAAAGGACGGAACGGAGGACTCCGCAGGGTGGCAGGGTGCGAGTGGGGGCGCGGTGAGTGACAAACGCGATCTTCTGTTTGGCGCGAAACCGGCGCAAACCGAAGCAACCGTCCGAACCGCGCAGCGGCGTACACCTGGGGAGTCAGAAGTGTGAGGACGGCGCGGAGCTGGCGTTCATGTCTATAGGTTCATTGAGCACGCTCAACCCAGCGTCGAAGTGAAACATCCGAGGTTCTGCGATTTAGAACGCCCGCCCACTCTTCGCGAACCGCTTTAGCCGTGGTGTCTAATGTCCGAAGATCCCCGCCGATACCGTGGTATAGGATCAAGAACGCAATGCTGCGGTTCTCCGGAGAGGTGATCATGCGTCGCGAAACGGGGTTCCAGAGTAGTTCGCTCCAAGGAGCTTTTGCGAGCTCCATTGGTGCTTTTGATAGAGCTGTTACGCTCGCCACAACCGTTCTTCCTTGCTGTTGCAACTGGCGGAGAACATCAATAGCAAGAAGCAGCCCTACTGGTCGGAACAACAGATGGCCGCCGTGCGTGCCCCGGTATTCCGCGGCTGCGTCGGTACCTTTCTCGCTTTCGGCAACAGTTTTGACTGCAGGAAAATACTGCTGAACGGTGTTCCATAATTCCACAGCTCTTCGGTAATACTGCTTTATTTTTGTGTCCGACGGCCTAGTTCGCTTGAAATCAGTCCAATTTTGTTCGTCGGCGAGGTATGTGTCTAGACCGTCATATAGAGTTTCGATTGTTGTAAAGGATTCGGTATCTCCCGCCTGCAATTGTTTTCCCTTCTTGATCTTCAGGAAGTTTTTGAACAGGGGGTACTCTTCAACGAGTCTTCGCGTGACAATTGCGACAATGTCGTCTTCGTCTAGTGCAATAATGTCCATTTTGCTAACGGGCTTTGCATAGCGGTTTAGAGTTGTGAACAATCGCCTACTACGTTCCATGCCCGCCGCATCGCGAGAATGAGGAACGAAGATCGCGATTACCTCCTCATCACCAACTTCTGCAGACTGCTGAACAGCGCGCTTAATGCCAACGACGCGATGCTGTCCGTCTATGGCAAACAGCTTTTCTGCGCCGCTAAGTTGCAGTACTCCAAATGCACCTTCGAAGTAGCTGGGAAGATCCGTGGCACCGAGACGAGGCCCTCGACCGAGTTCCAATTCGAAGAAATTGGGCTCGCCTCCATACACGCCAATGACGAGCGAATTGAAGAATCTCTGGGGCTTGTAAAGCAGATACTGTTTGATTGCCTCGGCATGTTTAGACTCGTCGATGCTGCGCTGGATCATGTCCCTAAGCCCCTGATGCTCGTGTATCTCGTCGGCCAGGAAAACTCGCTGAGCAACGTCTCGCAGTTTCAGAAAGGCAGCGTAGTAGATCCAGTCACCCATATGAGCGCGGAGTGCTGGAATTTGTAGGGTGCTGAACGTCGGCAGTGTGGATGCAGTTGTCATCAGAATGCTCTCCTTGGGCGACGAATTGTTGCGGGAAGCTGATCATTGCCTGGAGGAAGGAAAGCCTCGATCAGCGCTGCTTCGACATCCTTTGGAACTACACCACTCGGAAGCGGCGCGCATGCGAACAAGAGGTGATCCGGGTAAAGAGGCAGGATCCTAAGTAGCTTTGGCCGAATCTGATCACTCTGCGCTTCTCGCAAGTATTCAGCAAATCGAGTTCGCAAAGGACGTTCGGTCTCTCCAATGTACATGAGGTAAGAGACATTGAGATCGCCAGCGATCCCCGGGGCGATCAAGAATGCATAAACACCTTGCTGATTGGGTATGAGAACTCTCGAGTTCTCATTGAAGCGGAATACTGACCATGTCAGCGCCTGACCGATAGAAAATGCATTCCAGAGTCTCGGCAGCATCACCATGTCGTGCCTATGCCGCATCATCTCGTCGCTAACCAGCAGATCTGTGTATTGGGACATTATGGCTTTCCTGGTCCGTTAGTCGTGGCCTGTTTGGCCGTTTCATTTACCACGAGGAAGCCCAAAACCGCGCGGCGAGCGCGATGCTGCGCAAACCAGCAGAACTTCCGGATATAGGAAACGAAAACAACTAGCATACCGGCCGTCGCAGAAACGTACTGCGTCGCAGTAGGACGCAAGCAGCCCCCGTCATATTGAACCGTCAGCTCAGGCCGGATTGAGCAAACGACGAGCACGGGGACCAATAAAAGCAGGGACATTGACATGCTCTTGTAGAAACCGCCCCGATACTGGTAGATCTCCCGATCTCCGATCTCTCCCTTTTGGGAGAGCGTCTCATCGCAAAAGCTGAACAAGAGCTCATCCGTCATGTGTTCCGAGGACACCCCGACCGCACTGGCTGCGCGTTGTCTTGCGGAATCGATTACCTCATTGTGAAACCACACTGGCTTGTTTGCAGTAGAACCGATTATCCATCGAAGCGCGCTTCCGAACGATGTGACCTTCTCAGGAGCACGGTAAGAGGTATTTTCTGGCTGTCCAAACACGCCCGCCAAGGCATGCATCGCGTGCCCTAGGAAGTAACAGCTAGCGGCGGCCAATGCCCACAGTTCTATAGGAGTTGATCGGACAACGAGGACAACTGATGGCCGAAACACGACCCACACACCCAAGAGTACGGCGCAAAGCGCTACCACTCCCGGCAAGAAGTAACCGAATACCTCATATAGCGTGATCTGGAGATTCTTGATCATTGTCACTCCTTGGGCAGCAGGCTAGTTTGAGTAAGCATGATTGTCTGTTCTGGAAATACCACGGAAACTCTGCATTGTCGGAACTCGACGGCTAGTTCCTCCGCAAGAGACAGAGCCGCTGCACGGATAGCGGGTTCGTCTGCAGGAAACCGTGGATAATTAATAAGCCCGATTGCGAGCCCTTCCTCCGCCCCGTCAACATATATGAATTTTGTTGGCGTAACCGATACACAGCCCGCAGGAGTTCCTTTCCCAAAGCTCGATACATACGCTTGTACGAACTCGTATACGGATTCAGGCGTAGCAATTCTTCCAGACTGATGCTCTCTTAAACCGAGATAAATTGTTGCGTAGTAACTGCGCACTGCGGTCATTTCAAACTGCATCTCGCAATTCATTGGAATTACTCTCGGGAAAAACATTCTGGTTGGGAATGGCTACATGCCTTCGAGTGCCTATTTAGTTGTTGGTCGAGCGCTACTCTATGGGGCCCATACGAATCATGACAACGTGATCTCCGCTAGCGCACATTCCGAGGACACTCCCGATCACCCGATTGCCCGGAAACAAATCGCGGTGGCGATACCGGCTAATTAACTCAATGAACACCGTATAGTTCTCTCGTATTGCCGATACTCAGCATCTAGGCTGTAGAGTTGGTCCCATACTAGTTGCCGCATCTTCATTGCTGGCTTCAAACAGAGTTTCATGAAGTCAGCGTCTGAAACATCGCCATCAGGAAACAGAATCTTCATCATGCCGCTTGCGATTGACTTGACCGCATCGTGGTTCCGCTTATAGGGACGATCTCCGAGCAACTCAATCCGGCGCGCTGCAAACTGATCCGCCGATAAGTCGTCTCGCAGTGCGAGCAGGGCGTCACCAAAGAAGTCCGCTTTGAGCCCAAGCGAGTCTGCAAATGATTTACTGTTCAGTTTCTGGGTCTGCCAGCCAGGGATAATTCCTTTAATTCGATCCAAGAAAGCAGTCTCCCGTAGAAATTCTGGCAGTTCGTCTACGAGAACATCTCTTACGGGACGTTGCTGTTCATCTAAACTGATGTTAGCCAATAACATAAAGCTGCAGTCACTGGCAGTCTGGTAGAGCCCCCCGCGGGATAACACGCCATTCGCCAAAAAGCCTTTAAGGCCTCCTACTATCTCTTCCGGCTGAAGGAACTTCAGGGTCTGAACCTCATCTAGAACGACGACCGCAAATCTTGCTAAGAGTCCCCACTGGCCGCTTGCATTGTTAACAAAAAGGACAGCTGGAGAAATGTTTCCACCACTTATCAGTCGCACCTTTGGACTAATGTTCTCGTAAAGGTAGCTTTTACCGGTACCCTTGGGAGCCAGTTCCATCAAATGTAAGTTCTTTTGAACAAGCGGCAGTAAACGACTCAGTAGGATTAGTTGTTCGTCTTCGCTAAAGGCATCCGGACGGTATCCCATCGAGAGCAGCATGAGATCTCGCCATTCGTGTAACGCAAATTGCTTACGCGATTGTTTATAGAGATCTAAATTTACGGTCGCCTGCATCGGTCGGAAGCTCGTAATCGTTACCCCATTTGAGGTGTTGACCAGCTCCGTGACTCCCCACATTCCTTGCTTCAACAAATCCGGGTACATTTGCAGCAAGTCATTGCCGATTAGAACGTCATCGATCCCGAGCAGGCTCAGTTCCGCAGCAATTTCACTGCTGCCGCGCCGAAGTCGGACTTCTGTCTGAACCGGCGTCAAGAGCTTAACGGTATCCCCTTGGACCAGACGATATTTGATAACCTCCTGTTCGCCCGAGCCAGGAATGCGCCGCGATGCCCATGTCTGGACTTTATCAGCCTCCTCGTGAGAAAGGGTACCAACTCCGGGCACAACCGAATCTAGGACCCATTCTGCGACGTAAGCAGGTATTCCGCGTTTCTGCAGTTGGCTCATTCCTAGTCTTCTTTTGTCAATCGCCAAACGTCCGAAGACTCGGGCAACCTTCTGTGCCGTGGTTTCGCTCGCGTGTGTCATTTCAAGGTCCATTTTTTCTCCTACAGCAAATCATCCAGGATGGTGTCGCGACTATACATCTCATCCACCGTAAACTCTGGAATTACCCGATAGGTTTCCCGCTCACCTGTCGGCAGCCCGCATATAACAGTTGCCAAAATGGCAGGGAGTTCGTTCTTTTGCGGCCAGCTAGCGACGGTCCAATCGCTGCCTAAGCGGGTAAGCGGTGATACAGCCATTTTGATGTCCAGTGGGACGCTCGAAAAGGATAGATGCAGCTGCATTACCTCAATACGAACATCGCTTGTGTTGTTGACCTCTAGTCTCATCCGACCAGATGCACCCGAAATACCGTGGCCGGTGATGCGAATAATGATTTTCAGTGGGGCACGGTCTCGCGTGAATTGCAGCCAAGGAATCAGCACTTCTTCTGGAAAGACTCCGCCATGGGTGAATGATTCTCGGCCTGTCTTTCCGTCCGCGGTAAAAAAAGCATCCTCGGAGAGAACCATCGCTGCTGTTTCCGGAAGGCCGAATCTCGCAGCATCGATAAATGCGAGTTCACCGTCAACATAGATTCCGTCGCTATCAAATGGAAGTGAAACGGGTCCCCAAGCCGCACGTCCATGAGGTTTCATGCCTATAGGTACATCATGCGAGCGTGTCGATACTGAGAGTAAACGGCCATGATCAGTTGTTATATACACTCGCATCTTCTTGCTGTCGTGTACCTCATCCACAATCCGCGCAATTCTGCGCGCTATACTCTGGAGCCGAGCTTCGACCTCGAAGGCAAGAGTCTGGGAATCCAGTGGTTTGTGGTAAGTTTTGTCGGGCTCTAAGACACTCCAAATAACAACGTCCGCCGGTTGTGCTTGATTGAGAGCCGTGATGACCGCGGGATCTCGAGTTTCAATAGATCCAATTTCCGTTTCTTCAAAAGCTTGCACCGGTGTCACACCTGCCATTAAAGCTGGCTTCGCAAAGTGCGTGACGGTTGGGAGCGGCGCGAGAACTAATTCAGAGTCGTCCAGAGATAGACGCCGGCTCGCATCCGCGATGAACGTAGTAACTTGTTTCGCATCTATATACCCCATTCCGTCCAGAACGATCAGAAGTTTTACATAACCGGCTTCAGCCGCGACCTTTGCGGTTTTGCTCCAGCTCATTATGTCGCGGCCTGCGCCGCCCGTTCTCGCGTTTGAGTAGAACCTCAAATACCAGAGGCCAAACTCACGACCAAGGTCCCGTATACGGCAAGAGTATTCAGCTGTGCCAGTATTCCGGAGGCGGTAGTTTAGGTATTCGTTTGAAAACCAGGCGAAAAGGTCAGGAAGGTTTGTTGGAGGCTGCCCCGGATCGCTCGGAGGAAGAAAATCTTGTAATCGGATCCAGTCTTGAAAGCTCTGGAAAGGCTTGACCAGAGTCAATATCTCCGGCGTCAAGTACTGAGAATTGCGAGTGTAGTACGCAGAGAGTATGGCAGCCGCACTCCGCAGGATGTCTCGAGATGCGCCAGCGTTCACGAGTGCGGTGAAGAACGTACCACGGGTTTCAATCGCCTTCAGTTTCCATTCGTCCTGTAGACGAGCCGTAATCCAAAAGGGCAGTTTCCCTTCTGGGCGGCCAGGAAATCCGAAAGCCTCAGGCTCGCAGCGTAACCATTCCTTGATGCTCTTCCACGCTGCCTCGGCATCGGCCACTGCATACGCATTACGTAGTGCCGGATATTGCTGCGGGAAGCACGAGTCGCCAAGGGTGGTGACAACGATTTGCTCATCTGGATCAAGCTGAACCTTCGCCCTCCACAATAGCCATGCCCAAGCGTGCTCTACCTCGGACTTTCCCTCGGGATCAATTTCTGGCCATCTTGTGATTGATAGCTTCCAAAGGGAGATTGGACGTATCCTCTTATCCAGTTCCCCAAATCGGGAGAGAAATAGCTTTGCGCCTTCCTCAGAGAGAGTCGGGCAGGCTTGACGAAGCTCAGAAGACGGAGCGGTTAGCCGAGAATAGTTCCAACCACGGGCGAGGGCGACATCCAACGCCCAATCACAGAGGAAGCGCCCCCGAATAAAGAGCACCTCGGAAGTATTGATATTCCTGAGAAAGTCCAGTTCCTCTGTTACCTCAAGACAGCCGGGGTCCGTCGTATTCTCTTTTGAGGGGTCGAGTACTATTTTTCCAGGCATGGCTCTCGATTCTCGTCGACTAGAGCTTTAAGTTGGTTCAGACATTCAATCCGCTTGGAAACATCGCTGATTTGCTTGAAATGAATTACTACCTGCAACGTCTGGTTATCATCAATTCTGCGTTTGTTCTGTTGAACGATTGACGCAAGCCGAAGTTTCGTGTCGGAGGGCAAAAAGGCCGGAGGAGTTCTCAGACGTTCGGCAACATCTTCGGGATTCGCGCCTTCTTGGATAGATCGCTCACATTGCTCCAACCACACGACGGCAGACTTAGACTGCCGTTCGGCTTCCTGTCGCACATCTTCAATCGCGCTGGCAACGATGTCGCCTTGCACTGTACTGAGCTGAGATTGGTAGCCAGAGGCGAGGGCTTTGAGTTCCTCAATCCTTTGCGCCGCCTCCTTCGGTGTTCGCAACGTCTCTGGCCGCTTCGACTCGATGGTTTCGAAAAACTCCTTTAGCCGATTGCTGCGTTCCAGTGATTGCTGCAGTTGTGCCGCTTCTTCTGACCCCTCGAATAGGTTCTGATTCCGGAGGATGTCAGACTGCACCGGTTGAAGGGATCGGGTATCTCGAACACTGTCGAGCCGTGCAGCAATACCGGCCTGAAATTGTTGGAGGCGAGAGACCTCTTGGCGTAGAGCCGAGATTTTGTCCTGCACCTGCTTTCGGACAATATCAGTTGGGACCGAAAGAGACTCGACTGCTGCAACTTGCTTATTCAGTTCTGAGAGGCTGCCTTTGGTGGAGACAGTCGTCAGTGCAGCGAGCGCGGCTGCCTCTAACTGCTTGCTTTCCGTACACCGCTTGACCTGTTCGACGAGTGACTCTAGACGCGACTGCTGTTGATCGGGCAGGAAAGCAGGGGGGACTGTCAGCTTTGCTGCGAGTTCATCGAGTTTCTTCTGCTCGCTGGCCTGACGTTCACATTGCTCCAACCACATGACCGCAGACTTAGACTGCCGTTCGGCTTCCTGTCGCACATCGTCAATCGCGCCGGCGACAATGTCTCCTTGCACCGTGCTGAGGTGGGCTTGATAGCCAGCGGAAAGAGCTCGGAGTTCCTCAATCCTTTGTGCCGTCTCATCCGGTGTTCGCAACGTCTCTCGCCGCTTCGACTCGATGGTTTCGAAAAACTCCTTTAGCCGATTGCTGCGTTCCAGTGATTGCTGCAGTTGTGCCGCTTCTTCGGACCCCTCGAATAGGTTCTGATTCCGGAGGATGTCAGACTGCACCGGTTGAAGGGATCGGGTATCTCGAACACTGTCGAGCCGTGCAGCAATACCGGCCTGAAATTGTTGGAGGCGAGAGACCTCTTGGCGTAGAGCCGAGATTTTGTCCTGCACCTGCTTTCGGACAATATCAGTTGGGACCGAAAGAGACTCGACTGCTGCAACTTGCTTATTCAGTTCTGAGAGGCTGCCTTTGGTGGAGACAGTCGTCAGTGCGGCGAGCGCGGCTGCCTCTAACTGCTTGCTTTCCGTACACCGCTTGACCTGTTCGACGAGTAAGTCTAGACGCGACTGCTGTTGATCGGGGAGGAAAGCGGGGGGGACTGTCAGCTTTGCTGCGAGTTCATCGAGTTTCTTCTGCTCGCTGGCCTGACGCTCACATTGCTCCAACCACATGACCGCAGACTTAGACTGCCGTTCGGCTTCCTGTCGCACATCGTCAATCGCGCCGGCGACAATGTCTCCTTGCACCGTGCTGAGGTGGGCTTGATAGCCAGCGGAAAGAGCTCGGAGTTCCTCAATCCTTTGTGCCGTCTCATCCGGTGTTCGCAACGTCTCTCGCCGCTTCGACTCGATGGTTTCGAAAAACTCCTTTAGCCGATTGCTGCGTTCCAGTGATTGCTGCAGTTGTGCCGCTTCTTCGGACCCCTCGAATAGGTTCTGATTCCGGAGGATGTCAGACTGCACCGGTTCAAGAGATCGGGCATCTCGAACACTGTCGAGCCGTCCAGCAATACCGGTCTGAAACTGTTGGAGGCGAGAGATCTCTTGTCGCAAGCAGGTTAGTTTCTCGTCAGCAATTTTCCGATTTGCGCCAGAAAACAACTTCATGTCTTCGATTGTGGAAATGTTTCTTTTAAGCTGTTCTAGGCCACCCTTAGGTTCCAGAGATCGAATCAAAGTTAGGTTAGTTTCATCTTGCTGCTCACGTTCGAGCTGCTCCTTTGTTTCATTGAGCTTCACGAGTGCCGAATCGACAAGTTCTACGAGATCTAGAAGTTGTATGTTTGCGAGAGTCTTGCGAATTGAGAGCAGGAGTTGTTCATTCAGATCGAAGCTCGATATCGATTGGAGCTGCTTGTATTGATCACAATTCGATTCTGTAACGCTTTTTATCCGCTGAAGTAATCGCGCACGTAATTCACTGGGCGCTGGCTTTTCTGGTCTCACGGCCTCAGGTACGTTTAGGCTTCCGACCCGATTCAATACTCGAGAAAGGTCAACCAAGTTCCTTTGGTTTTCAATCAACTTCTCGATATCACCGGCGATTCGGTCGTATTGTTCCGCTCTTTCGAGCGCACCAGCCAGTTTCCCAGATGCACTCTGGATAGCGTTTTTCTGGTCTACGTCATCGCGTTCCAGAGCCTCTGAAAAGAGTTGCAAGGTTTCTTGTGCTTCGATTTGCGAGAAACTTCCGCGTTCCACCCTTTCGAGTTGCTTCCTAACCTGCTCTCTCACTACATCCGCATCGGTCTTTCTTACAGAGACGTTAGCAACGAGCTCGAGAAACTCCTTCGGTTTTTGATTTGCGAACGTTTTTAACGGACGTAGCTGGCCGTTCAGGCTGATCTCAAGGTCGTGGCGGTGAAATCCAAACCATGCCGCAAGAATCAAGCTCAGGGTGTTGTAGTCGTATCCGTACGGAACATTTAACAATACAATGATGGCTGGTCCAGCGAGCTTGGAAGGCCCTCCCGCCGGAAAGAAGGCTTCCAGGAAGTCCCAAGCACTGCGGATACCTGATGTCGCTAGCGGTTGCTTTATTCTGAGATCACTTGCCAAGAGCCCCCACTCAGACTTCATCTGCTGCTGGGCAATGTCCTTGGCAACACTATCAGCATCGAATATCTTTGGAGTGTCGAGTGCATTTCCAAGAAGGTATGTAGCGACGCGTGCAGTTGAGTTCCTTAGCTTCGTGGATGTTTGTTTGTAGTGCTCAAACCAGCGCCTTGGCCCTTCGTTGTAGGCCATTTTGAATACTTCCGCGAGTACGGATTCAATGTCCACAAAGCGAGCGGAATTGATCCGTCCCTTGAAGGTGACAGGAACCTCTTGTTCAGCCTCTTCAGCGAGGCTCTGGAAGCCAGACTTCATAGATGCCATTGTGAGCTGCAAAAGCGCCAAATGCTGCTCTTGACCGACTTCCGCAATGTCACTGTTCGTAAAGCTCCTCAAGCCGTGAAGTCGCAATAGCTGCCTCGCCAACTCCGGCTGCGCCGCAGTTGGCTTCATGAGTACGATTGGAAGGTTTTGGTCGGGGAACGCCTTCGCTAACACTTCGGCGGCACTATCGCGAAGCAAGGCCGCGTCCTCAGGGCTCTCTGCTACCAACCAAATGACAAGCCCCCGTGCCAGTGGGTTCCCCTCTGGACGCCAATACATCCTGTTCAAAACAAGCGCCTGGAGTGAGCTCACCGTAAAGGTATGTTTTGAAGCAAGCAGTTGCTCTGCTTGCCAGTCGTCTCGGTGCCCCCAAGGAACTGTTACGGAGATGTCTGGCATTAGTCCTTCGGACCTTAAATGCGCATTGAGGGCCGTGAGAGTTGAGCTGTCGAGTAGACTCCCGGCCAGCTTCTCCGAGAGTATTTGATCGACCTTGTTAGCGCCCTTTCCGGCAGGCCAGAAAGTGTATACGTTTTTGGTAGGGTCGAAGCGAATGACCCCAGAAGCGGCTAATGCTTTAAGTGCACTGCCGGCTTCTTCCACAGACAAACCTGCAAACTGGGCAAGCACGCGATTGTAGCTTCCTCGCGTGGCGACCCTACCGGCGGTCTGCAACAACATCGCTTTTAGGACAGCTACTTGCTCCGGCGACGCATCCGGCCCACCTGCTTGACCGAGGGCATCGCTGAAATCCTCCCAATTTTTCTCTCCGAGCATCTCCTTGAAGTAATCGACAAGAGCGATAGGAAGAATCCATCTTGGCTTATCGTTGTCGAATGCACTTGCTCCGCGCAACGCGTCGAGATGTTTGGAAACGAATCCGAGGACCGAGCGAGGGTTGTTGGTTGTCTCAAGCTCCACGCTGGACAATAACGCGGTGGTCGCAGGATGGAGCGGAAAGCAGCCCTGCGTGACAATCTCTTGGAAGCGCTCAACATCCCATTCGAGGGTTTCACTGTAACGCGAAGCAAAGACATCAAAACACAAGTCACTTGCTTGCCCGAGAACATTACTGAACGTAGGATTTGAATAAAGTTTCTTCCATGACTGCGGAATTTGCTTCAAATAGGCAGCTAGTACTTCTTCGAGAGATGAGTGAAGTTGATAATGTTGCGGCTTGGGGAGCCGGTTCAATTGAGTAGTCAAACTCTGTAGAGAATCCCCGCTCAATAAGCTTTTCGCAACAAGCTCCGGATCTCGCTGGGCGAGTGCAACGAACGCGACTTTTCCCCGCATCGAATCGACGCCGTTCAAAAGGTCCTGCAATGGGGCACCGGGACGGTCTTGAATCCGGAGTGCATAGTCCCTGACGAAGGAACTGAATTCATCAAATAGGATTAGAACGCCTCCATAAGGCTTGCCCTCTCCTACTAAGTTCTTTCCTAACCATTCCACCCCTTCTTTTAGACTGAGGCCTGTTCCAAAATCCGGGGAGTGATGATAAAGGTGGAGACACAACTCGCGTGTGATGTCGCAGGTGGAGGCCTCTTGTATTTTAATTCGATCAAGAAGCAGATCCAGATCTAACTGATACTGGGCCAGGAACGCATTTGCATTCTTCTTGAGCGAATCCCCATCCTTGAGAATTCCTTGAATGAAACGTTCCGCTTCCATATACCAAAATGGCGCCTGAATAGTTCCAGATTGAGGATCTAAACGCAAGCTTTCTTCTACGGCTCTGAAGAACTTGGTCTGCAGATCACTTGGTTCATCGCCTGGAAGAACCAATATAAGGGACGGCTTATTGTTGCGTTTGAATCCTTCAAAGAAACCAAAAAGAGAGGGATCTTGTAGTGCGTGCTTTACTCGGGCCAAAACACCATCTGACTCGGGACTGCCAGCCGGCTTACCAAAATAGTTCGCCGTGGCTACAGCGAAATGGCTCTTTCCGTGCCCGTAAGTCGCAATGAATACAAAACGATTGGGTGGTGTCCCGCCCATAAAAGCTTCACAAATGAGCTTAAGGAGTTCGATAGAAGACTTGCGACCGGCGGTAGCCTTTCGGGTAAATATGAAGTCCCGCGCGAGCTCAAGGTTGTTCTTAGTCCTGTACTGAGCAAGTTGTACGTCATTTCGAAACTCAGCGCTGGAACTCGCGATGGTCACTTCTTCGATTAGCGGCATCAAGTTAGCTTCTAGTGTGCTCATGTTGTCCTAAATCACGCTTTCCAGGCAGAGTTTGTCCAAGTACTCAAGCGACCATATTCGAGCCATAAGCCTCGTTCATCCTCAGGCAGCAAACGTGCGGCTTTCCGAGGCATCGAGAGCAACAACCCTCTGGGTTGTCGAAACGTGCTCCTAAGGAAATCCCAGAGCCTCTTACGATCATTAAACGGAATCGCCGCAAGAAGCACGTCGACACCGGAGATCCAGACGCAATATCCCGGAATAGATGTATCGGACGCCAGAGTCGTCAAGTCGTGAATTATCACTTCCCAACTTAGTCCAAGATGGGATCTATTGACCGGTGTTCTGCTGACTTTCCAAGCACAGAGGTCCAAGTATCCAACTCCGAGGCCAACCGCCAGATTGTCTTCGCAGCCTAGAAGTTCGATTGGCAGTTCCAATACACCAGTGCGGATTCGCAATTCTTGACGCGCGAGCAGGGCGACAAGCTCCTGTGGACTAGGCTCAGACATATAGGCTCCTTCTGAGCTCTTCGGTGTTTTCCCAAAGTTTGGTTACAACGAACGGCGGTGCATCGCGCTTGATGTTGACAACACCTGCCGATTGAAGCTCAGCGAGCAAGGTTCCAAGCATTCCAGGGCCGAGGCAGAAGATCCCCGCAAAACCATCGGGCCGGCCAAGATCTTTTAGTAACAACTCAGAAGCGCCGCTTCCTCGAGCTTCCCAGTAATCGCTCAATGCGTAGGCGAGTGCCCACACGGGAGGAGTGTCAGGTTGCCGAACTTCATACACCCCTTGCGATTCCTCTTTGACTTCGATGAGGCCGAGTTTTCCCAAACCGTCTGATTTGTGGTAAGTCCCGAGAAATGCCGTGGCCGTACTTTCGAGTGTTCGATTTGCGAGAATTTTTTGCGAGGACTGCTGCAGATAGGTACGTATCGATTCAGAAATCTCTGATCTCCGTACCTGTTGGCCAATACGAACGGCTGTGGTTACCAGATGATTCCAGAAGCCGGGCCCAGGACCGTGCGGGGCGCTCAGGTGGTAATGCATCAGCCACAAGGTTTCTGTGCGCGTGAGATTCGGATCTTTTTCGAGCACCGTTCGTGCCAATGGAGTAAGTTGATACGACCCCATCTCTAGTAGGCCGGTTCCCCTGGCATACATCGGCATTGCCGTGACATAGTTAGGGCCGAGATTTGTCTCGGAAGAGATCGTCTCAGGGGATAGAACTCCGTCGTGTTCGTCGCATATGCGAAGTACTGCTGCGATTGCAGGAATATTCAGTGCAAACGTTTCATGAAATGCTGTTCCAATTCGCTCTTTAGCCAAGGTGATTTCCTGGGCCCAGAAATGGAGGAGACTGTGAGCTAAAGATCCCCGGTAAACGCGCACCGAGCAGCAGCAGTCTATGCCGGTCTTTGGGCGAGATATCCGATTGAGCACCTGGGGGGCGGTGCCTAACTTTCTGTCCTGCTGAAGCACTTAAGATCATACAAACTCGCGCCCAAGTTTGAAAGATATTTAATCGTTTTGTTCCTTCCAACTCCATCAGGCATTTACCTGTCAAAATCAACAAATTCTGGCGGGAAAGGCACGTCCGGCGGTGATGGATCTCACTTATGACAGATCAAACATGCCCCCGCGCCTTCCTCCAGGCCGTACAGATCATCGATGTCATCCTGGTCACATGGCGATAACACTCGAAGCGGGTTGATTCGGCGTCGCGCAAGTTCTCTCTTGCGTCTAATCTCGAAATCGGCCTCGATTTGGGCAACCCTGTCCGGCTTTTCTAATTCGGTGAGCGGCTCGCCTTCACTCCACGTGAACGGTGATCCGTGGCTTAGTGCGGTCTTTTCGTACTCTTTAGCTTCCTCGAATTTATCCGGGTGCATCTTCTTCAATCGAACCCATTCGATCTTTTGCTGAAAGAAGCAGAACGTACATCCGCTCCGTGATCTCCATTCATAGTATTTCGGCAAACCAAGACCTGCCCCTCGCAAAATATCGAACACTCCCTCACGATCTATGCCACTCTCTCGGAAGGGAAACCGGACTTCCAGACTTTCATGTGTTGATGTGTAGCCTTCTCTGTGATCTTCATCCGCCCGAATCGCAACGTAACTGATAACTTTGTCGCCATTCTCAAGCCAAGGCTTGATCCACTGACGAAAAGGGAGGAGCTTCAGTTGGCGAGTGCACCAACGCGTGCGGGGAGATGGCAGGAAGTTTCCGTATTGACGAAGCCAGAAGTCAAAATCCCGATGAGGATCTAACCGATTGATCTCGGATCCAAGGAAGCCTTCGAGGCGTCCGAGAAACTCTTGGACCTCCGGAAGCTCTTTGCCAGTATCCGTGAAGAAATACTGGATATCCACATCTGGGTGATGTTGCTTCATATGTACTGCGAGAGCAGCGCTATCTTTGCCGCCTGATATGCCAAGCACATGCCTAGTCGCCACCAGAGTTCTCCTGTTTTCCCATCTCAGCTACAAGTATCGCCCCGGCCTCTGCTATCGCCGCCAGGAAAACGTTCTTGCTCGCGCTTACAGTCTTCCGGCTTCGAAGAATCTCCTTAGCCAATACCGTAGCCCTCTTTCGTTCTTGCCCTGAAACTTCGACCATCCTGGTAAGCGTCTTGCCCCCATCGCCTGGACCGAAAACGACGGCCAAGGCGTGTCGAGTTGTTTCCCTGTTCTGAATCGGCGCGAACGCTTCAGCTTGTCTAAGCGCTAAAGACCACGCGCCCATTTGAATGATTGATGCATCGATATCCGGATCTGTCCAGTCTCGAGAGGGTTTACTGACGGCCAAGCTTATCAGCGACTCCAGATCTTGGTCGCATGAGCGATAGTGTGCAAGCCGGGAGGCAAATGCATCCAGGCGAAAATCCCCGGTGATGCCCGCCACGGTGCGCCCTCGTTCGTTCAAGTCTCCAATTGAGCCATTGTGACTCAGAGATTGAAAGAGCAAAGACTCAATTCTCTGAAGGACTTTCGGAAATGCGTCTTGCAGCTCTTTGAGGCACTCCTCCAATGCATCACTGAAGTCGCCGCCTCGCGCCTCATCTCTTAGTGCAGTGGCAAGATCGGTGAACAAGACGCGGTGCGGGTCGCTGGCGTGAAGCAGAATCTGTCTGATCTTCCTCGTTCGTTCCGACAGATTATTGGTCCTCTTCGTCCAACCTGGAAGAGCAAGCACGAACGAGACTAGACCCCGAGAAACTTCTAGAGGTTCTGAAGCTATCGGACGTTTCAGTCGTGCAGAGACAAAACTACCGATGGCAGAAAGAATGTCCTTCTTCGCAGTGTCTGATTCAACAAATCTCCAGACGATTCGGCTTGGATCCTGTAGCCACTCATCGACTTGCAGGGTTCCCATGTCCGGGACAAAGGTTCCGCCGTGGTAAACAGCGAGTGAACCCTGATTGGCCAGGAAGAATGCGAGTGCTAATACCGGTGCAACACCGGCCTTCACGCCAAACGGCGGACCGGACCATCTCTCGTACAGTTCGCTGAGATTTGTTTCTGCCCCCTTCTTTAGGGCCCTTCGCTTTGTGTCGCTCCATAGCGACCGAATGGCTGCGCCACGTTCAATCGACAGTGGCGGATAGAACCCAGGAATGCCATTTTCTTGTCGGTGTAAGGTGGTGGATTGCAAGACTGTGAAATAGAGACCAGCATCGGCCGAGAACCCCGTGTAGCCCAGTTTATCGTCCAGACAATTGGAAAGCATTTTGTACATCAAGTCTCGTCTGGCTTTAACCGAATTGGACGAAGGATTTTCGCGGTTTATGAGTTCACTCAGCAAAATTGGAGAGCTAGGGTAAACATACTGAGCTACTGTCGATGCGAGCGTCGATAAGTTCTGCCCATGAGAACGTAAGACTCTTTCCCCGCGCCAGAACCAATTTGCAGATGAAAATGCCTCCCGCAAGAGATCGTCGATTTCCGAGCGCAATGCCTCGATACTCGCTCCGATTTCACGCGCTGCTACTCTGTCGCTATCGAGTTCCTTAGAAGAGGTATATACATGTCTAAGCGCAAACAGTTCTTCGGTAAGTTCTGCAATGTGTGATCCATGCTCAGGTATTCCGATCAGGAGTTCGCCATTTTGAACTTCAGCTGAAAGTTTTTCCGCAGTCTTAAACGCGCGGGTTGAGCCCCCCACTTTTCCCGTCAGCACCAGCAGAAACTCGCCACAGCTCCCAGCCTGAGGCTTAAACCCTCCGCAGTACGATTCCAGCTCTTCCACAACACGAATGTTTCTGGTCAAGAAGTGCATGGCTCCAGTTTGCTGATAGACACGTTTGGCAAGAACGGGCGGGAGCTCGATCGATTTGGTGAGTGCATAAACATCTTGAGCACTAGCTTCGGCCCGAGCCTTGGAGACGGCAGTCTCGATGTCAAAATCACTGCCGGCATAAATTCCCCAAGCCGATAAGTGTTTCCGGTAAATAACAATGGACCAAAGGGAAAGTTCGTGCAGTAGTGCGTTTACCTCAGAGGTTTCGAGTGTCGGAAAGCAGCTTGCGACTATATCCAAATCAGGAGCAAGACCAGAACCGGCCCGAAATAGCTCAATGGCCGCGACCGTCTTTACAACTTGGACATGAACTGATTTTCCCTTTGCCTCTGCTCGTTCGACCGCTTCAAGTCCCAATGCCCACCTATGCCCATCGGCGGACGCAAGAATCGCAGGCTCGAAGTTAATATGCAGGTAGTCCCAAAATTGGGATGGGGAGTAGTAGGTGTACCTCTGCAACGCCGTACGTTCGAGGAACTCACGGAAGCCGGAAGGTTCAACTGAATTTAAGAAACCAAAGATGCTACGTTCATTCTGCCCAAACCTTCGCCTTGAGCTCGGCCCAAGGAGTGCAGCCGTTACCGGATGTAGCGGCCAGCATGCGTCAAGCTTGGCATCAAGATGAGCCACGACAGCAGAACGGCGTTGTTCGATAGAACGTACAACTCGCTTTGCAATGCTGAGAGTTTCTGGATGCTTAGAGTCACTTGACGCAATTGCAGCTCCTATCAAATCGATCTGCTCATCGGAGCTTGCGTTCAGCGATATATCAAGAAATCTCCCTTGAACTTTAGACCATTCGTCCCTCTGCTCTCGGCCAAGGCGAGCTGCATACTGATCGAAAGACTGATGTAGGATTCCGATGACAACCAGCTTCCCCTCAATTCGTGCCGCAGCTTCGGCGAGTTCTTGATAAAAATAGATGTCCGTACCCAGTTGCGCAGAGTGTTCGAGGAATTTCCCCAATTCGTCTATCACTAGCAGAACACCGCGAGTGGATTGAGACTCTGCGAGGGTAACCAGTTCGCGAATGACATCTCTCGGCGATCCGTTCCGGTATGGCCGACCCTTCCTAGGCAGCCGATCTAGACTTGCCGCAATTTCTTCAGTGATGGAAACTCGCTTCCCTACTAACGGGAGAACAATCCATTCGCCGTTAGCTCCGGCGTCAAGGGCCCTAGCGAGGGAACTTCCACGTTCAACATTTATCGCCGATTTAGCCAAACTGCGAACCTTTGGGTCGCTGTGAACCAAGGAACAGAGCGCTAATGCGAGTGATGACTTTCCGCTGCCATAGGGTCCGGTCCAAGTAAATGCACGCTGTTGGGTCTCGTTTATTTGTCGCGCCAGTATGCCCAGTGCGGCTGTCGCGGAGGGCTGCAAAATGAAACTTTCCAGAATGTCGCGGCGGCCATAGTCAGCATCAAGCCGGACGGAACGAATGAAGCGACTATTTACGGACACGCATGAACTTAGAGTCTTATTCATAAGCTTCCCGAAGTAAGCGATTCATCAATCCCTGATCGAGAAAGCGCTCTGTTTTGTGTACCTGCTGAATTCCGGAGCTATCGCTCCAACGCAGAGCTCCGTGAGTTGTATTTTCGATTTCGAAGGCAAATTCCCCGACTGAATTCTCATCAAGCTTAAATACACGCCCAGGGGATCCATAGTCGTGTGCGATTTTTTCGAAAGAGAGCACGGCAGTGTTCTCCGTCTTGTTGTTCCAAAAATCAATCAGGGCATACGCGAATAGCGCGGGTGAGAGGGTGCGCTTGGGCCCTCTCCTAAAGACAAAAGATGCGCGTGACGCCAACTGCGGTTGAAGCAGAGCAAGCTCACCGAGTAGCGGCTCTGCTACATCCTCCCGTGACCCGGTAGTAGCTCGTGGGGCGTAGCTAGCGATACAAACATCAACATCTCTTACGAGAGTGCTGCTGCTGACTCGGTAAGAACGGTCAGCACAATAGTGCTTCAAAGACTGCACTATGCCGTCTTTCTCGAAGGCTTGCTCGACCACGCAATTAAACAGCCAAACCCAAGTAGTGGATCGGCTGCCGATGCCTGCTAACTTCCAATGAACGAGCCACGCAGTACTCGGGTGTTCACAATAGGGATCTAGCCCGGACTCTCCCAAGATTGTAGCCCCCAAGGCAGAGGGACGATAACATCCTTGATCGTCCTCTTCCATAAACTCAGTGGCCAATGACCAATGCTTTATTGCGGCGACCATATTTTTTCCAACTCCGAAACGAACGATCGCTCCCTCGTCGGTGAACACGCTTTTGGGGACACCGTCTTTTGTCGAACAGCTGACCGCGTCAAAAGCTTTACGAAGCCAGAGCTGTCTAAGCGGGAATGTCTCATGACCCGAGAAATGCAACGATTGAAGGAGAGTGATAGGAGGAGTGAGCACGAATGACAGTTTAACTGGAGGATCTCTCCAGTGGCAACAGCTTACTGGGGGAAGTTACCAGTCCGCGAGCTGATTCCTTCTCAGCCCTCTGAGTTTTGGTCTAATAATTACTATTTCCTTATATGGCAATAACTTAGATGAATTCTTGCTTCGGATAGATTTTAGTCGACTTGAGATTGCCCGCTCGATGAATCTAAAAAGGATGACATGTCCGACGATCTCAGCACTGTCGTGAACCGCCATCGCACCGCAATCCGACGATATCGATATTCGCGTCCCATTTCGATGGCACTCTCTCATGGGCTTATCACTTCTAAATCGACGTTTTTTGATTACGGATGCGGCCACGGGGAAGATGTTCGTTTGCTGAAGGATTTTGGAGTCACGGCTTCGGGCTGGGACCCCTATCACTGTCCAAACACTCCTTTCCAGACTGCTGAGGTGGTCAACCTTGGCTATGTTCTAAACGTGATCGAAGATGCCCAAGAACGGCGCAAGACTCTCGTGGACGCATATGAGCTTGCGGACAGGCTACTCGTTGTGGCCGTCAGAGTGGATCGGTCTCTAGAAAGCGCGGCGGAATGCGCGGACGGGCTAGTAACAAGAGCAGGAACGTTCCAAAAGATTTACTCGCAGGATGAATTTCGCCTTTATCTGCAAGATGTGCTGGGGCAGAGAGCACATATGGCGAGCCTCGGGATCGCATACATTTTCAAAGACGCCGGCGCGGAGGCGGAGTACCTCGCAACACTGTCGTTTTGCAGTTCGACCGCATCTCGTTTCGAAGTGGTCGAGCAGTTTGCACTTGATCCGCTAGCACAACGATATCTCGAGAAGTTTCGTGAATTGGCGCGGCCCCCTCTGTCTGTGGAGTTTCCCGAGATTGCAAGCATCTATGAGCGATTTGGTTCTCCCGAACGCATCAGGAAAATTTCAGAGAAGCTGCTGAACTCTACAGCTTTGCGTCAGGCTCAGGAGTCCAAGCGTCAGGATATCCTGACGTATCTTGCGATGATCAGACTTCAAGGTTTGAACCCACCCCCGCTTTCGGCTTTACCAAAGGACGTGCAAGCAGATATCAAGTCGCTGTGGCGCAGCTACGCAGGCGCAATCGCAGAGGGCACAAGCTTTCTATTTAAGCTGGGAGATCCCGAAACAATCAGTCGAGAGTGCCGGGCCGCACCTATGGGAAAAAAGCTTCCGGAAGACCTGTATGTCCATCGCTCAATTATCGATCAACTCCCTCCCCTGCTGAGATTGCTGGCATTTGCGGCTCGCCAGATTGTCGGCGAGGTCGAGCACGACATCATAAAACTATCAACCCACGGTAGGAGTGTTTCGTTTTTGAAGTATAAGGACTTCGAGGAGGTCGCTCATCCTGAGTTGGAATATAGTGTCCGCGTTTTTTTGCCTAAGGCAAGCTACACCGTGCGACAGTATTCGAATTCGGACAACCCACCAATCCTTCATCGGAAGGAATCGTTCGTTGATTTTCTGCACCCTCGGTACGAGGAATTCGCAGCGCTCACGAGGGAGGAAGAGGAGCTCGGCCTACTATCACGAGCGGACATCGGGAACCGAAAAGCGTGGCTAGCGGCTCTATCAGAGCGCAGCATCAGGATCACGGGGCACAGTCTGTTGCCGATAGAAAAAGGATGATCTGGCTTCGACAATGCTGTCCAGGAAGAGCTGGAATCCTACTGCGGGGGGTTAGATCAGCGGAGGATGGCAGGTGCGCGGTTCCCGCTGCTGTTCGGCGAGTTCCCGCTCCCGGCACCGGGCCAGCAATGAGATCGGCAATTCCGAAGAAACTTTCTGACGCTGACTTCATGAACATTCTGCGTCCTGCCAGCGTCATGTCCGTAGTTATTCCCTCCATCTATAAGTCCGTTCCAACAAAGTCTTAGACAACACTCCGAGGCGGCATTAAGCTCACGTGCACTCTGGCGGATTCTCCGAATCCGCGTAATACCTTGACCAGCCCAAGGAGTGCGAGATGTCCATTAATGCCGAGAAGCCAGCTACTTACAGCCCAAAACTCGTTGAATTCGAGCGTTTGCTCGATGCCGAAGAGGCAGCGGCTTTGCTCAAAATTCACCCTAAGACATTGCAGCGGATGGCCCGCCAAGGGAAGCTGCCGGCCCATCCTTTCGGAGACGGCCAAAGGAAACGGTGGAGGTTCCTGCTGACCGAGCTTGACGCCTGGATGCGATCTCGCAACAATGAATTTGCTACCCGTGCCGCGTAAGCAAGGAGCGATCTTTGGTACGTGCACGATTTCAACGTGGATGGCTTGCTCAACGTCCGCGAAAGCGTGGAGCTGTTTGGCTTTATCACTTTCGCGAATATTCGCCATCCGGCAAGGCCCAACAGCGGACCGTCACGATTGGCCCGGTTTCGAAATACCCGACCGAGGCCGACGCCAATCGAGCCGTGGAACTGATAAGGCTCAACATCAACCAAGAGGTCACTGATGATAGACCAGGACCTCTACTAACCGTCGAAATCCTAGCCCGGCATTACACAGAGCGCGAATTGGGCAATGATCACGACGACGATGATTACGCGAAGTCCTCGACCACGAAGGACATATACGAATCCATTCTTAAGAACTGGATCGTACCGAAGTGGGGGCAGTATCGGCTGAAAGAGGTTCGGACGATCGCCATTCAGGACTGGCTGCGTGGGCTGACGCGCAAGGCAGGCGGCCCGCTAGCCAGATCGACGAAGTCGAAGATCCGGAATGTGATGCACGTATTGTATGAGCATGCGATCCGGTACGAGTTTACGGAGCGCAATCCGGTCACGCAGGTTCGTCAGAGTGCCAAGCGGGAATCGCTGCCTGACATTCTGGATGCCAGCGAGCTCGCAACCTTGCTTTCAGCGCTTGGTCACCGGGAGCGTGCAATGGTGCTCTTGGATGCGGCAGCGGGACTTCGTCGCAGTGAGCTGTTCGCGTTGAAGTGGGGCGACATTGATTTTGAGCAGAAGCAGGCCAATGTCACTCGCTCGATCTTTCACAATACGAAGCGGGAGCGTGTTGGAAGGTGCAAGACCGAAGCATCCCGCAAGCCGGTGCCACTGGACGATGTTTTGCTCGAACAGCTATCTCTCTGGAGACAGCACTGCGAGTATCCACTGGCAGAAGATTGGGTGTGGGCCAGTCCTGCAACTCACGGGAAGTTTCCGTATTGGCCGCAAACAATCATGCTACGCAACATCCGTCCGACAGCAAAGACGGTTGGGATCACGAAGCATATAGGTTGGCATACGTTCCGGCATAGCTTGTCCTCGTTGCTCCGGGCGAACGGAGAGGATATCAAGGTCGTCCAAGAGCTGTTGCGACATGCGAACAGCAAGATCACGCTGGACATCTACACGCAGGCGCTTTCGCCCACAAAACGGGAAGCGCAGAGCAAGGTGGTCAGAATGATTTGGAACAAGGAAACGGCTTCGGAAGAGGGAAAGTGAATCAATTGCTGTATAAAGCTGTATGGTCGTTGTAACAGGAACCTGCTCTAACTGTAAGAAAATAAATGGTAGGCACGAGGAGACTCGAACTCCTGACCTCTACCGTGTCAAGGTAGCGCTCTAACCAACTGAGCTACGCGCCTACATCACTGATTACATGTAGCTTACCAACGATTTTGCTTTGACGCAACCTCATCTGGTGCCACAAGCTGAACTGCGCTACCGACAAGTGTACATCATTGGCCGACAGGATAGTGGCCGGCGATTGCCTCAAGTGGCGCCACCAAAGCGGAAGGAATCGGAAAGGTTGGGCCTTCCAGTTGTACGCCGTGTTTCCACGACAGCTTTGTGGTGGAAGTCCTCTCGACCGCCATCAACCCCAAAACAGCGCTGGAGCCAATTGCCTCCGGATGGTCAGCGCCCCCTCCATGCCATCACAGCAAGCACTCACGAACTGCATCGCAATAATCACCTCGGCAGGAGCGGTGACAGTCGGGCGGAGCGGAGTTGGAATCAGAACTCTAACCGACATAACGGCTCGGTTCTTCTCGGCTTTCACGTTCGGTCAAATTTCTGTTTCTTCAAATTCAATGACTTCGTTCTCAAAATGCTTTGTTTGCTCCACGCCCACCAGCAAGAAGGAGTTCGTCAGAACGGCTCTTCCATTTTCCACGCTGGTAATCACATACGAGCACCCGCTCCAATGGGCCTCGGCCAGATCGGTGCTCGACCACAGTGCCGGATGATCGGGATGCGAGTGATAAAAGCCTACGATATCGTTGCTCTCCAGTTCGGCTTCGCGCTGAATGCGCATCAGTTCGACAGGACTGATCTGATAGCGGTTCTGCGGCGAATCCGTGCGCGTGTTGCCGCATCTCTCCACGCTTTTGACGCTCTTGTTGCCCGCCTCCTCAAACTTGCCAACCAGCACTCCACAGCACTCGTGCGGATACGTCTCTTCCCCATGCTGCCGCAGTTGTTCGACAAGTGTCTTCTGAATTTTCAGCGCCATCTTAATTCCAGTCCACTGATTCGGGATTCTACTCCAGAGCCTTGCATTTCGGCTCCATTGGAATTGCAATTTCTATCGCGATGCTTCTGGGTCAAAGGTTCAGAAATCAAAAGACTCGTCTCGTCGGTATCTGGATTCAGAAGAGCAGTTCTTGCGGGAGATGTTATTCTTGCCAGACGGCGGTCGCATGGCTCACGCGTTTTGAAACCGCAGCCGCGGAGTAAGCGGCTGGATTGGAAATCAATCCACGGTGGCCGAGGCCACGGCAACGCCGCATTTACGCCGAGTTTAAGAGGAGACCAAAATAAAATGAGGTATGGCAGACGGAATGCACTTACGTTAATACCGGCATTGATCCTTCTCGTCGCAATTTGTCCGCTGCGCGCACAGGAAACAGCCGGCCAGCGCATATCCAAGCCGGATGGTCTTGAGTACCAAGACATTAAGATCGGGACCGGCGCGAAAGCTAAGCCGGGCAAGACCGTCACCGTGCACTACACCGGCCGGCTGGCTAACGGAGAAAAGTTTGACAGCTCAGTTGACCGCGGCACCCCCTTCAGCTTTGTGTTGGGCGCCGGCCGGGTGATTAAGGGCTGGGACGAGGGTGTTGCTGGCATGAAGGTGGGCGGCAAGCGTCAATTGCGCATCCCGCCGGCCCTTGGCTATGGCTCAAGCGGCACTGGCCCGATCCCGGCGAATGCCACTCTGGTCTTTGATGTCGAGTTGCTCGGAGTAAAGTAAGACCACCGACGGCGTGATCAGCGTACTTCGCTTGCAGCGCGAGCGGGGCGCTGATCGCGTTCAATGTTTTATTAGGATACGGACTAGCTGGCGGGATACCACTGGCGAGAAAACGTCCGCCCAGACGGCGCACGTGAGACGTCAACGCGACCCGGCGGTCTTTCTCAGTTTCTGCCCGTTGTGCTTGCATGCATACATGTCTTGGTCGGCGGCATCCATAACTTCGTCCAAGGTTTCTCCATCGCACCACTCGGCAACCCCAACACTAACGGTTACTTGAAAATCTTCCAAATGCCTGCCCTCGTTCCAGTGTCCCAGATAATCTATAATCCTCCGCACCACGGCGCCGGCATTCTGCTTCGATGTGTTGCCGAGGATGATGAGGAACTCATCTCCTCCATACCGAACTACGACATCGGAGCCACGGGTCGAACTCCGAAGCAACCCCGCCATCTCCGAAAGAACGAAGTCGCCAGTGATATGTCCAAATCGCGTATTCACCTCTTTGAAGCGATCGATATCCGCCACCAGAAAGGTAAGCGGCTCACGCGAACGTCTCGCACGGCTGATAAACCTCGCCGCCATTTCCTCCAGTGAGCGACGGTTATAGACTTCGGTTAGAGGATCGACGAAGGACTGCAAGCGCACCAGTTCGCTCTGGATCGAAGCGGCAACCAAATTACCCCGCCCCCGGCGCAATTCCGCACGCCGAGTAGCAACGTAGGTGTTCAGCACGATCAGAAGCGTAAGCACCGCGAAGAAGAGCCGTCTGGAAATCGTGATCTCAAAGTGGGCTTCGCCCGTCTGGAGAAATGTCGACGGGAACAGAACGCACAGCAGTGTGCATCCGCCCACAATGCCACTTAAGGCAACAATCAACCAAAGTTCCCAATCGCGTTTTTCCAGCCGGGAAAGCTCTTGAGTTAGCTTTGCTGCGAGATTATCAGCTTCGATTTCAGTCGCTCCAGTACGTTTGGAGACCATGCTCCGCTCTCCTTCTACATGGGTAGCGCGCGTTGTATCCCCTACTGACGAAGACTGTAATCTGCCCATTCCAATCGGGGCAATTTACCACGTTACGCACTCTGCTCTTTTTCGTCTGGTTTGGCAAATTACGAAGGTAATGGCTTTCGAGCTTCGGGCACCGTACGAGCGGAACTGCTAAACTCCGAGAGAAAAGCGCTAAGCGTAGCCGTCCTGTGTCCGTTTCGCGGGAATTTATTTAGTTCACTCGTGCCGGCGATGCAGTAGCGTCCGCTACCGGCATCGGATCATTCTTCGCCAAGCGTAGCGTGACCGTATCCCCGGTGACTTCAACCTTGGGATGCATCTTTTGAGCGCAAACGGCGCACAGCCATATGTACTCCGTTTTTCGCTCATTCCCGCCAGCTTTGTTGCCGAGATTGATATCTAAACGGAACAGCTTCCCCTCATGGTGATGACGGGTAGTTGGACACCAGCTATTGGCACATTTGCCGACCATGGCACATCCTGCTTTGGCGACTCGCTGCCTCCAACCCTAATGCAAAGAGGATTCGGATGCTGTTCATTTCGACCCGTACGGGAGTGAGATTGCTCACAGGTGTGTTCCTATTCCCTTCCCCATCGGACGGGACTCAACCCGGCTTCTTCGCGCTTCTCGGGGGCGTGCAACTGAGTGAGCACAGCGGCTCACCGTGACGTTCCGGCCCGATCCATTCTCCATCCAGAGTGCCAGCGCAAGCGCTAAACGTCTGAGGCATATAGATCAGAAGGCAGCGTTGAAAGCGGACCGGCGCACCGTTTCGCCAGCTGCGGTAAGCTGGTGAGTGCTTCACCCGTGAGCCGACAGATGCCCGATGCCGCCATCTTCCAACCCGACCTGTTCGTCTTCTTGCGTCAGTTGAAACGCCATAACAATCGCGAGTGGTTCGCCAAAAATAAGGAGCGGTATCAACATGTCGTAGTCGAACCCGCCATGGAATTCATCGGCGGCTTTGCGCCTCATCTGGCCAAGCTGAGCCCCCATTTCCTTGCCGACGCTCGACCGACGCGAGGTTCGCTCTTCCGCATCTACCGGGACACTCGATTCTCATCGGACAAGATTCCCTACAAGACCCATATCGGAATTCACTTCTCGCACGAGACCGGCAAGGACGCCCACGCGCCAGTCTTCTATCTGCATCTGGAGCCGGACGGCTGCTTCGCCGCGGCGGGAGTCTGGCACCCGGACAATCGCGCTCTCACCAAGATCCGGACTGCGATTGTCAGCCAGCCGGAGCCGTGGAAGAAGGTGACTCGCAAGCTGGAGCTTGAGGGCGATAGTCTGACTCGACCGCCGAAGGGATTTGCCGCGGATCACGCCTTCATAGAAGATCTGAAGCGGAAGGATTTTGTGGTGTCCGTGGCGTTGACCGAGGAGCAGGTGTGCGCCCCCACGCTCATGCGGGATTTCACCGCCGCGTGCCGGACGATGAAGCCGCTGGTGGAGTTCACAACGAAGGCGTTGGGGTTCAAGTTCTGAGCAGCGAGCTGCCTCACGCTCACCCATCCAGAGCGGTCGGTGGAGCGTCAGCCTAAGTGCCTACTCGATTTCTTCTCTCACCGATGGCGGTGAGTCTAAGCACATAACTTAATGCCATCATCGAGCATTTGCCGGACTGCACTGAACAGCGTGTCTGGGGTATACGGTTTCAACAAAATCCGTGTCGCGCATCCCGGACCGCCGCAATCCAATACTTCGCTCTCGGCATAACCAGTCACATAGAGAGCCTTCAGCCCTGGCCGATCCGACCTTACCTGCTTCACCACCTCGGGTCCGGATAATCCTGGCATGATCACATCACAAAGTATCAGGTCAATCGGCGATCCATACTGTCGGTTGAGGGCAATTGCCGACCCGCCGTCCGCCGCTTGCAGCACGTGGTAGCCACGGCTTTTGAGGATGTGGGCCACCAGTTCTCGAAGCGCATCTTCGTCCTCGACGACAAGAATCGTCTCACGGCCAGTGGAAGGCGGAGATTTCGGTACCAGCTCCTCCGTAACAGCAACCGGGACGCCCACCGACTGGGGAAAATACATATTGAAGCGCGCGCCATGTCCGGCTTCACTGATGACGTCCATATGCCCACCGCTCTGTTTCACAAAGCCATAGACCATCGCAAGCCCCAAACCAGTGCCTTCGCCCATCGGCTTGGTAGTAAAGAACGGCTCGAAGATTCTTTGTTGTATCGCTTCATCCATACCCATGCCGGTATCGCTCACGCTCAGGCAAACGTGCGGCCCTCCCGAGGTGCCCATGTGGCGCAATACGTACTCGCCATCCAGAACGGCATTGCGAGCTTCGATCGTCAACCGACCGCCGCCGGGCATGGCATCCCTGGCATTAATGGCGAGATTGATGATTGCCTGCTCCAATTGATTCCGATCCGCTTCCACTCGCCACAACTCGGACGCAACCTGAATCTCAACATGGATGTCTTCTCTGATCATGCGTCTCAACGGATCCAGCAGGTCGGCAAGGATCTCCTTAACATTAAGCACTTGTGGACTCAGCACTTGCTTGCGACCGAACGCGAGCAGTTGTCCGGTCAATTTTGCCGACCGTTCTGCCGCCCTTAATATCTCCCCCACAAGCGCGCGGCCGGAGTATTCGTTGGGCAATGTGTCAAGAAGCAGGTTGCAGTAGCCCTGCACGATCGTGAGTTGGTTATTAAAATCGTGGGCTATCCCCCCGGCCAATCGGCCTACGGCCTCCATCTTGGCTGCCTGGCGAAGCTGCTCCTGCATCTTGGACAAGTCCTCGGAGGCGCGCTTGTGGTCGGTCAGATCTCGCAGCGACTCAATCGCGCCAACCTGATTGCCTCCACGATCCAGCAGCGGCGTGGCCATTCCCCACAGATAGGCTCCTCTGCCGCCGAACACGGCGGGGAAAAAGCGCTCCCCGTAAAGGGTGTTGCCCTTGCGGGAGAAGTTGTCGTACTTGAACCTGAACGCCGACTCCTCCGTTCCTAGAAGATCGGTCAACATCGGCTCGCCCTCGCCAAAAAATGCAACTGCATAGGCATAATCGCCCTTGCCGATGATCGCTTCCTTATGCACCCCGGTCATCTCTTCAATGGCCCGGTTCCAGGCGATCACTTTCTTGTCCTGATCCAGCACAAAGGTGGCGTCCGGCAGGAAGTCGATCATGTCTAAAAGGTGCTGCCGAGCGGCGCGGGCTTCTTCCTCCGCAAGCTTTTGCTCGGTAATGTCCTCCAGTGTTTCCACTGCGCCGATGATGCTTCCTTGCGGGTCTCGAATCGCCGCCGCGGTGAAATGAAGCCATTTGCCGCGCTCGCCCATCGCCGGGAAAAAGTCCGTAGCTTCGTAGGCTCCCTCCACCAGCTCCGATTTGCTATATTTGCCCGCATACCAGCGAGGAATGTTTTCCATATCCTGGTCGATGATCAGGTCCGCCAGACAAGGCCGCTGCGTCGAATAGAAGGCGCGCCAGTGCTGGTTTGTGCCAATCACGGATTCCGCGCTGATCCCTGAATATTTTTCCAGAGCCCCATTCCAGGAGATGATAGCGTGATCCTCTCCCAGCACGAATTGCGGGATAGGAGAGCCATAGACAATGGCCCGGAGTCTCTGCTGGTTTTCACTGAGTGTCTGCTCGCCCTGCTTGTGCTGATCCGTGTCGGGGCTCCGGGTCGCAGCGGCCTCTCCGGCGGCGTTCTGGAGAGATTTGAGTGACCTGTCGGATGACGACTGCTTCGATTTCATATGGTGACGACTCTTCCTAAGAGCGCGAACGCCGGCGGCAACCACCGCCTGGGCTACACGCAATCGAACATTACGGTGACGCCTTTTCTGTGTTTGCTGGCGCCGATGACATACTCACGAATGGTCGGAGGATCAAACCCGTGTTCTGCCTCCCCCACAGGAAGCTTGGGCGCAAGAATTATCCAAATGCACATGCCCATCAACGCCACTTGTCACAGTCCTCGGTGACAAATGAACATGTGCTCTGATATAGCTCCACCGGATGGGACTGCGTCATTCCATCGCAGTTCTGGGCGCAGGCGCTTCTTCATAAAGTTCGGCGTCCTTGCGGCTGACGATCACCATGGGAAGCAGGAACACTAGAGGAACCGTGATCATCGTGGTTATGGAATTAGCGACCACAAGCGAGTTGAAGGACAGGTGATACTGATCCAGCAGCTTGGAGCCGATCCAATCGGTTCCGAACAAGGCCAGGTTTCGGACACTCATCATCAGAGAGAAGCCCAAGCCCTCGCTACCGGCGGGAGTGGCGCGCACGGCCAGATCCATCAATGCCAGCTCGGCCAAGGTGTATCCGAAACCATTAAAGCCTTCGACCACCTGAGCCCGCCCAACGGAGGAGTAAAACAGGTAACCCAAATTAGCCGCCGTGCCCAGAATCATGCACCATGCCAACAGCGTGCGGAGGTTATATCGCCGGCACAAGATGCCGTAACCGACCGCCGCCAGCACGCCGAAAGCACCCGAGATCAATTGCAGAAACCCTTGTCCCTGCGTATTGAGGTGCAGTTCGTTCTGCTGTTTATAGAACACCGCCGTGGAAAAACCGGGAGCAATGTAAAACAGGGCCATCAGGCCGGCGGCGGCCCACATCGTCCGGGCGGTTCCGATCTTGACCAGTTGCTTGCGGGCGTTGCCCAACAGTTCGCGGGAATCGATGTGGATCCGCTTCTCATGCAAGAACAGGATGGTGACCGGCACCAGAAGGAACATGATGCCCCCGCAAGCCGCGGCCGTCCATCCGAATGCGATACTGGCCAGATATCCGGCGGTGGGGCCGACGAAGATGGAGCAGGTCTGCTGCACAAACTGGCGAATCGCCGTCAGCCGCCCTGAGCCTGATGTGGCTTGCGCGGTTTCCACCATGTAACCGCCCACCACCGTGCTGGCGATCACCATGAATGCGTTGATCACGATAGAAACCACGAGCAGCTTGTGGTATTGGTGGGGCGTAACAATCAAGGCGAACCACGAAAGTACCGCCAGCGTGGTGCCGCCCAGAATGTAGCTCTTGCGCCGGCTCCCGAAGATCGGGAAAGCGTCGGTGAAGATCCCGGCAAAGGGCTTGAAGTACCACGCCAGTCCAGCCCAAAAAAAGAATGCGGCATTGGCCGTACGGTCGGCGTGCAACTCGTTCTTGAGAAGGTTTTGCAGCGGAATGCGGCCCAGAACCTGGGTCTGCGCCAAGGTAGTGGCTAACACTCCGGCGACAATTACGATCGCCGCGTGCTTGAAAAGCTTGTCGGATCGTTGCTCAGTACTGGATGCCGTAGCCATACCATTTTGAATCCTAATGGCTGCGTATCAGACTGTCCAACCCATCCCCTTCATCCTGATTACAAACTTGGACTAGCTCCATTTCCTGCGCGGGCGAAAAGCACAACCACGGAATGCGGCCCAGCGCGATAGCTGCGGCCCGGAACCGGTGGCGCGCTTTGCCATTCGACGATATCGTGCGGCGAGTCGAGGGTAGTGTCGATCCATCGGCGCCATGAGCCGTCGCTGCCGTCGCCCACAGGCGAAAGCTCGAAATCGAGCGGCTCCGAATAAGCATTCAGGATCACCTGAAGTAACAGCTCCTCGCTTCCGCAATCCGCGCTCAAAGCCAAGCTGTGCGAAGAGGCACCCCAGTCCGGTTGTCCGAGTTTTACGCCGTGCCAGGCTATGTTTGCCTTGCGAAGGAGTTGGTTGAGACTGAGCTCGCGCGACTCAGACTCCAGCTCTCGCCACGGCCGTCGTGCGCAGAGCAGTGTGATGAAGCGAAGCACATCGGCATGTTTCGCCACCAGCGTCCAGTCAAACCAACTGCTCTCGTTGTCCTGGCAATACGCGTTGTTGTTACCCTGCTGAGTGCGCCGCACTTCGTCGCCCATCAAAATCATAGGTAATCCCAGCGAGAGCATCGTCACGGCGAGGAAGTTCTTTACCTGGCGATTTCGCAACTTCTCTACCGCAGGGTCATCGCTCGGCCCCTCGACTCCACAGTTCCAGCTTCGGTTGTCGTTTGCACCGTCCCGGGTATCTTCTCCATTCTGCTCATTGTGCTTTTGGTTGTAGGAGACGAGATCGTTGAGTGTGAATCCGTCGTGACAGGTCACGAAGTTCACGCTCGCCTCGGCCTCGCGTTCCTTGTGAGCGTAAATCTGGGGGCTGCCGAGCAGCCGGTCAGCCAAGGGTGCCACCGAACCCTGGTCGCCGCGGAAAAAGCTGCGAACATCGTCGCGGAAACGGCCATTCCACTCCTTCCAACTGTCCCCAACAAAGCTGCCCACCTGGTAGAGGCCTGCCGCATCCCACGCCTCTGCAATCAGCTTTGAGTCTGCGAGTACCGGGTCCGACTCGATATCCCACAGCACCGGTGGGCTCGGCAACAAATTCCCCACCTCGTCGCGCTCAAGGATCGACGCCAGATCGAAGCGGAAGCCATCCACGTGCATCGCTTCAACCCAGTAGCGGAGACTATCCACGATCATCCGGCGGACGATTGGATTGTTGGCGTTCAGCGTGTTTCCTGTGCCGCTGTAATTTGCATAGCGCGAGCGGTCTTGTTCAAGGATGTAATAGGTGCTGTTGTCGAGACCGCGGAAACTCAGCGTCGGCCCGCGGTGGTCGTCCTCGGTGGTGTGATTGAAAACCACGTCAAGAATCACCTCGATGCCCGCCCGGTGCAGCGCCTTCACCATATCGCGAAACTCGTTTACCGGGCCAAGCGGGTCGCGGCGCGAGCTGTAGCCCTGGTGCGGCGCAAAGAATGAGACCGGCGCATATCCCCAGTAGTTGACGAGTCCAGGTGGAGCATCCTGGGCATCGAACTGAAACACGGGCAGCAGTTCGACGGCAGTGATGCCGAGTCGCCGGAGATATGGAATCTTCTCGATCAAGCCGGCATAGGTGCCGCGTGTTTTTTCCGAGACCCCGGAGCTGGGATGGCGCGTGAAACCTCTCACGTGCATTTCGTAAATAACACTCCGAGAGGACGGACGACGCAGCAGTGTGTCTCCCTCCCAATCGTACGCGTGCGGATCCACCACCACGCTCTTCATCGCCGTTGCGGCGTTATCACCTTCCAGGCGCGCAGCATCGCGGCTGTAGCTGTCCGGAACCACGACACTTCGACCATAGGGATCGAGGAGCAGCTTGGTAGGGTCAAAACGCATCCCACTCGCCGGATCCCAGCTTCCGTGCATCCGATAACCGTACATCTGGCCCGGTTGCACGCCAGATACGAAGATGTGCCAGTAGTGGTACGTACGATTCGTCGCGGGGTCAATCGGAATCACGCGGGCCGGTGCATCGTCCACCCGGTCAAAGAGCAGCAACTCCACAGCCGAGGCTCCGCGCGAGAATACGCTGAAATTAACACCACCAGAAACCACGGTGGCGCCGATCGGAGAGCTTTGTCCAGTGCTCTCAATCCCCTCCGCTGCATGGCAGCCTTCCTGCGTGAGACCCGCCTCGTGAGCTGTCTTAAGCAGCAAGGCGGAAATCTTCCTCGTCGGTGCCGATCGGGTTGCGCCAGCCTCCCGCGGGCGAAACTCTCTCGTCAGTCTCGCTAGGCCCCCAGGTGCCTTTCTCGTATTCATAGACGGAAGTGCTTGCCTTCAGCACTGCATCGACGATTCGCCACGCTTCTTCCACGTAATCCTCGCGGGCAAACAACGTGGCATCTCCGGCCATGGCCTCGCCCAGCACTCGCTCGTACGCTTCCACATCCTCCGGCCGGGGATGACGGCTGGCCACCATCTCAATGGCTTCGTCTTTCATCGCCTCCCCGGGAGCCATCACATTCGCGCCCATCGCGATCGTCATCTCGGGACTGATCCGGAAGCGCAAATAGTTCTGCGGCAATGCACCGTTGCGGATGACGGTCGGAGGCTTTCGCAACCTGCCGATAACCTCCGTGCAGGTCACAGGTAAGTTCTTTCCCGCGCGGATGTAGAAAGGCACGCCTCTCCAGCGCCAGGAATCGAGGTCGAGGCGCAGCGCAGCAAAAGTTTCCATCTTCGAATCGGATGCAACACCCTTTTCCTGGAGGTAGCCCCGGAACTGTCCTCGCACCAGATCGTTCGCATCCAGTGACGGAATCGATCGCAGTACCTTCACTTTCTCGTCACGAATCGAGTCACTGTCCATGCGGACTGGAGGCTCCATGGCAAGGTTGCAGAGGATCTGAAAGAGATGGTTTTGGACGACGTCGCGAATGGTGCCAGTCTGATCGTAGAAAGCCCCGCGTCCCTCCACTCCAAATTCCTCCGCCATGGTGATCTGCACACTGTCGATGTAGTTTCGATTCCAGAACGGCTCCAGGAACGCATTGGCGAAGCGGAAAACTACCACGTTGTTCACTGCACGCTTGCCAAGATAGTGGTCAATGCGAAAGATCGCAGACTCCGGGAAAGCAGCATGAAGGATTCGGTTAAGCTCCTGCGCTGACGCCAGATCATGGCCAAAGGGTTTCTCGATAATGACGCGAGCACCCTGGGCGCAGCCCGTCTTCGCGAGTTGTTCCACAACCGTTTCGAACAGGAGTGGCGGGATGGCCAGATAATGCGCCGGCCTTTGCGCATTTCCGAGCTCTTTGCGGATCGCCTGATAAGTCGCAGGGTCTGCGTAATCGCCGCTCACATAATGCAGTAAACTGCTCAGCTTGTTGAAGGCCACAGCATCGACTCCGCCTTGTTTCTCAAGGCTGTCGTGCGCTCGTGCGCGAAACTGTTCGAGGCTCCAGGCACGTCTGGCCACGCCGATGATCGGCGCGTCGAGGTGGCCACGCTTTACCATGGCCTCGAGCGCCGGGAAAATCTTCTTATACGCGAGGTCGCCGGTTGCACCGTAGAAGACCAGGGCGTCGGAAGGGGAATTCGTCATTGATAACTCCTTATAAGCGGCCTCAGTCTTGTCCTCCGGTTCTCGAGTGGCCCGCAGAAGCGCTGATAAAGCGCAATGGACAGAACCGTCACTGGCACAGCTATGCCGCCTTGAGTGCAGAACTCTTGGAATTGATCACCGCCATCAGATCGTTCCAGGACTGAACGAACGACTTCGCCCCCTCATCCTGAAGTTGGACAGGAAGCGCTTCGACTTCGATGCCGGCCCCGGCGAACTGCTCCAGCACTTCTTCGCAGTTACCGCCGTCCACCGGCAGAGTTGCGCCTAATTCACCGTGCTCGGCGAGGGCTTTCAAGGTACTCTCCGGCATGGTGTTCACCGTGGAAGGTGCAGCCAGAGCCTTTACGTAGAGCACATCGGATGCCTTAGGGTCCTTGGTTCCCGTGCTGGCCCACAAGAGCCGTTGCGGGCGCGCGCCGGCCTTCGAAACACGTTGCCAGCGGGGAGAGCCAAGAAACTCGCAGTAGGCTTTGTACGTACGCTTTGCGATTGCAATTCCGAGTTGGTCGCGAAGTGAGTCGGGCACCTTACCCATCACCGCAACGTCCAAGCGACTGATAAATACGGAGGCGACGGAGCCGACAGCAGGCTCAAGTCCAGCATCGATGCGCCGCTCAATGCCGCGCAAGTACGCCTTGGCGGACGCCAAATACTGCTCGCGAGAGAACAGGAGTGTGACATTGATCGGAATGCCTGCAAAGATAGCCTCCTCGATGGCGGGCAGTCCTTCCTTAGTCCCTGGGATTTTAATGAAAAGGTTTTGCTGTCCCGCCCGCGCGTACAGATCCTTGGCCGCAGCCAGGGTGCTGGCTGTGTCGTTGGCCAGCAAGGGCGATACTTCCAGTGATACCCACCCATCCACTCCGTCCGTCTGGTCGTGAACCGGACGAAACAGGGCAGCAGCCCGGGTGATGTCCTCTAGCGCTAACTCGAAGAAGAGCGCCTCGCCCGATTTGCCCTTACTCAGTTTCTCGCGGATCGCGGTGTCGTAAGCAGTGCTGTTCCTAATCGCGTGGTCAAAGATGGTCGGATTTGAGGTAAGCCCCGTTACCGAGAGTTCATTGATATAGCGTTGCAGTGTGCCGCTGTTCAGCAGGTCGCGTGTAATGTTATCGAGCCAGATGCTCTGGCCCAGATCGTGAAGCAGTTGTGTCGCTTTCGTATGTATCGATTTCATCGTGTCACCTCTCTCTCGTGGCCCACGAGCAGCGCAGGGTACCGTGGATGTACGGCCTTCCTTATCTGTTGCCACACACGCTTCGCTTTCGTTTCGTAGCAGGAAACTCACATCAGTATGGAATTCATGAGTTCGCTTCGTAGCTGTTGATCGTGGGTGTCTTTTGCTGCGTACAAATGGGATGCGGAGGCACTCTTTGAAGTTGACAGCCGTTATCTCTAGAACGCTGTGCGGGCCACAGACATATCCCTCGCGGCATCCAAACAATATCTCCGGCTAAGTCGGCCAAGTGAATAGCACGAGAGAGCAGATTACACACTCACAATTGCTAAAGCGGGATGAATACCGGTGTTAATCCAGCCGCATACCGAATCTATGCCCGTCACGCAGGGATGCTTACTCGCAAAGAGCATCTCGTTAACGAAGTATCCAGTTTGAGGAGTGATCATGAAAGTAAGTCCCTGTGCAGGAAAGCCGGCCGAAGCATCCATGCTCGTGAACGTACCTAAGCTCGTCACGGCCTACTATACGGAAGTGCCTGACCCTGCTCTGCCGGAACAAAGAGTTGCTTTCGGCACCTCAGGGCATCGTGGCTCCGCATTCAAAAAGAGTTTCAACGAATGGCATATTCTCGCCATCAGTCAGGCCATCTGCATGTACCGAAAAGAACAGAAGATTGATGGCCCGCTGTTTCTCGGCATGGATACCCATGCTCTTTCCGTACCGGCTCACGCCAGTGCGCTGGAGGCGCTGGCGGCGAACGGGGTGGAAGTCATGATCGCGCAGGACGATGAATACACCCCTACCCCTGTCGTCTCCCACGCCATTCTCACCTACAACCGTGGCCGAAACGTTGGACTCGCCGACGGCATCGTCATCACGCCGTCTCACAACCCGCCGCATGATGGCGGCTTCAAATACAATCCCCCAAACGGCGGTCCGGCGGAGTCTGGTGTTACCGCTTGGATCGAGGCCAAGGCAAATGAGTTTCTCGAAAGCAGTCTTCGCAGCGTGAAACGGATTCCTTTCGAGAAGGCTCTTCGCGCCTCCACGACGCATCGGCACGACTATCTCAACGCTTACATCGCTGATCTCGCCAACGTAATTGATATGGATGTTTTGCGCGAATCGAAGATCAGCATCGGAGTTGATCCGCTCGGCGGCGCCGGAGTTCACTACTGGAATCCAATTGCCGAGCGATACGGGTTAAACCTCACGGTTGTCAACGAGGTCGTTGACCCGACGTTTCGCTTTATGAGTGTAGATTGGGACGGCCAGATCCGCATGGACCCATCCTCACCCTACGCGATGCAGAGCTTGATCGGTTTAAAGGATCGTTTTGCGATCGCATTCGCCTGCGATACCGACCACGACCGGCACGGGATTGTCACCGGGAGCAGCGGGCTGCTCCCGCCCAATCACTACCTTTCCGTAGCCATCTTCTACCTCTTCCAACACCGTCCAATGTGGGGCGGAGCGGCTGCCGTGGGCAAGACGGTAGTGAGCAGCCAGATGATTGATCGCGTTGCTGCAAAGCTTGGCCGGAAGCTCTACGAGGTACCAGTTGGTTTCAAGTGGTTCGTCGATGGCTTGCTCGACGGCAAACTTGGCTTCGGCGGCGAGGAGAGCGCGGGTGCATCATTCGTTCGCATGGATGGTACTGTGTGGACGACTGACAAAGACGGAATTGTTCCGGCGCTGCTCGCAGCGGAGATCACGGCGCGGATGGACCGTGATCCGGGCGAGATCTACCGCGACCTCACCGACGAATTTGGCGAGCCTTTCTATGATCGCGTTGAGGCACCGGCTACGCCCGAGCAAAAGCAGCTTCTGGACAAACTCTCGCCGCAGCAAGTGCGATCCACAGATCTGGCCGGGGAAACGATCCAGGCCATCCTCACCCGCGCCCCAGGCAACAACGCCCCAATCGGCGGATTGAAAGCGGTAGCCAAGAGCGGCTGGTTCGCAGCACGCCCGTCTGGAACCGAGGATATCTACAAGATCTATGCGGAGAGCTTCCAGGGAGCCGATCATCTGCATCGCATTCTGAATGAGGCACAGGAGATTGTCAGCGATACTCTCGCTGCATCGAGTCCGGTGGAAAAATCATGAGCGACCAAATCCGCGTTAGTCACCCGATCTATAACCTTCTGCCCACCGAAATCGATGGCTTCGATTCCTTGGCCGAACTCGCTTTGGACCTGCAATGGTCGTGGAATCATGCCACCGACGAAGTGTGGCGGCAACTTGATCCCAGACTGTGGGAGATCACCCAAAATCCTTGGGTCGTCTTACAGACGGTCTCGCGGGATCGGATCGAGCGCGCGTTGGCCGATCCCGCTTTTCGGAAAAACGTGAATAGTTTGATCGAAGCCAGCAGGCAAGCGGTAGCAGCGCCCGGATGGTTTCAGCAGAAACACTCGCAAGCCTCCCTGACCTGCGTCGCGTATTTCAGCATGGAATTCATGTTGAGCGAAGCTCTGCCCATTTACTCCGGGGGACTTGGCAACGTAGCCGGCGATCAACTCAAGGCCGCCAGTAATCTGGGTGTGCCGGTCGTCGGAGTAGGACTTCTCTACCAGCAAGGCTATTTCCGCCAGGTGATTGACAAGCAGGGATCGCAGCAAGCTCTCTTCCCATTCAACGATCCCGGACAGTTGCCGATCACGCCGCTACGCCAATCGAACGGAGAGTGGTTGCGCTTGGAAATCGCATTGCCCGGGTACTCGCTCTGGCTGCGTGCCTGGCAGGTCAACGTCGGTAGAGTAAAACTCTACTTGCTTGACAGCAATGACGCAGCGAACTTCCCCGCGCATCGAGGAATTACCAGCGAGCTATACGGCGGCGGGCCGGAGCTGCGTCTCAAGCAAGAACTGGCACTCGGGATCGGCGGCTGGCGCTTGCTCCGCGCACTCGGCCTTCAGCCCGAGGTCTGTCATCTGAATGAAGGCCACGCTGCCTTTGCCGTCCTGGAGCGCACCCACAATTTCATGGAGGAGACAGGACAGCCATTTGAAGTTGCTCTGGCGGTCACACGAGCCGGAAATCTTTTCACCACCCACACTGCAGTGGCGGCAGGCTTTGACCGTTTTGCTCCGGACCTCATAGAGCAGTATCTCGGGAAATATGCCGAAAGACTCGGCCTCGCACTTCACGATTTGCTCGCCCTGGGCCGCCAGAATCCGAACGACTCGTCAGAGCCTTTCAACATGGCGTACCTGGCCGTCCGCGGAAGTGGGGCGGTAAATGGAGTGAGCCGCTTGCATGGAAAGGTCAGCCGGCACCTCTTTCAGCCGCTGTTTCCGCGCTGGCCAGAGGACGAGGTCCCAATCGGATACGTGACCAATGGGGTCCACGTGCCCACCTGGGCCTCGGCACCTGCCGATGATCTTTGGACCGAAAACTGTGGAAAGCATTACTGGCTGGGAGCAACCGAGACACTGAAGCAGAACGTTCGCCAAGTCTCGGATGCCCGGCTATGGAAGCTTCGCAACGACGCTACCAAGTCCCTGGTTGAATACGCTCGCGAACGTTTGTCCCGTGAGCTCGCCGCCTCTGGCTACCCGCGCGAAGAGTTCGAAGCCGCGAAAAATCTTCTTGACCCCAATGCCTTGACCTTGGGCTTCGCACGGCGCTTCGCTACCTATAAGCGGCCGAACCTTTTGCTGCACGATCCGGAACGGCTGCTTCGACTGCTGACCAATCCTGAGCGCCCAGTGCAACTCATCATTGCCGGTAAGGCGCATCCAGCGGACCAACCGGGACAAGCTCTGATTCAGGAATGGATTCATTTCATCCGGAGTCCGCAGGCTCATCCCAATGTGATCTTCCTCAGTGATTACGACATGAATCTCACCGAGCACCTGGTGCAGGGTGTCGATGTCTGGGTCAATACACCGCGTCGGCCGTGGGAGGCGTGCGGAACCAGCGGGATGAAAGTGCTGGTCAACGGCGGTATCAATCTTTCGGAGTTGGATGGCTGGTGGGTGGAAGCCTACACCCCCGAAGTTGGGTGGGCGTTGGGAGACGGCCAGGAGCATGGCGACGATCCCGCCTGGGACGCTGTTGAAGCGAACGCGCTCTACGACCTGATCGAGCGCGAGGTAGTCCCGGAGTTCTATACCCGCGACGCGAACGGTATTCCCGTCGCCTGGGTAGCGCGGATGCGGGAAAGCATGGCGCAGTTGACGCCTCATTATTCCGCGAGCCGAGCGGTTCGTGAATACACCGAGCAACACTATCTCTCCGCTGCCTCAGCCTACGGTGAGCGCGCGGCGAACAAGGGTGCGGTGGGCAGGCAAGCGCTCGACTGGCAGAATACGATGAATCGAAAGTGGGAATCATTGCGCTTCGGAAACTTGCGTATTGAAACCAACGCGGACCAGCACGCGTTTGAAGTTGAAGTGTTCCTCAACGATCTCGAACCGAATGCGGTGCAGGTGCAGCTTTACGCCGACGGATCAACGGGCAGTGCACCCGTGCCACTGGAAATGAAACTTGTCCGCCCATTGCCCGGAGCGTCGGGCGCCTACGTTTACGCCGCGTCTGTGCCTTCGACCCGTCCATCTGTGGACTACACGGCCCGAGTAATACCACGCAGCGACCACATTGCGATCCCTTTGGAAGACGATCGAATCCTGTGGCAGCGATGAAATTCACGCCGCGACTTGCCGCACAATCTTGCCGCGCTTGTAGGGCGCGCCGCGGAGCATTTCATGGGGCGTGCGCGCGCTGTTAAGCCCGCGCTTTATCGATATATTCCGCCCAGACACCTTTTGATTTTAGAATCAGTTCGATGGCTTCGCGGACCGCGCCGTGGCCGGCCAGAGCTTTTGTCGTGTAGTGCGCAGCTTCTTTTACTTCGGGGACCGCATCGCCAACAGCCAGAGCCAGTCCAGCGCGGCGCATGATCGGAATATCTGGAAGATCATCGCCGATATAAGCGACAGCCGAATCCGGAACGCCCGCCTTTCGCAGGATCTCTTCATATGCCGTCATTTTCACCGGCTGTTTCATATAGATAAATTCCATATTCATTTCGTGGGCGCGGCGGAGGAGTGCCGCACTTTCACGGCCCGTGATGCAACCAGTGCGCAGGCCGGCGCTCCGGGCCAGGGTAAGACCCTGCCCGTCGTGTGCATCAAAGGTCTTGATTTCCAGAGCGGTACCGTCGGTTTGCGAGAGCAGAGTAACGCTGCCGTCCGTCATCGTGCCGTCCACATCCATGAGGAGCAGTTGGATTTGCGCGGCGCGTGTCGTGAGTGTGGTAACCTCGTCCATTCTCGGATGGCCTGACGCCATAATCGCCAATGGGAGTTGTCTCCCGATCAGCACACGTGGCGAATCGCCGCATGTCAGGGGATAGATGAAAATGCTTTCCATAGCGTTGGGTCAAGCATAACAACATGGCTAGATAAAGCGTTTTCAAGTCACTTAGGATCGCGCACACATCAAAATTAATTTCCTGGGGCAACCCAACCCTGAGTAAGCGGAATCTTTCTAGCGACCCAAAACTATCGAGCTCAGGAACCCAACCTGCTGAGTACTTAGAGCAGAGGAGAAGAGATTCAGCCCTGACTTTAACTAAGAAACACGAACATTCGCAGTTAATCCATTCACCACACTCGAATCATTGGATCGCAAAAGGAAACGGGATCCTCCCATACCAAAAGGAGAAGAACACATGCCATATGTCAATGTTGGTAAAGAAAACTCGGGTAACATCGATCTGTACTATGAAGACCACGGCTCAGGCGAAGCGGTGATCCTGATCCATGGATACCCGCTGAACGGTAGCTCCTGGGAGAAGCAGATTCCCGGGCTTCTGGCCACCGGCCATCGTGTCATCACTTATGATCGAAGAGGCTTTGGAAAATCCAGCCAGCCGACCACAGGCTATAACTACGACACCTTCACCGCGGATCTCCATGCACTCTTGACCCACCTCAACCTGCGCAACTTCGCGCTGGTCGGCTTCTCCATGGGTGGAGGCGAAGTAGCGCGCTATTTTGGGAAATACGGCTCGAAGGGTGTTAGCAAGGCGGTATTTATTTCGTCGGTGCCGCCCTACCTGCTCAAGACGCCTGACAATCCCGAGGGTGTAGAGGGCGCGGTTTTCGAGGGCATACAGAAAGCCGTCGCTGCGGATCGTTACGCGTTCTTCACCGAGTTTTTCAAGAACTTCTATAACACCGACGTCTTGATGGGCAAGCGTATCAGCGAACAAACCATCCAGGCTAGCTGGAACATTGCAGCCGGCGCCTCACCCACGGCGAGTCTTGCTTGTGTGCCGACGTGGCATGAAGATTTCCGCGAGGACCTCAAGCGCATCGACGTACCAACCTTGGTCATACACGGCGACGCAGACCGGATTTTGCCAATTACTGCATCGGGACAGCGGACCGCCAAGCTCATCAAGGGAGCACGTTTGGCGATCATAAAAGGCGGGCCACATTGCATAACTTGGACCCATGCCGAGGAAGTGAACTCTGAACTGATGAACTTCATCGGAAAAGGAGTTGTAGAGAAGGCAGCCTGAACTGACGTGGGCGACTGCAATGGCAGTCGCCTTTTTTTGACCTTTGCGAATCGTGGAAAAGGCACGAATCGTCTTCGGGCTGTCTTTAACGTTGGAAACATCTTCTTCATCAGCGCGAAAACCGGAACGCCAGCTACATCGCTCGGATACAACGGGCGAGGCCAGCAACGGTCGCGACCAACCCTCTGCGCCGCCCGGCTTTCCGTCCGTAAAGTCAGCGAATCCCCAGCCGCCCGTCGCGGCGTACTTCTTTGAGTCCTGGACCATGAACTGGACATTCACGGGAACCCGACAACGAAAGATTGAGCACCGGGAAATAGACCGGCCAGGACTTTGTTATTGTCCTCCGACGGGACACGAGTCCAATGAATCGCGGCAATGATGGCGCCGTCTGGGAGCGGTATCTTCCCTTACTTAAAGGCCTTGATCGCTATATCGTTGCCGAGTTGAGCGCGCAACTGGTCAACCTTGCCTGCTATCAGGAGGTGGTCCACGGCGATCAATTTCCAATCGCGGTATCCGGCGGGGATTTTGACTCCGTAGATCGGGGATGAGCCTCCATCGGACTGTCCAGCTGCGTGGGCCATATAGACGACACTGCCGGCCAGGGTTGCAACTGCGAGCAGCAAGAAACCGATCCGTTTCATAAGTGCCTCCATCTAAATTCTTGAGCACCCTTCGCCCACCGCAGTTACGGGCTCTAAGCGCTCCGCGGTAGCCGAATGTCGAATGAAAGGGCCTCGACGACTTCGTTCGTGGTCACAATGGCACCGGCGTAGTTCGGGATATTGACGTCGAGAGCGGCGTGCATCCCTTCATCCGAGTAATCCGCGGTTGCGTCTTTCACCATCGTGACGTCGTAGCCCAGTTCAGCGCCATAGCGAACAGTTGCCTCCACGCATGTGTGTGCGATCAGCCCGATGACGATGATCTTGTGAATGCCATGCTTTTTGAGCTGCAAATCCAGATCCGTGTTGGCAAAGCCGCTGGAACACCAATGCTCCTGGGCCGCGATTTCCCCGGGCTGAGGCTTGAATTCACTGCGAATCTCGCCACCCCACGTCCCGTATTCGAAGGACTTGTGAGACCAGGCTGCCTTCTGGATGGGAGCGATGCACTTCCAGCTCTCGTAGTCGCCTGGACGGTAGCGATGATGCAGCGCATAGAAGACGCGAAGCTCCGCCTTCCGCGCAGCGTTCAGGACTTGCAGCATGTGAGGAATACAATCATTTGCTTCTGCAACAGTCTTCAGGCGATCCCATATCTTGCCACCCTCGGAGATGAAATCGTTATACGGATCGATGACGACAAGTGCGGTGCTCTCTTTGTCATACTTCAGCTTTCCCATGTTCTTTCCTCCTATGCGTTCAATCAAAAGTCGGATTTGGAAGATTGCAGGCCGCATTTGGCCAGCGCACCGATGCACTGCTCGCCGGGCACGCCGCCCCGATGACGATTACGTCGTAGACAACCGATGGCTCCCCCCAGGTCGGGCATCGGCCCCTCGTCGGAAAGGGCAGGCTGAGATGTGGCGGCGCTCCGTGCCTGAACAGCCGGTTTCTTTGGGGGGAAAGCACCAATCAAATGCTCTTCGGCGTTGGCCGTATTCACGAACAACGAATGCTTGATGGCGGAGAACTTCATGGCTACTGATTTCCTGCGGGCGCCTTGGACTAAGATCGGCGCATCGTGAGGTGTGTGCTACACGAGAGATAAAACCTTTGCGCCGAATGTCGGTTGCGATTCACGTTGCAGCAATGGCGTTGCCCTGTGATGGATACCTAATCTATAAGAGAGCGTAAATTTACGAAGCCGGCCCATACTGCTGAGGAGGGTCGCTGATCAGGCAGATATTCGCCTGCTGATTGTGTTGGACGATGCGGTTCCAATGGAAGAGCATGTCATCGTCGATTAGAGCTTCTCCGCCATCATCAACGCGCCGCTCAAGCAGATAGACACTCCCTTGAAGTCGAAAGTGCAGAAGGCCATCCATGCCGCAGAAGGAACTCGATCCTGATTTCGGCATTGGCTACCACAACCTCGGAGCCGACAGAATAATCAAATAAAGTCGAGGCTCTCGATCGCGGGTTCCTGGAGGAATCATGAAGCTCGCAGGCAAGAAGGCTCTCATTACCGGAGGCAACAGCGGCATCGGCCTGGCCACAGCCCGCCTTTTCATCTCTGAAGGCGCGGAAGTCGCAATTACGGGTCGCGATCAACAGACACTGGATGAAGCGGTCGCCGAGCTGGGATCGAAAGCGCACGGCTATCGCGCCGACGTTACGGTTGCGGAGGACCGCAAGAAGCTTTTCGCTGAACTCGCCAAAGACTTTGGCAAACTTGACATCGTCTTCGCCAATGCAGGCATTTCTGGCAGGACGCCGACTGGCACGACCGACGAAGCCATCTTCGAGAAGGTAGTCCACACCAACCTCAACGGTGCTTTCTTTACCGTCAATTCAGCCGCTCCTCTCATGAACGACAACGGCAGCATCATCTTCAACGGATCGGTGCACAGCTTATCTCGGTCAACCAGGCCTGGCTGCCTACGCTGCCACGAAAGGCGGACTCGTCTCGATGGCGCGATCCATCGCCGCAGACCTTGCACCGCGCAAGATTCGCGTGAACGTGGTGGCCCCGGGAGCGACGAAGACTCCCATCTGGAAGCGCGGGGCGCGCGCCAATGCCACGGCAGAGGAATCCGCAAAAGTTTCCGACTTCTTCTCTTCCACGGTTCCACTTGCCCGTTGGGGCGAGCCGGAAGATCTGGCCAAGGCTGTGCTTTTTCTTGCCTCGGACGATTCGTCGTACATCAACGCGGTCGAGCTGATGGTGGATGGCGGACTGACGGGCGCTCCCTTCGGAGCCCCCATTCTTCGCGGCTGACCGTAGAGAAGGAGATCCTGTATGTCACATCATTTCGATACCAAACTGGCGAGGGAAGATCCGAGCCTCAACCTCTGCGACTTTTATTTATTTGACGGCCCCTCGGGCAAGACGGTGATGGCGATGACCGTGAATCCGGATGTGGGATTATCGGCTCCGGATACGCTTCATCCAGAAGGGCTCTACGCGTTCCGGTTCGACCTGAACGGAGATGCGAGGGAAGAGGTTACGTTCAAGTTCAGGTTTGGTGAACCACGACACGGAGATGGCAGTGAGCATACTCACATTCAGCCGTTTGTGGTGCGGAAGGCGACGGGTGACGATGCTCTTCGTGGTGACGCCGGAGAGAGTCTGGTTGAGGGTGAAACCGGTTCGGTCGCGACTGATTCGGATCTTCGTGCGTATGTTGGGATTGCTCCAGAGCTATTTGCGGCAAATGCTGGATTCCGCACATTTATGACTGCTTTCTATAAGGACCAGCGCTTCGATGGGGACGCCTTTCTGCATCAGCAGAATCCCTTTGCGAGGCGGAATGTTACGGCGATTGTGCTGGAAGTGCCGAGCGAACTGATTGGGAAGGGAAAAATCAACGCATGGGCGACGATCTCCCTCTTTGGCCATGCGCCGGAGGTACAAGTTTCGCGTTGGGGCCTGCCTATGGTTACGCATCTCTTCCTGAACGACCCGAGCGATCAAGAGGTGAAAGAACAATTCAATGCGTCGGTTCCGTCTGAAGATCTAGAGCGCTTCGCGAAGTCGATCGCGGATTTTGCGGAGAAGATGACGACCTATGCCGGTTCGGCGGCGGACCCGGGTGAATACGGGAAGCTGATCGCTGCACGGCTTTGTCCCAACACGTTGCCTTACGAGCTTGGAACGTCCGCCGCATTTGAGGTGGCCAGCTTCAATGGACGCGCGCTCGGCGACGATGTGCTGGATGTGATGTTGACGCTGGCGGCCAACACGCCAATTGTCGATGGACTTGCTCCCGACCGCGGGCGCATTCGCAAGGATTTCCCGTATTATGGAGCGCCGTATACGGCGGAGGAGCAGGTCGGGGTGACGCCGATGCCGCGCCCGGCTAAGAAGTAGGCGGGAAGCGACGCTTGAGAATGATGTTGGGGATCAGGGCGCTTCCGTGGGCAGCTGGTATTCGAGATCGTAGCTGTGCTTGCCTTCGGCGATGATCGGAAGCCAGGGAGCGGGGCGGGGAACGACGTACGCGAGCTAGGCTTTGGGTTCACAGCCATGCGATATGAGTTCGGCGGTCACATCGAGAATCCCGACGCGAAATAGCCTGTAGGCTCGAGACGTATTATGGATCAGCCGCACCTCCAATCTACACTCGGTTTCGGTTGGATTATGGATGCCGAGTTCAGAAATCCAGGGCGACGATCAGTCAGGCTGCATTCGTGTCTTCATCGTCCGACCGCCCGAACGCAGGTAGGTACCGTCCGAAGTTCAATTCGAAGTCGCTCGGAACACCGTAACCGATGTTTCGGACCTTGGCACGGCGCGCCTGCGCACTGGGCCGGGCCAGGAACGGGAGGAACATGTCGTTGCTCGACTGAAGCTCGGTGGCTGTTGGCATCCCGAACCGATTGATCTGGGCCTTCGCCGCGGCGAGCGTTTCACGGTCAAACGAGGCCAGACGCCGGACGAGTGTATCGACAAACGAGTCGAGGTGGTTATCGTCCAGCGTGCGGTTCACCCAGCCATAGCGCTCGGCGATATCCGCATCGAAATCGTCGCCGCTGAGGACGATTTCAAGTGCCCGCGAGCGGCCGACCAAGCGCGGGAGCCATTCCAGCGCTCCGCCGCCCGGGACCAGACCGACGCCGATCTCGGGGTTGCCGAATAGGGCGCTTTGCCGGCTGGCGAAGCGCATGTCGCAGGCCAGCACGAACTCGTTACCGATACCGCGCGTGCGGCCGCGGATCTTGGCGATGCTCACGACAGGCGCGGACGAGAGGCGCAGCACAAAGTCGCGCCAAAGGTCCAGCAACCCTGGCTGTTGAGCCGCCTTGGCTACGTCGAGATGGGCAATGAAAAAATCGGAATTCGCCGACTGGAACACTACGACCTTCACGGACGGGTCCGCCTCGATGTCGCTCATCAGCGCTCCCAATTCGACGATCGTTGTGGGAACAAACATGTTGATCGGCGGGTTGCTGAAGGTGATCGTCCATCGGCCCGGATCGGTGCGGTCAATGTTGAACTGCGCATTCTTGTCAGCTGCCTGCTTGCCGCCTTGATGTGTAGCACTGCTGTCGGTCATGGCGTCCTCCCTTTTTTGGATTTCTTTGTTTATTCTGCGGTTGATTTGTTTGGTCATCGTATCTCGATGTAGATCATCTGTCAGGGGTGGTTATCATGGATGAGTATTCTTTCTTCTCTTGGTTGATAGAGAAGGATTGGAGTCTGTTCTGGCCGGGGAGGTCAGATCAACAATGCTATCTGATGGCCGCCCCGATTTGATAGTTGAATCTACATCCGGCTGGGAGGGTCAACGAGCCAAGGAAGATGGCTACCGTTCTCTGCCCGCCGCGACTCCCGCGCTAAAAGCGCGGCACGACGATACCGCGGTCATACCATCGCAAGAGCGGTACGCAGTTCTCGCTAAACCCAGATGCCGACTTCGGGGCCTCGTCGCAGTTGAGATCGGCGTTTACCGTTCCCAATCCGGCAATACACGCGAAACGGTCTATTGGCGGGTGGCTCGCCGCGTAGGCGTAGACACGCGAAGAGCACCACGGCGAGACACAACTTTGCAGTCAGAGAGCGGCGGCTGCGCGCACACGCAGCCGCACCGGAAGGAGCCTAAACAAGTGTGCAATGCCGATCAGTCGCGGGATTCAACCCGCAGGAAATAAGACCTGTCAGCCCTTCGTGAGCAAGATTGAACAGTTTTCACAACTTCGCGGGCCGATACTTTTCATACGAGGTGGAAATCTGAAGCCTTCCCAAGGCTTCTTAGATAACGCCCGCTTAGCGATTTTCCGACCCCTCCTCTCAACCAAGACCCTGTAGAGGCGGCAAGCACAGAAGGACGGTCATCTTGAAACCGAACGCCGAGAAACCCGGACTGGAGCAGGGGAGCAAGCCCAAGTTCACGGGCGATCTGAAATCCCTTCCCATGCCGGAGCTGCTGGAAAAATTGGGCTCATCTCCGGACGGTCTAAGCCAAGCCGAGGCACAGAAACGACTGGCACAATATGGCCCGAACGAGATCAAGGAAAAGAAGACCAATCCATTCCTGAAGTTCCTCACCTATTTCTGGGGTCCGATCCCGTGGATGATTGAAGCGGCGGTCATTCTGTCGGGAATCGTCCGGCACTGGCTCGATTTCTTCATCATCCTCGTCCTGCTGTGTTCCAACGCCGTGGTCGGCTTCTGGGAAGAACACCAGGCGGGCAACGCCATCGCTGCTTTGAAAGCCAAACTGGCGATCAATGCCAAGGTGAAACGCGATGGGAAATGGGTTGCCCCGAAGGCAAGTGAGCTGGTGCCTGGTGACGTCATCCGTTTGCGGTTGGGCGACATTGTGCCCGCCGATGCGCGATTGTTGGCGGGCGATCCGGTGGAAGTCGATCAGTCCGCGCTGACAGGCGAATCTTTGCCCGCAACGCGCAAACCTGGAGAGGCGGTGTTTTCAGGGTCGATTCTGCGCCAGGGCGAAATCGATGCGATGGTGTATGCCACAGGTGTGAACACCTATTTCGGCAAGACCGCGCAACTGGTGCAGGAGGCCCACACCGTCAGCCACTTCCAGCGTGCCGTGCTGAAGATTGGCGATTACCTGATCATTCTTGCGGTGGCCCTGGTCGTGTTGATATTGGCCGTGGCGCTCTTCCGTGGCGACAAGGTTCTCACAACTCTGGAATTCTGTCTGGTGCTTTTGGTGGCTGCAATTCCGGTGGCGATGCCCACCGTGCTGTCGGTCACCATGGCCGTCGGCGCACGTCTGCTGGCAAAGAAAGAAGCGATTGTTACACGGCTAACGGCGATCGAGGAACTCGCTGGGGTGGACGTGCTGTGCTCGGACAAGACCGGCACCCTCACTCAGAACAAGTTGACACTGGGCGATCCGTTCACCGTGAACAACATTCCCGCGGATCAGGTGATTCTGTGGGCCGCGCTGGCTTCACGTGCGGAAGACAAAGACACTATTGACCTCGCAGTGATCGGTGGAGTGAAGGACGATCAAGCCTTGAAGGGGAACCAGATAGTTCATTTCCAGCCCTTCGACCCGGTGCATAAGCGCACCGAAGCCACCGTCAAAGGCGGGGATGGTAAGCAGTTTTTTGTGGCCAAGGGAGCGCCACAGGTGATCCTTGAGATGTCGAAGAACGCCGGCGATGTGAAGGACGCCGTAGAGAAAGCGGTCAATGAATTTGCGGGGCGCGGCTTCCGATCCTTGGGCGTGGCCAAGGCGGATGAGGAAGGCCAGTGGCAGTTTACCGGCGTATTGCCATTGTTCGATCCACCGCGCGAGCAGGCCAAAGCTACCATCGCAAGTGCCCGGCAGATGGGTGTGGACGTCAAAATGGTGACGGGCGATCAATCGGCCATCGCCCGAGAAACTGCCCTGCAATTAGGGATGGGCACGAACATCCTTGATGCCAGCGGATTGGGTGACACTAAACATCACGAGACGGCGCAGTCGGCGGAGGCCATCGAAAAGGCGGATGGCTTCGCCCAGGTATTCCCCGAACACAAGTTTCACATTGTGGATGTCTTACAGCAGCGCGGGCACATTGTCGGCATGACCGGCGACGGAGTGAACGACGCCCCAGCGTTGAAGAAGGCAGATTGTGGTATCGCCGTTTCTGACGCGACCGATGCAGCACGTGCGGCGGCGTCCATTGTGCTTCTGACCTCCGGCCTATCGGTGATCATCGATGCAATCAAGGAGAGCCGCCGCATCTTCCAACGGATGAACAGCTATGCCATATACCGCATTGCAGAAACCCTACGCGTGCTGCTGTTCATGACCCTGGCAATCCTGGTTTTCAATTTCTATCCGCTAACTGCAGTCATGATCGTGATGCTGGCGCTGCTCAACGATGGAGCGATCCTGTCCATTGCCTATGACAACGTTCATTACAAGGACAAGCCCGAGGCCTGGAACATGCACCTCGTGCTGGGGATCTCCACGGTTCTAGGCGTCATCGGGGTCGTGTCCGCGTTCGGCTTGTTTTATCTTGGCGAGCGCGTCTTTCATCTCGACCGTGCGCACATCCAGACGCTGATGTACCTGAAGCTTTCCGTGGCCGGACATCTAACGATTTTCCTAACGCGCACGCGCGGCCCGTTCTGGTCCATACGTCCGGCGAGGATTCTGTGGGTAGCCGTGCTCGGTACACAAATTGTGGCCACCCTGATTGCGGTTTATGGTTTGTTCATGTCGCCGCTCGGCTGGCGCTGGGCAGGATTCGTTTGGGTCTACGCTCTAGCCTGGTTCCTCTTCAATGACCGCGTAAAACTGCTCGCCTATCGAATTTTTGATCCAACGAAAGCTCCATTGTTGGGCAGGAAGCCACTCGATCTCACCCCGCAGATTGCCGCACGCGCCTATGAGCTCTATCAGGAGCGGGTCCACGGTGAAAGCCAGCAGGATCAGGACTGGCATGAGGCGGAGCGGGAGATTAGAAAAGATCAATCAGGAGAGGTGAATGTTGCGTGAACGTCTTGTGGCATGCATATTCGCAGCGCCAGAGAAATAGAGGGGAACCGTCTTCATGTCTACGAAAGAGCAAGCAATTCATGATGATCAGGAAAGCAGCCCAAAATCACAGAGCAAGGGCCAAGCCGGTAATCCTTCTACATTTGCCTTTGATGTTGCGTTGTCCACCGCTGTAGCGGCCAATGGTAAACGCAAAGCGACAGCTTCGGTTCCCAATGAGATGGTCAACTTTCAGTCGGGACTGCTCGGCGTGTCGGAAACCAGTTCCGACATGCGAGACTTGCTGGAGCACGAGGAGCGGGACACACGGGCGGCTGAAGCGGTGGCGCTTTTCTGTCACCAGGTCAAGAAATGGATTGGCGCGTTTGCGGCCGCGTTGGGCGGACTCGACACACTGGTTTTCGCCGGTGGTATCGGGGAGAATGCACCCACGGTTCGTGTGAGGATTTGCGATGGGCTCAGGTTTCTTGGGATAGAGCTCGACGACAAACGAAACACGGCGAATGAACGCGCAATTTCTTCGGACGCGAGCCGGGTTGTGGTCCACATGATTCGCACCGACGAGGAACTCATGATAGCCAAGACGGTCTGCCAAGTTCTCGGACTCGATCTGGCCAGTGAAAAGAGTGCGACGAAAGGGTCATTAGGATGACCTTCCGGATGGATCGTCGCAATTCGGAAGTCATCTGGACTTGGTGACGAGATTAGTCTCGGTAAGTCGGCCAGCGTCCGGGTTTCCACCTGCCCTCGTGTGCTCCCGATTCCCAGCCGGATCGGCGTTTACCGTTCCTGATCCAGAGACAACGGCAAATATGTGGTGTGCGAGTTGAGGAAGTCGCGCGGTACTGTCCTACCGGGCAGCCCGACGATGGAGCAGTTACCTTAGTCATCGAAGCTAAGGCCATCGATTGATTGATTTATATCCATCGAGCTTACAGAATGTCTCAAATGAACTCGTCAAAGAGCGCGACCTCGTAACCCCCTTCTCGATTGATCAGAACATCCGACACGCTCCGGTTCAGTGAACAGCTCTGTGCCGGTGGAATTCTATTTGTATGAGGTTGGAGAATTGAGCCACAGTTCAGAACGATATTGTCGAGAGGCGAGGAATGAGTGACTACCGGCTTTCCGATTTGCTCGACTTGACCATAATTCATGAAGATGGCGGATGCACATTACCGGCAGCAGGGATGCCGATCGATATCATCGATGCCATTGACGGTTCGATCGTCGTTGGATCCGGAAGGCAGGATATCAAAGTCGTGCGCTGGACCAGTCGGAGCGTGAAGGAGGAGATCAATTATGAACAACCAGACCAGCATACATAGGGCGCAGTCTTACGCGACTGACGCGCGTGATGCCGTTCGCGAATTTCACGCGGGGGTGGCGCAGCCGGACATCGCGCTGGTGATTTTCTTCTGCTCCAGCGAGTACGACCTGGAGGTGCTCGCTGAGGAAATGAGGAGTTTGTTTGTCGGGGTTCAAGTTGTGGGTTGCACCACGGCCGGTGAAATCGGGCCCGCCGGTTATCGCGAACACAGCCTCACCGGGGCTAGCTTTCCGGCTAGCAGCTTTAACGCCGTAAGCGGCCGCATTGACCAACTGCGGCAATTCAAGATCGCCAGTGGTCAGGCCCTCGTCCAGGAATTGTTGCAAAGACTGGAAAGCCGTGCGCAGCAAGCTGAGCCAGATAACAGCTTCGCATTGCTACTGATCGATGGCTTGTCAATGCGCGAAGAGGTGGTAACGCGCGCTTTGCAGAGCGCGTTGGGTAAGCTCTCGCTGGTCGGAGGCTCGGCGGGTGACGGCGTGAAGTTTGACACCACCCATGTTTATTTTAATGGGCGCTTTCACTCCGATAGCGCCATCCTGATTCTGGCCGCCACTCGATTGCCGTTCAAGGTATTTAAGACCCAGCACTTCGTCGCCACGGGCGAAAGGCTGGTCGTCACCGAGGCCGATACCGCTCTTCGCATCGTGAAGGAAATTAACGGACTGCCGGCGGCCCAGGAGTACGCGCGAATACTGGGCATTGATGCGCGCGATCTCGCCCCTAAACGCTTCGCTGCCTGGCCGGTCGTGGTGCTGATAGACGGTACGAACTATGTGCGCTCCATCCAGAAAGTCAATCCCGATGGTAGCCTGACCTTTTTCTGCGCGATTGAGAACGGGCTGGTGCTTCGGGTAGCAAAGGGAGTGGATCTGCTGGCGAACCTGGAGCAAACCTTTACGCAGATACGCGCCGAAATCGGCCGGCCACAACTCGTTCTCGCCTGCGACTGTATTCTTCGCAAACTGGAGATTTCCCAGAGCTCCCTCACTGATAGTGTTGGCGAGGTTTTTCTGCGAAACAACACCGTAGGCTTCAACTCGTACGGAGAGCAGTTCCATGGCGTGCATGTCAATCAGACGCTCGTAGGAATTGCGATCGGCCCGGATTCAATGGAGTCGGAAGATGCCTGACCCAAACGTTAGCCGGAATGAGCAGCCCTTGAAGGACGAAATCGTTCGATTGAAAAAGGTCATCGGGGCGCTGATGGATCGTGCCGAACGCAGCTCGAGTGTCCAGGGCTCCGACTTCAGCCTATTCCAGACGGCGATCATGCTGGAAGAGCAGGTGCGTAGCCGCACCTCGGAACTGGAAGCGGCTCTGCGCGAGAACGAAAGAATCAATCGCGCCCTGCGCGAATCTGAGGCGAAGTTCCGCGGACTCGTGAGCCAGTCCCTGGTCGGCATTGTTATCATCACGGATTGGAAGTTCAGCTACTCTAATGACAAGTTCAATGAGATTTTCGGATACAGCGCAGATGAAGTTCGAGCGCTGGGACCGCTAGATATCGCAACCGAGAACGACCGACCGCTCGCCGCGGAGAACATCCGCAAACGACTCAGCGGCGAGGCAGAGCGGGTTGAGTACGTCATTCGCGCGTTACGCAAAAATGGCGCCGAAATCGACGTCGAGATTCACAGCAGCGCCATGAACATTGATGGCAAGTCGGAGTTTATCAGCCTGTACGTGGATGTGACGGAACGCACCCGCGCCGAACGCGAGGTGCAGGCCTTGCAGGAAAAACTGCGCGAACAGGCGACCCGTGACCCGCTGACCGGCCTCTACAACCGCCGCTACCTCGATGAATCCCTAGGCCGCGAGCTGATCTCAGCCGAGCGTCATGGTTATCCCGTCAGCGTGATCATGGGTGATCTTGACCACTTCAAGTTGATCAATGACGTCTATGGACATCTTGGCGGCGACGAGGTATTGCGAACCTTCGGCGATCTATTGAAGCGGCAAGTGCGCGGCAGCGATATCTACTGCCGCTACGGGGGCGAGGAGTTTCTGCTGGTTCTGCCGCAAACATCTGCAGAAAACGCAGCCAGACGGGCCGAGCAGTTGCGCAGCGCGATGGCTGCCGCCCCTGTACCATACGGCGGTTCGACGATTGCGGTGACCGCCTCATTCGGCGTTGCGACATTTCCCCGCGACGGCCGGACCGGCGACCATCTGATTGCCGCCGCCGACAGCGCGCTGTATGAGGCCAAGGCGGCCGGCCGCAATCGCATCAACGTCAGTTCCGGCCCCATCGGCGCGCCGAGATAGAGTGCGTTGTCGAGGAGATGCTGATGAAGTCGCGGGTTCAGAGTTCTCGGAACTAATCTTGCATCAAAGACGCGACCACGTTCCCAACAAAGTGTCCGCTTTCGTTTTGCCTGATGGCAAAGTTCGACGGATTTTGTTTCTCGGCAGCTTCATGACGGGCGGCTATCCCGCCTGTTCAGAAGCCTGTAGGAAAATCATTGGCCGAATCGTTTTCACGGATTATTAGTCCCGATATGTCGGCCAGGGTCCTCCGAAACCGGCATATGGGAAGCCAGCATTGCCTTTAACTGGGTGAGTACTTGTCTGCTGGTGAATCAGGCCTGGTACCGTGCCACACATCAATGAAGGTCATGTCGAGTGCGTTCGGCACGATTACAATGACTACGGTCGGCACCGATAACTGTTGACGAGGAGAACTTGGGATGATCACGCTTGCCAGCCTCGACGACGATGCCTACGAGTCTTGCCCAATAGTAGGTCGATGAACCATGCACCACACTGGAACTCATGAACACTGAATTGAGTAGCAGGGTCGGGTATTGGTCGTTTGGCAGGTCAATGCGGGGTATCAGCCATCACTGCGGTGAAGTGACGCTGAACCGGGCAAACCCCGCGAAGTTGCGGTACGCTCCGAGAGCTTTCCCGAACGTCGGGAAAGCCGTGGTTTCGCAATCTCATCATTACTCGATGGTCCGGGCGGGGCAGCCACGCTACCGCATTACCCACCGATGTCAGCTGTGGCTCGGTGTCCGACTTTGGCTTGTTGTTTGCTTATTTAACTCGCGTACCTCTCAGACATCGAGTTCAAGGAATACTGAGATGGTGATAACCAATAACCTTGGTGCGGTCGATGCACAGCCGCCCCCGTACGTGGCTTCGGAATCGAAGCCGACGTGGTTGCTTGAGGCACGTATCCGGCACACGAGAAAAATGTCTTCGTAATACATTGATTATAAAGGAGTTTAAGTGGTGCCGGGAGGGGGAATCGAACCCCCATGAGGTTGCCCTCGGCGGATTTTGAGTGGATTGGGTGTGTCGATAAATAACTGCAAATAAGAACGTTGCTTTTGCCCGCTGTGAAACTGTGAAAGTAAATGTGTAAATCCAGCGCTGATTCTATCCTCCAGCATGTTGGGCCGTTGCCTGCGCCTTTACCGCTGCGGGCCGCGCTGCCGTTGCTGTTGCTGCTGCATCTCTCTTTCCCTTTGGCGGTTGGCTTCTGCTTCTTTTGCTGCGCGGGCGGCATAGTTCTGGCTGTCGATCACCTGGGCGTATCGGTTGGGTTTGGGGAGGGATCTGGCGACGGGAATGTTGTTTGTTGCTGCTGATCGCTGGAGGGCTGCGGGGCGCGTGGCCTCGCGGGACGCATTGTCGAGGTGTTTGTCGATCTGGTCGTTGTGCTCCTTGGCAACGGCGTTCAGGTGCTGGGGGTTATGCGTCCGGACTTGGAGGTCGGCGTCGGCGTGCGCCCTTCGAAAGCCGTCCGGGCCACGATACCGCGATAGCTCTCCTGGGGGCAGGAGCTGTGGGCCATGCGCGGATTTAATCTTCTGGGTTCGCAACTCCTCCACCCGCTTGTCGAAATTCTTTTCCTGCTGATCTTTTACCTCCGCAAGCTTGGCGTCGCGGGCCTTCACCATATCCTCAAGTTGCTGCCGGAGCTTCGGATCGTCAATCGCAGCGATCCGCTCGGCCCGTATCTGTTCGGGCGTCTTTGGCGGGATGGATTGGCCGTCCATACTATTCGCCGTTCATTATCGGCGAAAAGCGAAAATTGAGAGCGGGATAATGGGCCTGTCAAAACGGGCGGGGAGACTTGGCCTTGCGCGGTGGCTTGTGGTGGAACGCTGGCGTCGTGATTTCGCGCGCGATCAAGCGCCAGAGCGTTCTGAGCTTTGACGGCAGGTTGCAGGCCGCCAAGAGCCAGCCAACCTGCCAGAAGATCGCAAGCAGGCTTCCCTTGAGGGCGGGGAAGGGGCGGTGGAGAAGGTTTGGCCGCTTCGGCTGGTCCGCGACGCCGAAGCGCATCATCGTTCCCGGTCCGGCTTTCGTTCTCGTTCGTCTTTTTCCCGGTCGCGCTCGGCATCGCGCTTCTTCTGCTCTTCCTCTGCCGCTTTGGCGGCGCGCTCGGCGTAGTTCTGCTGGTCGATACGGTCGTAGCTGGATGGGCCACGGCGGCGCGGGGCCGGTCCGGAGGGCAGCGGGGTCTGCGGAGGCTCCGGCTGTTTGGGCGGAGGCGGTTCCGTGGATGGTTCCGGCGTTGGGGGCTGGCTTTGTTCGGCTTTTTCCCAGATGGCATCGGCTGCGCGAACGGTTTTCTGGATTTGCTCCATCCGTTCGCCTAACCGCTGCCGTCTGGTTGGACAAGGCGTGTTTGGGACTCCGCAAGCTCTTTCTTGAGGCGATCCATCTTTTTGTTCGCAGCTTTGATATCGCGGTTTTGTTGAGCACGGTCTGAGGGCTTGCCGCGATCCTCCATCTCCTTCGCGTTGGGTCCGACATGGGTCGTCGGTTCGCGGTCGATGCCCTGATCGGAAAGACTGCGGTGATCGATGCGCTCCTCGAATCCCTCGCGCTCCAGAATACGATTTGCATGGTCGGCCCATGCCTCGCGCCATGCCTGAAGTTCTTCTTTGCGGTTCCAATCGCGGGCTTTCGCGCCAAACCCGGCACCGGCAAGCTCGCGCGTGGTTAGGAGAATATGAACATGGACGTTGCGGATATCGCCTTTGCGGCCTGGCGCATGGATGGCGATGTCTGCGATCATGCCCCGGCTCACGAATTGCTCGCGGACAAAATCGCGCACCAGTTCCAGGTTCTGCTCGAAGGTCAGTTCGTGGGGAAGGGCGATGTCGAGCGATCTGGCAAGCTGGCTGTCTTTGCGTTTTTCGACTTTCTCAACCGCATTCCAGAGTTGCAGACGGTCGAGCATCCAGCCGGGCGTTTTATCCGGAGCGTGTATCTCGGTATGCAGGACGCCACCGCGCCTTCGGTAGTCGAAGGTTTTGCCGAGGCGCTCATCCTCAAGAATGGCGCCAGCCCGGTAGGCGGCTGCGGCGACGGCGCTCTGGCCCTTGCTCCGGACAGACGAGGATGGCGGCGAAATGATACTGTGCCATTCAGTTACCCGTAGATCGAGCGGCGGCAACGCTCGTCCTGGTCCAGCGGGGAAGCGCTGGCCGTAGGTGCCGGGAAGCGGAATTCTTGGCGCGGGAGGTCTCGGAGGGGCAAGGCCCTTCTGAGTCCAGGTCCAGGGCGGGAAGGCTCTGGCGGGCATCCAATCCGCGCAGGGTTGGGCAGGGTCGAGGGGCAGGCACGCCCCTTGTCGTGGGTGAAGGGGCGCGACAGCCCCTCCCGAGTGCAGAGGCAGCGCCTTTGCCGCACACGTCGGGCCGCCCTTTGGCCCGACGTATAAGTGCGCACTTCGCTTCGCTGCGTGACTCCCCTCTGCGGCATCCCGGTTGCTCCAAGGCCGATTCTGCACCCCAAGCTTTCTACGATGCTACTCCCGCAATGTTGCGGATTAACAAACGGTAAACACGCCCGAGTATGCTTTGCAAAAACGCGAATTAAAATTTCCAGGGCGCAACTCTCCCCGCGCAAAAATGCCCGATTCTTTTTCAGCCAGGCGCGTGCGCGCATACTCCGGTATTCGTGCCGTTAGGAAAACTGCAACCGTGGCTAAGTATTATTTCCTGGTGCAGACGAAAAACCACGGAGGATCGCCATGAGCCGGATTCGCAAAAGACCGCTTCGGCTTCGCCTCAAGGACCGAAAACGAGAACCGCCGCGAATCCGGATTTCCATCAGGCCGAATGTGAATACCGCCGCAAGCAATTGGCCGAATTGACGGCCATGCCTATCGGGGGCCTTCGTTCTCGCTCGTGCGCAAACCGACGCGCAGTTTCGAGAGATACTTCGAACAGTGATTTTCGCGACGATCACCGATCCCGAGGATTTGGCTCTCCTGCGGGATTTCTTTCCTCCGCCAAAGCTCGGGTCATGCAGTGAGCGCCACATGGCCCGCAAGACGACCGACCAGATGATCGCGGAGGAAGAGAGAAAAGCCGAACAGGCGAAGGCTAGAATGGCTGAGCTTAAGGCCAAGCAGCGAGCGGAGGCACGTAGAAAGGATACGCATCGCAAAGTCGTCTCCGGAGCCATCCTTATGGCGCACATCAAAATCGATCCGCAGTTTCGCAGGGCCGTTCAGGTCGCTTTCAACAAAGCCGTGACCAATCCCAAGCTCCGCGCCGTGCTTGCCGATCTGCTCGACGAACGGGCTTTTCAGGAAGCGCAGCGGGCGGCGGAAGAAGAAGCCGCCGCCGAATGCATCGCCAGGCAGGTTACTCCCCAGTCAGTCCCGGAGCCGCCGTCCCGCCCGCACAGACCGGGCGCAGCGCCTGCCAGACCCAACGGGCCGTCCCAGACGTAGCGCCCCATTCCAGCTTTCCGCGTCCGGCGCTCTGCTTTTAGCGGCGGATGCCCCGGTATCCGAAGACATACCCCGGTATTCGGAGGCGCATCACACGGCGGAGAATCGCAGCGGCTTGGAGTGGATCGGACAGAAGGAGGCGCATATGCCGAATGCCAGGAAGACAACGCAAGAGCTGATCGCAGAGGAAGAAAAGAAAGTCGAGCAGGTGAGGGCGAGGATGGCGGAACTGAAAGCGCGCCAGAAGGCCGAAGAGCGCAAGCGCGACAATCACCGCAAGATCGTCGTGGGAGCCGCCATCATGGCGCACATCAAAATCGACGGGCATTTCCGCAAGGAGGTTCGGGACG
>CAVTRQ010000006.1:0-368916 GCA_963737175.1 uncultured Acidobacteriota bacterium | reverse complement strand
GAGAACTCCCGTTGGCGGCGTGCCTTCTCTCTGAAGTCTCCGACCAAATGCTTGACTCCCGCATAGTCGTCATAGCTTTGGTGCATTATTGCGGCGAACCGTCCTCGGTTGGATATTCTGCACACGTTTGCGGCAAATTCACCTGTAACAATGTCGTGCCCAATCCAGTATTCGACAGGACTGAGACTTTCGATTTCCGAAACAGCAGATTCCGATCCGAGGTCAAATTCTATTTTGGGTTCAGGGCCAAGCGGCAGGAGTACGACTCCTTCACTTCTTGCACTTTCTATGTCGTCGGTTGAAGCTCCAGGCACCACGCAAGCCACACCACAGTTCACAGATCGCGCAAGTGCAATAGTAAAATCGTAGTTGAATGAGTTAATTCCGCCATGCATAGACCCCCACGCCGTAGCAAAGGTAACAAACTTGATCGGTTTCGAAACCGATTTCTCGGGCATGGGTCTGCGTCTTTTGGGAAAGCCTCTAGGCAAGCATACCAAAGGCGAGTTCGGTGTCAACACTCACTGCTCCGCCACCTGACGGTCCTGACGAACTCATGGGCCAGGCACTTCGGCCTCAGCTACACTGCCCACAGCCGCTGCACCTCTCTGGGGGGCTGAAGGGTGCGAGCACCAGCTATCCATGCGACCCGCTCTCCTGCATGCTTTAGGTACTGCCGTTCATTTGCATCGTCCTCACAATGAGTCCGTATTCAAGCATCTGGTGCAAACCCAGATGGTCGGCACTTGGAGTCGGCACCCTAACCGCCCTAGTTGGAAGAACTTACGGAAGACCTATCTTGCGGAACTGGTTAACTGTGGTCGAAATTGTGCTCAAAGGAGCCTCAGCGAACCCCAGATTCCAACAACAGACCGCTGTAACTGGTTGATTCTAAGGGAGGAGTTTTGGTGGGGAACCTGGTCCCGAACCGGATTCAGGCCGCTATTGAAATCGGTAGAAATTCGTTGAATCCAACCGTTTTGTTTTGAGCCTGTTGCAGCCCTCTCATTGAAGGCCATTGAACTTTGCGGTTCCTGGATGCTTTGACCGCTACAAATTCGTCTACAGTGCGGGTTCCGGGGCATTCCGATCAGTATTCCGGGGTAAAAGCGATCACGATTCCGGAGTGATCGCGATCAGTGTTCCGGCGCGATTGCGATCAGCGTTCCGGGGTGAAGCCGATCAGTTTGATCGAGTTCTCCGGAACAGTGATCGGAATGGTTCCGGAACGGTTGGGGAAAAGTTTGTGGCGACGCTGGACACCACCAGCAGGTACTTTGCTTCCGAGAGGGGGAGTAAGTGCCTGGGAAACGAGTGTCCATGCGCAAGACGCGCGAAGTCCTACGTCTGCATTACGAGTTGAAGCTGGGGCAGCGACAGATTGCCCGCAGCGCCTGTCTAAGTCAGAGCACCGTACATGATTATCTGGAACGATTCGCCGCCAGTGGTCTGGGCTGGCCGCTGCCGCCCGCAATGACGGAGACCGAACTGGAGGCTGCGCTTTTTCCGGCGCCGCCGAAACCGATGGGTACGGCAAAGAGGCGTCCGTCGCCAGACTTCGCACGGATGCAGGAGGAGTTGCGAAACAAGCACGTGACCTTGCAACTGCTCTGGGAAGAATACCGGTTGGCGAATCCTGACGGCTACCGGTACAGCCAGTTCTGCCATCAGTATCGCCAGTGGAAGAGCAGCCGCGATGTGGTGATGCGGCAACAGCACCGCGCCGGTGAAAAGCTGTTTGTCGACTGGGCGGGAGCGAAGGTTCCTATTTACAGCCGTGACAGCGATGCGGTGCATGAGGCTTCGGTGTTTGTTGCCGTGCTCGGAGCCAGCAACTACACCTACGCCGAGGCGACACTGGGTCAGGATACGGCGTGCTGGATCGGCGCCCATGTCCGCGCCTTCGAGTACTTCGGTGGAGTGCCCGAACTGGTCGTCCCGGATAATCCGCGCACTGGCGTGATCCGCACCTGCCGCTACGAGCCCGATCTAAATCCGACCTATCAGGAGATGGCCACGCACTACGGAGTCGGTGTGCTGCCGGCGCGGGTGCGAAAACCACGCGACAAAGCCAAGGTCGAGGTCGGGGTGCAGATCGTGCAGCGCTGGATCGTGGCGGCGCTGCGGCATCGCCGCTTCTTCTCGCTGAAGGAGCTGAACCTGGCGATTGGCGAGCTGCTGGAGAAGCTCAATCAGCGGCGCTTCCGCAAGCATGAAGGCTCACGCGCATCGTTGTTCGCCGAACTCGACCAGCCTGCGTTGCATCCACTGCCAGCCGAGCGCTTCGATCTGTCGGTGTGGTCGCGGGCGACGGTCAACATCGACTACCACATCCAGTTCGAACACAGCTATTACAGCGTGCCCTATCAACTGGTGCGGGAAGTGGTCGAAGTGCGTGCGACGCCATCGGTGATCGAGATCTTCCACCGAGGTGTGCGCGTGGCCTCGCATGTGCGCACGCGGAAGCCGCAGACAGCGGTGACCAATCCCGAGCACCGCCCCAAGTCGCACCGCGCTCACCTTGAATGGCCTCCGAGCCGGATGGTCGAGTGGGCACAGACGGTGGGCCCTCATGCGGCAAGGTTGGTTGCGAAGATCCTGGAATCATACCCGCATCCGGAGATGGGCTACCGCTCGTGCCTGGGCATCATCCGCCTGGGACAACGCTATCCGGCGGCCCGTGTCGAGGCCGCTGCCGAACGCGCGCTGCTCTGCGGTGCCGTCAGTTACCGCAGCATCGAATCGATCCTGCGCCGCGGTCTCGACCATCAACCGCTCGTCGATTCCACAACCATCCCAACTCGCCCCGCCCACCACAACGTCCGCGGCGCCGAGTACTTCCAGTAAAGGAGAACACATATGCTTCATCACCCGACGATTGAAAAACTAACCGCCATGCGGCTGGAAGCAATGGTGGAGGCGTGGAAGAGCTTCGAGCAGGACGAGGACGCTCAACAACTCAGCTTCGAAGACAAACTATCTCTCATGGTGGATCGTTTATGGACAAGTCGTCAGAACCTGGCGTTGCAGCGCCGGCTGCGCTATGCCAAACTGCGCGGCAACGCCTGTGTCGAGGACATCGACTATCGCGCCGCACGCGGCTTGGACAAGAGCATGGTTCGCGCCCTGGCCGCCGACTCGGCTTGGGTCAAGCGTCACGAAAACCTCTTCCTGGTCGGCCCAACCGGCGTAGGCAAAAGCTACATCGCCTGCGCCCTGGCTCACAAGGCATGCCGCGACGGCTATCTGGTGTTGTACACGCGAGCTTCGGCGCTGTTCCGCGATCTCTCCCTGGCCCGCGCCGACGGTAGCTTGCGCACTCTGCTGGCACGGTTTAGCCGGATCGATGTGCTGGTGATCGACGACTGGGCCATGGCCCCGATGACGGAAACCGAACGGCGCGACTTCTGGGAAATCTGCGAAGAGCGCTACCAGACGCGCTCCACCGTCCTCACCTCGCAGGTACCGGTCGCCGGCTGGCACGAACAGATCGGAGATCCCACCATGGCCGACGGCATCCTCGACCGCCTCGTCCACAATGCTCATCGCATCGAAATGCGCGGGGAGTCGATGCGCAAAACCAAAACCACACGCACGGAGAAACCGAAACCTCCATCGCAATGAGGTTCTTCTATAACGACGATGCGGAGGAAGGGACTCAAACGCCGTCCCTTCCCCCGCCCCCCAACCCGGCTGAACCACTCTCGCGCTTGACGATCCCGATCACTTCCGACACAATCATCTCGCCAGCGTCGCTGCGCTCCGATCTCTGATCGAAATCACGCAGGAATGCTGATCGCAATCCCTCCGGAACACTGATCGACTTCACCGGAATCCGCATCTACAGCGTCAACAATGCTCCAAGGCAACTCAAGGTTACGCTCGAAATCAATTATTCCTGAATTAGCCTGACGCTCCGGGCACGCCACAACATTGATCGGACAATCCCTGCCACTCTTCAGCCTTCGCAAGTAGTCAACAGAAGTGTTTCGCACCACCGTTGCTCTTCAGCATTTACAAGTCAGAGGGTTGGTTACTGCTCCGCATACAACTCCAAAGCTGGTAGTCGTCGAGTTTCTCGGTCATTGCACTGCTTTCCACTTGAATCTCGACGGGTCGCAAAAATGTTGCCGTGAAAGGCCAGATGCGACCCTATCACTACGACCGGCGGGCACCCTTTTTGCTCGCGCCCCGCTTTCTTCCAGGCCTGACATGCGTTGCCTGCGCGTTGTCGGATTGCGCATTCCTCAAGGCAGAGCAGAACATTGCTCGCTGTTTTTTGAAATCTTCGTAGCGAGGCTTCGAAATCACACGAGTCTCTTCTCCGAAATGCTGTGCGATCATTTGCTCGAACTGTGCCTCCGGTTGTCCACTAAGTGCAACGAAACTGCCAATTCCCATCAATTCATCTCTCGTGAAGCCTTCAAGTACGTGCGAGAGATCGGCCGCCGCTTCATGGGACACGCCCTGGCTAAGCAGCAATCTCTCCCGCCCCTCGCGATCAGGTGGACCGACGGCTATGAGATGATCAAACCGTCCCTGACGCCTAACGGCGCTGTCTATCGCATCTATGCGGTTAGTGGCAAGAATGAAGATTAGGCGCCCCCGATCATGTAGATCCTGCAGGCGTGGCAACATAGCTCCTGTAATCAGTGCCACCACGTCGAGTTCGCTCGATGCATTCTTTTCACCAATTGACCGCGCCCTGAACAACTCGTCACACTCATCGAAAAGTACCACCACCTCTTGAAGTTTACGCAGGTCACTGAAAACATGCGACGCGTGTGAATCAATGCCAGCAGTTCCGTTGGATAAGAATAATGAGGGGGTAACCGTGACCAGAGGCCAACCGAGCTTCTTAGCCAATGCCTTGGCCAGCGTCGTTTTCGATGTTCCAGGAGGTCCAAAGAAAATCACGGAGACATTACACGCTTCTTTGGAAGGCGGGCTGGCATATGTTATTTTATTCAGAAATTGCCGCTCTAAATATGCTTTAATTCCCACTCTGGAGTCTGGTTCATCGATGTTGTTCCAATCGACCCAACTCTTCATATGGAATGGGATTGTTGTCTCGTATCGTGCAAGAACCTCGCTCTGAACTTCTGATTGTGTGAAATAACGGAGCCGTTCCAGAAATCGAAGAGCAAGAGCTGTGGCCCACGTTTCCACCGTCGGAACCGGGGAAGCGTGATTTGTTGTCCACCCAGTTACCTCTTTGCCTCCAACCTCAACGCTCACAAAAGAATTGCGCAACAACTCAAACAGCGTCCGGAAAGCATCCCGCCGTATTGTTTGCTCGTCAGGATTTTGATCGGGCATGCGCTCCTGAAGAAATGTCGAAAGCCGCAGGAGCGCAGCACCGATTTCAAAAGATGAAAGTCTGAAAACCCGATTTCCGCGGTCACTGGTGAACTCAGTCCCCAGCAACGGCCAGCCTCCCCCTTTGATCTGATGCTGGCATACAAATCTAATAACATAAGCAAGCATAGCCGGTTGCATTCCTTGTTCTAGATAGCACAGTGTCAGAGCATGATAGGGGAGGTTAATCAGGTCTCGTGGCGCAACCCACCCTGTAACAGATTGCGCGACTATCCTGTCAAGCTCCGAACGAGCCCAGATAGCAAGGTCCTTGCGTGTCTGAGCCGGAAGCGCACCTATCATGTTCGCGTCAAGGATGTAGCTTGCGGCCCGAAGGGCAGAAAGCGCATGAGCAGTAAACAGAGGGTAGCCATGTTGAGTGGAAACATCTGTATTTGTAGGATTCGTCGCCAAGAGCGTCGCCCCGTGGTACAAGCCAAGGTGCTGAGTGAGGTTCTCTGCTTGCTTGTGGGTTGCCGTCCGAATCCATTCCAGCCACTGGTCTTTATCAGCGCCCGACCCCGTCGCACGCATCGTAGAATACACCGCGCGTAGCGCACGGACCGCCCAGGACGCTGTGTGCGGGCTCCAGTCAGACCTGATACTTTCGAACGTGTCAAACTGGGATTTAGCCCCGACCAGAAAACTCTCAATTGAAAATCCATTTTCGCTCGTCCAACCCACTCTGCCGGGCTCAACAAGGACGCTGACACTCATGTAGGTATTAGTAGGATAATAATCTCGATGAAGCTCCTGCCGCCTCTGTTGGTCAGGGCTTTTCGAAGCCCACATGCACTCACTGTCGCGCCAAAAATCGTTCCTATCTCCACGCCAAGATGTGAGTAAGGAGGTTCGCGCATTCGCTATCCACTCGTCAATTTGCGTTAAATAAAGGGAGTCCATAGTTGCCCGATCGGTTTATTGGGGTTTAGGCCTATGATTTCTTGCAGCTTGCCGAACGATTCGATTTGAGTGTATGACTCGACTGACACATTTGCAAGAAGCGCCGAAGCCTCAGCCTGGGACAAAGGCGTGACTGCAAAGCGGCTCACTAGCCGGAAATCGTGATAGAGAGTCGGTTCATCCAATTTCGTGCGTCTGGAGAGCACATGAATCATCCTCCGGAAAGATGTGCCCAAAAAATCGACCCAGTTGTAGAGCGTGTTGTCGAGGTCTGTCAGAAGGAGGACGCTCATCTCGCAGGCCTAATCCGAATTTGCGGCATTGTACAACTATTTGCCGGCAACGCTCCCGCGGTAAGCGTGTGAGCTCTTTGTGCTTGGCCAGCTTCCAACCAAAACTCCTAGAACAGTGTAGATTGCAAAGCCGGCACGATCTTTCGAAGGTCTGAAAAATCGTCAATCACATGCGACGGAGTGAAGCGTGAAGAAGTGTCTGCTTCGTGGCGAATCGTTGATCCCGCCCATGGGGACACTGATACGAGCGTGTTCCAATTGCGCTCATCGTAAACCTTCCCGTACTTCGCCCACACATCGTGCAAACCAACTTCCTTTGCTGGCGCAAGATCCTTGACTGGACTATCACCGACCAGCCAGGAGCGATCAGCATCCAATTTCATGTCAGTGATAATGCTTCGCAGCAACGTAGGATTTGGTTTTCGCTCATCGAGGCCGACGTTTTGCACTATTCTGTCCGGTAAACGCCGAGGGCCTTCTGTCTCAACGTCCACGAACCACTTGCTCAGGTCCTCCCGATTCAGGTGAATCGGGGCGGACTTGCCACCCAGAATCGGGCCCCAACCAACGACGGCATCAAAACAACTGAGAATTCCAAGATGCTGCAATCGATTTTCAGAGTAGCGCACTTGACCGTCCGTGTAGGCCACAAGTACGTAGCCTTGTGTCTTTAGCCAAGTCAAAGTTTCCTTTACGTGAGGATACAATTTGAGGCGAATACGTCGACTTTGCCCAAACGCTAATTTCGCCGTATGAATTAGCTTCTCCATGCTCTCATCAGACAAGTTCAGCCGCTGAATCGCCGCAAGTTCTTGGATCGAGAATTTGTACTCCAAATTTTGATGTCTTGAGTATACTTCCCGAAAGGACTCAATCAATTCTTCGTCACATAGCCCGAGTTTGGCCGAAAGAACGTGAAGCATTGCGCGAAATGCCGGGCCAAAAAAATCGACAAAGTTGTACAGTGTATTGTCTATATCTGTAATGATAGCCGGGCGCTGATGCATTGTTCTCAGTAAATCGCAGTATCTGGGGTACGTCAAGCACGACAACCTTCCAGACAACGAGATGAATTGCGCTCTATGCGGTCAGCAGCCAGCAAGCAACCTGGAACTTGCGCGTTAACGATTACAGCGCGCAGCCTGCCATGCCTACCCGCGAGAACTCGCCAGACAGATCGATAGTCATCGCCTCGACCGAGCAGTCGATCATCCTCAATAGATGAAACCACAACGTTACGACAGAATCGCGTGAGTAGGTTAATTCAGCTCAGTTTGGTGTCAAGCAAAATGAATGTGAATAAAGAATGTGAATAAAGAAGAGCTGTTTAACAGACCTGGTGCGCTGCAAGGCGCGCCGACCACCTGGTGCAAACCCAGGGGGTTGACCTTCGACATCTATCCCCTAACTGCCTTCTATGGAGGAACTTGAGGGAAGCCCAATCTGCGAGGCTGGCCGACTGTAGTCGAAATTGTGCCCAAGGAACCTCCAAGAACCCCAGATTCCAACAATCGATCGCTGTAACTGGTTGATTCTAAGGGAGGAGTTTTTGGTGGGGAACCTGGTCCCGAACCGGATTCAGTAACTTATTGAAAATAAGCGATTTCTGTTGATTCTAAGTGATTGCTGTTGAACCGTTTGCGGCGCGGCTGTTGAACGGTTTTGAAAATTGGTGAAGCCTGGTGCTTTGACCGCTACGAAATCATCTACAGCAATGTTTTTACTTGTGCCCATATTGGGCACAGTGATACGCTCGCTCGCGTGAGAGTGATTGCCCGCAGTACCTTGCGCGAATTCGTCGAGACGCTGAAGGGCACGAAGAACTACGCTCCCGTGAAATCATCTTTGGATGCGTGGTTCCACGAGGTGGAAGCCGCGCAGTGGAAGAATCCAGCAGAGGTGAAGGCGGCATACGCCAACGCAAGCATCGTTGGTGATGATCGTGTCGTCTTCAATATCAAAGGCAACTCGTTCAGGTTGGTGGTAGCCGTCGATTATCTCCGGCAGGTGGTCTTCATCAAGTGGGTGGGAAGCCACGCAGACTATGACCGCATTGATGCGGCGAAGGTGAACTATGCAGGTAAAACCGATCAGAAATGAACAGGACCACGTCGAAGCGCTCCGACGGATCGAGTCGCTTTGGGGCGCGCCGCAGGGAACCGAGGATGGCGACCTTCTCGACGTGCTTGTCACCTTGGTAGAGGTCTACGAACGAGAGCGCTTCCCCATCGATCTGCCTGATCCCATCGAGGCGATCAAGTTTCGTCTGGAACAGCAGGGTAAAGACTACCGGGCTCTGGTTGGGATCATTGGGCAACGCACTCGCGTTTACGAGGTCATGCGCCGCGACCGGCCTCTGTCGCTGGCAATGATTCGCAACTTGAACGCGAAGCTTCGGATTCCCGCAGAGGTACTCATTCATCCGGGCAAGCTCCGCAAGAAACGTGCCCCGGCTGCGGCGGCGAAGCCAAGACGAAAGACAGCATAACCCTTCCCAGAGCAAATAGCACCGTCTGTCCCTTGTGTAGCAGGCCATCCTTCTGTGCGCTGGTCGGGCAGCGATGTCCTTCGCAAATGAAGCTCCAGAGACTGTGTAGAGCGACACCTTGTCATTCTACTTCGTTCTGATTTAATTAAGCTAAAGGGTCGGATAAGCGCTTAACATACATATTCTCTCGATGTCGGTTTCATCACACTACGCTGAAAGCTCAGGCAATAAGACGGCGTTAGCTCCTCTCAGTATTGCAGAGTTCGTCGGAATATCTGTCCTTCTTCTTAATGACGCCTGGTTCTTGGTCACACTAAGACATCACAGCGATAATTGGTATCTGATAAATATTCTCTTATTCGTCATCTGGCTGGCGACGACCACTTTTCTTCTCAAGTACGGGCGGCCCACTTCTTTGAAGTCGCTATCCGCTCTCTTCCCACTGGCGTTTGTACGCAACAACGATGGCTTGACTTGGCAGGAGCTGATGGTTGTGTGCATTGGTTCAGTACTTATGCATCCAGCACTTGCCGGAATTGTCGCTACTCTCCGCTGGCGCAATCATGATTATATTAAAGCCCGAGAAGCGAACTTTATTGCGCTCCTCACCTTTATGGGATATTCGGCATATGGGTTAGCTACTGTCTTATGGCATTAGCCAGCCATTTTATAAACGTGGTAAGGGACCAATGGGTGCCGCGACGCTTGGCGTCGTTGCGCCCAACGTGTCTGGCGCTGATACAGACTCATTAAGCAGGAGCAGTTCTAATCCAACGACAGCGCCTGCCTCAGGACTAACAACCCCAAGGGTAAAGAGGCCTAAGTCAAAACCCAATGAAAGCAGCTTGTTTGGCACATTTGCATTGGCGTTATTGGTGTCGCGATAGGCATCAGCGATTAGGGATCCCAACGATGCCGCGTCAGAAGCTGAGGCCTGTAAACCCGGGACGCTGCCTACTATTGTCAGCGCGTCTGATACACATTCTGCCACTCCCTCGCAGACAACGCCTGCTCCTGAATTGAACTTTGGGTTGCTGATTGTATTAGGCAAAGTGGAGCCTAATGCTAACGGACTAAACTCGGAGCCTTGCGCGGTATCCTGCGTAGTCATGCCGCTCGGGTCTCGATAGCGTAGAGGATTCCCTAACACATATTGATATCGATTGTTGGACAGAGGCATTGTTGGAGAACCTGATAACGGATCATGGCCCAGGAACCGAGCCAGACTTGGATCGTAGTACCTCGCTCGCAAATAATACAGCCCCGTGCCTGGATCGAGGGCTTCACCGGTAAAGTGGAATTTGTTCTTTGTTCCCACGCTGTCGGACACGGAGAGAAGCGTATTTCCCCATGCATCGTAGGCGTAGGCTGCTTGTGGGATTCCTTTGGCGTCGCTGAGGCCGATCACGCTTCCGAGACCATCATACTGATAAAAGTAATTGAAGGCAGGCGCAGCCTCCTCAATCAGGTCGTGCCCATAAGCGTAGGTGATATTTCCATCCGGCCCGGACTCCTGAAGTACGACCGGAAGCCCTGCGACGACATCGTTGACGTAATTGTATGTGCCGCTTCCAACCGATTGCGCGATCCGGTTGCCGTCACCATCGTAGGCGAAGGAACTGTTCTTCGTCCCCGTAGCAGCCGTCATCCGATTGGCTGCGTCGTAGGTGAAGGTTCGCGTCTGGCGAGTCGAAGCGTCAGCAACTGAAGTCTGGTTTCCGTTCGCGTCATAGGTGAACGTACGCGTACCCCCCGTGAGCAAGCGGTCAGCAGCATCGTATGCGTATTTTGTCGTCCCGAATAGCGACGCTTCCTGCAAGCGATTGCCCACCGCATCATAGGTCCAGGTAGTTCTTGTGGGGACTATCGGCCCTAGCTGAGCGCTGACCAGTTCGTTCAGAGCGTCGTACGTAAATATGGTTGGAATGCCATCCACGCTGAGCACCGTCCGGTTGCCTACAGGATCAAGAGCGTAAGCAAGCGTAAGCGAGATCCCTTTTTCTGTATTCACTAGCTGCGTCAATCGATTAGCCGCGTCGTAGCTGAATCCCATCCCAGCGCCGCTCGGATACAAGGTCTTCATCAAATTGCTTGCGGGGTCATAGCTGTAGTTCGTTCCGCGTCCGAGCCAATCAATGACTTGTGAGAGGCGGTTCGTGGCATCGTAGGAATAGTTCAACAATTTGCCATCAGGGTAGCTCAGCGAGGCACGATTACCAACGACGTCATACGTGTATTCCACTGTTTTGCCGCCGGGATAGGTCACCGAGGTCAGCCGATCCAGCGCATCGTAGCTGTAGCTGGTTGTTCCGTGCCAATCTGCCATGCTGCTTCGATTGCCGTCAGCGTCATAGTTGTAGGCGACTTTCTTGCCGTCCGCGTATGCGGTGTTAAGGAGCCGGTTCAGGGCGTCGTAAGCAAATTGATTTGTGTTACCCTTCGCGTCAGTCACCGCCAGGACGTTCCCCACCGGATCATACGAATAGGAAGTCACAAACGAAAGCGGATCGGTGATGCTCGTCAGGCGATTGAGGCTGTCGTATGCATATGAGGTCGCGTTTCCTTTGGCATTCGCGAACGAGACCCGGTTGTTGTCTTTGTCATACGCGTAACGCGTCACATGCCCGAGCGCATCGGTCACGGCCACGAGGTTGTTCACGGAATCATAGCCGTAGGTGGTCACGTGGCCGTTTGCGTCCGTGATGCTGAGAAGATTGCCAACCGGATCGTAGGCGAACTGCGTCTTGTTCCCGAGCGGATCGGCGACCTTTGTCACTCGCCCGAGCGCGTCATAGGTAGAGGTGGCAATGTGGTGGTTGGCATCTGTGATCGAGACCAATCGCCCGATGCCATCATAGGCCAAGCCGGTAGAATTCCCCAACGCATTTGTGATGCCCGTCAGGTCGCCAAACGGGCTGTAGATGAACGTGGTGCTATGGCCTTTCGCATCAGTCTTGGAGATCAGTTCCCCATACGCGTCATATGCGAATCCCGTCTTGTCTCCCAACGCATCCTGGGCCGTGGTCAGATTGCTATGCCCATCGTACGCAAATGTTGAGATCTTCCCCTTGGGATTCGTCGCTGTGAGCAGATTGTTGCTACCGTCATAGATGAATGTGGTCGTATTCAGGAGAGGATCGATGATACTGAGAACGTTGCCGCGCCCGTCGTAGGCAAGACTGGTCGTGTTTGCGTTCTGGTTGGTCACGCTGATTCGGTCATTGTTCGCATCGTACGCATACCCCACGGTGTGGCCCAAGGCATTAGTGATGCTAATAATGCGCAGGGAGGCGTCGTAGGTGTGAATTGTAGTCGCGCCGCGCGCATCGGTGATCGTCGTCTGCCCTACACCTGGTGTGTTGTACGCGAAGGTCCAGGAAAAGCCGCGGCCGTTCGCTTGCATGATCACGCGTCCCTGTGCATCGTATGTGTTCTGCAATAGCGTAGCGCCGTTGGGTTGCGTAATTGAGGTGACATGATGGCTCGCATCGTAGGCGTATTGGGTAACCCCACCAGCCGAATCGGTCACGCTTGCGAGATCATTATTGGAGCTGTATGCGTAGAGAACCGTACGCCCGATAGGGTCTGTGATCATGGTGACCCGGTTACTTGCATCGGAGGTGAGGACGAGGTTACGGCCTGAAGGGCCGGTAATCCGCGTGAGATTGCCGCCCGCATCGTACGTCAGCGTGACCGTATTGCTGTTCCGGTCGGCAATGCTCGTCAGCTTGCCCGCCGAGGAAAAGTTGTACTTCGTCCGGTTTTTCTGCGTGAGCGTGTAGGTGCCATCACCATTCGCGACGAACGTACTGAAAACGCCAGGCTGCGGCACATAAGTTGTACCAGTGAGCGTGAACGTCTCGCCGTGCCCGTCTCCAAAGCGAATACTGGCAACTCCGGCTGCCGTTTCAGTCAATACGACGTTATACGCGTGACTCCAATTCGCACCCAGCGGCCCGGCGTAGTTGTCCAGTGCGTTATAGCTGCGCTGGAAGGCAAGCGGCAATCCGCGACCGGGAATGGCAAGATCGGTGTGCTGGTAGTAGTAGTTGCCGGTTCCCGTGTTTACCGGTTCACTCGCGTAGGCTGATGTCGGGTTGTTTTGTTGCGACCCGCTACTTGTCGGAGGGGCTTGGTAGCCTGGGTAACCCGGGATGACGGGGGCCACTCCGAAACTGAAACCTAGCAGGAATACATTTGTTCCGCCGCCACCCGTGTCAGCGGTACCGATCGGTGTACCAATTGTGCCCTGGGGAATTCCTAAGCTGCCCGTCGGGCTATTGACCGTACCCGAAGGTGTTGACAGAGAACCCGAAGCGATGACCGAAGCAATACCAGTGTCTTGCCAGCTTCCAGAACTATTTGGCGCAGATCCCGCAGCAATGAATCCGCCCGACGCGCTGGCGGTCAGGCCGTTCAGCCCTGATGCCGCGCTTGCGACCAAAACCTTGCTGACCGCCAAATTGCCGCTGGGGTCGTATTGCTGGATAAGTGCCGCTTGAATGCCTCCGAAGAAACTTGACGTCGAACCAACCATAGATAGGTTGTTGTTGGAGTCAAGCCAAAGAGCGTTCGCTGTGTCATCACCTGTCCCGCCCCATTTCTGCGCCCCGAGAAGATTGCCATTGGGGTCAATTTTGAGGAGTAGGGCGTCGAAGTCGCAACTACCCGGGGCAATACAAGTTCGACCTGCGATATAAATGTTTCCTTGGGCGTCAGTGCGCACCGTCTTTCTGCCGCCTGTTTCATCTTCTCCAGGGCCAGACCAGTTTCGATTCCAGAGTAGATTTCCCTGGCTGTCATACTTGAGGACCAGAATCGTGTTGTGTTCCGGATTCGCGCTGTAGTCCCAACTGATCCCCGTTAGAATCGTGTTTCCATTTGCGTCAACGGTAATCGAATAGGCAGAGTCGTAGGTGGCGGGACCCTTCCACGTATTGGCGCTCAAGACTGCCCCATCCGTGCTCATTTTTAGAAGAACAGTACAATTGCCAAAGCTGTAAGACTCAGCCGCGATGACCAGGTTTCCGCTTTGGTCAAATGACAGATCATAGCCGACATCAAAGCTGCCACCACCCCATGTGCGCGCCCATAAAAGATCGCCCGAACTATCAAACTTCAAAATCAGCACGTCATACCACCCCGCACCAAAGCTGTCGGTACCACCTACAACATAGACATTGTTGTTATCATCGACCAGTACGCCATAGGCGAAATCGTCGCCTGAACCACCCCACGTCCTTGTCCAAATCGAGTTGCCTGCGCCATCGTATTTCGCAAGCAAGACATCTTGTCCGCCTGCGCCGAAGCTGGTTGTAGATCCCGCAACGTAAGCACTGCCCGTTGAATCAACAGCCACGGAATTGCCGATGTCAGCGCCAGTGCCACCCCAACTGTGTACCCAGCTGAATCCAATATTGCCTTGAGCCTGAAGAATGGAAGATGCGAAGAACACAAAAAAAACAAGTTTCCAAAGATGACGGGACATTCGCTCACTCCTCCGCGCGGCAATTGGTGCCGCGCTGAAATGCCATCAGATCCCTTTTCGAGATCGGGCTAAGGACTGCGAGACCCACGACAACTCAATTGCGATTTCGGATTTATTGTCGTTCACTGTTATGGTATGGCTTCGTAGTTTGTTCCCCTAGGGCGCAACAAGCCGAGCTTGTACTCACCCATCTTCCGACGCAGCAGAGTAGTCCAGGGTTGCTCGATGCGGTGAGATCTAAGTGAATTAATTGCAATTCGTTTCAATTCTTGCAATTGAGGAGTTAATTCCGGGCTAGACGCACCAGAAACGAGTCAAACGGGATCTCTCCTGAACGGGCTTAACGTCCCCGTCAATGACACCTGCGCCTACACTGGATCGTTTTTGGGAAATGGTCGCGACGGACGCTGACCTTGACTCCCGCGTAGTCGTTATTGCTTTGGTGCATTATTGCGCCGAACAGTCCTCGGTTGGATATTCTGCACACGTTTGCGGCAAATTCAACTGTGACAATGTCGTGCCCAATCCAGGTATTCGACAGGACTGAGACTTTCGATTTCCGAAACAGCAGATTCCGATCCGAGGTCAAATTCTATTTTAGGTTCAGGGCCAAGCTGCAGGAGTACGACTCCTTCACTTCTTGCACTTTCTATGTCGTCGGTTGAAGCTCCAGGAACCACGCAGGCCACACCACAGTTCACTGATCGCGCAAGTGCGATAGTAAAATCGTAGTTGAATGAGTTAATTCCGCCATGCATCGACCCCCATGCCGTAGCAAAGGTAACAAACTTGATCGGTTTTGAAACCGATTTCTCGGGCATGGGTCTGCGTCTTTTGGGAAAGCCTCTGGCAAGCATACCAAAGGCGAGGTCGGTGTCAACACTCACTGCTCGGCCACCTGACGGTCCGGACGAACTCATGGGCCAGGCACTTCGGCCTCGGCTACACTGCCCACAGCCGCTGCACCTCTCTGGGGAGGCTGAAGGGTGCGAGCACCGGCTATCCATGCGACCCGCTCTCCTCCATACTTTAGGTGCTGCCGTCCATTTGCCTCGCCCCCACAATCTGCTACCCGAGTCCGTATTCAAGCATCTGGCGCGCCGCCGAGTCTCCACCGAGACTGCTGAGTGGTACCAATTGAGGAACTTCTGTTGGTAACTTATGACGGGATCGGCTGGGTGTAATCGAAATTGTGCTCAAGGAACCTCCAAGAACCCCCAGATTCCAACAATAGGACCGCTGTAACTGATTGACTATAAGGGAGGAGCTTTAGGTGGGGAACCCGGTCCCGAACCGGATTCAAGCGTTTTGGCTAAGTCGCCTTGATTCAATAGCTTTCAGCGCTTTGATTTTGCGAGTTGTGTTGGGTCACGTTGAGCCCTGTTGAAGTCTGCGGCGCTGGAAACTCATACGAGCTCACACTAGATGGTGAGCCAGGTCACGGAACTAAGAATCCGCGCGCGCGGATCATCAGTCTTTCTCCAACCAAAACCTTGAGAGCCGTCCCTAGGGACGTAATTCCAAGATCGTAACGCAGTCGCTATTCCAGTGACGTTGTTTGGGCTCCGCTGTGTACCCCGCGAAGTTTATGGGCAAGCCCGCTCCTAATGTGGGCCAGTGGCAGAAGGGGACTTTATGATGCGAAAGACCGGATTGCCGAACTCGACTGCACGGACTCTTAAACAATATATTGCTCTCGCGGTCGCGGCAGCGGCCTTAGCCGTCATCACGGGGTGCGGTGGGGGCGGCCGAAGTAGTTCTCCTGCCACTCCGACAATCACTTCCGTCAGCGCAAGCTGTTCCCCAAGCTCCATCAACACCAGTCAGACATCATCCTGCACCGCGGCGGTGACCGGTACCGGCAGCTACAGTTCCTCGGTGTCATGGTCTGTCAGTCCTACAAGCGCTGGAACGGTGAGTAGTTCCGGCATTTTCACGCCCTCATCGACGGGGACGGCAACGATCACCGCGACCTCGACCGAAAACTCTTCGAAGTCCGGCCCCGCACCCGTTACCGTTACGGCGGCCGTTTCCATCGCATCGGTTTTCGTCACATGTGATCAATCGTATGTGCTGGCGGGGCAGACCAATCAATGTTCCGCGTCGGTCCAGGGGACCGGCAGCTACAACTCCGCAGTAAACTGGGAGGTCAATGGCGTTGCGTCCGGCAACAGCACCGTGGGAACGATCTCCGCGGCCGGGCTGTATTCGGCTCCAGCGACATTGCCAACACCGGCGTCGGTGAACGTAAGCGCCACGAGCCAATCGGACAACACCAAGTCGGGGACGTCGATCCTGTCACTCGCGTATCCAGCCCCAACGGTGTCTTTTGTTTCGCCGACGTCTGCCGCAATCAATAGCAGCGGAACTCCGATTACCGTAACCGGCACAGGCTTTGTCCCTCTATCCATAATCAGCCTGAACGGAACTCCTCTTACAACCTCCTATGTCTCGGCAACGTCACTCACGGCTCAGATTCCCGCTAGTGCTGAATCCTCTAGTGGAACACTGGCCATCACCGTTGCAAATCCAACTCCGGGAGGTGGCCCGTCCAATGCTGCCCCGTTCCAGGTCGTTGCTGGGACGTTGTCCATTTCGGTCGCCGATCTTCCCGGCGGCGCGAATGCAGCAATTTCGGTCTCTGGTCCAGGTGGTTACTCGTCCCAGGTTACAGGCTCACAGACGCTTCAGAATCTTTCTTACGGCTCTTATACCATCACAGCCAGCTCAGTTCATTTCGGCACTAATACCTATCTGCCAGTCACGGCCTCGACGACCGTGAACATTCCTAACGGCACGGTTGTCGACGCGAAGGTTGACTACTACAACGTTATGGCCGACACAACCAAGACGCTCGATACGACGGGCCTCTCAAGCCTTTTGTTAGGCGCTGACAATAGCACTTTGATCATCACCGGGCAGAGCACGGTGGCTCAGTCCCTCAATCCCGGAGATGTTCTGATTGTCGGAGCCTGTATGGCTATTCCTAACGGAAAGGTCGTCAAGGTAAATTCCGTTGTACTCTCAGCCGGCTGGTACATTGTGCAGAACTCACCTGCAACCATGATGGATGCCTATCAGCAATATAAGGCGAGCGTTTCCCAACAGTTGGACTCCAATGCAATTGCTGGTTTGACATCTGTGGCCAAAGGGGTTCGTGTCTTTCGCCGCCCCGCGATGACGGCGGAAAGCTCGACATCCGATCCCTGTTCCGGGCAACCAAACCTCTTCTTCCAGCCGGTAGATGTGGCGCTCAATGCTAATACCGGCTCATTGACTGACAGCATCACTATTTCCGGAACATTCGAATTTTGCCCGAATGTCGAATCATCAGTTGACTGGAGTTATGGGTTCATCAACGCGGCTCACTTTGAGGTGGACCTTGGTGAGAGCTCTGACCTCACGACATCGCTTAGTGCCGCTGTAAGTGGGTTCGATTCGCGGTCACTTCTGTTCACGGCACCATTACCAACAGCTGCGTCCCTTGTCGTGACACCAGTCTTGAACGTGTACGCGGGGGCAACGGGCTCTGCGAATGCAAGCCTTTCCGCCGAGGCGAGTCAGAGCGGGTCGCTGTCAGCTGGATTTGATTATTCAAACGGTAATGCAACTCCGATCAACACCTTCAGCGGCCAGGTCTCTCAAGCACAACCACCTCAGATTCAGGGAAGCGCCACCATCTCAGGATATCTTCGCGCCGAACTTGACGCAGATATGGCTCTGGGAGTTCTGGCCCCGTATGTTGCAGTCAGCCCCCAATTGGACGTAACGGTTAATCCCACCGCCACCCCATGGTGGACGGTCGGCTGGGAAGTCGATGGGGAGGTTGGCACAACTGGATATCTGACCGACTTCTTCAAAAGCTTTGATCTGACATTCACTCTCTTCGGTCCAGATACCGTCCTGCAAGCTTCAGGCCCGTATCAGCCGACGATGGCGTCTATAACCGCAATAGTACCGCAGCAACCAATATCCTCTTCGACCGCTCAGCCGATCTCGTTGACTGGAACCAACCTGCCTACGGTCGTCTCGGCCGATCTGTGCTCCGGGGGCAGTTGCTCCCTCTACACCCCGACTTCAGTCTCACCGTCTTCCGTCGCTTTGAATGCTGTGCTCGCGCCGGGAAACTGGACGGCGCAGGTCACAGACGCTACCGGAAACTCGAACATATTTCCATTCATCGTGTATCCACCTCCCACGAGCGTAACTATCAGCGCGCTCGCCTCCAATACGCCACAAATGATGACCGCCGCGCAAGCGGTTGCATTCAGCGGGACGGGCTTCGAGTCGGGAGCAACTGTCGTCCTTTGTTTCTCTCAGCTTTGCCTGTGGCCGATCAATGCACAAATCACAGGAGGAGACACAGCAACTATATCGGCTACGCTGGACCACAGCGGACTTTGGACCGCTCAACTCACAAATCCTGACGGCAGTCAGTCAGCAGGTTTCAGCTTCAATGTTGCTGGTCCTCTCAGCGCGACTGTCGCGCCTACCGGAGGACTGATTGGCTCAACCGACTTCAACGCCAGCGGCAGCGGAGCAACACCAGGAAAGACCGTGGTACTTGCGGTGACGCCGCCCAGCGGGTCTGCTTTCGTTACCGATCTGACCGCCAACAGTCAGGGACAATTCAACTACGGCCCCTTCCTTGAACCTAATGCAGGCGCATACACGCTTGTCTTTACGGATCAGACAACGGGGAATTCCAGTGCACCGCTCACCATCGCTCTCGCCGACGGAATTTACGCACAAGTCTCACCCGCCAGCGGAGCCGCGAGCACTACAACCTTCTCGGTCAGCGGGTGGGGCGCGACACCCGGAGCGACCGTCCGTTCCACGCTGACCTTGCCGGATAATTCCGTGCAGAACACTACGACGGCAGCCTCAAGCAATGGCGCGTTCGCTTTCTCATACGCTCCGGCCGAAATAGGAACGTATACAGCCGTCTATACCGATACCTCGACTTCTGGACTGAGTGAGCCGGTCTCCTGGACCACCACCGCTGCCGCCGCATTGCAAGTCTCTGTGACCCCGACTAGCGGAGTAATCAACACGACTTCCTTCACCTTGAGCGGAAACGGTGCGACCTCGAATGGCGGCGTAACCGCGCACGTCACCAACCCGGACAATACGAACCACGTCTACCATGCGCAGGCATCCGGTACTTTGTTTAGTTTCGCCCCGATTACAGAAACAGCCACCGGCAACTACGCCGCCGCTATATCTGACGACAAGACCGGAACACAGAGTGCACTGATCTCATGGACAGTTAATCCGGATGCGAACACCAAGTTGAAGATTATCTCCGTGTCGCCGGCATCATGGAGCCCTGTATTTGCTCCTGGTTCGACCACTGCCGCTGTTATCTCTCTGGTGATCGCTGGTTCTGCGGGAGCCAACGTGACAGGAACCATCACATCGAACCAACCCTGGCTCCTTGTTGACGGTCACTCATCTGAAAACTGGGCAGCGCCTGAAAACATTACCTTGAATGTTAATCCGTCAGGCTTAGCCACCGGATCAAACAATGCAACTCTCACGATTACCTCAACAAGCGCGACCAATTCACCAGTTACGGTGCAGGTGACGGCACAGGTGCGCCCCCCTCTTCAGGTCACCACAACGTCGGTTCCGGATATACTGGGCGGAGACAACTATTACTTCCCCCTGAGCGCGACGGGGGGCACAGGCAGCGGATACAAGTGGAGCCTCGGGAGCGGCTATCTTCCGTATGGAATCTCGATCGACGCCAGTACCGGCGTGATGAGCGGAACACCTGTCCTCGCGTCAAATACGCAGACGCTTTCCTTCTCGGTGCTGGTACAGGATTCGGCGGGCGCTGACGCCTCCGCGTGGCTCAGCGTTACATATCGGCCCGGTCTTTTTGTGCTCATGTACTCACCGACAAATTTCCAGTTTGTAACCGGCAGTTCCGGGAACTCGATCACCATTCCCACGACCGGAGGCGTGCCACCAATCACTCTGGGCGCAATTGGAATGCCACCAGGATTGACTCTCAACCCTACCACTGGGCTCATTACTGGAACCCCAAGCAAGCCTGGAACCTACCAAGTCATATTTAACGCAGTAGATTCGAAAAACGACAGTACCATGGAGACCTATCCGATTACAGTCATTTTGCTGCCGCTAAGAATCACCCCAGCCGCGCTTCCCAGCGCGCAAGTGGGAGTTGCCTATTCGCAAGGCATTGCCGGTTCAGGTGGGAGCCAGACCGGCTTCACGTGGTCGATCCAAGGCAATTTGCCACAGGGCTTGCTGAGCGCACCAACCACCAACTGCACCCAATGTTCGTTGCAGATTTCAGGCACGCCAACTGCATCAGGTAGCTATCCGATCCAAGTCACGCTGACGGATTCATTAAACGATACGGCTAGTGAAACGCTTACCATCATTGTCGATTCGTCCCCTCCCCCGCAGATTCCGGCGGCAGTGCTGCCGCTTGCCAACGTGGGAAGTCCCTACACGTACACCTTTGCCGCGACCGGGGGAGTTCCCCCGTACACATGGAGCTTTGTCGGTAGCAGCCCAGATCCCGGCCTCCAGCTATCCGGCTCGGGTGTCCTCAGTGGAACACCAACCACCGTCAGCGCTTGCGCTTCAGGAAACAGTAGCACATGGTACGGTTCAGCTCCGGCTGAGAACTTCAATGTACAAGTGACAGATTCAAATAAACAGAGTGCAATTCAGCAGTTTTGCCTTGGAGCATTCTGGCCCACGCCCGTTGTTTCCTCCATAACCCCGAGCGTCGTTGTCGCAGACGGTAGTCAGCATCAACTCACCATTTCCGGATCAAACTTTCGCAGCACCTCAGGAGTCTACTCGTTTGGCGGCGGTCCTATTCAGATGCAGTATGTTGATTCCGGTCACCTGACAATCAACTTGCAACCCTCAGTAAACGGATTGTTCGCCATGTCTGCGAGTTCTGGCTCAACAATCTCGGTGACCGATCAGTCCGTTACGCTTTGGGTGGTTCAGCCCGTGGCGAATGTCAGCAACCAAAATATTGCCTTCACCGTTGCTGATCCAGCCCCCTCTATCAGCTCTGTGAACGCAGTGCTGAACAACTCCACTTCCCCATGCAGCGCTAACCTCAGCTGCCAATTGACGATCAATGGCAGCGGACTGGTGTTCGATACCCAGTACCAAGTGACTGGTCAGAGCTTGTCATTAGTTCGTAGCTTATGGCCCAACACGACACTCCCATGGAACACGGTGACGACATCGGCGTTCTCGCTCCCGGCAGGTACGTACACTCTTGTGGTCACGAATCCTAACCAAGCACAAGGAGGCAGCGCCAGCGCGCAGGGTCAATTTACAGTCGCGCCATGATGCACTACTTCGAACTGTGTACGGAAAGTGCCTTCGCTCTCCCGCGCGGCTTGGTGTTGCGGTTGCTGAACTCACTGCGGCGCTGGCCAGCGCCTGTTCCATGCTGCCAGCCTCGTCAATGAGGGTGCGTTCCCCTAAGCGGATTATCATCGTTTTCTAAGGCTGAATTCCGCCCGAGCCAATGCCTACTGGCCCTGGATTACCCACCTCTTCGAACGGGATGCCCATGAACGTCGCAACTTGCCGGGAGATGGAAAGTTCCCTACCCTTGCCGCTAAGCATGATGCCTGTGCCACCGATAAGGCCGACGCTTACGCTGTCACGACGCTTCTGGTTCTCTAGTGGCATCTCGTCCCCGTTCTTGAAAACAAGAACTGACTGCGAATCATACACCTGACGTGCGCTACCGCCGCCATGAGGCCCACCTCCTCCCCTCTCGATGTCGATGCCTTGGCGCAATTCTACACGCAACGCGTCGGCGGTGTTATAGGTTACCGACTTGGTTCCCGTAAGTCGTTTACGGCCAAACGTAACCGTACCGTGAGCTTTGTCAATGATGACAGAAATCGATGAGGTTCCGAAAAGAATAGCCAGTCCAACAATAATGAATAGACCTAGTATCCATGGAGCCGCAGGGGAATCGCCGGGGGTAGGATGGGTTGCGACGTAATATGTTATCCATGAAGCCAGTATGGTAACAATAAACCCAAGTATAACTCCCCTGAAAGTGTTGCCATCTTGCAATATCATCTGCTCCGACGATTGTGCAGTGATTGTCATGGAGATTCTATGTTACTGTCCTTGGACAATATTCATCGGACTTCCTTCCGCATACCCAGAGACTCCGACTATTGCATTGGCGTTTTGATCTATCGCAGTAGTGCCCGCCACGCTTTCGGTAACACCCGCAGGTGTTACTATCGAACTTCCGACAATGGTCGTTCCCGTATCGGCTCCTACTATCGCAGGATCAACCCTATATGAGGCTACGTCGCCAGTGATAAGATATTTTCCCGTAGATTGTGCGGGAATAATAAGATTCGAAGGGTAAATAACGGAGTTGAACCCAAAGCCAATGAGACTTGATGTGCTCAAGGAAAATGCTGGGAACGTTCCAATGAGCACTCTGTTTCCGCTGGTTATATCGTAGAGTGTCACATTATTGTACTGTTCCACGCCACCAGAACTCGTCTCTCCCGCCAGCGTTACCGTCGAACTCACGTAATATCCCGTATTGGCATGCAATGCGGTAACCCTCACCGGATCACTATTCGGATTCGTCATGTCAAAGATAAGCAGAGAATTGCCCGTCGATCCCGTCTGAATCTCTCCGGCAGCAGGAGTGGAAGTGTCGACCTGTACAGTAAGGGGCTGAGCAGCGGTCGTCGGTAAAGAGGTAACCGTTGTTGATGTGGTGGCTCCGGTCGCCGTTACGTTAAGCGTTACCGGAATAATCTCTTTTGAACCGCTGAAATTCTCCGAGATAGTTATCGAGCCATTATATGTCCCGACCGCAAGGCCATCATAGACAGTCACACCAACCGAGCCATTGCCACAAGCAGTGTTTCCACAATTGAACGCATAAGCAGTTCCAAGCCAAGAGGTTGGAGTGTTAGGGGGTGGATTGGTGCTTACAGACCATGCAATTCCCGAGGGGGCGGCTACGGTCAAAGTTTGATTAGCGGCACCATTCTGTGCGACCGTAAAACTTAGACTCGTTGGCGTGACGATAACATTCTGCACAGTCGTTGTTGGTGTTGAAACGGTCACCGGCAGGACGATCGGTTTCGGCCCATTGCATACCCACGCGGGACAAATATGAATCGGCGGAACGAAGGTAGTCGAGGAAGCAGTCGAACTTGATATGGAGACAGTGATTGGATTTGCGATCGGATTGCCGGATGTACTTCCGCATCCAAAGAGCTTATTGAGCTTTTCCCTCGTCATTCCGCGTGCCGCGCCCGTGCCGTAGCTCAGGCCATACGGAGCAAGAACATCCGAAGCGTATTTCTCCTGGAAGGCGGTGACAGCCGAAGCGGTCTGGTCGTCATAGGAACCTGTGACCTGCACCGATTCGCCGTCTTTCTCTATTGCGGTCTGGAGAGCAGAAACCGCAGAACCGGACATCCCGATGGTTAAGTTGGTATTGAAGGTATAGCACCAGGGCGCTGATCCGCCTTGGGCGACAAGTTGGGTTTCAAGCGATTGCAATTCCGCCGTTAGGCTCTGGATTTCCTGCTGCAGCTGCGCAGGGGACATAGTTTGTGCAAACGAGATACCCGGCAAAACGAATACCGCAAGCACGAGCGCTGCCATCAGTTTATTTTTTGTATTCATCAATCAATGCTGGAATATTCAGCTCCGGACGAGGGAGCGTGTTGTTGTACTAATTGAAGCATGTGTTTGGGCAAAGTCAAGGTGCATAAGTAAAGCCACAATGACTCGCGTGTGACACATCCGTTATAGTCACGTCAAACCACTCAGTCTCTTTCACTCCGCGCTTCCGCCGAATAGGACGCCAGCTCCGCCCCCGCCACCTGAAAGTACAGCGCCCAGAATGCCTTTATCGTGTTCCATGCGTACGGATTCATGCCCGAGGGCGATGCACCAAGCACGTGAATGCGGTAGCCGGTCAGCGGGACTACAAGGTGGTTGCTTTTCGCGCGTTTCAGAATCCCGTCGGGGCCGGTAGGAATCAAGCCTGGCATCGGAAGTTCGGCAGTCTCGTTCATCATGTCCGAAAGAATCCAAATGTCCTTCGTCGAGTGGTCCGAAGCGTTGCCTGATTCGACCAGCGCCTTCAGGTGCCACAGGCCGCCGATGATGTCGGTGCCGGATGCCACCGGCGCAAGACCCGCCGCCCGTGATTGGAAGTTGGACACGAGCTCGCGGCGAGCCTGGTTGAGATTGTCAGTAAACACACCCCGACCGTCCGGAGTCCATCCCCGCAGCAACTCACGAACGCTCCCGAAGGAATCGGTCGAGATCACCGAAACCACACGCGGCTGTTCGGCGGCTCCGTTGCGAGCAATCTATCAATGGAAACCAAATACTCGCGGAAGAGGTCGCTATTTGCGCCGCCTCTTCCGATTGATCCGCTCACATCGAACAGAATCCCCTCAAGATGATTAACGTTTTGCGCAAACACCGGAAGCGTGATCAGTAGCAGCACCACAAGCACGACCAGCGGCAACGTATGGTATGGGACGCTCCGCTCGCCATGCACCGCTTTTTGGCGATCTCGACTATAGCGAACAGCTCATTCAAGTGTCGCTCCAGCTCTCTCGTTGTTCGAAGGAAAGATTCAGTTCACCCAAAACGGAGCTGGTTACATCGGGGAGTAAGCTATTCCAGAGGGCGCGACGGGTTTCTGGATTCCTTCCCTTGACCTTATCCTCAAGAATGATGATCGTGGCAAAGCTGGGTATTTCCAACCTAAAAGTAATCGTCACCTGAGCTATGTCGGAGTGGCAGCCCCGGTTGAATGTATTAATGCCGGTCGGTTAATGCGGGTGTCTCTGGCGCGTCGGTGGAAACCAGATGATGTTGATCCTGACTTCGAAAAGCGCTGCTATGCGCGGCTCTCCGGCTGGTATTAGAGCCGGGCTATGGCATGGAAATCGTCAGCACTCTCAATTGTGCGCATCCTATCTTAAAAAGTCAGGCAGCATCGCCGGGCCATCAGTGAACGTGGTGGGTTTACTGCCATCCGCGACAAAATACTCGCGCCAAAACGCCTGTATCGCCTCGCGGCGTTGATGGTCGAGCCGCTTCAAATCAGTGGAGCTGAGTAATCCAAGGAATACTCGCACGCCATCTGCCAGATGTTTATCCCTTGCGAGTTGCCGCGCGAGGACTTGCGCGCAAGCTGGGCTGCGCATTGCATCATGGGCTGAAAAGTTCAAAGCATCATCGTCCTGAAGAAAATCTGAAAGAATGACGAGGACGCGCGCGGTACCAGGTGCATCAATGGCGAATTCTTCGCCGGCTACGTCGATGGTGCCGAGGATGTCGGTTTTGCCGCCAGGATGCGCCAAGGCGTCAGCCTGCACACGTTCGAGCAAGCTTTTCACCTGTCCCGCGAAGCGTATTCTGTCCTGATCGTAGGCTTCCCGTCGGGACGGAGGGCGGACGTGCAGGATCTTTCCTTGCACCTCAGTCTGAGCATCGCCGGTGATAGGAATGACGGTGATTAGGGTACCCCGTCGTGCCCTGGTAATCGTGTCGGCAATCGCGCGGAAGGCCTCCTGCTCGGCGGTTTTCTCGATGCTGGCGCTCACATCAATGAGGAACACGATGTGGGATGGCGAAGCACCAGGGTTCCGGTGACAGCTCAGGCAGCCTGCAAAACAAATCGCGACGATCAATAGGAACGTGATGGCCCGCATCTAGTCGCCTCTTTTCTGGGGAAGGTTGAGAACCTCCGCCATCTGTTCCAACCGACCGATACCATCGAGAGGCGGAAGGAAATGATCGGAGTCGGAACCATCAGAGGTTTCCACAAACTTCACTTTCTCGAGGTCATAGAACTCGGCAGGCATGGGGTGAATTCTCTGGTGGCGAAAGTAGATAAACGCCCCCAAGTACGCTATCGCTGGTAGTAGAAAACTGAAGGGTGACAGAGCGAAGGCCCACCAAGCGACGAGTAGCGTGAGCATCGCCGATAGGGTCGCCTTCGCCTGCACGAGCCAGAATGGCGACTGGATGGCACCATTCTTTTGGCCACGCTCATGTTGCCGAAGGTAGGCGGCAACCGCCTCCCGCCGCTCATGGTCAAGCCTGTTGAGCTCGTGCCTGATCCACTCCGTCTCTGCTTCTACTTTTTTTCGCGTACTGATCACCTCACGGGAATGCTGATCGGCCCGTTGCTGGGCTTTTCGAAAGCGATACCAGTCGCGAAAGTGCCGCGAGCTTTGCGTGAAGGCACCGGCAGCGGCGAGAGGCGCACCCAGGCTCACGAAGACATAAAAGGTCGATGAGAGCAGAGGATGCCCGGCAAGGAACCTGCCCAGCTGGTTCTCGTGGATATTGGCCGCAAACGCAACCTGATAGCCCCGCAGGATGCCCCAGAGAACGAGCGCGACAATGCTCAAGGCACCAATGACCCGCCAAACAATTCGAGACAAATGTGAGTAGCTGTTTTCTTCAATGGTTTCCCAGGCGAAGTGCAAAAAGACGCTTGCGAAAGAAACCAAACCGAGAGCTCCCACGAATTGCAGGGCGGGATCAGTAACGTCGAGGAGGTCCAGGCTGGGAGCGAGCAAGATTACTTCGGTAGCCAGGGCTGCCGCTCCCACGAAGGCGGCAAATGCCGGCATCGCCACCCTCAGTTCGTGAGGATTGATGAGGGTTTGAATCGAACGCCAAGCCTCTTCTACGGCGGCCGTCGCTGCGGTCAGATATTCCAGCTTGGCTTCGAGGGGTTTCAGGCGGGAAAGGGACGATTGCCTTGCTGCGAGGCATTTGCCCTCGAAGCTCGCGTCAATCTCCGCCGTGCCGATTTCGGGTGCGATGCCGTGCGCGCCATGGAAAAAACCTTCCTGCTCCACGGCACGCGCTTGTCGGTATTGAAGATCAAAGATCGGGACTCTCATTCTTTGGCTCCTTTTGATACTCGCGGTTGATTTCGCCTCCACAGTTTTATCCAGAGGACGAGGGCGACTATGGCGAGAACAAACCGCTGCCACAGTGATATGCTGCACCACAGCTTGACGAGGTCGGTAACAAGCAAGATAAGAACGATGGCGACGCCGACGAATGCCGCACCGTACTTGGCTGCTTCTTTGGGCTCAAGCCTGCGAAGCATCAAGCCGAAACCGATCACAATGAGCGCAATTGTTGCGAGTGCCCCCATGAGCGATGTCCACCAGTGAACCAATTGCATCCCGCACATCACGGCCGCATTCCTGTCCCCAACAAAAAGGAGCCTTCACGAGGAAGACTCCAGAAATAAAGAGCTATGTGGATTCCAGAACTTGTTTCGCCTGGAGCAGTTTGCTGAGCATGGACTTTTCGGAGTCGAGTTCCTTCTGTAACTCGGCAACCTTCTTCTCCTGCTTGCCGATCTGATCAAGCACCACATCGATGGGCGAGCGCGGCGTCCACGCCTTGCGTCCGCCTGTGGTAGCTTGGGCAGAAGACTTCAGGGCTTGGTCGGTTTTCTTTTCTGCCGTCACGACTTCCTCCTTTGAAACTTCGGTACTGGTTGCAATCCGGATGACCGCCGCACAATCGCACGGCAGGTTCGGCAGGATTGCGCCTCGATGGTTGTGTGGGTGCCATGCTGCTCAAGCGTGATGAGCGACAGGCCCGGTTTAAGGTGCGGGTTCCACTTTTCGCGAAGACGCGTTGCTTCTTCGGGAATTTGGTTGTGCCCGAGGAGCGAATACACGCCTTCGTTCGCATTGAAAAGAACTGTGAGCATCAAGAGTGGCTTTATCAATGCATTTCCCCTTCCTCACGCGGCGGTGCGAAGTAGTCGCGCAGAATGAGCATCAGGTTACGCAACTTCCCTATGTCCACCTCTGCGCCTTCGAGCGCACCGATCACCGCGCGGTCTTCCTGACGACTCAGGTGGTCGGCAACATCGCCGAACCGCCTGAGGAGTAAATGGTTCAATGTTTCAGCGTTCCTGAAGATCACCTCCCGGATCGCCACTGACGTTTTCTGTGGTTCGTTCATTGGCATCCTCCTTTTCTTTCCTTTCTCTTTTGCTGCCTTTCGCTCCGCGGCAACCCAGCGTTCAAGCTTCTGAATTGCTTCGCGCTTGGCAGGTAATTCGACGTGCACGTAAATCGAGTTCACCTCCTCTCCGCTCGAGTGGCCCATGAGCGCCTTCCTGCATCTCCATTTGCACCCCGGATTCGAGCAGCCTTGTGTTAAAGCAGTGGCGCAGGTCATGAAAGCGAAAGGAACGCAACTCCGGCGCGCCGCAAGGCTCCTTTCCACGCCGTCTTGATCCTGCTGATCGGTTGCTTGTCGAACGTGAACACGATACCCTGCGGACTGTTTCCGACGGGCTTCGAGGTCTGCAAGTAACCGCTCGGTAAGCGGAATCTCGCGACCCTCGCCGCCCGCTGTTTTCGAGTGGCGTGACGTACAGAATCTTCCGGGTGAAATCGACGTGCTCCCAGACGCTGGGTGAGGATCTCGCCCCGGCGCATCCCGGAATCGAGCGCGGCGATGATGATCGAGCGCAGATGCGGCGCGGCGGCGGCGAGGAGTTTGTCCTCTTCCGTGACCGTCACCATAAGGCGCGGCTTGCGGCGCTCGACGCACCATGAGCACACGACTCAACGGATTCGCGAGCAGGATTCCCTCGTCCACTGCCCAAAAGAGCATGTGGCGCAGGACTTCGAGATCGCGATTGATCGTTGTGTCAGAAAGTTTCCTTTTCGCCTTGTGCCGATATGCCCGGTACTCCCGTGCGAGTGCCTTTGTAATGCGCGCCGAGTGGCGTCTCACTCCAATACGGCAGGAGGACTTTCAGTCGGTCGAGATGAAAAGGTTTGGGAGACGCATCGGCGATAAAGCGGGCAGCCAATTCGCCGAAGGTCATTTCAGGATGCGGCTCGGCGATGCCTTGCCGCACGAGGTTCAATTCTTCTTTGTGTTTCTGGTCGATTTGTTCCGCCCGTCTGCGGTTCTTTGTTCCCGTCGATTTTGCGTGTCGGACGCCATCGACGGATACGGCGGACCCAATACATGCTGCCACGCTTGTAGAGTGTCATCGGTATTCACCTCCTTTCTCGTTCTTGTTGTTCAAGGACCCATCGAACGATCTGGTTGCGATAGAAACATGAGCTTGCCGGTCTTTGCGATACGGAAGTGCGGAATACCCGACGGGAGATATCGCTGCCGCACCGTCCAGGCTGAACAGCCGAGCAAGGCGGCAACGCGGTTGATGTTGAGAGGCTCGCCGAGGGCGTCATTACAGACGCAGGTCGGGTTTACGCGAGGGCTTGAAGTGCGCGGATTTGTTGGACTTTGCGCGCTTGAGACTAGGGCAGCGCTACCCGTAGCAGTACCCGCCCCTTCCCGCTCTTCATTGATCATCTGCACGCGTCCCGCCTGCCTAGTTCCCACTGCGGCGCTCCTTCCGTTTTATTGATTTGTGAACGAACTTCCGAAACCAGTCGGGCAACATGCCCCATAAGAGCCACAAGGCGAACAGCAGCAACCCGAGAGCAATCAGGCCGTTTTGAATTTCAGGTCTACGAAGAAGGTCTTCGAGAACGGCAATGAGAAGTACCAGCGTGAGCATCCCGAGCACCATGCCGGAAAGCCAGTGGAGGGAACCTCCCAGGAATTTCCACCCCGGTGAGACTTTGGGTTGCGGCGTGGAAAAATCTCTGCTGCCGCATTGCGAGCACACTTCGGCGTGTCGCGGGTTCACATGCAACCGGGGGCACAACTTCTGGTCGTAACTCCGCCCGCAGTAATTGCAGAAGAGTGGCTCTCCCGCTGTCATTCGTCCGCATTGGTAGCAGTACTTCATGGGGTTGGTACCAAGAACTGCGGCTTGCTTCCCGTGGGACGGAACCACACCGGGGCAAAGAAGCCGCTCTTGCGAATTGCTTGCAAACTTGCAAGCCAGAAGATTTTTTCGGTGGACACCGCGATGACTTTTTCGATCGAACGCAAGCGCCGTTCGGAGTTCACGATGACGAGCACCCGGAAGCGGCTTTGTTTGAACATGCGCTCCGAATCGCCCGAGAGAGCAAACTGAAGATAGTTCCTGACCTTTTCCTTCCACACGGTCATGGTCTCGTTGCCGAGATCAACCTCAAGGAATGCCGCGACGGTCCCCGGCGGCGTCTGCAGTTCGACGTAGCCGTCCGGGATCAGGCGGAGGTCGGGAGCGAGGGGTTCATAGAACGCTCGCCAACTGCCAAAGATCACCCCCGAAGGAAGTGCTCCGAATTTCAATGTGCAGTACGTCTCATTGATCACGAGTTGATGCTGAATAAAGAAATCAGCGACGAGCGGTTCGTCCTGGCTGCGACGCGGCCCACGATTCGGTACGCCGATGAGGGCTGCACTTTTCGCGGAAAGCGCATAGAGCGCTTTTTTCCCTCCGGCAGTCGTGCCGAGAGTAAACCGGCGCAGGAGGCCCGCGCGCATGAGGGCAAGGAGCCGCGCATTGGCGCGTGTCGTCGAGCCGAAGTGCGCGACCGTCTTCGCCTGCTCGCGGTCGATCACCCGCATGGTGGCGAGCTCGCGGAACAAGCGTTGATCACGCTCCTGCAGGACAAGCCCCCGACGATCATTCCCAGTCATGCAACACCTCGTCAGGTTTGTGCCGCAAGAGTTCCTGCCGCTTAGCGATATCGCGCTCGATGTGGGCGCGCACCCGGCCCCGCGTATAACGGGAGCGGTTCAGGAGATCGGTGTAATCGACCTTGGGCTGCTGCACATAGGGCACACACACTTCTACCCAACGCTCAGAACCGCTTTTCACCACGCAGTGACGCTGCGGCAGATTCTTCAAGCGTTCGGCCAAGGGCTTGCCACCATCGAGCGCATTACTCACGTGCTGCGCGTCGGGGCTGGAGAGTTGGAAAAAAATCTGCGTGCCAACGCCAGAAAGCAGATCGCGAGTCTCCGCGGATTGTTGCGCGAGGAGCTGCTGACTGAGCACCGTGCCCACGCCAAACTTGCGACTTTCGGCGAGCACGGTTTCGATACCGCTATCGACGGAGAGAAGGTTCTGGGCCTCATCCACGTAAAGCGTGAATAAGGCTCGCTTCTGCCGTGAGAAGATCGCGTTCTTGAAGGCGGTGAAGAACAGGCTGCCCAAGGTGAGGGCCTGCTCGCCCAGCCGACCTTTGTCGAGGTTCACAATGACCCAATGGCCCTCGTCCATCGCTTCCTGGATCGAAAACGTCGAACGAGTTTGCCCGACGATATGTCGGAAGGCATCCACACTCGTGAATGCTGACGTGCGATTCAGAATGGGTTCACGCATCACCGCACGCATGGCCTCGCTCACCGTGTCGTAGCGCAGTTCGAAATACTGTTTAACCTCGGCATTCGGCACCTGCTTCAGGCAGGCTGCACGAAATCCGGGGTGTACGAGGAACGGTGAAAGCTCGACGATGGTGAGCCTATTGGCGGCGAGCACGTAGAGGGAATTCCGCAGGAGTTCGTCCGTACGGGCTCCGAAATGATCAAGCGACCAGCGCCTGCGAAGCACTTCGGAGAATTCCGCAATCCGGATGAAGTCCGGTGATTCCTGCTCCAACGGATTGAGGCCGACGGATACGATAGGGTCGGTCGGGTCCACGATGACCAACTTGTCGCTCAGATGTTGGCGCAACCGCCGTTCCCGCGCATTGATAGTGCCGAGAAGAAACGGCATGAACTCCCCGTGCAGGTCAAAACACGCGAAGCCACGATCCGCTTCGACGTCCTGAGCGAGGACATACCGCAGAAGCGAACTCTTACCGCTTCCCGTTGTGCCCAGAAAAACAGCAGCTCTCGTGCGCTCCGTATCGCTGAGCGTCACATGCGCCCGCATCAGTTCGCCATCGACCACGCGAGGACCAAGGTCAACCCCCTTCCCCTCGTGCCGTGCTCCGCGTCCCCGTCCCCGGAAGCGGTTCCAGATCGCCGCAATGGATTTTTCGACGTATTCTTTCATCACGGTTCAATTGTGTGGGGTGCGGCTGATGAGTCAGTAACAACAGAGCAAAAAGAGCCCAGGGTACCCAGGCCCCTGGGTACCCTGCGACAGGTGAGTACGCGCTCTCCTACGAGTAGCTGGCCTACCGCTTGAAGTTCGTAATCAACACTTCGCGGTAGCGGCGGCCAGAAACTTTTTGGGCCGTGTAGGAGAGCTCTACTCCCTGAATATGGAAGCGATGGAACAGGGCGCGGACTTCGGGCACGTCGTTCAGCGACAAAACAAACTTACCGTGCAGCTTTTCGAGACGCTCCGCGAAGATTGCGAAGTCGTCCGGAGTGAGGTTGTAGCGGTAGAGGTAGCGGTTGTAGTACGGAGGGTCTAAATAGAAAAGAGTAGATGGCCGGTCGTACCGCTTCAACACATCCTCATACGGAAGATTCTCGATCTGCACCCGTTCCAATCGCTTGTGAGCATTTTCAATGAGCTCGGGAAGGCGTTCGAGATTGAATCCCGGTGGTTGGACAACGTGCCAATGATAATTGGGATTGCGCACGAGGCTCGCGAAGGAGTTCTTGAGGAGGTACAGATACCGTGCCGCCCGTTGCACGTCGGTGAGCGTGGCAGGATCGGTTGCTTTCTGAAGCTCGAACGATCTGCGACTCACGAGGCAGAAACGGAAATACCTGAGCAACTCCTCCTGATGGTGCTGGCACACGCGAAAGAAGTTCACGATCTCGCCATCCAAATCGTTAATTACTTCGACTTTGGACGGCGGCTTGTGGAAGAGCACCTGCGCACCCCCGGAGAACGCTTCGACGTAGGTCGTATGCTCCGGGAATATCGCAATGAGCCGCTTCGCAAGCGAACGCTTTCCTCCAATGTATGACAGCGGTCCAATCATTACGGGGAATCAACAACCACGGCCCTCCTTTATTTATTTGCACTTCGACCAAGGCCCCGAATCGAAGCGTAACGACATCATATAGCGGACGTGAAGAATTCATAGACGGGAGATATTGTCGGAAGCGACAAAACGTTGGTAGATGAGCCCTAAGTGAAAAGACCCCGCACCATTTTGATGCGGGGTCCCTCCACCTTTCCTTGGGTATGGATATCCCATCGCTCCGGTTCGACCTTTATGCCCGGAGCGTACGAACATCCTATAGCGGGCACGAAAACTTCATAGACGGGAGAGGTTGTCGGAAGCGACTACAGGCAATCATCCGCGACATTGACATATATCAATGTATGATATATAATGTGTGTAGCTAATTAAAAGCCTGTTTCGTCAGCCCTTCCTCCATACAACCCATGTTAAGACGAGCGTTTTCGATGCCAGATTTGTTCCCACCCGCATATAGACTGTGCCATCATATTCCCCTTCTTCCATTGCATTGAGACGAGCGTCTTGGACGCCAGGTCATTCTGGTTTCTGAAGCGCTCGCCTCATATGCAGGCGCGCCACTACAAGAAAGGAATCTGACCCATATGGCTCGGATAGCGCTCTGCGATGCAAGTGGACCGCTCACTGACCTTCTCCAGAAACTTTCTGGCGAAAGCGGTGATCTACATCTTTCAATCCTCAACAAAATGCTCCGTGGCGAACTAACGTCAGCGGTCAAGCGAACTTATTCAATCTGGAAGAAGATCAAGCTCGGCACCCACCAGGATGCGAAGTCCTTGAAAGAGGATATCGAGAAGAACGGTTTCACCGTAAACGAATATGCGGCGGTCATCATGACGAAGCCTATGTTCACACTGGCAACGGAAGAGACGATGGTTAATCTCGTGAATGTTTCGGCCAGCGATCTTGGTTTTACCAAGAAAGCGCCACTCCGCGACATCTATTTACGGGCAATTGAACTCGGCCTGAAGCTTTGCCCTGCGGAAGTCGGCCCGCAGCTTCGGTTGCAGTATCCAGATCAACCGAACGACCAATGGGTTTACGTCGCAATGGAAGCAATCGCTGATTTGCGCCTCCACCCGCTCATCTTCCGTATCGGGAGCGATAGGGAGGATCGGTGGCTCGGCACGTATTGCGACGACCCCAGCGACATGTGGGCTCTTTACCATCGCTTCATTTTCTGCGATTAGTCGTAACCGTCCTCACGGCTTTAGCCTTGCGCCGTGCTTGAGATCTATTCTCAGGCACGGCGTTTTTTATTGTCGCCCGCGACAAATTCTCCCGTCTATTCAGGCGAGATTAGAACGCTATACTGAGAGGCACAATCAATCCAATGAATCGCTGTTTTCGACGGCGTCACACAAAAACGGCAACGCTTCTATTTTCGCTGCGAGCGAAGACAAAAGATCGCGCAAAGTTCGATGTAGCTCCTTCGACGGTCTACCACTTGTACTTTTGGCGCGGCCCGCGACCTCGTTAAACGGAATTGCGAAAGCAAAATCAAGGTTTTTTTGATCTGCCGTCAGGTTCGAGGTGAACATTTTGACCATTCGGCGTTTTTCCTCCGGATTTCCCTCTTTATATAAGGAATACGAGGCTTCCGCGAGTTCGAGGAATTTTTGCAGCCTCGCCGGAATAACGGCGGGATTCTCTCTCAATTCATTCAGTCTGTCGTTCATGGCACTTCGCTCAAAGAGCAGCGCTTTTTTTCTTTCGTCAAAGAGATCACGCTCAATTGATCCGTCCAGGTAGGCGTCGGTCAGCCGGTTCAAGCGTTCAGTCGCCTGCTGGCACTTCGCATTCAAGGCGGCAAACTCCTGCTCTCTATTTTCCGCCCAGTTCACCTTCTGGTCCTTCAGCGCGTCAAGAAGGCATTCATGCTCTGCGGCGGTGAAATGAAGCTTCTGAAATTCTAGCGCGATCCGCGCATCAATTGTTTCTTCTCGAATGCTGGTCGTGGGACAATCCATCGTGTGGCACCGATAGTACACGTGTCCCTTCTGCACCTCACCGATTAATGAATAGCCGCACGCTTTGCATCGAATACACTTTCGGAAAAGAAGTTCATGCGTGTTCATGCGAGCGTTGAAATGGCCCGTCAGCGCACCGTGAACTCGGTCAAAGAGACGCTTTGAAATCAGAGGCTCGTGGTTGCCCTGGAATACCCGGCCATTGCTCCGGACACGAATGATCCCAATGTAAAAGGGATTGTTGAGCATGGTGGAAAGCCCGTTGCGAGTGATCCTGCCTCCTGCTCGATTTCGAAGTCCCATGCGGAAGAGTTCATCTTCTAACGTGAGGAGCGTGTAATTGCCGGTCGCGTAGAGCAGAAAGGCGTTGCGTACCAAATGCCCTTTCTCGGGGTCAATTGATTTTGGCTTCCCTCCGCCGTGGTCGAGATATCCAACCGGTGCAGCCGATGGAAGAAAACCTTGTTTCAACCTCCCGTAGATGCCCTTCTTCGCTTCGTCTCGCAGATTCCGAATGAAATCGGCGGCAACGACCGCTTGGATATCGGCAGAAAGACGCCCGCCCCGCGAATTCAGATCCAGCGATTCATTCGCGAAGTGCACTTCAATGCCACGATCTATGATTTCGCCAAGGTCGGCCCAGTCCTTCAGGTTCCTGGCGCTCCGGTCGATCTTGTGCATGATGACGCCAGAAATCTTCCCGCTTCTGAGGAGTTTGAGCATCTTCGCCCAGACCGGTCGGCCTCGTTTCGCGGCGGTCTGCTGTTCCTCAAACCAATCGGAAACCGGCAGCGTGAAACGTGCGGCGTATCGCTCAATCGCGGCCTTCTGTTCTGGCAACGAGGCGCCCTCTCCTTGTCGCGCAGTGGAAACACGGATGTAACCGCAATAGTTTTTGAGAATGTTTGGTGGAGTAAATGGTTAGCTTTATTGGGAATCGACCTTTGCTTGATCCTATGGCTCGATCTGCTCCCTGTCAAAGTTGTGAGTTCCTGCATCGTGCTCTGCTTTCGCCTCCCGGCGCTCATATATCTCAGCAACGAACGCCACAAACTGCTCAAGATTGTGTTTCGCCGTTTCGAGCTCGCTCTCTGACAGGTTGGGATACAAGGCCCGCAGGCGTTCAGTGTCCATGAGGCCCAGCCTATGCTTGCTCTAGATTTTCCAAAAGGGAGGATTGGTTGTCTAAGACGACTACAAAATGGATTTTCAGCTCGACGACCGCCCATAGGACGCTATGGGCGCACCCCCTTGACAACTTCTGTACACAGTAGTTAAACAAAGGTGAAAAGCCGCACCTTGAATGCAGAAAACATCATGTTGCAAGCGCCATTTCGAGGCTATTAAGCAGTGAATTGTTGTCGCTTCCGACAAGTTCTCCCGTCTATTCAATCGGCGGTTTTCCCATATAAGCTGAGAGGCATAGATCATAGTTGCAAATTTATCTAAGCAACGAACATGTCTTCAAAGCTCCCCAACTATCTTCGGACATATCGCAAACGATCCAACCTCGGACTGGAAGACGTATCTTTCCTGTTGGGGTACAAAGACCGTGGCGCGAACGTGTGGAAGTATGAGCGAGGCCATCGACTCCCTTCGCTTCGCACTGCTCTCGCGCTCGCCACACTTCTTGACACCTCCACCGCCGTGCTATTCAGCGGCATTCAAAAACAATTACAAAGAAATATTTCCGAACGAATCGCCGAGTTTCGTTCGGAACTCGAACATAAGCACGGCCCCGGTCGAGTGCCTGCTTCGGTGTCCAGAAAGTTGCACTGGCTGGATGATCACCACGGTCATAGTCATATGAGCGACCATCAATCACGATGAAAGCGTCTACCGGAACAAAAGTGCTCGCATTGGACCTGCATCCCCTCAACTTCGGATTTGCTCTGTTCGAAGCGCTCGAACTTCTCGATTGGGGAATCAAGAGTTTTCGGAATGGGGTAAACGCCGTGAAGGTGCCGATGAATATGAAAATGGCTTTGCTGCTCGATCAGTGCGCACCCGATGTAGTCGTCATGAAGAAACCAAGAACAACAACCATCGAAGGAATGGTGCGCACCGTTGCAGCACTGGCGCGGGCTCGCAGAATTCCCGTGCGGGTGCTCTCCGGCGCTTCCGTGCGAGAAGCGTTTCCCGATGGCAATCGCAACAAGTACCAAATTGCCACTGCAATCGCCGTCCGCTTCCCAGAACTGTTCCCTCGGCTGGGAGCACCGCGCAAACTCTGGGAACACGAGCGATATGCTGCACGAATTTTCGATGCGGCGGCGCTCGGGGTAACTTACTTTACCCACGAAGCACAGTCCGGCAATGTCGAAGATATAACCCCTTCGTCGGTTCCTCATTGACGTACAGACTGTGATTACAGTCCGTCAATTATAGAGGAACCGACGAAAGGGCTTTATGCGACCGATAATTGACAGCGTGCCACTCAGCACGGTGACCGTGCTGAATACTGAATACAACGCGGTGCCGCGGGTTCGCCCCGCTACAAACGTGCGATTTCAGGAGGGAACATCAGGAGATTTTCTTAATCTGCCGGCGTCGCTTGTGAAGCATGTAGGCAACAGCGCCATTCACGACGATCAGTGTTGCGGGATAGAGACAGGTCGCAATCGAGTACGCACCTAAAGCACCGAGTGCAGGAAGAAACTTCACAGAGTTCAGTGCAAAGGAGGTGGCGCTATCCGAATATGGATCATTCCATCCCTTCTCGATCGTGGAATTGTACCCGAGCAGGTCGGCGACGGTCGCTGACACTGCAGCGATTGTAGGACTTCTGGCAAGTTCATAGGCGAAGAGTGCGATGACCCCGAACACCAGCGAAATCTTATCGACGCGAGAGAACCGCCACCGCTGCTTGCGAAACGTCAACGCGCAGATGATAAAACACACGAGAGCGGTGAACGCAGTCACCCAGCTTCCCGCCCCGGCTCCTTTCGCTCGCTGCGCAAGTGTCGCCACGGTTGTGACAAACCCCCACAGGAGCCATGAAAATGGATGCGGCAGGATGCGTTTGTTTTTGGTTGTTTGCCATATGTAGATGCCGTACGCGACCGCGCTGATCGCAACAGACAAAGCGCCCAGCATTGATTTATTCCACATCGCGCGTCCAAATTGTTCTGATTCTGCTCTTCATCACCGGTACCTCTTCACCGCTCATTGAGTGGAAAAGCATCTTCAAAGCAGAATGAATTGCTGCCCCATGGCATCGGAAATGTTCGCCGTTGTTCCAACGGGCGCAACCCAATGATTTCTGGTGGTTTTTCAGTAGGAAAGGTCCGGCTCTCGTGGCAAATACAACAAGCAAATTTCACGTTACGGGGATCATAGTTTTCATCAAAGAATTTTCTCAGATATTCCATCGTACCGCCCGTGATGATGGTGTCATCGATCACAATGATCTTCTTCGTCCTGTTTTCGGTCAGCTCCAGCGGCACAAGAATTTTGAATAACGGCATCGTGATCACATGAAAGTGCCGCAATCGCGCTGAAGTTGGAGTATGCGCATCCACAAAGACACCCGTGTAGACCGGTATGCGTATAAACGTCTTCAGAGGAAGCGTCGCTAGAACAAGACCGCAAAAGAGCGAGCTTGGGCCGGGAAAAGTGAGCACGGCGTCCATAAGAAGCGTCTCGTCCTTATGTATTTTCTCACCAACGTTCTTGGCGCCAGCGACTAGATCGTCCCAGCTATAGTCTTTGACTGCGGCAGGTTCCTGATGAAAATCTTGCGAAATTGCTGTCGGTTCTACATTAAGTGCTTTGGCGATTTTTGAGATGATGCCCAGTTGCTTAGCTTCCCCCCTTTCGGCTCTCTTTATCGTATCCAATGAAACTCCGGCTTTAGCAGCAAGTATCTCCTGTGTCCACGCCAGACGTTTGCGGAAACGCGTTATAGCTTCACCGTCAGTGCGGGTGAAGCGGTTATCTTCCATATGTAAGTTCCTCCTTCAAGTATCTTCGCCTAATAAGCATCTGTTTTGCACTCGTTCTGCACCCATTTATCCACCAGCATCTGTCGAGCGCTGGTTCTGCGTATTGATCTGCCAGAAGATGTGAGGAACAAAAAAACAGGCCGTGGTCACGACACCACGACCTGGGCCCTAAGGAGGCATGTATGGAATTACACGCGTCCACAGGTGGGGGTTTACCCCTGCCAGTAAATGGTAACGATCGTAGTATCAGAACGTTACAGCCAAGCGGCCAATCTGCACAGGCCTCGACAACGCGAAAACCGACAGCTGTTAGTTACGGACTAATGGAACCGGAAGCTGCCCCCCAGGCAGGTATTACTCGCGAGACTCATTGCGAGCAAATTGATCAACTTGCGACCTGCGGGCAATGTGGAATCAAAGGATTCGCAACTGATGGTTATTTTAGGCCAGGCGGCGGCTTCTACTGTGACGAATGTGTCTGGATTCTTGCAGACAATGGCGAATTTTACTGCGGATGAGCCGAGCCTGTGGTTGCGCGATTAGAAGCGCTAACCCAGGAGCAGAGCGCCATGACTGACAAAGAAAAAATTCTGTATTGCGAAGCGGCTCAACACCCCACGTTTGATATCGCGGGAATAATCCGGTCAAGCGAACTGAATGTGGAGTGTGTGCGTCTCGAGGACATTAGATCGAGGCTCAGTTCAACAGTCCGGGAGCAAGAGATCGTTCTGATCCCCATAAACGGTGCGCGAATTCCAGACGCCATTTATTCATTCTGTCGATGGATTCGATCAATGCCTTGCCCACTCTGGCGAATGGAGCCCGCTGTTTTACTGATGGTCTTTGAAGCTTTGCCGGACAGCGTTGACGCTGACTTTCGCAACCTCGGCTGCGATCTTATCTTCGCGCCGACCACCGCCCAACTGCGCTTTAGACTGCAGAGCGAAATGGCCTACCGGACTCGGGCGAGGCGGCGAGGCGTGTTGATTGAACGAATCACTGACTTCGACTGGAAACTCATCGGTCCCCGTGCGAGTGAAGGTTTTTATGTCCGCAATCGTCGGGAACGTAGGTTGGTTGCAAAGCTGATGTCGGACCGCCGAATCTTCGATATCACCGAACTGGCGCTCGCTGTAGGATGCGATGAGGAGCAAATAAAAGTGCTGATCCAAAGAATTCGAGCGCAATATGACGAAGCAAGGATTCCGGCAGGAATTTGCATTCCGTCCAATATATTCATCGAAACTATCGACGAAGCGCACGGATATCGCCTATTCGCGACAGTGCGCGACCGACCACGGCAATAATAGAGTCTGTTCTTACTCCCTCCACGCCTCATGAGCTAAGGGCAGGCAGTTCAATTCCTCCCTTATGCTTTCCCATCGAGGCATGTGCTTGTCCATGATTGCCATAAAATTATCGTCGTGATGTTGAGCGAGCAGATGTACGAGTTCGTGTACCACTACGTATTCGAGACAGCCAACCGACTTCTTGGCTAATTCGAGGTTGATCCAGATACGGCGCGCATCGACAGTGCACGTACCCCATTTAGTCTTCATTTTCTTTATGCCGCAAGCAGATATCTCAACGCCAAGCCGTTTTTGCCATTTTGCTAACAACGGCGGCAGCATTTCTTTCAATTGCTCTCGATACCAATTCATCAACAGCCTTCGCCGAGCTTCGACATCCTTCTTTGGCCGCACATGGAGTTCAAGAATCGTTTTATTCCGAATCACTACCCCAACTGGACCATCGTCAGTGACGACGCAAAGACGGTAGCGATTTCCGAGAAAATAGTGACTCTCTCCGCTGACCATCTCGCGCGCTGATTCGCGCGGTTGCCGTTCATACTTGGCCTGCTGTCGCTTGATCCAACCAAGTTTGTCGATCACGGCCAGGCGCACTGCTTCGTCACTTATCCTGCGTGGCGCAGCGACTCGAACCCGACCACCGGGCGGGTACACGCCTAAGTGGAGGTTCTTGATGTCTTTCCTTACGATCTCGACCCGCAGGCCGGATACCGTGATGTTATGTTGCTCAGTATTCATCTTGATTCTTAATCAGTTCCAAGGTCTTTGCCGTCAATTCCTCATCGTTGTTGAGAACTGCCTTGACCGCAAGGCGAACTTTTTTAATTTTGAAAAAATTGTTTCTCCAGTCATCCTGCCTGCTGGAACGAACGGCCTGATCAACCGCCAGTGCGAGCATCTTTTCTTTTCCCAGGTTGTCGAACAGAGCTCGCTTGCCTGGGGTATTAAGATCCTTCGAATACGATTCGCCGGATGCCGGGTTTGCAACTTTCCGTGCCAGATCAACGATCTGCTCTAAATACTTCTGGTAGTCGAGTGCTTCCTTCTTGCGCTGCGCAATGAGAGCGTCCAGGAGCTCAGACATCTTGTCGAAGTACTTTGGATTCAGTGGCTGCTCGTCAATAATGAGCTTACGCACGTTGTTCTCAATTGTCTCTGCCGCTGCATCTCGATTGTCCCGAATCCCTTTGGGCAGTGCACCCACTGCATCCGCACCGCGTTCCACGATCAGTTGAACCAGTGGGATGTCATCAAATGAAGCGATCTTCCTGCTATCTTCGGCGCGGATATACGTGTCTATCAGATGGCGCATCGCGGGCTCGTACATCTTCAAGTCAATGTAATCACCGCTTGCCAGCTTGACCTCCTCGCGGACTTTCTCGAACTGCCCGACTTCAGCCTTCAGGGCATCGATTTCAGCAGTAGAGAACCCCGCCTCAGGAAGTTCATTGGCGAGACCGGCAAAAGCTCGTACAAGCTCAGCCACGTGCTTGTACAAAGACAGGCGCTTCGGCTCGTTTTCCTTAAGCTGGCTGGCGTTCCCCGACTCCAGGGCGCAGAAGTACCGCAAGTGAGCTGCGGAATCTTTGGGTGGCTCTACGGGTTCACACAAGGCGCGGACTGATTCCAGTGCTTCAGTCAGTCGCTCGTGGGCCTTATCTAGGCGGTTTTCGAGCAGGCCTGCAACATCTTCTTTGTCGTATCCATCAAGCGCGCCGGAAGTGTAATCGTGTACTGCTCCTTCCAAACTCTTGAAGAGGTCTTTGTAATCGATGATGTATCCGTAATCCTTGTCCTCTCCATCCAGACGATTAACTCGGCAGATCGCCTGAAAGAGCCCGTGGTCGCGCATCTGCTTGTCTATATACAGGTACGTTGCCGGAGGTGCATCAAATCCGGTCAGGAGCTTGTCTACCACGATCAACAGCTTCATCTGCCCTGGCTCATTGATGAACTTCTTCTTCACCTCTTTCTCAAAAGTTTCTATTTTGTTTGCTGCGGTTTCAGCAGGTTCATTGAACCAGTCGGCCAGCATTCGTCGGTATGTGTCGAACTGCCGCAGTCTTTCGGTCAGCCCTTCGCCAGCCTCTTCGCCCTTGATCTCTGCGGCGACCGGCGTATACGAAGTCACGATGGCGCACTTACCTTTCAGGTCAGTCTTCTCAAAAAGCTCATAGAACTTGCATGCTTGATAGATGCTTCCTGAAACCAAGAGCGCATTCCCACGTCCGCTTTTCAACCGGTCGCGTGTTTCCATGTCCATCAACACATCGGCGACGATCTTCTCTAAACGGTCTTGGCAGCTGAGGACCTTCTTCATCGTTCCCCAGCGCTTTTTGAGTTCCGCCTTTGCAAAATCCCTCAACCCTTTAGTTTTGGCCTCAAACCATTGATCGATTTTGGCCTGAGAAGTGATGTTCTGGTCGATATCGCGAGCCTCGTAGCGCAGGTCGAGTACGACACCATCCTTCACGGCTTCGTTGAATTTGTACGTGTGAATGTACCTTCCAAAAACCTCGATACTCTTCTGCTTGTCCGCCTTTAGGAGCGGCGTTCCCGTGAAGCCGATGAACACGGCATTGGGAAGGATTGCCGTCATCGCCTTATGGAGCTCGCCGGACTGAGTACGGTGGCACTCGTCCACAAAGACATATAGGTCGCCCTTTGCCTTGAAACCCGGCGGCAAGGCCTGTTTCATTTCCTGAACAAAAGCCCCGACGTCAGCCAGTGAATCGCCATCCCCCTTGCCCCCGAACTTGTGAACGAGCGAGCAAATCAGCCACGGCGTAGAATCGTTCAGTGTCGCCACAAGATCGGCACCACTCTTCGTGCGGTAGATTTTCTCGTTAACGCCCTTAAAGACCCCCTCAATTTGCTCGTCGAGTTCCGTGCGGTCCGTGATGATAAGCACGCGGGAATTCTTTACGTTCTCCCATATCCACTTAGCAAGCCACACCATCGTCAAGCTCTTGCCTGAGCCTTGCGTGTGCCAGATGATGCCGCCTTCTCTTCTGCGCACATGATCTTGAGACGCCCTCACGCCGAAATACTGATTGTGACGGCAGAGCTTCTTGATCCCGGCGTCGAAAACGATGAAGTCGTGAACTATTTCCAGGAACCGCTTTTTTTCGCAGAGCTGCAGCAACGCACGGTCCAGAGGATTCTCGACCGAGCTCTGTTCCTTCCACGTCAGGTAGTACTTTTCCGGGGTTTGAATCGTCGCGTAGCGCAAGCCTTCGGTGTCGTTCCCAGCCATTACGAGTTGGATCGTAGAAAAGAAGTGCTCGATGAAGATTTTCTTTTGGTTGTCGAGATTTTGGCGGATACCCTCGGCCACGGAGACGATAGAACGTTTGAGTTCCAATACGCCGAGCGCGATTCCGTTGACATAGATCACGATATCGGGGCGTTTCGTGTTCGCACCTGCGTGGGCCGCAGAGACTGTCACCTCCTCGGCAATCGCAAAGCGATTCTTTTCCGGATTCTTCCAGTCGATCAGCCAGACGGTCCGCGTGTTCTCGCCCACCTCGGGCTTTACCTTCACCCCGTAGCGCAGCAATTCGTACACGGCTCGGTTCCGGTCATAGAGGCTCTTGCTCGTGTCTACCGCTTCACGCTCAAAGAGGAAAAGTGCCCGGTCGATAATGTTCTGATCGTGGCCCTGCTCCTTGAGGAAGGTACGCAGCTGTTCTACCTCGATGTTGCGATTACCCGGACGCTCTTCCCAATTGCCAAGGTAGCCGTAATTCAGCTTGTCCTTATCGCGGAATAGATTTACAACGCGCTTCTGGGTTAGGCGCTCTCGTTGTCCAATGTTGTTGCTCATATGAGTCTTGTTTTTCCCGTTAACAACTCCTGCATCATGCCTTGTTTAAGGTCGCGGGTCTTGTCGCACCTTTTCTCCAACGCAGCGATCTCGACATCCATGTCGGAGAGGATTGTGGAGATAGCGGACCGTTCTACCTCGCCAGCTGGTGCAGAGAAGGTAAAATCGGCAATATTCTCTCTTTTTATGTATGGGATTGATGAACCGATAGTGCCTATGCCGAGAGACTTCTTAAAAAAGAAATCTAACTGATGCCAAAGGTAGCTAATATCAAGTGCAAAATCTTGCAAAACATACGTTCTCTGGTATGCCTCGAACTTCCCTTTGTAACGATGCAAATTACCGACCTCGCCATTGCCCGCAACCAAGATTGCTTCACCGTCAAATGAGTATTGATCACTGAACGTTGACTCTCTTGAGCAAGTAAAAAATGGGTAGACTCCGCTTGGATTGCCCTCGTTCACGTCTTTCGTTCCGGTCTTTATGCTGCATACCTCTCCTAACCGCTTCACCTCCCACTCTCCGATGAAGCCCGGCAGGCGCCGCTTGCCAGTGAGGAGCTGCTGCATGGCCGCCTGTTTGAGGTCGCGCTTCTTGGCAATTAGTTCTTTCAATGTGCTAATCAGCTCATCCACATCGGACAGCGCTACGGCAATGGCCCGTTGTTCGGGAACTGGGGGGATGACCAGACTGAACTTACGCTGTGCAGTGATGGGCACTTGAAAGCGCGTCGATTGCGCCATCACTGCCTTATACTGCTTCACGAATAATGGTGATTGCAACGCATACTTTAAGTAAACCGCGTTTAATTTGTCTTCATTACAGCGAAAATAAGTAGCGGTAGTGCTCAGGATCACAAACTCGTATTCAGTCCTTAGGAGAGCCACAGGTCCAACAGTTGCGTTGTGAGCAAACAGTACGTCGCCGTTCTTGGCCACGCCCTTCCGGAACTGTCTAGCCCTTTCGGTGCTCAGATACTTGCAGCGGGTAAACGTGACAAATCCTTCTTCAAAGTCATTGGCACCAATATATGGGACACCATGTTCTTTGAATTCTGAGCTTCTTGGGTAAAGCTCACCATGATTGCCATCGAGGTGGCCGAGGATCGTTCTGTCATCGAGTAAGGAGTCGATGCGCCGAACGTCCCATTCCTCTGGGATCAGCCCCAAATCGGTCTGTTTGTAACTCGACCGTATGTGTTGTTGTGCCGCTATTTCCATGCGAATCCCATTTTCTTAAGATGAGCGTCCACTTTCGCGCTCAATTTCTCGACCCTACCCACAATAGCTGGCATCGGTACCGCGTAGCGCTCGGCAAGTTGCGTGATACGCCCGGTTAACGCCTGTGAGATGCGGTCCAGTTCCGACTGCACTACGGCGGCAAGCGTACTCAACCATTTGTCATCAACAACTAGAATCTTGATCTCGTCGTTGTTGAGCTTCCCGTATTTCGCTGCGACCTTCGCATCCAAAGCCTTCGTCGCATCCTTCACCTTCTTATTGGCGGCGGCTCCCTTTTCAATGAGAGCGAGGTATTCCTTCAACATCTTCCGTTCGTCGCCTGCATCCTTGTCGTCGGCGATCTCCTTTATTCGGGCTGTCACGCTGGCCTTAGTCAACTTGCCCTTATCGTTCTTAGCATCAGCCAGAAGACCTTCTTCGCCGCCGTGCTCTTCATCAAGCTCCTCCATTTGACTGCTTATAGCATCACGGTCGGCCTCAAGCTGTTCAATCGCCGCCTGATCTGCTGCAAAATACCGGCGAACAATTAGCGTGGTCGGGATCAGATCGGTACTCGGTTTACCGTTCAGCACTGCTTTCCATCCGTCCGTCACAAGCAGATACGCATCGTCCTGCATCGTCGCTGCCCAGTAGTCCATAAGGTGCTGATACACGTCGTAGGGGTCAAGCAGTTTGGCTTTCTCAAAGGTCGAGAGGAGGTCCTCAGCAAGCGCACTAATTAGAACTTTCGGCCTGTCGCCAACCGCAATCTCTTTCAAGATTGGTGCCTGAGTTGTTTTCCACTTCTCAAACAACTTTGTCACTGATTTATTGAAGGCTTCGAACTCGGAATGCCCAAAGATGGTCTTCTTAATATCTGCTTGTGAAACCTTAAGACAGGAATACCCTTTCCGGTTAAAGGGACGGAATAGTGTTGCTCGAAGGTTCGGGAAGACCTGCCAGTAGGAATCGAGCTCGGAAATATCGCAGTCCGGGATGCCACCCCGGAGATGGCCATCAATGTCCTGGAGGTCCTCTGGATCGGTGCTGTCAACGTAGCGCGGTAGGCTAAGGTTAAAGTCGTTCTTTGAATCACTGATCTCGGCAAGCGGGACCATGCGCGAATACTTTGGGATTTCGGTCTGCTTGTTGAAGACGTCAACGATCATGTGAATGTCTTGCTCGCGCAGGCGGTTCTTGTTGCCATCCTTCAGGAAACCCTTGCTCGCATCAATCATGAAAATACCCTTGCGGACAGCGGCATTCTCCTTGTCGAGCACGACAATGCAGGCCGGGATACCGGTTCCAAAGAACAAGTTCGGCGGAAGGCCAATAATTCCCTTTATGTACCCCCTACGGACTATTTCCCTTCGGATGTCGGCTTCGACATTTCCACGGAAAAGGACTCCGTGCGGCATGATGATCGCGCCCTTGCCCGTACTCTTGAGCGAAGCGAGAACATGCAAGAGAAATGCGTAGTCGCCATTCTTCGGCGGTGGAATACCGAAAGCAAATCGGCCAAACGGATCATGCTCTGTGTTGACCCCGTTGCTCCACGCCTTACTGGAGAATGGCGGATTCGCGACTACGAAATCAAACGTCTTCAGACCGCCTTTTTCGGTAAAGTGGGGACTCGAAAGCGTGTTGCCTTTCCATAATTCCGCCGACGGACAGTCGTGCAAAAACATGTTCATTTTTGCGAGCGCCCAAGTCGCGAGGTCGTTCTCCTGTCCGTAGATCGCAAGATCCTTTCCGGTCGCGCTCTTGGCTTCGCTATGTCCCTTGAGCAGCAACGACGCGGATCCGCACGTGGGATCGTAAATTGTCTGCGTGCCGCTCTTTGCAGCATCAATCCCAATGACTTTCGCCATGATGCGGGAAACTTCCGCCGGGGTGTAGAACTGCCCCTTGCTCTTGCCTGACTCCGTCGCGAAATGGCGCATCAGATATTCGTAGGCATCGCCCAGAAGATCGTCGCCGTCGGCGCGATTGCTACGAAAATTCAACTCCGGTTTGTCAAAGATCCCTACCAGATTCGAGAGCCGGTCCACCATCTCCTTGCCACTGCCCAACTTCGCCGGATCGTTGAAATCAGTCTGATCGATGACACCCTTGAGATCATTGGCCTCCGCGAGCTTGGCGATAATCTTATTGATCTTGTCGCCGATCTCTTTGTCGCCCTTGAGCGCGACCATGTCGGCGAAACTTCCCCCTTTGGGAATTTCAACCATCGCGTCTTTCTGGCCTGCATATTTATCGGAGACGTACTTCACGAAAAGCAGGACTAAAACGTAATCCTTATACTGCGAGGCGTCCATGCCGCCGCGTAGTTCATCGCAGCTTTTCCAAAGAGAACTGTAGAGTTCGGATTTTTTGATAGCCATATGTTTTTCTGCCGAGCCGGGTGAGATTCGTAAGGCTTTGCGTGGATCAGGAAAAGTGCGAGCAGCAAGTGCTCTGATTCACCTTAAGTATAGGAAGAAGAACAGATTGCGTAAAGAGTTCATTGAAAGGAGGATTCTAAGCCCAGAACTGCACCTGCGGCCGTGCTTCGCGAAAAAAGACAACACACTGCTGGGTCGGCTCCTTTCAGGCGGGCTTTTTCTTCAAATTGAAGCTCATCGTATTGCAGTCGCACCGAAGGAGTTCCGGCGTGCCTTTTGGTGGGGAGACATACAGGAACGTGTCGCAGTTCTTACACTTAAAACATGCGAGGAACGCCTTAAACGCATTTACTACCGGACGGAAATCCTGCTCCTGCAAATTCATCCACTCGTTATAGTGCACGCTCGGATTGATCATCCATTTCTCGACATTGGTCGCCTTGTTGCAATCGCCGAAGTCATCGTGTAACGCCTTGAGTTCTTGCACCTTATCCTTCCGACCCCATGACTGCTCCGCGTCTTTGGCCTGGGAGAGCAATTTGTTCCACTTCCCCACAACGTTGGGAAGAAGATCTCCCAGATCGTAGCTTTGCGCACTGCGGAACTCGACCGGCACCCGAAGGCGAGATGAGAGGTCAGCGGATACGTACTCCAGAAACCTGCGGAGGCTCTGGGCCGCACCCGGCACATCGTTGGCTTTGAGGTCAGCCTCTATTTCCTCCCACACGTCTTTGAAATTCCAGACCTGCGGCCCGTCAGTTACACTCCACTGCCTGAATTCGAGCACAGACTTCGTTGTGACTAGGCCCTCCCCAATCATGTGATTTAACCAAACCTGGTCATGGGTCGTGAAGATGAACTGTGTGTTTGGAAATTCGGTTTTGAGCAGGTGGCATACTTCCTTACGATGGCCGGAGTCAACGGACATTAAAACATCATCGAGGACTGCGAAATGAAAATTATTGCCCATGATCCGTTTCATGAGCGCCAGATACAGGCAAAGGCCCATCCCATCCTGATGCCCTTCGCTATGGTACGCACCCGGCGGAAACAGACCTCGCCCGTAAAACTCTACTTCGAATCCCAGCTTCCCGAGTGAGGGGGTCAGCCTTCCACGAAACTCCGCCTCGTCTTCGCGATTGATGAGGGCGTAGTAGCGGCTGAAATCCTTCTCGACCTCTTCATAAATTCCGGTCAAAATGGCCTTACTACTCTCTTCGAATGCCGAAGCGACCTGAATTGCGAGATTCTCTCTCGTTTTGCACAACTCCAACTGGCGCTTCGCTCGGCGAAACACTTCCAGTCGTTCCTGGGCGACAATCAAGTAGTCCTTGGCGTCGTCCTCGACGGACGCATCAGGCAGGGCAGCAACCACTTTCACGAGATTGCCTAGCGCCTCTGTCAAGGCCTTTGGCATTCGTCGCCAGTCGCCCTCAACGCGCATGATTGTTTCGTCAAGCCGGTCGCCAGAGGTGAGCGCGCTGCGGAACTGGTTGAGATCGCTGTCCCACTGGGCGAAAGTGTCGGCATACACGTCTTTGCCGAGCCCGCGAGCATGTTTCTGAACCGCAGTTGCCAGTCCCTGAATCTCGTCAATCCTCCGCCGCAGCACGCGAGAGCTGTTCTCAAGTTGTGTCTTAAGTCCTGCTGCCTCAGTGCCGACGCGGATTTTCTCCTGGATTAGTTGCTTCAGTTCCTCAAGGTCCCAGTCGCTGTCGCACAATGGACACTGCGGTTCATCGACAAGATCCAATCCTCGCAAAAGGAAGTCCTGCCTATGCAGATTTCGTAAGAGTGCCGGATTCATTCGAAGCTGTTTTAGGATTCCGGCCGTTTCGTTGCGGCTCACTGCCACTGCCTCGGCATCCTCAATGGAGAGAAGGTGTTCGAAATTGGTAAGGTCGCTCTGCGCCGCGGCTTTACTTATTTTCGGTGAGGCGCTCGCTGTTGGAGACTTGGACGCCACTCCGCCCTTGAGAGAGGTGTCCTTTCCGAGCTCGGTGAGCGGGGCCAATCCGAGCACAGTGCGTCGCTCATTCGCCGCAGAGAGGATGGCCGTCTGACTCAGTTCCTCTACCTTCAGCGCGCTGAGAAGCTGGGAGCGGGCCTGCGCGACATCACAATCAGCATTCTGCGAGTCTCTCTTAGAATCATTTGTTACGCTCTTCAGCGAGGCGCGCAGCTTTTCGACATCATCAAGCTTTAGGAGCGCTTGAACCTCCTTGGCACGCTCGCCAGCCTCAGTGATGATGTATTTCACAATCTCGCGCCTGGAGAGAGCAAACTCGGGATGCTCGGCTAACATCGCGACGATTGCCTCGACTGCTGGATCTCCCTTCGGCGTGATCACAGGCTTCAATGGAGCTCCCACGTGACGCTCAATAGTGAAGCTCTTATTTAAGGAAGGCACAAAGGCTGTTAGACGTACCTTTGCCTTTTCAGGATGATTCCGGGAATCTACGTGTGGCCCGTGATTTTTGAGGGAAACGCCGGATGTTCCTCTGCCGGTAAGGCGCGTCACATTTCCAGTGAGGGCAAATTCGATGGCATCTACGATGCCGCTCTTGCCGGTCCCGTTCGGGCCGGCGATGCCGAAGCTCTTGCGGTTAAATGTGAGCGGTAAAGCCCGAATGCCTCGGAAGTTCTCGACCTGCAGGGCTTCGATCTCAATCATGAGAAATTTTCTTCAGAAAACAGTGCCTTCTTAATAGATTCGACCTTAAACTGCCGTTCTTTGAGAAGGTCCTTCAAGCGTGCGATAACGGCTGGCGAAACGTTTTCTGCCCCAAGCTTCTCAATAAAGGTGTCGAAGACCTTTCGCAGAACGGTTGTATCTGAATCCATACCAGAAACCTTACACCCGGATTTTAGGTGTGGCAAATTGCGCACTCCTATTTCCGCGAGCGATATATCACGGCTATGAAGTCGCTCTGTTAGCGTCCCGTTTATTGAACCGTGAGGATTTGACCGTCTACAAAATCATCTACAGTTGGTTTTCGGCAGGCTGGAAAGTGCTTGGAAGTTGTTGAAAATAATGGTCGGGGAGAGAGGATTTGAACCTCCGACCCCCTGGTCCCGAACCAGGTGCTCTACCAGGCTGAGCCACTCCCCGACTGTCGAAAAGGCGCGATTTTCACCGCGTTGAAGGAATTATAACAGAGCAGCAAGCCTGCGCAAAAAGCCATGTCCCTGCTCGCCTGATCGCAAGGACGGCCTCCAATCGGCGTGCGATCCTGGAGGCTCGGCACAGCTTCTAGTGTGGTGCCTTAAAGAGAAACATATATCTGGAAGCACTTCCGGAACCGCCGCGCTCTTTGGCTCGGCTGTGCTCCATTAAGGGCCTGCGCATTGGCGAATTGTTAGCGCTCCGCTGGTGTGATGTCGATCTCGAAGGAGGTTTTATTCGGGTTCGGCAGACCGTGTGGCGAGGTGAAGACGCGCCAACCTGGCTAGAGTCTGCCGCCAGGAACGCGGGGCCGGAGCATGATGCCTCGCAGCCTGACTGCACGCCGCGCCGGTGCAGTCCATGGACGAGACATATAAAAGTTCTTGACCGTGCTCAGTCTAGCTGGCCCATGAAGAAGTCCGCGCCCGACACTGACGCACGATGACAAGCGACACGGACCCACCACATTGTTATTTGCCGCGCTCAACCCGCTCTTGCATGGAGTGTCATCGCCATCGCTAGCTGCCCAGTCTGCCCAATCCGATTCCGATGACGTAGGTGACTATCCCTTCCACCGCGCCAATGGCTGTCATCTCAAATCCGCTGCCCCACCAGGAGCGAACCGTGATCAGTGACTTCGCCGCACCGACCGCAAAGTGCGCCGCAAGCGAGATGACAGCCGAGATGATCACCGCCGGATATCCACTCAAGAAGAAGAATGGAATGATCGGCACGAAGGCTCCGACGGCCGTCGACAGTGCGCCGGAAAATGCCGAGGTCATCGGATTGCTCAACGCTTCTTCGGTTGAGTTCAGCCGTTCGGCGGCCAGCGCGCGGAGCAATTGTTCCGGATCTTTGGCGATATGTTCCACGACGCGGTCGGCGTCTGCCTGCGGCAGTCCCTTCACCTGGTAATACAGCGAGAGCAGTTCGCGAGCTTCGAGGCTGTTCATCTGAATCGCTTCGCGTTCGCGCGCCAGCTCTGCCTCATAGATTTCGCATTCGCTCTTGGCTGCCAGGTATGCGCCGGAGCCCATGGATAGGGCGCTTGCGACCATGCCGGCAATTCCCGCCAGTAGCACGTAATGGGAATTGCCCAGGGTTGCGCCGGAAACTCCGGAGACGATTCCAAAGATTGCGCCCAGTCCGTCGTTCACTCCGTAGATGGCATCGCCAATCCAGCCGGCGGCCTGTTTGCCGGAGTTCGAACGCTTCGCCAGCAATTCAGCAATCACCAACTTAGGGTCGGCCGTCACCTCCGCGACGGCCGAGGCCGGATAATGATCGCGAATCAGACTTCCCAGGTCGCGATAATGCACCTGCTCGTCTTCCATCACTTGACGCAGTATGGCAATACTCGGCTGATCGCCCAGCTCTTCCAGTTGTCTTCCATAGCGCGCAATGTCCCGGCTCTCGTCGATTTCCAGCCGGCGCAGCGCCATGCCAGGACCGCCTACGCGGTTCGCCAAAGTGTCCGCGTCACCGGCGGCGCCGCCATCGTATTGCGGCATCGCGCCGCCGAGTTCGAGAATTCGCTTCGTCCACATCGATGCGTGCCGCGCCTCGGCTTCGGCCAGATTGCGCAGGATGCGCTTGCGAATTGGATTCGTATCGCGCTCAGAGAATGTGTTGTAAGTATGGAAGGCGCGCATCTCCGCTTGCCAGTTCTCGGAGAGCGCATCCAGAATCTTGCGGGAGGCGGGGGTGGTCATCACCGGCCATCATAAACCGGTGCGCCCAGCCCGACAATCCAACTTTCACTCATGCACCCGGCTGCGCACTCCTCCCCGCTCGCTCACGAACCATGTACCGAAACAATGTGTCGAAAATGATGTGTCCAGCGCGATGCGTCACGAACCATGCGTGATGCAAAGCAGCGTTTTGTCGAGTCGCGATCAGGCCGCGTCCGCATGGGTCGTCGAGTGCGTTGAGCGCTCCCGCTCGCTGGTCTGCGCCGAGTCATATTGCAGTGCAATCAGCGTGTCCAGCGCAAACCAGCCCGGTCCAAAAATCAGGATCAGTACCGTGGCGAACAGAAATGTGTATGGCGCCGCGCCGTAGAATCGTCCGGGATCGCTGAAGATCGACTGCAGTGCAATCCGGTCTGCCGTGACAAAGGCGACCACCATATTTACCGTGAGCACCAATCCCGCCAGCCGCGAGGCCAGTCCTAACACCAGCAGCGCGCCGCCGAAAAACTCAACGCAAGCGACAAGCAGCGCGGTCGGCCCCGGCATGGGGATTCCCAGCGACGCGAAAAAATGCGCCACACGATCCAGGTTGTGCAGCTTTCCCCAACCCGTCTGCATGAACTGCAAGCCCCAGTACAGGCGCACGAAAAGAAGAAACGGTGACTGTGCCCAACCGCTCAACGAAGCGAAGCCGCGGTATGTCTTGGCGATTCCGCGCGTGATCGTGCTCATGATGTTTCCTCGCTTTCCAGCAGGCCGGCTTTGCGGAACCAGCCGAGAGCGCCAAACAGAGCAAAACTACTTTCAATGTGCTGCTGGCATTGTTCGGCCGTCCGTGTTGATTCCCCGTACGCAAACTCGACGGCGTCCGCAATCGACGCTCCCTCGGCCAGCGAGCTCATCAGCCGGAACATCTCCGCATCGAGTCTCTTGTAGTGCACCACCAGCTCAAAGCGATGGATCGCAAGATACAAGCGGCCGGCGAATTTCGCGCGTGCGATTCTCTCTCGCCCAACGCTGCGCCGCACTCCGCCATTGCGCTCGGCGGCTTCGCGAATCTCAAGCAAAAGCGTATCGACCTCGTGCCCAACTTCGATCAAACGCAAATGCGGCTGCAGTTGCAACCTGCTTTCAGGAGCCAGCCCGTCAACGTCGGCAGGGCTCAGGCGCTCATACTCTGCGGCGTCGAACGACTCGATCTGCGCCCACTCAAGCTTTGCCATATCCAGCGCGATGCCGTAATCCTCTCCGGCCAGCGCCGGATTCCGCTCCATCCACGCCACCAGATGTTTTCCCAGCTCGCGCATGGTGAATGACTCGGACGGGCAATCCGCCAGGTAGCGCTGGCGCAGCCGGTCGAATCGCTTTGCGCCAAGCAGCGCGCGCACTCCCGGAAAATCCTCGCTAAATGCATCCAGCACCCGAGACCAGTAGGAGCGGTTATAGATCTCAAGCCGCTCCGAACTACTCAGGCGGGAATTCGGTTTCACCAGCGCGATGCCGTCCTGGCTCTCGCCATGGGTTGCGCGATTGGTTGCGCGTTGATTGCCGCCGCGCTTCATCGTGCCGCGCGTACTCAGCGGCTGCATCACCGCCCGCGCCAGCGTGCGTTGGAATTCGAGCAAGCCGCTCATCGCCGCGCTCCTGCCAACTGCCGCGCCTCGTCCTCCCGCGCCGCCACAATCACCGCGTCGAGATACTTCTTCGCCTTCAGCGCCTCATCGTGAACCTCTTCAAAGGGAGGAATGCGATCATCCCACTCCAGCAGCGTTGCCGTCGGCCCCGTCCGCCCCAACGCCCGCTCGTAGAGCGTCCAAACCGGATCGATCACCGGATGATCGTGAGTATCCAGAAGATAGCGCTCGTATCGCGAATGCCCCGCAATGTGGATCTGCGCCACGCGCCACGGCCGGAACGTAGTCCACATACTCGGCCGGATCGAACTCGTGATTGATCGAGCTGACGTAAATATTGTTGACGTCGAGCAGAATCCCGCAGTCGGCGCGCTCCACCACCTCGCTCAGAAACTCCCACTCCGTCATCTCGGAGTCGTAGAACTCCGCGTAGCTGCTCACGTTTTCCAGCACCACCGGAACTTCCAGAAAGTCCTGCACCAGGCGGATATTTTCCGCCGCAACCTTCACCGCCTCCCACGTGTAGGGCAGCGGAAGCAGGTCGTGAGTATAGCGTCCATCCACGCTGCCCCAGCACAGATGGTCGGAGAGCCACGGCGTTCCGGTGCGCCGCACCAGCCGCTTCAATCGCCTCAGGTGCTCCCGATTCAGCGGCTGACTCGAGCCGAAGTACATCGACACTCCGTGCTGCACAACCTTGTACTGCTCCAGAATCTGGTCTAGAATCGCCAGCGGACGTCCGCCGTCGATCATGTAGTTTTCCGAGATGATTTCGAACCAATCCACCACCGGCTTCTTCTCAAGAATGTGCTGGTAATGCGGAATTCTCAGCCCAATTCCAATCCCGTATTCGGTGAAGCCGTTGAAGCGATTGGCCGGCATCGCACCTACCTTCTTGCAGAAAATGCTGCGGAGAAGTTGCAGAAAAAGTTACGCAAAAATCAGGAGGACCGGAGCACCTCGGTCCCCGCGCATTCTGTCATCTGTCATATGTCATAACGACAGGTGGCCCACATCCGCCTTCTGTTGGCGAATGTGGGATCGTCGAATGCCGCTAAACCATCTTCTTCGATCCGTCGGTGGCGCAACCGCCCTTGCCCTTGCAGGAGTTCTTGCCTTTGCAGCCGTTGTCGCCCGTCTTGCAGCCGCCATTCCCCTTGCAGGAGTTCTGCCCCTTGCAGGCATGTTTGTCCGTCTGTGGATCGCCAAAGCTGGACGAAGCAGACAGGCCCAGGGCGCGCGCAATGCTAGTTGTCCCGGAGTTGTTGGTGGTGGTGGCTGAAACCGCCGTGGTGCCAGTCAGCAGGCCTGACATAGCAGCAGTCATCAGCAGAGACTTCATCGTAGCTCTGGTCATCGCACTATTTTCCTTTCAGATCATATTGGGATGGTTCTCCGGCAGTCGGTGTTTTCCGTCGCAACCGGAATCACCTCGCAAAACCCTGTGTCGCCCGAGCAGAGACAACAAAAATGGGGCTCAACGAGCCCCGTCTTTACCGCATCCGTGGCAATCCTAAAAATCTCTTCGCAGATCCATTCCCTTGTACATGCCTGCCACAAAATCTCCATAGCCGTTGAACATCAGCGTGTCGCGCTTGAAGATCTCGCCGATGCGGCGCTCCTTCGCCTGGCTCCAGCGCGGGTGATCCACCTGCGGATTCACATTCGAATAGAAGCCGTACTCATTCGCGTTGGCTTCGTTCCAACTGGTCGGCGGCATATTGTCCGTCAGCGTGATTCTCACAATCGACTTGGCGCTCTTGAAGCCGTACTTCCAGGGCACCACCACGCGCACCGGCGCGCCGTTCTGGTTGGGCAGCGTCTCGCCGTAGAGGCCCACCGTAAACAGGGTCAGCGGATTCATGGCCTCGTCCAGTCGCAAACCTTCCTTGTACGGCCAGTTGAGCACGTCGCGCTGCTGTCCCGGCATTTCCTTGGGACGCAGCACCGTGGTGAAGGCCACGAACTTCGCCTTTGAGGTGGGCTCCACGCGATCCAGCAGCACCTTCAGCGGAAAGCCGATCCAGGGAATCACCATCGACCAGCCCTCCACGCAGCGATGGCGGTAGACGCGCTCCTCCAGCGGCGCCAGCTTCAGCAGGGCATCATAGTCCAGCGTCTGCGGCTTGTTCACCAGCCCGTCGATCTGCACCGTCCAGGGCAGCGGATGAAAGCTTGCCGGCGAGCTTCGCCGGCGTCTTCCTTGTCGGTGGAGAACTCGTAAAAATTGTTGTAATGGGTCATGTCCTGGTAGGGTGTCAGCTTCTCGCCGGTGGTGCTGATCGGGCTCTGGCGTGGCCTGCAGCCGGTTTCCAGCAAACGCATGCTTCCGAGGGCGAGAGCAGCTCCGCGATCTTCTCCGCCGAAAGCGCCACGGCGCCGAATCCGGCGGCTGCGGCCAGAAAACGGCGGCGATCCAGATAAAGCGATTTCGGCGTAATCTCGGAGGACTTCGGTGAATCGATTTTCAATTTCACGGGGCTGACCCTCAGCTTCGGTCGTGCCTGTCCTCGTTCTACGTTCGATTGAAATCCGCGGAAAAGGTTACAGCAAATTTTGCGCATGCCTCGGCGCGAGTGCATCAACATCCCGCCCGGTCAATGCCGCGGAAGTTTGCAGAGAAGCGAAAATGTTCGGGAAGAAGCGAGGAGCGGCTCAGGACTTTTTCAGTTCGACCAGAACCTGCCGGGCAATCTCCTTCAGGGTTTCAAACACGCCCTGGCCCTGCGAGGCGATCGACTCGAAGATAGGTTCCTCGCGGCGGCACAACTGTCTTTTCATCTCGTCGACCGGTGAGCACGTTGGGAAGGTCGCGCTTGTTGAACTGCAGCACGTAGGGAATGGTGGCGAAGTCGTAGCCGTGCTCCTGCAGATTGTGGATCAGATTGTCCAGCGCCTCCACGTTGGCGTCGGCGCGCTCGGTCTGCGAATCGGCCACGAAGACCACCCCGTCCACGCCGCGCAAAATCAGTTTGCGCGAGGCGTCGTAGAACACCTGGCCGGGGACGGTGTAGAGGTGGAAGCGAGTTTTAAAGCCGCGAATCGTGCCCAGATCAAGCGGGAGAAAATCAAAAAAGAGCGTACGATCCGTCTCTGTCGCCAGCGAGATCATCTTGCCCTTTTGCTGCTCGCCCGTCTTGTCAAAGATGTGCTGCAAATTCGTCGTCTTCCCGCCTAAGCCCGGGCCGTAGTAGACGATCTTGCAGTTAATCTCGCGCGCGGCGAAATTGATAAAGCTCAATGATTCCTCAACCGTGCCCTGGAACGGCGTCCGCAAACACCGGGGCGCCGCAATCGGTCGCATCCGTCCAAAGCGTAGCCAGGCTGCGCAGGAAGTTCCGATTGCCGCTGCTGCTGCCGCAACGCTGCCGGACAGAGCAGATACTTGGGTTATATCACACCAGACAGCGCCAACTTTGCAATGATTGTCCGCCTGTGCGCATACGGATAGTACCGAACGTCCGCATCTCATGCTGATTACGAAAGTGCGCCAGCTCAATGGGTACGCTGCGCCCACGGCTTCGAAATCGCGGCGCTCGTCCGAAATCGACTTCTACTGTTTCTGCGGTGCCGGATAGTAGCCGTCGCGGGCGTACACCTTCAGGCTCGGACCGTAGCCGCTGACCCGAACCTCGATCTTGCGGTAGGAGGTGGAAGCCGTTGCCGACGTGTTGTACACCAGCGTGTACTGGCTTCTGCGCCTCTTCCATCGCGCTGCCGTAGGCGGACTCCAATGCCTGCTCTGGTGAACTCCCGGAAGATTTCTCCGCCGGTCGCCGAGGCGTACTTCGGCAGGACGTTGTTGTAGCCCTGGCTCGGCAGGCGAATCTTTTCCAGCTTGTCGATACACCGGGATGGCGGCGGCATCGACCGCCACGCCGTACACGCTCACGTTGTTGGCCTGCAGCAGCACTTCGATACGTCCTTGTAGCTGGCGCGCGAGCCGACTCCGCGTCCGTCGGAGACGATGAAGATGACCCGGCGGCGTGCCTTCGCGCGGTGTCCCAGATCCATGGCGGCGCGCACCATCGCGTCGTTGAGCACGCGCGAAGGCTCCGCATCCTTGGGCGGCGCATATTCAATCTGATCGCGCTGCGTGCCCGGATCGAAAACCTCGTCCGTTCACCGTCGGTCCCACGGTCATCGGATTGTAGACGGCCGGCCCGGCACTGCTTCCCTGCAGCTGCTCCACCCGGCGTCAGCGTCCGGGTCGTGGTGTCGCCCAGCGCAGCCAGATAGTCCTGCTGCTGCTTCACCGTGTTGCCGTAGGTGTAGATCGAAAGTTCGTCGAACTGGCTGAAGGAGCCGACCAGCGCGGGGAAGGTTTCCTTCACCTTGCGCAGCGCAATCTCCGGCATTCCCACATCGATGATGATGGCCGCCGAAACCGGAAAGGGATCGCTGGTAAAGAAGCTGATCCGCTGCTTCACCCCGTCTTCATAGACCGAAAAATTGTCCTTCGTCAGTCCGGGAAACAGCCGTCCGGTGGCGTCCTTCACCGTCACCGGAACCGGCACGGCGTTGACGTTGACGCGAATGATGCCGCTGGTCTCGTCGTATCCGCTGCTGGGCGCGTTGGCCACCCGGTTGGAGGGCACGACCCGGCCCACGGGACCCGGCGGAGGCGTCGGAGTTCGCCTTCTCGCCGGCAGCCGCCGTATCCGCCGAACTGGCCTCGCCCGTAGGCGGCTGGGTCTGCTCGGACGGGCTGACCGGAGCTCGGCAGCGTTGAGCTCGGCGACGGCGCATCCGGCAGCGGCTGCTGCGGAGCAGGCTGGGGCTGGGGAGCCTCCGGCAACCCCTGCTGCGCCACAGCCAGCCAGGGAAAGCGAGAGAACGAATCGAAAGCAAGCTTGCAAAACGCCATGGGCGCCGCATTTGGGAAACCCTCCGCGAAAACCGTAGCCGATTTCAGAATTGCTAAACCGCAACGTCTAAGTCACATTTTGATGCAGCGGATACACTCTCTGCAAGCAACTAATCCTATAGTTCCGTAGGTAAGTACATACTAGACTACGGGCGGACGGTCGAGAAACCATGCTCACCCTAAGGCAATCAAGAATACCCGCCATCTCGGTCATCTGCATTTGTTTGATGTCGTGGAGCGCCGCCCAGGCGCAGCGTCCTCCCAAAGAACCGCCCAAGGCCTCCAATGCGCCCGATGACAATGGCTATTCCATGCCCGAGGGTCCCAAACTCCAGGACAAAACCGCGCCAGCAGGACCAGCCCATCGCCACCCTCAAAGTCAACGTACAGGTTGTCAACCTCTACTTCAACGTCAAGGACAAGCGCGGCGCGCTGATTCCGAATCTGAAAAAAGAAGACTTCCAGGTCACCGAAGACGGTAAGCCCCAGACCATCAAATACTTTGCGGCAGAGTCCAACCAGCCGCTCACCCTCGGCCTGCTGATCGACACCAGCGGCAGCCAGACCCGCGTGCTGCCCATGGAAAAGGAAGTCGGCGCAGCCTTTCTGCGCGATGTCCTGACCCCCAAGGACCTGGCCTTCCTGATCAACTTCGACATCGCCGTCGATCTCCTCCAGGACTACACCAGCGACGCTGCCCGGCTGCGGCGCGCCATGGAGCAGACCCAGATCAACGACGGCGGCGGCAGCGGCGCGGGCGGCATCGCCGGCGCCGGACAGGGCACCATCCCCGTCTCGCGTCCCAAGGGAACCCTGCTCTATGACGCCGTCTACCTCGCCTCCAGCGAGAAGCTGCAGAAGGAAGCAGGACGCAAGGCCCTGGTTCTGCTCACCGATGGAGGAGACCAGGGCAGCGACGAGACCCTGGCCAATGCCATCGAGGCCGCGCAACGGTCCGAGGTCATCGTCTACGTCATCATGATCGCCGACCGCGCTTCACTTCATGCTCCGGTCGACAGCGAGATGCACAAGCTGGCCGAGCAGACCGGCGGCCGCGTCATCGACGTCGGCAACGATCCCAAAAAGCTGCGCAAGGCCTTCGACGAAATCGGCACCGAACTGCGCAGCCAGTACATGATCGGCTACATCCCGACCAACACCGCCACCGACGGAAAATACCGCAAGCTGGAAGTCAAGACCGACCAGCCCGGACTACAAGATCCAAGCGCGAAAAGGCTATTACGCCCCCAAAGAATAATGCATTTGAAGACAAGGCTGACGGAGAAGCTCGGGATCGAGCACCCAATACTTCTGGCACCCATGAACGTCTTTGCGGGTGGGAAGCTTGCTGCCGAGGTGTCCATTGCAGGCGGGCTCGGCATCATCGGCGGAGGATATGGCGACCCCGATTGGCTAGAGCAGCAATTCGCGGCAGCGGGGAATGCACGGGTTGGCTGCGGCTTCATCACCTGGTCGATGGCGAGGGATCCGAAGCTTCTCGATCAGGCTCTGGCCAAGCAGCCGGCGGCTCTGATGCTCTCCTTTGGGGAGGTCGAACCACACGCGTCGCGAATCAAGGCGCGAGGAGTGCCGCTGATCTGCCAGGTGCAGGGGATGCGGTACCTGCGCGAAGCGGTCGATGCAGGCGCCGATATCATCGTTGCCGAGGGTTGCGAGGCCGGCGGTCACAGCGGCTACCGAGGCCTGTTCACGCTTGTTCCGGAAGCTGCCGACTATCTCGCCAAGCGCTCACCCGATACCGTTCTGGTCGCGGCAGGCGGTGTGGGGGACGGCCGCGGTCTTGCCGCGGCGCTCATGCTTGGTGCAGAGGGCGTTCTTGTCGGAACGCGCTTTGTCGCCAGCCAGGAGTCGGAAGCGCCGGAGGGGTTTCGCCAAGCGATCATTCGAGCTGACGGCGACTCCACGATGAAATCGACCTCGGTCGACGTCGCTCGGAAGCGTTACTGGCCCGATCCGGAGTTCGTCGTTCGCGTTCTGAAGAACGCCTTTGTCGCCAAGTGGCATGGGCGCGAGCGCGAGATGGAAAAGGCAATCGATATCGAGTATGAACGCTTCTGTGCTGCCTTCAAGGCGGGGGACGCGGATAACTCGGGTGTACTCCTGGGAGAAGTTTCCGGAATAATTCGTGATGCGCCGCCAGCCGCGCAGATCGTCAAAAGCATGATCGCGCAGGCTTGCCAGCTCTTGGGTTCACACTCGCGTTACATTGTCCGCTAGGAGGTCGCAGATGCGGCCTAACTCCCAGCAAGTGTAGGTGGCAGCAAGCCGGTGGGACAGCACACACGCAGCTACGGCGTACTCTTCGGCGCGTAGTATCCCTTGCGGGCGCGGATCTTCACGTTGATCCGCTTGGGCACGTCAATCGAGATCGCGTGGTAGCGTCCGTCCGCCGCAAAATTCTGCGGCTTGTAGGCGACCACGTACTGGCTGCGCAGCTCGTCCTGAATCTCGGTAAAGGCGTCGGCAACCTCTTCGATGCGCAGCGGGAAGAACACCCGGCCGCCGGTGGCTTCGGCGTAGCGCATCAGCACCTTGTCGCCCTTCTTGTTCGATTCCGTGACATCGGTGCGATCACGTAGATGATGACCTCGGCGCGCAGCGCGGCTTCGATGGCCTCCTCGCGGGTATGCCGGCTCTGGTTGTCGTCGCCATCGCTCAGCAGAATGATGGCGCGGCGCGCCGAGCCGCGAACCGGCGCCTTGGCGAGCTTTTCGCAGGCCTGGCCAACACCGCGTCATGCAGCGCGGTGCCGCCGCCGGGACGCAGCACCCGCACCCCGCGGGCCAGCGCATCGCGTGTTGTCGGTGTAATCCTGGGTCAGGTCGGAGACCGAGTCGAAGCCGATCACGAACGCCTGGTCCGACTTGGGACGCACCACCTGCTGCAGAAATTCGACCGCCGCGTCCTGCTCGAAGCGGAAGCGGTCGCGAATCGAATTGCTGGCGTCGATCAGCAGCCCCACCCGCAGCGGCAGTCCCGTCTCGCTCTCAAAGGCCTCGATCTGCAGCCGGCGGCTTGCCCTCGTCGAGCAGCCGTATATCGTCCTGCTTCAGATCCTTGATGAAGTGGCCGTGCTTGTCGGTCGCGGTAAAGATCAGATTCGACCAGATCGACTTCCACTCCGATGCGGTACTCGCCCGTCTCCGCCGGCTCCGCTGGCTTCGCCTGCGGCTCGCCCTGCACGTGCATCGGCGCGAACAGCGCCGTGGCCTCGACCGATTCCGGGCGCGTCTGCGCGCCCGAACTTGGCTGCTGCGGCGCCGCCTGGCCGCTGCGGCGCCGGCGACATCGCGGGCGGAAGCGTCGTCAGCGCGCCGCGTCGTGTGCCGGAGCGGTCGACCGCTGCCGGCGGCTGCGCTGCGGCGGCTGGGCCGGTGCGCCCGGAAAGCGCGGCTGCACCGCGGAAGGAGCCGAAGGCAGCTCTCTGCGAGTTCTGTGCCGAAGCCGCCGAGGTCAGCAACAGAGCGGCGGCCAACAGGGCTGTGACCAGCTTGATCATCTTCTCAAGTGTATAACGGTGGTCGCATACAGCTCTGCGCCGCTGTCAGCATCGCATCCGCGCCAGCCGCGAGAAGCCTCCGCGGCCATCGCCTCTAGCGCATACCGCCTCGGCCACCCGCCGCAGCTTCTCCAGAAAGCCTTGCAGATCCTCGGGCAGCGGCGCGTCGAACTCCACCGCCTTGCCGCTCTTGGGATGGGTAAAGTTCAGATGTGCGGCATGAAGAAAATTGCGCGCCAGTGACAGCGTGGCCGCGCTCTCGCCGTGCGCCCGCGCCTTCTTGGCCTCCGTGCGCGAGCTGATCGCGTTTCCCTGGCGTTCGCGCGCCAGCGTATTCGGCAGCAGAATCTGCGGCGCGCCATACAGCGTGTCGCCCACCATCGGGTGCCCGATCGACGCCATGTGCACCCGAATCTGGTGCGTGCGCCCGGTTTCGATCCGCACCTCGACCAGCGCGAAGCGCCCGTACGGCGTCAGCAGCCGCTCCACCACCTTGTAGTGCGAAACCGCCGTGCGCGCGTCGATGCCGGCTGGTGCTCATCCGGGTGCGGTTGCGCGGGTCGCGTCCAATCGGATCGTTCACCGTTCCCTGCGTCCGTCTTGGGCCAGTTGTGAACCAGCGCAAGGTAGGTCTTGTGCACCTGCCGCGACGAAAATTGCTCCACCAGCTTGCGGTGCGCCACATCGTTCTTCGCCACCACCATCAACCCGCTGGTGTCCTTGTCCAGCCGATGCACGATCCCGGGGCGCAGCTCGCCGCCCATCTCGCTGAGCTTGTTAAAGCGGAACAGCAGCGCATTCACCAGCGTTCCGCGATTGCGCGCATCCTCGGCGCTGCCCGAGCTGGCGTGCACCACCATCCCCGCCGGCTTGTTCACCACCGCCAGCTCCTTGTCCTCAAACACCACCTCCAGCGGAATGTCCTCGGCAAACGCCTTGAGCGGAGCCGCTTCGACCGTCCCGGTGATCTCGATCACCTCGCTGCCCTTCAGCTTCAGCGAAGCCTTGGCCGGGCGCTCGTTGACCAGCACCTTGCCCTGCTCCACCAGTTGCTGCACCCGCACCCGGCTCACGTCCGGAATCCGCGCCACCAGAAAGTGGTCCAGACGCAGACCGGCGTCTTCCTCGCCAGCGTTGAAAACCGTGGGAACGCCAGCCTCTTCAGCCACCTCAACTTCGGTCAGAATCTCTTCGGGGTCGATCGGCTCAAGCTCAACAGGGGGTGTAATTTTTCGCGCCATTCTATCGAGGATAGCAGGTGAGGCCCATGCCGGACATTTCCCGGGCCAAGCCGCCCCGCGCGATCCAGCCTTGCTCTAGCCTCTGCCGGCGTCAGCGACCGGGCGGGTGGCCCATTCAAGCCCTCCGTTGGCTTGAGTGGGGCAGTTGATGAGTGGGGTAGTTGATCGCTTCAGCGCTCGGAATCATCCGAATCGGCCAATCCTTCCGCTTTCCGTCACCCCTCCCTTTAAGTCATACTCACAGGGATTCAAGGAGAGTCCGCGTTGAAGCTACGCTATTGGCATTGGATAGTGCTGGCCGTCTGCGCCATCGTTTCTTTGGCTGTACTCTATCGCTACCATCAGGTGACGGAGGGCCAGGAGGCATTTGAGCGCCTCGGCTGTTCGAACTGCCATCTCGCCGGAGGCGCACCCTCGCTCGAACACGTTGCGCGCAAGTATGACCGCGCAACCTTGGTCGAATTTGTCGTCGATCCCGAGGCAATCTATGCGCGCATGGGACGCAAGCCCCTGAACCACGGATACCCGCCCATGACGCGCTCGCCGGGCTCGCGCCGCGACGCCGAGGCGATCTCCTATTTCCTCTCGGCGCAGCGTTAAAACTATCTCAAGAGCCGTGGCAAGTTTCCGATCCAGCGCGCGGAGTACATCTCGTAAGTGTGCGCGAAGAGGGCGGGGCGGGCGCCCCATTCACGCCCGCTGTTGGCTTGAGTGGGGCAGTTGATCGCTTCGGCGCTCGGAATCATCCGAATCGGCCAATCCTTCCGCTTTCCGTCACCCCTCCCTTTCAGGCATACTCACAAGGATTCAAGGAGAGTCCGCGTTGAAGCTGCAACCTTGGCATCGGCGGGTGCTGGCCGCTTTAGCCGCATCGGCGGCGCTTCTGCTCTGCGTCTTCGTCGTCGCACAGGAGGCTCCCAAGCCCGCGCCCATTGCCTCGCACGCCCGTCTCCTGGCCGCCCGCAGCATCTACATCGAGCACGCCGGCGGGCGTCTCCCCAACGATGTCATTGGCGATGCCTTCCAGGGCTGGGGACACTACCTCGTCGTCGCCGACCCGGCGCAGGCCGACCTCATCGTCTCCATCGACGCCCCAACCTCTGACTCCGGCGTCAGCGTAGGCGGCGGCAATAGCCGCCACGGCGCGCCCCCGCCCAGCCGCTCGCCCTCTTCCGACGTCACCCAGATCCGTCTCACCATTCTCGATGCCCATGATCGCGTCCTCCTCTGGAGCGGCAGCGAGCAGCCCAAATCCTCGCTGAAGGAGAGCAAGCGCGAGGACAATATCGTCGATGCCTCGCTCCTTCTCTTCCGCCGCTTCCGCAACGTCATTGAGCCCGAGCCCGCACCCTAGCCCAAGCTTGCTTCGCATTGAAATCCCGTCATGACCAACTCAGGCCAGCCTTCCGCCCCGGTTTTCCACCGCGATTCACAGCTTTCGGCGATTTTCACAGCATACCCACAGCTCCGCCGCCATTATTCCGCGCCACGCCGCCGCCGCTGTTGCACTCTGGATTTAACGCAACGGTGTGTATGACGCTGCGTGGTGCTTCCCGGCTCGAAGAGCGGCGAAAGGCATTGCAGAATCCAGTTGGCACGCGGCATTCGGAACTTGCGGTAACGCAAGCTTTGCCGCCGGCAGGCGCGAGCAATCGCCGCCACCGGTGGCGCGGAGGCCAGCGTCAGCGACCGGAAGGCCGTTCGTTGGCCCTCCCGCCCGTCAACCATGCTCTGCATCGCCCATGGCAACCGAGCTGCTCCAGAGTCGGAAGGGGAGTCGGGTGCGGGCCTCTGTGCTCGGACTCCCAGCTTTCCGCAAAGGCGGCGGGAGCGGGTCACCACACGCAGTACTGCGCACCCTTGCAGGCCCGGAGAGGCGGCTGGCTTCTCCGGGCCTAAACTTTCAGCTTGAGTGTTACCGGATATCGTTTCCCCTATGCCTGCTACTGATTTCAGTCTCGATCGCGGTCTTCCGGCCAGTCCTGAGGCCGAGCGCTCCATCCTGGGCGCCATTCTGCTCGACAACAACCTGCAGAACGAGGCGCTCTCGACCCTCAAGGCCGAGCACTTTTTCCTCGATGCCCATCGCCGCATCTACCAGCGCATCGCCGATCTCTCCGAGACCAACCGTCCCATCGACATCGTCACCCTCACCGAGGAGCTGCTGCGCTACAAGGAGCTGGATGCCGTCGGCGGAGCCGGATACCTGGCCTCGCTCACCGACGGCGTGCCGCGCCGCTCATCGCGTCGAGCACTACGTCCGCATCGTGCGTGACAAGGCGATGCTGCGCAACCTCATCCATGCCGCCAACGGCGTCATCTCGCAGGCGCTGGAGCAGGCCAGCACCGCCGCCGAGGTCATCGACGCCGCCGAGTCCAGCATCTTCAACATCTCCGAGGAGCGCAGCGGACAGCAGCTCACCGATATCAAGACCATCGCCATGGAGTCCTTCGGCGGCGATCTCGACAAGCTCTTTCAGCGCGGCGGCCGCGTCACCGGCCTGGAGACTCACTACTCCGATCTCGACGACATGACCAGCGGCCTGCAGAAGTCCGACCTGATCATCATTGCCGCCCGTCCCTCGATGGGCAAAACCGCCTTCGCCATCAACATCGCCGAGAACGCCGCCGTCCAGGGCGGCAAAAGCGTCGCCGTCTTCTCGCTGGAAATGTCCAAGGAAGCGCTGCTCAACCGCATGTTGTGTTCGCAGGCCCGCGTAGACGCCCACAAGATGCGCACCGGCTTCCTCGCCCGCGAAGACCTCGGCAAGCTGCGCACCGCGCTCGACAAACTGATCCAGGCGCCCATCTACATCGACGACACTCCCGGCATCTCGCTCACCGAACTGCGCGCCAAGGCCCGCCGCAAGGCCATGGACAAAGACGGCCTCGACCTCATCGTCGTCGACTACCTGCAGCTCATGTCGGCCTCGGCCCCCGGCGGCCGCCGTTATGAGAACCGCACCCAGGAAGTCTCGGCCATCTCGCGCGGACTCAAGGCAATTGCCAAGGAACTCAAGGTTCCGGTCATCGCCCTCTCGCAGTTAAGCCGCGCCCCGGAGACCCGTGGCGGCAAGGACGCCGAACCGAAACTAAGCGATCTCCGCGAATCCGGCTCCATCGAGCAGGACGCCGACATCGTCATGTTCATCTATCGCCCTGAGTACTACAACCGCGATAATCCCGAGCTCGAAGGCAAAGCCAAAATCATCGTCGCCAAGCAGCGCAACGGCCCCACCGACACCATCCAGCTCGCCTTCATCAAAGGCTCGACCCGCTTTGAAACCCTGCTGCGCTCCGAGTGGCTGCACGAGTAAAACAAGACGCTATGCCGCAAAGGGATGATCCACTAGGAGCAGCGCGGCACCGCCGGTGGCCCACATCCGCCTGTTTTTGGCGAATGTGGGATACGATAAAGCTCACCCCGAAGTCTCTTTGTCGCCACACTGATCTTCATCCCAAGCGGACTCCAACCGGGGTCGGGATATGAAGACAGGGATCGAAATATTATGAAGATAGCGGTTGTTGGAGCGACGGGTGCGACCGGACGCAGAGTGGTAAAGCATGCACTTGCACAAGGACACTTCGTTACGGCCGTTGCTCGCCATCCGGAGCGACTGTCATCTGCCGACCGGCTGTCCCTCGTCCGAGGAGATGTCCTTTCCCCAGGGGGCCTGACAGGTGCTCTTGACGGCGTGGAGGCCGTCATTAGCTGCATCGGACCAGAAAAGAACCTATCGCCAGGAACGCTCATGTCAGTCGGTGTCGCCAGCATTCTCACCGAATGCAAACGTGCAAACGTCCGGCGATTCATAATGCAAAGTGGTATCGGCTTGAGCGATGGACGCGAGCTCTCCTGTCTCAGCCGCTTTGTCGTCCGCGTATCGGGCCGGATATTCACCGCTGCAGTCATTGACAAGGCAGTCGCCGAGCGGATGACGCAGAAAACAGACATGGAGTGGGTCATCGTTCGCCCGGTCGTATTGGCAGATAAACCGGCGAAGGGACGCTATACGGCAGGTCCGTTGGCACGAGTTGCGGTACTCGTTCCGCTTTCCTTTGACGATTGCGCCGACTGCCTGCTTCGTGCCGCGACAGATGAACCAAACTGGATCGGAAAAATTGTGAACGTGGGTTCCTGACACCGGAATGAGTCTCATGATTCCAGGGAGAACACCTTTCCCTCCAATGCGCAATTACTTATGACGCTGTGTTTAGAAGCCGCCGGTTTGGGTGGTTTCATGACACCGCCGGCGGGTGGCTGTGATCTTTCAAGAGGTTGTCCATTCGATCAGAACCGGAGAAGCTGATTGTGACGAGCAATCCAGTTTCCCAAGAGAGATCGAATGGACATCCACAAGAATGCCCGACTTACCCTTCGCAGTCGAGAGCAACTGGCCCAGTTTGTACTCTCCGGCCATCTCCGGCGAGCTATACTGGAATCCATAAGGGTCTGAATCGTCTTGTCATCCACACAGCAGAAATTCTCCGTGCACACCCGTCCCAACTGGGCGGAGATTTCGCTCTCCGCGCTGGCTGAAAACTATCGCGTCATCGCCCGCCATCTCGGTCCCGGCGTCACTCCCTGCTGCGTCATCAAGTGCGACGCCTACGGACACGGCGTCATCGAATCGCGCCCGCGCCCTGGAAGAGGCCGGAGCCGTCTGGCTCGGCGTCACCTCCACCGAAGAAGGAATCGCCGTTCGCGAAGCCGGCGTCAAGCTGCCCATCCTCGTCATGACCGGCTTCTGGCGCGGCGAAGAAGACGCCATGCTGCGCCACCGATCTCACTCCCGGCCATCGCCACCGTCGAGCACATCGAAGCCATCGAAGCGCGCCGCCGCCGCCCTCGGCCTCACCCGCACGCATTCCCGTGCATCTCAAGGTCGATACCGGCATGGCGCGCCTCGGCGTCTCGCTCGCCGAGCTTCCCGCGCTGGCCGCCCGCATCGCTGCCTCGCCCGTGGTCGAGTTGCAGGGAGTCTTCAGCCATCTCTCCGAATCCGAAGTCCTCGACTCGCCCGTGGCCGACCAGCCAGCGCGCCGATTTCGAGCGCGCCATCGCCATCTGCTGGCCGCCGCCGGACTGCATCCCCGCTACCGTCACCTGGCCAACACCGCCGCCACCGTCGCCCGCCCGGAGACCTGGAACAACATGGTCCGTCCCGGCCTCGCGCTCTACGGCTACAACCTCGTTTGCAAACTGAGCTGCGAGGGCCCCGAGCCGACGCAGCCGTGCTGCCCGTCCGCCCGTGCTCACCTGGAAGACCCGCATCATCGCCCTGCGCGACATCGCCCCCGGCACTCCGGTCGGCTACAACCAGCGCTGGCATCGCCGCCCGTCCCACCCGCCTCGCCGTCATTCCCGTCGGCTACGGAGACGGCTTCAACCGCCATCTCTCCAACCGCGGCCAGGTCATCCTGCACGACCACTACGCCCCCATCGCCGGCAACGTCAGCATGGACCTCACCATGATCGACGTCACCGACATTCCCGAGGCCGCCATCGGCGACGAAGTCCTGCTCATCGGACGCAGCCCGCACTGCTCCATCGGCGCCGACGACCAGGCCCGCCTCGCCAACACCATCGTCTACGAAATCCTCTGCGGCCTCTCCCCCGCGTCCCCCGCGTCTACGTCGAGTAGCGCGCCGCATCGCCGTGAGAATTCGCGGTGCCCCATGTTGCCCGATTCTGGCGAACGTGGGAGTTGACCTTGCTCTTGGCTTTGCACTCGGCGAATCCCATTGATCACGGTGGCCCACATTCGCCAGTAGTTGGCGAATGTGGGATCACCCGCCCATTAACCGCCGCTCTGCCGCCTTTCAGCTCTCCCATGCCCGCCTCTGGCTGCGAGCTGTCTCCGCCTCACCCCGCCGCCCTTGATAAACTCACCGCTACGAACCTTATGATCCGCTCTCGTTACGCACGCTGGATGAACGACTGGGAGTACCGTCTCGAAACCCGCGACAGCAATCGCGTCGTGCGTCCCTTCGAGTGGGGCCTGGACTGGACCGCCGATTTCCCCGGCGTCTCCAGCCGCCGACGCCGCCATCCCGCCTCGCCCGAAGCCCAGAAGCGCTACTTCTTCGACCTGAACGACCGCCTCATCGCCAACAGCGACGAATTTTTCGGCTACAAAACTCCCACCGATTTCCGTCTCGAACAGCGCCCCATCCGCGTCCACGGCACCGGCAGCCACGCCAATCCCGGCGGTCGATGACGCCAAGTACGCCGGCCAGTTCGGAACCTTTCTGCGCTTCACCTCGCCCGTCCGCTCGCCCTATCCGGAGAACGACCTGGTCAACGCGCGCTGGTTTCCCGCGCCGCCCGCGCGCGGGCAAGCCCAAGCGCGTCATCATCGTCATTCCGCAGTGGAACGGCGACGCCCTCAGCCATAACGCCTTCGCCCGGCTGTTCCGCATCTTCGGCGTCTCCACCCTGCGCCTCAGCATGCCCTATCACGACATCCGCATGCCCGCCGAGCTGCACCGCGCCGACTACTCCGTCAGCTCCAACATCGGACGCACCATCCACGCCGCGCGCCAGGGCATCATCGACATCCGCTGCTGCGTGGATTGGCTGGAGCAGCAGGGCTACACCGAATTCGGAGTCCTCGGCACCAGCCTCGGCTCCTGCTATGCCTTCAACGCCAGCGCCCACGACGCGCGCATCCGGGTCAACATCTTCAACCACGCCTCCACCTATTTCGGCGACGTGGTCTGGACCGGCTTCTCCACCCGCCACGTCCGCGCCGGCATCGAAAAGGTGCTGAACGCCGACCGAGCTGCGCCACGCCTTCGCCTGCGTCAGCCCCATCTGCTACTTCGATAAATTCGAGCGCTGGCCCAAGCAGGTGCTCATGATCCACACCGCCTACGACCGCACCTTCCTTCCCGAATTCAGCCGCAAGATCGCCGAGGAATTCCGCCAGCCGCAAGCTCGAAGCCGAAATCCGCTGCCTTCCCTGCGGCCACTACACCCTCGGCGAGTCGCCCTACAAGTACATGGACGGCTACCTGGTCACCCGCTTCGTCGCCGGAGCCTTCAACCGCGCCTATCCCGACGGCTCGATGCCGTCCGCAGCCGCATCGCCTCCAGACCACTTCGTAGCCCACGCACCAGCCAGGCGGCCGCTCGATCCCGCCGCATCTGCTGCGCAACGTGCGATTCGTGCCGGCCGCCTCAGCGCAAAGGGCGCGTTGTCGGCACGTAGCACGCATGCGCTTTTCTCTGGCGCCAAACATCCGCTCCCGGATACAATATCGAAATGAAAATCGCTCTGGGAGCCGACCACGCCGGCTATCTCCTCAAGGACCGTATCCGCCAGTACGTCACCGAGCGCGGCCATCAGGTGATCGACGAAGGAACCAACACCTCGGACTCGGTGGACTACCCCGACTACGCCGTCAAGGTTGCCGAAGACGTGGCCGCCGGACGCGCCGAGCGCGGCATCCTCGTCTGCGGCTCCGGCATTGGCATGGCCATCACCGCCAACAAAGTCCCCGGCATCCGCGCCGCCAACATCAGCAGCGAGTACGAGGCCCAGATGTCGCGCGAGCACAACAATCTCAACGTCCTCACCCTCGGCGCCCGCATCCTCGACGAAACCGATGCCAAGCAGATCGTCCAGATCTGGCTGGAAACCCCGTTCTCCGGAGGCCGCCACTCCGGCCGCCTCGAAAAAATCCACGAGATCGAAAAGAGCCCGCACCTAAAGCCCCGCACCTAAAGCCCCCACGCCCTTCCCTCCGCGGGGCGACCCCGGTCTGCGGTCTTGCTCCCAGGCCGACGGCCCGGCCCATCGAGGTAATTCCAGCTCTCAATTTCCTGAATTGAAACGGTTGATGGTAATGTATACGTCTCGGAAGTGGCGTTACCCGGAAGCAGGAAGCGTTTGCGTGCTCCAGCGAAGCAGGAAGCGTTGGCAGGATCAAACGGAGCCAATGCGCCTGCCTTCGAGTGGTGCCGTGAGTCAACCCTTCGCGGCTGCGTGAGTTCCAGAGCGTAGCTAAGAACGTTTTGCTGTGATCGTAAGAAATCCTCTATCAATAAATCAGGAGTAAACAGATGAACAAGGAAACTCAGACTGGTGCCGCGACGGAGCTTCTGATCGATCCGGCGCATGAACTTTCACGCTCCGAGAATCTTCCGCTAGACGCTATCTTCAAACCCAAATCGATCGCCCTGATTGGCGCCACCGAGCGCATCGGTAGCGTCGGCCGCATGGTGCTCAATAATCTGGTCAGCTCCCCCTTCGGCGGCACCGTCTACCCCGTCAACTCCAAGCGCGACAGCATCTTAGGCATTCGCGCCTATAAGAGTCTGCAGGACCTTCCCGAGCGTCCCGATCTGATCTGCGTCACCACTCCCTCCGATACCGTCCCCGCCCTCATCACCGAAGCCGTGGACATGGGAATTCCGGCCGCCATCGTCATCTCCGCCGGCTTCAAAGAGGTCGGAGCCCAGGGTCAGGAGTACGAGCGCCAGATCAAGGAAACCATCGCCGGCAAAATGCGCCTGATCGGCCCCAACTGCCTCGGCGTCATGAACCCGGTCACCGGCTTCAATGCCACCTTCGCCCACACCGTCGCCCGTCCCGGCAATCTCGCCTTCATCAGCCAGAGCGGCGCGCTCTGTACCGCCGTACTCGACTGGTCGCTCACCGCCAATGTCGGCTTCAGCGCCTTCATCTCCATCGGTTCCATGCTGGACGTAGGCTGGGGCGATCTGATTACCTACTTCGGCGACGATCCCCTCACCACCTCCATCGTGGCTTACATCGAGTCCATCGGCGATCCGCGCAGCTTCCTCAGCGCGGCGCGCGAAGTCTCGCGGCACAAGCCGATCATCGTCATCAAGGCAGGACGCACCGCCGAAGCCGCCAAGGCCGCCGCATCGCACACCGGTTCCCTCACCGGCAGTGACGCCGTTCTGGACGCCGCTTTCCGCCGCGCCGGTGTCCTCCGCGTCAACAACATCAACGAGATCTTCGATATGTCCGAAGTGCTCGCCAAGCAGCCGCTTCCCAAGGGCAACCGCCTTTGCATCGTCACCAACGCCGGCGGCCCGGGCGTGCTCGCCACCGACTCGCTCTCCAAAGGCGGCGGCAAACTCGCCGAAATCTCACCCGAGGCAATGGCCAAGTTCAACGAGTTCCTGCCCTCCGCGTGGAGCCACAACAACCCGGTAGACATTCTAGGCGACGCCGAACCGGAGCGCTACACCAAGGCCCTGGAAGTCGCCGCCGAGGATCCCAACATCGACGGCATGTTGGTCATCATGACCCCCCAGGGCATGACCGATCCCACCCAGATCGCCGAGAATCTCCGCCCCTACGCTCACTCTCTGGGCAAGCCCTTCCTGGCAAGCTGGATGGGTGGAAGCATGGTAGCCGTCGGCGAACAAATCCTCGACCGCGCCGGCATTCCCTCCTTCGCCTATCCCGATGCCGCCGTCGAAGCCTTCAACTACATGTGGCAGTATTCCTCCAACCTCAAGGCGCTCTACGAGACCCCGGACGCCTATCCGGCGTCGTCGGAGCAGATCGATCGCAACAAAGCGGCCAAGCTCATCGCCGACGTGCGCAAGTCCGGCCGAACTCTCCTCACCGAGTTCGAGTCGAAAGAGCTGTTGAAAGCCTACGGCATCCCGGCCACCGAGACCCGCATTGCAACCACCGTCGAAGAGGCGGTAGCTGCCGCCAACGAGATTGGTTACCCGGTGGTGCTCAAAGTCCACTCGGAAACCATTACCCACAAGACCGACGTCGGCGGCGTGCACCTCAACGTCCGCAATGCCGAAGGCGTCCGTACGCTGTACAAAGCCATCGAGGACTCGGTGAACGCCAGAGCCGGTGCCTTCCACTTCCTCGGCGTAACCGTGCAACCCATGGCCAAGCTCGACGGATACGAAGTCATCCTCGGCTCCTCGCTCGATCCCCAGTTCGGCCCCGTGCTTCTCTTCGGCTCCGGCGGTCAGTTGGTGGAAGTCTACAAGGACAACGCCCTCGCCCTGCCGCCGCTCAATCGCACCCTGGCCCGCCGCATGATGGAGCAGACCAAAGTGTATGAGGCGCTCAAAGGCGTGCGTGGCCGCAAGTCGGTAGACATGGCAGCCCTGGAAGACCTCCTGGTCCGCTTCAGCCAACTCGTGGTTGAGCAGCCTTGGATCAAGGAAATCGACATCAATCCCCTCTTGGCTTCGCCCCAGCGCCTGCTCGCACTCGATGCCCGCGTGGTGCTGCACGGGCCGGAGATGACTGAGGAGACCTTGCCCAAGACCGCCATCCGTCCCTATCCCAACCAGTATGCGGGTGCCTGGAAGTTAGCCGATGGCACCGAAATTTCGGTCCGTCCGATCCGTCCCGAGGACGAACCTGCCATGGTGAACTTCCACCAGAACCTGAGCGAACGCACGGTGACCATGCGCTACTTCCAGCCTCTGGAACTGTCGCAGCGCACCTCCCACGAACGCCTCACCCACCGCTGCTGCATCGACTACGATCGCGAAATGGCGCTCGTGGCCGAGATCACCGGCGCCAGCGGCAAGCCGGAGCTGATTGCGGTCAGCCGTATGAACCGGCAGCACGGAACACCCTCGGCCGTGACCACGGTCGTCATCCGCGACGACTTCCAGAACAAAGGAATCGGCACCGAACTCTTCCGCCGCCAGCTTGACATCGCCCGCGCCGAAGGCTTGAAACGCGTCTCCAGCAACATGCTGGCCGCTGACAAAATCATGCAGAACATCTGCAAGAAACTCGGCTTCCAGATGTCGGCTCCCAACGAGAAATTCGTCCACGCCGAAATCGACCTGTAACCCGCGCAAGCGGCAAACCAAAGGGCATCCGGCAAAACCGGATGCCCTTTCTCATTGGCAATTTCCAGGGTGGCCCATTTTCAGGGTGGCCCACATCCGCCATCTTTTGGCGAATGTGGGGGATGGATGGCAATCAGCTTACGCTTCCCCCGTGTTTCTTTTGTCTGCCGTCCACTGCGACTCGATCTCCACTCGACAGTCTTCGCGTAGTGCGTAGTGGCGGAAGCTGCTCCACTTCCAGTCTTCGGCGTTCGCCGCAAGCTCACGATTGACCGGGTTGCGATGAATGTAGCGCAGCTTCTCGACGAACTCGTCGTAGTCTCGGATATTGCGGTCGTAGTAACGCTTCTGCCAAAGTGGAGAGCGCCGCTCACCGCATGCGCGATCTTCCGCCGTGCGCATGGACGAGGAAACCTTCAGGGATTGAATCGCGGTGGCAACCGTTCCGCGCTCCGGCTCTGAGATCAGAAGGTGAACGCGTTCTGGCATCACGACGAATCCGTAGACCCGAAATTGATGTCGCACCCGCGCCCGCTCAAGAGCTGCCACAAACGCCGCACAAGCCTCCGGTGCTTTCAGGTGCGGATGACGCCTGTAGCAGGTGAAGGTGACAAAGTGCGACTGCCCGGAGTGATGAAAGCGCTTGAGATCGCTTGGCATGCTGAGCAGTTTACGCCCTGGAGTCCCCACATCCGCCCTCTTTTGGCGAATGTGGGGCGATACTCCATCCCCCTCGGCTCTTCCCACCCGCGCCCCTTCCGTCGTACCCTATAGATTCAGTCTTAACAGGAGTTCCCATGTCGAATTCATCGATGTCGCGTCCGCTCAGTGCGGTGGATCCCGAGATCGCCCAAGCCATTGCCAACGAGGAAAACCGCCAGCACGAAGGTCTCGAGCTGATCGCCTCGGAAAACTTTGTCAGCGAAGCCGTGCTGGAAGCCGCCGGCTCGGTCTTCACCAACAAGTACGCCGAGGGCTATCCCGGCAAGCGCTACTACGGCGGATGCGAGTTCGCCGACGTGGTCGAGAACCTCGCCCGCGACCGCGCCAAGCAGCTCTTCGGCGCCGAGTACGCCAACGTGCAGCCGCACTCCGGCTCCTCGGCCAACATGGCCGCCTACGCCGCCGTCATCCAGCCCGGCGACACCATCATGGGACTCGACCTGGCCCACGGCGGCCACCTCACCCACGGACACAAGCTCAGCTTCAGCGGCAAGACCTACCGCGTCGTCAGCTACGGCGTCACCCGCGAAACCGAGACCCTCGACTATGACGAGATGGAAGCCATCGCCGTGCGCGAGCAGCCCAAGCTCATCATCGGCGGCGGCTCGGCCTATCCCCGCACCATCGACTTCGCCCGCATGCGCCAGATCGCCGACAAGGTCGGAGCCATCTACCTGGTGGACATGGCGCACTTCGCCGGCCTGGTCGCCGGTGGCGTGCATCCCTCGCCCGTGCCGCACGCCCACATCGTCACCACCACCACCCACAAGACCCTGCGCGGACCGCGCTCCGGAATGATCCTGAGCAAGCAGGAGTTCGCCGCCGCCATCGACAAGTCGGTCTTCCCCGGATGCCAGGGCGGCCCGCTGGTGCACATCGTCGCCGCCAAGGCCGTCTGCTTCCAGGAGGCGCTGCAGCCCAGCTTCAAGGACTACGCCGCGCAGATCGTCGCCAACGCCAAGGTGCTGGCCGCAGACGCTGGCCGACGGCAGGCTACCGCATCATCTCCGGCGGCACCGACACCCACCTCATGCTGGTCGATGTCTTCAGCAAGGGCATGTTCGGCAGCGAGGCCGAGAAGGCGCTCGGGCTGGCCGGCATCACCGTCAACAAGAATGCCATTCCCTTTGACACCAATCCGCCGCTGAAGCCCAGCGGCATCCGCCTCGGCACTCCCGCGCTCACCACCCGCGGCATGAAGCAAGCGGAGATGAAGCAGGTCGGCGCGCTGGATCGCCCGCGCCCTCGAGCAGCGCAATGACCTGGCGGCGCTCAACAAGATTCGCGGCGAGGTCTTCGAACTCTGCGAGCAGTTCCCGCTCTACCCCGAGCGCCGCAAGGCGCACCAGCCCGAGACCCTGCACGCATAGCTTTCAGCTTGGCCAGACGGCACGGCTGCGGCCGTGCCGTCCGGCCTCGCGCCGGAGCAGTCCTTTTCAGCGCAACGATTGCCCAGAGGTCAATCGTTGCAGCCTGCCCGTAATCGACCAGGCAATCGTTGGGAGCTTCGCGCAACCATTGACCCTCCAGTACAATCCGCCTCCGCAAACGATTGACTGATCAGCCAATCGTTTGCCCGGAAAAGCGGAGCTTTCCATCCCGCCGCCGCTCCGCTGCAGGTACACTAATCGCAATGCGCATCGCCATCGACATTCGCCGGATGTACGAGTTCGGTCTCGCGACCTACATTCGCAACGTCGTGCGCACCCTGGGGCGCGATCGATTCGGTAAACGAGTATTTTCTGGTGGGCGCGGCCGCGCGCTTTGAACAACTGGGCGCGCTGCCGGAAAATTTCCATTTCCTTCCGCTGCAGAATCCCGAAGACCACCTTCGCCAACTACCTCGAAATGCACCGCGTCATCAACGCTCACGAGGTGGACCTGATTCACGTGCCGCACACCTTCTGGCGGCCGCTGATTACCAAGGCTCCCTACGTCATCACCGTGCACGATCTGCTGGATTACATGTACCGCGCGCGCACCAACAACGGAATGCGGCGCACCATTCACTCCTACATGACGCGGCAGGTGATGCATCACGCGGCGCGCATCTTTGCCGTCTCCAACTTCACCAAGCGCGACGTGGCCCGCTACTTCAACGTGAAGCCGGCAAAGATCGAGGTGGTCTACAACGCGCTCGATGAGACCTTTCTGCGCGGCCACTCCACGCCGCCGAGCAGGAGATGGTTCGCGGACGCTACCAGGTGGACTCGCCCTTCCTGCTCTACGCCGGCCGCATCAGTCCGCACAAGAACGTGGCGCGCATCATCGAAGCCTTCTCCGCGCTCAAGGGCGGAGCTGGCCAAGGACGGCACCTATCCGGATCTGAAGCTGATCATCATCGGCGACGAGGTCTCCAAGAATCCCGACATACGCCGCGCCGTCATCCGCAGCGGCATGCAGCACGACGTGCGCTTCCTCGGCTACGTCTCCATCGACGTGCTGCGCATCTTCTTCGACATGGCGAAGGTCTTCGTCTTCCCGTCGCTGTACGAGGGCTTCGGCCTGCCGCCGCTGGAGGCGATGGCGCACGGCACGCCGGTGGTGGCCTCGAACACTTCGGCGCTGCCCGAGGTGGTGGGCAACGCGGCGCTGATGGTGAATCCGGAAAACGTCTTCGAGATCAGCCGCGCGCTGCAACGCGTGCTCACCGACCAGCCCCTGCGCGAGCGCATGAAGGCCGCAGGCCTCGAACAGGCGCAGCGTTTTTCCTGGGAGACCTCGGTGCGCCGAATGATGGAGGTCTATGAGCAGGTAGTGGCCGAGCACAAACGCCGCTGATCTTGCGCACAGCTCCTGATGGTAATTCGGAGCCGGGCGTGCCACTGCAATAAGAAAAGTGATGCCGCCGTCTTCTCTCGAAGCGCGGCGGCAGGTTGAAGCGTTGGGATCTGTAAGCCGAATTCTGTTCGGCATTGCTGCCGTGGCGATCATTCGTCTAGGCGGCGCGTTACCACGCCGCTCCAGCGACCTACCCGGACGTTTGGCGAACCGAGCCGGCTCGCAGGATCGCCGTGCGCGAACGCAATGCAATCCATCCGTCCCTATTTGGTCTTGCTCCGTGTGGGGTTTGCCATGCAACGTTCATTACTGAACGCCCGGTGCGCTCTTACCGCACCTTTTCACCCTTACCTCTTGCGAGGCGGTATCTTCTCTGTGGCACTTTCCGTCGGATGGCCTTGAAGCCACCGCTCCCGGACGTTATCCGGCACACCGCTCTGTGGAGTTCGGACTTTCCTCCCCCCGAAGCGCACTCTCCGGCAAAGCCGGCGTAAGCTCTCGCGGGCGGTGATCACCCGATCCCAACGCTATCGAGTTCCGATTATACGCCGGGCTTGCCGGCGGAAGTTTGGATCGGCGCGGAGGCGAGCCAGGCGAGGGAGCTATAGTCGACCGCCGCAATGCCGGAAGCCCCATGGCGGAGGAATGGTTTCGTGTAATTCATGACAAGAATGGAGAGCTCCACAATGTAACAGTGTTCCAGATCGGAGCAGTCGTGTGTTCGATTTTGGAACGCTTGGACGATATTGCGCGGTGCGAGCGGTTCTAATTCGGGCTACGCAAAATAAAAAAGTTGCCTCTGAGGCAACTTTTTTTTGCTGTGGCCTGCGCCGTGCGGGGGTCGAAGACGTGTATAGTGAGTAGCTCGGAACGAAGGCCATATCACGCACGCGAGGTTGGGATGGATCTCAAAACACTTCAAAAATCGCTCAAGGCACAGTACCGCAGCGACGAAAGCAGCTCGCGGGTGACGCTGACGGCGAAGAGCGACCGGGCCGAAAGTCCGATTGCCTGCTCCATCGACATTGGGCGTGCGATGTATCGCGCCGAAGCTCACGCCGGAGTGGGAGGTGCGGGTACGGGCGCCTGTTCGGGCGATCTTCTGCTCGGGGCGCTGGCGTCTTGCGCGCAACTGACCTGCCAGATGGTCGCGGCCGCCATGGGGATCCGGACCGAACGCATCCAGGTCACGGTGCAGGCAGACTTGGATCTGCGCGGTACGCTGGGGATCTCAAAAGATGTGCCGGTGGGCTTTGAGCAGCTCCTTGTAAGCTTTGACGTGGTTGCCCCTGAGGCCACGGAGGATCAGCTCCGCAGCTTGCGCGAGAAGACAGAGCAGTACTGTGTGGTGATGCAAACACTGCTCCGGCCGCCGAGCGTGCAGACCGAGTGGGCACAGGGAAGCAGGGCTGCGGAATCGGCTTAAAAGCTGTGGCACCGGGCTCTGGAGCAGGTTTCGGCGGGTGCATCCCGGGCGGTCGCGATGGCCGCGCGGGTCAGGCCCACCCCTTGCGGACTGCAGGGAGTCCGATGCGCGAATCGGACTCGACTCGCCCAAGCTGGTTCCCTGCAAGCTAGATGCATCCATTCATGTGAATTTTTCCGCGATGGCACTTCGGCGGATTTATTTTCGCGCCGCTCGACATTCAGGCAACATTTCGGCTCAGGATAAGCTCTCAATCACAGCCGCATCGCGACCTGGAGGGGTCGTTGTGACCAGCGATGGGACTCTGGCGGCGTACGCCCGCGCGCGCTGGCTTTTGGCGGCGGTTTCAGCGAACAGCAATTTATGAGATGTCGGAGCTAGGCTCTTTGGTTGCGTACAAGGGTTGCGGACAAGCGACATAGTCTCGTAGAAGCGACTTGAGTTGCGTACCAGAGGATCAGAGAGTATCTCCGTGGCCCGATTTTTGCCGCCCTAGCGCTCTGACAAAGCACAGGGGGAGAGGAAAAGATTGTGGTTTGGAAGTCGGAATGCTTCTATCCCCCACGTCCACAATAAGGGGGAGGATGGGAAGCTTCCATCCATGCAGTCACAAGCAATCAGCATCATCCGCGTATCCGCGTAGCGCGAACACCGGGGATGAGAACATGAGTCATCGCAGCACTGGCTTGTTTCCGTACCCACTGGAAGTCTTGTGAACATCAACAATTCCACACGAATGGGAGCCTCGTAATGCAAAGAAACCGCCGCCACGTTGCGGTCGTAATCTGCCTCGTTTTATGCTTCTCCAGCCTACTCTTCGCACAAAGTTCTGACCAAGCCGAGGCCGCCAAGGTCGTTACAGCCATGGACAAGGGAGTCGGCTTCCACGTCGGACAGTACGATGTCAGCTTCTCCGGCGAGATCAACGGCTTCTACGTCCACGACCGGGCGGATACCAACCCTGCTACCGACGCGGGCTGCACTCTGTGCCTGGCCAGTACGGGCACGGTGCCCAACTCGTCATTACGCAACGGCCTGCTGCCGGGCGACTTGTCCATCAAGGTCTCGACGGTAGAACGGGGCTACGATGTCGCGGTGTTCTTCGGCATCTGGCCGACCATCCAGAGTGTGAAGCCCAGTCCCAGCGACAACTTGGCTGGCGGCCAACCGACGGGCTTCGGCACTTCGGGCGTTGACTTCCGCCAACAGTACGTGACGGTGGGCAGAGCCCACATGGGCACCTTCAAACTTGGTCGCGACCTCGGTCTCTTCGGCCAGGAAGCCATTCTGAATGACTTCACCCTGTCTGGGCGCAGGCACCACGAACGGCAACGCCGGACCGGGCAGCGTTACCCTGGGCCGCATTGGCTTGGGCTACATCTACACGGACTTCGTTCCGCAGATCAGCTGGACTTCGCCTTCCGCTCACGGAGTGCAGATCGCAGGCGCGATCGTCGAGCCGTTGAGCGATCCATTTGGAGGCCCACCGGCCGCCGGCTCAGTAAGTGCCCAGCTCACCGGCCACGGACAACCCCAGTTCCAGGGCAAGCTGACCTTCACGGTTCCGACCAAGGGCCGCTACAAGGCGAAGCTCTGGACCAACTTCCTCACCCAGAGCCTGGAAGAGAACTACGGCGATCCGGCGCCTTTGAAAGTTGGGCAAAGCGTTCGCGCGACCGGCGCCGATTATGGCATCAAGCTCTCGATGGGTGCGGCCGACGTCGTGGTGTATGGCTACAACGGTTGGGGTATTGGCACCGAAGGTTTGCTCTTCGCCGGAACCGACCCATTTACGGCAAAGACTCGTCCCACCCAGGGCTATTACGCTCAGGGAACCTACACCTTCGCCAAGAAGACGACGGTTGGCGTGAGCTACGGCCAGAGCGCAATGAGCAAGGCTGACCCGACCGACGTTATCCCCATGAGACTCAATGCGTCCTACATCGGCCAAGCCCGCTATGCACTGACGAAGTGGGTCAACCTGGTCGGTGAATTTACCCACACTCACAGCGAAGCGCCGACTGGCATCATCGCAACCGGCCCGTCTTCGACCTCGGACTCCATCGCGTTGGGTGCGATCGCGTTCTTCTAAACCTGGAACCCGAATTCGACAAAGGGAGAGACAACCATGCCCAAGTACATTATCGAACGCGAGATTCCGGGAGCAGGCAGCTTAACGGCCGCCGACTTACAGGGCATTTCACAAAAGTCTTGCGGTGTGCTGAAGGAACTTGGTCCACAGATCCAGTGGGTGGAAAGCTATGTCACCGACGACAAGGTCTACTGCGTCTACATTGCCCCGAATCAGGAGTTGATTCGTGAACATGCAAGCCGTGGTGGATTCCCTGCGAACCGAATCTCGCAGGTGCGAACGGTGATTGATCCTACAACCGCTGGGAGTTGACGGGCCAGCCCAGCGTCTCTGCTGGACATTGAATGAATGGAGGTAGTTGAGTTTCGTGGATTCGAATTTTTGCCAAGCCAGACGCGATCTACTCAAGTCCACCTGCACTTTGGTTGGGGTGTCTGTCACGGGCACTCCCGATGCCTTCGCTGCAACGCAGGGATCGGGAGTGCCCCAAGTGGGAGACACGTTTGTTTTTGTTGCTGGCCCGAACAAAGGCAATGTTGTCTCACTGACGGACATCGTTGTAGGTGCTGCTCCGGTCACGGTGCAGGCGTGGGATACGGCCAGTGGAAGCGTCCGTGAGGACGACAACTCCACCGTCCTGCTTTGGCGAGTGGCTCCGGAGAGTGTTCCTGCGGAGCTGAAGCAAGATGCGGCTGAAGGCGTGCTGGCATATTCAGCAGTATGCACCCATCTTGGGTGTATGCTTTCGGACTGGCGGGCAGATCAAAAGCAGTTCTTCTGCCCATGCCACGATGCGACTTTCGATCCGATGCAGGGAGGGAAGAATACGGGTGGCGCAGCTTCGCGGACCCTTCCGATTCTTCCCTTGAAGGTTGTAGACGGCAAATTGGTTGCAGCGGACGTATTCGTTGGGTACGTCGGCGTCAAACGTAGTTGAGTCTGTAGTAACTAACATTAATTGCACGCACCTTGAGGAGGAGTATGCGCATTAAGATGAGAGGTATTTTGTGTGGGCTGCTGGCGGCCTGCGTGGTCCTTCCGGTCTATGGACAGGAGCTTAAGGACGCTTCGGACCGGCCGTATAAACCCGTGACCGAAGAGATGTATAACAATCCGCCCGCTTCGGAATGGCTGCAGTACCGCCGTACCAACGACGGTGCGGGATTCAGCCCGCTGAAGCAGATCACCCCGGCCAACGCGAAGAACCTGGAACCGATCTGGTCCTTCTCGACCGGCTTGACCAAGGGCCACGAAGTGGTTCCCGTGTATCACGACGGAATCCTTTACGTCGTTGCTTCGTACGACGTCGTGTTTGCTCTGGACGCCCGCAGCGGAAAGTTCCTGTGGCGCTATGACCGCGACATTCCAGACAAGGCTCTTTCGGTTGTCTGCTGCGACGTGGTCAACAAGGGCGGCGTGCTCTATGGTGACAACTTCATCTATGGCACCATCGACGCCCACTTGGTTGCGCTGAACGCCAAGACCGGCGCTGTGGCGTGGGACACCAAGGTTACCGATTACGCGGAAGGCACCACCATCACCAACGCTCCGGTGGTGGTCCACGGCAACATCATTACCGGTATGACCGGCGGCGAATTCGGCGCCCGCGGCTTCCTGGCCGCCTACAACGCCGTAGATGGCAAGCTCGCCTGGAAGACCTTCACCATTCCTGGTCCGGGTGAGCCCGGCAACGACACCTGGGGCGCTAGCGCGGATGTCGCCGATAAAGACACCTGGAAGCACTCCGGCGGCACCACATGGACCAACGGCTACTATGACGCACCGAACGACATCTTCTGGCAGCCCACCGGCAACCCCGGACCCTGGGCAGCTTATGTTCGTCCGGGCGCCAATGCCGGCTCCAGCTCGTTGATCGCCTTCGATGGTAAAGACGGCCACATCCTGGGCATGTACCAGCCTATGCCGCACGACATGTGGGACTATGACACCATCTCACAGCCGTTCGCGGTGGACTTCATGAAGGACGGCAAAGAGGTACATGCCACCTTCCAAACCCACAAAGACGGCTACCTCTATGTGGTCGACCGTGACCCGAAGCACTTCGGTCACTACGGCGGCAAGGACTGGGAGAATGTTCCGCCGATCTACGTGAAGCCCTTCATGGATGGCATTACGTGGACCAAGGGGAACCTCGACGAGAAGATGCATCCGATCTATGACCCGGCGAAGGATTCGACCACGCCGAACTTGGTCGATGTCTGCCCGTCGTTCCTGGGCGGAGCCAACTACCTGGTGCCGTCGTATGACAAGGCCACCAAGACCGCCTTCATCTCGGGCAACTACTGGTGCGAGACCATCAAGGGCACCCCGATTCAGCCTTGGGCCCCGTACAAGGCCTACGTGTATGCCGAGTTCCACATGCACGTGATGCCCGGCCACGAGGGTGGCGGCGGCTTCATCAAAGCCATCGACGTGACCAACGGCAAGACTCGGTGGGAGACCGATATGACCGATGCCAACTGGTCCGGACTGGTCGCCAATGCTGGCGGCGTTCTGTTCGGCGGCGGCACCGACACTCGTGACTTCTTCGCTCTGGACCAGAAGACTGGTAAGCGGCTCTGGCAGTTCAAGACCAACTCAGGCATGGTCGGCGCGCCGATCACGTATGAGATTGACGGAGTTGAGTATGTTGCGACTGTCTCCGGCTTCGGCGGTGCAATTCCAATCTGGACCGGCGAAATCAGGGACAAGTTCAACAAGAATACCCCGCAGGGTGGTGTGGTTTGGGTCTTCGCTCTAAAGGGCAAGTAGTAGCTAATACCCGGTCCTCCGGGATGCAAGGCAGCACTGCCGCACTCTGATGCGGAGAGAGGAGTGGGAAGCGAAAGCTTTTCACTCCTCTCAGTCTGTAGCGTTTACAAATTAAAGTAGGTATTTACATGAAACAACCGTTGTTACTCTCAATTCTGGCCGGGGTGGTGTTCACACTCCCGGTCACGTCCTTGATGGCCCAAGCCGCACCCGCGGCTCAGGTTCAATCGCAGTCCACGCAAGGACAGGCGGATTCGCAGCGGGAAGAATCGGAATCACCGTTTGGGGAAAGGGATCCAAATCGCGAGAGGCCGGAGCTCAAGGCCGGTGCGGCGGCGCCAAGCGACCCCAATACCCCTGCTGGAACTACCTGGGTAAACCCCACCGATGGCCTCACCTATGTCTGGATTCCGCCGGGAAAATTCACGCTGGGCTGCTCGCCGGGCGATACGCATTGCGACCCTGACGAGAAGCCGCGCGCGATCACCATCGATCATGGCTACTGGATGGGACAGACCCTGGTGACGCAGGGCGCCTACAAGCGCGTCACGGGAGAGAATCCCAGCTTCTACAAACATGGGGACCAGTTTCCGGTCGAGAAGGTCGACTATATCGACGCGTACGGGTACTGCGTCGCGGTGGGGATGCGGCTGCCCAACGAGGCCGAGTGGGAGTATGCGGCGAGGGCCAACACCACGGGGCCGCGTTACTCGGACGATCTGGATGCGATTGCCTGGTACAAGGACAACAGCTTCGGCCATTCGCACCCCGTGGCACAGAAAAAGCCGAACGCGTTTCATCTCTATGACATGTTAGGCAACATGTGGCAGTGGACGACCGATCTTCCTGGACCTTACTCCGGGGAGGTGATTCTGCGCGGGGGTTCCTGGATGGCCAAGGCAAATACGGTTCGCGTTTCGATTCGCGGCCGCGATACGCCCGAGGGTGAGCGCAGATTCACCAGCTTCCGCTGCGTCTCTGGCAGCTTTAAGGACACCAAGTACTCGTCGGATCAAGTCATTCAACGGGACGCGAACGGCAAAATGGTGGGGGTCAAATAATGGCCGGAGAGCAATTCAGCCCGCAGGAGTGATAGAGTGCGTGGGTTTCGTTCCACGTAGTTTTTGATTATGCCATCAGGAGTGGTTGCGATGCGGCCACTCCTTTCCGTCGGTTGAACAGCAGATCAACGACGGCGCGGGACATGCACGGAAAGGGATAGGAAAAGGCTATGGCTGGGTTCAGGAGTTGGCGAGTCTGGTTACAGAGTTTGTGTCTTGCTGGTTTAGTGCTCCTGACATGTCCGGAGACAGGGTGGGCTCAGGTGACCGCCGCAATATCCGGAAGAGTGGAGGATGCTTCCGGAGCTGCCGTCAGCGGTGCAACGGTGACGGTCACGGATGTGACCACCGGAGCAACGCGGGTGGTAACATCCGATGCGACCGGGAACTACCGGGTCCTCGCTCTGCGCATCGGACCGCACGCAGTGAGCGTGGAGAAGACCGGCTTTGAGACCGATATAACACTGGTTCACTTAGACGTAGGCGAGGAAGCGGTGTTGAACCTGCACCTCACGGTGGGCCAAGAAATGCAGGAGATTACGGTCTCCGAGACGACTCCGGTGGTGAACACCACGACGGCCTCGGTCTCCGGGTTGGTAGGGGAGCGCGAGATTAAGGATCTGCCGCTCAACGGCCGGAGCTTTGATGACCTGATTACGCTCAATCCCGGCGCCATCAACTACTCCACGATGAGGAGCCCGAATACTACGACGAGCAATGGAAACGCATTCGCCGTGGATGGACAAAAACCAGGCGACAACGAAACCTTGCTCAATGGAGTGGAATATACCGGGTCGAGCCAACTGGCAGTGACCCCGGGCGGGGTGAGCGGATACCTGCTGGGAATTGATGCCGTCCGCGAATTTAATCTGGAGACGGGGACGTATGGAGCGGAATACGGAAAGCGCGCCGGAGCCCAGGTGATCGTGGTGACCCAGTCTGGCAGCAATGCGGTGCATGGGACCCTGTATGAGTTTCTCCGCAACAACGTTCTGAATACGCGCAACTATTTCGACCCGGGTGCGACCCCGCCGTTCAAGCAGAACCAGTTTGGCGCCTCGTTGGGAGGACCGCTCAAGAAAGATCGACTCTTCCTGTTCGGCAATTACGAAGGCTTCCGGCAGCGATGGGCGGTGACCAGTGTCAGCTTTGTGCCCGACGCCGCGGCTCGCCTGGGAATGTTGCCATGCACCGCCAGCGGCACCCTGGCGTGCCCCAGCGGCAAGTCAATCGGCACGGAAATTCCCGTGCATGGCGTGAACCCGACGATGTTGGAGTATGCAAACCTCTTCTGGCCGACGCCCAACGGCCCGGAGTCGGGCGGTGGAACGGCGAAGGCATTCAACAACCCGCTGCAGTCCATCAACGAGGACTTCGGCACGATGAAGCTGGACTACAACGTCGGTCGTCTGGACACGCTGTCGGCGGCTTACACCATCGATGAAGGGAATTCGCTGATCCCGCAGTCGGACCCGCTGTTCGCGTCGGCTCTCGCGGTCGGCAGCCAGGTGGCGAGCGTGCAGGAGACGCATATCTTCTCGCCGCAGGTGATCAACACCTTCACGGCCGGCTTCTCGCGGGCTGCTTTCGCCAATAATTCCGCGCCCTATGTTTCGATCCCGGCGAGCCTCTCGTTTGTGCAGGGACGCGGGCCGGGCGGCATCACCATCAGCGGCGGTCTTACGACCACGGGCACTGGTGGGGTGGTCACGTCGGCGGGGCCGAACAATGCCTCCGGCGTGTGGAATCGCAGAAATCTTTTTACCTATGCGGACGGATTGCAGGTCAGCAAGGGGATTCATCAGATCAGCCTGGGAGTCTCGCTGCAGCGGCTTCAGGATAATGAGGACACCGTATCACGGCTGTTGGGGCAGGCCAGTTTCACCACGTTACAGTCCTTCCTGCAAGGGACGGTAAGCACTCTTCAAGCCGTGCCCCAGGCGGAGGAGTTGGGTTGGCGAAGCCTGATGGGCGCCTGGTACGTGGAAGACGCCATCAAGGTACGGCACAATCTGATGGTGGAGGTGGGTCTTCGCCACGAGTTCGACACCGGCTGGAACGAGGAGGCGGGGCGGGCGGCGAATTTCATTACCGATGCGAATGGCGTGCTGCTGACGACGCCGCGGATCGGCGACTCGGCCTTCACACAAAACAACGCCAAGTGGCTCTTCGGACCCAGGGTGGCGCTGGCGTGGGATCCCTTGGGACACGGAACCACGGTTGTCCATGCGGGATTCGGAACCTATTATTCGTTGTTAGACGCACTCGCCTTTCAACTCAACGCGGTGCCGAACGGTCCCTACAATGGAACCATTTCCTACTCCGGCCCGCTGGCAAGCATTGCGCCGATCAATCCCAATGCGCCGATCGCAGCGCAGTGCGGCACCCCGGGAGCTCCCACCACGGGCTGCACTAAGTTTGCTCCCCAGGGAGTGCAGGCGAACGCGAAAACTCCTACGTTGGAGAAATGGACGTTAGCGATCGAGCAACAACTCACCCGTACCACGTCGCTTCGCATTGGTTATGTGGGATCGTTTGGCTTCCATCAGATTATCAGCATCGATGCCAACAGCATTCCGCCAGAAATTTGCGGCAGTCCGACCTGCACGGCCGGGGGCGTCGCCAGCAGCGGCTTGCCGGCGCCGGTGACGGCGCAGAGTACGGTGCCCGTGGGCGCTACCTATATCCCTGTGGGGAGACGTCCCAATCCGAATCTGGGGGGCGGATTCTTCTGGTACACCGAAGGCAACAGCAGCTACAACGCCCTGCAACTGGACGTTACGAAACGCTTCACGCGACGCTTCCAATTCCGCGCGAACTACACTTGGTCAAAAAGCCTGGACATAAATTCGGCGCCGACCGGAGCGCAGGCGAACAATGAGGCTCAGATGGTTCTGGATCGATTTGACTTGCGGAAAGACTGGGGGCCATCCGCGCTGAATGTAGCGCAACAGGTTCACCTGATGGGGAGCTATGAACTACCCTTTGGGCGCGGGCGGTATTGGCTGGCGAATGCCGGAACGGTGACCGATAAGCTGGTCGGCGGCTGGGTGTTCAATACCATCACCACGCTGATGAGTGGCTTCCCGTTGACGCCTCAGGCGGGTTCTAACATCTCCGGCGATGGCGATACGAGAAATCCCGACCGTCCCTCTCTGAACCCCAACTTCAGCGGCCCGATCGTGGAGCACAGTCCAACGCAGTGGTTTAATCCGAACGCGTTTGTGTTGCCGGCGGCAGGCACCTACGGAGACCTGGGCAGAGGTACGCTGCGCGGTCCGGGCCTGGTGAGCATGGATGTCTCCTTGTTCAAGGACACGAAGCTGACCGAGAAGGTTTTGATGCAGTTTCGAGCGGAGTGCTTCAACGTGCTGAACCATACCAATTTCAACACACCGAACCTGACTGTATTTTCGGGCGCGGCACTGAACCCCACGGCGGGACAGATCACCGCCACAGCCACCCCGTCCCGGCAGATTCAGTTCGGCTTGAAGCTGATTTACTGATGGGGCGGAGACAAACCACTCGGGCACACTGACGAGCGCTAGAGCCGCGTGTACCCCGTCGCAGCGGACGAACCCCTGCGCGGGGTATACTTTCCCGCATACCCTGGATCTGACTTGTTTCGTTGACCATATCTATGAAAAAGACATTGATTCTTGTTGTACTTTTGTGGGCTCTTCCCATGCTTGCGCAAAGCAATACTGGGGAGTTGCGGCTCACGATCACAGATCCTGCAGGGCTGGGCTTGAAGTGCGCGGTTGAACTGGTCAGCGAGGGTAACGAGTATCGCCACACCTTCGCCACGGATGATCAGGGCAAACTGGAGGTGAAGCGGCTGCCCTATGGAATCTACCAGCTCCAGATCCAGGCCGAAGGCTTTGCTCTGATTTCCGAGCCGGTCGAAATACGTTCCGCGCTTCCCTTGGATCGCACGTTTCGGCTCAAGCTGGCTTCCGTCTCGGAATCGGTGAAGGTCACCGATTCCACCACATTGATCGATCCTTATCGCGCCGGTTCGGTAAACCAGATTGGCTCGGAGGCGATTGCGAATCGATTGACTTCCCTGCCCGGCCGCTCCATGCAGGATCTGGTGAACTCAGAACCGGGCTGGCTCTACGAGGGCAATGCGGTTCTGCACCCACGCGGATCGGAATATCAGACACAATTTGTGGTGGACGGAATCCCGCTTACCGACAACCGTTCGCCAGGCTTTGGACCGGAGGCCGAGGCCGATGACGTTGAGTCGCTGAAGATTTATACTGCCGGCTTTCCCGCGGAATTTGGCAGAAAGATGGGCGGAGTGGTTGAGGTCAACACCTTTAAAGCCACACAACCGGGATTGCACGGGCAGTTCACGGCTTTCGGCGGCAGCTATGATACGGCCGGAATCAATACCCAGGATCAGTACTCATGGAAGTCGAACACTGTTGGCGTGAGCGCCTCCGGGAACATGACGGGCCATTATCTGAACCCGGTGGTTCCTGAGAACTACACCAACAACGGCACCACCGCCAGCTTCGGGCTGAGCTATGAACGAGACCTCACGCAGAAAGACCGTTTGACCCTGATTGTCCGCCACACACTCGCGCGCTATGACATCCCCAACGAACTGGTGCAGGAGAACGGGGGGCTGCTGCCAAACGCGGACAACAGCGGCTTTGTGCCGATTACCGGGGGGCAGCGGCAGAGTGCCGACAACTTTGAAACCATGGGGAGCGCCTCCTACCAGCACATTTTTTCCTCCGACGCGATCGGCTGGCTGCGGGGAATGGTTCGCGATAACTCCAATGATTTATATTCCAACCCGTTGTCATGGCCTCTGATTGCATTCCAGTACAACGACTTCAAGGAGATCTATTTCAACGGCAGCGTCTCCGTTCATGATGGCAGGCACGAATGGAAGGCGGGCATCGAATCGGACTCAATCTTCCTGCACGAAAACTTCAGTGACTCGGTCGCCCACTGCGCCAGCCCTACCGATCCTCAGTGCCCTATCACTTTGGGAATCTTCGACGTTGGTACGCCGCTGAATTTTGCCTTTAGCGGCAGCCGTCCGGATCTCGAGCAATCGGCTTATATTCAGGATGCCATCCGGCTCGGCAAGTGGACGGTCAACGCGGGCCTCCGATGGGATCACTACCAGTTGCTGTTGAACCAGAACGCGGTGAGTCCGCGCCTTTCCATCGCGCGCTACTTCCCCTCGGTTGGGGTGAATCTTCATGCTTCTTATGATCGGATCTTCCAAACGCCGTCTTTCGAGAACATTCTTTTGTCGAGTTCTACGGCGGTGGAGTCTCTGGACCCCAGCGTTCTGCGACTGCCGGTTCAGCCCTCTCACGGCAACTATTATGAAGTGGGATTGACGAAAGCATTCTTCGAGAAACTACGGCTGGATGCGAACACGTTCCGCCGGGACGTGAACAATTACGCCGACGACGATCAGATTCTGAGTACCGCGGTCAGCTTCCCCATCGCGTTCAGGAAGGCCGTTATTTACGGGGCGGAGGCAAAGCTCGAAGTTCTGCGCTGGGGGCGATTCTCGGGCTTCGCCAGTTACTCCTATACCGTAGGGAATGCTTGGTTCCCGGTAACGGGCGGCCTCTTTCTTGGGGACGATGCAGTCAGCGCGACGACCCAGCTAACGGGACATTTTCCCGATTCGCAGGACCAGCGAAACACGGTGCGCACGCGCGTCCGCTATCAGGTCGCCTCGCGGCTGTGGGTCGCCGTGGGAAGCGATTACAACAGCGGACTGCCGTTTCAACCTAATTTAACCCCTCAACAATATGCCCAGGAATACGGTCAAGTGGTGATCAGTCACCTCAATTTTAATCGTGACCGCATCAGTCCTTACCTGACGGAGAATGCTTCGGTGGGCGCCGATCTCTACCACCGAGATAAGCGTTCGTTGCGCTTGCAGGCCGACGCCCAGAACCTGAGCAACAAGATGGAAGTAATCGACTTCGGAGGACTGTTCTCCGGCAACGCGATTGGCCCGCAGCGCAGCTATTCCCTTCGCCTGGTAACGAATTTTTAGAAGGGAGGCGTTCATCCAGCGCCGCGCGCAGGGCCGGCCATTGCTGCGGCAGAGAAGTAGGGCGACGGCGCAGATTGCGCGAGAGCTGAGCCCAGGCCCAGGAGTGACATGCAAAACGAAGGTTGGCTTTATCGACTGTTTCCGCCGGAGCAGCCACGCTCCTTTCCGTATGGCCGGCTCTGTAAGATCACGCTGCGTACCGCGCACCTGATGGCGATCAGCGTGCTGGTTGGCGGCCATGCCTTCAGCGCCCCGGTCCACTCGCTCCGACCGCTGCTTTACGTGGCGCTGGTGACCGGCTTGGGCATGATGTTGCTTGAGGCCTACCCGAGTCCGCACTTCGTCTTCGAGGGCTGGGGATTGCTGCTTCTCGGCAAGTTGGCGTTGCTCTGTTGTATCCCGTTCGCGTGGAAGCAGCGGCTCCCGATCCTGCTTGCGGTGGTGGCGATCGCTTCCATTGGCTCTCACATGCCGGCAAGGTTCCGGCATTACTCGCTGCTCTATCGAAGAGTGATCTAGGGAACGATCGAACGCCGCATCTGTTCCGTTCTCGTATCCCTCTCGCTTCGTCTTTTATGGCGAGCCGGAATCCCAGGTGCTTAGCGAACACCCGTGCTGGCTATCTCAAGATGGATGGAGTCGACGCTCGGAGTTTGGCGGCCATGGCGACTCCGGAATCGGCTGTGTGCAACCAGCGTGCAACTGCGGCGCCGCCCCCAAGAAGTGAAAGCTGCGGTAAACTGATGAACGAGCACGCGTTCTGAACCGCGGAGGGTTGTGTGAGCGGTTGAAACAGGCGGTCTTGAAAACCGCTTTACGGGAAACCGTAACGGGGGTTCGAATCCCTCACCCTCCGCCAGATTTCCTCCCTAAGTTGCCTCAGCACAGGCACTTGCCGTTCAGGGCTTGGGGTTATTGTCACATCACCTGGGTTCGCTTTGGGCTTCCGAAGTGCATATTGGGTGCATTTTCCAACGAGCGCATTGCTAGTACCGCGTCGGCGTCCGCCGTCTTGATGTAGCGGTTCTGCGTCACCGAAATAGTGGAATGTCGGAGCACACGTTGGATTGTTTCGTCTGAAACTCCCAAGCGGTGCAAGTTCGTTCCTAAGCCCTGCCGGTAGGCGTGCCAGCCGTGCCGCGCAAGGCCATGCTTCTCGAAGGCTGGCCGGATCACCTCTAATCGCGACGACGATCGATGGCCTTTCAGGGATGAAGGATGCGACGCGAATTCTCAGATCAAGGATTCGGCGGCGCGCCGACAGTCCCAGTGCCAGAAGTGACAGTCAAACCCTTCGGAGCTCCGCTCCCGCCACCTTTGGCTGCCAGTACTCCAGCCAGTACACCCCCCGCGACCGCCGCGCCAATCAGAATCCACTTCCTAGGAAATCTATGCTGGACGGGCTCGGTTGATGATTCCAAGGCTTCATAGCCTTCATCGCCGCTGACGTTGGTTTCCATGATCACTGTTTCCGACCTGACGCCCTTAAACGAAGCGGAAACCTTAACTTCGTAGATGCCCTTTTCACTGTTCGCATGCAGACCTTCAGCGCTCGCACGGCCATTTTTGTCCGTCAGGGTAGCAAAGGTGTGTGCGCCATTGGAAAACAATCCGCTGGGTCCCCCGAAGGGGGTGGTGAAGCTGACTAATGCCCCGGCAACCGGGTTGTGGTCTTCATCCTCCACCTGCACGGCTGGTGCATACGCCGTGGGCGCATTGATATCGCTGCGACCTCCGTTGCGTCCCAGGATCGTGATATTGAGTAATGGAGATACCGGTGCTGATTGTCCAAAAGCGGGAGGAATTAGCAGTCCGACAAGCAACACCCATGCGATCGCGTATTGAACCCTTTCATGCATGCTCATATATATCTCCCTCCATTGCGGCCGATCACTGGGCGGTTGCCGCAGCCGAAGTTCCAACCGAGTTAGTGAGTGTGACCGTCACGGAGCCGATGTCCGCACTACTCCCGCTAATGGTGAACGGTGCTGTGTACAGGAACGCACTTCCGAGCGCATCCGAAGCTGCGTTCTGGAACCAACCGGAAAAGAGGTCGCTTTCGGAAACAGTTACCTCAGGGGTCTGAAGTGTGCTGCCTGGTGCCGCCGTGAACTGAAATTGAGCTTGCATAAGTTCACGGGTGTTGGAGTATCCAATGATCGCGACCTGAAGAGTGTCGGCGTTTCGGGTCAACACCACACTATTAATAACCGGCATCGACGGAGGGAGTTGAATCGTCACTGGTGCAAGCGAGGAGGGGGTGACATCCGTGCCATTGGCGCTAAGGGTGGCAGTGATCGTTAGAGTACCTGCGATGGTGCCAGTTTGTACCGGGACGTTGACGCTGAACGCGCTGTTTGCCGGTACTGTCTCGGTCTGGGTGCGCCCGCCACTGGCAAATTGCACGCTAGGGTCGTCCATGGCGGGAGAGGTGCTAGAAGCGAAGGTCAGCGTGAGGGTAGCAAGGAGACTCACCGGAAAGGAACTCACCCCAAAAGTCAGAACGGGCTGAGCGGCTGACGCGCTGGTCGAAGGGCCTTGAAAGGTTACCACCGGCTGCACTGTACCGACAGTAATAGTGACTGAGCCTGTAGCGGACAAAAAATCTATTCTGTCGGTTGGTTCGAAAGCGACCGTGAGAGTATTCGTCCCCATGGCGAGGACTGTTCCGGCTACTGGGGTATAGGTGAAGGTGCCGGGCACGTTTGCGGTGGCCCCGTTCAGTTGCGCGGAGGCGGTCGCATTTAGTTGCGTGGAACCAAGGGCCACGCCAGGCGCGATGGCAGCCGGCGTAGCCCAAGTGATGGTGGGCAACGCCTGATTGACAGTGATGCTCACCGTCTTGGAGGCAGACAGATAGTGTGTAGTATCTGTCGGCGCGAACGTGACCGAGAGGGTCTGCGTACCTGCCGAAAGCACGGTTCCTGCTGATGGGGAATAGGTGAAAGTGCCGGGCACACTCGCGGTCGCATTCAGTTGCGTGGAATTGAGCGCGGTGCCGTAGACGATGGCAGCCGGAGTAGCCCAAGTGATGGTGGGCAACGCCTGACTGACAGTGATGCTCACCGTCTTGGAGGCAGACAGATAGTCTGTAGTATCCGTCGGCGTGAACGTGACCGAGAGGGTCTGCGTACCTAGCGAAAGCACGGTTCCTGCTGGTGGGGTATATGCGAAAGTGCCGGCCACACTCGCCGTCGCATTCAGTTGCGTGGAACCAAGGGTCGCGCCAAGCGCGATGGCAGCTGGCGTTACCCAACTGATGGTGGGCAACGCCTGATTGACAGTGATGTTCACCGTCTTGGAGGCAGACAGATAGTCTGTAGTATCCGTCGGCGTGAACGCGACCGAGAGGGTCTGCGTACCTGCCGAGAGCACGGTTCCTGCCGATGGGGTATATGCGAAAGTGCCGGCCACACTCGCGGTCGCATTCAGTTGCGTGGAACTGAGCGCGGTGCCGTAGACGATGGCAGCCGGAGTAGCCCAGGTGACGGTGGGCGACGCCGGATTGACCGTGAGGCTCACCGTCTTGGTGGCGGACAGGTTGTCTGTAGTATTCGTCGGCTTGAACGTGACCGAGAGGGTCTGCGTACCGGCGGAGAGCACGGTTCCTGCTGCTGGGGTATAGGTGAAAGTTCCGGCCACACTCGCGGTCGCATCCAGTTGCGTGGTACTGAGAGCGGTGCCGTAGACGATGGCAGCCGGAGCAGCCCAAGTGATGGTGGGCGGCGCCTTATTGACAGTGATGTCCACCGTCGTCTTGGGGACAGACTGGTAGTCTGTAGTATCCGTCGGCGTGAACGCGACCGAGAGGGTCTGCGCGCCTGGCGCAAGCACGGTTCCTGCTGCTGGGGTATATGCGAAAGTGCCGGCCACACTCGCGGTCGCATCCAGCTGCGTGGTACTGAGCGCGGTGCCGTAGACGATGGCAGCCGGAGTAGCCCAGGTGACGGTGGGCGACGCCTGATTGACCGTGATGTTCACCGTCATGGTGGCAGTTGAGTAGTCCGTAGTATCCGTCGGCGTGAACGTGACCGAGAGGGGCTGCGTACCGGCCGAGAGCAATGCTCCTGCTGCTGGGGTATATGCGAAAGTTCCGGCCACACTCGCAGTCGCATCCAGTTGCGTGGAACTGAGAGCGGTACCGTAGACGATGGCAGCCGGAGTAGCCCAAGTGAGCGTCGGGGCCGTTGCCTGGCCGAAAGCGATCCCGTGCATCAGAAGCAAGGGTACTATCAAAACCGTTCGAAAAAATGCATTCCGCATGATCATGACGGCCTCAATTGTTACTTCGCATTGTTGAGCGCCGGGACGAATACCGCTCGTGGCGTCGCTAAGTCACCCTCATAGAGCCACACCGGAGCTGTTCCCTGCGGGGTGATCTGGAACATCGTGTTGCCGATCAGCGGCACGATTGCGCCCGGGGTGCAGAGGGACTTAGCCAACTGGATGGGCTCCTGCCCTTTCAGATCGACCCGCAACACCGTGCCTGTCTGGTTTGCGATGACGGCCCAGCGCCCATCAAAGGAGCTGGCGATACCGACAGGTGTCTGCACACCATCTGCTGCGCTCGCGATTTTGACCAGGCTAGAGCCTGCCGCCACATTCTTGGCCCACCACACAGCGTTCTGGCCTGCGTCCGCGATTAAGGCGTCGCTGGTGGACGCGATGAATCGCATGTCGCCGTAACCCACCAGGCTGGCGACACTACGGACCACTCCTGTGGCGGAAACGGACGAGACCTCCATCGCGCTGGAGCCGCCTGTCGCCACTAGCAGGAGGCCGGTATCGCTAACGGACAAGCCTGCAATGTGTCCTGACATGGGAATCGACACCTGCTGTGAGTGAGGTGTAGCGGGTAACTGCGTGAATATAAAGACCTGCGGATTATTATCAGCAAAAGCGGCGGCCGCACTTCCGGTAGGGCTGAGAACGATGTGTTGAGATGTGGAGGACGCCGGAAGCAATGGCGTCGGCTGCCCGCTCGGCAGCTGGCCCAACCAGAGGCCTCCTCCCTTATCGGACAGGAGGGCGTACCCGCTGCGTGCAGAAACTACCCCAGACGTATACGCACCGGAGCCATAGATAGGACTACCGAGGTAGGCAGCGCCGGGCACTCCTTGGATCGCTCGCAGGCCTTGCGAGGTGACGTCCCACGCATACCCTAGTACTGCGCCTGTTATCTTGTTGGCCGCACTCGTGCTTCCTGAAGGTGCTGCCCCCGAATTTGCTGGCGCGCCTCCGCAACCGGTGAGCGTGACTAGGAACGGCAGGCAACAGACGAAACGTATCACCCAACTAGCGCGACAACTGGGGGAAGTGTGCGGCATAAGCAGGACCTCCTGGTTCGAACGCGAATTCGAGTCAGCTTGGAAGACTTGGAACCCAACGGCTGACCTTGTCTGCTTACAAGGAAGGTGCTGATTTTTCGCTTACAGCGAAAAGTGAAAAATGATTTTTCCTTTTTGATAGCAAAGGCTAGCTAACGCGAAACAGCTTTGGTGTGAGATGGAAGCAGCTCTCATAAAGGATGCCCACATAGAGAGAAACTACGTCTCTGAAGCAGGCAGTCGGTCTGACGGGGTGGAAGGGTGACCAGAGTCGCACATGGTACCCGAGTAGGAACTATAGGGACCTTAATCTGTGTTCCCTATGGCTTGGGGTGAGCGGACGGAAGTCGCAGAGTGATAGCCATTAATTTCAGCAGCTCTCGAATTTTGAAATAATTAGGCAGCATTCCTTGAGGGTCAGCCATCGTACAAACGACAAAGCAGGATTTCACTGCTGCGTATGCGTGGATGTCCCACAACATAGCCTCTCTGGACGTGCCCTTGATAAGGGTGAAGTTATGTGATGGGGAACCTAAGCCAGATACCCTCGTCTGCTAGCTTCCCAAGACATGTATGTGTGACTCGGAGTAACACGGTTCCGAGCAGGTTCTTGAACCGAGGCGAACTCGCAAGACCGGAGCAGCCCGCGGATGTGACCTTGAGGGCGGAGCTAGCTCTGAGGAGTGTACCGGGTCATGGCTCACATCCAGCGGCGGTTGCGCAACCGCTCTATTCCCGGCTAACCATGAGTTTCACATCTCACGCCAACAACGCGCGACGTTCTTTCTATCGAGTGGCAATGCGGTCATTCCGTTGATTGATATGGAAGCGAGTCATTCTGAAGTCCCTGTCGCTTCTACATCGGGCCAAGCTGCGTAAATGCCAATCTCACGAGGTATCTTAAGATGTCTCTGATGCTCGAATTCTACGGCCTGCGGGAACAACCTTTTGGGGTATCACCCAACCCTCGTTTTTTTTACCCGAGTGTCCAACATCGCGAGGCACTGGCCTCGCTGATCTTGGGGATTGAGAATCAGGTTGGATTTGCAGTGTTGATTGCAGAGGCCGGCACCGGCAAGACAACGCTTTTGTTTGACTTACTTCTGCGTTATCGTGATCGGGCAAGCACTGCCTTCGTTTTCAATACCCAATGCAGTGGTCTGGATCTGCTTCGGAATGTCGTAATGGAGCTACAGATTCCAGGTGGCGAATCCGAGCAGGATCCGGTCCGGCTGCATCAGCTATTCACCGAGTTTGTGGCGGACCCTCAGCGCACAAAGCCGGTGCTGATCATCATTGACGAGGCTCACAACCTTGAGGACTCCGCACTGGAGATGCTTCGCCTGTTATCGAATTGTGAATCGCCTGATCGCAAGCTAGCGCATATCATTCTCGCCGGACAGCCCCTGCTAGGAGAAAAGCTGCACAGCCGCAGCCTCGCACAACTCCTGCAACGCGTCACATCCATCAGTCGATTGCAGCGGCTCTCACCGGCACAGACAGAAGAGTGCGTGGAATACCGGTTACGGGTTGCTGGCTACACGGGACAGCCTCTATTCTCGGCAGAAGCAATGGCCAAACTCAACTTTGCGAGCGGGGGCGTGCCGCGCGCGATCAATCGTATTTGCATTAACGCTCTGCAGCTTGGATTTGCTCTCGGCCAGACACAGATAGGGGTTGAGGTGATTGAAGAAGTCCTATCGGATCTGGATTTTGGTGGTGAACCTCGGAGAGAAACATCGGAAGGGGTATCTAGAGCAGAGTCACAATCAGCCACGATCGAACCAAGTGTTTCTAATATTCCCGTAGAGCCTCGTTCCGGTGCTCAGGACTTGGTTCAACCGGCGCCGCGATCCTCCCCCATGGGTTCGGTGGAAGCAGAGCTTCGATCGATTCGATATGAACAGCACAAGCGTCGGTCAGAAATAAGCATTGCGGCAATCGCCGCCGTCCTCTGTGTTGTAATAGCGGCCGCATTGCTTTTTGTCGGAGTAACAGGCTCCCTGCACTTGCCCAAATTGCTCAGTGCCAGTAACCCGTCACCCCCAATGGAGCAACCCGTCCCGGAGAAGCAGGTTACAACGGTCGCGTCCGTTCTGGTTGAGCAATCAGCAAGGCGCAGCTCTGTAATGGACAGAGAGAGCCCTGGATTGCGGAATCGACAAGCGAAGCAGGCTAGGCGGCTGAATGCGGTGGCTAAGTCATCGGCTTCACAGCGCACCCACAAGACTCCGCTGAGTTTAGTACGCTTGCCCGCGCGCGTGGTGCCGGGGCAGTTGCTAGCCCAACCGACGCAGCCAACAGCGCCCAATGTTGCAGTCGGCAGGGCTGGTATTGAGCCGAGCATTCGAGTGACCAAACCGGAACAGAGTGCCATGGCAAAACCAAGTACCTCGATACCGGTCCAACAGAACGAAACGAACACGTCGGAGGTAGTCAAGCAACGCGTAGTACCTAGCGTGGCAATCAGCATGTACCGGGTGGCAAGCAGCCAAGACAATGCAAGAAAACTGGCCGATGATCGCAAGCCAGTGTTGGCGAAGTTTGTCCTTCCCGTTTATCCGGCGATGGCGAAGCAGTCGCATATCGCCGGCGATGTTTCTTTACAGGTCGCGATTGCGAGCGATGGATCGGTGCAGGATATTCGCGTACTTAGCGGAAATTCACTCCTGGCAGGAGCCGCAAAGGATGCAGTTCTGCAGTGGCGCTATCGACCGGCCCAACTGAATGGAACTCCTACGCCAGCGGAGGCGAAGATCGTGGTGACCTTCCAGGATGACGATTATCGCTAGTGAGCGGTTTCGGCGATAGCGTACCGTGGCGTCGTCACCTCGGTCGATCATTGGGCGAAGCTACGTCGCTAAGACCGCGCTCACGAGAGATCAGCACGCCCCTCCCGCTGGGTCTGCACTGATCCGCAACGTCGCATCAACGCTGACATTCTCGCCGGGACAGTTCACTAGAAGTGTCTCTACTTAAACCTTTGGCGCGCGTCCATTCGCTTCTTTCCGCGCTAGTTTTTCAGTTCTCAGAGGTGATTCATGCACCGCTTCATATTCACGGCCTTGATTCTCATGGCCCCGATTTCTGTGACCGCGCAAATCTTGCATACCGCTGTCCCGGAGCCCAGCCCCGATACTCCCTCCGTGTTTACAAGCGCCGCGAGTCAGGACAGCACGCACCTCAAATTTGGGGTTCGCAACCCCCGTTACACGCTTCAAGCTGGGGATGTCTTCGACGTCATATTTGAATTCAGTCCAGAGTTTACCCAAACGGTTACAGTTCAGCCCGACGGATTTGTAACGCTTAAAGGGGTCGGAGATGAACAAATCGCCGGAATGTCGACACCCGACGCGGTCGCGGCAATCAAGAACGCGTACTCCAACATCCTGAAAAACCCAACGGTTACCATCTCACTCAAGGAGTTTGAGAAGCCTTTCTTTGTCGCCGACGGCATGGTTACTCACCCAGGCAAGTATCCCCTTCGCACGGACACGACGCTTATGGAGGCCATTGCAATCGCGGGCGGCGTGACGGACAGCGCCAAGCGGTCAGATGTCTTGATCTTTCGTCGTGTTTCCAGCCAGTGGATGGAAACCAAGGCAATCAATCTTAAACGAATGCTGAAAAACAAAGACTTATCTGAGGACATCGTGCTGCAACCAGGGGACATGATTTACGTTCCCCAGTCGGCAAGTTCAAAGGTTCGTCGATACATTCCTGCCCCTGGCCTGGGCATGTCGGTAACACCACCACTCTAATTTCTGGAAGAGACCTCATGTCGAACGAAGAGCTCATGTTTCAACGCCGCGTAACTGCTCAGTTGCCGTCGAGACCGCTCATAACAGCGGTTGAGATTGCATTCCGTCATCGGCAACTTATACTGATCTCCTTCCTTGGAGTACTGCTTGGCGCCATCGCGCTGGCCGTGTTCTGGCCGCAGGAGTTTCGCGCAGAAGCAAAATTGATTCTGCGAAACAACCGTGTCGATCCCTCACTCGGGGGACAGTCAGATTCGCCGCAGCAATTGGCCCCGATTTCAGAAGAGCAGGTGAACTCTGAGGTAGAACTGCTGAAAAGTTCCGACGTGCTTAGGTCCGTTGTCACCCGAACCAACCTGGCACGCCCCCACAGTCTGTTTCATCGGGGAGAATCCGAGGCTCAGTGCATTGAACGAGCCGTTCGCCAGCTTGGCAAAAAAGTCCACGTGGAAGCAGCCAAGCGCAGTAATGTGATTACCTTGTCGTATATCTCGGCTAACCCTTCACAGGCTGCTGCCGTGCTCAATACGCTGACTGCTGTGTACCTCGAAAGGCAGTCTCAAATTCGAGATGCTTCTGGACAGTACAAGTTCTTTGACGATCAAGTGGAACGGTATCGCAACCAGGAAGCCGCGATTCAGAAGCAGTTGCAACAATTTTCCAACGTGTTGCCACACGTCACGCGTGACAGTGCGCTTTCCCGCCTAGCGGACTTGAAGACGAACCTAGCGCAGACCAGGGTGGCGGTAAACGAAACCCAACAACGCCTTCGCGCACTGAAACAACAGGAGGCGTTAATTCCGTCGCGCCTGGTCACACAACAGAAGCGCGCGGACAATGCTCAGTTGCTCCAGCAGCTAAAGGGCAACCTGTCCACCCTGGAACTGAAGCGCGATGAACTTCTCGCCAAGTACCAGCCTAACTACCGCCCTGTGCAGGATCTGGAACAAGAGATTGCAGACCTCCGTACCAGCATACAGAAAGAAGAAACTGCTCCGCTGCGCGATGACGTGACGGACGAAAATCCAACCCATGTCTGGATTCGTTCGGAGTTGGAGAAGGCGCATGCCGATCTCGCCGGTTTGAACGCCCGTTCAGCAGCTCTAACGACAGCCATAGGCGGCACGACTCAGAGCACACAGGAACTGGAGAAACAGTCGGTGGTCGAGGCAGACCTGTTGCGCGACGCCAAGGCTGCAGAAGACGCCTACCTGTTATACCTCCGGAAGCGCGAGGACGCCCGCATAGCCGATGCGCTGGATCGGCAAGGTATGTTCAGTGTCGAGGTCGTGCAGGCGGCCAGCGTGCCGGCACTTCCGGAATACTCCCGAGTCGGAACCCTTTTAGTCGGCTTGGTGCTGGCCCTGTTCTTGAGCGTCGCCGCGGCGTTTTGTGCGGAGATGTTCGATGGCTCTTACCGCACCCCGCAGGAGGTCGCTGATTATCTCCAATTGCCGGTGCTGGCCTCTATCCCGCACCCCTCCGCTACGGTGTTAATCGGAAGTCCGCCTTCTACTCGCCGTTCCTTTAATAAAGACGCGTTGCGGTCGAATTCCGTTCCGCGCAAAGTCTGGACTGGAGCCGCCATAACACTTCTCGCAGCAGGCTTCCTTGGTTTTCAGTACATGCATGGCTCTAAGCCGAACAAGCCGCTGCCGATCGCGACTGCAAACAAGACGATCGGAAACGTCGCCGGGAAGAATGGCGAAGGCATGGGGCTAAACAATCCGACTTTGATCAATCGTGGCAGCGTACAGGGGCAAGAGAACAATGTCCGCCAAACGGCGTCTATTCTCCTCACACACCCTTCGACAACAGCCGCTGCGATGGCTGGGCCTGTCGCTAAGCAGCTTCCGACTTTGGCGACCACTCAACTAGTTACGTCTAAGCAACCATCGAAAACGACTGGAGCGACTTCCGTGCCCCACCGGCGGGTCGAATCCAAGATCACTCGCATGGTCAGACCCAGATATCCGAACTCCGCGCTCGTTTCTCACGTAGAGGGCGAGGTGGTGCTGGACGTCGACGTCGACGGTGGAGGCGTGATCAGAGATGTACACGTTGTTGAAGGCAATGCGCTTCTCTGCGACGCAGCGATTCAAGCGGTTCGGCTTTGGAAATTTGCACCGGCAACATTTAACGGAAACCCGATCAACTCACGGAACCGCGTGAGGTTCACATTTCGACTTTCTGACAGAGGTTGATGAATCCTAGAGAGGAACAATCGTTCATGAGCAGGAACTTTGAGCTTCTGCAACGGATGGAAGAAGAGAGGCAGAAGTCACCCTGGCTTCTGGTTCGCGACTCGGCAGCGTTGGATGATCTAAACACAGAGGACCTAAACATAGAGGATCTAAACGCGGAGGATCTAGACGCAGAGGATCTAAGAGCACACGACCGGAACACGCAGGAACCGAAAGCAGAGGATCAGAAAGCAGCAGGCACCCAAGTGAAGTCACCTACTGGGTCGCTGCCTTCAGTCACGCGCAACCAACTTGAAAGCATGTTGCGGAAGATCTCTTCCACACCTCTGCGCGTACTTACCTTTTGTGGAGTCGATACTGACAGTGATGCGAGTCTGATCACAGCCTGCGAGGCAGAACTGCTGAGCAAGACCAATACCGGATCAGTGTGTGTGTTTGACGCGTCTAGCGTGGGAGATGGCGTTTCGGATTTATTTGGACCGGAGAAACCGGTGGAAAACGTAGGCCGTGCTCTCCTGTACACCCGTATCGATGAAAACCTGTGGGTAGCCTCGCGGGACACTGCCCCACGTTCTGCATCTTCGAGCCTGGGTATGACCGATTTGATAGCGGAGTTGCGCGACAACTTCAACCGCGTCCTGGTGCACGCTGACCCGGCGGCCCTGTCGACGGAGACTGAAGCAATCGGACAGCTCAGCGACGGCCTCATTCTGGTAATCGAGGCTGAGTTCACTGCACGCGATCTCACACAGCAAGTGAAGGCAGAATTTGAAAGTGCCAACATAAAAGTCCTTGGTGCGGTACTTAACAATTGCCACTCCCGAATACCCCCCCGGCTTAACGACTGGTTGAGATCGCTCTAATCTTTCTCCAGACGATTTATCCCCCACATGCAACGTCAGGAGATCGACCGTGGCACCCGTCCCAGACCCTTTCGCTGTAAAGAGTGCGACTGAATACCCCGCAAGTGCTTCGCAGGATCCTCCCCATGACAGACTGAGATTAGTAGCAACTTCGCCGTCATCGCAAGGAAACACACTTGCATGGTGCTGTCTGTCTCCGGGAGTTGTCCTGCGCTGGAGACGGGTCCAACGCATCGCAGCAGACCTTGCTTGTACAGCGCCTTCCGCTCGATCCCCCATGTGCAAATGATGGCGGGTTACCCAGTTCTAATAACTCTGAAGCAGCAAACATCCGACTGGCAGCTATCTGTAGAGCGAATGCTGGACGTGGTTTTCTCCGCTACGGTGTTGGTCGCGCTCTGGCCTTTTTCGGGGTTGATTTCCAGCGTGTTCGGTGAAACTGGCTCTTAGCCGGTGCCAACTTTTAAGGACTAGCAAATGAATCAATACAGTGTGTTAGGAATGCGGACTGATCTGCTTACTCCAGCGGAGGCTGTTGAGACTATTGCGCATTGGGCTACAAATGGTATCTACCACAAAACCGTTGCATTCAATAATGCCAACATGGCGATGTGCGGCTATTATTGCCCGGAATTCAGGGCGCAGATCAACCAGTGCGATTTTGTGCTTCCCGACGGCCAGTCACTGGTTTGGCACGCACGTACAAAGGGATTCGCAGCCCATCGCATCTGCGGACCGGATCTCACTTTGGCACTCTGCGCAGCTACCCAGTCGCAGGGAGCGCGGCATTATTTCTACGGCGGAGCCGAAGGCATTGCGGACCGCTGCGCGGCCGAACTTCAGAGGCGCTTCCCAGGCATGGTTATTGCAGGAACGCATTCCCCGCCGTTTCGTCCGCTTACTGCCCGAGAAGATCAAGAGGTTGTCCAGCGCATCAATGCTTCCAAACCAGATATTGTGTGGGTCGGGCTCGGGTGCCCAAAGCAGGAGCGTTGGATGCTAGAACACCGTGACCTAATCAATTGCGGAGTGGTGTTAGCAGTCGGTGCAGCATTTGATATATATGCTGGAGTTATTCATCGGGCGCCACTCTGGATGCAGACTAACTGTCTGGAATGGTTTTATCGACTTCTCCAGAACCCAGTGCGCCTTTCGCGGCGGTATCTAATCTACAACACACATTTCCTCTGGTTACTGCTCAGGGAACAGTTCCGTTAGTATCGTGCATCTGACAATCTCCTGACTGTCGCGGACCTAGGAATTACTAACTCCGGCGCGCGGGGCCGGCGGAGTCGGTCGGTATATTGCTTCGCCTCGTAAGGCCAAGCGGGACACTACGGGAGAACAACCGGGTGTGCGTTGTCCAGATTTCCCCAGAATCCACAATCTCACACATACGAGGGTAAACATGAAACTGGTAAAGAGTAGAGCACGAGTTCTTGTCACTGGCAGCGGCGGTTTTATTGGGCATCATCTCGTGAGCCGCCTCAAAGAGGATGGTTTCTGGGTTCGTGGTGCGGATCTGAAGTATCCAGAATTCGAAAATTCGGCTGCGGACGATTTTCGACTTCTTGACCTTCGCGAATGGAAGAACTGCATCGCCGCTACCTCGAGCATTGATCAGGTCTACAACCTGGCCCGCCGACATGGGAGGAATTGGTTACATCACCGCTAATCACGCCGACATCGCCCGCAATAACAGCCTGATTAACTTACACATGCTCAAAGCAGCTCGCGTTAATAACGTGAAACGATACCTCTATTCTTCTTCTGCATGTGTTTATCCTCAAGCAAAGCAGCAAGATCCTAATGTAGTGCCTCTTACCGAAGAGGACGCCATCCCGGCGGATCCAGAACCCGGATATGGATGGGAAAAGCTTTATGCAGAACAGCTTTGTACCTATTTCCGGAAGGACTATGGTCTTGAGACCAGAATTGTACGTTTTCACAACGTTTACGGCCCGCGGGGAACTTACGAGGGAGGAAAGGAAAAAGCTCCTGCAGCGATTTGCCGAAAGGTAGCACTGGCCAATGACGGCGACACCATCGAGATCTGGGGCGACGGAGACCAGACCAGGTCATTCATGTACATCGATGACTGTGTCGAGGGCTTGCTTCGCCTCATGCAATCGTCGCACTACGACCCTCTTAATCTTGGCACCGACGAACTCGTCACGATTAACGAACTGGTTGATATGGTTTGCGCAATTGCCGGCAAGCGCCTCGTCAAGTCTCACCTACTCGACAAACCACAGGGTGTGCGCGGCAGAAACAGCGACAATCATAAAATTCTGGAAGTGTTCGGATGGCAACCAGCTATTCCGTTGAGACAAGGCCTCGCGACGACTTATACCTGGATCGATCAACAGATCAAGGACTCTCATCGCGCAAATATAGCGGAAGTCGGTTAGTTCTGCCCCCGCTCAGACAGACGGTGGCCTGATTTATTGATGAGGTCACCGTCACCGCGCCATTGCTTCGCAAACACGTTGGAACGTAGCGACCGAAGAAAAGTTAGACATGCCTTTACGACACACGACTCAACCCAAGTCAGCTATCGTGACCACTAGTTGGGATGACGGATATCCCGCCGACTTAAGAGTGGCTGCAATGCTTGCCGACCGGACACTGCCCGGTACTTTCTATGTTCCTCTCCGCGGCCCGGATTCGAAGCCGACGCTGACCGGTGCTGAAATTCGCGATCTCCATTCGGCAGGATTTGAAATAGGGGCCCACACGCTCACGCACGCTGTCCTTACCGGTTTGAGTGTGTCTGGTGCGGCAGAGGAGATCACTGCCTCCAAGGATCATTTGCAGCAGCGGCTCGGAGCTCCTGTTTCGATGTTCTGCTACCCGCGTGGTCGGTTCAATTCGACCATTGTCGCCCAAGTGAGAACAGCCGGATACATCGGCGCGAGGACGACGGAGATGCTTCGCCTCGAAGCTGGTTCTTCGCCATACACCATGCCTACAACGCTCCAGGCATTCGCGCATCCAAATTTCGATTACCTCAAGAATACTCTTAGGCACGGCTGCTTATCTTCCCTGTTTCGGTACCGTCGCGAATTGCGAGTGGGTATTGATTGGGTTCAGCTCGGCAAAAGTCTCTTTGATCGAGTGCTTCAAAATGGAGGCGTATTTCATCTGTGGGGACACTCATGGGAAGTGGAGGGACATCGCGACTGGAATCGTTTAAGTGATTTACTCGACTACATCAGTCGCCGCCCCTCCGTGAAGTACTGCAACAACCAAGACATCTTTCGTCGCTTGCTGGAGGACGGTGAGGCAATTTAGGCACTCGCCGAAAATCATGGATCTGCTTAGACGAAAAACGATTGTTGTTTTATTGACGTTCGCAGTCGCCACATTCGCGATTCTCCTTATGGCGCGGCAACTCACGCAGCAGGTTCAGGAGAGTACCGGGTCTGCGTGGTTGGGCATGCTGCTTCTACTGGTGTGTCCAGCCGCCGCCTGGCTTGGCATAGCTCAACCCTTGCAGTCACTATTCCGCCACGTGTATTTCCGGCGAGTCAGGATGTGGCACGTACTCTGGAGCTTATTCTTTCTAAGTGGCTTGGTATTCCGGACCAGGGTGATTAGTGAAATTCAGCGCTCCCAGATAGACGCATGGGCGATCTATCGGATGAGTATTGTTGGATTCATCGCTATCGTTCTGCTGATCACGCTCGCGTTCCGACAGAATTTCCGAAAGACTTTGCGCGAGGGAATTCTAATTCCGCTTGTCGTTTACTCCGGCATCTGTCTGGCTTCCACCGCGTGGTCCATCTTTCCTTCGTGGACCGCCTACCGTTCGGTCGAGTTTGCGACGGCTATACTTCTGATCGCCGCCACTGTTTCCGAAATGCGCTCTATGGAAGACGCGGACCAGATACTTGACTATGCATTTAAGCTACTTGCATTGCTGGTGGCCACGATTTGGATCGGCTTACTGTTCTCGCCCCAGCAAGCCCTGAAAGCTAGTTCCGGGATGATCCCGTTCCAGTTGTATGGGGTCTTGCCATTCTTCGAAACCAACATCGTTGGGGAACTTGGCGCCCTGTTGCTAGTGGTCTCAGTTGCTCGATGGGTCGCTCTAGGCCAGCATCGCTCGTCGCGCCTTGCAAACGGAATTGGAATGGTCGTCGGCCCGGCCACTCTCCTGCTTTCGCAAACTCGGTCGGCAATTCTGGCTGCGTTCATAGCCGTGGGGCTGACACTCCTTATCGCTCGGCCCAAGTTCGGAAGCGTTGTAGCTGGCGTGGGCATTCTCGCGTATCTCTCGGGCGGCGCAAATCTTATCCATGAGTTCATGATGCGCGGCGAGCCTGAACAGGTGGTTGAAGGCTTGAACGGTCGCATGGACTTCTGGACAGCAGGCATGGAAGCGCTCAGCCAGCACCCACTCACCGGTCTGGGCGCCTACGCTGGAGGCCGTTTTGGAATCCTGCCTCAATTCGGATTCGATGCAGTAACAATGCACAATACCTATATGGAGGTGCTCGTTGATACAGGACTCCCTGGATTTCTTCCGATCCTGATTCTGCTCCTCGCGATGTGGTGGATACTACTCCGTCGCAGACCTGGAGATCCGATCCGCTTCTCGGAGCAACGGCTTACTGCAATCGCTGTGTTTTCATTGTTCACAGTACGTTCGTTTTTCGATGCGGAGTTTATCGAGAATTCAGCGGTTATATTTTTTGCCTTGATAGCGTATACGGAGTATTTACGAAGAACGCAGGTTCCCGCAGTCATCTCCGAGCCTGCGGGAGCGGCTCCGCGTCGGTCGAACCGCGTTCCGGTTTTCTCCGCGAGCGTGTTCGTCTGTCTGGTGGCTGTCTCGGCCGCCCCTCGTCTATCGGCTCAAACTTCCGGGCCGATCACGGCACAGACATTCGGCATGCAATCGCTGGCGAGCGTTTTGTTCTCAGATACCGGGCAGCCCTGGCCCACCATTCCGATCGGCTCAGTGCGTCTCTGGGATACGGGGACAACTTGGGCGGAGTTGAACCCCTCCGCTGGGATCTATGATTTCTCGTACATCGACTTGTGGATCAGCGCCGCGCAGAGCCATGGGGTGAGTGACATCCTTTACACCTTCGGGCGAGTTCCGCAGTGGGCTTCGTCGCTCCCCCACCAGACCACCTGCGGCGCGGCTTCCGGCAACAACGCACCGCCTTCCGACTTGAACAGTGACGGAAGCGGAGCCGACCAACTCTGGCAAAACTTCGTCGCCGCACTGGTCACCCATGCCGCTGGCCGCATTAAATACTGGGAGTTGTGGAATGAGCCCAGCTACTGCGGTTTCTGGACCGGCAGCAACGACCAAATGATACGCATGGCGAAAGACGCATATCATATCATTCACTCCATCGACCCGAATGCCGTCGTTCTGAGTCCGGCTCCCGAGGGTCCGATAAGCTATCCACCTTCGCGCTGGATGGGGCCTTATCTAGCAGCTGGGGGAGGAAACTATGCAGATGTCATCTCCTTTCACGGACCCGATCCGCTCTCTGGCCCCGCAGTCGCGGAGGATATCGTCGCGATCGTTCAGGGCTTAAGGAAAGTCATGGCGAGCTATGGGGCCGCCTCGAAGCAGCTTTGGGATACAGAAGGTAACTGGGGTTCTAGCACCAATTTGGCTGACCCTCAGGAACAAGCCGCGTTTCTCGCTCGATACTACATCCTGCATTGCTCGCTCGGTGTGCAACGATTGTATTGGTACGGATGGAATAACCAGTCTTTCGGCACCCTCTGGGATAGTTCCCATCACCTCCATCCCGCTGCGCTCGCCTACGAACGGGTATTCAAATGGGTGGTAGGGTCAAAGATGACGCGTCCCTGTGTTATTGGCCAAGACGCCACCTGGATATGCGAGATGAACGCCGGATCGCGAATCATGTGGAGCGCTAGCGCAGTCCATCGTACGACTGCTCCGTATCGCTCCCAATCCGTTGAAGATCTTCAAGGAAACGTGCGATCGAATCCCCCTGTCTTAGAGGTTGGTCCCAGTCCAATAATGGTGCGGCAGATGTCTGGTGACTTCCAGGTCACAGAGCACAACTAACCATTCGCGCGCCTGGTCTGGCCCGCGTCAAGTGACGACAACCGGCGTGGCTCAAGTCTGTGGGAAAAGATCTCTCCGAAGTTCGCCCAACTATTTAGACCAGCAGCGCGCGAACTCCGTTATGGCGCATGAGCATTTCTCCACAAGCGCGCGGGATAATATCCCCAGAGATTATGACTGCGATGGCGGCGGACCATGCAATCCCTGCAGCCACGACAACTGCGAAGTACATTCACTCATGAGACGCAGACTCGAGAGGTAACGTTACCCTTTCATGCTTAGTTTTCGGCCACTCGCAAACATTCAAAGATTGCTAAGACACCCGCTCGTGCGAAACGCTGGAACTCTCTCTGGCCTGCAAATTGCCACCTATGTCGTTCCAGTACTCACCGTTCCGTACCTAGCTCGCGTGCTCGGTCCCGGTGAATGGGGCAAGGTCGCTTTCGCCCAAGCGCTTGGTTTTTGTCTTGCAATCGTCGTGGAGTTTGGGTTTGTTTACTCAGCGAGCCGTGACGTAGCGCGGAATCGCGATAATCAGCGGGAGATCACGAATATCGCAGCCTCGGTACTCGGGGCAAAGATCGTCTTATCTGTCCTGGTGGCCATCGCTGCCCTCGCGCTTCGACAAGTACTTCCCGGGTTCGATCTGGCTCCCGCTTTCGTTTGGGGGGCAATACTCTGGGCTGTGGCGCAGGGATTCAGCGTCATCTGGTACTTCCAAGGCATGGAAAACCTTCCGCTGGCGACTGGGATCGAGACCGGTGGCAGAATTGTTGGAACCTTGCTCATTTTTGCTTTTGTCCGTAGCCCGAATCACAGTTGGAAGGTGCTGCTGATATTCGGATCCACGACGCTGCTCTCCGACCTCGTTAATCTTGCTCGTATGTATAGCCATATAAAGCTGGAGTTCCCGCACCTGAAGGCTGTGATTTCCCAACTCCGTACAGGCTCGACTCTGTTCATGTTTCGAGCAGCAATCACATCCTACACCGCTGGAAATGCATTCTTACTCGGGCTAGCTTGGCCGGCAACTATCGTTGCCTATTTTGCTGGACCAGACAAGATGACGAGGGTACTTCTCGGACTGTTATCTCCAGTTTCACAAGTTCTCTATCCTCGCATAAATTATCTCTTACGCCACGATCCCCGTCGGGCGGTCGAACTCGCTAGACAGGGGGCCTTTGTATTAGTTGGCGGGGGAGCCTTGATGTCCGCAGGGTTGTATATCTTCGCGCCTCTCATAATCAGGCTATTTCTGGGCCATCAATATATGCAAGCGGTTCCGGTACTTCGAATACTTGCGTTGTTGCCTCCCATTGCTGCGGTAAATTCGGCTATGGGCGTGCAATGGATAATCCCTCTGGGGCTTGATAAAAGCTACATCCATCTCCTTCTTTACGCAGCAGCTTTCAACTTGCTAGTCGCTGCAAGCTTTGGGTTATCATTCGGCCATATCGGGATGGCGTGGACGGTCGTGATCTCCGAAACCTTTGTAGCCGTCGCAAGCTATACCCTGCTCAGACGCCGCGGTCTTGACCTCATATTTCAGAACAAGCGCGACGTTGATCAGCAGAAGATTGTTGGAGGAAGCATCGTAGATCGCATCCAGGAACTACAGTTAAGTCTGGATGCTTCCGACGGTCACTCCTGACGAATTCTTTGAAGCGAACGCGATCTACTCTTCCTACTCTCAATGGTAAAAACGCTACGAGGATCGGATTCCGATAATGAAAATACTCATAGTTCACAATGAATACCGATTGTCTGGTGGAGAAGACGGCGTCGTTCAAAGCGAGAAGGGAATTCTTGAGAGAGCCGGAAATAACGTTCTCGCCTATGTGCGCTCGAACTGTGAAATTGACGAGCGAACCATGGTCGGAAGAATACAAGGGGCGCGCAATACTGTTTGGTCAAGCGCTAGCAAAGCTCAATTCACCTCGACCCTTGTGACGTTTCGCCCTGACATTGTTCACGTCCACAACACCTTCGCGTTGATTTCCCCATCAATCTATCTCGCTTGCAAAGAGGCTAATGTTCCGGTCATACAGACGCTCCACAACTACAGGCTCATCTGTCCGGGGGCGACGCTCTTCCGGAATGGGCGTCTTTGTATGGAGTGTGTTGGTCACTCCTCTTTCCGCGGTGCACTTTATGGTTGCTATCATGGGTCTCGGGTACACACTGCGGCCGTGGCAGTCATGCTGGAGGCACATAAGCTCATCGGCACTTGGCAGAACCTGATACATACCTATATTGCGCTCACCGCTTTCTCGCGCGACAAGTTCATTGATGGGGGCTTGCCTCCTTCGAAGATTGTCATCAAGCCAAACTTTCTCGATATTGACCCCGGCGCAAAAGAAAGCGTGGGTGAATACGCGTTGTTTCTCGGTCGATTTTCCGTTGAAAAGGGCGTCTCGACGATGTGCGAGAGCTGGGAGAGATTGCCTCGAAACATTCCGCTTGTTTGTGTGGGTGATGGACCACTGCGATCTTCGTTAGAGCAGAGAGCGCGCGCTAAAGGGATGACGAACATCAGCTTTCTTGGACAGAGATCGAAAGAAGAAGTGATGGATCTTCTCAAGGGTGCCCGGTTCTTAGTGCTGCCAAGCGAATGGCCGGAGCAGTTCCCGCTAGTAACAGTGGAGGCGTTCGGATGTGGCGTGCCTGTAATCTGCTCGAACGCACCCTCCCTCGACACGATAGTGCATGATGGCGTGAGCGGGTTAATCTTCAGAGCCGCTGACTGTGAGGATCTCTGCGAGAAGGTGCATTTCGCATGGGAGCATCCTGAGCTCATGCTCCAGTACGGGCGAAATGCACGGCAGGAATACCTGTCAAAATACTGTGCGTCTGTAAATTTGGCAATGCTAATGAATATATACAGAAGGGCAGCAGACTCTCCGGCATCTCATCGTCTGGGTGATGCCGCGTAGCGAGACGGTGGTTCAGTTGATCGCTGTCCAGGATCGGATATGGCGCTAGGCCGCCCCGTCTGCCTCCAGCGATGAAGCATCGTGGTTGCCCACACACTCCAAGCACGGACGACACCCGAATCTGGGCTCTGGGTCCCGTCAACAAGCGCAGATCAGCTCTGGGTAGCCGCCCATCGCCTGCATCAGGCTGCATGACGAACTTGTTCCTGGCAGTGATTCTGGATGCCTGCTTGCGCGGAGGCCTCGGATGGAATCTGGGTAGGACTGCGGCTCAGTATTCAGCATTCAACAAGAAGGGTACATGCGCCTGAGTTTGCAAACCGAGATGAAGTCACACATCCATGTAGTTAGAAAGGTCGGAGTGGTGGGAAACATTGTAAATGAGGGTAGTCGCGAGGGAACTCACACGCAGATTGTGCTTCCAATTCGGTCCATGGATAATAATTCTGCCGCTGATTCCGGGTCGACAGCCCCAGCCATTGAAGCCGTCACGGTCCGCGAGGCTCTCCTCAAGGACCATCAGCAAATCGCGGCCTTGCAGGCTAGGTACGGAATTGCCAGCCGGAGCAATGACGATTGGGCGCACTTATGGCTGAACAATCCAGCGTATGTGCTGGTCCGGGATACTTGGCCGCTCGGTTGGGTCCTGGAGAATACCTCTGGTCGGGTGGTCGGTTACGTCGGAAACATTCCTATTTTTTACGAGCTTGGCGGAAGGCCGCTTACGGTCGCAGCGGGGCACTCCTGGGTAGTCGAAAAGGAGTATCGCAGTTACGCCGGGTTTCTCATGTACAGGTACTTCAACCAGCGCGCCGATCTGTATCTAAATACTACAGTCGGCGAACAAGCCGTTGCCGCTTTCAGCCTCTTCGGTTCTCTGCAGGTTCCGGCAGGCGCTTGGGACAGTTGCGCCTTCGTCATTACAAACTTCCGCGGCTTCGCCGAGAGTGTTCTGCGGTTGAGGAAGGTTCCAGCGCCAAAGTTTATCAGCCTCCTCATCGCTCCTGTTATTTTCTCGCTCGATAGATTCAGATTCAAACGTCTCCCGCCCGCGCCACAAGCAATCCTGCGCCAAGTGAATGGTTTCGACCAGTCTTTCGATACTTTCTGGGCAGAGTTGAAAAACAACTTCCCATACGTCCTGCTGGGCGATCGCTCATTGGCAGCTTTGAACTGGCACTTTGGCCCGGCATTGGCGCAGGGAAACGTCTGGATTATCACGCGAGCCTCAGGTAACCGTCTGCTGGCCTATGGAATTTTTGTACGCCAGGATAAATGTGAGGTCGGACTCACGCGCATTCGTCTCGCGGATTTCCAGTCTCTGGATGGCGAAAACACGCTGCTGATTCCAATGCTCGAGTGGGCGACGGAACGATGTCGTCGCGAGGGTATCCACATGTTTGAGGTGATCGGTTATGAACAGGAGGACAAACGGCTCATGGCGTTACTACCTCGACGCCGGCGACTTCCTTCCTGGCAGTATTACTACCTCGCGAAAGACAAGAAACTTTCCACCCTACTTAAAGATGCAAAGACTTGGCATCCTTACACATTCGACGGAGACGCCACACTTTAGAACGGAAATCGAGTCCCGCGGGAGTTCAACAAGTCGGTCTACGTCGTGGGTTCCTATCGCTGACCGTTTCCCGACCAATACGCAGCCGCCGTTGTGGCCAGCAAGTAATCGGAATTGTATTCAGCCGGAGGAATAACAATCACAACAAATGATCTTGCCACTTAAAAATCAAGTTGCTGTTGTTACCGGGGGCGGGCGCGGCATCGGCCGTGAAACGGCAATCGAGTTGGCGCGTGCCGGGGCGAGCGTTGTCGTTGCCTCCCGAACTTTCTGTCAACTCGAGGAGGTGGCGGAGGCGGTCACTGCTGAGCATGGCACTGCATTGGCTGTTCCTACCGACGTTGCCGATCAGGCGTCTGTGACTGAACTTGTCGCAAATACTGTGGACAAGTTCGGCAGACTAGACATTCTTGTTAATGGCGCGGCAGGCCGGAATTATGTTTCCAGTCTCGCATTTTCCGACGATGCTCGCTGGAAGAACATGTTCGAGGTCAATGTTTTTGGGGTATATCTCTGCACAAAGGCGGTCCTTCCCCACATGATTCGCGCCAAAGCTGGAAGAATCATTAACATTTCATCCGTGGCAGGCGTCGTTGGTGCGGCACACAACAGCGCTTACTCGGCCTCGAAAGCCGCAGTTCTAGGCTTTACCAAAGCCGTAGCGCTTGAGGTAGCGCCACTCGGAATAACCTGCAATGCTATTTGTCCGTGGCATGTAGACACCGAGTTGATGCGCGAAGCTATGTCAGAGCGTGCGGCCCTTTTTGGCTCAACTACCGAAGAGTACATCGCTAAAGTTGCAGCAACAAACCCGCAGCGCCGCCTAATCACAGTAGGCGAGGTAGCCGGTCTTGCGGTATTCCTGACGATGCCGGCTGCACGCGGAATCAACGGACAGACCCTCAGTCAGTGCGGCGGGGTAGTCACAGCCTGATGCAGAGCGAGACGAACAATATCGAAGCCGCAATTTCTGAGCAGATTCACACAGTCGTGTGTTATGACAATTACCTGCTGCGATATAGAGTCTGGTCTTCCACGGAACAGTCTGCGGCAACCGTAGTCCTGCTGAGCGGAATGATGAGTCACTCCGCGTGGTTCAGAGAATCCTCTGAGCTGATGGCCAGAGTTGGGTTGAAGGTGGTAGGTGCTGACCGCCGCGGGTCGGGACTCAATGAGGAGGGGCGCGGAGATGCCCCCTCGCGTTGCGCACTTGTCTCCGACCTGCACGCGATCATCGAGCAAGAGAGAGGGGCTAGGCCGGTCTACGTGGCTGGCTGGTGCTGGGGCGCGCTGATTGCGGTGTGCGCATGCCTTGATTCCGAAGCGCCACTCGATGGGCTGATACTGCTTGCGCCTGGAATTTTTCCTTCGCAGCAGATTAAGCACATTGCACAACGGGAGATCCGTGCCTATGCTGACACTGACCCGCATGTTCTTTGCTTACCCAGCCCAATCAGCAGCGAAATGTTTTCAGATTTACCACTGGTCCGCCGCTTCATTGAGAGCGACCCGTTGGCGCAACGTCGATTTACGTCGAACTTCTTTTCGATCTCGTTGGAAATGTCCCGGATTGCTGCTGTACGAATGAATCAATTGAACATTCCTGTCCTTCTGTTGTTGGCGTCTACCGACAGGACGATCGATCGTGAACAGACGTTGAAAGCATTGCAACGTGTGCGCAAGCCTATTGCTGTTTCAACGATCGAGTGCAACCACGCTATGCAGCTTGAGGCACCCATGCAGGTGTCCACGCAAATTTCGCGTTGGCTGATGAGACAGGCAATTCCACTCGATATATCGAAAGAGAGCACGCGCTCATGACCTCAAGGCAGGCTTTCGGTGCTTCGACCACGGATGTGCTGCAGAGCGAGGTCTTACTCGGCAGGATTATTCGTCCAAACACGACTTGCGAATACGGACGAAAGCACAGCTTTGCAAGCCTTGCCTCCGTCTCAGACTTTCAGAAAGCAATACCTGTGCGTCCTTATGAGGCATTTCGTCCGGCAATCGAACGAATGACGCGGGGCGAACAGGGCGTGTTGGTCAGTGAACCAGTCCGCCGCTTCTTTATCACGAGCGGGTCGACATCAAAGCCAAAATACGTTCCAGTAACGAGCAGCTTTGTTCGCGACAAATGGCGCGCGTTTCAGAGGTATTGGAACGGGGTTCGCCACGATCACCCGTTGATTTCACGTGGTGTGTTGATCGCCAACTTCTCCGACGGGAGCAAGGAACAAAAAACCGAGGGCGGTTTCTTATGTACCTCCGAGAGTTCATTCTGGAATGCTTGGAGCGGATCTGAGGTACAGACTCACCATCCGTTGCTACGCAAGGTGCTCGATATTTCTGACCAGGACGCACGATATTACACGATTGCCCGCATTCTGCTCGAGACAAACGTTTCTGCATTGATGGCGCTCAACCCGAGTACTATCCTTAGACTTTTCGAATCCATCCGTAAATATGGAGGTGAACTTCTCTGTGACATCGAGCGAGGAGGGTTGTGGCATGAGATGAATGTTGAGTCCGGGGTCCGCGAGTATGTGTCACGATTATTCAAGTCAAATGCGCGGAGAGCAAATGAGCTAAAGCCGGTGCTGAACAACCAGCACACCATTCAGGCGAAGCGGCTATGGCCAAACCTTCAGTTATGCATTTGTTGGCGCAGTCCGATGGTCGTGCCGTACCTTGACCTGCTCGCCCCATATCTCGACGGAGTGCCGCAGCGTGACTACCTGACCATGGCTTCGGAGGGAGTGATCGCGGTTCCATTCGAAGACGACATTAGCGGGGGCGTACTCGCGACAGACATTCATTTCTATGAATTCATTCCGGAGGAATTGGTTGAGAATGCCGACCCGCCCACTTTACTCGCTCATGAACTTGAGGTGGGACGCAAGTATGTAGTCATACTGACTACATCGGCCGGGTTGTACCGTTACAACATTGGTGACGTTGTTCTGGTCACCGGATTCCTGAATACAATGCCAGTGTTGAGTTTTAAGTATCGGGCAGGCAGCACATGCTCGCTGACCGGTGAAAAACTCACCGAGGACCAAGTGGCCCATGCGATTAGGGACACCTGCTCGCGTATGAGCATTCATCTTCAGTCGTTTACCTTGTGCCCAGTCCCGCGACCATTTCCGCACTACGCACTGGCAGCCGAATTCGCGGCTCCGGCTGAACGCAGCCTGCTGCAAAACTTTGTATCTGAGGTAGACCGTGAGTTGGGCATTCTCAATGTCGAATATCGTGCCAAGCGCGCCTCTCGAAGACTTGGATCTCCGGAACTCCTTGTGTTGAGTCCTGGGACATTCGGCAGAGTGCGCCAACAGCGCACCGACGCAGGTGTGAGTGATTCGCAGATCAAGATCGCATGCCTCACTCGTGATCCCAATTGGCATATGCAGTTGACGGTAGTCGAGCAGGTTCCATGCGCATCAGCAACGTAACAGCGCATTGCATTCGTATCCCGTTCAAAACCACCTTCGCGCACGCATCACACGCGCGCAGTCAGGCTGAACCGGTCATTCTTGTAATGGAAACCGAAACGGGCGAGCACGGTGTTGGAGAAGTGCTGCCACGTTCATATCTCACGGGAGAATCCGTTCAGGATGCCATCGATTGTGGCATTCCCAATCTTGCAGACCGATGGCTGGGGCGCACCTTTGAAGATTGCGCGCAGGTCGAGGCTGCGCTGACTCAAGAGTTGCCGCGAATGGGACGGCGGCTAGCGGCTTTCGCAGGCTGGGAACTTGCCTTGCTAGACGCGGCGGGCAAGAGCTTCGGGTTCGCAGTAGGAGATCTGCTCGGCCCACTCCTGTCGAAAATAGAGTCTGGGGTGGTCATCGATTTTGGTGTCCCTACTCACGGATTGGAGCGGTATTGTCGGCTGCTCCGTCTCACCGGGAAACGGCAGATCAAGGTGAAAGTTGGGGCTGCGGACGATCTTCGCCGGCTTGACATTATTCAAGAGACACTCGGCCCTGCGCAACAATTACGACTCGATGCCAACGGGGCCTGGAGTGCAGACTCGGCTGTCGAAAACCTGAAGTTGATGCGCCGCTTCAACATCCACTCAATCGAGCAACCGGTGACAGCCCGTGATTTGGCGGGAATGCGCCGCGTACGTGAGGCGACCGGTATTCGCGTTGTGGCGGATGAATCCCTTTGCACCCTGGACGACGCGCATGAAATTCTCAGTGAGCGTGCGGCAGACATATTCAACATTCGAGTCGCGAAGTGCGGCGGCCTGTTCGCCTGCAAACAGATCGTCTCTCTTGCGCACAATGCGGGACTCAGTTGCCAACTTGGCGCGCTTGTCGGAGAAACGGGAATCCTGATGCGCGCGGCCGAGATCTTGGGACAGCGCGTCAGCGGCTTTGAGTTTCTTGAAGGTCGTGACCAGAACAAGCATCTGCTAGTGGAGGATGTGGTCAGCAGCGCAGGAAGCGGTGCTGGCGGACTTGGCATCCAATGCTGGAGCAGCGTCATTTCACGATTGTCAGTCTGCGATCCAATAAAATTTCAAGCCAAAACAAGGAGCTTTGCATGAACGTTTCCGACTCGATCCTTAACTACATCAACACTCAGCTAACAGCTAACAACCGCGCTGCCGAGATCGACACAAAGCTCGCGCAGGATGGTTATCTGGATTCGACTGCCATGATGGAGCTGATTCTTTGGGTTGGTGACACCTTCAATCTGACTCTCCAAAACGAAGATCTCACACCAGAGAACTTTGGGACGCCGCGCAACATCCTGGAATTCGTCCAGTCAAGCCTTGCGGTTCAGAGCGAGAATGGCGATCACACGGGCGTGGAGTCATGCGGGAACCATTGACTCAGTAACACTGAAGAGCAAATAGGATTGGAGAACCGTTAAGATGTTGCTTTCGGATCTGATCGTACGCTCGGCGGAACTTTTCCCAGATAAGCCCGCGCTCGTTTTCCCGAACGAGCAAATAACCTTTGGCGAACTGGATAAGCAGAGTGAGAAAGTTGCAGCGTACCTTCGAAAACTGGGCGTCCGCGCAGGAGATCGCGTGGCTATCCTGCACGAGAACGCGCTTGCCCCGCTTGTCTATTTTTGGGGCATTCAGAAGAACGGCGCCCAGGTTGTTGACGTCCCAAGCCTCGCCGGAACGCCGACGATCGCGGCCATACTCAAGGAATCGAAGCCTGCAGCATTGGTCACGTCTGAGCGGCAATTGCAGCGAGTACTTCTGGGTAACTCCGACTGCCTCCCGCCGATTCTGCTGACAGGACCGAAGCTGTGTTCACAATTCAATGATAGGCCGTGTTACTCGCTGTTCGACATCCTAAAAAGCGACGAGGAGCGCAGGCCGGCAGCCGACATACACGAGTTCGAGGTCGCTCTGATCGTATATACATCCGGCACTACGGGTGCTCCCAAAGGAGTCATGCTGTCACACCGCAATCTCATATCGAATATCTCCGCGACGAACAGTGTGACGGGGTTGACCAGCGATGACAGCATCCTTGTCGTCGTGCCCATGCACTTCATCCATGGACGCATGCAGTTGCTGACCCACGCCCTGCTCGGGGGAACGATGGTGTTTTCTGCAGGCTTCCAGTTTCCGCAGCAGGTTGCGGACGAACTCGCTCGACACCGAGTCACGGGTTTTTCGGGAGTTCCCTACCATTTCTCGACCTTGCTGGAGCGCACTTCTCTTGCTTCCACAGCGCTTCCCAATCTCCGCTATGTAGTCATTACTGGCGGAGTGTTGTCGGCTTCGTTCATTCGTAAACTGTCTGAGGCACTGCCTGGAGCAGCCATTTACAACGCGTACGGGCAAACCGAGGCTTCGCCCAGAATCGCCGTTCTTAATTTATCGAAGATGTCTTCAAAGGCAGGATCTTGCGGTGGGGCTGTGCCTGGAGTTCGAATCGATATTCTGGACGAGGAAGAGAATCCTGTGTCGTGCGGTTCAGTTGGAGAAGTTGTGGTGAGCGGCCCGAATGTTATGTGCGGCTATGTTTCAGGAGACGAGAGCACTACAAAAAGGATCGATAGCTTAGGCCGCCTGCACACCGGTGATCTTGGCAGGTTCGACACAGAAGGGTTCTTGTATCTTGTGGGAAGAAAGTCTGACCTCATCAAATCAGCGGGAGAAAGGATATTTCCTCGCGAGATCGAGGCGGTGTTGGATTCCCACCCCGACGTTGTCGAGTCCGCGGCCCTTGGAATTCCTGATGTCATTCTTGGGGAAAGAGTCGTCGCATGTGTCGTGGTTCGTGCCGATTCGAAGTTGAATAGGGTCGAGGAACTCCGTACTTACTGCCTAAAGTCTCTTCCTCTTGTGCGAGTGCCTCGCGAGATACGGCTTTCCGAGTCTCTGCCTAAAACTGGCTCAGGAAAGATAGCGCGGAGCGGCCTGGCTGCTCACTTCCATGCGCTCGGACTAAACAAAGCGCACGCTGCATAGTGAATACACCTTCTACAATTCGTTCGCAGGCTGACAAGCGCCCTGCTGAGAGGACGCAGAATCAGGCGCCGATGCGAAGCCTTCGAGATTTTTTGGAGCATGTGAGCAGTAAGCGGCCGCGAGAGTTCTTGGAGATTGATCGTGCAGTTTCTCCGCAGTATGAAACGGCAGCAATCCTCACGAAACTTGAGCAGTCATTTCGATATCCCATCGTTCGCTTCAACAATATTGTCGGGACTTCTCTACCGGTAGTGAGTAATGTTTCCGGATCGATGGCAAGAATTGCGCTCGCTCTGGACTGCAATGTTCGCGAATTGCCGCAGCGCTTCGCCGAGGCATGTACTAGCCCGCTGGAGCCTGTTCTGACTTCGAACGCTCCAGTGCAGGAAGAGGTTAAGACAGGCGAGAAGGTGGACCTAGGCCGGCTCCCCCAGATGGTCTATCACGAAAATGATGTGCACCACCCTTACATAACGGCGGCGATTGTCGTTGCGCGTGATCCTGACACTGGAAAGTCAAATCTAAGCTATCACCGTTTGATGATCCTTGACCAGCGAACTACTACCATCTTTATTGAAAAGGGCAAGCACCTCAGCCGAATCTTTGAGAAGTATCGACAGCTAAGTGAACCGATGCCAATCGCGGCATTTATCGGTGTGCACCCAGTCGTCTCATTGGGTGCGCTATACACCGGATCTGCGGATGTGCAAGAGTACGAGATCATTGGCGGCCTTCAGCGGTCTCCGTTAGAACTGGCAAAATGTGTGTGTAACGACTTACAAATCCCGGCTGCGGCGGAAATTGTTCTTGAAGGCACGGTCGATCCACGCAGGAGCGTCAGCGAAGGGCCCTTTGGGGAATTCACAGGCTATTCGACCGGGGAGACCGCGGGTCCGATTTTTAACGTCGCGGCTGTGACGTCTCGGCGCGAGCCGATATTTCAAGATATTCTAAGCGGCGGTAGTGAGCACCTTTTACTTCCGCTGCTGGGGATGGAACACAACCTGCTTCAACACGCTCATGCGGCTGCTCCCGGCGTGACCGGTGTCCGGATGCCCCTGCCTCTCACCGTATTCGCCGCACTCCGCAAGCAGGATGACTCCGATCCGCTACGCATTATTCGCGCTCTGTTTGAAAGCGATATCTATGTGAAGCAGGTTGTCGTGGTAGATGCGGACGTGGACATCTCTAACCTTCACCAGGTTGCCACTGCCGTCGCGTTGCACGTCAGGGCGGATCGCGACATTCACATCCAGAAAGATGGGCGTGGCACGGAGTTGGACCCTGCTTGCGATAAGGGCCGGACAGCGAAGTTTGGTATTGACGCGACCGCACCGCTCAGCGGGGCCAAAAGAATCATCAAGAACCGAATCCCTCAACGGGTGCTCGATTCGATAAGTCTAGAGGAGTTATTGCGCAGGGCATAGGAGATCTGTGAGAACTTTCGAGACGGATGTTCTGATCGTAGGTGGCGGCGGTGCAGCGACTGCGGCAACAATCAGCGCGCATGAAGGTGGGGCGCGCACAATGCTGGCTGTCAAGGGACGATTCGGCGTTCCTGGTGCACGCGGCGCGGGTGCAACGTCCAATCCTCTGGGAGACTTTTGGACGATCCGCACGGTCGGTCCTGCGGGCGGACTTTTCAATCCACCCGACCTAGTGCATCGGGATATGCTGCAGACCGGGCTCGGAATGGCAGACCCCCAACTGTGTCGCATCTTTGTCGATGAAGTCAGCGATGCAATCCAGCGTCTGCATAACATGGGGTTGCGATTCAAGAACAGAGTGCTGGCCGTGATGGAGGCAAATTCCAAGGCAGGTGGCACGAACAGTATCGTCGCCACCCAAAAAGCCGTAATTGAGGCCACGAATACCTACGTTCTCGAACAGGCGAACATCGTCGATCTGATCGTCGAGGATGGAAGATGCTTAGGAGCTGTAGGTGTTGACGATGCTGGCGAACCCTTCGTGGTGGAATCGGGAGCTGTGATCCTTGCGGCCGGCGGAGTTGGACAGCTGTTTCGCTATAGCTTCAATCCTCCCGGGAACACCGGGGATGCATACGCCATGGCGCTGCGCGCGGGCGCCGAGTTGTTCAACATGGAGTTCATGCAACAGGGCCTCGCCACAACTTGGCCAACTCAGGCAATGGTGATGCTCTATGACATGGATAAGCCCTATCGCATGTTAAATGCGCACGGGAAGACATTCCTTGAGAACTACCTTCCAGAAGGCTCGAGTATCGAGGACGTCTCAAGGAAGAAAGCCTCTCACTGGCCGGTGAGCTGCCGTGATTCCGCGTTGTACCTGGATCGTGCGATCAAGGCAGAGGTCCTTGCCGGACGCGGGACCAAGTACGATGCTGTCTTTCTCGATCTCGCAGGATCGCGGCGCGGCTTCGAACCGGAACTCTTCCCGAAGTTCATGCTCGCACATGGGGTGAATACGGAACGCGATCTTCTGCAAGTGCAGATCCACCACCACACCAGCAACGGGGGGATTCGCATCAACCCGCATGGCCACACCAACATCACCGGGCTGTTTGCCGCCGGGGAGGCTGCGGGCTGGCAAGGAGCCGATCGACTGGGCGGCACCATGCTCGGGGGATCACAAGTATTTGGATGGCGAGCGGGCGGTTTGGCCGCAAAGACCGCGACCACACGGCCCAACGTCTCCCTCTGCCCACAGGCGGCAGAAGCGCTTATGGAACATCTTAGCGGGTTCCAGGAAGCAAACGGAAGTTTGTGCCCGATGGAGCTCCGCAAAGAGCTACAGCGGGTAATGTGGGAGACACTTATCGTGGAGAAAGATGCCGGGACGATGGCGCGCGCCAAGCACTTTGTGGATGAAGAACGCGACCGGCTGCGCACCCAGCTCAGGATTGGCGAGCCAACCGACATACCACTAGCCTTCGAACATCGCAATCTTCTCGACGTCGCAGATGCGATCATTGCAGCGGCTGACATGAGGACCGAGAGCAGGGGTAGTCACTTCCGCTCCGATTACCCGAACCGCGACGACGAAAACTGGTTGACGAATATCTTCGTTACCCGAATGAACGGGTGTCAATCGCTGCGGAAGGAATGGGTAGCAAAGGAGACGGGGTGGACCGACTATCCGGAGGACGTAAGAATCAGACCCTGGGGTTAACCTGCTTCTCCTCCGCGGTCACTCCATCAACGACACCACTAATGCTAGCGGCGGCGCAGGTACGGAAAAAATGAAAAAGGGCCAGCACCGTGCCAGCCCTAAGTCAGCTAATGCGGCGCGCCTCAGTGCGGCGAGGAGGGTGGGGTGCCGGTTTCCGGAATCACAAAACCCGGGGGGCCCCAAGCGTCTGGGATGCCGGGGAAATTCACCGGCGCATTGAACACCGGACTACCGGCCGCGATGGTATACGTCCAGCCAGAAATTTGCGGATTTGTGCCCGTTACGTCGGCAACACTCCCGGCGTCACTGATCGACCCGCTTCCGTATGAATAGACGAAATTATTCTGGATTATTAAAGGGTTCTGAGGCGTATAGATGCTGTACCCGCCCGATGCCGACGATGAGTTTCCGATGATGATATTGCCCTGTACGTAGTTGTCCTCCATGCAAGAGCTGGCAGTGCAGGACGCGGAGTTCTGATATTCCGCAATCGCCTGTGCCCCGGTCGCCCCATCCGACAAATCGCAGATATTTCCGGTCGTATTGTCGTTATTTCCTCCGTGCGCTGCAAAAAAACACGTCGTGCCGTGCCCGGTGATTACATTCTGAGTAACTTTAGTATTACTCGTACCATCATCCAAATAGACTCCGTGCGATAAATTGCTTGCCGTACCATAATCTCGAATGTAATTGTTCGAGATTGTCATGTTCGTCGAGGTCGCAAGGCAGTACCAGTTATAGTTATAGATGGCACCAGCATCTGACTCTGCCGAGTTTAGATTGTAAAGGGCGTTGTAGCTTACGGTGAGGCCCGATAAATTGTCCAATGGGGCGGCAGTGGAATAACAATCATTCCGGATCCCCATGCCGCTGACATCATGAACTACGTTGTGCGTGACGAGCAGGTTAGTAACTTGTCCCACAGCCGTCACCGCGCCTAGTACTGTACCAGTGGAAATTGTATCCGAACAACCACTAGGGATGGCGGCTACATCGTAAACATTGGTTATGATGTTATTTTCGATGACGTCACTGTTTGCAGCAGGCTGGCCCTGTGTCGGAAAATACGGGCCATAGTAGGAGGTCCCTGCATGGAGCAGGACTCCGCTGCCGGTGTAATTCTCGAAAGTCAACCCATTGACCGTGATGTTGCTGCCGCCCTCAATCCAGAAGCCGTAAGTTATACCACTTGAGTTAAGGCATCCCTCTGTCGCGCCCCCGTTGATGATGGCCGTATTGTAGCCATCCGGAGGATAGTACGACCAGGTTTCACCGCTATCGGCGGAGGTCAGATAGAGGGCGGTAGTCGTCGGGCCACCGCCTACCACGACCGCGGAAGGTGTATAAGTCCCAACGCGGATGTAAGTGGTCTTTGTCGTAGAACTCGCCCGCATGGCACTCTGCGCCTTGCCGAACGTGGCGAAAGGCGCTGTCAGGGTACCAGGGTTAGAATCGCTGCCGGTAGGAGAAACGTAGTAACAGCTACCGGAGCATGGCGAAGTTGACGAATTTTCAGCCACCACCGCAATACTCTCGGCTCCGGTCACCGTCTGGGGCGAAGTTTCCGAGTCCTTCGCCTCAATCGTGAAGCTGAAACTGCCCGACGCTGTGGGCGTGCCGCTGATGACTCCCGAACTGGAGAGCTCCAACCCGGTGGGCAGCATTCCCGAAGCAAGGCTCCAGATATATGGCTGGGTGCCGCCGGTGGCCTGCAACGTGGCAGAATAAGCACTTCCTATCGCGCCGTTACCAAGAGAAGTGGTAGTAAGTTGCAGAGTTGTGGGTGTGATGGTTAGCGTGAGGGCGGAGGTTGCCGCCTGGGGCGAGGGCTCCGAATCCTTGACAGTGACGCTGAATGAAGATGTTCCGACGGCGGAGGCCGTGCCGCTGATCGTGCCGCCTGTGGAAAGAGTCAATCCTGCGGGCAGGGAACCGGAAGCAAGGCTCCAGGTGTAAGGTGCGGTTCCGCCGGCAGCCGTCAGTGCCGCTGAGTAGGCGCCGCCGACCATACCGCTCGCAAGCGCAGAAGTGGAAAGTTGCAGCGGCGTTACGGTCGGGGTGGCGGCAACGACGGTGAGTTTCAGTGTGGTAGTGGCTGTCTGAGGCGTGCTCTCTGCATCCTTGACGCTGACGCCAAATGAAGATGTTCCGATGGCAGTGGCTGTGCCGCTGATCGTACCGCCGGTGGAAAGAGCCAATCCTGCGGGCAAAGAACCAGAAGCAAGGCCCCACTTGTAAGGCGTGACTCCGCCGGTGGCCTGCAATGTCGCTGAGTATGCGGTGCCGACGGTGCCGTTCGCAAGTGAAGTGCTGGTCAGTCGCAGCGCCGACGGCTGGGATGCCGATGTCGTCGCATTGCTGACGTTCAGCGTCAAACTGTCTGAATAGATTGTTCCTTGCGAGTTCGTAGCTTTCACTACAATCGCGTGCGTGCCACTGGACATCGCGATGCTGGCATTGATGCTTGCAGCAGAGGTCGAATAAACGTCCTGTGAATCGACGTAAATGACCATTCCCGCGATCTCATCTGTGGATCTGGCGCTGGCAACAAATTTGACGGGCGACTCAACCGTGGCACCGTTTGTGGGTGAAGAAACGGTGATGCTGGCAAAGCTTGCGATGGCCAATCCGCTGAGCAGAATGGGTAAAGAAAAAAATGCCCTCAATGGAAGCTCCTGGAACGACAATACGGTTCGGCTTCCGCTGCTCAGATAGGCGAATCGCCCAATATCCTGCAAAAATTGAACGCATGTGAGAGTAAAGCCAACTAAAATCCTCTAGGTGGTATGGAATAATGCATTCAAAATAAACACGTTAGTCGACTAGTATATTTTTCACAGATGGCCAGCAACTAAGGTGACAATCCCTTGTTTGCACCTGCATTTTCCAGTGGCTCGCCGTCCTCCGGAAGCTCCTTCTTAGCTATGACGTTTGGGCCGAGTAACTCCATGAATACTGAAAGAGCGCAGGACAATTCTCGAAATTGACAGGTATTGCCCATGACTCCAGATTGCAGCGCGCCGGCCTACGCTCTTGGCATCACCAAGGCAGTAAACGTCCTCCAATTGGGAGTGGAATTGGTGGAGTGTCAGGACCCGCAGCGTTGGGACAGCTTTGTCGATAGCCATTCCGAATCGCGCTTCTGTCAGTCATGGGGATTCCGTCGCGCCCTCGAGGATGCTTATGGCCTCAACTGCGTCTATCTGAATATCGAAACGCAGGGGCGCCTCGTCGGGGTGTTCCCTTCCGTACTGGTTCAGCAGCACCAGAGAGTTCTGCTCTCTCAACCATTCGTAGAGTACGGAGGACCTCTCTGCAGCCAGTTCACAAGAGAAGACTTTCGCTCCTTGGCAGAGGGGTTGATCGAGGCTGCGCGAGCCAGGAAATGCGATGGCATCGTCATCCGCGGAGGAGTGGGCGCTGAAGATTTGAGCGCCTTCAAAGACTGCACCCGAACCGAGCTCCAGTCCTACGGCGAACTCCGTCTGACGACAACAGAGGATATATGGCGGCGCCGCATCTCGCAAAAAGCTCGTAATGCCGTACGACTCGCTTCGAAATCGGGGCTGCATTGCGAGATCCGCTGCGGTGCCGACGCAGTTCAACCACCTTTTTGCGATCTTTACCTTCGGTCGATGAAGAGACTTTGCATACCGCCCCATTCGCAGCGTTTTTTTGAGGCGCTCGCCGCCAATCTGGGCGAAAAACTTGTCTGCTGCTGGGCCTTCAAAGGGCGAGAACCTCTGGCGGTGGTGCTCGGCGGCACCACCTCACGACGCCTCCATTGCATCATCATGGCTTCTGATGAACGCAGCTGGGCTTGGCGGCCGAACGATCTTATTCATTGGAGTTTGATAGAGTGGGCGATCTCGCACGGTCTTGATCGACTGGATCTTGGCTCTTCCAGTTCGGACGAAAATTTACACTTTAAGCGTAAGTGGGGTGCTGACATTCACGATTACGCGCAGCTCTCACTGAATGTGACAGGACAATTACAGTCTCCGAAGAGAGATCGCGAACATACCTTCGGAAAGAAACTTTGGCAGCTCGTTCCCCTGTGGGCATCCCACATCATAGGTCCCTCTTTACGAAAGCGACTCCTTTAACTAAGAATGGAAAGGAAACTGGTTTCCTTGTCTATTTCGACATTTCATCCCGGTGACTGGGTGCAGGTGAAAGACGCTTCCGAGATTCCGGAGGCGATTGAATCGCGTTCAACGATTACGAGCTCTCACCTGACTGATAGCACCGGGCAATGAGCTTGCAAATGAATCTGTATACTACAGTCCGGTGACTCCAGCGGAGAGCCCATTACAATTACGTCAGCGTCGTGTTCCGCCGCGGTATCGATGACCCCGTTCGCTACCGGCCCAAGTGCGATGATCGGCTCGACGCCGCACAGATGGGCATCGGCCGGCAACAGATTGAGCAGCTTTCCCTCGAAAGCGGCCTCTACAAGGTAGTCGAACGTGACCTCGCCGGTATCAACATACAGCAGCATGAGATGCGAATCCTTATGCTTCGCCAACGACAAGGCGTAGGGAAGAGCGCGCAACGAAGCTGGGGAAAAATCCGTCGCATATAAAACCCGACCCAGTCGTTCGGCTTTATGCGACCTCATCGGCTCTCCAACCGTGAGCACGGGACAGGGCGCTTGCGACAAGATCCGGCCTGTCACCGAGCCCAGTGCGGCCAATCTCTCTCCAAGGCCACGTGTGCCGAGCGCAATCAGGTCCATGTGCTCGCAACGGGCAAGGTCTATCAGGGTTTCGGCAATCGGGCCGTGGGCCATCCAGGCTTCAAATGGAACGCCTGTCATCGGGTGCTCATCCAGAAAGGCAGTCATTTTTTTCTGGATGGTTTGTCTCTCGCTTGTTCCGGGCGCGGCTTCATTTTGTCCCGGTGAAATGACATGCACCACGCGAACAATAGCGCCATGGAGCTCTGCAACCGCACGGAGACACTCCAGTGCGAACGCCGAAGATGGCGAGAAATCTGTTGCGAAGAGAATGTTTTTGAATGTGGGGTAAACCGCTTGCGGGTGTAATTCGACGAAGGTGGACATTAAGACACCTCCTGCCATGAGCTTTTCCGCGAGTAGCTTACGTCTACGGCAACTCCCTCTCAGTGATAGCGGTCACGCGTCTGCGTGACCGCGTAGACGAGGCCTCAGCCGGCCCAGTTCCGTCGGGTAAAGCAGGTAGATGGTTCATAGGTGATGCCGCGGGCAAGGCGCTTGTCCTCGCGCTTGGAACTCCAGAGGAGCAGGGGACCGATCAGGTGTGCCCAGAGGCGGGAACCGAGGCCAAACTCATCTTCCACCTGGAGGCGGAGGCGGCGAACCTTTCCGGCCACCGCGGCATTGGCGTGGGCGAGGCGCTTCTCGATCGCCCAAAGCGCGGCGGAGTAGGTACTCTTCAGGGACTTTATTTCCCGGGCAAAGCGGGCGCGGACGCGCGGATCGGGATCATTCTTGTGGCGAAGCCATCCGCTGAACATGGTTTCGCAGATGCGGAAGATGCTGGGGCCATTTTCTTCAAAATCATGTTGGAAAGCCCAATCCAGGAAGCTTTTGGACTGATCGCGAGTGATCGCACCGTGACGAAAATTGAACTTGAACTGTCCATGAATGTCGGCCGGGTCGACCCCTTCCAGCATGCGGCCCTCTTCGGTCATCTGCGCATGAAGCGGAGTGCCAGGTACGGGCGTGTAGAGCATGAACTGATGGAAGTCGGTGCGGTGCGCGACCGCATAGTCGATTTCGCCGAGTATGTTCTCCGGGGTGTGGTGCTCCATGCCAACAATGGTGGAACCAAGAAGCTTGATGCCGTTCTGGCGAAGTTCCTGCGTGATGCGAAGTGTGTCGGCTCCTTTGAGCTTGTCATAGCCGGAGTTCGGTGATTCGAGTCCCATCCAGATCCATGAGATACCGAGCTGTACCAGTTCCTCGATGGAGTACTTTCGAATGGCGTTCATGGAGGAAAAGACGTACAGCGCCCAGGCCTTGTTGTGTTCCTTCATGCGCGCGAGCAGTTGCAGGGCGCGGGGGCGGTTGAGCAGGAAGTTCTCGTCCATGACGAAGAAGGAACGAACCCCGAGCTCTCGTTCGGCATTGAGCATTTGGTGGAAGATCTCATCTCCACTGCGGAAGAACTCGGTCCACTTGCCCTTGCCTCCGAAGAAAGCGGAGGTGGAGCAAAAGTTACAACCGATCGGGCAGCCTACGGAAGGAATGATGGTGGCGGCAGTGTCATCCCCCTTGTCTCCCATCTTCATGCCCATGACGCGCATGTCGAAGGCGGAGAGCATGGCAGGGTGCTCGATGGGACGCTCCGGGTCTTCGCCAAGGTATTGGCGCATCCAGCGGATTCCTTCGCCTTTGACGACGAAGTCAGCATCCACAAGGTGCTGGAGGCCGGGGATGGCCGCGACGTGGCCTCCGATAATAATGGTAGCGTTGGGTAGGATACGACGGACGCATTTGCACATCTCACGGACCTTGCCGACGTTGGCAATGATGGCGGAGATGCCGACGATATCATACTCATTGTCGCGCAACTCCTGCTCGAAGCGAGGCAGCGTGGGGAAATCAAGCACGGCACAGGGCGCAGAGATGTTGTGCTGAATCATCAGAATGCCCCAGGAGCGATGGAACATGCGCAGGGAATAGGAGCCTTGGGCACGCGTGACCTGGTTGTGGTAGAGCTCCATGGGATTGATGGCGCGGGAGCCGAAGTCATCGTCCTGCGCGAAGGGGCCGAAGACGCTGGTCAGAAGCACACGAGCCTGGGTCCCCTTGGGGTGAATGGAAGACTGTAACTGCACGATGAAAATCTCCTAACTTTAACTGTAAAAGGGGCGCCGCGCGGAAGCTGTGACAGTACAGAAGTATTACAGAAATGGAGAGCCCGGAAGGTGGGAGACAGAAGGAAGATGGGCGCCAGGCAAAGCTGTGGCCAGTGGTTCTGCAATCAGACTGGAACAGAAATGGTGCCGATTCCCCTGAAATTTACCCTGATCGACGGGAGAGCGGTTCGCTCGGGACCGCGTCTCCGCCGGCGCGGAATCATAGAGATAGCGAGCTTCCCACGTGACTCCATAAGAAGCTACGTTTTTCCTTGAAGCAGTGGATCTGGAACCATCGAGCAACACGACCGTGTGGAGCACGAGATTACCTTGGTCATGGAAGCTGTGGCGAATAGGAATTGCATTCTACCTATCGAACTTGCACAATGTGAGCACGCGACACGCAATTCTGGTTGAAGACCACAGGCTCTCACCGCGTCTTCGGATTGACGAGATGGCAAGCAGGAGTTCTGTGATCTCCTGAGTCCACTGAGGTTGCTTCATGTCTCCCTGCGTTGCAAAGGCCACGCGCATTGCGTTGCTGGCCATGATGAGTGCGCTCGCATTCGAAGCCACAAAACAGGCCATTGGTCCGCACATCTCAATCTGGGGATCGTACATCCTGACCAGCCTGTGTATTGCCGTCTGCACATTTGTGGTAAGCATCGTGGTGCTGCGCCGGGAAGCTGAAAAAGAAGATGCCTTGAACGAGGGTGAGCAACTCCTTCAGTCGGTTCTGAAGAGTGGACTGGATGGCTTCTATCTGGTGGATATGGGTGCGCGGTTTTTGCGGGTGAATGACGCCTATTGCGCGATGTCCGGCTACAGCCGCGAAGAACTGCTGCAGATGCGGGTTGCGGATGTGGAATGCGCCGAGAGCGAGCAGGACGTCGCTGCACATTGTCAGCAAATCATCCGCCAGGGGATGGATCGATTTGAATCGCGCCACCGCCGCAAGGACGGGCAGATTATCAACATCGAGACTAGCGTCAACTTCCAGAATTTTAGCGGCGGGCGTTTTTTTTGTTTTCTGCGCGACATCACCGAACGCAAGGTAGCGGAACGAACGCTGCGCGAGAGCGAGGAACGCTTCCGCCGTGTGGTCGAGGGCGCGCCGGTTGGCATGTACATCAAGACTGATGGACTCTTTCGATACCTGAACCCGGCTGCCCTCAGTATGTTCGGCGCCGAAAGCGTCGAACAACTCGTCGGCCAAAGGTTCTTGGACAGGGTCCACCCGGACAGCCGCGATGCTATGACCGATCATGCAATGATGACACAAGAACAAAAGGCTGCATCTCTTCTGGTGGAGCAACATCTGCGAATGGATGGAACTGCTTTCGACACAGAGGCGAACACCATACCTTTCTTCTATGAAGGGCATCACGGTGCAGTTGTGTTCTTCCGCGACATCACCGAGCGCAAGCGGGAAGAGGCCGAAAGACGTACGCTCGAGCAGCAGCTTCAACAGGCACAGAAGATGGAAGCCGTAGGCCGCCTTGCGGGCGGCATTGCTCATGATTTCAATAATCTCCTGATGGTCATACAAAGCTACACGGAGATGCTGCAAGATAGCCTTCCCGCCCAGGATGGTTTACGAAACAACACCGAGCAGGTACTCAAAGCAACCGACCGCGCAGCTAGCCTGACCGGCCAGATGTTGGCCTTCAGCCGCAAGCAAATCATCTCCCCAGTTGTACTCGACCTGAACACGGTGATCAATGAAACCGCGAAGATGCTAAAGCGGCTGATCGGGGAAGACATCGACTTTCGAGTGGATTCGGCGGAGTCACTGTGGGCGATTGAGGCTGACTCGGATCAGATGGTTCAGGTTCTGATGAACCTTTGCATCAATTCACGGGATGCCATGCCGCAAGGGGGTACGCTAAAGATCGCGACCGGAAATGTCACGGTACTGGGAGGAAGTATTGAAGGTTGCCCCTACGTAACACCCGGGGAATACGTGAAGCTTTCGGTCGCTGATACCGGTTGCGGCATCGGCAAGGAGGAGCAGGAGCATATCTTCGAGCCCTTCTTTACCACTAAAGAGGTAGGCAAGGGGACGGGGTTGGGACTCGCCATGGTGTATGGCATTGTGAAACAAAGCGGCGGCTACGTGTGGGTCGAGAGTGAATGCGGGCAGGGCACCTGTTTCACGATTTATCTACCCAGGGTAAAGTCGGCGATCGCCAACCGGCTGTCTGAAAAGGGTAAGGCGCAGCCGGGAGGAACGGAAAGTTTATTGGTGGTTGAGGACGAAGAGGCCCTCCGCGGTGCGATTTGTGACTACCTGCGCAGTTTGGGATATACGGTTCTCGCCGCCAGTTCAGGCCGGCAGGCACTTTCGATCGCGAGTCAACAGAGGCAGATCGATCTTTTAGTTACGGACGTCGTGATGCCCAAAATGAGTGGTAGAGAGTTGTCGCAAACACTGAGAAGTCTCCGCCCTGATCTAAAGACGATCTACATGTCCGGCTACGCCGATGATGCGGTGTTGCGACAAGGTATCCACAACATGGGTGCAACGTTCTTACAAAAGCCGTTTAAATTGGGCTCGCTTGCCCGCAAAGTGCGCGACACGCTGGAATGCACCGACCCTTCCGGTGACTAACCTTGACAACGACTTACTGAAATTCGACACCGCCGCTAAAGCCCCTTTTTCTCTATGCGTACGGATCGACGCGAAGTGACTAGAGCATAGCTTAGTCCGGAGCGTCTCTACGCCGAACTGTGATCCTGCAGTCAATGGGAAGGAGTTCACGCTAGACTTTTCGCCGCTTTTTGTGAACAATGTTCCCACAAGTTGGCTGGCGTAAACGTGTGGCCTTGCCGAGACTTCTGGGAGTCCCTCGATGGCAGGTATCGGCAGTCCTCAGGATAAGCAAGATCGCGATGAGCGGACTGCGGCTGACCCGGCGAATTGTCTGGTGTCCAAGCCTGGCACAGAACCGGATCGGAGCGACGAATTCTTCCGTTCCCTGTACGAACACGCTGCCGTTGGCATCGAGCAGGTAGCCGTCGATGGCCGCCTGCTTATGGTCAATGCTGCGCTGTGCCGGATGCTGGGCTACAGCGAGAGCGAACTTCTCAGCAAGACCTGCGAGCAAATCACTCATCCGGAAGACCGCGACCGGGAGATCCCTCTTTTGGAGGCGATGCTGCGCGGCGAACGCGAGTCCTACGAGATTGAGAAGCGTTACATCCGTCGCAATGGTTCGCCTGTCTGGGTGAATTTGACCTCCTCTCCGGTGAAAGATGCCGAGGGGAGGCCGCTGTATCGAACCTCGATTATCCAGGACATCTCGGAGCGCAAGCAGGCCCAAGAGGCACTACGGGAGAGCGAAGAGCGGCATCGCAATTTGTTCAGCTCGATGGACGAGGGGTTTTGCGTCATCGAGATGATCTTTGACAGCGAGGGTAGGCCGGCTGATTACCGTTTCTTGCAGGTCAACGCGGCGTTCGAAAGGCAAACCGGGCTGCATGGGGTAACCGGAAAGCTCATTCGTGAACTTGCTCCGGCCAATGAGGCATATTGGTTTGAGATTTATGGGCGAATTGCATTAACCGGAGAAGCGGCGCATTTCTGCAACGAAGCCGGAGCGTTGGGCCGCTGGTACGAAGTTCACGCCTATCGCATCGGCGAGGCGGAACATAGACAGGTCGCAATCGTTTTCAGCGATATCAGCAATCACCGGCGCGCGGAAGATGAGCGTGAGATGACGATCGAATTCCTCGGGCTGGTGAACCGGAGCCGGGGGACCGGAGATTTGATTCAGGGGGCAACGACCTTCTTTCAGGAGCGATCCGGCTGCCAGGCGGTCGGCATTCGTCTGCGTGAAGGGGATGATTATCCGTACTTTGAGGCCCGTGGGTTTTCCGCGGAGTTCGTCCTTGCGGAGAACAAGCTCTGCGTCACGAAGGTTTCCGGAGAAATCATTCGGGATGCCGCTGGCAATCCCATCCTTGAGTGCATGTGCGGAAACGTCCTTCGCGGGCGTTTTGATGCCTCGAAGCCATTCTTCACGGAACATGGAAGCTTCTGGAGCAACAGCACAACCGAGTTGCTCGCCAGCACCACTGATTCGGAGCGGCAATCCAGAACGCGCAATCGATGCAACGGCGAGGGGTATGAATCGGTGGCCTTGATTCCTTTGCGCGTTGGGGAAGAGCGATTCGGACTGCTCCAGTTGAATGACCGCCGCACAGGGCGATTTTCAGCCGAGGTCATCGCCCTGTGGGAGAGGTTGGCGGGATACCTGTCCGCGGCATTGTCCAAGTTTCGCGCCGAGGAAGCTCTGCAACAGAGCGAAGCACAGTTCAGAACGCTGGCCGACTCCATTCCGCAACTGGCTTGGATGGGAAACGCCGATGGCTGGATATTCTGGTACAACCAGCGCTGGTATCAATACACCGGCACGACTCCGCAACAGATGGAAGGCTGGGGCTGGCAGTCCGTCCACAATCCCGTGGAGTTGCCCAACGTGTTAAAGCAGTGGAAGGCTTCGATTGCAACCGGCGAGCCTTTCGATATGGTGCTGCCATTGCGAGGAGCGGATGGCATATTTCGCCCCTTCCTCACCCGCGTGATGCCATTGTTTGACTCGCAAGGACGGGTCGTGCGCTGGTTTGGCACCAATACCGACGTCAGCGCACAAAAGCAGGCCGAGCAGGCTCTGCTGCGTAGCGAGAAGCTGGCGTCAGTGGGGCGGATGGCCGCAACCATCGCACACGAAATCAACAACCCGCTGGGAGCGGTGACCAACCTGCTATTCCTTGCCAAGGCAACGAAGGAGCTGCCTGATTCCACACGCCAGTACCTGGAGCTGGCGGATGCGGAGTTGAGGCGGGTCGCGCATATTGCTCGGCAATCGCTGGGGTTTTATCGCGAGTCCAATGCACCTGCTCTCACATCCGTCAATGAGGTGCTGGAATCTACCGTTGACTTGCTGAAGAGCAAGATCAAAGCGAAACAGGCCGTAATCGAGAAGCAATGCGATGAGGGCGTGCAGATCACCGCTGTGGCTGGCGAGTTGCGGCAGGTCTTTTCCAACCTTCTGGCCAACAGCTTGGATGCCATCGGGGAGCGCGGCATTATCAAGTTGCGGGTGTCTACTTGCACGGCCCTCAACGGCCACCGCTGCGTCCGAGTGACCCTGGCTGACAACGGCACAGGGATCGATGCGAGTTTACGGCAGCAAATCTTCGAGCCGTTCGTCACCACGAAAGGTACGACTGGAACCGGACTTGGGCTGTGGGTCAGTAAGCAAATTATTGACAAGCACGACGGAACCATCCGTGTGCGTTCCAACACGAACGGAATGCGGCGGGGAACTGTATTCTCGGTGATTCTGCCGGCAGATTCGACGGCGGCGGAGCACAGCGAATCAGCCGGAGCTTAAGCGACTCCGAGACGCGCGGCCGCAGGCGTTTTTTTAGAACGTGCAGTTGTGACGGATCGGATCTCGTTCGCTGGTGAGCGTGGTTGATGATGACCCAGCCGGGAGCGTTGAAGATGCCGTGGAAATGATTGACCAATTTACAAAAGGGGATGCACACTGGCGGCATGGAAGATCAACGGCGCAAAGAACTATTGCAACGCAGGCAAGAGTTGGTAGAACAGCAGACTGGGTTGAACGGCACGGAAACCAGACGGCAGGAAGCGGAAGACAGGGTGACGATGGCCGCAGCAGCACTGCGCACCCCGGGATTCCCCAAGCCGTTCCCCGCCGAAGTTGAGGCCGCAGAGCGCGACTTGAGAGAAGCGACCGATGCGTGCAACCGAATCAATGCGGAGTTGCGAGACATTGATGAGGCGTTAGGGACTCTCTGATTCAGTTCTCGGATGGATGTACTGATCAGGTTGTAACTTGAATTCGCGAGTGACCTGCTCGAATTCATTGCGCTTGGAAGCGCAAAGTTTCCGCTTGCCCCCAATTAAGTTTTCCGCGACTCTCTGCCATAAATTCAGTCCTGTCTCCGCGTTTCGATAAAGATTGAGTTTCCGGTGACCGAAGTTTAAGGCACGCCTGCTTGTACTGATAGAACAGGATTGCGTATGCGAGCCGTCTTCCCTACTCCCAGATGCGCTGCCCCGTTGATCGGCAGGAAGCTGATGCTGTAGTGCGGCCCGCGGTTGTCCGCTCCGGTCACGCTTGATCGTGAGTCCCGTCATGGCATGTCTACGCTGCAACTTGCTACAAGCTATACCTTATGTGGCGAAAAGCGTACGCCGCTTGACCACCTAGCGCGAACGGCACCAGCCACGTCAATGCAGACTAGGCAATCGTTGTGGGTTCGGACGAATTTCCAGGAGACCCCAATGCCAAACAGAAGACAGTTTCTAAAGACGACCCTTATGGCCGGTGCAAGCCTTGCGTTATTCAAAGGCTTTGAAGGGCAGGCCTGGGCCTTTTCGCAGAGCCCTCTGTTGCGAAAATTCATCTCCCCGCTCCCCGGCCTCGGAACCGGAATACCCATCGCAAACGCCATTGCAACGAAGCGTTATGGTATCGCCAGCGACCTGTACAACCTGGCCGCAGTCCAGTTCCGGCAACAGATGCACCCCGATCTCCCGGGCCCGACCAAGCTTTGGGGCTACATGGATCGGAGCACCAACACGCCAGCCTATCTGGGGCCAATCATCGTGGCCGAGAGGGGAAGGCCAGTCATCCTCCGAATGGAAAACAATCTGCCGAACAAACACCCATTGCCAATCGATACCACGTTAATGGGCGCAGACATGGGCGCAGCGGCCAATCGCATCACGGTTCATCTGCATGGCGGGCTGACGCCATGGACCAGCGACGGAGGGCCTTTCACCTGGTTTACACCTTCGGCGACAGGCCCCGGGAGCGGAGCCAGCAATGCCGCTGCTGGAATCGATTTCCTGAACGCAGTGTCGACCGGCCAAGCCGAGTACTACTACCCGAACAACCTGAGCGCGCGTCTTGTGTGGTATCACGACCACGCCCTGGGCATCACGCGCCTGAATGCGTATGCGGGTCTGGCATCCGCTTATCTGATCAATGATTCTGTCGTGACCTCGCTCACGGACCCCACCAGCGGCCCGGCGATCGTTCCGCCGTTGCAGTACACGATTCCGCTGGTTTTGCAGGACAAGATGTTTAAGATAGCGCCGGACCAATGGGGAAAGCCGGGCGACCTCTGGTATCCGTACATCTATGAGATCGACAATCCTGGGCCAACGGGGAGATGGGATATCGGAACGCCCGCGGATGGCTTTCCGAACCTTGGAGCGCCACCCGTGCCGTCGTGCGTTCCGGAGTTCTTCGCGGATACTCCGGTCATCAATGGCGAAGCCTATCCCTACGTCGAAGTGGAACCGCGAAGGTATCTGTTCCTGCTGTTGAACGGGTCACAGGCACGCTTTTACAACCTGAACCTGTTCTTTGAATCCTTGATGAACGCCAAGGAGCCGGACTTTAGTAAGCCTGGTCCAGCTTTCATTCAGATTGCCAATGAAGCAGGACTTCTGCCTGACCCGGTTGTGCTGAATCATCCGCCCACGCTGATGTCGTATGCCTCCGACGATAGCGTCGATCCGAACGGTCCGAAGAACCTTGTTCTTGCCCCGGCAGAGAGAGCCTACATCATCATCGACTTCTCGAGCTGCCAGCCCGGAGATAGGCTTATCCTCCACAACGATGCGCCCGCCCCGTTCCCGGGAGGAGACACCCGAAACGACTACTTTACCGGCGACCCTGACCAAACCTCGACTGGCGGCGCAGCCACGACCAAACCGGGCAAAGGCCCGAACACCCGCACGCTATTGCAATTCCGGGTAAGCAGACTGAGTGGAGCCCCCGATCCATTGAACTTCAGCAAGACCCTCGGCGCGCTTCTGAATGGATTGCCTGCGGCCTATGCGGCTTCGCAGCCCCCCGCGCTGTCTACCCATGGCCTGCGGCCTCAGGCAAAAACTCTGAACGAAGACTTCGATTCTTATGGACGCCTCATTCAAAGAGTCGGCACGGGAACGATGCTTTACTCCGACAGCTTCGGCCGGGACTACGTGGATGCCCCGACCGAGGTGGTGAACAATGGCGAAACTCAGCTCTGGGACATCTACGATACGACTGGCGACACTCATCCCATGCACTTCCATCTGGTAAACGTACAGGTGATCGGGCGTGATTTCTTCAGCACCGTTGGCGATCACGCAAACAGTCCCGACTCGGTTTTCGCTCCGCCGGACCCAAACGAAATGGGATGGAAGGAAACCGTCCGCATGAATCCAGGTACGGTAACCAGAGTGGTTATGAAGTTCGTCTTGCCAGAGGTTCCGTTCTGCGTTCCGGCGAGCCCCAGGTTCACCGGAATACCGAATGCAAACGAATACGTGTGGCACTGCCATATTCTGGAACATGAAGAACACGACATGATGAGACCGCTCATCGTGAAAGGCTAACTCGAACTCATCTCCTTAGAGACAACCCTCAGGCCGCCCTCTCAGGCGGCCTAACTTTTTTTATCCGCACATCTATCCGCACACCGATGATGAGGTGGGTTCAATTCCGCTTTCGTCGTAAGACCTTAATTAGTACCAGCCCACCTTTTGAGACTCGGCTTATCACACATTGACCTGTCACGGCCTTCTGCGGTATAAACAAAGGACGATGACGATGTGTTGCCAGACCGGTCGAGTGATGTGCCGCGCTTGTTGTTGCGGCCTCAACCAATCTGGCGCACGGTTGATCATGGTATAGCACTCATCTAACCAAGATCTAGATTTACCGCCCACCCGCCAGATATGTATGGCAGGTGGGCTTTTGTTTTGGAGATGTGATGGCAGAGCAGGCAAAAGAAACCAAGGCTCAACGGGCAGAGCGTCTGAAGCGCGAGAAGAATCCGTGGGAGTGTCTTCACGAGATTCGCGAGTTCGCTCGAGGCGGGCACGACAGCATTTCTCCGGAGTGGCTCGGTACTTACCTCAAGTATTGGGGAGTGTACACCCAGGGCGATGGCGCCGGAGTGACCGGAGGCAAAGGCGGTGAAGGCAAAGCGCTGCCGTACTTCATGGTGCGCATCCGAATCCCGAATGGCCTGCTGTTGAGTCATCAAGCTCCGCACCATTGCTGACGTAGCAGCCCAGTACGCCCGCGGATTGATTGACATTACCGTCCGCCAGAACATTCAACTTCACTGGGTGCGGATCGAGGATCTTCCGGAGTTGCTGGAACAGTTGTGGCGCGCAGGGCTGACGACCATGGGCTCCTGCGGCGATGACACGCGAAACATTACCGGATGTCCGCTGGCGGGAGTAGATGCCGACGAAGCGTTTGATCCATCTCCGCTGGCTTTGGATTTGGACCGGTTCTTTGTTGGAAATGCGGAGTTCTACAACCTGCCGCGGAAGTTCAAGATCTCGCTCACCAGTTGCAAGTCATGGTGCTCTTATCCGGAGATCAACGATATTGGTCTTACCGGCCTGCTTCGTGAAGCGCAATGGTTACGACGAGCGCGGCTTTTCGCTTCGTGTTGGCGGCGGGCTCTCAACCCAGCCGCACCTTGCTCACCGGCTGAATGCTTTCGTTGCCTGGAACCAGGTTGTTCCGGTGGTAAAGGCCGTCGCCGAAATATTTCGGGATGCCGACGTGCTGCGGCAGAGCCGCGAACAGGCACGGCTGAAGTTCCTGTTCCTGAAACAGGGGTGGAATGCCGAGACCTTTCTCACTGAGATCCATCGGCGATTGGGATTTCAACTCGACCCGGCGGAAGAGGAGACGCTACCCGCGGATCTCCATCGTGATCACGTTGGCGTGCATGCTCAAAAGCAGCCGGGATATTTCTATGTCGGAGTCTCAGTCTTGCGCGGTCGACTCGACTCCGAGCAACTGCACGCAGTGGCCGATCTTTCCGATCGATTTGCCGGCGGCGAAGTGCGCACCACCGCCATGCAAAACCTGCTGATCGTGAATGTGCGCGAGCAGAACACAGAGGCTCTGCGGCGTGAACTGGAAAACATCGGGCTGAACGTTGAAGCTTCCCCTTTCTGGCGTGGAACTGTCGCATGCACCGGCACGGAATTCTGCAAGCTGGCCATCACCGAGACCAAGGGCTTTGCGCGATGGGTGGTGGAAGAGCTCGAGGGACGTGTTCCGGGATTCGACCAGCAACTCAAATTGAATATCACCGGATGCCCGAACAGCTGCGGCCAGCATTGGATTGCCGACCTGGGGCTTGAGGGCAAGAAGATCAAAGTAGACGGACAGTTTGCCGATGCCTATTACTTCTGCGTGGGCGGTTCGGTGGGACAGCGTGCAGTCGATTGCACGGCCGGTAGGCTATCGCTGCCTGGCGACAGAGGTTCCGGAATCCATCGTCCGCCTGCTTGCCCGTTACACCGAGTTGCGAACGAGCGAAGAGACTCTGCAACAGTTCTTCGCGCGCAAGTCAAACGATGAACTGCGGAGTTTTCTGGCCGGTCGTGAGGCCGAGGTCGCCCAGCGCGACCTTCCGCTGGCTCCAGCGCCGCACGGGGTGGAGGGTTAGATGGCCGATCTGTTTCCACTATTTCTTAAACTCGAAGGCCGCAGATGTGTCTTGGTGGGTGCGGGGACGATCGCCCGGCAAAAACTTGGAAGTTTGTTGGATACTGGCGCCGATGTGCAGATCATCGCTCCCGATGCTGCCGGGGAGATACGGCAACTTGCGCAAAGCGGCCGCATTCGCTGGATGCAAGCAGAGTTCAATGCCTCTCATCTTGATGGCGCATTGCTGGTGATTGCCGCGACAGGAAGCCCGGAGGTGAACAGCGAGGTCTATCGAGCCGCCCGGAAGCGCGGCGTGCTCTGCAATTCGGTCGACGAGCCTGAGCGCTGTGACTTCTACTATCCGGCGGTAGTGCGGCGAGGCGATCTGCAGATCGCAATCTCCACGGCAGGCAAGAGCCCCGCGCTGGCGCAACGCATTCGCCGCGAGTTGGAAGAGCAGTTCGACTCCAGCTATATCAGTTGGCTGAACTGGCTGGGAACGGTCCGTGAATTATTTTTCCGGCGACAGGTAGAACCTGAGCTGCGCAAACAAACCTTGCACCGCATCTCCAGCCGAACGGTTTTTGAACGTTTCAAAACTTCGCGTAAGAATCGGATTGAGGAAGGGCACTGTGGGTAAGGTCTATCTTGTCGGCGCTGGTCCCGGAGACCCCGAGCTGTTGACGGTGCGCGCTACGCGCCTCCTCCAGCAAGCTGATATTGTTCTGCACGATGCTCTCGTCAGTCCCGAGGTCCTGGCGCTGATTGGTTCCGCCAACGTGATCGACATCGGCAAACGGTGTGGAACCAAGTTGCTGACGCAGCAGGAAATCAATTCATTGTTGGTAGCCTACGCCTCTCAGTATGAGGTTGTCGTCCGGCTCAAGGGTGGAGATCCGACGATCTTTGGCCGGGCGGGTGAAGAAATCGAAGCGCTCGCAGAGGCCAATATTCCATGCGAAATCGTGCCCGGAATTACATCGGCAATTGCAGCTGCCGCGGCTGCCGGTTTCTCTCTCACCGACCGGCGCTTTGCCGCCAGCCTCGTGCTTACGACCGCGCATCGCGGGCAAAATGACGAGGCGCTTGCGTGGGATCGTCTAGTTACATCGCACTCGACGCTGGCGATCTACATGCCCGGAAGCGACTACCGTCAGCTCGCCTCACAGCTTTGCGACGCGGGCCTGAATCCGCAAACACCTTGCGCCGTCATCTCCCATGCCGGGAGGCCAACCCAGCAGTGCGGTGGTGCGAGCTCTCATCACTGGAGCGGGTGAACTCACTTCCCGCGCCAACATTGTTGATCGTGGGGGAGTGTGCAAGGCCGATGCACAGCTCGGACGATTCCATCCAAACTGAATCGGTTGCAGGTGAATTACGAACCGGACCCATATCGCGGCAGGTCTAAGCCGGTTACTCAAGAGTTGTTTATGTCCGAAGGAAGAACACATGAAGGCTAGCGTCTCCGGGTTTGCTGTTCTCGCACTCTGCATGATGGGAATGTTTGCCAGTGCGTCCGCGCAACAGCGCATCACGCTGATGAATGTGTCTTACGATCCTACTCGCGAACTGTACCAGGACTACAACGCCGCCTTCGCGCGGTACTGGAAGGCAAAGACCGGTCAGGACGTCATCGTCAAACAATCGCATGGCGGTTCGGGAAAACAGGCCCGCGCGGTGATCGACGGGCTTCCTGCCGACGTGGTTACGCTGGCTCTGGCCTATGACATTGACGCCATCAGCGAGAACGGTGGCCTGTTGCCGCGCAACTGGCAATCGCGGCTGCCCAACAACAGCACTCCCTTCACTTCTACGATTGTCTTCCTGGTTCGCAAGGGAAACCCGCAGCACATCAAGGACTGGAACGATCTGGTTCGGCCCGGTCTCTCCGTCGTCACACCGAATCCGAAGACCTCCGGTGGAGCGCGCTGGAATTATCTGGCTGCGTGGGGCTATGCGCTGCACCAGAACAAGAATGACCAGGCCAAAGCGCGCCAGTTTGTAACGCAGTTGTACAAGAATGTCCCGGTGCTTGATTCAGGAGCCCGCGGTGCGACCACGACGTTTGTGCAACGCGGCATTGGCGACGTGCTGATTGCCTGGGAGAACGAAGCCTTCCTCGCGGTGAAAGAGCTGGGCAAAGACAAGCTGGAGATCGTCGTTCCCTCCTACAGCATCCTGGCCGAACCTCCGGTTTCGGTGGTGGATAAGGTCGCGAACAAGCACGGCACCGACAACCGTGGCCAACCGCCTATCTTCAATACATGTACTCCGACGAGGGGCAAGAGATCGCGGCTCGTCACTACTACCGTCCGCGCGCGAAAGCGATCGCGAACAAGTACGCCTGGCAGTTTCCAAAGTTGAATCTCTTCACCGTCAACGACGTGTTCGGTGGTTGGCAGAACGCGCAGAAGACACACTTCGCCGATGGCGGGATCTTTGACCAGATCTATGGGAAGTAAGAGCTAAACATGGGAGCATCCGTACACAGCACCTGTGCGCAACCAGGACGGCAGCTTACCCTGCGGCCCGTCGCCCACGAAAAGCCGGCGCTTTCGCTTCAAGAAGCCAGGAATACTCCCTGGCTTTGGGATCTCGCTGGGCTTTGCCGTCACTTATCTAAGCCTGATCGTATTGATCCCGCTGAGCGCGATCTTTCTGAAGACAGCGACTATGCACTGGGCGCGATTTGTCGCAGACGGTGACCTCGCCGCGTGTGATGGCCTCGTATCGGTTGACCTTTGGCGCATCCTTTCTTGGAGCGGCAATCGACTCCGTCTTCGGATTTCATCGTTGCATGGGTATTGGCACGCTACAGCTTTCCGGGCAAGCGAATCGCGGACGCACTGGTCGATCTTCCGTTCGCCTTGCCGACGGCCGTTGCAGGCATCTCGCTGACCTCTTTGTACGCTCCGAACGGCTGGCTCGGGCGATACCTTCACCCGCTCGGCATCGACGTAGTGTTTACGCGCCTTGGAGTCGTGGTGGCGCTTACATTTATCGGGCTGCCGTTTGTTGTGCGAAGCGTGCAGCCGGTCATTCGAGGAACTGGGCAGCGATGTGGAGGAAGCCTCCGCCAGCCTTGGAGCCAACTCGTGGCAGACCTTTTGTCGTGTGATATTTCCGGCAGTACTTCCCGCGCTGCTCACCGGCTTTACGCTGGCCTTCGCCCGCGGCCTCGGCGAATACGGCTCCATCATCTTCATCTCCGGCAACATGCCCATGCACACGGAGATCACCTCTCTGCTCATCGTCAGCAAGCTTGAGCAATACGATTACGCCGGAGCCACCGCGATCGCCTCCGTGATGCTGGTTACCTCCTTCGCATTGCTGCTGGTGATCAACGGCCTGCAGGCGCGTACGCGCAAGATGGAGGAGACACGATGAGTACGTCGACGGCTTCGAGCTCGGTCCGAGGCGGTGAGTCCGCAATCGTTCGCTGGATTTTGATTTGCGTCGCGCTTCTGTTCCTCATCATTTTCCTGGTGCTGCCGCTGGCCAGTGTTTTCGTCGAAGCATTCGCCAAGGGATGGCAGACGTACCTGGATTCGATTCGCGATCCGGACGCACTTTCCGCCATCCGGCTTAACGCTGATCGCTTCCGGCATCGCCGTGACCTTGAATCTGCTCTTCGGCTTGATGGCGGCGTGGGCAATCTCGCGCTTCTCCTTTAAGGGCAAGAATCTGCTGATCAGTCTGATCGATCTGCCGTTGGCTGTCTCTCCGGTGGTCTCAGGATTGATCTTCGTACTGCTATTCGGACTGCACGGTTGGTTCGGAAGCTGGTTGGACGATCACAATATCCGCATTCTCTTCGCGGTTCCCGGCGTTGTGTTGGCCACCATTTTCGTCACGTTCCCATTTGTGGCGCGCGAACTGATTCCCTTTATGCAGGCGCAGGGCAGCGACGAAGAAGAAGCCGCGCTGGTGCTGGGAGCCAGTGCTTGGAAGACCTTCTTCTCCATTACGCTTCCGAATATTCGCTGGAGCTTGCTGTACGGTGTAATTCTTTGCAGCGCTCGCGCCATGGGCGAATTTGGAGCGGTTTCCGTAGTCTCCGGCCATATTCGCGGCGAGACCAATACGCTCCCGCTCCACGTCGAGATTCTCTACAACGAATATAACTTTGCAGCCGCGTTCTCCGTGGCTTCGCTGCTGAGCCTGGTCGCTCTGGTGACCCTGGTGGTGAAGAAAATCATCGAGGAGCAAGCGGGGATTCGCGGGGGGCAGCTGTGAGTATAGAGGTTCGCAATATCTGCAAGCAGTTCGGCAGCTTCACCGCCGTCGATGACGTAAGCCTGCAGGTCGGCACAGGAGAATTGCTTGCCCTGCTCGGGCCGTCTGGTTCGGGCAAAGACCACGCTGTTGCGCATGATCGCCGGCCTGGAATCTCCAGACAGCGGAACCATCCTGCTCAATGATGAGGACGCCACCAAGCACGACCCCGCACGACGCCGCGTCGGTTTTGTCTTCCAGCACTATGCGTTATTCCGCCACATGACCATCTTTGAAAACGTTGCGTTTGGGCTGCGTGTTCAGTCCCGCAAAGTGCGTCTTTCAAAGGCGGACATTCGCGACAGGGTTTCGCAGTTGCTCGGCCTGGTGCAACTAGAAAGGCTGGCCGACCATTATCCGAACCAGCTCTCCGGCGGACAGAGACAGCGCGTAGCACTGGCCCGCGCCCTGGCGGTAGAACCCAAGTTGCTGCTTCTCGATGAACCTTTTGGCGCGCTCGATGCCAAGGTTCGCAAGGAGCTGCGCCGTTGGCTCCGGCGCTTGCATGACGAGATTCACATCGCCAGCGTCTTCGTAACTCACGATCAGGAAGAAGCACTGGAGGTCGCCGATCGCGTGGCGGTGATGAATCAGGGACGATTGGAGCAGGTCGGCACTCCGCAGGAGGTCTATGACAATCCTGCCAGCGCCTTCGTCTATAACTTCCTGGGAAATGTGAACCTATTTCATGGACGCATCGATAGCGGACGCGCGCACATTGGAGCCCTGGAAGTTGGATTTGCCGGAGAGTGTTTCCGGCGGGGATGGTCCGGCGTTGGGTTATGCCCGGCCTTACGAAATGAACGTGACCCGGGATTGCCAAGGACGCCTCTGCAATTCGTGCAACCCTGCGTCACGTCTATGGAGTCGGCCCGATCGTGAAGCTTGAACTCCAGAGCGATGACACAGGAACGCTGCTGGAAGCTGAGCTCGGACGCAGGCAGTTTGCCGAACTGGACCTGAAGCTGGGCGATGTGGTTTATGTCTCCCCGCGAAATTTGCGCGTTTTCGCCGAAGATTACTCGATCTAGTGCGCTGCGATTTAGATCTTGGCAGCGAACAGGCGGATCGCTTTCGTACGGCGGGTTGGATCGAGAAACTTTAAGGAGTATTGCAGTGGGTGAATTTCAATTGTCATCGCACAGCGCCGAAGAGGCTGTGCAGCAATCGTTGGAGAACTTCGGCCCAGCGCGTATCGCACTGGCGTCCAGCTTCGGCGCCGAAGATCAGGTATTGACCGACATGCTGGTGCGAACCAATCCAGCGGCCAGAATCTTTACGCTCGATACCGGCAGAGTGTTTCAGGAAACCTACGACACGATGCAGAAGTCGATTGAGCACTACCACATTGCCTATGAGGTTTGCGCGCCGGAAGCTGCCGATATTGCCGCGCTGATTGCCAAGGACGGCCCGAATCTTTTCTACTCCAGCGTGGAGAACCGCAAAGCCTGTTGCAATGTCCGGAAGATGAAGCCGCTGCGCAAGGTGCTCGCTACGGTCGATGCCTGGATCTGTGGGCTGCGCCGCGACCAAAGCGTGACTCGCACCGAGGTTGAGTTGGTGAGTTGGGATGCAGAGTTTGGCATCTACAAGATTTGCCCGCTCTTTGACTGGAGCGAGGCGCAGGTGTGGGATTACATCAAGAAAAACAATGTCCCCTACAACGCCCTGCACGACCAAGGCTTCCCGAGCATTGGCTGCGCGCCCTGCACCCGCGCCGTGCGTCCCGGCGAAGACATTCGCGGCGGGCGCTGGTGGTGGGAGTCGCCCGAACACAAGGAGTGCGGACTGCACAGGTCGCCGGCGCACCGCAACCTGAAGGAGCAGATCCTAAGCATGGATCACCTAGACAAACTCGAAGCCAAGGGCGTGTACATTCTTCGCGAGGCCTATCGCGAGTTCAAGAACCTGTGCATGCTCTGGTCGATTGGCAAAGACAGCACGGTTCTGGTGTGGCTGGCGCGCAAGGCTTTCTTCGGCCACGTGCCGCTGCCGCTCGTGCACATCGACACTCATTTCAAGATTCCCGAGATGATCGAATATCGAGACCGGCTCGCGCTCGAATGGAACCTGAACATGATGTACGGCGAGAACCGCGAAGCGCTCGAAGCCAAGCAGACATTTCCCGACGGAAACGTGGACCGCCTTACCTGCTGCCGCAACCTGAAGTCCGACGCGCTGAAGCATACGCTTTCCGGTGACTGGCCGCGCTATCGCATGGACCACGCACTGCGGCACTACGTGCTCGATGAAAACAAGGAGCCGTACACGGGCGTAATCGTCGGCGTGCGGGCCGACGAGGAAGGCAGCCGGTCGAAGGAACGTTACTTTTCGCCGCGCGATAAGTACAACGAGTGGAACGTGGGCGATCAGCCGCCCGAGCTTTGGAACCAGTTCAAGACTGATTTTGCGCCGGGAACGCATGTGCGCATCCACCCGCTGCTGGACTGGACGGAGCTGAATATCTGGGAGTACATCCATCGCGAGAACATTCCCGTGGTCTCGCTCTACTTCAACCAAGGAAACGGTAAGCGCTACCGCTCGCTCGGCTGCTGGCCCTGCACCAATCCCGTAGATTCCGAATCGCGGAATGTGCCGGAGATTATTGAAGAGCTACGCAGCGGAAAATTTGCCAATATCGCCGAACGTTCCGGAAGAGCTCAAGACAAAGACGACGGCGGCGGCCTGGAGACACTGCGCAGAGACGGGTACATGTGATGACACACCAATTCGACATCTGACAACTTGTCGGAGAACGCCTCTGCTGCCTGCAACGTCCGAACGCGAGCAGATGAACATCGTCGTGGTGGGCCATGTCGATCACGGCAAGAGCACCGTCATCGGTCGCCTCATGGCGGACACGCATTCTCTGCCGGAAGGCAAGCTCGAACAGGTAAAAGCGTCGTGCCGCAAGAACGCGCGCCCGTTCGAGTATGCGTTCCTGCTTGATGCGCTCAAGGACGAACAGGCGCAGGGCATCACCATCGATACGGCGCGATGCTTTTTCAAGACCGCAAAGCGCGATTACATCATCATCGACGCACCCGGCCACGTTGAGTTCCTCAAGAACATGATCTCGGGTGCGGCCCGTGCCGAGGCCGCGCTGCTGGTCATCGATGCGCATGAGGGAATTCAGGAAAACTCGCGGCGGCATGGCTACATGCTTGCGATGCTAGGAATCCGGCAGGTGGTCGTGCTGGTAAACAAGATGGATCTGGTCAACCACGACCTGAGCGTCTTTGCCCGCATTCGCGACGAGTATTCGGCATTCCTGCGAGAAGTGAACATCACTCCGATCGACTTTGTGCCGATCTGCGCGCGCGACGGAGATAACATCGCGGAACGCGCCGGCCTGGGCTCCTGAGGCACGGACCGTGCTCGAGCACATCGACGCATTCGTCAAGGAAAGCGAGCGTGAAAAGCAGCCATTTCGCTTTCCCGTCCAGGACGTTTACAAGTTCACGGCGAACAACGACGATCGCCGCATCTTCGCGGGTACCATTGAAACCGGCTCCATTCGCACAGGCGATGAGATCGTCTTTCTGCCCTCCCAGAAGCGATCGCGAATCGCCTCCATCGAGAGGTTTAACGCGCCGGAAAGGAGCAGGCCCATGCCGGCGAAGCCATCGGCTTCACGCTCACCGATGAAGCTCTACGTGCGCCCGGGCGAGATCATGTGCAAGACCGGCGACATGCAGGCAATCACCAGTTCGCGTTTCCGCGCCAACGTCTTCTGGATGGGTAAGGCTCCGCTGATTAAGAACAAGAAGTACAGGTTGAAGCTCGCGACCCTGCGCGCCCCGGTTCGCTTGCTGGAGATCGTCAACGTGCTGGACGCATCTGACTTGTCTTCTGAGCGCGGCAAGCAGCAAGTGGAGAGGCACGAGGTTGCCGATTGTATCTTCGAGGCGACTAAGCCGATCGTCTTCGATCTTTCGCGCGACATCGAAGCCACCGGGCGATTTGTGTTAGTTGACAACTACGAGATCGCCGGGCGGCGGAATCATCACGGAAGATGCATCTTCTTCCCCTTCCAGTCTGCAAGAGCACATCCGCCAACGTGAGGCTGGATGGGAACAGAGCGTTATCTCTGCGGCGACTCGTGCCGGCCCGCTACGGTCACCGGTCAAAGTTTGTGGTCGTGACCGGAGCGTCCGAAGCCGCCAACAAGGCTATCGCACAAGCGCTTGGAAAAACGCCTGTTCGATGACTCCTGCTTCGCGTACTACCTTGGCATCGCAAATATCGACCGCGGACTGGACAGCGACGTGCTCGACTCATTCGATCAGCGGGAAGAGCGCGTGCGGCGTCTTGGCGAATTGGCCCGCATCCTTACCGACAGTGGTCAGATATTCATAACGACCATTACTGACGTCGATGTGCATGACATCAAACGATTAGTGGCGCTCAACGCGCCCAACGAAATAGTGGTCGTCGTTGTAGGTGCAACGGAGTACCAAGACGTTCATGCCCACGTGCAGATTCCTGACGGGCAAGATTTAGCTTCATCCGTCGAGCAAGTGTGTAAGTATCTTCGGGAGCAGGAGGTCATTCCAGACTATTGCATTTGACGTCGCGAGTCATAATGCGAGGCGAGCGGAGTCAACCGCAGTTCACTCGGAAAATGGAATGTTCTCTCCGGCTCGGTAACCGCGGTCCCCTTTATGCTTGCACATACTGGGATCTGTTTCTTTTAGGCAAGGAGCTTTGGCTCGTGCTCGAGAAAGGCCGGCGTTCTGGCAGGCTTTGCAGTACCGATGCAACTTTTCGTTTATCTAAGATTGTCGCTCGATTATTTTGAATTCCTTTCTTGGTGTGTGTTATAAATAGGAACCGCCATGCTTACGACAACGGTCTTCCAATCCGCCTTCTGTTGTTGTTGCCCTTGTTGTTGTCGCTAGGTCGCGCCTTTCCGCGAACAGTTTCTTCTCCATTCCAACTGAATAGCCACCGACGAGAGCGTTCCCGCTAGGGCTGTGTCTTTCATTCATAAGACAGAGGTAGCTACGTGAAGACGACCATTGCAATTCCACTGCTCCTAGTGCCTGCGCTTTTTGCGCGAACACCCATAGCATTTGCTGCCGATATCCAAGCGGCCCCGTCGACGCTTTTTCAACCCGCCCCCTGTTGTTGTCGCTAGCTGCGCAGTTTTCCGCGAAAGCTTTCAATCCATTCCAACTGAATAGCCGCTGACGAGAGCGTTCCCGCTTGGGATACGTATCTGGTTCAGCCGATGCGAGGTATGTACATGAAGAGGATCATTGCAGTTCTGCTGCTCTTAGCGCCCGCGCTTTTTGCACAAACATCCACGGCATCTGCTGCCGACGTCCAAGCATTGAAAGACGCCTTGGCCGCCCAGCAGCAGCAAATCCAGCACCTAAGCCAGCAACTGCAGCAGAACGGGCAGCAAGCTCAGGCCAGCCAGCAGCCACCGACCGTTGCTGAACTGAAGGGGGTCGTAAACAATTTCCAGACCAGCGCCGACAACCCCGGGCCAAGCGCGCAGGAGACGCAGCAGGCCGTAAATTCGGAGTTGGAAGGCCCTCTGACGATTCGCTTCAAAGGCGTCAGCATCACGCCAGGCGGCTTTGTGGCGGCCGAATTCGTGCGGCGCTCGCGAGCCCTTGGAGCAGATGTTTCCACCCCGTTCAATTCGCTGCCCCTGCCCGGCTCTTCGCAGAGCAAGGAGTCGGAGTTCTTCGGCTCCGCCCGACAGTCGCGGCCGACCGTATTTTTCTTAGCCCCCATGAAGAATGTAGAACTTTCCAGCTACATATCTGGCGACTTTCTCTCGGCCGGCGACACCTCCACGGCGACCCAGTCCAACAGCTACACGTTCCGTCTGCGCCAAGCATGGGCACAGGCTAAGTTTAACCATGGCTGGAGCTTCCTCGGCGGCCAGATGTGGAGCCTGGTGACGGAAAACAAGACGGGAATTCGTCCCAGCGATGACGCCGGCAAAACCAACGATGCCCGCCCCTCGACGATCGACGCCAGTTACAACGTCGGATTCAGTTACGCGCGCCAGTACGGGATTCGCTTAACCAAAGACCTCGGCAGGAAGGTCTGGTTCGCGGTCGCCCTGGAGAACGCGGAGGCCACGCTCACAACACACAACAACGCGGACAATTTCGTACTCGGCGAAGTGGGTGACGGTAAAAGCTATAACTCACTCGCAAATTACTCCTTCAATCCTTCCCCCGATATCATCGCCAAAGCTGCTTTTGATCCCGGCTTTGGACACTACGAGGTCTTCGGCCTCTTCGACCGCTTCACCGACCGTGTATTTCCTTGCGGCGAGGTAGCCACGGCCAAAACGGCCTGCGGCGGCAGCACGACCCCGGGCACTAACGTGCTCGGAGCCTATAACGCCTCGAAAAACGCTGGGGGCTTCGGCGCCAATGCTCGCTGGAACTTTTACCACAAGCATGTCGTCTTTGGTTTGCATGGCTTCGGGGGCAGCGGAGTGGGACGTTACGGCTCCGGACAGCTCTCCGATCTTGCGATCAAGGCCAACGGGACCGTCGCTCCGATCCGAGGCTACCAGGGTCTGACCACGATCGAGTGGCACGGCTCGAAACTCGACGTCTACCTCTACGGCGGGGCGGAATATGCCAGCCGGACGGAGCAAACTGATCCTATCTCGGGCAAGGAAGTTGGTTATGGCGCGCCCCTGTTTGTTAACACCGGTTGCAATACCGAAACTCTTCCTACCGTGAACACCGGCTTTACTCCTGGCGCGCTCGCCAACTGCACCGGAGACACGCGCGCCTTGATCGAAGGTACGGGCGGCTTCTGGTACCGCTTCTATAACGGTCCCAAGGGCAGGTTTCAGTTCGGCACGCAGTACTCCTACGTGACCCGCAATACTTGGTCGGGTGTGGGTGGAGCACCGCACGGCATCGACGGAATGGTCTTCACCTCGGTTCGCTACTACTTGCCGTAACCTTGCCAGTGGTCCCGCATGAGAGTTTGATGCGGGACCACTGGGTTCACATCGTCGCTCAACTGAGGCGGCTTGGTTCAAGTCTGATTCGGAGAAGTTAGCGGCGGGACGGCTCAGTAACTCCAGTCCAGCGATGAATGGACGGGAGAGTTCGGAGCAGGTCAGAAGCTGTGCGAGAGATGACGCGTGCGAGCCTGGTGAAACGCAGAAGCAAGGTGCGGGGCTTTGTCGATGACTTGCTTGGTCGATGACTTGCTCAAAGGTTCATAAGATACTTTTCCAACTGGCGTTTCTCAATCCTGTCCGTCTCCTTTGGTACTTACAGTCGGTCACAAAGCGCTTCCCAGTTGCTCGGTGAACTGCGGTGCGAACGTTTGGCATAGCTGGCATACGGCTTGGCTGATATGTTCATATTTGGCAGCCGCTAACGCCGGATATTGCGAATCAGTGACGAGATTGAGGCGAAAAAACTGAAACAGAAGCACCTTGGAAATCGTAAGGTGCAGCGACATGCACTCCCGCCGTACCATACTGATCGTCTCGCATAGCTTCGGCTCCGTTGCGGGATCGGGATTCACACAATTTCCTAAAAAAGAGAGTATGGCTGACAGGTTGCCATTCATACGCGTAAGTTCGGCGCGCACGTTGGCCGGAATATCTGAATGAAGCTGATCAAGTTCGATATGTTCCAACGTGTCAATCAGTTCTTGAAATGAAAGAATGCCGGCTTTCCTATTGATCATCGCCCTTCACTCCGGAGCAGAAGTTTCACTGGCTCTTCGGTTGCCTTAGCGTGCCGCTTTACTTCGAGTGATTCGATAAGGAATACATACTGACTCAGTACAGCCGAGATTCTACCCACTTGTTCCATGGTTGGCACGCTCCGAGGTACCGCAGCGTGCGCAAAGGAGTAAGTCCATACGGAACATGCGCCCAGAAATGCCAGCATATCGAGTGGCCAAATGTAGCTATTGATGGGCAGGCCAAGCTGGGATGAAACGGTGACGACCACCACGTCCACCGACAAGTAGAAAAAGAATCCGGTGACGATGCCATAGACGCGATGATTCCAGGGGATGCCGAGACATTTGGAGAACATTGCAAACATCGCAAAGATGCCCCACAGAGCCCAGGACAGCCCCTGGTCGATCGTCCTAAGAAGCAACATCCATTCCGATGAGCGGATTCCGGGGAAGCGCACGGTGAACAGTATCGCTAAGAAGCCAACCGCGATCATGGCCAAAACAAAGTTGCCGAGTGTGCCGCGGGGAAGAGCCTCATAGGGACGAAAGATAATCTTAACCACCTCGAGCACCACTGCGATGAGAATCACAAACTGAACTGCATAGGCTGCCGACCTGAAAAGAAGGTACACGGGCGTCCCCTTCGAGGCAACATAAACATACAACAGCAAAGACGAGCGCAGTACACAGAAAGCAATGAAAGAAGTGAATGCAGCATTGTCCCGCCAAGCCTTGCGCCAGAAGAGCAGGAGCATCAAACTCCCTTCAGCGGCCACTACAAGAGCCCACAGTGCGACAAACAGAGATCGACTCGACAGACTCATTGACCGTCTCTCGGATCTGAGAGACGGTCAACCGGCGTCAACGGATAACGATCTTCCTCAGATATGACGAAGGAGCGTAGAGCGGCGGTCCCTCCGGATCTCCGCCGCAGCAGAGCGACGAGATCATTGGCGTTGTGGACAAGACGTTGCGGGGAGCGTAGAGCGGCGGTCCCTCCGGATCTCCACCGCAGCAGAGCGACGAGATCATTGGCGTTGTGGACGAGACGTTGCGGGGAGCGTAGAGCGGCGGTCCCTCCGGATCTCCACCGCAGCAGAGCGACGAGATCATTGGCGTTGTGGACGAGACGTTGCGGGGAGCGTAGAGCGGCGGTCCCTCCGGATCTCCACCGCAGCAGAGCGACGAGATCATTGGCGTTGTGGACGAGACGTTGCGGGGAGCGTAGAGCGGCGGTCCCTCCGGATCTCCACCGCAGCATTGTGCGGAGATCATCGGCGTTGTGGATGAGACGTTGTGAGGCGCGATGGCGGACGCGCTGATGCTGAGCCCGATGCCCAGGACAATGAGGATGAACAGTCTGTTCATGGAAGCCCCGATACGGCTGGTTGCCGTATTCGGAGCCTAGATCGGGGATGTGGCTATAAAACAAAATCCAAGATCTGTTACGAATCCGGAACAGGTCTTCCTTGCTGTCAATGTCGCTACGAACGCCAGATGATCCGGCGAGATGGGCGCAACGTCCTGGACTGAAGCGGGCGAAGCTCACCCAGTCCGCGGTGGACCTGGAGGATCTCGGAGAGCTCATGGGGGACGGGACGCGCATACTTGGCCGCAGGCAGTCGAGTTGAGTCATGCGTTATTCCTCCTCCCAATCTGCATGGCGATACCCACCACTTCTCCTACGACCTCAGCCTCCTGCGGGTGGCGATAGATTCGCACGGGTTCCGGAGAGAGAGAATGAGGTTGCAGAGTAAGTTGTCCGTCTTGTAATCGACACCAGCCACACCGGTATCCGCTTCGCGTCTCTAAGAAGTAGATTGGCCGGTCCCCTTCGGATCTCCATGTGCTTTCCACTACCTTGTCCTTGGATTCGTCAATCTGAATGAACGATCCGGGAGGCAGGAGCGGAGACATTGTGCGGTCCTCCGTGCCAATGTAGGCGTAGGTGAAGCTGACACTGGAAAACTGGGAGAGAAATGCGAACGGTACCGCTCCCCATCGCTGAATGATGCGCCCGAGGTTTTGGGTCTGCGCGGGATTGAAGGCCGAATCTTGAAGGACCGGTATTTTCACGGTGCCGGTTGCCTCAATGGATTCGATCAGATGGGTCCTGGGCAACGTCGCTACCGCCAGATCCGCCGCGATGTCATCCAGATTGATTCCATACCAGGCAAGGATCTCCCGAACCTGACGACGGTAGATGACGGCCAGCGAATAAACTCGATAGATACTTGGAACAACTCCTTTATTCTCAATGTCTGAGAGACGACTGGGCGGAATCGAATACGCACTATTTCCATGCTTGGCCGCCAGTAGGCCGCTGGAGGCTTCCACGTCACGTACTGTTAGGCCAAGCTCATCGCGCAGAAGCCGAAGTCTCTTCCCAGGATGCAAGTTTCGCTCCCCGTCGAAATAGCTTCCGTTGAGTGTACGCTGGCTCCCGTTGTAATGAAAGTCCTTTAGAAGCTGTACTTGAGCAACATGCGGATCGTACGGCCGCCATGCAGCGAGGTTGAAAAATCCGCAAACGTCGAGGACGCACCCGAACCAGGAGGGACGATGCCAGATACGAGCTGCATATTCGGCCAATATCCGTCGCCGTCCTTGTGAGCTTGGTTGAACGGGTTGAACAAATCCGCTCGGATCTGCAGCGCCTGGCTCTCATAAACCTTGATCTGGCGCGACAGGCTGAAGGCCCACGAGGTGTACCACGGGCCGATCAGCGAGTTCCGTCCCACATTTCCCTGACCGTTAGAGGGAACAATCCAGTGAACTTGGCTGTGGGAGACGGGAAGGCACTGATTCGTCGGGGAAAACCACAGGGTTGGGCCATCGCAGAGGATATTTGCCGACAGACCGTCCCAGTCGCCGGTAAATGCGTAGGTAGCCAGCGGAGCACGGGGATTGCCGAGGCTGGGACGATCGTTGTTCACCCCATCGCCGTTGCTGTCAAAGCCGGTCTCCACGTTGTACGGCGTGCCGGACTGGAAGGCGGTGGTGCCGGAGATCTGCCAGCCATTCAGCACATATCCCGCCCCTTGGCTCAACGAGTCATTCGCCTTCAGCTTGGGAATGTCATAGATGTAGGAGAAGGTCCAGCGCTGTCTGTGATCGAAGTCCGAGACCGAACGATCGTAGGTTCCGCGCGGCGATGGGAACTGGACAACCGGAAAGCTATTCCAGGTGCCGGGTGCCCCGTTTAGGCTGGTGGCGGAGGAAAAGACTTCCGAAGAATCATCGATCATCTTGGAGAAAGTGTACGAACTGCGGAGCAGGAAACCGCGAGAAAACTTCCGGTTCACTTGCACTTGTAATCCGTGATAGATCGAATCGCCGCTGTTGTCGCGAACCGAGATATTTCCGCGCGTCGGACTCAAACGATTGCCACTCGGCAGGAATGGGTTGGCAAAGGTGTTGGCGAACAGGTGCTCGCCACGGGTGCCCACGTAGCTGATTTGCAGCGTGAATTGGCTCGGCAGCTCGCGTTGAATATTCAGGTTCCACTGCAAAATCTCCGGCGAGAGCAGGTGGGCTACCTGGCTGTCTTCGCTGGCATTGGCATTGGGCGAGGTGGGTAACTGGGAAATGTAGGAAGACCAGTTGGCTAAGCCACGCGTGGTGCCGGCAACATTAAAGGCCGAGGCCACCGAATTTGGCGAGGTCGCCTGCGTATTGTCGAGGATGTTGGTGAACAGCGTATCGTAGAAGACGCCAAAGCCGCCTCGGAGCGCCGTCTTGCCATCCCCTAGCCAGTCCTTCCAGAAATTCGGGGCGTAGGAGAAGCTGAAGCGCGGACCGAAGTCCTCCTTGTCCCCCTTCTGTTTGACGACGCAGGGGAAGCAGGCCAGGTTGTCGTAGTCGATTGCCGGGTACTTGCAGCTGGTTGGCCGGGCTTCCGTTGTACTCATAGCGCAGGCCAAAGTCCAGACTCAGGTTCGGCCTCGCCTTCCAGGAGTCCTGGAAGAAGTAGTTCTGCGAGGGGAGACTGGCGTGGACCACCGGGCTGCCGAAGGTCTGGCTCACCGTCGCGGTCCCGCCGGAGTAGTCATCTAGATAGTTGCCCAGGGCCTGGTAGCCGCCGCCGGGCGCGTAGGCGATTTCACCAAAGAAGTTGTACGGGATGGCATCCCGCGCCCGGACGTCGGCGAAATCGACGCCAATCTTGAGAAAGTGTTTGCCCTCGGTCCAGCTCACCGTGTCCTGCACCTGGTAGGTGTCGTGGAAGCGGCCCTGCGGAACGTCCTGGCTCGCACCCCATCCTTGAACCCCGGCAATGGAGATGGTCGGCATCCTGGCGGCAGCAACGTTGTCCGGCCGTGGCAGGAAGGAGAGGCCCATGCGGCCGTAAGAGATGCGGAGTTCGTTGAGCAGAGTAGGACTGAAGATGTGGGTGTAGGTGACGCCCGCGTTGTCCCACACTCCGTTCTGCTCCGAATCAAAGCCAGGAAGGTTGTTGGGGTAGTTGAAGAAATCGTATGGGGCGTCTGAAGCTGTTGTGAATGTAGCGCAGGTTCAGCGTGTCGTTCCTGGTGATGTTGTAGTCGCCCTTGGCATCAAACTCCGGCGAGTTGTAATCCTTCGGCACGCCGGTCCGGTTGAACAGGCCCATCTGAACCGAGCCGCGATCCAGCCCTGTCACAGGGTCCACCCCCAGTGGAATCGGCGCCGGAGCGCCGGAACGGGTCGGATCGCCGCGCAGCGAGCCATAGGCCGCCAGCATGGCTGCGATCCGCGGATTGGAGGCATACTGCTCAAGCACGTTGTATGCCGGCCGCCGAGGGAAGAATCAGATCTCCGCCAATGGCCGACGAGCGGTAGTCGTCCCACTGGTAGGAGGTGAAGAAGAATAGCTTGTCCTTCTTCACCGGACCGCCGAGATTGAAGCCGAAGATAGTTCTCCCGATACTTGCTCTTGGGGGTATCCGGCGATCACATTGGCGTGGTCGTTGGCGTCCAGGGAAGAGTTCGACAGCCGGTCCCATGCCGCTCCGTGAAAGCCGTTGGTGCCGCTCTTGTAGATCAGATTCGCAATCGCTCCGCCACCGTGGCCGTACTCCGCCGAAGTGGAGTTCAGCAGAAGCGTGACTTCCTGGACCGCCTCGAAGTTATCCGGCTGCAGACCTTGGCCGTGGATGCTGGCATCGTTGTTGTCCTGCCCCTCGATAAGGAAGTTGTTGCCGCGGGGACGCTCGCCATTGGAGGAGAAGGCTACGCCATTGGTGAATTTGTAGAGGCCGCTGGTCACCGTGCTCACGCCGGGCAGCGTGGTCGCAAGGGCATACGGGTTCAAACTGTCGTATGGAATGTCCTGCACTTCGAAGGTGCTGATGCTCTGGCTGAGTTCGCCGTTCTCGGTCTGCACCGCGGCGTTCGAGGCTTCGACGACAATGCTCTGCGTGCTCCCGCGGACCGTCAGCTTGGCGTTGACGCTGGTGACGACCGATCCGGACACCGCGATCTTCTCCAGGGTCAGCGGTGCAAAATCCTTCTGTGTGATGGTTACGGCGTAAGTGCCAGGCTCGACGGCATCGATGCGATACTGGCCAAAGGCACCTGTTGCCGTGCGGCGAACTTCGCCGGTATGTTCATTCTTTGCGGTAATGGTTGCCCCGGCGACCACGGCATCCCTGCTATCCGTGATGGTGCCGCCAATCGAGCCATTGGAAGTCTGCGCAAATCCGAAGCTGGCAGAAAACGCCAGGAGCAGTACGCCGGGGACGACAATTCCGTGGAGCCAGCTGGTTCTCACGCGATTTCTCCGTAGGAGAGGTCTTTTGCACCAGTACGGCAATTTCACATTCATCACGAGCAGACAAAGTCAGTCCAGGAGCTGAAACGCGTTTCTGACGCGTGATGCGTAATCCAGCATATAGAAAGTCCATGACCTATCTTGTTTTTATTCAAGTTACGATGGATTTAGAACACAAGGGGGATTTAGAACACAAGGGCAGGTCATTGCCCGGACTCAGGCCGTCCCAGCGTGTCCCGCACTTTGCATGCAAGCGTGCCCAGCCGAAACGGCTTCTGCAAAAAGGTCGTACCCATCACGTGAATACCATGTCGCAACACCGCATCATCGGTGTAGCCGGACAAGTAGATCGTTTTTAGATCGGAACGCTGGCTTGCCAGCGTCTGCGATAACTCTCTCCCGCTCATCTTCGGCATCACGACATCCGTAATCAAAAGATCGATGTGGCCTGGATACTCGTTCGCGAGCGAAAGCGCCTGGTCGCCTGAGCTGGCGGCGAAAACCGTGTATCCCAACGTGCGCAGATAGTCACACATCGCCTCCCTCAAAGCGGCTTCATCTTCGGCGACCAATAGGGTTTCCGTTCCGCGTGGCGGCGCATCGGCATTGGCCGACACAAGGGAGGCGACCGGACCGCTTGCCCTGGGCAGGCAGATCGTGAAACAGGCTCCCCGCCCAGGTTCACTTTCGACCCATAGGTAGCCGCCACTTTGTTTCACAAAGCCGTAAACCATAGGGAGTCCCAATCCCGTTCCTTTGCCGACTGCCTTGGTCGTAAAGAAGGGTTCGAAGATCTGCTCCTGATCCTCCTTGCCGATGCCACAACCGGTATCGATGACCGAAAGCTTGACGTATTCCCCGGGTGATACGTAGGGGGGAACGCCGATACTCTGCGCCTGCAGGGTGACATTTCCGGTCGCGATCGTAAGCGTGCCACCTCGAGGCATGGCATCCCGGGAATTGACGCAAAGGTTCATCAGAGCCTGAACGATCTGACCCGAGTCAGCCTCAATCGGCCAGAGCGACTCCGGCGAGTCGACTCGAAATTCGATGTCTTCCCCGATCAGCCGCTTTAGCATCTTCGCCGTTTCATTGATCACGATGTTCAGGTCGAGCACAACTGGGGAGATGATTTGCTTGCGGCCGAAGGCCAACATCTGACCGGTCAGGCTGGCTGCGCGGTCCGCTGCCTTCAACACCTGCTCCGTGTTCTTGCGTAAACGATCATGGGGGGGAAGACTGTCTTGCAGCATCTCCGTGTAGCTATGGATGACCATCAGAAGATTATTGAAATCATGCGCAATGCCGCCCGCAAGCCGGCCTACGGCTTCCATCTTCTGCGCTTGGCGAAGCTGTTGCTCGAGCGCACGCCTGTCTGCCTCCTCGCGCTTGCGCCGGGTGATGTCACGGACGAAGACAAGAGCGCCATCCCGCCCCTCGAAGAGGAACGAGATGGCGGTCACTTCCCCATCGAAGACCGTTCCATCCAGATGGAGCAACCGTTCCTCCAGGAAGGGTACCGCCTTCTTTTCCTCCCGCACGATACGGGCACGCTCGGTCACCGCAGCACGGCTGTCCGGGTGGACTCTTTCCAAGAATCCCTGACCGACGAGTTGGCTGGCGCTTTCCGCGCCGAAGATGGCGACCGCGGCCGGGTTGAAATAGCGAAGGATTCCATCGGTCTGGATGAACATCCCCACCGGCGCGCCCTCGACCACTTGGCGGAAGTGTTCCTCGCTATCCCGCAGCGCCTGCTCGGCCCGGCTGCGTTCGGTAATGTCTTCCACGATCCCCTCTAGAACCAGCTCGCCGCTGAGCGATTCCTGTACCAGTCGCCCGCTCAGACGCAGAGTGATCGTCTCCCCGTTCTTCCGCCTGGACTGAATTTCGATCCCATTGAAGCTTCCATCGCGCAGCAACGGCGTCAAGATCCGTACATGGTCCTGTGGATCGAGATAGACGTCCTGCGATAGCCGGGTGGAGCAAAGCTCCTCGGCCGAGGCGTAACCGAGCATCTTCACCAGGGCCGGATTGACGTCCAAAAAGTGGTCCTCTTCGATGCTGCTTCGAAAAATCCCGAAGGGACTCCTTTCGATGAAAGAGCGCAATTCCGCCTCGGAGCGGCGTACCGCCACCTCCGCCCGCTTGTGCTCCGTGATGTCCCGGGCTTCCGATATCAGAAAGACGACCTTCGCTGCCTCGGTGACCGGCTTGAGAGAAAAATCAATATTGTGGAGATCTCCCTTGGCGGAGAATTGAGTGGCTTCGAACCGTACAAACTCACCCTTGGCGGCCTTCTCCACCGCCAGGCGGATTTGTTCTTGCAACTCAGTGGAATGGGCCCACCAGGGAGTTTCCCAATAGGGCCGGCCCAGCACATCCGCCTTCTTGATCCCGCTGAATTTCAAGGCCGTTGTATTTACTTCCAGCAACCTGCCTTCGACGGATAACAACCCAATGAACTCATAGGTATGGTCAAAGAGGGCGCGAAACTTCAGCTCACCTTCGTCAATGATCCGGTCCGCTTCAATCTTCGAGAGAGCGTGCTCAGCGGCGTCAACCAGAAAACTCACCAGGGCTTTGTCGTACTCAAGGACGCAATCAACCTTTTCGCGAGTGAAGACCGGCACCCGATCGAGTGCGGCAAGATAGTTGTCAACATTTAATCCAAGCTCATGCGCCTGCCGGATGAAGTGCTCCCGATCCAGAGCCTCTCCTGCATAAAGAAATCGCCCCAGGAACATGGTTGCCAGGTGACGTCCGGATACCACAATTGGCACTCCCAACTCCCAGAGACCGTTCTTGCACTGGTAGCCGCGGACCGTGCCCGGGTCAAGACGCTCCGCGATGCGATTCGCACTCTCCCGGCAGTGCTGAACTGAAAGTGGATCGGCGCCGTGGAATAGGGCACAAACGTCCTGGCGGCCGGATGCAACGATGGTCGACGAGTCGATGGCATCGACGATGCTGACCGGCATCCCTGCTACCCGGTAATGCGCGTCCGCCATCTTCTGAACTTTGGTCAGGTCAACCAGATCGGAAAGTCGGTAGTCAGTCATGCCCCATCTCTCACCAACACGGTTCTGATCCGTTCGCCCAATTCGCTGACCTCATTAGAGCATCAATCCGCAAAGCTGCGCTCAATGGGGCGTAATTGTACCCCAGTCTCGCAGTTTCGTGCGGTCGACCGCTCGCCTGCGAAGCGGTTCTTCGGAATCACACCCGTGCAAAATATTCTCTAAGCGGCATTTAGAGGGCGTTCCTGGCAGAAGCGGAGCTCCGCGTGACGGCGAAGGCAAGATCCAGTCTTCTGCACGCGATTCACAAGATGAGTCCGTGGCGGGAATTAGCGTGTGACATTATTGCGGCGTACTTTTGTGGCGTAGCTCTTGTGGCGTGAACCATGCTGACCGCTGGCCTTCCAGCCTTCACGAGTCGATAAGGCTGACATTTCTGTGGGAGCTCAATCGTCGTGATCGCTTGGGTGGGAAGGGGTCGGCAGTTCAAATCTGCCGACCCCGACCATTCTTTCTGTCACCGCGTTAGTCGCCTACAGCGTCCCTACGGAACCGTCACCGTAATGCTGAGCGGCGCAGGGTTCGTCACCGTGCCTGTGCCGGCTGGTGTCACTGTCAGTGTGTACGTCTGCGCGGTTGCGGTCTTCGTCGTCGAGGAAGAGCCCCCGCCGCCGCAGGCCATCAGTAAGCCAGCCAGCGAGATCGCCAGTGCGGTCAGCAGTACGGCAATCGCGCGCTTCCGCCGCAAGCCAAACGGCGCGCCTAGCAATACGGCGCAGAGCATGACTGCCCCGCCGCCCTTCCACCGCGACGGAGCGTGCTTCGCCGCACTGGTGGTGGCTGAGATGGTCAACGTGCTGGTGCCACTCGCGCCGCTCGTCAGTGTCACCGAAGGTGCACTCGCACCCACCAACGTAGACGAACAGGTGGCGACGAAAGTGACCGTTCCCGCATAGTCGTTCGATGAGGTCAGGTTGAGGGTTACGTTGGCGCTGCTCCCGGCTGTGACCGTAGCGGTGGTCGCACTCGCGCTCAACGTGTAGGTCGGCGTTGCCGGCGGGGTCGTCGACGATGCCGTCAGCGTCAGCGTGGTGCTGCCGCTTGAGGACGCATAGCTCGCACTGCCGCCGTAGCTTGCCGTGATCGTATCCGTGCCAACGCTGAATCCGTTCGCCGCACTCAGCGTCACACTGCTAAGGGTGGCCAGCCCGCCGGAGACTGGAACCGTGCCCAAGGTCGTGCTGCCCATCGAGAAGGTCACGCTTCCGGTGACGCTCCCGCTGGTGGTGGAGCTTACCGATGCCACCAACTCCGCTACACCGCCGAGTGTCACCGAAGCCGGTGTCGCAGTGAGTGTTGTGGTCGTAGCCGCCGGCGGGCTTGCCGGAGTCGCCGACGCCACCGTCAGCGTGGTGCTGCCGCTTGAAGCCGCATAGCTCGCACTGCCGCCGTAGCTTGCCTTGATCGTGTCCGTGCCAACGCTGAATCCGTTCGCCGCACTCGCTGTCACGCTAGTGAGGGTTGCCAGTCCGCCGGAGAGCGGGGCCGTGCCCAAGGTCGTACTGCCGATCGAGAAGGTCACGCTTCCGGTGACGCTCCCGCTGGTAGTGGAGCTTACCGATGCCACCAACTCCGTTACACCGCCGAGTGTTAGCGAATCCGGTGTTGCTGTGAGTGTTGTGGTCGTAGCCGGCGGACCCGCCACCGTCAGCGTCGTACTGCCGCTTGAGCCAGCGAAGGTCGCACTGCCGCCGTACGTTGCCGTGATCGTATCCGTGCCGGCGATGAATCCGTTCGCCGCACTCAGCGCCACACTAGCAAGGGTTGCCAAGCCGCCGGAGAGCGGAGCCGTGCCCAAGGTCGTGCTGCCCAGTGAGAAAGTCACCGTTCCGGTGATGGTTCCGGCCGTGGTCGAGCTTACCGATGCCACCAACTCCGCCGTACCGCCGATTGTCGGCGAAGCCGATGTCGCCGTGAGCGTAGTGGTCGTCGCCGGCAGGGGCGCTACCGTCAGCGTGGTAGTCCCGGTTGAGGCGGCGAAGGTTGCATTGCCACCGTAGGTTGCCGTGACCGTGTCGGTTCCAGCGATGAAGCCGTTCGCCACACTCACCGCCGCATTGGTCAGCGTTGCCAGCCCGCCGGAGAGCATAGCCGTTCCCAAAGTCGCGCTGCCCATCGAGAAGGTTACCGTTCCGGCGATGGTCCCACCGGAGGTCGAGCTTACCGCCGCAATCAACTCGGTTGTACCTCCGAGGGTCACCGAAGCCGGGGCCGCGGTGAGCGTAGTCGTGGTGGCCGCCGTCACCGTCAGCGGCGTGCTGCCGGTTGAGGTCGCATAGCTCGTATTCCCGCCGTAGGTTGCCGTGACCGTGTTTGCTCCAGCGATGAATCCGTTCGCTGAACTCACCGCCGCATTGGTCAGCGTCGCAAATCCGCCGGAGATTGTGGCCGTGCCCAAGGTCGTGCTGCCCAGCGAGAAGGTCACCGTTCCAGCGATGGTTCCGGCCGTGGTGGAGCTTACCGCTGCCACCAACTCCGTCGTCCCTCCGAGGGTCACCGAAGCCGGGGCTGCGGTGAGCGTGGTCGTGGTGACCGCTGGACCCGCTATCGTCAGCGTCGCGCTCCCGGTTGAGGCCGCAAAGCTCGCACTTCCGCCGTAGCTTGCCGTGACCGTGTTCGTTCCAGCGATAAATCCGTTCGCCGTACTCAGCGCCACATTGCTCAGGGTTGCCAGCCCGCCGGAGAGCGGCGCCGTTCCCAAAGTCATGCTGCCGATCGAGAAAGTCACCGTGCCGGTGACGGTACCGGCCGTGGTGGAGCTTACCGACGCGGTCAACGCGGCGGTGCCGCCGGGTGTCAGCGATGCCGGTGACGAGGTGAGCGTGGTCGTCGTAGCTGCCGGACCCGCCACGTTCAGCGTGGTGCTGCCGGTGGAGGACGCAAAATTCCCACTGGCGCCGTAGCTTGCCGTGATCGTGTCCGTGCCAGCGATGAATCCATTCGCCGCACTCGCCGCCACGTTCAGCGTTGCCAGCCCACCGGCGAGCGGAGCCGTCCCCAAAGCCGTGCTGCCCATCGAGAACGTCACCGTGCCGGAGATGGTTCCACTGGTTGTGGAGCTTACCGATGCCACCAACTCCGTCATGCTCCCGATCGTCACCGAGGCCGGTGCCGCCGTGAGCGTGGTCGTCGTGGTCGCTACCACCGCCAGCGGGGTGGTGCCGGTTGAGGTTGCATAGCTCGTGCATCCGCCGTAGGTTGCCGTGACCGTGTCCGTGCCAGCGATGAATCCGCTGGCCGCGCTCACTGTCGCATTGCTCAGCGTCGCAAATCCGCCGGAGAGCGTAGCCGTGCCCAAGGTCGTGCTGCCCACCGAGAAGGTCACCGTGCCGGAGATGGTTCCGGCCGTGGTGGAGGTCACCGCTGCCACCAACTCTGTCGTACCCCCGATTGTCGCCGAGGCCGGTGCCGCCGTGAGCGTGGTCGTCGTGACCGCCGGACCTGACACCGCCAGCGAGGTGCTGCCGGTTGAGGACGCATAGTTCGAATTCCCACCGTACGTTGCCGTGACCGAATCCCAGCCGGCACTGAATCCGTTCGCCGCACTCACCGCCACATTGCTAAGCGTGGCCAGTCCGCTGGTGACCGTGGCCGTGCCCAAAGTCGTGCCGCCAGTCGAGAACGTCACCGTTCCGCTGAGGGTCCCGACGATTGGGGAGCTTACCGTTGCGGTCAGCGCGGTGGTGCCGCCGGACGCCACCGAAGCCGGTGCCGCGATGAGCGTCGTCGTCGTGACCGCCGAACCCGTTACCGTCACCGTCGTGCTACTGGTCGAGGCCGCATAGTTCGAATTGCCGCCGTAAATGGCTGTGATCGTGTTCGGGCCAGCGATGAATCCATTGGCCGCGCTCACCACCACATTGCTAAGCGTGGCCAGCCCGCCGGCGACCGTAGCCGTCCCTAAAGTCGTGCCGCCAGTCGAGAACGTCACGCTTCCGGTGACGGTCCCAGGTGTTGTGGAACTTACCGTTGCGGTCAGCGAGGTTGTACCGGCGAGTGTCACCCACGCTGGAGTTGCCGTGAGCGTTGTAGTCGTCACTGCCGAACCCGTTACCAGCATCGTCGTGCTAACGGTTGAGGTCCCATAGTTCGCATTCCCGCTGTAAGTTGCCGTGATCGTGTTGGTTCCAGTGCTGAATCCATTCGTCGTATTCACCGCCACACTGGGCAGCGTTGCCAGGCCGCCGGAGACCGTGGCCGTCCCCAAAGTTGTGTTGCCCACCGCGAACGTAACCGTTCCGGCGATGGTCCCGGCGGTTGTGGAGGTTACGGATGCCACCAACTCCGTCGTACCGGCAAGCGTCACCCAATCCGGTGCCGCCGTAAGCGTTGTAGTTGTGGCTGCCAGCACCGTCAGCGTCCCGGTACCGCTCGAGCTCGCATAGTTCGCACATCCGCCGTAAGTTGCGGTGATCGTATCCGTTCCAACACTGAATCCGTTCGCCGGACTCGCCGTTACGTAAAGCGTCGCCCATCCGCCGGAGACCGTGGCCGTGCCCAAGGTTGTGGTACCTACCTTGAACGTCACCGTCCCGACGATGGTTCCTGCCTGGGTGGAGGTTACCCCCGCCACCAACTCGGTCGTACTCCCGATGGTCACCGAAGGCGGTGCCGCCGTGAGCGTTGTCACCGTAGCGGGCGGACTCGCCACCGTCAGCGTTGCGCTTCCCTGTGTGCTCCCGGGGGCAGTTGAGGACGCATAGTTTGCATCCCCACTGTAGATCGCCGTGACCGTGTCCGAGCCAGCCCAGAATCCGTAAGCGGTAGTCACCGACACGTTGCTGAGAATTGCCAATCCGCCGGAGAGCGCGACAGTACCCAGGGTCGTGCTGCCCATCATGAACGTCACACTTCCGGTGAGCGTTCCGGCGGTTGTGGAGCTTACTGTTGCGGTCAACGTGGTTGTGCCGCCGAGCAACACCGGCGAACTCGGCGAGCCGGCCGGCGAAGCGGCTAGCGATGTTGTAGTCGCGGCCGCTTGACCCGTCACCGCCAGCGGCGTGCTGCCGAATGAGGTCGCATAGCTCGCATTCCCGCTATAAATCGCCGTGATTGTGTCCGAGCCAACACTGAATCCGTTCGCCGTACTCACCATTACGCTACAAATTGCCTGCCCGCCGGAGACCTGAGCCGGCTGCAAAGGCGAACAGTTCAACGGAGTCGTGCTGCCCGATGAAGACGTTACCGAGAACGTCACCTGTCCGGTGATGGTTCCGGCTGTTGCAGAGGCTACCGATGCGGTCAACAGAATTGTGCCCCACAGCTTCGCAGGGTTCACCGAAACTCCCACCGTTGTGGTAGTCGTGGCCGCCACACCCACCACCGTCAGCGTCGTGGTGCCGCTTGAGGCCGCATAGTTCGGATCCCCGGTGTAGCTTGCCGTGAGCGTGTTCGTTCCAGCACTGAATCCGTTCGCTGTACTCGCCACCACATTGGTAAGCGTTGCCGCTCCACCGGAGACCGTAGCGGAGCCCAAAGCCGTGGTGCCCAGCGAAGACGTTACCGTGAACGTCACCGTTCCGGTGGCGGCTGCCGGGAGTATAGCTGCGGTCATCGTAGCGATCGTGCTGCCGAGTGCCACCGAAGTCGGCGCGGTGAGTGTCGTGGTCGTGGCCGCCGGGGGCAAGCCAGAACCCTGCAAGGGGATGGTCTGGGAGGTCAAGACAGAGTTCAGAGTGTTGTCGGTCAGAATCACACTGCCGCTGATGCTCCCGCCCACGGTCGGGTTGAACTCGATGCCAAGCACGCAGCTTTCTCCCGGGGTCAGTGATTGGCTGCTCGAATTGCACGTAGTGTCGGAGCCGCCGAGGGAGAAGTTCGCGGCGGTGCTGATCTGGCTGATCGTCAGTGTCGCATTGCCCAGGTTCAGCACGATCACATCCTGCGAAGCACTCGCCTTACCTACTTTGGTGTCGGCAAAGGAGAACGACGGAGGATCGAAGACATCGACCTCACGGATGCGGTTGTTATTGGTGTCCGCGATAAAGAAGTTTCCGGTGCTATCCACCGCCACGGCAAAGGGCTCTGACAGGATGCCGCTGTCGGCCTCACAGCCGTCGCCCACTCCATCCGTCTGCGGTGAGCATCCCGCGCCACCGCCTGCTACGGTGGTGATGTCACCCGTGGCGATGTCACCCGTGGAGTTTGACACCATACGGATGCGATTGTTTGCTTTGTCCGCGATGTAGAGGTTCCCGGCGGCGTCCAGGGTAACGCCGGTGGGTGAGGAAAGATACGCGCTGGTGGCCACGCCGCCATCACCGCCATACTCGGGGGCTCCTGTGCCCGCCACCGTGGTGATCGTTCCTGCCGATACCTCCCGGATACGATTGTTGCTTTCGTCTGCGATGTAGAGGTTGCCGGAGCCGTCTAGGGCAACGCCACTGGGATGGGAAAGATATGCAGTGGTGGCCGGGATGCTGTCGCTGTTGAATCCAGGTGTCCCGGTGCCCGCCACGGTGGTGATGATCCCCGTGCTCGCTGTCACCTTGCGGATGCGGTTGTTGGAGGTATCCGCGATATAGAGGTTGCCGGCGCCGTCCACTGCCACGCCAGAGGGATAGCTCAACCACGCGCTGGTGGCCGCGATGCCGTCAAAGTTGTACCCAGCTGTCCCGGTGCCCGCCACCGTGGTAATGGTTCCACCTGGCGTCACCATGCGAATCCGGCTGTTGCCCCAGTCCGCGATGTAAAGATTGCCGGCGCCATCCAACGCAACGCCCATGGGATTGGCAAGTTCCGCGCTGGTGGCCGCGATGTTGTCACCGTTGTACCCGTTGCTTCCACTTCCCGCCACGGTGGTGATCGTCCCGCCCGGCGTCACCTTGCGAATTCGGTTGTTCGAGTAGTCTGCGATGTACAGGTTGCCGGCGCCATCCAACGCAACGCCAGTGGGGTTTAGGTTCGCGCTGGTGGCGGTGCCCTCGCCGTTGTACGCTGCTGTCCCGGTGCCAGCAACCGTCGTGATCGTGCCCGGACCAAAGGCGATCATCGGCCCGGTGCCGGTGCCGAACAGTAGAGCCGTGGCCGTGATGGGCGGGGTGCTCGTGTCGGTAATCACCACCGCGCCTAACCGTGTGCCGGGGGCTGTCGGCAGGAACTGGACTTGAACCGTGCAGGTTGACGTGGCCAGGGTGGTGCCGGTGACACAAGTGCCGCCCGTAACCGCCGTGAAGTCAAGATTTGGCGCGCCCAGGGTCAAGACCGAAACGCTTGCCAGTTTGGTGACGCCTGCCTGCACGTCGAAGGTCACAGTCTGGCTGCTGGGCGGGGCTCCAACCGCCAAACTACCGAATGGCACCGCCGGGAAGGGGTAAGACACCTGCGCCCTCAGCGGAGACGCAACTCCCAACAGAAGCAGGCAGGCGTAGAGGTTTAGCAGCGTAGAGAGTCGAAATTTGAATGCTTTAGAAATTCGATGCAGCATAGCGGCCGCGCCTTCACGCTGGACACACATATCAGTTGGGGGCTCTGTCTTTGCGCAGCGCCGGAAACGGAAGCGAACAGCTCGCAGACCGAATTCACGGGCCGCAAGTCAATTGTGCAACTCTGGTTTGGAAGCAAAAAGGGGGGGAAACGTTGTACTCAGGAACTGCAAATCACACCACGATCGACGAACTCGTACCCGCATACCCAAGACTGGGTGCTGCCAGAGTCCATCGATTCGTACCCCGCGCAACCCTCGCCTAAGTGACGGTGCGGGACGTACCTGAACCTTGATGGAAGTGGATTTACTTTCCGATGCAGAAGGTGGAAAAGTCTGAAATCGCCAATGTTTACGCTGGTATTGGTAGACGCTCTATTTCTGGAGACATACTGGAGACATAGATTCTTCATGTTCCCTGCTTCGGCTGGTGTCGGATCGTGCCCGAAATTCAGCCCGTGGGCGGAGGGATAGACGATAGTCCTGGCGAAATCTTAAAGTCGCGATTCACTCGGGCCAGGCGGGTTGAGTGATGTCTTCAGAACCATATCCCGAGCTTGGTTGTAATAATGGGCGTACATAGCTGGATATGTCTTCTTGGTGTGTTCCCTTTTCTTACGGATTGCGTCTCCCGAAAGGTCTCCCGCTTCGCTGGATGGATTGCATCTGAAAGCGACAGCCTGAATCACCTCTGCGAAGTGCTCATCAAAGTAGTTTCCCGCCACACCATGAACGAACTCCGACCCAACGATTAAGTAGTGGCTCCGCCAGAGTCTTTCCTTGTGTCCTGGCTTCCCGGTCTGATTGACGAGCCAGGAGGTCTGACTGGCAAAAGCCTCCAGGAAGGACGGGAGAATCCTGAACTTCTCAGCGAAAGAGCTCAGGGGTTCCGCTAGCGGCCCGCCGAATACGAGAGTGCGCATCCTGTTCGCAAGATCAGAAGCCTCAGCGGCGATCGTGCCAATCTCGTCAAGCGCTTCTGAATCCCCGGTATTGCCCGCCAGCAAGCGCTCCATCAAGTACACGTGAACCAGTGCGACAAGTACGTGTTTTTCCTCGTCAGATAGTTTCCTAAGCGGATTGTTGGGGCCGGTGTCCTCGAACACCTTGCGCACAAACGGGGCGTAGTCATACGCCATTGCCAAAATACCTCCGTTTCCGAGCGGACAAAAGTACGACCAGAGTTTCGTCCATTGATTGTGCGCCAAGAGGTTCTAGTATGGCCAAGAATTTCCGATGAGGTGCCAACATGTCGAACACTATTCTCAGACTTCCCACAGTCAAAGCTCGGACAGGGGCCTCCAGGAGCTCAATCTATCTGTGGGTTTCCGAAGGCTCGTTCCCCCGCCCCGTGTCTCTCGGAGCGCGCGCAGTCGGCTGGATCGAGTCCGAGGTTGATGAATGGATTTCCGACCGGATCAAACAGAGCCGCAGCGGTGATTCTATAGCTCTCAAGCACGGAGCCCGCTAATGGCGAGCGCGGCAATCGAGCGGTCCAAGCTTACGTCGGCGGACTTAGCTGCCTTCAGTCGCTTAGGCGTCACGGCTGAACTCTTGGCCCAGGCTCACGTCCAGCGCGTTACCGATCCTGAGGCGCGAGAAGACTTTGGCATTTCTGGACCGCGGACCAGCGACATGTCAGGCATTGTTTTCCCGTACTACGACATTGCGACCGGCGCGCGTGTGACGGCGCGTGTGCGACGAGATAACCCCGAGTACGAAGATGGCAAAGAAAAGACCAAGTACATCTCTGCCTACGGCGACCGAAAGCATTTTTTCTTTCCGCCCGGCGCCGCCGAAAAGCTGCAGGATGCTGACACTCCAATCGTACTCGTGGAAGCCGAGAAATCCTCTCTGGCCCTGACCGCATGGGGAGAGCGAACAGGAATCAACTTCTTGGCCGTTGCCATGGGGGGCTGTTGGGGTTGGCGTGGCAGGATCGGTAAGGTCCAAAATGCGCGCGGTGAGCGTGTAGATGAAAAGGGTGCAATTTCCGATTTTTGCTGCTGTGACGGTCGGAAGGTGTATGTGCTCTTGGACGCGAACGTCGCCACAAACGCGAAGGTAGCGCAAGCGCGCTCCGCGCTGGTAGCCGAACTGCGGAAGAGAAAGTGCGAAGTTTTGCTGTGCAATCTCCCAATCACGAATGGTGTGAATGGGCCGGATGACTACATCGGCTCCTGTGGAGATGAGGCAATAGGGCAGGTGCTGGCCAATGCTTCGGTACGAAGCGGAGAGGATCTACCTGCGGAATTTGCGGATGACGCGCTCGCGCTCAAGTTCACGGAGAAATACGGCGATGATCTTCGCTATACCGCTGCTTGGGGCCGCTGGAGTGTGTGGGATGGTGCGCGCTGGAAACAGGATCAAACCCTGGATGTTTTCGACCTAGCCCGGAAAATCTGCCGAGCGGCCAGCGCTGCTTGTGAGAATGAACGTCTAGCATCGCGAATCGGCAGTGCCGTGACCGTTGCCGCGGTTGAGCGTCTTTCGCGGGCTGATAGGAGCCATGCCGCAACCATTGAGCAATGGGATTCCGCTCCGTGGCTCCTGAACACTCCCGGCGGCGTGGTCGATTTGCGCACAGGTGTGGAGCGTCCAGCGTGCCGCGAAGATTACATGACGAAGATCACTGCCGTAGCTCCAGGCGGAGAGTGCCGCTTGTGGCTGTCCTTCCTTGAGCGCATAACAGGGGGAGACGAAGAACTGCAACGTTTCATGCAACGCATGTGCGGATACACTTTGACCGGCGTAACCCGGGAACACGCGCTGTTTTTCCTGTATGGAACTGGCGCAAACGGGAAATCAGTTTTCATCAACACAATCTCAGGCATCCTGCGCGATTATGCGAGAACCGCGCCAATTGAGGCGTTCATTGCTTCAACAAACGAGCACCACCCTAGCGGCCACACTCAGAACAGCCGCCCAAGCCTACGCTCCGGGCGATCAGGTCGCGCCCTGCGCGGTCTTGTGGCCCGATCCTGAGCGGCTTTGGGAGGCAGTTGTGCCGGGGTTGCAGCCTCTACTCCCGGAGCTGTTCTTACTGGGCAGCTATGCCCCGGAGCAGCGCACGGGGCCCGCGGTGTATCTGCGTTGCATTGAGGCGCGGGTCGTTGAAGGTGCGCCCGCGGTGGGTACGACTCCGATCTTCTATCTGCCGGGCATCAGCCGGGAGAGGCTGCGGGCCGCAGAGGATTGCCCACAGGAGCTCGCGGCGCTGGTGGAACTGCAGTATCGAGGCATGACTTGGCTGCACGTCAACGGCAAGGAATGGACGCCTTACGCCTTGTTGGTTTCCAAACATGGGGGCCTTGGGCTCGATGTGGCCAAGGACCAGGCGACGCTTGAGGCACTCGCAGGCGCCCTACCCAAGCTGATGGCTGAACCGATTTCCCATATGCAAGAGCGGCGCCTTGACTCGGAGTTCTTCAATGGGCTGGTTGCGCCCGATGCGACTGGACTGCTGCTGCGCTGGCTGAATGATCCCGTGGCATTCAAGCAACCGCGCTCGGATGCTGAGTGGAGGGCATTCTGTGAGCAATGCAAATCGGAATTTCGCTTCGATCCGGTCAAGGAAGGTCCGCTGAAGGCGGCGAAGCTGTTGGCGGAGCGCGGGGCCTCTTGGGCTAAGGTTTGGCAACGCTTCGCTGAGGGGCCGAACAGTCTTCTTGGCATTGTGGAATGGCTGAGGCGGGCAGCGCCGAAGACCACCATGATGTTCGACTCCGCCGAAGTGTGGCCGCACATGAACGATGCCGAGGAGCAGAAGTTACGGGATGCTCTGGAGGCGCTCGTGGACCGGCCGCAGGTCGAGGTGATCCGCCGGATCGCCGAACTGGAAGTGCGGCACGAAGTCCGGCGTGCCTACCCATGGCAGAAACTGGGGCTGAGCCCCCTTGCGACGGCTCTTGGGCCTCTGGCACGCCTGGCGGAACTGTGCAGGAGCGTCCCTGGCGCTCCCAGCCCGGAGACGTATGCGGAGTTCTATGCCAGCGACGGCTGGCAGGTGGACGCAGCCGGCCTTGCCACCATGGCCGCATGTGGATCACCGGAGCAACATGGCGCTGTGCTGGGAACGGTGCGGGCTGTGTATTTGCCTTGGTTGGAAGGGACTGCGCGCAAGCTGCAACAGCTCGTCCGCGAAAATGGGGACTCGATCGCAAAGCGCCTCAAGCCGGTTGAGGCAGCCCCCGGCCGGCTCGTCCTGTTCGCGGACGGACTGCGCATGGATGTGGCTAAGCAGTTGCGTGAGATGCTGACCTCGGCCGGCGTTGAATGCACGCAGGACTGGGAGTGGTCAGCGGTTCCGTCGGTCACCGCGACGGCCAAGCCTGCGGCTTCGCCTATCGCCGATGCGGTGCAAGGAGGCGAGGCCAGCGACGAGTTCTGCACTCGACTGGTTGCCACAGGGCAACCGCTGACGCAGGATCGATTCACGAGCGCACTGAACGGACTTGGCTGGCAGGTGCTGCGCTCAAACGAAACTGGGGAGCCTTCTGGCTCTGCCTGGACGGAAGCCGGCGCCCTGGACAAGCGCGGCCACAATGAAGGCTGGAAGCTTGCTCGCAGCGTGGAGTCAGAGGTGCGCGACTTGGTCAGCCGCATAGAATCGCTGCTGAGAGCGGGCTGGACTGAGGTAATTGTCGTGACAGACCATGGCTGGCTGCTGATGCCGGGCGGACTGCCAAAAGTCGAGCTGAAGTCATATCTTGCTGAGAATCGATGGGGACGTTGCGCGGCCTTGAAGCCGGAGGCGAAGGCGGACGTTCAAACGTTTAAGTGGCACTGGAATCCAGGCGTCGCTATTGCCACGCCGCCGGGCGCCGGCTGCTATCGCGCGTCAATTGAGTACTCCCATGGTGGAATATCCCTGCAGGAGATGGTGACCCCGGTGCTGCGCGTTACGACGGCGAAAGCGGGAAGCGGCTCCGCCCGGCTGGTGGAAGTGAAGTGGACCGGGGCAAAATGCCGAGTGTCCGTCGAAGGAGAGTTTGAAGGCATCCGCGTGGATGTTCGCACGAGGCAATCAGATCCGAGCTCCTCACTGTTGTCGGACAAGCAAGCGCGCGAGGTCACCCCCGAGGGCAAGGTGACGGTCTTCCTCGAAGACGACTCCGATATTGGCAAGCAGGCAGACGTTGTTTTGTTGGATTTGTCTGGTCAGGTGATCCACTCCCTGTCCACCACACTGGGGAACTAACTTTATGAGCCAGCAACTCGACCCGCTCGACACAATCGCTACGAAAGCCTTTGAAGGCTATGTTGTCCGCAAGGACCTCGTGCGCAAGTTCAAGGGGCAGTATCCCGTCCCCACCTATGTGGCCGAGTTCCTTCTGGGCCGTTACTGCGCCTCGGTGGACGACGAGGAGATCGCCGAAGGTCTCAAGATCGTCGAACGCCAGCTTGGCGAGAAAACCGTTCGCGCAGGCGAGCACGAGCTGTTCAAGGCGCGCGCCAAGGACAAGGGCCGGGTAAAGCTGATCGACATCATCACAGCTCGATTGGATGCTGCCACCGATTCATTCCTGGCCACGCTGCCAAGTTTGCAACTGAAGGACGTGCGGATTACTGAATCGATGGTGCACGCCAATGAACGAATGCTCACAGGCGGATTCTATGCAGAAGTGGAACTCGCTTATGATCCCACGATCGCCCAGGAGAAGAATGGGCGCCCATTCGGCATCGAATCGCTGAGGGAGATTCAGCTATCGAAGCGGGAAGTGCTGCCGGCGCTGTACAAGGGTCGTGAGGCGTTTGCTACCGAGGAGTGGAAAGATTTTCTGATTCGGAGCATTGGCATGGAGCCGGAACGGCTCACCGCGAGGGGGCGGGACATGATGCTCCTGCGAATGGTCCCATTTGTGGAGCGTAACTACAACATGGTTGAGCTGGGCCCCCGAGGCACCGGTAAGAGTCACCTCTTCCAGCAAGTTTCCCCATACGCGCACCTGATTTCAGGGGGCAAGGCGACCGTCGCTCGAATGTTTGTCAACAATGCGAATGGCCAGCGCGGATTGGTTTGCCAGTACGACGTGGTTTGCTTCGATGAGATCTCCGGAGTCTCCTTCGATCAGAAGGATGGCGTGAATATCATGAAGGGCTACATGGAGTCCGGGGAGTTCAGCCGTGGGAAGGAGAGCATCCGGGCCGATGGCGGCATAGTGATGGTGGGCAACTTCGACGTGGACGTTCAACACCAGCAAAAGGTTGGTCATCTGTTCGGTCCACTGCCGCCCGAGATGCGTTCTGATACCGCGTTTATGGATCGCATTCATGCTTACCTGCCAGGCTGGGATCTTCCAAAGGTGCACCGCGATCTGCTGACCAATCAGTTTGGCTTGGTGAGTGACTTCCTCTCCGAGTGCTGGGACCAGTTGCGACGCCAGAGCCGTCAGAACCTGTTTCAGGGACGCATCCACTTAGGAGCAGCCCTGAGCGGACGGGATACAACCGGCGTCCAGAAGACTTTGAGCGGTCTCATTAAGTTGGTGTCGCCGAATCCAGAGATACCCGTGCCGGACGAGGTGCTGGAGTGGGCGCTGAGGATTGCGCTGGAGTGCCGTCGGCGTGTCAAGGAGCAGCAAAAGCGCATCGGGTCCGCCGAGTTCCGCAATACTCAGTTCAGCTACACAATGGGTGACGACGGGGTTGAGAAGTTTGTGGCGACGCCCGAGTTGTTCAGCGAGAACAGCATCGGAAGCGATCCTTTGCCGCCGGGGCAGATCTGGGTTATTTCGGCCGGCGGTGGTGATGAGAACCCCGGTTTGTACCAGGTTGCCGTATCTGAAGGGCCGGGAAGTGGCATGAGGATTCTGAATCAGCCAGCCCCGCCGGCCTTCAAGGAAAGTGTCCGGTTTGCTGAGCAGAATCTTTATGCGCGGGCGAAAGAACTGGTCGGCGACCGCGAACCTCGCCAACACGAGTTCTCCATTCAACTGCGCGCGTTTGACAGTGCCCGGAGCGGATCTGCGGTAGGTATCGGCGTGCTTCTCGCGCTCTGCTCCTCATTGCTGCAGAAGAGCATCAAGGGCGGTCTCGCCGTCACCGGCGGTCTAAACTTGGGCGGTTCCATCGAAACGATTTTCAATCCCGTCGCTGTCGTTGAAACTGCCATCGAGAAAGGTGCGGCCAGTATCTTGATGCCCATTAACAGCCGGCGGCAGTTGAACGATCTGCCCGACGATCTGGCAGCTAAGATCACTGTCCATTACTACCTCGACGCACGTGATGCGTTGCTGAAGGCGTTAGCGATTTGATCTCCCACAACGCTGGGAGCGAAGGAGATGGCCAGTGATCAAGACCAAATCGGTTTATTCACCCATCGAGAAGAAAAAGGACGGATTGCGGATTCTGGCAACCCGGCTCCGCGGACGAGGGATGCCGGCAGCGCTGTACGACGTCTGGATGGCGAATCTCGGCCCCTCACAGCGACTGCTGCATGAAATCCAGTCCGGAAAGATCACCTGGGCAGAGTTCAAGAAGCAGTATCGGGCCGAGTTGTTCGAGGACGGGACGATAGATCGTCGGAATCCCTTAATCAAGAATCACGGTCAAAAATTTACCCTACGCCTTCTGCAGCAGCTGTCAAAGCGCGGCCCAGTCACTCTGATGTGTCATTGCAGTGAGGACCAACAACACTGCCACCGGCATCTTCTTGCTGACATCCTCAATCATAAGATCGGCTAAACTTGAATGCCCAGTTTGCCACTTGAGATGGATCAGCCGTTTGCGGCTTGATGTTGGGCCAAGGCCGGCCAGAGTCTAGCTGCGAGAACTGACAAACGGTTCGCGCGTGCGCGAATCTGTTCTGCGGTCCAATCTTCCATGTCCGCAATTTCGTGATTAAGTTTCAGTAGCGAATCCTTCAACTCTAATCTCTTTGTTGCAAAATCGAGATTGCCGAGGCTTGGATTACGCGCCTTGGTCAGAAGAGTAAGGTTGCCCAGTGTATGTTTGAGAGCCTCGCGTTCCGCGATGGCTTTGAGCTGAGACTCGGTCATCCCTGTCATCAAATCTGCCGCTGCAAGCGTGCCGTCCGGCAATGGCCAATGTTCCCTCCATGCATCTGGCAGTATGTGTTCTATCGTCAGATCGTCGGGCAGGCGGGTTGCTTCGTCGAATTTGTTCCGTGCCTCGCATTCAAGTTGGCACAGAATGTGCCGAAGTCGATGCTGCTGGATGTTGCCATACTGTCGCCGAGAGCAGATGGCATCGCTTAATTCCGCATCATTGGGAAAGCGCACCGTATCACCTTCAAACGCGGCGAATACGCCTGTGCCAGTCGCAAGAGATACGCCATTAGCGTGGAGCTGGGCCACAAGCTGCAGAAACACCTTGTTATAGTTCTTTGCAGTGAGGCCACAAATCAACCGACGCACGACATAGCTGACGATAAGCTGATATAGAGCTGACTTTTCTCCCTCTGGCGCGTCGCTGGCCTGGATGATGAACACTAGCGGAAAAGCCGTTGTGACATCGAAGATCGCTAGTTCTCGCCCCACCTCAGCCAAAGCACCTTCTTTGCCCTCAGGCTGAACGAGTTTACGGTAAGTAGGTATATGTCTAATGAGGATCTCCAGCTCGGAATCGACGCTTGGAAATTTGTGCTCACTGACGAAGTTCTTATAGCGAGCGTAGAGCTCTGTCAGAAGCATTTCCTTACCGGTTTCGGCGACGAGCGTATCGCTCAGGAAAAAATCGATCCGCGGCTTTTTAATCCGCCCCCGGGTTCCGAGTTCCTTCCAGAATGGCTCCTCGAACGCTTTCCACCGATTCTCCATCAATGCTTCAACGTTCTCGCCGTCGCGAGCTGCGCGGTGGAACACATCGTTGCGAACAAGGTCCATGGCCGCGAGTGGTTCACCACCGGCGTTTAGGGTTTCGAAGATTACCTGAGCATCGTCATGCTCATCCAGCGTTATGACAATCAGCTGGAAGTTCTCAAGCAGAGCAGCTGAAAGCGCGTTCAGCCGAGCAACACGTGTTTCCTCATTGGTTGTGCCAATAAAACTCTCCGCTTCCGTTCGAAAAAAGAACCAAGCACGCAAGGGCAGCTCTGCGCTTTCGACGACCTTGCCATTTCTGTAGAAGGCGTCAGGGTACTTTCTGCGCAAACCGTCCAAGTCGAGATCAACCAAGTCGCAATATAGTCTGCGATCATAGGCAGTGGGATAGAGTTTGTATCGCTCAACGCGCTCGCGGAGCTGGGGGCCTTCTGGATTGAGTAGGAGTGAACCGAGCAAATCGGCGAGTTGGCTTTGGCCAAGCGTGCGGGCGAGATCACGCAACGCTGCGAGGAAGATCTGGAAAGTGGTTAACCGCTGCTGGCCGTCGACAACGTCAAGCACTTCGATGCGGCCGAAGGCATAGGCACCGCGTGGAATGACGAGCATCGCGCCCATATAATGAGGTAAATGCCCGTTCCCGTTCAGTCGCTCTTCCGCCTTGATCTCAACCTGGTCCAAGAAAGTTTCGAGATGCGGATTGATCTTCCAAGCATAGGTGCGCTGATAAATGGGCACGACGAACCGCTTAGGGTTCTTAAGCACGTCACCAATCTGAAACGGATCTGCCTTCAAGAGAAGTCTCCCTTTTTCAGTTCTGAACTGCCCGAATTGTACTGCTCATGAGCACAGTGACAAAGTCAAAAGGTAGACACGCCCGGGGTAGGCCCGCGCACCTTGGTAAAGGTCCGTTCCTTGCAATCAACGACACACACAGGTTCTGACAAAACGGGCGATTTCGGGAACCTAGAAATCAGTTCGCCTGATCAGCAGCACACCTGCACACATCCGGGGATACTCCGAAAACAGTTCTTTTCGGAACGCTCGGAAACACGTATTCTGCTCCCGATGATGCAACAACTTAGGAGTCAACGGCGATTAGGGATTTCCGAACACGCCAAGCGGGAGCGGGGTGCTCATATGTTCCAGAGTGTAGGCATAAGAGTTTCGGGAAGGTATAGAGGATGGCAAGGGGTGCCGTCGAGACTCAGGCGCAGAATATGCGGTTTCACTTCTGCATCGGCTACCAGGAGCCTGACGACTTCCATGCCGCGTGCTTTGAGAAGTTTGTTCTTCGGCTTGCCGTAAGCAAACACGACCATCGCTGCTGCGGTTGCCATGGTGACCAAATGCATATTGTTTTCGGGGCCAATAGGGTCATCGACCTTGAGAAGGACGTTCTGGTCAGTGGCGCGGTAAGCGAAGGTATTGCCGACGTCGAGGCCGCCGTATCCCCACTTCACGGCAAGACGCCTGCACTTGGCGACGGTAGGGTCGTCATAGGCGGGATCTGCAGTACTCGGGTTCATCATCACAAAGAGGATGCGTGGACCTTTGCCCCAGGTGCGATGGAGGCAGTAACGGTATTCCCTTGCAGAACCTCCAAATACGGCCTTTCCGATGACATGGGGTGGCAGCAATATTCGCACCCGTCCGCCGGGGTCGTGATCAGGAATCAATTTCATTCTGCATCCTTGCTGTTGACAATAGCACTTTGGGGTGTGGACCTGCCACGCTCATTCGTCCTGACGCAGGCCTCAAGCGTCGCCTGGCGGAGATTGTCACTGATAGCGGGGCATGGTCAAAGCTCGTGCCGCTTCGCTTGACGTTCTGCCGTCGAGGCAGGCTACCGTAGATCTTCGGTTGATGCTTGGCGGAAGGGACGCTTTTCTCAATCCTGGTTTTTGTGTGCTACGGTTACAATGCTTTCGTACGTCTGGCGCAGTTTCAACTGGGACTCAGCGCCACCAAGGTAGGTGGACAAAAAATGGAAGAGTCTTCAAAGAATCCGAGTGGGGGCGAGCACGGACAGCAATCACCGCAAGGTGCTCGTCCACTACAAGAAGAGGGGACTGCGGAAGGCGACCACCGCAAAGGAGACACCTCCGAAACAATTACTAATGTTGCGAAGGAAAAGGAAGACGGCGACGTGCAGACGGAAGGGCACCGCCATCGCAGGACGGTATTCACAACCACAGCGGCATCATCAATCGTAATCGACGACAAAACGGAGAGGGGCAAGCCTTCGGACGAAGGCGAGCATCGGCCGTGTCTGGGACAACAAGAAGCGTCGACCGAAGCCGAGCGCGACGATGCTTCTTCAATTGAAACTGAGAAGCGACAAAGAAAAGAAGACGACGCCCGAAAGGCGGCAGTCCGCCATCGGAATATCGTGTTCGCTACGACGATAGGATTGGCCAGCCTACTTGCAGGAATTCTGTGGGAACTAATTAGCAGAATGTCGGACCCAGCGCGGGTCTTCGCAGCACTCCTGGCTGTTGCCGGATACTTAGTCGTTTCCGGACTCGTGTTTCTTGTCGTCGTTATTCCTGCCGCTGGTTCGAACCCCGAAGTGAAAACGGAGTTCTACTCTGCGCGCGCGGCCTATTTCTGTGTGATTAGCGGATTGGTGCTCGTCGGCATTGTCACAATCGGTATATTGATTGCACTAATAATGACTGGCACAGGAGGACGGTATGTTCCTGGCACGAAATAAGATTGAAGAACTGGCGGCCAAGGGTTTGTTGATCGGAGAGAAGTACAACCCAAAGAACGTGCGTCAGGCTTCTTACGATCTGGGACTTGGCGCAGAGGTGTACGTCGTCGGCAAAGATGTGCCCGAAATGCTTTCTGAAAAGTCACCTTACATCAGTTTAGCTCCGGGTCAGTTTGCGATATTGACGTGCTACGAAGAGATCAAGATGCCCAGCACCCATATGGCTTTTATTGCCTTGCGTAGCACCTACAAGTTTCAGGGACTTGTAAATATCTCGGGATTCCACGTTGATCCCACCCACGAAGGCACGTTGCTATTTGCCGTTCAGAACGTCGGGCCCAGCGATATCCGCCTTAAGTACCAAGAAGCAACGTTCACGATATTTTTTGCCCAACTGCTCGGGGAGATTGAGAAGTCACGCGCCCAAGAAGCTGGAACCCAATTCAAACCGCGCCTGCGCGGAATTCGATTACAAGATGTGCAGCTCTTGGGTGGTGCAAGCGTGACAATGTCGAAGCTGCAGCAAGAGATCGAACAATTGCGGCGCATCGTCCTTGTCTATGGACCGGTGATCGTCGCCGTCCTGATCGCGCTCATCGCAAACTTCATCAGGATCTGGTCGGCAGCACCGGCTGCACCTGTGAAATAATCCTAGGCGCTGAACTTGAGTTTCACGTTGAGCTCCAGCCCTGCAGCCGACATTTTGCCGATTCTCACCTCAACGTCGCGATCACGCAATTCGTCCACCAGTTCAAACAATTGCATCTGCACAGGTACAGCCCGCGCATCATGAGCTTCTGTCGACACGGGCGTAGCGACCGTCACATTGATGCCTCTATAGTGCAAAACTAAGCCCCATGCCCGAAATGCAGCCATCAGCACATCCCCCCGGGGAACCACTTCGCCATTGATGTAACGATGCACCGTTTGTCGACTGACATTGAGCGTGCGAGCAGCCTGATGAACGGGAACTTTTCCTTCCCCTTTTCCGATGACGCCGCCGAACTTGCTTTTCACTTCGGCGAGCAGTTCATTATGCCGTCTTGAACTGGCCACTGTGGAAACTCCTGGAACGTGCAGAAATAAGATCGTTAATATCATATACTTGACTGTTGCATTTTTGTGACGTAAACTTTCTGTGACTCTGGCGTGTCGCGTCCTTGTGGCGCTCGCGGCCGCGGCTGTATAGTTTGCGGGGCAATCATGAGGCTGAAAGAGCTAAAGCTCGAACTAACACAGCAGTGCCCACTCGCCTGCGTGCATTGCAGTACCGATTCGCATCGTCGTAGGATGAGCGGCCTGACCGAGGAAACGGTTCTCACGCTTCTGCGTGAAGCTTCGGTCTTAGGCGCTGAAAAGGTCGCCTTTACTGGGGGGGAACCGCTCTTGGCTCCTTACTTGCCGAAGGTGATTGAAGAGGCCCATGCGCTAGGCATCCACAGTTCTCTGTACACCTGTGGCGCTGCTGATTTGGAGCTCAATCCGCTTACCGTGCAGGCGGCGGCTCGTCTGGGTGCCTGCGGGCTCGGGAGGTTCATTTTCAGCATTTATTCGCACGATGCTGAGATGCACAATTCCATTACTCGATACCAGAGTTTTGGAACCACGGTTCTTGGGTTGCAGAATGCCTTAGCGAGCGGCGTACCTGTTGAGATTCATTTCGTTTCAATGCATCGCAACTTTCGGGACCTGCCGCGGTTGGTCGAGGAGGCGGCCAAATGGGGTGTGAGACGTCTTAGTGTGCTCCGGTTTGTGCCCCATGGCAGAGGCGGCGGCATTGCAAACCGCGAGGACCTCACGTCCGATGAAATGCGCGAACTGCGCGAAATCATACTTGCTACTCGGGAAACGTTTCCCGAGATCGAACTACGGGCCGGTTCGCCTTATAACGTTCTTGGAATTGGACACACTCCGTGCGATGCGGCTCAAGAAGTCCTTGTCGTCAACCACCGAGGCGATATTTTTCCGTGTGATGCGTTCAAGAACGTCGAGTTCTACGATGCTCAGTTTGGATCGGTGTTGCACCGCCCTCTTAGGGAAGTATGGGAACAATCAGCCTTTCTTAACCGCGTCAGAGAAGAACTTGCAGCCCAGCCCGGGCCTATGTGCGAGTCTTGTTCGGAGATGTCTGGTTGCAAATCCGGCTGTCTAGCACAGAAGGTAATTCGAGACGGCTGGGGAAATACCTCAGGACCCGATCCGAGGTGCTTGGTTCAGATCGCGGGTATCGAGATACCTATGCGGCGTAGTCGCAAGGGTACGGAAACGCTTGTTCACCTTCAATAAGTGATTCCGATTATCAGCACCGTCGCTCCGCTACGCCAAGTAACCCGTTCCATACAATTGAATCTACCGGAGCGCGCAAGAATCCGCTTGTGTAGCAATCTCTTGAAAGCACTCGCGCGCGTTACAACTGCTTGCCGGGAGGCCTAAATGGCTCCGGGACGGCACGGTAGACCGTGGCAAGCCCAACTCCCAATTCCTGTGCAATCCCGCGCCAGGAAACCCCTGATGTGCGCAGGTCGGTAATTCTGGAGGCATCCACAACACGCCGTGGACGGCCAAGCCGCTTGCCCTTCGCCCGCGCATTCCGCAGGCCAGCTTTGACCCGTTCCTGTATCAGCGCCCGTTCAAATTCCGCCATGGCCCCGATGATCTGGAACATCAGGCGCCCCGAGGGTGTGCTGAGATCGAGATTGTCACGGAGACTGATAAAGGCAACGCCATACGCGCCGAGATCGGCCAATGCGTTGACCAAGTGCTTGAGCGAACGGCCGAACCGGTCAATTTTCCAGACCAGCACTGCGTCGAAGCGGCGCCGGTGGGCGTCAGTCATAAGCCGGTTTAGCTCGGGACGGGACTCCTTCGAACCGGACACGCCTTGGTCGGTATACTCGCCGACGATCTCCCAGCCGCGGCGGCTAGCATACTCGCGGAGCTCAGCGAGTTGCATTTCAGGATCTTGGTGGCCGTTGGAGGTGCTCACCCGAGCGTACAGCGCCACGCGGGAGAGGTTTAGGGGTACGTCTTGAGGAGATCGATTTGCAGTGGTACGTTCTTGCTTAGCCATGCTGCCTCCTTGGGGGCGACATCGGTTAGCGCCGGGTGAGTGCTCGTAACACTTGCTCGGCGCGTTTGTTGATGAAGAGGTTTAGCCCGACTCTAGTTCCGCAGGCGCCAAAGCGCGAAGGCTACGCGCCGGCCCCAAAGTTACCTACAATCACCTTGGATTCATTCAGGATGGCGTCCACGTGGTTTGCCCACCATTGCAGCATCTTTTTTCGCTCTTTGGCGTGTTCGGCCAGAATGTAGACGGCGCGGATGCCTTGCTTCTCATGACTCAGGGCCTTCTCGATCACATCACGGTTGAAACCCTTTTCCGTCAGCAGCGTCGCGCCGGTACGTCGCAAATCGTGAATGGTGAGCGGGTCCATGTCGAACGTAAGCCCCTCCAGGGCTTTGTTGAGCGCACTCGCCGCAAAGGGTTTTTTCATGCTGCTCCGGCTCGGCAGCACGAACTCAGACTCACCAGCCAATACCTTTAGCTCCTTGAACATTGCGGCAACTTGCGAGGCCATATAGACGATGTGCGGCTTGCCTGTTTTGGCGTTCTCTTCCGGAATGAGCCACTCTCCCTCATCGAAGTTCACATGCTGCCATCGCGCGAGCAATAACTCCGATTTGCGGGAGAGAGTGAGCAAGAGGATGTGCAGCGCGAGCTTGAATTGTCGCCGGATATTGCTCTTGTAGATCGTGCGAAGATAGAGGCCGATCTCTTGCTTGGTCAGAACACGGGAGCGTCTGCGTGCCTTGCCGATGTACCGGGTGGCTACCATCGCAGCCGGGTTCATCGTTACCTGCTGCACTTCGATCGCATAGTCGAACATCTGTTTAATCACGCCGCGGAGCTGCATAGCAGCGGCTACCCGGCCATTGTCACGCTTGCGGTAAACAATCGCCTGCACGTCCAAGGCGGTAATTTCCTTGAGCGGCCTGTCGCCCAGAACGGGATAAATCTCATTGTCCAGATAGCGGCGGACCTGGGACGTGTCTTTCCAATTCCTCACAACCTGCTCATTGAAATAGCGCTCGCCAAACTTCCGAACGCTCACGTTGCCAGCAATTCCTACTCTCGCCTTCTTTACCTCTCTTGCGGGTGATGTGCCATCTGCTACCTGCGCGGCCAACTCATCGCGCCTTGCCCGTGCAGCCTTCAGAGTCAGGTCCGGGTATCGGCCAAGAGTGACTTTTTCGTAGGCGGAGTTCAGCCGATAGCGATAGAGCCAGGACATCTTGCCGCTCGGCAACACGTCCAGCGAGAGTCCCCGGCCATCGCTCACCAGATACCGCGATGCCTTTGGTTTCAGAGCCTTGATTTGCGCGTCCGTGAGTGCCATTTCGCCCCTCCGTATGTCTCCAGGCTGTTTTCCGGAGCTCATTTCTCTTCTGGAGACATACTGGAGACATATTTTGGATCGGCTGTCTATGTCTCCCGCTGGACACTATAGGACATCACATCACATCTTTGCAATGAGATAGTAACCTTTTCAACATTTTATTGGACGATGCTGGACGCGGTTCTACTTTCCGATGCAGAAGGTGGAGAAGATCAGATTCAGAATGTCGTCGGCCGTAGTTGCGCCCGTCAGCTCATCCAGGGCGCGAAGCGCGCTGTAGAGATCCAGCAGCACCATCTCGTGAGGAATCATCCATTCTGTACCGAGGACGCAGCGGCGGTCAAGCCTGCCAGAGCCGAGCGCACCTGGCCTTGCTGCCGCAGGTTGGTCAGCATCGCTCCTCCATCCTCGGCCGCGCTGCCGCGCACGCTGCGCAGAATCTCGGCGCGCAACTCGGCGATTCCTTCGCCGGTCACCGCTGAGGTTCGGAGCGTCGGCAGATTCGCCACCGAAAGCTCCTCGCTGCGTTCTCTAACTTCCGCTGCCAGATCCACTTTGTTGCGCACCACAATGGCCGCACGGCCTGCAACGTCGGCGAGCAATTCGCGATCCACGGCGTTTAGCTCAGCGCTTGCGTCCAGCACCACCAGTACCAGGTCGGCGTCGGCCAGCGCTTCCATGGATTTTCGAATGCCGATGATCTTCGGCTTCGTCCAGGGCCTCGCGAATTCCCGCCGTGTCCACCAGCCGCACCGGAATTCCGCCCAGCGCCACGCGTCTCGGTCACCAGGTCGCGCGTCGTCCCCGGAAGCGCGGTCACAATCGCGCGCTCGCGCTCCACCAGGCGATTGAACAAACTCGACTTGCCCACATTCGGACGACCCACAATCGCCAGCGTCAATCCCTCGTGCACCACCTTGCCGAAGGCGAAGCTGGCGTCCAGCCCGCGCAGCAGCGCGCTCACCTCTTCCATCGCGGCCAGAATCTGATCCGCAGGCATCACGGCTACATCGTCTTCGGCAAAGTCGATGCCCGCCTCGAGTCTCGCGATCAGCGCGATCAGCTTTTCCTTGATCGGCGGCAGGACGCGCGACAATGATCCCTTCAACTGCCGCGCCGCAACTTTTGCCTGGTATAGAGTCTGCGAATCGATCAGGTCGCGCACGGCCTCGGCCTGGGTCAGGTCCAGCCTTCCGTTCAAGAAAGCGCGTTGGGTGAACTCGCCGGGCTCGGCCAGGCGCGCGCCTTGCGCAATCGCCATCTCCAGCACGCGGCGCAATACCACGGGCGAGCCATGGCAACTGATTTCGACGATCTCATCGGTGGTGTAGGAGTGCGGAGCCTGCGAACCAGGTCGCCACGACCTCATCGATGCGCTCGCCGCTTTCGATCTCGATCAACTCGCGCGAAGAGCGCGCGATTGGCCTCCAGCTCGCGTCCTGCGGAGAAGATGCAACATCCGCGCCGCGATGGCCTTCGACTCCGGGCCGGCCAGACGCACCACGCCGATCCCGCCGCGTCCCGGCGGTGTTGCAATGGCTACGATGGTGTCGTCCAGGTTCACGCCTTGCTCCCTTCCGAGCGGCTTCGAGTTGCAAATTCCGAACTTCGCACCGAAAAAAGCCCCGCTGCGATATTCTCATCGAATCGCAACGGGGCTCAAATGATTGGCTCGGCTTGAGTGATCTTATCCTCGCTGCGCCGTGCCGGCCGGGACGTCCCGCACGCGGGCGCGGCCGGAGCCTTGCCCTTGTAGTCTTTCGGATACACAACCAAGATGCCGCGCCGGACCTTCGCCTTCGCTTTCGGTGCGCAGATCCTCCACGTCGCGCAGCGCAAGATGCACCACCCGGCGTTCGCGGCTGTTCATCGGGACTGAAGGCATACGGCGCGCCGCTGTTGCGAACCTTTTCGGCCGCAACCTTGGCCGACATGACCAGCTCGTCGGTGCGCGCCTGGCGGAATCCCATCGAGTCGAAGCTGATCCGGTCATGCTCGTCCAGCATGTCGCCCACCGACTTCCACCGTGACCATCTCCAGCGCGTGCAGCAGCTCGCCGCCGCGAGCCACCAGCAACCCGCTGTCCGGACCGGAGAAGTCCACCAGGATCGCCGGCCGGTCCCACTCCGCGCCCTGGTTCACCGGCGGATCCACCGCGATGCGGTACTTCACGCGGAAACCGCCCAGCCGGACAATGTTGTTCAGCAATTCATTGATCTGCTTTGCCGCCGCTATCTTTTCTTCGATTGCCATCGCTACTCCTCGCCGGTTACCGCTTCTTTTCCGCTGCTTTCAGGGCGCGTTTCTCGGCCATCACGCGCATCTCGCGTCCCATCTCCGTCTGGTTCATGATCGCCTGCTGAACAATCTGCACCACCGTGCCGGTAATAATATACAGGCCCAGTCCGGAAGCCACCGACCAGGTGAACAGGCCAATCATGACCGGAGTCATCATGTTCATCATTTTCTGCTGCTCCTTGCTCATGCCCGTGGCCGGCATCATGCGCTGCATCGCCAACATCAGCACGATGGTCGCAATCGGAATGATGTGGTAGTGATCGGGCGCCGAGAGATCGGCTGAGGTAGAGCCAGCCTGCATGCCGCAGCTCAATCGCATTTCTCAGCATGGTGTAGAAGGCGAACAGGAACGGCATCTGGATGATCACCGGAAGGCATCCGCCCACCGGGTTGACGTCGTGCTCCTTGTAGAGCGCGGCGATCTCCTTCTGCATCTCCCCGCGGCGCGGATCATCCAGCTTGTATTTCTTGTACTTCTCCTGGATCTGCTGCATCTGCGGCGCGACCTTCTGCATCTTCATCGACGACTTGATCTGCGAAATTCGCAGCGGCAGCAGCGCAACGTTGATCAGCACCGTGACCAGGATGATCGTCCAGCCCCAGTTCGAGGTCCAGTGCTGCTGCGTCCAGCGCACCCAGGCAAACAGCGGCCGCCCGATAAATCCGAAGAAGCCGAAATCCAGCGTGCCGTGCAGATCCACGCCGTTGGCGCTGTGCACGGTCTCAAGAACGTCGACCGCCTTGGGCCCGGCAAACAGGCGCACGTTCGACGGTGCGTTCAGGGTTCCGACAGCGACGCCCAAGCACCTCCGCCTTGGCCTTCTCGCCCTGCGGATTGGCCGGATCTTTCGGGATCTCGATCGAGTTGCGCAGCTCGGCAAAGGCGGCGTTCTGCGGCTGCTCGGGAAGGAAGACCGCGCCGAAATATGCATCGGAGGCGCCGACCCACTGGAAGTTGCCCGTCTGCACCCGTCCGCCGCTGATGGAGTTGCCCTTCTTGTCCAGCTTCAGGCGCTTTACGTCTTCGCCGGTGGCAACGTAGTCCAGATGCTGCTCGGCGTAGCTCGGCAGTCCGGTGGCGTCACCAAATCCGGCGGGCCAGGTCGGGCAGAGCCGTCAGATAGCTTCCGCCCTGGCGCACGCTCGTCTTCACGCCGACGACATAGCTATTGTCGAAGTGGAAGTCCTTCTTCACCACCAGGTCGCCATCGGCGTACTCAAAGGAGAGATCCTTCGCCGAACCGGCGTTGCCCGTTTCGCTGGCAACGTACAGCGCACTGTTCAGCGTCTCCCGCAGCGGCTCATCCCAGCTCCACAGCGAAAGAGGATAGCCATACTGCGCCGCGGCCTGCTCGTGCACCAACTCCAGTTCGTGGCCGCTGTCGTCCTTGATACTTCTTCAGAATCCAGCTCTTGACCAGTCCGCCGCGGTTGGTGAAGGTGATGCGGTAGAGATCGTTTTCCACGACCGTGGTGCTTTCGCTCTCGGCCTTCAGCGCGGCCACGGCCAGGGTTGACGCCGCAGGCGCCGGAGCGGCACTCAGCGCTGCCTGCGCGGCACTGGCGGAGCCGGCGCATTCTGCGCCGCCTGCTGCTGCTTCGGCTGGCTGCGGCTTGACCAGGAACTGCTGGGCCACCACCAACAGCAGCATCGTAACGGCAAAAATCAATCATCACGCGCTTGTCTATGCCGGGCTGGTTCTGCGGATTCTGGAACTCGCTCAAGGTAGTATGCCGATCTGCGCGGCCGTGGCCGCCAGTTGATATTTCACAGTCCTGACCTTGCGCGTCCGGCCTCCGCCAGTACGCGCGCCTTGGTTCTAATGGGTGCGGGCCGCAGCGCTTTCGCGCACGCGGCAGCCAAAATGCTCTGGAACCGGGTCCAACCCGCGCCCGCCCAAGGGATGGCAGCGCAACAGACGCCAGAGCGCCAGCAACGTGCCGCCCAGCGCTCCATGCCGGGTCACCGCTTCCGCCGCGTACTCCGAGCAAGTCGGCGTAAAGCGGCAGGCAACCGGCAACTGCGGCGAGACGTAACGCTTATACACCGCAAGCAGCCTCAGCATGAGCTTTCTCATCCGCGCCGTGCCTCCCGCTTTCGGCCGCCCTTTTCTCCACTGCCTTATCCGCCGCGTATCCGCAACTTCGCAATGCTGCCGGATCACGCGAAAGGCGCGCTCGATCTCCTGCGAGATCTGCCCGAACTCCGCCTCCAGCAGACTCTTCTTCGGGTTGATCACCACGTCCACCGCGTCGCGTGATCTCCTCGCAGCATCGGCAAGGTGGTGCCGGACCGCCTCCCGGGTGCGTCTCCGCATCCGGTTGCGCTCCACCGATCCGCCCAGAGCTTTAGAGACGGTGAATCCGATGCGCACCCGGCCCATCTGCCGGCGCGCGCAGCTGCTCGGCTGTCCCGGCCTCGTTCGGCCCGGGAACAGCTTCGGATTGGCCGCAGTTTGGGCGCGCAAATAAAAGACGGTCATGTTCCCGGAAAAGTGGCGCCGCCCCTGTTGATACACCCTTTGAAAGTCCGAGTGCTTCAGCAAATGCGCGGTCTTCGGGAAACTGCCTTTCGGTGTGTCGCTCACGCTGTCATCCACGGCGTTCGCGTTCCTGCTTCTTTCGCTTCAGCCGCTCCCCTTTCAGGATTGCCATGGTTCAGCTAGCCTGCTCGGCCGAGAATGGCTGTTTCAGCGTTTGTGACATGGGCCAGGAACGGGCGTGGTTCTGCGTTGGTTAATCGCGGTATCCGGGGCTAACGGAGACGCGCTTGCGTCCCTTTGCGCGCCGGCGCGACAATACGGCCTGGCCGCTCTTGGTCTTCATACGCTGCCGGAATCCGTGCACTTTGGAACGGTGGCGGCGGTTGGGTTGGAATGTCCGTTTAGGCATTTGACTGACTGCTCCTGCTTCAAGAAATGTCGATGAGCAAAGGGAAAGTATAAATGAAGGATGCCCCTTCGGCCAAACTGCCCCGCGAAGGAGCCGGAAAGCCCTCGCGCGGGGCCACGAACATTTTTCTTTCGCTTCTCTGCACCTTCCGTGCTGCATTGGTCTATTTCCCTCTTGACGAAGTGCCATCAAAAGGCGCAAAAGTGAGAACACTGCGTCGCAGAGAAATGTGTGGAGCCGCGCTTCGGCAGGCCTTGGATTCGTGCTAGTATCCGATTGCGGTTGCTAGTTTCCGGGCCGGTCCAGCCGCGAGTTACAAGTGGTGGTTCACGCTCCGCACCCCCCAGCTTCACAGGTCTATTCGTTGTGCCTGTGCGGTTGAGTCTGTTCAGCGACGACATTTTAAAATCCGTCCAGCCAAGTCCCAGCAGGGCCACCACCTTAGCATTTCCACAATGTGTAAGGCAGGGAAGCTCGCGGGCTTGAGTGAGGACAATGGTCGGCATACATGTCAGCTTTGGTTACGTCAACACCGAATCCGTGGATGCAAATCCTGGATGCTCTGGAAAAGAAGGTCAACCGCCACTCCTACGACACGTGGTTCAAGCCCACGCGCTTCAGCCACGACGCCGATGGCAAGCTCTTTGTCGCCGTTCCCTCGCCTGAGTTCTGCACCATCGGAGAGCGCTACAACGACCTGATTCTGGAAGCCATCGAGAATCTCGGCCTTACCTACGACGATGTCGAGTTCGTCACCGCCGCTCCCGAGCCGGAGCCGGCTCCGGTCCGGTGGTTCGCCACAACGGCGGACTGAATGGCTCTACGCCGCGTCCGGCGGCGCAGTCGCGCTTTGATTTCGATGGCGCGGCGCAGCTCAACCCGCGTTACACCTTCAGCGGCTTCGTCATTGGCGGCGGAAACCAGTTCGCCCATGCCGCCGCTCTCGCCGTCGCCACGGCTCCCGGCAAGGCATACAATCCGCTCTTCCTCTATGGCGGCGTCGGAATGGGCAAGACCCATCTGATGCAGGCGATTGGCCATGAGGTCAAGCTGCGTCAGCCGGACAGCTCCATCGTCTATCTCTCCACCGAAAAATTCACCAACGAGATGATCAACTCCATCAAGCACGACAAGATGGTGAGTTTCCGCGATCGCTTCCGCGGCGTCGACGTGCTGCTGATCGATGACATCCAGTTTCTCGCCGGAAAAGAGCGCACCCAGGAGGAGTTCTTCCACACCTTCAATGCGCTGCATGACACCAACCGTCAGATCGTCATCGCCAGTGATCGTCCGCCCAAGGAGTTGGCCGAGATCGAAGATCGCCTGCGCTCGCGCTTTGAGTGGGGACTGATCGCCGATATTCAGCCGCCCGATCTTGAAACCAAGATGGCAATTCTGCAGAAGAAGGCGGAGAGCGAGCACGTCAGCGCTGCCCGACGATGTCTGTCACTTCATCGCCAGCAATATTCGCAGCAACGTGCGCGAACTGGAAGGCGCGCTGATTCGCCTGGTTGCCTATGGTTCGCTGACCGGTGCCGAGATCAACCTTGCCACCGCCCAGCAGGTGCTCAAGAACATCATTGACCAGCAGAGCCGCAAGGTGACCATCGAGGCGATTCAAAAGGCGGTCAGCGAGCAGTTTGGCCTGCGCGTTCCCGAGATCAAGGCCAAGAACAACTCGCGCCAGATTGTCTTCCCGCGCCAGATTGCCATGTATCTCTGCAAGCACCTCACCGAGGCATCGCTGCCTGAGATCGGCCGCCAGTTCGGCGGAAAGCACCACACCACCGTCCTGCACTCGATTGAGAAGATCAACATCCAGCGCAAGGACGACAAAGATTTGAACAGGATGCTCAACAAACTCACAGAGCAGTTGAGCAACTAACTCCAAGCCCGGGCCGCACTTCCAGTGCCCCGGGCATTTCTTTGCCTGCTTTCCGCCTGTGGAAGCTCTGTGCAGGGTGTGTACAATCCGGTCCATTCTTCCCTGGCTTTCGATTCCTTGCACCCTCCGCTCTCCTGCCCGGTTGGCTTTTCCGCGCAAATTTTCCTCTCAACGTCATAGGACCAAACGAACTTCCCTGTTTTTCCACATTTCCGAGGCGCCTACTGCTACTGCTAGTAATTGTTTTCCTTTGAAGTTGTTTAAGAGCAGAAGCAAAACCGCTGGCAAAACTTTTCCTTGAATGAGCGATCAACCCCGCCTTTGAGCTCCGCGTCGTGCCTCGGAGAGAGCGGTTGATAAATAATCTTTCAAATCCGCTAACGTTTGTGCGACCTGCAATCCACGGCATCGCTCGATTGCGTTGTGATTGCGCTAACCTGCTAAACCCCAGCCATTTACACGGCATTTATCCCGCTCACAGGACGGAGTTCCCGGCTGTGGAATCGCTGTGGAATTTGTGCACAACCTTGAAACGACGCCTCTTCCGTCGCTTCTACGGCTAAGGTGTTTCCTGAAAGTGTTCTCTTTCCCAGCTCTTTCTCGCCCTAAGTTCCGAACAGTGATAGATTTTTCTAGTATTTCTACTTTTCCAATGTGACTGCGATTACTGCTGGTTTCTGTTAGCGATAGTTTGATATAAGTGCAAGTTGTAGCCAGCGAAAGGTTTTGGGGAAATCTATGCCAGAGACAGCGATCGCTCAAGGAACCGCCATGGAGATCACGGTCAGCAAATCCGACTTGCTCAAGGAACTCACTGCGACCCAGGGCGTGGTCGAGCGCAAGACGACCATCCCCATCCTGTCCAATTTTCTTTTTGAAGCCGCCGAGGGCGAGTTGACCATCACGGCCACCGACCTGGATCTCAGCCTGCGCACCAGTTGCCCGGCTGGAGTGAAGAAGGATGGTGCCTGCACTATCCCCGCCCGCAAACTTTACGACTATGTAAAGCTCCTCGGCGACGGCGACATAAGCATCAAGTTGCTGGAGAATCACTGGGTCAACATCCGCGCCGGCCGCTCCATCACCAAGATGGTGGGCATGGCCCGCTCGAACTTTCCCAGCGTGCCGGTGTTTCCCATCAACAGCGTGGTCAAGATTCCGGCGCAGACCTTCCGAACGCTGATCGCAAAGACGGTCTTTGCCATCTCCAACGAGGAGTCGCGCTACACCCTGAATGGCGCGCTGCTGGTCTTGAAGCCCGAGTCCATCACCATGGTCGCCACCGACGGACATCGCCTGGCCCACATCGTGAAGGAAGGCCTCTCTTTTGACATTGCAGGCGAGCTGAAGACGCTGATCCCACGCAAGGCAATGGTAGAGTTGCTCTCCCTGCTCGGTGCCCCGGAGATCGAATTTGTGGAGTTTGCCAAAGACGACTCCACCCTCTTCTTCCGCCTCGGCTCCCGCCTGCTCACCTCGCGCCAGTTGACCGGCCAGTTCCCCAATTACGAAGCGGTTCTGCCCAAGGAGCACAACAAGAGCGTCAGCGTCCGCACCGCGGATCTGCAGGCAGCCATCCAGCGCGTCGCCCAATTCGCCGACGAACGTTCGGGCGCTATCAAGATGCGCTTCGAGAAATAATGAACTGCGCGTCTCCTCCTCCTCCACCGAGACCGGCGAATCCGAGGACTCGATTGAAACCGATTACAGCGGAGAAGCGCTGGCCATCGGATTCAACTCGCAGTACCTGGTGGACTTCCTCAAAGCCACCGACAGCGAGAACGTCCGCATCGAGTTCAAGGACTCGCAATCGGCCGGCCAGCTCCGCCCCGAGGGCGTCGAGGACTACAAGTACCGCTACGTCGTCATGCCGATGCGGATCTGACGCAAGCAAGTTCGGCTTGTCGGGCGCTCCTCGCGGGGCGCCTTTCTGTTGCCGCTCATTCTCCAGCCTCCCGCGCCAGCTCCACTATGCAAACCGCTGGTTGCGCGAAGTTGGACGGCAAGGAAACAGAGTAGACGGAGGTTTCGGCCGGGGTGATTTTCGCGCCCTCTGACACCCCCTGGCGAACCCTTGCTAAATCTCGCCGTTTCAGTCGGTTACGGAAAACCAACGAATTTCGTTTCATGGTAAAATGAATACAGGTTGCAATGTATCCAGGTGACGACGATTCGAACCGGTCATCCCTCGAAGCTGAATTCAATGAGTATGACAAAGCAAACAGATGAGAATCTGGGTTGCGGCACTCTGTTTTTCGTCGTCCCTGCGTTGCCGGCGCGCTTACCTGCTGCCGGAGCCACTACGATCCCTGGAAATCACAAATGTCCTCAAAGCCAACAACTGCCGAAGCCGGGAAAGAGATAACACCCCACGTGGAAGAACTGAACAAGAAGACCGCAACCACAGCCGAATCCGGTTACACCGCTGATTCGATCAAGGTTCTCGGTGGCATGGAAGCGGTGCGCAAGCGTCCCGCCATGTACATCGGCTCGACCGGTGAAATGGGCCTGCACCATCTTGTCTACGAAGTCGTGGACAACTCGGTGGACGAAGCCCTGGCAGGATACGCCAGCAAGATCGACGTGACGTTCATCTCGACAACTCCATCACCGTGGTCGACGATGGCCGCGGCATTCCCGTGGATGAGATGGATGTGGACGGCGAGCGCCTGTCCGCAGCCCAGGTGGTGATGACCGTGCTGCACGCCGGCGGAAAGTTCGACAGCTCCACCTACAAGGTTTCCGGCGGTCTTCACGGCGTCGGCGTCAGCTGCGTCAACGCGCTCTCCGAGCAACTCGATCTGGAGATCTGCCGCGACGGCGCCATCTGGGAGCAGGAATATTCCGAGGGCGTTCCCACCACCAAGCTGACCAAGACGGGCACCACCAAGCGCCGCGGCACCAAGGTTCACTTCGTGCCGGACCGCACGATCTTCACCGTCACCGAGTACAACTACGACACCCTCGCCAATCGTCTGCGCGAACTCGCCTTCCTCAACAAGGGCCTGATCATCACGCTCACCGACGAGCGCACCACCGACCAGAAGACCGGCGAGGCCAAGCACGTACGGAGTTCAAGTTCAGCGGGGGCATCGCCGAATTCATCAAGCATCTCAACAAGGGCAAGAACGTCCTCCACGAAAAACCGATTTACATGGAATCGGAGGAGAAGGACGGCTCTCGCGGTCGAGATCGGCATGCAGTACAACGATGCCTACAGCGAAACCGTTTTCAGCTTCGCCAACAACATCAACACGGTGGACGGCGGCACGCATCTGCAGGGCTTCCGCTCGGCGCTCACCCGCACCATCAACGCTGCCGGACAGTCGCTGGGTCTGTTCAAGGACATGAAGGAGAATCTCTCCGGCGACGACGTGCGCGAAGGGCTGGTCGCGGTGGTCAGCGTCAAGCTGCCGCAGCCGCAATTTGAAGGTCAGACCAAGGGCAAGCTCAACTCCGATATCGCCGGCCCGGTGCAGGCGTTTATCAACGATCAGCTCGGCAAGTTCTTCGAGCAGAACCCGCAGGTCGCCCGCAAGATCATCAACAAGGCCATTGACGCCGCCCGCGCCCGCGAAGCTGCGCGCAAGGCTCGCGACCTGACCCGCCGCAAAGGCGTGCTCGACAGTGGCGGACTGCCCGGCAAGCTGGCCGACTGCTCGGAGCGCGATCCCGGATCGCTGCGAGGTCTATCTCGTCGAGGGCGAGTCCGCAGGCGGCACCGCCAAGCAGGGACGCGACCGCCGCTTCCAGGCCATCCTGCCTCTCAAGGGAAAGATCCTCAACGTCGAGAAGGCGCGCTACGACAAGATGCTCGGCCACGAGGAAATCCGCGCCATGATCACCGCCTTCGGTTGCGGCATCGGCAAGGACGACTTCGATCCGTCCAAGGTGCGCTACGGCAAAATCATCCTGATGACCGATGCCGACGTGGACGGCTCGCACATCCGCACCCTGCTGCTGACGTTCTTCTTCCGCCACATGCAGGAGCTGATCAAGCGCGGCAACATTTACATCGCGCAGCCGCCGCTCTATCGCATTAAGAAGGGCCGCTTCGAGCAGTACATCAAGAACGACGCGGAGTTCGTGCAGGTCATGATCAAGCGCGCCTCCGAGGGCCTGGTGGTTGGCTATGGCGACGGCACCGCGCGGCTGGAATCCAAGCAGCTCACCCAGTTCATGACCCGCCTCAACGAGTACCTCGGTTCGCTGGACAAGGTGGACAAGCGCATTCGCAACGAGCGCGTCACCGAGATGCTTCCCGAGTTTGATCTCTCCCACCGGGAAGACTTCCACGGCACACCCGACGCGGTGCCCACGCGCATCGCAGACATTGAGGCCCGGCTCAAGAGCATCGCCAAAGAAGAGCAGTTCATGTCGGTCTCTACCCTCTTCGACGAAGAGCACGAGCTCTGGGACGTGCGCTTCGTCACCTCGCAGGGCACTCCGCACGCCATCAGTTGGGGACTCATCTCAAGCCCCGAATATAAGCAGATGATGGTGCGCTACCGCCAGATCGCGGAGTTCATGAAGCCGCCCTTCCGGGTCGAGTGGGTCAAGAACCTGGAGGCCGCAAAGGACGAGACGGAAGACGCCGTCTCGGCCGCCGAGCAGGCGGATGCCGACAAGGTCGAGGGCAAGACCATCAAGGGTGGCGCCCCCACGCGCGTTGCCGCCAAGGGAGGCTCGCGCGAGCCGGTCGAAAAAAAGACCGTACGCGACCTCTTCAACTTCGTCCTGGAACAGGGACGCAAGGATTATCAGATCCAGCGTTACAAAGGGCTGGGCGAGATGAGCGCCGAGCAGCTATGGGAGACCACCATGGACCCTGCGCGCCGCACCCTGCTCTCGGTGAGGCTCGAGGATCTGGCGGAGACCGAAACCATCTTCACAACCCTGATGGGCGAAGACGTCGAATCCCGCCGCAAGTTCATCGAGGACAATGCGCTCGACGTGAAGAACCTCGATATCTAAAGCGCCGCTGCTGCGTGGTTTTCGCGAACTGTTTGCAAACAGGAGGTTGAAGATGGCAGGAGTATCGAGGAAAAAAGCCTTCGCGGGGTCTTCCGAGTTGGTGTTTGAGAACGGAGTCTCAGGGGAGTTGCATCTCTTCGCATACGGCTCGAACATGAACAAGGAGCAGATGCTGGCGCGAGGCGCCAACCCCAAGGTGGTCGCGGCCGCAAAGCTTGCGGATCATCAGCTCGCCTTCTTCGACTATTCTGCAGTCTGGGACGGTGCCGAGGAAACCGTGCTTCCGGCTCCCGGCCACGACGTTTGGGGCGTAGTGTACGAGCTGAGTCCTGCTGACAGGGAACGGCTCGACAACGCGCAGGATGCACGCCTGGATGGAACGGGAGCCTACTTCCATTCGCCGGTCAAGGTGACGGACCAGGCCGGAAAGGTTTACACCGTCCTCCTCTACAAGAAAAACAAACTGGGGATTCCGCAGAAACCCAGCCAGGAGTATCTCAACTTCATCGTCCAAGGGGCCGTGGATCGCCAGCTTCCTTCCGCCTATGTCGAAACATTGCGAGGAATGGAATCCACGAAAGCGAAATTCGCCGTTCCCCGGCCGAGAAAATCTCCGGCTTCTGGAGGCGAGTGTTCCGACTGCGGGGACGAGCCCACATCGCCCGCTTCCGTGATCCAAATCAGCTTGGGATCGGGTGACAATTCGTAAGCAGCCCGCCGATGGCACTGCGTGCTCCGTGGCCTGCACAGGAGAGACACCATGAAGGCAGTTGTGCTGCATGAGTATGGCGGCCCTGAAAAACTGAAGTTTGAAGATAATGTTCCCGATCCGCAGGTGAGCGGCGATACGGTGTTGATCGCCTCGGCTGCGACGAGCGTGAACCCGATTGACTGGAAGGTTCGTTCGGGGGCGAGACAGAAGGATTTTCCGCTGTCGTTTCCGGCCATTCTTGGCCGCGACGTGAGTGGCGTGGTTCGCGCCGTGGGCGCCAACGTGAAGCACTTCAAAATCGGGGAGCGCGTGCTTGCCCTCACCAACAGAGCTTATGCCGAACTGGTGGCCGTCGCCGACTCAGACGTGACTCATCTGCCGGACGGAGTAGAGCTGGTGGATGCGGCGGCGATTCCGCTGATTGCTTTGACCGGAGACCAGTTGGTCCGCCTGGCGACGAAGCTGCAAAAGGGACAGACGGTACTGGTCACCGGAGCGCTGGGAAGCGTGGGGCGAGCTGCGGTGCATACGGCAAAGAAGTTGGGTGCGCAGGTGATTGCGGGGGTTCGCACGACGCAACTGGAGGACGCTCGATTGCTGGGCGTCGCCGGCGTGGTGGCAATCGATGACGACGAAGCCATTGCGAAGCTTGGCCTTGTGGATGCGATTGCGGACACGGTTGGCGGTGAGGTTGCCGCGAAGTTGATTGCCAAGGTGAAGCCGGGAGGCTCGGTTGGCTATGCCTCAGTCTTGCCGGAGGGTACGGCGGCGCAGTACCCGGCCGTCGAGATCACGCGGGTCTTTGCCAAGCCCGATCCATCGAAGGTTCGTGAATTTGCCGATGATGTGCGCGATGGCAAGTTCGTTCTGCCGATCGCTCGCCGGCTTCCTCTGCAGGATGCAGCGGAGGCACAGGTGCTGGCGGAAAAGGGTGGCATTGGGAAGATCGTTCTGCTGGCCCCATCTCGCTAGGGCAGGTCGCCGGTGTTTCAGGGCAGGAACTCCTCTGCTAGACTGAATGCCATCAGCAACTCTGATGGCAGGTGCGAATGCCAACCATACTAGCGTGTGTCAATCTCAAGGGCGGTGTAGGGAAAACGGCCATCTCGGTCAACTTTGCGGCCTACTGCGGACGCGAAGGCATGCGCACGCTGCTGGTGGATTGCGACCCGCAGACCAATGCGACCTTCTCCTGCATTCGGGGCGAGGACTGGGTAGAACACGCGCAGCAGTATGGCACGATTGCCTCCCTGCTCGGGGTGCGGAGCATCGCCGGCGAGACCAACCACAACGACGCCAAGACCGTGATCAAAAAGGGCGTCTTCAAGAATGTGGACCTGGTGCCTTCGCACATCAGTCTCTTCTCCGTGGATCTGGATCTGGGCGGGGCGGCCGGGCGGGAATTGAGGCTGAGAAAAGCGCTCAAGCCCGTGCTGGATCAGTACGACATGGTGGTGTGCGACTGTCCGCCGAACCTGACGATCCCGACCCAAAACGCGCTTGCCATGAGCACCCATTACGTGGTGCCGGTTCCTCCGGATTACCTCTCCATGCTTGGGATTGCGTTGCTGAACACACGCGTCGAAGAGTTGTGCGAGAACCTCGACCACAAAATTACCAACGCCGGAATCATTATCTCCCGCGTGGGACGCAAAGCCGCCCATCGCGAGAACCTATTGGCGAATCTGCGGACACGCTTCGGGAAGCTGGTGCTGCAAACAGAATTGCGGGAGCGCGTGGCTGTCCCTGAATCCGTCTCGCTCCAGAAGCCCATCTTCGAGATGGGCGATGAGCAGGCGTCTCAGGAATTCACGGCGATGTCACAGGAACTGCTGCAACGGATGAAGGCGACGTCCTAACATTGCGGCGGGAGCGGATCGCGCTGCCTTGCCGTGATCGATCGCCATCTACACCCACACCTTCCGGCTGCTTGCGCCATGGCTCTCCATGAGTCACATGGATATGTGCGCCGCGTCACAGCAGGCTGTGCGCGGGTGAGGTATCAGTATCAGCCATTCGGAGCCGCTCAAAAAGATATGGCGAGCGGCTGAGTGCGGAGTGTGGCGTGAAGGTTCTCAAAGACGCGGAACATCTGGTCCGGCTTGCGGCAGCGTTTGCAATTGTGCTCGTGGTGTTTCTGCTGGTGCGGGCGCACTTCGTTCCCAAGAGCTTCGGACAGTATGGCCACTATCGGGGAGATGCGCTGGCCGAGCTTTCGTCGAAGCCGATTTCCTTTGCCGGTCACCAGAGTTGTGAAGAGTGCCACGCCGATGTGCTGGAAGTGAAGACAGCTGGCAAACATGCGGGCGTGAACTGCGAGGCGTGCCACGGCCCGCTTGCCGCTCATGCCGCCGATCCTGCTTCCGTGGTGCCGCAACTGCCAGATACGGCCGTGCTCTGCGCGCGCTGCCATGAAGAGAACATCGCCAAGCCAAAATCATTCCCGCAGGTGGTGAGCAAAGAGCACTCGGGCGGAGTGCTCTGCAAGAGCTGTCATGTGCCGCATAGCCCGCTGCTGCAGCCGGCGGAGAAGAAATCATGATCACGCGACGGCAACTGCTCGTGCTTCTTCCCGCCGCGGCCATGGCATGGAAGTATGTTGTGGCCGGGACGCCGGAGATCTCGCCCAACTACAACCGCAGCGAACACTGGTGGGGCATGTTGTTGGACATCGACAAGTGCATTGGCTGCGGCAACTGCGTGCGTGCCTGTGCCACGGAGAACAACGTTCCTGAGGGCTACTTCCGCACCTGGGTGGAGCGTTACCACGTCTCGGACTGGCATCAGGAGACGCCGCAGGTGGATTCTCCCAACGGCGGCAAGAATGGTTTTCCACCCAGCACGGCTGTGGGTGGCAAGAACTTCTTCGTGCCGAAGATGTGCAATCACTGCTCGGAGTCGCCATGCACGCAGGTCTGCCCGGTGGGAGCCACGTTTCATTCCCCCGACGGCGTCGTGTTGGTGGATGAGAGTTACTGCCTTGGCTGCCGGTATTGCGTGCAGGCCTGTCCCTACGGATGCCGCTTTCTGCATCCGGCGAAGCACACGGCGGAGAAGTGTTCGCTGTGCTACCACCGCATCACCAAGGGCCTGACTACGGCATGCTGCGAAAGCTGTCCCACGGGGGCGCGGCAGTTGGCGGACCTGAAGAACCCTGCCGATCCCATCCATGAATTCTTAAAGACCCACAGCGTGCAGGTGCTGAAGCCGCATCTGGCAACCGGCGCAAAGGCCTTCTACCACGACCTGGATGGTTCGGTGCGTTAACTCGGTACGCCAAGGAGATTGCGATCATGCCGATGGACGGGTTCATGTATCCGAACGAGGTCGAGCTCCAGTGGAGCGTGTTGATTGTGGTCTATCCCTTTGTAACTGGATTGGTGGCTGGGGCGTTCATCCTGGCGTCGCTGGAACGCATTTTCCATGTGGGCGCGGTCAAGCCTACGTACCGGCTGGCGCTATTGACGGCGCTGTCATTCCTGCTGGTGGCTCCGCTGCCGCTGCAACTGCACCTGGGGCATCCGGAGCGCTCGCTGGAGATGTATCTGACCCCGCACAAGACTTCGGCGATGGCCATGTTCGGCTTCGTCTATCTCTGGTACCTGATGGCCGTGCTCCTGCTGGAGGTCTGGCTCGATTACCGGCATGAGATCGTGTTGCTCTCGCAGAGCAGCACGGGCTTGAAGCGTCTGCTCTACCGCGCGCTCAGCTTGGGCTCCAGCAATATCAGTGAGGGCGCACTGCGGGTGGATGAGCGCGCTGGCTGGGTGGTCACGCTGATCGGCATTCCATCGGCCTTCCTGCTGCATGGATACGTGGGATTCATCTTCGGATCGGTCAAGGCGAATCCGTGGTGGTCCTCGCCGCTGATGCCGGTGGTCTTTATTTTCTCCGCCATGGTAAGCGGCATTGCGATCGTGCTGCTGATTTACATGGCGATGATGAAGATCCGCCGCGAGCCGATCGATATGCGCTGCGTGGATACCGTGGCGCAGTATCTGCTGTACACATTCATCATCGACTTTGCGCTGGAGATGCTCGACCTGATCCACCGCATCTACGAGTCCGACGAATCGTTTCGCTCGCTGGATTTTCTGTTTCACACCAAGCTGTTCTTTTCGCAGATCGTGTTGCAGATCGTGCTCGGGACGGTGGTGCCAATCCTTACCCTGGGTTTGATTCAGATGTTCGATGTGCCGGAGAAGCTACGCCGGGCAGCGTACGCGGTGTGCGGGTGCCTGACGATCGTCGGCATCTTCGCGATGCGCTGGAACGTGGTGATTGGCGGACAACTCTTCTCCAAAAGCTTTCTCGGCTACACCACGTACAAGCTGGACCTGATCTCGCGCGAGGGGGAGCTGATGGCCGCCGCACTGCTGATCCTTCCTTTCTTTATCCTGGCGGTATTGGTAAAGATTCTTCCGCCGTTTCCTGCGCGCCAGTCGACGATTGGCGATTGAGGAAGAGGAAATCTTGGGGCATCGAAACGGAAGGCGCGCTCCGCTGCGGTTCGCGCTTTGGGCCGCGCGGCTTGCCGCTTCGGGATAGTTGACCCTGTTATCGCCAATGATTCCGCCATGAAAATGCGATGAGGTGCAAGGTCCGGTGTGTCACAATCCGATGGTTCTCATTCACGGGATGCGTGAGCTTGGCGTTGGCTTGGTGTTCTGGAATCAGGAGGCGGTTTGAAAAAGCATACTGACGCTGGAATACGGGCACTGGCACATCGAAGGAGCGCGACAAGATTCGTCTTGCTTGCATCTTTGTTTCTCTGTTCTGGAAACACCTTCGCGCAATCGGTTGAAGTTGAAAAGGAGCCTGCCGCAATCGTCGAGATTGGGGGAGCTGCCGGCTGGAGTCTCGAAGACGGCGGGGCGAGCTTCGGCCCCAACGTCGCGGTTGAAGTTACACCGATCGAGAACTGGCTGGAACTTGAGGCGGGAGTTACAGCGCTCTTCCGTCGTCATTCGACGGAGTGGGATACCGACCTTCTGTTCAAGAAGCCTTGGACTCTCTCCAAGAAAGTGGAGTTTATGTGCGGGGTCGGCCCCGAGTGGGTTCATACGAGGGCATACGGCATTACAACGAACGCAGTCGCCGGTGAAGCGGTGTTGGATTTTATGTTCTGGCCGTTCACCAAGCATCGATTCGGCTGGTACGTGGAACCGGGCTACGACTACAGCTTTGGGCGAGGGCATGAGCAATCGGCTGGCATAAGCGCAGGACTATTGATAGCGATCCCATGAGCACTGCTTTGGCTTGCGTCCTTTAAAACAGCATTGCGATGGGTTAGTGTGCGAGCTGTGCCAGCGCGGCGCGGAAGAGTTGTTCGAAGCTGCGTCCGTCGGCGGGGCCGAGTTGTTCCAGCGATTTTTCGGCGGCGGCGGGCTGGTAGCCGAGGTTGATGAGCGCCGAAAGTACATCTTCTTCGAGTACGATGCCTGGGGCGCGGCGCCGCCGGAGTCACGCCGAATTCCGCCAGCTTGTCCTTGAGTTCGAGCACCATGCGCTCGGCGGTTTTCTTGCCGACTCCGGGCATGCGGGTGAGCTTGGCGGCATCGCCGCCGCGGATGGTGGCGACCAGCTCGCGCGGTGTTCATTCCGCCGAGAATATTGACCGCGAGCTTGGGGCCGATGCCGCTGACCGAGAGCAGTTTTTCAAAGAGCGCTTTCTCCTCGGCGAGATGAAATCCGAAGAGCGCAATCTGATCCTCCCGCACATGGGTGTAGATGAACAGCGATACGTCTTGGCCGGCCTCGGGAAGTTGGGTGAAGGTGTTCATGGAAACCGTAACGTCGTATCCGACGCCGTGGCACTCCACGATGGCATGGCCCGGCGAGGTGGCGAGAAGAGTTCCGCGAAGATGCGCGATCATTGCCGGCTCCGGCTCGCTAGCGCTGCTCGGGACGGCGCTTGTAGAAGATGTTGAATTCGAAGCCGTGCGGCGGCGGGAAAAGTTCGTTCACCTTGCGCAGGCGCTCGGCCAGGGCCGGCGGAGCCAGCAGCGGATAGTCGCGCTCGCGCAGCTCGTAGTAGTCCACGTCAAGGTAGAGCGAGAGCAGGTAGATGGCGATCGCGTCGGCGAAGGTGGTCTCGAAGTACTCCTGGCGCGCCTTCTCCGCATCCGGCGCATTCGAGGTGACGATCTTGCGCAGTTCGTTGGCGTCGAGCGAGGTTTCGCCCTTCACCTTATCCTGCGCCTGCTTCCAGACCAGGTCGGCAAAGGCCTGCGAGAAGCCGGTTTGCTCGGCGAAGGCGTGCGCGACATTGATGTAGAACTCGAAGGCGACCGAGAAGCGGTCATCCATGAGCCGGGTGGAGATAAAGACGCACTGCGCATCGCCCAGGGTAAGATTGCGATGGCAGACGGCGCGGTCGCTGAGCAGGACATCGTAACGGTCGGCGATCAAGGTCTGGTCGCCGTCGGCAACGGTGAGCGGAACGAAGTAGAATGCCTTGCGGGTAAGGACGGCGGCAATTGGCTGCGGAACCGCGCCCACCATGCGCTGCAGTTCGTCGGAAGAGAGGTTGACTTCGCCGCTGGCAGGCATAACAGATGCCGTTGGGGGCTTGCTGCACGGGGGAGAGCCTTAATACTTCGGCGGGCGAGTGCGTGGTCGCTTGCTGGGTGTGGGACATAGGAGAGTATCATTCTAACGCAGGCGGGCCTCCGGCGATATGCTAGGCGTGCGGCACAACAAGGAGGAAAGCGTGAAGCTCAGCGAAATGGAGGCGCGCGGAAGCAAGTCGCTGGTGGCCGGCGAGCCGATGAAGCAGCCGAGCTGGCTGGTGTGGACGCTGATGAAAAGCTTCCGCCTACTGCTGCTGACGGTGCTGTGGACCGGGCTGGGGATGGGCGTCGGGATTGTTCTGCGGAATCCTCGGCGTGGTGATTGCCGGAGCGCGATCATGCACCGGACGCCGGATATGAGCCTGGCGTACCGGAACATCTCGATTCCGGTTGCGATCTTTAGCGGAAGCTGCGCCTTTGTATGGAACATGGGGCGGACCATGCAGGCGCGGCCGCCGAAGGCGGCGCAGAGCACCGTAGGCGCGAGGTTGCCGGGCGGCGACGGCGCAGGTTACACTAGAGAGTCTGTTCCAACAGACGGATGAGGATTATGAAAGCAGCAACCCACCCGAAGTACGAAGAGATCCACGTGAAGTGCGCTTGCGGCAACAGTTTCTTGACGCGCAGCACCAATCGTGGCGACATCCACGTTGAAATCTGCTCGGCCTGCCATCCGTTCTTTACCGGTAAGCAGAAGGTGCTCGACACCGCTGGCCGTATCGAACGCTTCCGCCGCAAGTATGCCAAGAACGAGCCCAAGGCGGAACCGGCCAAGACCGAACAGAATTGATCCCGCGGGTGGTCGGGGTCTCCGGCAAGCGATCCTTGTTGGGGTGAAGACGCCCTCGGCGCAAGAATTGAGCCCTCGCTTCGGCGAGGGCTTGCCATTGGTGGCTAGTAGTCGAGGCGTCCGGCCGCTGGGGAACTGGTGCGTGGCTGGATGAGGACCTCACGCCAGTGGCGTTCCAGGCGATGAATCTGATGCGGCGATGCGCCGGGAGCAAACCAGAGTTGGAGGACGGGAGGTTGGCTGCCGGAAGCCTCCTGCCAGTCGATGGCATCCAGCGAGCGCAGCCCCGCCGTCTCGAGGATGGCGCGATTGGGGTCGAGGGTGGACGGCGGCCAGGGCTCGGCGGCAGCAGTGACGAAGACGAGGGTTTCGGTGAAGCGTCCCAGGCAGGTGGCCTGCACGACGCGCACGCGGTAGCGTCCATCCGGAGAGAGCGGCGAGAGTGGAGCTTCACGGAGTTCGCAGAGATTGAGAGAGCTTCGAAGCAGCGGCCAGATGGGATTGTCCGAGCCCTGGTGCCAGCCCAGGCCAGCCAAGACGGGAAGGCCGATGGCGAGGAGCACGAAGAGAAGCGCATGGACCGGGTTGCGGGTTGCGGGTCGGAGGGCGGGGGCGGGTTGTGTGCAGGTAGCCATATCCGGTGGCGATATGCGGTAGCCATGTCCGCGTGCTTCGTGATGCCTTGGATGGTGATGCCTTGGATACGCCCGGTGATGCCGGAAGAGAGTTTCGCGGAGAAGATTACCGCGGTAAGTGAGGGAGTTGGGTTGATCATCGGCAGGACGGGAAATGCCGATACAATGGAGAGGTGCAGAAGTTTTATGACAACCCGCAAGATCTACCAGGCGCCCGGCGGAGTGCGGGTTGCCGCGACGCCTGAAGATTGGCAAGCGTCGAGATCGCTCCGGCCACCGTGCTGGCACCGATGGCCGGGATCACCGACACGGTCTTCCGGCGCTTCATCCGGGAGATGGATGGATGCGGTCTGCTGATGACCGAGTTCACCTCCGCCGATGGCGTGGTGCGGAAGAAGGATAAGAAGGCGCAGCGCTTTCTGCACTTCTACGAGGACGAGCATCCGATCTCGTCGCAGCTGTTCGGCTCCAATCCCGAGTCGCTGGCCGAGGCGGCGCGGATGGTGGAAGGATTTGGCTTCGACCTGGTGGACCTGAACCTGGGATGTCCGGCGAAGAAGGTGGTGAAGTGCAACGGCGGCAGTGGACTGTTGCGCGAGCTGCCGGTGATTCAGAAGATCTTCGAGTCGGTTCGCGCCGCGGTTAAGATTCCGTTCACGGTGAAGTTCCGCGCGGGATGGAGCGAGAGCGAGCTGGTCTTTCGCGAACTGGCAAAGATGGCCGAGGGCTGCGGACTGGACGCGGTGGCGATGCATGCGCGCACCCGCGAGCAGGGATACAGCGGGCAGGCGCAATGGCAGTGGATCGCCGAGTTGAAGTCGCTGGTTTCGATTCCGGTGATTGGCAACGGCGACATCCGCACTCCGGAAGACGCGCGCGCCATGGTGGCCGAGACCGGCTGCGACGGCGTGATGATCGGACGGGCAGCGGCTTCGAACCCTTGGATCTTCCGGCAGATTTCGCAGTACACGGCGACGGCAGGTATGATGTTGCCTCCAGAGCCGACCGGTATGAGATGATTCGGCGGTACTTTGGAATGCTGATCGCGGAAGGTTATCCGGACGCGACGGGCAAGATGAAACAGTTTGCTTCCTGGTTTACGCACGGCGTGGAAGGTGGAGCAAAGTTGCGGAAGGCGATCTACGAGGCGAAGAGCGCCGGGGAGATTGTGGAGGCAGTGGATGGGTTCTTTGCGCGGCCGACGGTGGAGAGGGAAGAGTCCGGTGCTCGTTTCGGGGAAAACGGATATGCGGAGCGCTGCGGTTTGTGAGAGTAGTACGTAGGTGTGAGTTGAATCCGGATTGCTAAAAAGGAAGTGGAATGGCTCGCAGCTACGCGATTGAGCGGAAATTTGTCCAGGTACGCGCTGGATGTGCGCGCGAAGTTGAAGCGCGGGCGAGCAGGAGATTACGGTTCGGACCCTCGATATCTCCGAGGGTGGAGTGGGTTTGGTTTCGCCGGTGGAGATTCCGGAAGGGAGCTCCTGTGTGGTGGAGTTTGAGTTGCCAACGGCTGCGGGGATCTTTCGCGCTGAGGTTTAGTGCGCAGAGTAAAGCGGGTTTCGCTACGGTTTCAGTTTTGTAGGCGTGGACGAAGGTAGCATGGCTTTGTTGCGGAAATACCAGCGTCGCTGGGGTATTCTCGCAAAGGACGAACTACGCCAAGAGTTGAGTGCCAGGAGTTGTATCTGGACGCAACGAGGTGCGGATATGGATGCGGCAACACGTAAATGGAAGCGGATCAAGGTAGACATTCGGGTACGGATCCGGCGTTGGGAAGAGCCGGAGGCAGAGAGCTCTGGTGGTCCGGACGTATGAGATCGAGCGAAGGCGGCATGAGCGTGTACGCCTCGGAGACGCTGGAGGTTGGAACGCATGGTGCGGGTTGAGTTGTCGCTGCCTCGGTGGCGGACAGCTTGCGATATCGAGCGGTGGTGAGGAACCGGCGAGGCTTCCGCTGCGGGATGGAATTTGTGGATCTTCCCGCACACCGACGAAGGATGAGATCCGCGCTACCTGCGGCAGAAGAGGGTGTGGTGGAGATTTGATCCGCACTCTCTGGACCGGCTCGGCGAAGTAACGTCCGGCGGCGTCGCGTGAAATGTAGGCCCACGGGGTTGCGGGGTCGTGGGTAAAGATGGTGAGCCAGCGCTCGGGGATTGCATCGCGATAGTAGCGATGGCGATTGTCAATGCAGTCGATGGGTGAAAGATCGTAGCCCATCACCCAGGTTGGGTGCAGATGGGCAGAGGTGGGGATGAGGTCGCCGACATAGGCGGCCTTTTTGTTTTGGCTTTCGATGATGACGGCCTGGTGATATTCGGTGTGTCCTGGAAAGAGCTGGACGCGAATGCCGGGAACGATGGGCGCATCGCCGTTGAGCAGAGTCGCGCGTCCGCTGGCGACGAGAGGATCGTAGTTGTCGGTGAGATAGCTGACGCGGTCGCGTTCGTGTTGCTGGTGCGCGTGGGCTAACTCGCCGCGCTGATAGTAATAGCGGGCGCGCGGGAAGGTGGGAACGCAGTGTGCCATCGGCGCGGCGCACGGTGTTCCAGCCGCAGTGGTCGAAGTGGAGATGGGTGTTGATGACGATGTCGAAGTCATCGGGAGCAAAGCCGGCGGCTTCGAGATTGGAAAGCAATTGCGCTCTGGGTATCGAAGATGCCGCGCGTCTTGTCCGGCAATTTGTTGCCGGCTCCGGTCTCGATCAGAATGGTGTGATCGCCGGTGCGGATGGCGAGCGAATTCATGCCGACATGCAGGCGATTCTGGGCATCGGGAGGCATCTGTTTTTCCCAGAGAGGTTTGGGAACGACGCCGAACATGGCGCCTCCGTCGAGGTAGTAGAGGCCGTCGGAGATGATGGTGAGTTCGAAATCGCCAAGTGTAGTGCGGTGCAAATCGGTGCTCCTCGCTCGGTGCCTATGAAGCGTTAGATGGTATCACGTGATAGGAGATTCGGGAGGACGTGTGGCGGCGGGTAGGGACGCGGGATATAATCACCGTGCCGAAAGAGCGGCGGAGGGCGAAGATGAAGGTTCCAGCAATTGTAGCGGTGATGGTATTGGGCGCGGCATCAATGTGGGCACAGGCGGCTGCTCCGGCAACTCCAGCCCCGGCGGCACAGGCGGCCACAGCGGCTCCGGATGCGGCCAAGCCCGCCGATCATGCGGCTTGCACGCATGACAAGGACATGAAGATGTCAGGCAAGAAGGGTTGTTGCAAGAAGTGCGCACGCCATAAGAAGACGAGCGAGACGAAGAGCTAAGTCATTCACCAAAAGAGTAATGGCTGTATGAGCAACGTTGCGCGTGGCGGCAATCGTTTGGCGAGGCCCAGGGGATTGCGTTGCTGGGTAATGGGTGCGGGCTGCGTGTTGGCGAAGTAGTAATGGTGGTGGGCGGAGTGTCTCCTACTGGGAGACAAGAGAGACGGTAGGAGCAACGGCAGAGCCGACTGCACAGTCAACTGACCCATATTAGCCAAAATCGGGCTAACATGGGGCACCCGGCCGTTCTGAAGATCGACATATGTCAATATAATGGTGGAGCGACGGGCGGCCTGGAGCCGCCCGTTTGGCGTTTACGTGGAGGGGTTGAGGATTTCGAGGACGCGGTCGAAGTCTTCGAGGGATTTGTATTCGAGGACGATCTTGCCCTTGCCGTGTTTGTCCTGGATTTGGACGCGGAGGCCCAGGGAGCGCTGGAGCTGCTGCTCGGCTTCGCGGACGTTGGGATCGAGGACGCGCTCGGGCTTGGCGAGCGGCGGGCTCGGGGTGCATGAGGCTGTAGACGGCAGCCTTCGACCTGGCGGACGGACATGGAGAGCTGAACGGCGCGCTGGGCGAGGTGGAGGATGGCTTCCGGCGAGTCGAGGCCCATGAGGGCCTTGGCGTGTCCGAAGCTGAGCTGGTTGGATTCGACCAGTGGTGAGGACCTCGGCGGGGAGCTTGAGCAGGCGCAGGAAGTTGGCGACCGAGGAGCGGTCCTTGCCGGTGCGCTGGGCCATCTGCTCCTGGGTGAGGCCGAAGTCGCGGGCGAGGCGCTCGTAGGCGCGGGCCTGCTCGACCGGGTTGAGGTCCTCGCGCTGGAGGTTCTCGATGATGGTGATCTCCATCGCCTGCTCGTTGGAGACCTGGCGGACGATGGCGGGGACGGTGGCTTTGCCGGCGCGCTGGGAGGCGAGCCAGCGGCGCTCTCCGGTGATGAGCTGGAAGCGTCCGGCGTGCTGGCGGACGGTGATGGGCTGGACGACTCCGGAGACCTTGATGGAGTCGGCGAGTTCGTTGAGGGCGGTTTCGTCGAAGTGGGTGCGGGTCTGGTAGGGATTGCGGTCGATGAGCTCGACGGGAAGGTCGCGGACGGCATTCGCCGGCGGGCTGCTGGGGGAGTGCGGCTGGTGCCGGGGACTGGACGCCTGGAGCCGCGGGCGGCGGGTAGAAGGGTTTCGAGGCCGCGTCCGAGGGCTTTTCGTTTGTCTGGCGTTGGGTTCACTGCTTGTACCTCGCTAGGCGGTTGGTGGAGTGGTGAACGGTGGTGCGCTGGTTGATGCCGGATGCAGGACCTCGGCGGCGAGTTTCAGGTAGCTCTCGGCGCCGCGGGAGCGTGGATCGTAGAGGATGGCGGGTTTGCCATGGCTGGGAGCTTCGGCCAGGCGGACGTTGCGCGGAATGGAGGTCTCGTAGAGCAGCTCGCCGAAGAAGGACTTGAGCTCGCTGGAGACGCCCTGGGCGAGGTTGGTGCGTTCGTCGAACATGGTGAGGACGACGCCTTCGACGACAGAGACTGGGGTTGAGGGTCTGGCGGATGCGTTCGATGGTGTCGAGCAGTTCGCTGACGCCTTCCAGGGCGAAGTACTCGGCCTGCATGGGGACGAGGACGGAGTCGGCGGCGACCAGGGCGTTGAGGGTGAGCAGGTCGAGCGCGGGCGGGACAGTCGAGGACGACGACGTCGAACTGGCTCGCGGATGGTTTGCAGGGCGTGGCGAAGGCGGTATTCGCGGAATTCGGCGTTGACCAGCTCGACGTTGGCTCCGATGAGGTGCTTGGAGGAGGGGATGATCTTGAGCTGCTCGATCTCGGTGGGCTGGAGGAGCTCGGCGGCATCGGCGTCGCCCATGAGGAGCTGGTAGGTTCCGGGGCGCTCGGCGTCCTTGAGCAGTCCGAGGCCGGAGGTGGAGTTGGACTGCGGGTCGCAATCGACGAGGAGGGTTGGGACGCCGCTGGCGGCGAAGCTGGCGGCGAGGTTGATGCTGGTGGTGGTCTTCCCGACTCCGCCTTTTTGATTGGCGATGGCGATGACCCGAGACATAGGGGGCTCCGGGCAACCGGAAGTGGAACGGCGCTGGCTGCCAATGTGGACAAGATTGAGGGTAACGGGTTGGGGAGCGGGCGGCAATGGGGAAAGGGCTGTGGAGGGTTGTGGATTTGGTGGATAAGTGCGGAAAGCTGTGCAGAACCGGGAAATGTTCCACGTGGAACAGGGGGATGGCTGGTTCGGAGGGGTACTGATGCCGCACTCGTGCTTCGGCGCTGGGTAGGCTGCAAGGGAAGGCCGCTGCGGGCGCTTGGAGCCGGCGTTCTGGGGAGATGTGTTCCACGTGGAACATGGAGAGCGTTCGCAGGGAGGCACTCCCGATCCCACATTCGCCAACTACGGGCGGATGTGGGCCACCCTGAATGTTCCACGTGGAACTATGGGGCAGGCTTCCAGGTGAGGAGGATGCGCTGCTCGGAGGATGGGAAGGCGGAGGGTGGTGCTTTCGCCGGCGGGCAGCAGGGACAGAGCGCGCGCTCGTGCTGCGCTTCGCCGATGAGCAGGGCGAGGCGGCCGCCGGGGGCGACGAGTCTGGCAGGCGGCGACGAGCGCCTGGTCGAACTTCTCGACGGCGCGCATGGTGACCAGGCTGGCGCGATTGGGCGACGGACTCGGCGCGGGCGTTGAGGACGGAAAAGCCGGTGAGCTGGAGGGCGCGGCCGACTTCGCGCAGGAAGGTCGCTTTCTTGCCGTGGCTCTCGATGAGGGTGAGCTGGAGCCGGGAGCCCAATACTTGATGGGCAGGCCGGGAAAGCCGGCGCCGCTGCCGAGATCGAAGAGATCCTGCTGGGCGTCGCGCGGGACAGAGGTGCGCGGGCGGCGAAGAGCGACTCGCCGAAGTGGCGGATCGACCATCTCCTCGGGTGTGCGCAGGGCGGTGAGGTTCATGTGCTGATTCCAGCGGACGAGCAGATCGAGAGTGGACGCTGACGGAGGCGAGCAGAGGGTCGTCGAGTTCGGCGGCAGGGACGAAGGGCGCGAGCAGCTCGCGCAGGGCGGCGGCTTCCATGGTGAATAGGATAAACGGTCAGCGTCCGGAAGGCGCGTCCGGCCAGAGCAATCAACGCGGCCTGGAATGAATTGCAAAGGCGAAGTTCAACGGAGCAGCTTGGCAGGAATAGATTTACATATGTCAAACAAGTAACCCTCTCCTCGGCAGTACCGCGCTCTCAGTACCGCGTTGCCGCAGTGTGCCTGAATCCAACACTCTAGCGCCCCAAAGCTCTACTCCGAAGCTGAATCGCCTGGGGAAATACTCGGGAAGTTGGCCTTGGCCCCTGTCGCTTTCATCCGGCCAATCCGATGTTCGCTTGTCACGCTGCAGTGTGACAAGAAGGCGGATAAAACGCCGCACGTGCAACTCTGGACAGAGCTGACAACATCTACTCTCAATGTCTGTACCTAAACCAGTACCCCAATGTCGTAACACCCCCGTTTCGTCTTACTCAGGAGGCTCTTAATATGAAGAAATTCCTTCTCATGACGTTGCTGGTGTTTATGGCCAGCGCGATGATGGTTGCCCAAACTGCTACGTTCTCCGGAACCGAAGGCGCTATCGCTCCCTCGGTCGACGTCTTGGGCGCGCACAACAACTACGGCCGTGGCTGCGCAGGCTGCCATGCTCCTCATAGCGGCAACTTTGGTGCGGGCGGCAACGGCATCACCAACTCGACCGTCGATCTCTTTACCGGTACCAATGCCCTGTTCGCACAGGACATGGGGCCGCTCTTCGGCAAGACCTTTGACTTCAGCGACATCAGCAACACCGGCAGCGCCGTCAATTACCTGCTGGTTGCCCCTGCTACCGGCAACCCCACCACCTGGAGTCAGCAGCAGTACGCGGACGCCCGTGGCATCTTGATGTGCCTTGCCTGCCACGACGGTAACGTCGCCAAGGGCGCGATGATGAAGAACCAGGCTTACGAACAGCAGATCGGCGCCCTGCCCAGCACCTACGGCGCCGGCAAAATTCCGACCCTGCTTGGCAACGATGGCACCTTCGCCAATGACTACTACAACGATCACCCGGTCGGCGAGAGCGCCACGATCAACGCCGCGCTGGGCACCTACTACGGCGATTCGGTCAACGGTCTTATGTTTGTGACGAGCGCCACGGGCGTCACTTCCGCAACTCCGGCCGCTGGCGGCCAGTACTCGCAGTTCGTGACCTCTTATGGCGCTCCGTCGCTGTTCAAGAGTTCGACTGGCACCTTCCCGACCCCGGTCAACGCGCAAAACATGCCATATGTGGTTTGCACCACCTGCCACAACCAGCATGTCATGAACGTTTACGCCGCATCCGTCAACAGCCCGATCGCTGGCAGCACCACTACCACGTATGGCACGTTCTTCTTCATCAACGGCCCCTACGATGTTGCCAACACGACCAATCAGACGACCCTGGCTACCTCTACGACCCAGTTCTGCCGCCAGTGCCACTTCAGCTATTCGAACGAAGCCAATGGCGGAACCATGGCGACCGCTTTCTAACCTGTCACCTGCTAAATGGGGAGGAGATCACTTTTCTCACTCCCTATAGGAGTCATCGTAGGGCCCCGGTTGACGCCGGGGCCTTCGTGTCTCTGGCTCGCCGCGCTGGCTAGAAGCCGGGATGAGTTGCCGGTAGACGTCGTCGGAGACGTTGGTTCGCCGGTGGCGGGTGATGCGTGCGAGCGAGAATCCTCCGAAGAAGAGCACGGCGAGGATCTACGGTCCGTCTGCCGCCTGCGGGATTCCGCCCGGCGGAGGTCATTTTCAGTCTTTGAAGGCATCAGACTCCAGACCGAGAGACAACCCAACCCTTAATCCGTGAATCTGAGTTGGCGAAAGATGCCGCTTGGAATTGCTCGCCAGGTCTGCTCGGAGGTGCCCGGATGCCTGCGTAGGCGAGTACCCCAATGTCGTAACACTCCAGACGTTCGTCCTATTCGGGAGGTATTGGATATGAAAAAAGTCCTTCTCGCGACGTTGCTGGTGTTTATGGCCAGCGCGATGATATTTGCCCAAGGAACAACCCCTACGTTCACCGGAACCGCACCTTCCGTCGCCCCCGCGATCGACGTCTTGGGCGCGCACAACAACTACGGCCGTGGTTGCGCAGGCTGCCATGCTCCCCATAGCGGCAACTTTGGTGCGGGCGGCAACGGCATCACCAACACGACCACCGATCTCTACACCGGTACCAATGCTCTGTTCGCACAGGATATGGGGCCGCTCTTCGGCAAGACCTTCGACTTCAGTGACATCACCAACACCGGCAGCGCCAACCAGTACATCCTGATTGCTCCTGCTGGCGGCAACCCCACCACGTGGACTCAGCAGCAGTACGCTGACGCCCGCGGCGTCTTGATGTGCCTTGCGTGTCACGACGGGAACGTCGCCAAGGGCGCGATGATGAAGAACTGGGCATACGAACAGCAGATCGGCGCCCTGCCCAGCACCTACGGCAGCGGCAGGATCCCGACCCTGCTCGGCAACGACGGCAGCGCCATCGCCGGAGACTACAACAACGATCACCCGATTGGCGAGAGCGCCACGCTCAACGCCGTGCTGGGCACCTACTACGGCGATGCGGTCAACGGTATTGTGTATGTGACCACCGCCACGGGTGTCAGCTCGGCCACTCCGGCCGCTGGCGGCCAGTTCGCGCAGTTCGTGACCTCTTATGGCGCTCCCTCGCTGTTCAAGAATGCGAGCGGCACCTTCCCGACCCCGGTCAACACCCAGGGCTTTCCGTATGTGGTTTGCACCACCTGCCACAACCAGCACGTGATGAACATTTACGCAGCATCGGTCAACAGCCCGATCGCCGGCAGCGCCACGGGCACGTATGGCACGTTCTTCTTCATCAACGGACCCTACAATGTTGCCAACACGAGCACTGCCACCCCCGCCGGCGCTACCTCCACGACCCAGTACTGCCGGCAGTGCCACTTTGCGCTTTCGAACGAAGCCAATGGCGGAACGCTGCCGACGATTAACTTCTAACCTGCTCGGTGGGGAGGGATCGCTTTCCACCCTCCCTCTTTGAGTCACCGTAAGGCCCCGGTCGACGCCGGGGTCTTCGTGTCTGCGGCTCGCCGCGCTTGGCTAGAAGCGGGTCCACAGAAGCTGGAGTCGGTGGCGGAAGGGCCTCTGGAGCTGGGCTGCATATTTCGGCGGCGCGGGGATTCCTCGCTGCGCTTCGGAATGACAACTAAGAGCAACGGCGAGGTACGTCGGCTCTGGAGTCCCTCTAGAAGCCGGGATGCGTTTGCTCGTCGGCTTGCGGGATGAGTTGGCGGTAGACGTCGTCGGAGACGTTGGTTTGCCAGTGGTGGGTGAGGCGTGCGAGCGAGACTCCTCCGAAGAAGAGCGCGGCGAGGATGAGTGACGGCGGCAAGGGGTTGCAGGGTGCGTCCGCTCCAGCGCTGGGCAGGTGTCAGGCCGCGGGCTTCGCAGCCGGGTAGGCGGCAACAGACGCCGCTCCGGCCGCAGGCGCGGGGGAAGCGCGAACTGCAGGGCGTTCTGGGTGCCGCAACCGGCGACGCACTCCATGCAGGCGGTGCACTCGACGGAGCGGACCTGGATGAGGCGGTCGACGGGAAGATCCTGCGGACAGGCCTTGGCGCACTTGCCGCACTCGACGCAGGCTCTCGTCGTCGCGGCGAATCGTGATGGGGCTGAAGAGCGAGGCGAGCGACATGACGGCTCCGTAGGGGCAGGCGTAGCGGCACCAGAAATTCTTGATGACGACGGAGAGCAGCATGAGGACGCGCGATGACGAGCAGCGCGGTGGTGCTCATATGCACAAAGAAGTGCAGCATCTTGACGTCGGCGAGAATGCCGTAGGGCTGCGACCATGAAGTCTTCGAGGGCGGCGGCGCTCATGCCGCCGACGATGAAGACGAAGAAGGCCATGAGCAGATACTTGATGGAGCGCAGAGGAATGTCGAGCCAGCGGGGCAGCACCAGGTTGCGGCCGAAGAGCTTGCGGCCCGCTTTCCAGAGGTATTCCGAGAGGGTTCCGACGGGGCAGAGCCAGCCGCAGAAGGCGCGCTTGAGCAGCAGGCTCATGGCGAGGAAGATGAGGAACAGGACCATGGCGGCGGGATGAATGGCGGGGATGCGGCCGGTGGCGAGGAAGTAGCGCGTGTTCATGAGGCCGGCGATGGGCAGCCAGCCATCGACTCCGGCGGGACGGGAGACGTGGGAGCCGGTGGCGGCGGTTTCGAAGTAGCGGACGAAGAAATAGAACTGGACGCAGAGGAAGACGTTGAGCAGGATGAAGAGGCCCTGCACGATGAGACGGGTACGCTGCGAACGGTCGGGCGCGGTGCGGCGAAGGTGCGCTTCTGGGGCTTGGCGGCGGGGAGTTGCGAGCGGGAGTGATGGTTCTGCTACGAGATTCGATCATGATTACAGACATGGAGGATGGAATCCAGCTTTCTGATTCATAGAGTAAGCGGCGGGGCGCGGGGGCGCTATGACTTCGGTCACAGGAGGGCGAGCGGGCGGAGCTCTGGATGCGAGAGAAGTGCCAACTGCCCCACTTAAGCCAAAAGACAGCGACGCTGAAGGTGGGCCACCCGGCCCGGCTTCAGCGGAGAGCCGACGTTATCAGCAAGCGTCAGAAGCCTTCGAGGACGATTTTGCCGATGGAGGTGTGGGACTCGATGGCGGCGTGGGCGGCGCGGAGATTGGCGGCGTTGATGCGTCCGGCGACTTGTGCCGAGGGTGGTGCGGATGAGTCCTTCATCGACAAGTGTCGATATTTGTTCGAGGATGCGGTGCTGCTCGATCATGTCGGCGGTTTGGAAGATGGAGCGGGTGAACATGGACTCCCAGTGCAGGGAGGCGGATTTGGGCTTGAGCTTGCGGATGTCGATGAGGGCGGGATCGTCGATGAGGGCGAAGGCGTCCCTGCGGGCGCGATGAGTTCGACGATCTCATCGAAGTGCTGATCGGTGTGGGTGAGGCCGATGATGAATTCGACGTACTGGATGCCGAGTTTGCGGACCTCTTCGCTGAGTTTCTTGGAGTGATCGACGGCGTGGTGGGCTCCGTTCTTGAGGACCCACTGCTGGGATTCGGGACGCGAGGCCGAGGCGATGACGGTGACTCCGGTGAGACGGCGGGCGAGCTGCACGAGGATGGAGCCGACGCCGCCGGAGGCTCCGATGACGAGCAGCGAGCCGGCCTGCTGCGGCTTGCCGAGGGGAATGCGGAGGCGGTCGAAGAGCAGCTCCCAGGCGGTGACGGAGGTGAGCGGCAGCGCGGCGGCCTCGGCGAAGGAGAGCGAGCGGGGCTTGTGGCCGGCGAGGCGCTCATCGACGAGATGGAACTCACTGTTGGTGCCGGGACGGAGGATGGTGCCGGCGTAGAAGACCTCGTCGCCGGGCTTGAAGAAGGTGACCTCGGGGCCGACGGATTCGACGACGCCGGCGCAATCGAAGCCGAGAATTTTGGGCTGCGCCTCGGTTCCCTGGGCGCGCATGCGGACCTTGGTGTCGATGGGATTGACGGAGACGGCGCGGACGGCGACGAGGAGATCGCGCGGTCCGGGCGTCGGGCGTGGGGAGTTCGAAGTCGAAGAGAGAGTTGGGATCGGACGGGGGCAGGGACTGGATGTAGCCGATGGCTTTCATGAGGGCTCCTTACGGGAAGGGATGTCTGCGGCGGGGCAGAGGATGCTGCGCAACCCATATTGCCGAGTGCGTGCGCTCGGTAGGGATGCCAAAGCGGTCCGTGGCGGAATTGCCTCTGGGGCTGGGCTGCATATTCAGCGGCGCTGGGATTCCTCGCTTTGTTCGGAATGACAACTTAGAGCGACGGCAAGAGCAATAGCAACGGCAAGAGCAACGGCTAGAGCAACAGCACGAGGCAGGTCGACTCCCGAGCCCTCTCAACGGGCTCGGGGTGCTGCTCTCCAAGTGTTCTTGGCTGATTAGCCTGGGTCGTGGGTGGCGTGCGGGGCGACACATTGCGGCTCCTTGAGCCAGATCTCTACCCTGCGGTTGCGCTCCCTGCCGGCTTCGTTATCGTTTGAGGCCACCGGAAGATCGGGGCCGAAACCCTTGACCGTCGCTGGCTTCAGCCCGCGTTGCGCGAAGGCTTCGGCGACCGCTCTCGCCCTGCTCTGGGACATAGCTAGATTCAAAGGCCGGTTTCCGGTGTTGTCCGTGAAGCCCAGCAGCATGACATTGTCGCCGCTGTATCCGGAGTCGGCGAGAAAGCTGATGACCCGGTCCAAATCCATCGTGGCTTTGCTATCGAGAGTGGTGAGACCGGGGACAAAGCGAAAATCGAGGGACAATCGCCCGGCCGCTTGGGTGAGACGCCGATACTGGTAGGGCGCGGCGGGCGGCACTACGTCTTGCACCGCAGTCACATTCTGGGCGATGAATCCGACGTTGCCGACCACCTCTTGACCTGCCTTGGAGAGGGCGAACTCCACGAATTTTTCTACGTAACGATTCCGCGGATCGGCGGGAGTGTACAGGTACAGGCGGCGGGAGAGCAGATAGTCTTCCGTCCCCACCGTCAGCCGATTGGGCTGGAAGGCGATGGCCCCGCGCTCGGCCACCGCGATGGCTTTTGCATTCACGATGTAGGGCAGGCCTACGAAGCCGATGGCGTTGGGGTCGTTGGCTACGGCGTCGGAGAGCGCACGATTATCTTCCAGACGTTTGGCGGTGCCGAGCAAGGACTTGCTGCCGAGGACCAAGGTCTTGAAGGTATCGTAGGTTCCTGAGTTATTGTCGGGCGAATAGATGTGGATGCTTCCTTGCTGACGGCCGAGCTGCGACCAGTCCCCGACTGCGCCGGAGAAGATCGCTGCCAGTTGATCCTTGGTCAGCGTGGAAATTGGGTTGGAAGCATTGACGATTACGGCGATGCCATCGAGGGCGAGCAGGTGCTCGCTGGCCGGGGATGAGAGATCGCCCAACGAAGCGAGTTTGGTGATTTCCTTGGGCTTGACCTTGCGGGAGGCCATGCCAATGTCGCAGGATGCGTTCATCAAGCCGTCGAAGGCGGTGGCCGACCCGTGGGCCGCAATCTGAATCTCCACCCGGCTGCTGCCTCCGGGCAGGAATCCGGGCAGAAGCGCTTGTACGGAGAGTTCATCGGCTTTGGCTCCGGGCAGGACTCGGATGTCCTTGGCCCCGAGTTGTTTCAAGAATGCCTGCGCCAGGGCGGGTGCCAGCGTGGCGCCGATGGTGTTGGATCCGGCGAGGCGCAGCATCGGGGCGGTGCCTGCCGCACCGGCGAAGACCGAGCCGTCGGGGCTCTCGGCGTGACCTCCCCAATACGCTCCCAGCCCGAAGACAATCAAACCCACCAAAGCGACAATTGCGGCGATCGACAACCACGGCGGCCTACCACCCGGCCGAGGCTGGGAGGAGATCGCCGGGGGCGGGAGTGAACCGATCTGCCCACGGCCGGAGAGAACCATGGCGGCCCCGTTTGGAACGCTTGTCCCACTGCCGATCCTGCGACGGACGGGACTGGCTGGCAGCGGTTTGGCTGGCAGGGAGCAGGGCAAGGCAGCCTCGGAGGCAGCTAGGACCTGATGCAGCGCCCAGGCAAAAATGCTCTGCTCCACCTTTTGCGGGAGATTCTGAAATTTGATTCCGAAGCGTGGGTTGTGCTGATCGACCCAGGCGACGACCCCTTCGGCTTCGACGGGCTCGGGCGGCGGGGACGAATTCGGGAACTCGACTTTGTAGCCTCCGGTGGCCTTATCCAAGCGGAAAGTTGCACCTTGGCTCCCAGGAGGCACGGTTGGCTGGGGCAACTCAAATCGCAGGTGCTTGACGGAGCCCAGCTCGATCTGCGCCTCGCTGTACACGGCCATGCCGCCTTCGCAGAGGTTCAGCAGCACGCCGCGACTCTCGCCCGAAGCGGTGTTAAAGGTCACTCCGATGGCTTCCAGGTTGAAGCGCGCGAATTGGCGACGCTCCGAAGGAACTGAGAGGCTGCTGAAAGCTTCTGCTCTGGGATCCGTCTTCATTGCTAGCCTCCCTACTTTCTGATGGGCGAATTTCGTGGGCAGATCGATTCGGTCTGGAGCACGCGTGGTCGCGGCGAGAACCTTCTTACGCCGGACATCCGCCAGTTACCCCGTTAGTTGCGAGGCGGGGAATCAGAGTTGCTCGACATTCCAAGGAGCAGCACAGATCGCCGGCTGGGAGCCGGAGGTGGGCGCGAGCAGGGCGCCGGTTGGGGCGGCTCCACTTGTGGTCGGTAGCGGAAGGGCCTCTGGAGCTGGGCTGCCTATTTCAGCGGCGCTGGGATTCCTTGCTATGCATCGGAATAACAACTTAGAGAAACGGCAAGAGCAACGGCAACGGCAACAGCAACTGCGACGGCTAGAGCTACGCGAGGTGCGTCAACTCTGGAACCACTCTAGGAGCTGGAGCCGAGGGCGCTGGCCTGTTTGCGCTGGCGGGATTGGATTTCGATGTAGACGTTGAGCAGGGCGACGGCGGCGGGGGTGACGCCGGGAAGTCGCGAGGCCTGGCCGATGGTTTGCGGACGCAGGCGGGTGAGCTTCTCCTTCATCTCGCGGGAGAGGCCGCTGATGGTGGCGTAGTCGAACCAGTCGGGGATGGTTTTGGTCTCGGCCTTTTTGAGGCGCTCGATGGCCTTCTCCTGCTGCTGGAGGTAGCCGGCGTACTTGACTTCGGTTTCGACCGACTTTGAGTTCGACCCAGATGGCGGAGGGGAGGGGTCGGCTTCGTCGCGCGGCGTCGATCCCACATTCGCCAAAGAAGGCGGATGTGGGCCACCTGTCGCAGCTCGCACGGCGTCGAGGCCGTCGTGGACGAAGAACTCCGGGGCGAGCCGGCGGCAGATGGGGACGAGATCGTCGATGGTGACCTGGGGACGGCGCAGGAGCTGGGCCCAGGTTTGTCCGGTGGCGAGTGCCGACTTTTTCGGCGAGGGCGGAGGGAAGTGTCGGCTCCGGCGCGCTGGGTTTCAAGCTGCTGCTGCAGGTGCGCCATGCGCTGCTGCTTGGATTGGAAATTCTGCCAGGCCTCATCGCCGATGAGGCCGACGCGGCGGCCATGGGGGGTGAGGCGGCGGTCGGCGTTGTCGATGCGCAGGTGGAGGCGGAACTCGGCGCGCGAGGTGAACATGCGGTAGGGTTCGATGGTTCCCTTGCTGATGAGATCGTCGATGAGGATGGCGGTGTAGGCCTCGCTGCGATTGAGGGTGAGCGGCGGCTCGCCTTTGATGGCGAGGGCGGCGTTGATTCCGGCCATCAGGCCCTGGCAGGCGGCTTCCTCGTAGCCGCTGGTTCCGTTGATCTGTCCGGCGAGATAGAGGCCGCGGATTTTGCGGGTTTCGAGAGTGCGCTCGAGTTCGGTGGGATCGATGGAGTCGTACTCGATGGCGTAGCCGGGGCGGAGCATCTCGGCCGTTCTCCAGGCCGGGGATGGAGGCGAGGATGGCGAGCTGGACCTCGACCGGGAGCGAGGTGCTCATGCCGTTGAGGTAGATCTCGTGGGTGTTGAGGCCCTCGGGTTCGAGATAGAGCTGGTGGGTTTGCTTGTCGGGAAACTTGACGATCTTGTCTTCGATGGACGGGCAGTAGCGCGGGCCGGTGGAGTGGATCTGGCCGCTGTACATGGGCGAGCGATGGACGTTCTCGCGGATGATGCGATGGGTTTCCGCCGTGGTGTGGGCGATGTAGCAGGGCACCTGGGGCTGGGTGATGCGGCGGGTGCGGAAGCTGAAGGGAGTGGGATCGGCGTCGCCGGGCTGGGGCTGAAAGCGGGAAAAGTCGATGGTGCGGCCATCGAGGCGCGGCGGGGTTCCGGTCTTGAGGCGGCAGTGGCGGAAGCCGAGAGCTTTGAGGCTCTCGCCGAGCAGGATGGAGGCGGGTTCGCCGCTGCGTCCGGCGGGATAGGTCTGCTCGCCGCAGTGGATGAGGCCGTTGAGGAAGGTTCCGGTGGTGACGACGACGGCGCGGGCGGAGACGGTGCGTCCGTCGCGCAGGCGCAGGCCCTGGACGCGGCGGGGCGCGGTCCCACATCTGCTAACTGCGGCAGATCTGGGGCACCCTGCGTTCATCTTCAACCAGAGCTCGGCGACCTCGGCCTGCTTGATCTGGAGGTTGGGCTGGGACTCGAGGACCTGGCGCATCTTGAGGCGGTAGGGCTGCTTGTCGCACTGGGCGCGGGGCGACCAGACGGCGGGGCCGCGCGAGGTGTTGAGCAGACGGAACTGGATGCCGACGGCGTCGGTGACCTCGGCCATGATGCCGCCGAGGGCGTCGATCTCGCGGACGATGTGTCCCTTGGCGATGCCGCCGATGGCGGGGTTGCAGGACATCTGCGCGATGAGGTCGGAGTTGAGGGTGAACAGGGCGGTGCGCAGTCCCATGCGCGCGGCGGCCATGGCGGCTTCGCAGCCGGCATGACCGGCGCCGACGACGGCAACATCGAAATGTTCGGAAAACGACATGGGGCGGGAGCGGAGACCTTTAGTCGGCTATTTTAGCAAGAGCGGAGGCTCCGAATGAAAAAGGGCCCGGCTGACGCTGGACCCTTTTGGTTGCGCGATGAGTTACTTGCCGGCGTTGGCCTCGTGGAAGTCGGTGCGGACTTGGGCGAGGAACGGGTGGGCGGCCGGGGGTGGGTGTACTCTGCCCGTGAGGATCTCGCGGAAGCCGACGGGCCGGCCGTAGAAGGCTTTGATCGCATCCACGTCGGCGTGGACGTTGACTCCGTTGAGCGTGGCTCCGATGAAGGCGCCCTTGGCTCGGGAGTAGGTGAGGATGGCGGTGTTGGCCTTCCAGTCGGTGTTGGCACTGGCGTCACGGCCGTAGGGGCCGGCGGCGATTCCGGCGTCGGCGCCGATCTTCCATTTGGCGGCGAGCAGCTTATCGGCTCCCTCCTGCGTCATGAAGAGCATGACGAGGTCTTGGCCCTCGACTCCGATCTGGGCTCCCCAGCTACCGCCGGTGGCGACGAAGAAGGCAGGCCCGCTCCAGCCGTGACCGGTCCGGCAGGTGGCAACGCCACGTCCGTGCTGGGCGCCGAAGATGAAGCCTCCCTTGATCATATCCGGGACAATCGCGACGCACTTGGCGTCGGCGAGGATGGTGTTGGGGATGCCGTTGTCGGGGGCATTGGTGAGTTTGCCGAGATCTTCGGCGGCGTCATTGAGGCGCTTGGTGGCTCTGTCGTGCTCATCATCCGCGAAGGCGAAGACGAACATGGAGGAGATGAGCGCGGCGAATAGCACGAACCTAAGTGCGTGTTTCATATTCTATTTCCCCGCAAGCGCAAACCATTGGCAGGCATGCGCTGACACGTTCCGCGCCCGATGAGTGATCGCTCAGGAGAGCAACGCTGGATCGGGGGGACGCTCCCTTAATTGGAGTTGGGAAGATGGCGGAAGGTTTACCAAGCGGAGGGGTGGAAACGAGAGCTGGGAGACGGCGCAGGGCTAAACGGGAGCACAGAAGATGTAGTCGGTGGCGGAATGGCCTCTGGGCTGCATATTTCGGCGGTGCTGGGTTTTCTCGCTACGCTCGAAATGACACCTTAGAGCAACAGCAAGAACAAGACGAGAGCAAGAGCAACGGCGAGATACGTCAACGCTGGATGTCCTCTAAACGGCGCGGGGGAAAAAAGATCGATGCGGCGGAGCCCAGCGCCGCAGCCGGAGGGCCGTCTCTTGGCCGTACCCGCCCGGCTTTCGCCTGGCCGGACACGGGGTTCTGGAGCCCCACATTCGCCAAAAGATGGCGGATGTGGGCCACCCTGCCGCAGTCAGGCGGAACTACTTCTGCCAGGGGCGCAGCGGGCGCTCGGCGTCGGGCAGATCGCGATCGAGGACGCGATCGTACTGGTAGCTGGCGCTGACGCTTCCGAGACCTTCGTTGTAGAGGCTGGTGTAGCCGAGCCCTTCCTTTAGCTCTTCGCTGAAGCTATGCAGGGCTTGGAGGCGTTCGGCGGTGGCCGGGATCTCAACCTTGGCGGTTTTGAAGAACTTCTGGTAGCCGCGATCGATGAGCAGGGCAGGCTCGCCGGCGACGAGGCAGGCGGGGAAGTTGGCGACGCGGGCGCTGCCGTCACGGGCGACTTCGATTTGGGCGGCGCACTGATCCTTGCTCACCGTGTAGAGGCTGCTGCCGGAGGCGGGATTGGTGACCTGGAAGCCGTGCTCGGAGAGCCACTTCAGGGCGTCCTGAAAGCTTCGGGTGACGATCTTCAACGGAGCGAAATGAGCCGACATTCTGTACCTCGCGGAGGATGGGTTACAGACTCGCGCCGCAGAGCCGGAAGCGCTCCTGTGGGAGCGGATGCCAAGCGGCGGACGTTAACAATGTCGCACAGTCGAGGCGGGTACGGCAACCAGCTTGCGAAATCGAGGGGACGGCAGGATGCGGAATGCGGCGTTGCTACGAGCAAGCGGGACGGCGTTCCGCTTGTGAGCGGGGTGGCGACTTATCGCTCGCTATCGAGAACGGGCACCGTTTTGTCCAATGTCCTAGTCCTGTCCCATAGGCCCGAATTTTGGGATCACCGTGAAACCCAGCTTCTTCAGGAAGTTATTCGTCATCCGCCCCCCGCTGAAGCCCCCGCGAAAGTCGTCGATAGTGACATTGGCCTCCTCGGCTGCGAGGGCTATGACGTACTTGGGTGGGAAGCGTTCTCCGTCCACGAGCAGATCGAATTTTGTAGACTCGCGTCTCGATAGAACACGGTCGCGCCGTACGCGTGCCAGCGCCGCGCGGATGTGCTTTTCTTGGATCGCTTCCGGAATCATGGTCCACCCCGCTTCGGAGCGGTACAAATTATATCAACGAACGAGTCACAAAGTGGATAGGGCCCCTGCCTTTAGAAGACAGATGCTCTATCGCGGTCTTCTAGACACAATGAACCATTCTGTGGCGGGCTTATTGGCGACAACAGGGCTTGTCACTTCCAAGGCTCGGGAACCGCCAGGGTCAGGGCCGGCGACCGGGATTCCAGGAGGGCTTCCAGTCGGTGTTGGCGAGCCACTCGATGGGGGCGATCATCGACTCGATGGCGTGGGCGAGGTGGTCGAAGTCGATGTGGGCGAGGTCGTCGGTGGGCTGGTGATAGTGGGCTCCGAGGCCGTAGCTGGAGACGGTTTGGGCGACGATGCCGTGGCGGGCGAGGTCGAAGTTGTCCGAGCGCCGGAAGAAGTGCTGGGCGGGATGAGGGTCGGCGACGAGCGGGGCGCCGTGGCTGGCGAGAGTTGGGCCGAGGTCGGTGCGCTCCCATCCGGTGAGCCAGAGCTGATCGGGACGGATGGCGGGGTCGGGCTGGCCGATCATCTCGAACTCGAGATTGGCGACGATGGAGGCGAGCGGCAAGCGGCGGGTGAGTGAGGAAATATTGATCGCCCTGGCCGCCGGTCTCCTCGCTGCCGAAGCAGACGAAGACGATGGTGCGGCGGGGATGGGTGGGGAGCGAGCCGAGGGCGCGGGCCAGCTCGAGGACGGCGGTGGTGCCGCTGGCATCGTCATCGGCTCCGTGATAGATGACCTCGCCGGTGGGAGTGTTGCGCGTGCCGAGGTGATCGAGGTGGGCGCTGAGCAGGATGGTCTGCGCGGCGAGCGCGGGATCGGAGCCGCGGAGCAGGGCGAGGGCGTTGTAGGTGGTGGCGCCGGAGGGGAGTGGGACGGACTGGAGTTCGGCGGCTTCGAGTCCGAAGGACTGGAACTGCGAGACGACATAGGTGGCGGCGACGAACTCGTCGTGGGTGGCGCTGCCGCGTCCGCGTAGCGCGTCGGAGGCGAGGAACGACATCTCGCCGCGAACGTGGTTGGCGATGCGGGAAGGATTCTGGGCGAAGAGCAGAGGAGCGGCGAGCAGGAGCAGACAGGCGAGGGCGCGGCGGCGGAGCATCGCTCGGAACATGGCTCATTGTAGGGGCGCGAGGCGGGATCGTGGCAAGCGCGGCGAAAAACAGGATCAGAGGCGGAGTCAACCGCCCCGGGAGATGGGCGGCCGGGGGGAATGAAGTCAAAGGCGGGGTCAACTGCCCCACTCAAGCCAAAAGATGGCTTGAATGGGGCACCCGGGCTCGGCGAATCGTTATGGATGGGGATGTGGGCGCTCGTGGATGAGCATCCAGGAGGTGCCGAACTGATCCCTTAGCATGGCGAAGCGGAGGGCGAAAAAGGTCTCCTGCATGGGCATGAAGATCTGGCCGCCCTCGGAGAGCAGGGCGTAGAGGCGTTCGGCTTCCTCGGGGCTGCCGACGCTGAGAGCGAAAGATAGACGCTGCGCATGGGCTGAAAGCGCTCGGGCGGTACGTCACTGCCCATGAGGTCGGTTTCTCCGAGGCTCATGCGGGCGTAGAGGATGGCGTTCTCCAGCCGGGCGGGACATTGTGCGGATCGGGCTGTTCGGCATAGGTCATCATCATGGTGATTTTTCCGCCGAGATGCTGTTCGTAGAAACGGAACGCCTGCCGGCAGTTTCCGCCGTAGTTGAGATAGGTGTGTAGCTTCATGGTGCGGCTCTTCCTTTCGGCGGTTAGATGCGTGGCTAGGGGAGCGGTTTCTGGCGGCCGGATTGGCGAAGCTCCGCCCCCACATTCGCCAAAAGATGGCGGATGTGGGCCACCCGCCGTCGTGACAATCTACAGCCACCCGCCGAGAGCAACAGCAAGAGCATGGTGGCGGCAATGAGAAAGGGTGGCCTTTTGGGCCACCCTTGGGTTGAGGTTGGGGAAAGCTTCGCGGCGGGTACGCGGCAAACAGCGCCGCTCCGGCCGCGGGCGCTTAGGCCGGGCTGGGGCGCTCGCCGGGGCTTGAGGCCGGGCTGGCGGGTGGGCTCGGGACGAAGCACCTGCTGGACGCTGCCGGAGTCATCGGCCGGAGGCGGCGGCACGCGGGCGGGAAGCGCCTTGCCCTGCGATGATCAGCTGCAACTCGTTGGCGTCGAGAACCTCGCGCTCCAGCAGCGCCTGGGCGATGCGTTCGAGGACGTCGCGGTTGCCGTCGAGGACATCGAAGGCGGTTTTGTAGGCGGCGTCGATGAAGCGGCGAACCTCGGCATCGATCTCGCGGGCGGTCTCCTCGGAGTAGTCGCGGTGCTGGGAGAGCTCGCGGCCGAGGAAGATCTGCTCTTCCTTTTTGCCGAAGGTGAGCGGACCGAGCTGGCTCATGCCCCATTCGCAGACCATCTTGCGGGCGATTTCGGTGGCGCGCTCGATGTCGTTGCCGGCGCCGGTGGTCATGGTCTTGAGGAAGATCTCCTCGGCGACGCGGCCGCCCATCATGATCGCCAGCTGGCTCTCCAGATAGACGCGGTCGTAGGTGTGCTTGTCGTCGATGGGCAACTGCATGGTGACGCCCAGGGCCATGCCGCGCGGAATGATGGTGACCTTGTGCAAGGGGTCGGCGTGCGGCACCTTGGCGGCGACCAGGGCGTGTCCGCCCTCGTGATAGGCGGTGTTCTTCTTCTCCTCGTCGGTCAGGATCATGGACTTGCGCTCGGCGCCCATGAGCACCTTGTCCTTGGCGAGTTCGAAGTCGTACATCAGCACGGTCTTGCGATTCTGGCGGGCGGCGAGCAGGGCGGCTTCATTGACCATGTTGGCCAGATCGGCGCCGCTGAAGCCCGGTGTGCCGCGGGCGAGGATGGAGAGATCGACGTCATCGTTGATGGGAATCTTGCGGGTGTGGACGCGGAGAATCTCCTCGCGGCCACGCACGTCGGGACGGGCGACGACGACGCGGCGGTCAAAGCGGCCGGGGCGAAGCAGCGCGGGATCGAGCACGTCGGGACGGTTGGTGGCGGCGATGAGGATGACGCCCTCGTTGGATTCGAAGCCGTCCATCTCGACCAGCAACTGGTTGAGGGTCTGCTCGCGCTCGTCGTGTCCACCGCCGAGTCCGGCGCCGCGATGGCGGCCGACGGCGTCGATTTCATCGATGAAGATGATGCAGGGGGCGTTCTTCTTGCCCTGCTCGAAGAGGTCGCGGACGCGGCTGGCGCCGACGCCGACGAACATCTCGACGAAGTCGGAGCCGGAGATGGAGAAGAACGGAACGTTGGCTTCGCCGGCGACGGCGCGGGCGAGCAGGGTTTTGCCGGTTCCGGGAGGTCCGACGAGGAGCACGCCCTTGGGGATGCGTCCGCCGAGCTTCTGGAACTTTTGCGCCTCGCGCAGGAACTCGATGATCTCGTGCAGCTCTTCCTTGGCTTCATCGACGCCGGCGACATCCTTGAAGGTGACCTTCTTCTGCTGCATGGAGAGCAGGCGGGCGCGGCTCTTGCCGAACGACATGCGCCTTGTTGCCGCCGGACTGCATCTGGCGGATCATGAAGAACCAGAGGCCGAGGATGACGACGAGCGGAAGCATCTGGAAGAGCCAGCTGGGCCAACCGCCGCCGCTGACGTCCTTGACGGTGATGTTGACGCCTTTGTCGCGCAGGCTCTTGTACATGTCGGTGTAATTGGGCGGCACGGTGGTGTGGAAGCTGGCCTTCTCATCGCGGTAGTCGCCGCGGACCTCGGGACCGTAGACGGTTACGTCCTTGATTTTGCCCTGATCCACTTCGGCCAAGAACTGCGAGAAGTTGATTTCACGCTCTTTGACTCCCGTGCTATTGTTCTTGACAACCGACCAGAGCAATACGCCAGAAAGCAGAATCACGAGCCAGAACACGACCTGCTTGACCGTCGAATTCACCTAAAAACTCCTCTATGTGTAGCGGAAAAAAGTCTCAGCAGAGACAACCTCAATGGATTAGATGCCCGTCCGGGCTGCCGGAACCAGGTTTTTCCACCACCATTGGATTTTAACCGTTTTTTGAGATTCCCGTACAGGTTCGCGACGTGCGCCGCAAGTAAAGCCCTGCCGTGACGGGGTGAGCACGGTGAGCAGAAGCAGAACAGCGATGACTCCTAGTAATCAAAGAGTATACAGCTCTGGGGACGAAAGCGCCACTACCGCTCGGGTTCCGGAGCAGCGAAGATGAAGGGAAGATTGCGATTGCAGGGCAGGCGCGCCGAGACCGAAGCCGGCGAGCCACTGCGGTCCGACCAGGAAGCCGTAATAGGTGACGTCGAGATCGACGCGGCGCGCGGACTGGCGATCGAGCAGAGCTACAGACGGCGATGGAGGCGGCGCCGCGGGCCTGAAAATTGCGAATCAGGAAGTCGGTGGTCTGGCCGGTGGAGAGAATGCCCTCGCAGAGCAGGATGTGCTGGCCGTCAACGTCGATCTCCGGGGCGTAGAAGATCTCCGTGGTTTCGATGTTGCGGTCGCAGAAATGCCTTGGGTGTGGGGCTTGACGAACTGGCAATGGACGTCGGCGGTGATGGCGCGAACCAGGTCGGCGACGAAGACGAAACCGTCTTCCAGGACGCCGACGCAATAGACGACGCGGCCCTCGAAATCCTTCGAGATCTGACGGCCGAGCGGCGGCGATGCGCTGGCGCAATTGAGCTTCGGAAATGACGATCTGATAATTTGCCACGGCCGACTCAATCATAAAACCAGTGTACCCTCTCCGTTGTACAAGCCGAGAACGACTGCTTCGCCATCTCCTGGAATCCAGGCGGCATGGCTGGCTACGGGCAATCCTGGAACCCAGATGATACGTTCGCCGGCCAGAGCCACGGGCCAACGCCGGCGGAGCGCAGGAGGAATCGCGCGCTCCTGTAAAAGGCGGTTGACCTTCCGTTCGCCGCTGCTATGCAGGGGATGAAAGCGATCACCGGGGCATAGATTGCGGATGGTGAGGTGACGGCCTGCCCGTGCCGGGCTAAGAAAGCTCGCGTAATTATACCCCTCGGCTGGCCGAGGCAGCGTCGAGCAGAGCTGCACGAATGTACATGTCCTCGCCGTTCCAGAGCCCAGCCAGCAGGACCGCACCCGGAGGCGTGAGTTCGAGGCAATAGGATTCGTCGCCGCGAGATTCGTTGCCGCAAGCGGATTTTGGCTGGGGCGCGAGCAAGGAGAGACGCGGAGGGAGAAGCTTTGGCGCGGACGACTTCGGCGGCGAAGCCGCGCGGCAGATTGAGCCGGCCGGCGCTGCCGGCCAGGGCGAAGTCGCGGAGGGCTTCGAGTTGGGCGAAGTCGAGGGCGAGGCCGTGGGGACGGCAGAGGCGGCGCAAGATGCGGCGCTGCAAGGCGAGCGGCTGCGCCTGGAGAAGTTTCAACTCGATGCCGTGCGCAAGGTTGGTCTCCGGAGCCAGAACGGCGGAGACCAGAGCGTCGAGGAAAGCATTTTCGGCGGCGGCGATCTCGGCGGTTTCGCAGAGCGCCTGGACGCAGCCGCGGATTGTAGTCGCGCTCGAGCGCGGGCAGCAGCTCGCCGCGCACGCGATTGCGGAGAAAACGCGGATCGAGGTTGGAGGCGTCGTGACGAAATGGCTGGCCGAGGGAGCGGAGAAACTCCTCGACCTGCTGACGGGTGATGGAGAGCAGGGGGCGGATGAGACGGGGCGCTGGCACGTTCGGGGCGGAGATCGGACGCCGCTCCGGCCGCGGGCGCCAGGTCGGAGAGATCGAAGGCGCGGTGGATTCCGGCGAGGCCGCTGGTTCCGGTTCCGCGGAGCAGGCGGAGGAGGACGGTTTCGGCCTGATCGTCGCGGGTGTGGGCGGTGGCAACGCAGTCGAGGCGATGAGCGGCGGCGGCGCGCTGGAAAAAAGCGTAGCGGGCGCGGCGTCCGGCGGCTTCGAGCGAGAGATGAAGCAGCGCGGCGAGGGCGGCGACATCCTCGGTTTCGATGGCGGCGTCGAGCGAGAGTTGCGAGGCGAGCTCGCGCGACGAAGCCGGCATCGGCCTCCGAGTCCGGGCCGCGAAGAGCTGTGGTTGAGGTGGAGGACGAAGAGCACGACTGCCGAGGCTGGGAGCCAGAGCTCGGCGAAGGCTCGCAGCAGAGCCGACGGAATCCGCGCCGCCGCTGACGGCCACGCCGACGCGCTCGCCGGGACGGACGAGGCGATGCTTGCGCAGATAGTGTTCGAGCGGTTGAGCACCGCAACATGATAGCGGAAGCGCACGCTTGGGGCTGCGGGCGCTGGTGCCGATCCCACATTCGCCAAAAGAGGGCGGATGTGGGCCACCCTGGACTGCGGCACTTCCCTGGGCTGCGGGGCCACCCTGGCGTGGCAGGCGATAGGGGACAAGCGGAGAGCCGCTGAAACTTCGTGAAAGTTTGAGATCAATTTCCGGAATGAAACTGGAAATTCGAACTGGAACGGGATGGCATTGCGCGGTGAACTTAGGCTTGGACGTGGCGCGGAAATGGGGGAGGATGTCAGCGGAGGATTCTTGCTATGAGTTTAGAGCCGGTGGAGTACGGGCCCACATTTCTGCCCGTCCCTCCTTTCTATGAGCCGTGCGTTGCGGAAGCGATTGGCCCACGCGCTGACTACGTTGCATCGCCGCTGGAGATTGCCGCGCTGTTTGACTGGGACGAAGACGAGTACGACTAGGGGCGCAGCCCGGTTCGATGATGAACGAGCATCGGGGCAGTATTTCCATATCGCAATTCATCGTTGTTCAATCATTCATAGCTGCTCAATCATCCATAATTGTTCAACACATAAGGCAGGCTCGAGAGCCTGCCTTGTGTTTTTGCCGGCCCTAGCTTAATCGAGCTTGGTGCTGCGCGATTCGATGAGGCGCTGGATGCGAGCGGCGAAGGCTTCGATGGTGACGCTGCCCTCGCCTTTGTCCTGTCCGCGGACGCGCACGTTGACCTCGCCGATTTCCGATTCCTTGTCGCCGACGACGAGGATGAACGGAACCTTCTGCAGGGCGTGCTCGCGAATCTTCGCGTTCATCTTTTCATTGCGTCCATCGACGTGAACGCGGGCGCCGACGGCCTTGAGTGCGTCGGCGACCTTGTTGGCGTAGTCGATGTGGCGCTCGGCGATGGGAACGATGGCGACCTGGGTGGGCGAGAGCCAGACGGGGAAGGCTCCGGCGTAGTGCTCGATGAGGACTCCGAAGAAGCGCTCGACGGAGCCGTACAGGGCGCGGTGCACCATGAGCGGCTGATGGCGCTGGCCGTCTTCGCCGACGTACTCGAGTTCGAAGCGCTGGGGAAGATTGAAGTCAAACTGCACGGTGGAGAGCTGCCAGAGGCGGCCGATGGCATCGACCAGCTTCACGTCGATCTTGGGGCCGTAGAAGGCGGCTTCGCCGGGGATGAACTTGTAGGGAATCTGCTTGCGCTCGAGCACGGTCTTGAGCGAGTTCTGCGCCAGCTCCCACTGCTCGGGCGAGCCGACGTAGTGGGCGCGGTCCTCGGGGTCCCAGCCGGAGAGCTCGACCTGGAACTCCTCGAAGCCGAAGGTGTGCAGGACGCTGATGGCGAAGTCGATGCAGCCTTCGACCTCGCTTTCGATCTGCTCGGGAGTGCAGAAGATGTGGGCGTCGTCCTGGGTAAAGCCGCGGACGCGCATGAGTCCGTGCATGACGCCGGAGCGCTCGTAGCGATAGACGGTGCCGAGCTCGCCGAGGCGGACGGGCAGGTCGCGGTAGGAGCGGAGCTGATCCTTATAGATAAGGATGTGGAAGGGACAGTTCATGGGCTTGAGGCGATACTCGGCGTCGTCGAGCTCCATGGTGTCGAACATGTTTTCGGCGTAGAAGCCTTCGTGTCCGGAGGTTTGCCAGAGGGCGCGGCGGGCGACGTGCGGAGTGAAGACCAGCGAGTAGCCGCGCTTGAGATATTCGGCGCGCAGCCAGTCTTCCATGATGGTGCGGATGAGTCCGCCCTTGGGATGCCAGAAGATGAGTCCGGGACCGGCGAGCTCCTGAATGGAGTAGAGATCGAGCTGCTGGCCGAGGGCGCGATGGTCGCGGCGCTTGGCCTCCTCGAGCTGGCGCATGTACTCGTCCATCTCCTTTTTGGAGTAGAACGAGGTTCCGTAGATGCGCTGGAGCTGGGGATTGCCCTCCTTGCCGAGCCAGTAGGCGCCGGCGATGTTGAGCAGCTTGAAGGCCTTGATCTTTCCGGTGGACGGAATGTGCGGGCCGCGGCAGAAGTCGACGAACTTGCCGGTCTTGTAGAGCGAAATCTTTTCATCGGGCTTGGTGAACTGCTCGATGAAATGGCACTTCATGAAATCGCCTTCGGCCTTGAAGCGCTCGAGTCCTTCGTCGCGGTCGAGGAAGTCGCGGGCGTAGGGCTCGTTGCGGTCGGCGATCTCCTTCATCTTGGCCTCGATCTTTTCGAGGTCCTCGGGAGTGAAGGGCGTCTCGCGCAGGAAGTCGTAGAAGAAGCCGGTCTCGGTGGCCGGGCCGTGGCCGAGCTTGGTCTCGGGAAAGAGCTCCAGCACGGCGGCGGCCAGCAGGTGCGCCGAAGAGTGATGGAAGACCTGAAGCGATTCGGGATCCTTCTCGGTGAGCAGACGGAGGCGCGAATCCTGCTCGATGGGGCGGGTGAGATCGACGACGGCAAAGCCGTCATCGGCGGCAGCGGTGGCGCGCGATTGGCAGCGTTATCGGCAACCAAGGGGCGCAAGCTTGGCGGCCAGGGCGGCGTCGGCCAGACGCGGCGAAATCGACTTCGCGATGTCGAGGGCGGTGGTGCCCTGGGGAACTTGCTTGATGCTGCCGTCGGGGAGTTGAACTTTTATTTCAGACATAGGGTAGGTCTCCGCTCGCGCGTACAAGGCGCAATGCAGAAAAATTTTAGAGATTCAAGTCTAAAGAATGCGGCGGGGAGAAGCAAACCGGGAGCGGCATCGGCTGGTGCATGCACAGGTGCCCCACATCTGCTGACTACGGCAGATGTGGGGCACCTGCGGTTTGCCTAATAAAAGTCCCGTGGCTCCAAAATGGCACGGGATTGCCGGGGGCTCGGTTCGCAGATCCAGCTTTGTCTTGCAAAACCGCGCATGAGTGGTCACAATCCCGTTATCCAGAGCTGAAAAGAAAGTATTCCTGTTGCCGATCCCCAGGTCAGCAACTTAGCGATGAAAGCCCATTTTTGAAGGAGGACAATTGAGATGAAAACACGCGGGTTGGGGAGCGGCTTGGTGGACGGCGCAATAAGAATTCAGAGGCTCTCTCTTTTCTTCATCGTTCTGGTTGGAGTTTCGCTAATGGCGGGTTGCGGAGGGAGTTCGAGCAGTTCCAGCAACTCGCCGAACAATCCAACCACGCCGACCCCGCCGGCCAGCGGCCAAGCCCTTGTCTATGTGGCAAACCGAGACAGCAATAATATCTCTCAATATAAGGTCAACTCAGACGGATCGCTCACGCCCTTGGCCACGGCCACGGTTACAGGGGTGTCGGAGCCCTTCTCCATCACGGCCGATCCTACGGGCAGCTTCGTCTATGTGGCCAACGGCGGCATCAACAGCGTCTCGCAGTACACGATCAGCACGGTTGGGGTGCTGACGCCGATGGTCCCTGCTACGACCACGGCCGGAGCCTGGCAACAGTCGGTCAAGGTTAGTCCCTTGGGGCTTTCCGCGTACGTGGCGAACGGCGACAGCAATACGATCTCGCAGTACTCGATTGCCACGACTGGCTTGCTGCTGCCGATAACTCCCGCCACGGTCGCCACTGGCAACACTCCCAAGGCCATCGGGTTGGACTCCAAGGGCCTTTACGCTTACGTGGTGAACAGCAGCGACAACACGCTCTCGCAGTACACGATCAACACGACGGGCGGGCTGACGCCGATGACTCCCGCCACAGTCGCGACCGGCAACGGGCCCGAGTCGATTGCGGTCGACCAATTGAGCCCCTACGTCTATGTGGCGAACGCCTCCGACAACACTATCTCGCAGTACACGATCGGCGCGAATGGCGCGCTGACACCGATGAACCCCGCGACGGTTGCCACTGGCACCACGCCCTCTTTTGTCGCGGTCGATCCCCATGGCCTATACGTTTATGTAGCCAACGGCAAGAGCAATAATGTTTCGCAGTACACGATTGGCACGACCGGGGCGCTGACGCTGATGAGCCCCGCCACGGTCGCGACCGGAGGGTATCCCTGGGCGATCACCTTCGATCCTTCGAGCAAATGGGCCTATGTGGTGAACGACGACGACGGCACCGTCTCGCAGTACTCGATTCTCAACAATGGCACGCTGTCGCCCATGAGCGTCGCCACGGTCGCAGCCGGCTCGGGGCCTACGGCGATCGTATTTATAGCGGACCCCGCGAACTAGGGAACTGGAGAGTGGTCGCGCCGCTTGGCGGGTAACGCTGCGCTGCCGGCTGCTGGCGCTGGGGTAACGCTGCGCTGCCGGTCGCGGGTTCGCGATGCGCCTGCCTTGACGATGGTTGGAGGGTTGTGTCAGAGTCCTGAGCCACGCTTCTGCTTCCAGAAGCATGACAGGCTGCTGAAAAAAATGTGGGCAAGTAAGGAGAAATCATTCCATGAAGAAAATGTATGCACTCGCGGCGGTTGCCACCCTGGCAATGCCTCTGTTTGCTGCCGATGGCGCCGCAACGTTCAAGGCTAAATGCGCCGGTTGCCACGGAGCCGATGGCGCCAAATCCATTCCTGCGATGGGCGTGAAGCCGGTGAACACTCCGGCAGTAAAAGCGCTGGGCGCCGGGGGAGTGAGCACCCTGGTTACCAAGGGAAAAGGCAAGATGCCAGGCTTTGAGGGCAAGATGAGCGCGGAGGAAATCACCGCGGTTTCGGGGTACGTGCTGACGCTGAAGTAAGCTTGGCAAATAGGTTCGTCGGGCGGGCGGCGCGTTCTTTGCATCCCGTGCGTGTTCCTGGGTCGATCCCACATTCGCCAAAGGAAGGCGGATGTGGGCCACCCTCCTCCGCCTTTTTATGAGAACCCTCTGGTCTTGAATTTCCTCGATGGCAGAGAAGAAGCCCGGCTTTGGAGCCGGGCTTTTGGTGCGGAGTTCACTTGCTGCTTAGTTCGCTTCCGCTTCCTTAGGCGGCGGGCTTGCTTTTCTTGCGCGGTGGAATACGGTCGGCGCAATCCGTCCGCGCACAGAACTGCTCCTGCTCGGTGGAGCCGTGCAGAGCGGTGGTGCTGCTGCAGCCTCCGGCGATGGTCTGGGCGACGTCGTCGAAGTATCCGGTGCCGACAAACTGCTGGTGCTTGACGGCGCGATAGCCTTCGGGCTCGGCGGCGAACTCCTTCTCCTGCAGGACGGAGTAGGCCGACATTGCGCTCTGCTTGTAGTTGCGGGCGAGATCGAAGATGCCGTAGTTGAGGGCGTGGAAGCCGGCCAGGGTGATGAACTGGAACTTGTAGTTCATCGCGGCCAGCTCGCGCTGGAAGTTGGCGATGGTGGCGTCGTCGAGCTTCTTCTTCCAGTTGAACGAGGGCGAGCAGTTGTAGGCCAGCATCTTGCCGGGGAACTGGGCGTGGACGGCGTCGGCAAAGCGGCGGGCTTCGTCGAGATTGGGCTCGCTGGTCTCGCACCAGATCATGTCGGCGTACGGGCGCGTAGGCAAGGCCGCGCGCGATGGCCGTGTCGAGGCCGCTGCGGATGCGGTAGAAGCCTTCGCTGGTGCGGGCTTCGCCGGTGAGGAAGTGGCGATCGCGGGGATCGATGTCGCTGGTGATGAGCGTTGGCGCCGTTGGCGTCGGTGCGGGCGATGAGGATGGTGGGCACGTTGCAGACATCGGCGGCAAGGCGGGCGGCGATCAGCTTCTGCACGGCTTCCTGGGTGGGGACCAGAACTTTGCCGCCCATGTGTCCGCACTTTTTGGCCGAGCTGAGCTGGTCTTCGAAGTGGACGGCGGCGGCTCCGGCTTCGATCATTCCCTTCATCAGCTCGAAGGCGTTGAGAGTTCCGCCGAATCCGGCTTCGGCATCGGCGACGAGCGGGGCGAGCCAGTGCTTGCCGTTCTTGCCCTCCTGGTGCCAGATCTGGTCGGCGCGCAGCAGCGCGTTGTTGATGCGGCGGCAGAGCTGGGGGACGGAGTCGGATGGATAGAGGCTCTGATCGGGATAGACCTGCCCGGCGGAGTTGGCGTCGCCGGCGACCTGCCAGCCGCTGACGTAGATGGCATCGAGTCCGGCGTCGACCATTTCGATGGCCTGGTTGCCGGTCATGGCGCCGAGGGCCTGGACGTGCGTGCGGGAGTTCATGAGCTCCCAGAGACGCTCGGCGCCGAGGCGGGCGAGGGTGTGCTCGACGTGGATGGTGCCGCGCAGACGCTCCACGTCGGCGGCGGTGTAGGTACGCTCAATGCCGCTCCAGCGTGCATCGGTCTTCCAGGTTCGGGTGATGTCGAGGCTGTTGATTGTTCGCAGTCACTGTCGTAATTCCCCTTCTTTGTTCAGACGATGAGTAGCTTGCTGGTTGAGGCGGCGCTAGGCGTCCTGCCGCACCTGGTACTCTCTCGCGTTGGTGTCCTTCCGGTTGAAGCTGCCGCCCCCCGGATGCACTTCTGCAAAGCTTGGTTCAGAGAAATCGAACTCTTACGAACGCGGCGCTGGTTGACGCCGGTCCGAAGAAAAGAGCCCACAATGCCTGGGGCCGGAGGACAACGGGAACTTCGACGAGAATCGCCGCGCGCCGGAGAAGCGTTGGACCGCGCACAGCTCATTCGTAACTATTAGAGGCAGGGCGGAGAACTCCGGTTGCACTTTTTTGCGATGCGGGCGGCGGAAAGAGGAAGCATGGAAAAGCAATTTCACCAAGTCGGGCAAATCGAGCGAGCCTCGACGGCAGGGCGAATCGGGTGGGCGGAAATCCGGGGTCTTCCACAGCTTCCGCACAGAGTTCGGGCGGCGGCGGCGGGTTAGGCTTGCATCCTTGGCGCGGCTGCTTCAAGCTCTTGGTATGCCGAATGGAAAGCCAACTGAAGCCGCCCCCCTGCCCCATCTGCTCCGGCACGGGCTGGCGCATGGTGCCGGTGGAGCACAATGGACGCACCGTGGAGCAGGCGACGCGCTGCGAGTGCATCCGCCAACTGCAGGGCGGGCGTCTGCTGGAGGCGGCGCGGATTCCGCGCCGCTACCGGCACTGCGAGCTTTCCAACTTTGAGCACGAAGGGCCGTTCCGCTCGCTGGCCTCGGCGCACATGGCGGCGCTGCGCTTCGTCGCGGAGTTTCCGCTGGAGAGCGCGGGACTGCTGCTGACCGGGCCGATTGGCTGCGGCAAGACGCATCTGGCGGTGGGCATTGCCAAGGAGCTGATCGCGCAGAAGGCGACGGCGTGCCTGTTCTACGACTATCGCGAACTGCTCAAGGAGATTCAGAACTCCTACAACGCCTCGGTGCAGGCGACGGAGATGGAAGTGCTGCGTCCGGTCTTCGACGCCGAGGTGCTGGTGCTGGACGAGCTGGGCGCGGCCAAGCCGACGGAGTGGGTGTGGGACACGGTCTCGCACATCCTGAACACGCGCTACAACGACAAGCGGACCACGATCATCACCACCAACTACAAGGATCTGCCGCCGGCGGGAGCCGAGCCGGAGGGCCGGGCGGCGCGCGCCGCGCGCGAGGAGACGCTGGGAGACCGCATCGGCGAGCGCATGCGCTCGCGTCTGCACGAAATGTGCCGGGTGGTGCGGGTGGAGGGCGAGGACTTCCGCATGAAGTACAAGAGCGCCAGCCTGCGCTGAACGGGCCGGCGCGCGGGCTGGTACGGGCCGAGGGATGGCCCTCCGGTTGTGCGGACGCGGCGTTCTATGCCCGACTCGCGATACTGAGCGCACTGGCGATTATGCGACAGGTAAGACATAAAGCAACCGCCAAGTCAAAAGCCCCACTCAAGCCAACGACGGGCTTGAATGGGCCGCCTGTGAGCCGGAGGTTGCGGCTGCCGTCAATCCGATTGAGGGCAGCATACCTGGCCCCAGGGACGTTGCTGGCGGCAGGTACTTCCTCTGTGCCGCAACCGCCAACTGCATTCGCCGCGTTACTTCCTCTCATCCAAGTCGACCCGTAGCAGCACCCGCCTCAGCGTGGGCCCGAGCAGCCAGACCGCAACTAGGGCATTCCATAACTATCCGAAAACTATCCGAACATAACTATCCGATCCGATAGGCTCACTCACGAATCGGATAGCTTCCAGTCCATCGGAAGAAGGGCGTCCTGAGCGGCTGCTTCCGTAAGGAATTGAATTTGCGTGCCTTGCGGCTGCGTTCGGTAATCGCGTGCGTTGGCAAGCGGGTTGCTTTATCTGTTTGTGCAGGCCGAATGATCGGCAATTCTGCAACGAAATGGAGAATGAAATGAAGAACGCTTTCAAGCTCGTCCTGGCCCGAGTGCTGGCAGGTTTTTCCGGTGATCCGAAGAAGCAAAAAGAGAGCAGAATGAAGACGAGAGTGCTGATCGCCTTAGCGGTACTTGCGAGCGCGACTCTGATGCATGCGCAGGTCATCGTGCAACCAGGACCCCCGGGCGAAGCCGTCCTATGGAGCGAAAGCGCTACTTTCTGTTCGGTGATGCCTGGCTCTGCTGCCAGCAGCTTCAACTACGCCGGCGGCGGGTCCGTGACATTCGCCCCTGGCGCCTATGGCACCATCGGTTTAGCTTGCCCTGTCACGAATGTAGGAAGCACGGTGCTGTTGAAGCAGCTCACGGGCCTGCAACTCAACGGGTTCTCGGTCAGTTTCATCAATGCCGGGCAAGGGTGTGCGGTTGGGGCTTACCTCATAGACCGTACGACCGGGCTGAATGTTGGTTGGTCCACCAGCCAATCCTACGTTTCGGACATGCCCTACACGGTTACGGTTGCCGCGGCGAACAACCCGAAGTTCACCAGCCCGCTGAACCCTCTACACTTCTATGAGGTTGATATCTATCTGTCCGTCCCGCAGTCGAAGGTCAATCAGTGCTTTCCCACAGCTTATGGAGCGTATGTCGAATCTATGCCGTAGCGTGTCTGGAAGAAAACAATATTGACGCACACCATTATGATATGAAGTGCGGCGCGCGGCCTTGGCGTGAGCGAGGGCCGCATGCTCACGTTCACGCTCAGTTTCTGCGGGTCGCCACGCGGGTGGTGTGACGGGTACGAACCAACAGACGGCCCTCCGGTCGCGACGCGGGCGGGTACGGGCCAAGGGATGGCCCTCCGGTCGCGACGCGGGTCAGCGCGGGGCAAACAGTTGCAACATGGCGGGCAGGTAGTCGCGGCTGGCGGAGCGGAAGTACCACTCGATGGCGCGGGCGGGTTGGTCGGCTGCATCGAAGAGCGATCCGATCATGAACTCGGCCTCGGCGTGGCCGCCGATGGCGGCGACGGCCAGGGCTTCACACTCCGGTTGGCTCATCTGAATGTTGGGAAACGAGGAAAGAAAACGGCAGAGCTCGCGGAGCGTTGCGCTCAGGGCCCTTTGCGAATTGGCTTGCGCTGCCGCGATGGATACGACTGGCATACCCCACCCTCCTTGAGCGCATAGTCTGGCAAAGGCGCGACGGTGGGGGCAGTGACTTCGCTCCGCCTCCGGATGTTCGGCGCGTCACAAAGTACATCGGCGCTTTTTGAGCCATTCTGCAGGGAAAATTGTAGAAAGTTTTAAAAGCCGTTTCCCGGCGGCTCCGCGGATGCGCTTGGCTTTGCGTCTGGGTATTCGGCGATTCCACGTTCGCGACAATCTACCGTGCGACATTGCCACTTCACATCGCTGCCTCACATTGCCGCTTCCCGCATTTGCGACATCCCACATTCGCCAAAAGATGGCGGATGTGGGCCACCCGGATTTCGCTTGGCTTCGCACGGGCTTGGCTTCGCGGTACACTGTCGGCTGTGTTAACCCGTTTGGAGTTCATTGCCGAGCGCGACGCCGAGTTCTTCGCGTCACTGCCCGCCACCTCGGCGGTGTTTGTGCTGCGCGCAAAGGAGGCTGGCGGCGAGCCGTATGTGAGCAAGACGGCAAACCTGCGCCGTCGGCTGCAGCGGCTGTTGTCGGCGCCGCAGAGTCGATCCCAGAGCGCAACTCAGAGCGCAACCCAGAGCGCAACCCAGAGTGCAACCCAGAGCGTTACCCAGAGTGCAGGCCAGGATGTGGCGCATCAGGATGCGGCGCAGGGTGCGAGCCTGGGACGACGGCTCAACCTGCGCGAGCGCGTCTGTGCGGTGGAGTTTTGCGAGGTGGGCGGAGACTTCGAGGCGGGATTTACGCTCTACCGGCTGATGCGGGAGGAGTTTCCGGCGAAGTACGCCGAGCGCTTGCACCTGCGTCCGGCGCCGCTGGTGCAACTGCTGCGGCGAGAATCCCTATCCGCGGGTTGCGGTGACGTCGCGCATCCGTTCGCTGCGCGTCGGCCAGCGCGTACTTCGGTCCGTTTGCCTCGCGGGCCGAGGCCGAGCAGTATGCCAACGACTCGCTGGATTTCTTTCTGCTGCGGCGCTGCACGGAGGAGCTTGCACCGGACCCGAAGTTTCCGGGCTGCGTTTATTCCGAGATGAAGATGTGTCTTGCGCCCTGCTTCAAAGGATGCAGCGACGAACGCTATGCGGAAGAAGCGGCGCGGGTGGAGCGATACTTCGAGAGCGGCGGGCACTCGCTGCTGGTGGAGATCGGCCGGGCACGGGACGAGGCCAGCGAGCGCCTGGAGTTTGAAGCGGCGGCGGCGGCCCATGCGCGGCTGGAAAAGCTGAAGGCCGTGCAGAGCCGGATCGCCGAAATCGTGCATCGCATCGACCGGCTGAACGGATTGCTGCTGCAACCCTCGCACCTCGCCGGACACATTGCGCTCTTCCGCATCGCCGGAGGAATGCTGCAGGGGCCGATTGCGTTCGACCTGCGGGCGCGGGCGCTGAAAGCCGAGCCGAAGGCTGATCCGCAGGCAGCGGTTGTGCGTGGGCCACCCTGCCGTGCAAAGCATGGAAGCTCGGATCAAGGAATTGCTGCGCACGGCGGAGCCTGTGGCTCCGAAGAGCGCGCAGGAGTGGATGGAGCATCTGGCGATCCTGAAGCGCTGGTACTACCGCACGAACAAGGTGGGCGAGATTTTCTTTGAAGACGAAGCCGGGGCGCGAGGCGGCGGGTACGCGGCAAAGGACTCCGCTCCGGCCGCTGGCGCTGGGCTGCCGATGCGGCGGGTGGTGCGCGCGGTGGGACGCGTCTTCAAGGGAGAAAAGGCGGCGGGAGATTTGAGCGAGACGGCGGGGGATTACTGGATCTTCCGTCAGAAGGTTGGAAAGCTGTAGGTGCTAGCTGCTCTAGTCCTTCTGCTTGTTGAAGACGACGCGGATGCCGTCGCGCCAGTGTTCGTCGAGGCCGACCAGTTTCCACTCCAGCTCGGGAGAGAAATAACGCAGCATGGTTGCGGTGGATGGGATGCACGTGCAAGGCGGGCGCGGCGAGGATGAGGATGGGATCGCGCTCGGAGAGGATGCGTCCGGGGAAATATCCGGCGCGCTGGAAGTCGCCGCGTCGATGGTGCTGGCGGACTCGCGCCCAGTAATCCAAGCCCTGCACGGGGAGGTGGAAATCCTCGGCGGCCTTTAACTCGATGACAGCGAGGCGGCCATCGCGGGTGATGCCCGAGCAGATCGATGACGGCGCGGTCGGAGGCGGCAAAGGCGGGCACCTGCGGGATAGAACTGGGTGGGGTCCAGGCGCGCGTCGAGCAGGGTGATGTCGCGCTCGACCACGGATTGCAGCCAGCGCTCGGGCTGCAGCCGATAGAAGGGATGGGTGTGATCGCGGCCCACGCGCTTGAGCATGAGGCGCTCGATCAACTTGCGCAGCAGCGGCTCGGTGTCGTCGTTCCACTCGTACTCGGCGGGCGGAGCGCCGAAGACGATGCGCTCGGCGATGCGGAAGTGACGGTCGGGTTCGAGGGTGGCGCGGGCAAATTCCAGTCCATGAAAACGGAAGCTGACGGCGGAGGAGCTCGTGGGCCACGGCCTCAGCCTGTGGACAGAGGGAGCGCATGCTGCTCGACGGAGTTGGCGAAGCGCTCGAGGGTTTGCTCGGGGGTGAAGCATTGCACGAGACGAGTGCTGAGATTCAACTCGGTTGCGAGGTCGAGTTCCTCGGACTCGCTCGGTGTGCTCGTCGAGCGAGAACAGACGCCACTGGGCGGCTTGGCGATTGAGGTGCGAGAGGCGCAACTGCGCGGTGCGGGCGCGGCCTTCCGGAACGAAGAGCGCGAGGGTTCCGGTGTGAGAGTTGGCCGCGAGATGCTCACGGCAGTAGTCGAGCCAGAGCACGGCGACGGCCACCGAGTTATCGATGGTGGCCTGGGACTCGCCTTCGCCGCAGCCGACGAGGGCGATGCGCTCCTGGCCGCGGCGCAGCAGGCCGCGCGCACAGACGGCTCCGAAGGAATGCTCCAGATCGGCGGAGGTGGTGATGCGCTCGAGCGTCCAACCGGGAAAGAGGCGCACCACGGTGCGCTCCAGGCTTCGCTGGTAGGCGGCGCGCATGGCTTTGAGCGCCGAGGGAGATTGGCGCTCGGCCTTGGAGCAGATTTCCATGCGCGAGGGCTTGGACTGGCCGAAGCGCAGAACCGAGAGCTTTAGAATTCCATTCTTGATCTCGGCGCTGGTGGCGCGACGGACGATGTTGCCCTCCTCCGACCAGATCTGCAGCAGGCAACGGTCGCGCTCCGGCGCGGCGGAGTAGTGCGCGGTGGAGAAGTCGAAGAGCATCTTGCCGTCTTCGACGACGACGGCGGCGGGATTTTCGCTGATGTAGCCGGAGACGAGAGTCGGCAATCTCCTCGGGGGTTTGTGCGGCGCTCACGGGGCTAGTCCTGCTTTCCTGGGTGGTTTCGGGTTGCGTCTCGGCTAGTCTGGCTCCTGGTTTGAGCGAGACGATTTTCGAACTCGACATCGGCGGGCGGCGGCGAAGCGCTCGCTCTGGCGGCCCCAGCGGCGGAAGCCGGGGGCATCGAAGTGCACGCGCAGGGTGTAGAGACCCTTGCGGGGAATGCGGGCGTCGCCTGCGTAATGGGTGAGCCACGGACTGCCTGATCAGAGGCAACTCGCCGGGACCGTAAGGATTCGCCATCGGCGGCGATGAGGCTGGCCTGCGGCTTGAGGCCGGGAATGAGCCGTCCGGTGCGCGAATCGCGAGACCAGAAGCTGCCAGGCGCACGTCGTCCTTGCCGTCAACTCGACAGATTCTTGGATGCAGTTGGCGCCTGCCAGAGGCCATCGCCAGGCCAGGTAGTCGAGCGCGTAGGCGACGAAGTAATCGTCCTTGGGCTTCTCGGCTCCGGCGACGGATTGCTGCCAGAGCGCGGTGATGGCCGCAGCTGAGCGCGGCATTGCAGGGCTTGAGCAGCTCCGCCTCATGGGCCGAGGCAGTGGCGGTCGCCAGCGGAAGTTGGGCAGACGGCATCCTGCACAATCGGCACCGGGGGAAATTCGGCGACGGTGGAGTGCTCGGATCGCTCGCCGAAGGAGACGAGATGGTGGGACCAGCGGCCGTCGATGGCAACGCGCAGGGTGTAGCTGCTATCGGCGTCGGATGGGAACGTTGCCGCCGTAGGCGTTGATCAGCGGATACCAGCCGAAATCGGCGGGCGCGGATTGCTGATTGCCGTTGGCGTCGATGAGGGTGGCGCGGAGGTTGAGGCCGGGGATTGGTCTTCCGTCGGCGAGGTCGAGAACGAAGATGCGCAGATGGACGCTGTCGTCGGGAGCGTCGTGCCAGGCGAGCTTGCCGCCACCGGCTTTGTCCCACCAGCCTTCGGCAGGAGTGATGGTGAAGGCGACGCGCATGGTCTCCGGCACGGGCGTCACCTCTGAGATCGGCCGGAGTTGGCAAGCACCCAGTCGAGGATCGCGGTGTCGGCATCGCCTTGCTGTTGGGCCAATCGCTGCTGCGCGTCGCCGGAGGTGGGCGAAGCGGGACTGCTCTGCGCGGCGAGTGGCGGGGCGTAAATGGCAAGGCCGATCGCAAGACAGAGCGCGATGAAGACGGCGGCGAAGCGGCGGTGACGGCCATGCGATTTGAAACTTTGCAAGCAAACCATCCTCCAGCCCTCACTGCAAGTCAAGCTGCCCCACATTCGCCAACCGCGGGCTTTCGAGCTTGCCAGACACTCTACACTCAATTCGCGATGCGGCGCATGGGCTTTACTCCTCCGGCGGCTCCAAAGGGGCGAGTCTCCGCACCAGCGGCCCGTCTTGGGGCAGTGCCTGCAGCAGTTGCGAGCGCGCTCCGGCGCAGCAGCGGATGCTCGACGTCGGGCGCGATCTGGGCCAGCGGCTGCAAGACGAAGCGGCGCAGATGCATGGCCGGATGCGGAATCGTAAGCGCCGGGAGTGTGGATCACGCGGCTGCCGTAGAGCACGATATCAAGGTCGATGAGGCGCGGCCCCTTGGGAATGAAGTCAGGCGCGATGCGCTGGCGGCCCAGGTCGCGCTCGATGAGGAGAAGACGCTGCGAGCAGGCGTTGCGGGAGCGTCCGGGAGCGTCTTCTGGAAGATCATTGGACGCGAAGGGCGACGACCGCATTCACGAACCAGGGTTGGGCGGTGAACTCGACGGGCTCGGTCTCATAGGCATCGGAGAGAGCGTCGATCTGGGCAAATTGGCGCAGCGAGGCGATGGCCCGGCGCAGATTGCCGAGACGGTCGCCGAGGTTGGAACCGAGCGATAAGAAGACTTGCTCCATGTACTTTCCGTGCGTTGCGGCAAGAAATTTTGCCAGGCGTCATTGTAGCGGCAGGCGCGAAAACACAGGGTGCCGGAACGCCACAATAGATAGTATGGATATCGGCGATGGATTCGGCAATACACAATCGGTTGGGTAGGGATAAAGGCTTGAAGGCGCATGAATACAGCACGAAAACGATGGGCCTGTGGAAAAACCCGCATAAAATCAGGCGAAAGTGCTTGTCGCTCGCAAAATCACTGAGTTAAGATGTGCGGGATTGAAGTGTGTGTCGCACTTCATCTTCAAGGAGGAATACCCAACATGGCTGCAGGCTTGACCAAGACCGCTCTCGTTCGTCTTCTGGCGGAAAAGCTGGAAACCAGCAACAAGACCGCCGGACTGTTTTTGACCACGCTGGCTGAAATCGCCGTGAAGGAAACGAAGAAGAACGACGTCTTTGTTCTTCCCGGCCTGGGCCGTCTGAAGAAGTCGGCTCGCAAGGCGCGCATCGGCCGCAATCCGCAGACCGGCGATCCGATCAAGATCCCGGCCAAGACCGTGGTGAAGTTCTATGTCGGCAAGGCGGTGAAGGACGCGATCGCTCCGCCGAAAAAAGCGAAGTAGTCTGCGTTCGTCGCGAAGGCCGGCCCCTCCACGGGCCGGCTTTTTCATTTCGCCTGGTGCCGGGGTTAAAGGACGACGATGGTGATGCCGCGATTGGCGCGCCCGAAGTCGCGATCTTCCTTGATCGCCTTGTCGCGCTTGACCAGCTCCCAACTGGCCTCGTTGGAGAGGCGGAAGTCTTCGCCGGGAATGAAGTCGGAGATGAAGCCGTTGCGCTTGAAACGGTCGAGCGCCTTCCAGACCTCCTCGCGCAGAGCGTCCGCCGACCCCGCTGGAGCCGTAGCCGTGGATCAACTTGAGCAGCGGCACGCCTTCGGCGCGGGCGGCGGCCAGGGCGCGATCCAGGCGCAAGCAGTCCGACGTTCACCGTCGGACGGCCTTCCTCGAGATTGATGGTCTTGCAGGCCACGGTTCATCGTAACGGTTTTGCCGTGGACATCCCCAGGTCAAAAAGAAAAATCCAAGCCCGTGTCGGGGGATTGTTTCCGTTTGGAAGCAGTAGGCAGCGGATTGCGTGCTGCGGATGAAAGTGTGTAAGTCTCTCAGTCGAAGCAGCTTGCAATTCGTTTCCCGATACGAAAGCTTCTTCATAAAATCACTTGACAACAATACACTCATATTTCATGATTGGCGTGTGCTGACATAGCATCCAACGTCTGGGTAGGCGGTCATTGGAGGCAGCCACCACAGATCCGGAACCTAGGAGGATCAAGACAATGACAGCTATTGACCCGTTGGGAACCGATCCGCGAGCTTGCCACCCTGCAGGAGCGCATGAACCGGCTGTTCAGCGATACGTTCAGCCCGTTGACCAGCCAGGAGTCGCTGGCGGCCGGGTCGTTTGTTCCGCCGGTGGACGTGTACGAGGACGAGCAGGGCATCCGGCTGAAGATGGAAGTGCCGGGAATCGAAGAGAAAGACATTGACATTCGCCTGGAGAACAACCTGCTGACGGTGCGCGGCGAGCGCAAGATGGAGAAGCGAAACCAAGGAAGAAAACTACCATCGCATTGAGCGCAGCTATGGCAGCTTCTACCCGCAGCTTTACGCTGCCGAACACGGTGAATCCGGAAGAGGTGAAGGCGAGCTACGCCAAAGGCGTGCTGACCATCACCCTGGGCAAGCGCGCCGAGGCCCGCCCGAAGCAGATCAAGGTGGAAGTGAAGCCCGAGATCGCCGAGAAGAGCCGTAACGACAAGATAAGCGGCGGGTACGCGGCAATCGACGCGCTGGCGCTGGCGCGGATAGCCCCACATTCGCCAGAGGATGGCAGATGTGGGCCACCCGGCTGCGACACTGGGCGCATGCCCGCGGGATCCAATTGGGGAGCGTTGGTGGATGCGTGCAGTCCTCCGGCTCCCCTTTCGAATTATCAGGACTAGAATTTATCCGGCCGCGATTGGCGACGATGCGCATGCGAGATCGAGCGCGGCGGCAAGGAGCAATGTTATGGCAATCCGTTGGGATCGGTTGACCGTGAAGGCGCAGGAGGCGATGCAGCGCGCCAGCGAACTGGCGAGCGAACATGGCAATCCCGAAGCTGGTTCCGCTGCACCTGCTGGCGGCGTTGCTGGAAGATCGCGAGGGCATTGTGGTGCCGCTTGCTGGCCCGCGCCGGAGTGCAGGCCGCGGCGGTGCAGGCGCAGGCGATGCGCGAGATCGCGGCGCTTCCGAAGCTGGCCAACGCGGCGGCGCAGCCGCATCTGTCGGATGAGACTGTCGGAGCTGCTGGACCTTGCCTTCAAGGCGGCGGCGAATTTCAAGGACGAGTATGTTTCCACCGAACATCTGCTGCTGGGGCTGATGGGGCTGAAGCGCGATGCGGCGCAGCAGCTGCTGAGCGGGCTCGGCGTTTCGCAGGACACGCTGCTGAAGGCGCTGGCGGCGGTGCGCGGCAATCAGACGGTGACCGACCAGAATCCGGAGTCGAAGTACCAGGCGCTGGAGCGCTATGCGCGCGATCTGACGGAGCTGGCGCGGCGGGGCAAGCTCGATCCGGTGATCGGGCGCGACGAAGAGATCCGGCGCACGATTCAGGTTCTATCGCGGCGCACCAAGAACAATCCGGTGCTGATCGGCGAGCCCGGCGTGGGCAAGACGGCGATCGTCGAGGGGCTGGCGCAGCGCATCGTCTCGGGAGACGTGCCCGAGCAGCTCAAGAACAAGCGGGTGGTCTCGCTGGATCTGGGGGCGATGGTTGCGGGCGCGAAGTATCGCGGCGAGTTCGAAGACCGGCTGAAGGCCGTGCTCAAGGACATTGAGGAGAGCGCGGGCACGATCATTCTGTTTATCGACGAGCTGCACACGCTGGTTGGGGCCGGCGCGGCCGAAGGCGCCATGGACGCCAGCAACATGCTGAAGCCGGCGCTGGCGCGCGGCGAGCTGCGCGCCATCGGCGCCACCACGCTGAACGAGTATCGCAAGTACATTGAAAAAGACGCGGCCTTCGAGCGCCGCTTCCAGATTGTGTACGTGGGCGAGCCTTCGGTGGAGGACACGATTGCGATTCTGCGCGGACTGAAGGAGAAGTACGAGGTTCATCACGGAGTGCGCATCAAGGATTCGGCGATTGTCTCGGCGGCGGTGCTGTCGCATCGCTACATCAGCGACCGCTTTCTGCCGGACAAGGCGATTGACCTGATCGACGAGGCGGCGGCTTCGCTGCGCATTCAGATTGACTCGATGCCGACGGAGATCGACCAACTGCAACGGCGGGCCACGAACCTGGAGATCGAGCGCCAGGCGCTGAAGAAAGAAAGCGACGCGAACTCGAAGGAGCGGCTCGCCATCGTGGAGCGCGAGCTGGCGGAGATTCGCGAGCAGGCCAACGCGCTGAAGGCGCGCTGGCGCGCGGAAAAGGACAGCATTGCCGAGGTCCGCAAGCTCAAGGAATCCATCGAGCAGCTCAAGGCTGCAACAGCAGGAGGCGGCGCGGCGCGGCGAATACGAGCGCGCCTCGCGGCTGCAATACGACGAGCTTCCCAAGGCGGAGCACAAGCTGGCGGAGCTGACGGCGAAGGCCGAAAAGAATCAATCGCGCATGTTGAAGGAAGAGGTGGACGAAGAAGACGTGGCCCGCATCGTGAGCCGCTGGACGGGGATTCCGGTCTCGAAGATGCTGGAAGGCGAGGTGAAGAAGCTGGTGCAGATGGAGTCGCGGCTGCGGCAGCGGGTGATTGGGCAGGACGAGGCGCTGGAGAAGGTCTCCAATGCGATCCGGCGCTCGCGCGCGGGGTTGAGCGATCCGCGGCGTCCGATCGGCTCGTTTATCTTCCTTGGCCCGACGGGCGTGGGCAAGACGGAGCTGGCCAGGGCGCTGGCGGAGTTTCTGTTCGACGACGAGCACGCCATGGTTCGCATCGACATGAGTGAATATATGGAGAAGCACTCGGTGTCGCGGCTGATCGGCGCGCCTCCGGGATATGTGGGATACGAGGAGGGCGGCCAGCTTACGGAGGCGGTGCGGCGGCGTCCGTATTCGGTGCTGCTCTTTGATGAGATCGAGAAGGCGAATCCGGATGTGTTCAACGTCTTTCTGCAGATCATGGACGATGGGCGGCTGACCGACGGCAAGGGGCGGGTGGTGGATTTCAAGAACACGATCCTGATCATGACCTCGAACATTGGATCGCTGTCGCTCGCCGGAGACCTGAGTTCGCCGGAGCGCTTTGCGCGGGCCAGCGAGCAGGTGATGACCGCGCTGCGCGGACACTTCAAGCCGGAGTTCCTCAATCGCATCGACGATATCGTGGTCTTCCGTCCGCTGGGAACCGAGGAGCTGACGAAGATCGTGGAACTGCGTCTGCAGGATCTGAGAGAGCTGCTGGCGGATCGCAAGATTACGCTGGAACTGACCGACGCGGCCAAGCACACGCTGTTCACCAGCGGCTACGATCCGGCCTACGGAGCGCGTCCGTTGAAGCGGGCCATTCAGCGCTCGATCCAGGATCCGCTGGCGATGAAGATTCTGGATGGCGAGGTGCTGCACGGCGATCACGTGGTGGTGGATTCGAAAGACGGCAAGCTGACCTTCGAGGTTCACCACCGGGAAACGGATGCGGCGGCGCAATCGGAAGAGACGACGCAGTTGGCGTAGAGAGATCACCAACGAAAAGGCAAAGGCCGCGATGCGGGACGGATTGCTTCCCAGGTTAGCGCCAGGAAACCGGCGCGAACCTGGGCACCCGGCCCGTCCCACAGTTGCCACTCCCACATTCCCTACTCCCACATTCGCCAACAGAAGGCGGATGTGGGCCACCCGCGTTCCCGCGCTTCCATCGCCCTGGGCTGCCATAGCTACCGGGAGTGCTCTGCTTGACTTACACTGTTTCTGTAACTCCAGAATGGAGACATCATGCGCTGGTATCACGATTTGGCGTACTTCTTCGGAGGCGCTTTTTTGGCGAACTCGCTCCCCCATCTCGGGATGGGTGTTTCAGGGCATGCGTTCCAGAGTCCATTCGCCCATCCGCCCGGGGTAGGATTGTCTTCCGCGACGGTGAATGTGCTGTGGGGTCTCTTCAACCTTGCCATCGGCTATCTGCTGGTGTGCCGCGTGGGGAGCTTCGAACTGCGGAAGACCCGGCACGTACTGCCTCTAGGGGCGGGCATCCTGGCCATGTCGATCATGCTGGCTCGCGCCTTCGGCCGCTTTTACGGAGGGTTGTGAGCCGGGCGTGAATCAATTCTGGGGGCTGAAAATTCTGATCCATTTCGCCGCGTATGGGTTCGCACTGCTGGCGCTGTGCGGGCTGGGTTACCTGGGGCTTTCGCTGTGGAGCGAGTGGCGCTTTCTGCGGCGCAGAAGCGCGGCGAGGCGGCAGCGGGCGGGTGGAGACACGGGCGGATACACGCCTGCGGTGAGCATTCTGAAGCCGCTGCGCGGCAGCGACCGGCAGATGTATGAGAGCTTCCGCTCGCACTGCCTGCAGGACTATCCGCAGTACGAAATCATCTTCGGAGTGAATGCGGCAAGCGACGAAGCCGTAGCGGAAGTGGAACGCTTGCAGCGCGAGTTTCCGGGGCACGAGATCCGGCTTGTCATCTGCTCCGAGACGCCAGGGGCCAATCGCAAGGTCGCCAACCTGGTGCAGATGATGCGCGCGGCGAAGTACGGCCACATCGTCATCAACGACAGCGATATTCGGGTGGAGCGCGACTATCTTCGGCGCGTGGTTGCGCCGATGGCGGAGGCCCAAGTCGGGTTGGTGACGGCGCTGTACCGGGCCGAGGCCGGACGTGGCGGCGGAGCCAATCTTGCGTCGCGGATGGAGGCGGTTACGATTGCGACCGACTTTGCCGGCGGGGTGCTGTGCGCGATGGAGCTGGATGGCGGACTGCGTTTCGGATTGGGCTCGACGCTGGCGTTTCCGCGTGCGGCGGCCGAGGCGATCGGCGGGCTGGAGACGCTGATGGATTATCTGGCCGACGATCACGAACTGGGGCGGATGATCTGGGAGGCGGGATACGAGGTCGTGCTCTGCGATGCGGTGGTGGAGACGTTTCTGCCGGAGTATGGCTTCGGCGCGATGTTCGAACATCAGTTGCGCTGGGCGCGGACGATTCGCGACCTGCGCAAGCGCGGCTACCTTGGAGTGCTGCTGACCTTTGGCCTGCCGTGGGCGCTGGCGGCGGCGCTGTGCGCGGGCGGAGCGGGATGGTCGCTGGGGCTGCTGGGTGTGGTGGCGGCGGCGCGCTTTGCCTCGGGATACGTGCTGTGCGGGCCGATCCTCAACGACCGGCAAACGCTAAGGGATTTGTGGCTGATTCCGGCGCGCGACTTGGTTGGGGTTGCGGTCTGGTTTGCGAGCTTTGGCGGAGACACGATTGTTTGGCGTGGGGAACGCTTTCATCTTAAGGATGGGCGGCTGACTAAGGCGTAGCGGGGGCGGCGACATTCGGCGAAGATGCCCCCCACATTCGCCAAAAGAGGGCGGATGTGGGCCACCTGTCGAGGTTTCAAAGTTTCAAGGTTGCGATCAAGAACAGAGGCAACGGCAACTGGCCCATATTCGCCAACTGCGGGCGGATTTGGGCGGGCTCAGTCTGGACGGGCGTGGCTGGCGCGCTGGACGGAGATGATTTTGCCTCCGGAGGTGAAGCGGTAGAGTTCGCCACGCCAGTGGAAGCTGCTGCCTCCGCAATAACTGCTGACCCAGAGAATGAATCCGAGGAGATCGCGCAGGGGATAGAGCCAGCATAGAGTGAGCGCGCGGCGGTCGCCGACGACGCCGTATCCGACAACGATGGACTGGAGGATGCGATTGAGCAGGCTCCAGGCGAAGAGCGCTAAGCCGAGGGCGGGATGACCGAGCGCGGCGGCGGCGGCCAGGCCCAGGAGTCCGTAGGGGACGGCGAAGGTGAGGCCGGTGCCGAAGTGTCCTTTGGGACGCGAGTAGCGGGTGCTCTGCATCCAGCGCACCTGGCTGGCAAAGGTTTTGCGGAACGAGTGGGAGCAGAGGACGTGGCCGACGCGATAGTGGGAGAGCTCGACGCGGTATCCGGCGGCATGGACGCGGTTGCCTAGGACGAAGTCATCCGAGTAGTAGTGCGCGGTGGAGGCGATGCCGCCGATCTTCTCCAGGGCGTCGCGGCGCACGGCCATCACCGGGCCGAGGGCGAACTGCATTCCCTCCAGCATGTCGGCGGTGATGACGCCGGAAGACATTTCTACCGACATGCCCAAGGCTTCCAGCCGGGACCAGAAGCCGGGCGCGGGGATGCCTGCGTAGAGACAGGTGACAAGTCCGTTGGCGGGATCAAGTAGCGGCGGAATGACGTGACGCAGGAAATCAGGACGGACGAGAACATCGCTGTCACTGAGGACGAAGAAACGGTTGCTGGAGGTGGCAATCATTTTGTCCAGCGACCAGACCTTTGCGCTGGGCCAGGAGGGATCGCCGGAGAGCACGACGCGGGTGGCGACCTTGGGGTGGCGCGCCTGGAGGCGCTGGACCACGGCGAGGGCAGGGTCGTCGGCCGTGCGGCAGCCGAAGACGAGTTCGAATGCGGGGTAGTCCTGGAGGAAAAAGCTTTCGAGGTTTTCTTCCAGGCGCGGCTCGGCGCCGTGCACGGGCTTGAAGACGCTGACGGCTGGAAGGGCAGCTGCGGGAACGGAAGCCGCGGCCTTTGCCTGCGCGCGCGCCCGGCGAAGGTTGCGCACGGCAGCCACGAGAACCATGCCGAGAAAGACAGTCGCCGAAGTAATGCCCAGCAGCGCCACGGCCAGCAGCAGCCGCCAGAAAAGAAGAATCGGGAAGGCCGCGCCGAGGCCATAAGACAGGGAATCGTTGGCGCGGGCGAATTGCGCGGCGTAACTCGTCACTGGGTGCGTCGTCACTGGGAACATCATGGCTAGGTCGATGATTGCTGAAATCGTCATGGGTGATTTGCCAGGATCAGTTTGCCGCCGCTACGCGCGATGGTTCGATAACCTGCTTGCTGGAGCAGGGGTGGAATCTGCTCCTGCGCGGTGAACATCCAGACGCGTCCGGCGCCGCGCCAGAGACGTTCGAGCGATGCGTCATCCTCGAAGAGCGCAGGCGAGTCGGGAAACAGCGAACCGTAATAGAGGTTTCCATTTTCGCGCGAGTTCAACACGTGCAGCGGAAGGTGTCCGTAAAAATTCAAGGTCGATGCGTCCTCATAGGCGCCATTGACTACGATCACATCGCCAGGCCGGTAGAGCTCCGCCAGCACATCCGACAGCGCCCGCGAGGAGAGAATGGGAGCGAAGGTGACCAGGGCCGAGTGAACGCATTGCAGAGCGATGAACATCATGAGTGCCAGGGCGGCGTTGGCCGCGGCGGCACGATTGCGTCGCCGCATCCTCCAGCTTGCCATTGTACCGAAGAGAAACGCCGCGCCGATGAGCAAGAGCTCGGGGCGGAACATTCCCATGGCTCGCAGCGTGAGGTCGAAGATGTGGCCGAAGGAGAGCGCATACTCCGACGGATTGCGGGTGAGCAGATCGGCTAGTTGGCTTTGCGGTGGAACGCGTTGCGAAAACCAGAGCAGTCCCCAGGCCGCTAGGGCCAGCGGCACGGCCACCAGGAAGCTGACGAGGGCGACGCGCTGGCCGGCGACGCGCAGGGGCGAGCCGGCGGGCGAGCGCTGCTCCTGGCTGAGCCACGCTCCAAGGATGAGGGCGAGCGCCGGTAAGGCGGGAAGCACGTAGTACTCCTGGCGGCTGCTGAAGCTGAAGAATCCGAGAATGACGAGGATGGCAATGGCGCACAGCAACAGAGCACGGCCAGGGCGATCAAGCGCAGGAAGCTGGCGCCAGCGATGCGGCACCGAGGCCAACGCCTTGCCGGCAAAGGCCGACCAGGGCAGCAGGAAGAGCAGCGCCAGCGCCCAGAAGAGCAACAACGGCACCGTGTCATAGTCGCGGGGAAAGCGCCGGCTGAGGTAGCGCAGGAAGTGTTCGTTGACGAAATAAAACCAGAAGAAGCCTTTGGCCTCACCGGCGGGAGGGTTGCGCAATCCGGCGAGAATGTGCCAGGGCGCGGCCACGGCGAGAAAGATGGCGAAGCTGGAGGCGAGCCTCATGCGCCGCAGATGACGCAGATTGCGCGTGAGCAAGAGATAGATTGCGATGATGGCTGCGGGAAAGACGAGTCCGATCAGTCCCTTGGTGAGCACGTTGAGGGCGTTGGTGGCGGCCAGTCCCCAGCAGGCAGAAACAGATGGGCCTGCGGCCGCGGCCGCAGGCTCGAGGCCGACAAGGAAACAGTGCAGGCCGAGGGTGAGCCAGAGCGCGACGAGGATGTCTGGGATCAGGATGCGGGTGTAGATGTAGGGGCCGAAGGAAAAACCGAGCGCGAGGGCGGCGTAGAGTCCGGCGGTGGCGTCGAAGTGGTGGCGGCCGATGGCGTAGGTTGCCAGCAGCAGGGCCAGCACGCCGAGGGCAAGTGGCAGGCGGGCAGCCCAATCGGTGGCACCGAATAGTTTGTAGCTGGCGGCCATGCTCCAGTAGAGCAGCGGCGCTTTCTCCAGATAACGCAGTCCGTCGACGTAGAGGGTGGACCAGTCATGGCGAAGCATCATCTCGCGAGCGGCTTCGGCATGGACGGAATCGGCATCGTCGAGCAGTGGCGGAGACCAGACGCCGGGAAGATAGAGCGCGAGCCAGACGAGCACGACGAGCGCGACACAGAGCGCGTGGCGTGGGGCACGGGATGGCCGGGACAAAGGGCTGGCTTCGGGCATGGGGAGACAGAGTTGATTATACGAATCGTGACGAGGGCGGGGACAGGGTGACGCGAGCAGCCCCACATTCGCCAACAGCGGGCGGATATGGGCCACCCGTGGAGCCGAGGTTTCAAAGTTTCAAGGTTTCAAAGTTTCAAGGTTGCAAGCAAGAACAGATGCAACAGCAACTGCCCCACATTCGCCAACAGATGGCGGATGTAGGCCACCTGGGGGGTGTCAGTGCGGCGAACTGCCCCACTCAAGCAACAGAGGCTTGAATGGGCCACCGGCCTGTCACTCTTCAAAGCGATGGTTACTTGAGGCGGACCTTTTTCATCTTGCGGCCGACGCGGAAGATTTTTTCGGCCGGGAGCGAGGTTTCGCAGATAGAGCTCCTTGTAGGTTTCGCCGTCAATCTTGACGTGAGCCGGCTTTGATTTTGCGCTGGGCATCGCTGTTGGATTCGGCGAGTCCGGCCCGGGCGATCACCTTGTCGAGCTTGATGTTGGCGATGCCATCGGTGATGGTGCCGACCTCGGCGGCGTCGATTTCGATCTCTTCGAGGTTCTCCGGCACTTCATCTTTCTGGAATTGTTTGGCCCAGTTTTCTTCGGCGGCTTCGGCCTCGGCGGGGGAGTGGAAGTCGGCGATGATGCGCTTGGCGAGATCTTTTTTGGCGCGCATGGGATGGAGCGTGCCGGAGGCTACGTCGGCCTTGAGCTCTTCGATCTCGGGGATGGTGAGGTCGGTGAGCAGCTCGTAGTAGCGCCACATGAGCGCGTCGCTGATGGACATGAGCTTGCCGAACATCTCCTGCGCGGTTTCGGTGATGCCGACGTAGTTGCCGTAGGACTTCGACATCTTGCGCTCGCCGTCGAGGCCTTCGAGCAAGGGCATGGTGAGCACGATCTGCGGCGGCTGAAGCCGTAATCCTGCTGGAGCTTGCGGCCCATCAGCAGGTTGAACTTCTGATCGGTGCCGCCGAGTTCGACGTCGCACTCCAGGGCGACCGAGTCGTAGCCCTGCATCATGGGGTAGAGCAGTTCGTGGACGCTGATCGGCTTCTCTTCCTGGAAGCGCTTGTGGAAGTCCTCGCGCTCGAGCATCTGCGAGACGGTGAACTTGGCGGCGAGGCGGACGAAGGCTTCGTAGTCGAGCTTGCAGCAGCCACTCGGTGTTGTAGCGAACCTCGGTCTTTTGCTGGTCGAGAATCTTGAAGACCTGCGCCTTGTAGGTTTCGGCGTTGGCGTCGAGCTGGCCGCGGCTGAGCGGCGGGCGGGTGGCGTTGCGGCCCGTGGGGTCGCCGATGAGGCCGGTGCCGTCGCCGATGAGGAAGATGACGGTGTGGCCGAGATCCTGGAAGTGCTTGAGCTTGCGGATGAGCACGGTGTGGCCCAGGTGCAGGTCGGGCGCGGTGGGATCAAAGCCGGCTTTGATGCGCAGCGGCTTGCCGGCTCTGCAAGGACTTTTCGAGGCGCTCGCGCAGATCGCTCTCACGGATGATTTCGACCGAACCTTTGCGCAGGTAGGCCAGTTGCTCGTCAACGGGACGGAAAGAGGACATGACTTTGCAATTATAAGGAAGAAGACATGGTTTGCAAAGTTAGTAAAGCGTTTCAAAGTTTCAAGGTTTCAAAGGTTCAAGGTTTCGCGAGGGTACAGGCCGACAGGCTCGGCTGCGCGGGCTGATATATTCAGCGAATGCTGAAAGTGAAATTGCTGTCTGCGGCGGCCAAGGCGCCGACGATTGCACATCCGGGCGAAGACCTGGGATACGACCTTTATGCCAGCGAAGCGGTGACCATTGCGCCGCGCGGAAATGCGGTGGTTCCGACCGGGGTGGCGATTGAATTGACCAGCTGCGGCGGGTGAGCCGCTGGGGGCGCTGCTGCGCGACAAGTCTTCGATGGCGGCGCGGCGGCTGACCTGCACCGGCGGGGTGATCGACGCCGGGCTATCGCGGCGAGGTGCGGGTGCTGATGGAAAACCTGGGCGATGCGGCGGCGGAGATTCATGCCGGCGACAAGCTGGTGAACCTGATTCCCTACCCGGTGCTGACGACGCCGGTGGAGGTGGTGGAGGAGCTGGCCGGAGAGCAGCCGCAAGGACGGCGGGTTTGGGTCGAGCGGGAGAAAATAAGAGCGGCTGAGAAGTCGCGGCTGGCGATGGAGCGACGCACCGGGCAGAGCTCCGTCGTTCCCAAACTGCGGCGTGCAGCAAGGTAAAATTGATTGTTCGCCCGTGGCCTGGGTTCGTCCGGCGCGGGGCCATGACCCGCCTGTGGGGATGGCATCGTCCGCCCGAAGGCCGCAAATTTTCTGCAGAGAAGAGATTGGAGCAACACCATCATGGCGATTATTGCCACGCAAATGCGTCCCGGCATGATTATCAAGCACAACAACGAACTGCATTCGGTCTTCAGCGTGGAGCACCGCACGCCGGGCAACCTGCGCGCCTTCATCCAGGCCAAGCTGCGCAACCTGCGCACCGGCGCAATGTTTGAGCACCGCTTCCGCTCCGGCGACGCGATCGACAAGATCATGGTGGATGAGAACAAGATGGAGTACCTGTACAACGACGGCGACAACTACTTCTTCATGGACATTGCAGAGCTACGAGCAGACGGCGCTGAATCGCGACGTGCTGGGCGACGCGGTGGACTACCTGACGCCGAATCTGCAGGTGACGGTGGAGTTCTTCGACGACAAGGCGGTGGGCGTGGATCTGCCGCAGACGGTCGAGCTGACGATTCTGGAGACCGAGCCGGGACTGAAGTCGGCGACCGCTTCCTCGGTGACCAAGCCGGCCACGACCGAGACCGGACTGATTGTGCAGGTGCCGCCGTTCGTCAACGAGGGCGACCGGATCCGCGTGGATACCGCCGAAGGCACCTACCTTTCCCGCGCCTAGAATTTGCGCGCGGCGCGCGTTCGGCGCGGCATCGGTAGGATAGAGCGTCGTACGATAGAGCATCGTAGGATGGAGCGAGAGCGATGGCTTCCACTCAGATGTTCCGCCGATACCTGGTGACCGGCCGCGTGCAGGGCGTGGGCTTTCGCTGGTTTGTGGAGCGCGAGGCGCGGCTGATCGGGGTTGGCGGATGGGTGCGCAATCGCGACGACGGCGCGGTGGAAGTGCTGGCCTCGGGAACGCAACGCGCAGTTGGGCTCGCTCTACGACAGGCTGAAGGAAGGACCGCGCGCGGCCCGCATCGACGCGGTCGAGGTGGAGGACGCCGCGCCGTTCAGCGGATACGAGACATTTCAAATTGAAGAATCCCGGTGATCATTTTGCCCAGACAGAGCCTTACTGCTGCTGAAGATCTGAAGAAACTGATTCGCGAGATTCCCGACTATCCCAAGCCGGGCATTCTGTTTTATGACATCACCACGCTGATCAAGGACCGCGCCGGCTTTGCCCGGGTGGTGGACTTCATGACCTCGCCGTACCTGGACAAGAACGTGGACCTGGTGCTGGGCATGGAGGCGCGCGGCTTTATCTTTGGCCCGGCCATGGCCTATCGGCTGAACGCCGGATTCATCCCGGTGCGCAAGCCGAAGAAGCTGCCCGGCGAGACGGTGAGCTACACCTACGATCTGGAGTACGGCACCGACACGCTGGAGATTCATAAGGACGCGATTCAGCCCGGACAGCGGGTGCTGATCGTGGACGACCTGCTGGCTACGGGCGGCACGGCGGAGGCAGCGGCCAAGCTGGCCACCAAGCTGGGAGCCGATATCTGCGGACTCAGCTTTGTGGTGGAGCTGGACTTTCTGCATGGGCGCAAGCGGCTGGCGCCTTATGATGTGTTCTCCCTGCTGCACTACGACCAATAGCCTGGAGTCCCCACATTCGCCAAAAGATGGCGGATGTGGGCCACCCGGGATAAATAGCAAAAAGCGCAAACGTTTGTGATGAGCCCGGTGATGCTGCCGGGCTTTTTGCTGCTCGGAGGAGGATGCGAGGGCGGGGCGTTGTCGCGGACAATGTCGCGGACAATTTCCCAGATTGGCAGCGTTGGCAACACACACGGCGGCGGCGGTTGCGGCTGACCTACGCAGGTGACCGCGGTCACTGCATCGTCGCGAACGAGGTACTAAGCTCGCGGCGTACAGGAGTCCACCATGGCAAACACGACAATTATCGATGCCCTCTTCTGCATTCCCCAGAAGGCTAATGTGATGCAGATCTCCGACTGTGTTCCGTTCCATCGAGGACCTTACCCCGCGGATGAACGCAGGCGGGATCGCCGGCGCCGTGCTGGCTCACGGCAACTGCTGCGGAATGCCAGCACCAATGGAACTGCGCGGACCGCAGAACCCACGAAATTGCGAACGTGGTGGCGCAGAATCCGAGGCAGTTGCGCGGACTTGCCTCCTACGACCCGCTGCGCATTGGGGAGAGTCTGCGATGGATCGACGAAGCGGTGAGCGAAGGCGAACTGGCCGGTGCCTACGTGCAGGCGGAGTGCTGTGTTTCCGGGCTGGACGCGCCGCGCATGTATCCGCTCTATGGACTGTGCGCCAAGCTGCGCGCGCCGGTGGTGCTGGACTTTGACAGCCGTGAGCGCTGGGTGCATCACCGTCCGCAGGTGGAGGTGGTGGCGGCGGATTTTCCCGAGCTTGATATTCTGCTGGCTCCGCCGCCGCGGAGCGAGAACGGCGAGCATCCTGGGGCTGATGCGGCGCTTTCCGCGCGTCTCGTTTCTGCTGTGCCCGCAGGAGCTGCAGTCGGATGCAGCGCTGTGCGAGTACCTTGAACTGCAGGGGCGCGAGCGGGCGCTGTTCCGCTCGTCCTCCGAGGGATGGCCGCGGCGGTAGAGGCGGCGCAGAGGTCTGCCGCTGAGTCCGGCGGCGCGGCGGGCCTATCTGTGCGAAAACGCCGCCAAGGTGTTCGGCTTTGCCATGACGCCCCGAGCCTCAGCGCGTAAGGCGGATGGCGCCGGCAGGGCGGCATGTCTGCGAACTTTCAATAGTCGCAGGGAAAGTTTACGCCTGATTACGGGAATGGCCTGTGGCTTGCGAATCGCACGCCAATTGCCAACATTTCGCGCTGCGACCGCTTGCGCTACCGGCGGCTCTCTCATAGCATCTATCTCACTACGGTGCCGACCTGCAAAGTTAGTGATGGGGTGGAACACCACTGCGAACCGATATTTCTAAATAGGGTGCCCGACTCGACAATTGGTCTGGTGTGCTGATCCCCAGTTGGATCGGCCTAAAGGACCACGGAGGGCGCCCACCTGGTGAATCGGGTTCACAGCATCTCCGCCTCACACGGCCACGCGGGCCGGTACCTTATTGATTTCCGGGTGGCTTTTCGCGCCGTCGCTTTTACGATCTCTTCACTTCGGCTGCGACCCGATGCGCGGGCGCTCTCCATCTACAATAGAGACGTGTTCCCACATCTATTTCATATCGGTTCGTTCGCACTGCCCACCTACGGCTTCATGGCCGCGCTGGGCATGATCTGCGGCTCTGACGGTTGATCTTCCGGCTGGCGCGCTTTCGCGGCCTCGATCCCGACCAGATGTGGAACCTGGGCGGCATCGCCGCATTCAGCGGAATCTTTGGCGCCAAGCTGCTGTTGATCCTGGTGAACTGGCGCGAATATGTGGCCGATCCGGGGCGCATCTTCAGCATGGCGACCTTGCAATCGGGCGGAGTATTTTCCGGCGGGCTGCTGCTGGCGATCGCCTGCAGCTGGTGGTATCTGCGGCGGGAGAAGATTCCGTTTCTCTCGGCGGCCGACGTGTTTGCGCCGGGAATTGCGCTGGGCCATGCCTTTGGGCGCATCGGCTGCCTTTCGGCGGGCTGCTGCTATGGCCGCGAGACCAACGTGCCATGGGCGATTACGTTTCACAATCCGTGGGCCGCTGAGTTCTCCGGCACGCCGCTGAACCGGCCGCTGCATCCCACGCAGCTCTATGAGTGTGTGGCCGAAGCGATTAACTTTGTTTTCCTCTACTGGCTGTGCAAGCGCAAGAAGTTCGAGGGGCAGATCATCGCGCTGTTCATGATCATCTATGGCACCGAGCGCTTTATCTTCGAGTTCTTCCGCGGCGATCGCGGGGCGCGGCGAGGTGCTGGGCGGGCTGATCAGCGGGACGCAGTTGATTGCGCTGGGACTGGTGGTGAGCGGCTTCCTGATTTATCTCCGGCGCACCCCGCTGCGCGCCTTTCAAGCTGGCGCGGCGGCAAGACAAGCGCCGACGGCCTCACGGGCGTAAGGCGGAGTGTGCTGATCCCACATTCGCCAACTACGGGCGGATGTGGCCACCCGCCGTCTTGATCATCTACAGCCACTCGGGAGCGGATGTGGGCTGCCCGGAGCAATCGGGTTCAGGCGAGGTCGAAGAGCGGTGCGTTGGCGCCTTCGCGCCGCTGGGCGCGCAACCGCGATTGCCGGCGGCGCGTCTGATAGGCGCAGGAGGCTAGACCCAAATGGCACCGGATAAAAGCAGCACCCACCGTAGCAGCAGCGGCCGCATCGGCAATGCAGCGGCGCGAAAGACAGCGGATACGAAGAAGACGGCCACCAGGCAGAAGAGCAGCGCCGGGCGCAAGTACAGTCCCGAGGCGAGCGAGTTTGTGCAAGAAGAGATGAAGGAGATGAAGCAAGGCAAGCTCAAGAGCGGAGGCAGCGGGAAGGTGGTTCACAACCCGAAGCAGGCGATTGCGATCGGGCTGTCGGAGGCGCGCAAGGCAGGCGTGAAGGTTCCGCAAAAGCCCAAGGCGGCATGAGCAAGGCGGCTTGAGCTACTTCGCCCCACATTCTGCTTCACACACATTCGCCAACCGGTTCGATCCCACATTCGCCAAAGGATGGCGGATGTGGGCCACCAGGCAGAGTGCTACTTGCTGTCTGCAGAGTGCTACTTGCTGTCTCTGGAGGAGCTGCTTTTGGCTCCGTGGGTTGGCTTGCCGCTCGTAGCGTTATTTGTACCGGAGCTATTTGAACCGGAGCTGCTGGCGCCGGAGCTGTTGTTGCTGGAGCTGCTGTCGCTGCCGCCGCTTGGGGCGCTGGCGGTTGCAGATTTGTCAGAGCTGCCGGGAGTGGACGAGGCGCTGGAGCCTGAATCCGCGTTACCGCCGCCATTGCTGGCCGAGGCGCTCTGCGAACCGTCTTTCGAATTGGCGGGAGAAGATGCGCCGGGGCCGGCCTTGCGGGCGTAATCGGTCACGTACCAGCCGGAGCCTTTGAATTGCACGGCGGGGGCGGAGATCATCTGATCGATCGTCATCCTGCCGCACTGCGGGCAGGTCGTCAGCGGAGCGTCAGAGAATTTCACGATGCGCTCGAAGCGATGAGCGCAGGCACTGCATTGGTATTCGTATAAAGGCATGGTTCCTTCGGATGTGCCGCGCCGCGAAAGGGTGGCGCGGTGTTCCTATTGCAACGTACACTACTTTGATTCTAGGTTCCTCGGGGCGATGCGGTCAATTTTGCGGCGTCCGCCTCTGGTACACTTCGCGTTTGGTGCATCCGAGTGGCGGTCCGCAGCCGGTGGCCGCTGCTCTGGAGGCAAAGCATGTCCGGGGCCATGCTGCAAACCAATCCGCAAACCAACCCTCGCTCTACCTGGTCGGCACCCCGATCGGCAACCTTGAGGACATTTCGCTGCGCGCGCTGCGCATCCTCAAGGAAGTCGGACCTGATTGCCTGCGAGGACACGCGGCAGACGGCGAAGCTGCTGAATCACTACGGCATTGAAACCCGCACCATCAGCTACCACCAGCACAACGAGCTGACCCGCTCGGCGGAGCTGATCATGCACCTGGAGCAGGGGCACTCGATTGCGCTGGTGACCGACGCGGGGATGCCGGGGGTCTGCGATCCGGGCTTCCGGCTGGTGTCGCTGGCGATCCGGCACAAGATTCCGGTGGTGCCGATTCCGGGGGCGTCGGCGTTTTTGAGCGCGCTGGTGGCCAGCGGCCTGCCGACCGATTCGTTTGTCTTCCACGGCTTTCTGCCCTCCAAGCTGGGGCAGCGGCGCAAGCTGCTGGAGGAGATTCAACACTCGCCGCGGACGCAGATCTTTTACGAGGCGCCGCACCGGCTGCTGGGCACGCTGGAGGACATTGTCGAGGTGCTGGGCCCGCATCGCCGCGTGGTGGTGGCGCGCGAGGTCACCAAGATCTACGAGGAGTTTGTGCGCGCCACGGCCGCCGAGGTGCTGGAAGATTTCAAGAAGCGCGATGAGGTTCGCGGCGAGATCACGCTGCTGGTGGGCCGGGCCGAGGAGCAGCACGGCGTTCCGGCGGTGACGCAGAAGAACGCGCGCACCCGCGTCCGCGAGCTGATGAAGACCGAGGAGATCGACGAAAAAGAGGCGATGAAGCGGGTGGCGAAAGAGATGGGCGTCAGCAAGAGCGACGTGTACCGGGAGCTGCAGAAGGACGGAAAGAAATAGCCGCGTCGCTGGTAAGATCAACGACCATGCCGACCGACTCCAGCCGCAACGGTTCCGCCGACACCCGCCAAACCTTCCTCTATTTCGGCTGGCTGACCCTGTTCCTGTATCTGGCCACGCCGGCCGGTTACCTGGTCGACATCCAGACGTCGTACATGCTGAAGAACCAGCTGCATGCCACGGCGACGCAGATCTCGATCTTCCGGTTGCTGACGGGCATTCCGGTGTACTTTGCCTTTGCCTTTGGCCTGGTGCGGGACCAGTGGAACCCGTTCGGGTTGCGGGACCGCGGCTTCTTCCTGATCTTTGCTCCGGCCACCGCGGCTGCGTTCATTTGGATGGCGACTTCCCGCCTCTCCTACCGGGGATTGCTGATCGGGATGTTGCTGGCGATGCTGGCGTCGCGCTTTCATCGCGGCCGCCTATCAGGGGTTGATGGCCCTGGTGGGGCAGGAACTGCTGATGTCCGGGCGGCTGAGCGCGCTGTGGAATGTTGTCAGCTCCGTCCCGGTGCTTGCGGGAGCGTTCGCCTCCGGATACATCTCCGAACATCTGCCGCCGAACGAAACTTTCTTTCTGGTGGCGGGACTCACTTGCTCTGATCGCCTTGTTCGGGCTCTGGAAGCCGCGTTCGGTCTTCAGCCATACCTACGACAAGCCGCAGGCCAGCGGCACGAATTTTGTCGGCAATGTCAAGCGGCTGGTGAAGCATCGGGCGGTGTATCCGGCGGTTCTGATCTGCTTTCTGTGGAACTTTGCGCCGGGAGCGGCCACTCCGCTGCAGTTCTATCTGACCAACCAGCTGCATGCCTCCGATGCGGTGTACTCCTATTACAACGGAATCTTTGCCGCCGCGTTCATCCCGACGTTTCTGCTGTATGGCTTTCTCTGCAAGAGAGTGCCGCTGAACAAACTGCTGTGGTGGGGAACGATTATCGCGGTGCCGCAGATGATTCCGCTGGCATTCATTCACTCGGGGAACCTCGCGCTGGTGTTGGCGGTGCCGATCGGGTTGATGGGCGGCGTTGCCACGGCCGCCTACTTCGATCTGGCGATGCGATCGTGTCCGCCGGGCCTGCAGGGAACCCTGATGATGATGGTGGACGGCGTATTCGCGCTGTCGGCGCGCGGCGGCGACCTGCTGGGCTCGAAGATCTATAACAGCAGCCCGACGCATGGATTCCTCTACTGCGTGATTGCGACGACGGTCGTGTACGCGCTGATCCTGCCGTTGATTCTGCTGGTGCCGAAGGAACTGATCGCCACCGCCGATGGCGAAGCCAACCCGACCGTCGAGGCCGAGGTGCTGGACGAGATCGCGGAGACGGGGCCGGCATAGGCGCGAGCCGGGCGGAGGAGCTGAAACTCTTGCGTTGAGTCCGTTTGCGGATCGTCCGCTTGCAGCTTTGCCCGGCTCCGACCTTCGGCGGAATTGCACCAAGACAAGAGCAACGGCGAGCTACATCAACTCTGGAAGCCCTCTAGGTGACTTTGTGGGAGTGGACGGCTGCGCGGACCTTGTCGACGTGGGTGCCGTGGCTGCGGATGAGTTCGTGGAGCTGGTCGCCGGTGACGCCGAACTCTTTGGACCAGTAGGCAATGTCGGAGGACATTTTGGGGTTGATCTCTTTGGGATCGTGAGGGCCCTTGGTGGCGTGTTCCTCGTTGAGGGCGTGGGCTTCGTGGACTTTGGGAGCGTCGTGGTGCTGGGACATGGGGTACTTCCTCTTTTGAGTTCTCTTGGTTGGATGAGGAAGGATCTCTATTCGGTTCTCTTAGTTCGATTGGGGCGTAGTTCGATGGGGGCGGGGATGGAGCTGCACGGCCTCGCCTGTGGTGGCGAGGCCGTGCGTCCGGGTTAGCTGCGGAGTCCTGCGACGGCGAGCAGAACGCACAAGGCCACGCCCTCCGTAGCCTGAGCAAGCTCAGGCAAATCGGGGAAGGTGGGAGCAATGCGAATGGTGCGGTCGTCGAGATCTTTCCCGTAGGGATGGGTGGCTCCGGCCGGGGTCAGTGCGACGCCAGCTTCCTTGGCGAGAGCAACGACCTTCTTGGCGCAGCCTTTGGGAACGTCGAGGCTGATGAAGTAGCCGCCCTTGGGCGTTGTCCAGGAGACGTTGGGGACGTGGGCAAGCTTTTCGTTGAAGATATCGAGCACCTTCTTGAACTTGGGTGCGATCAGCGCCCGGTGCCGGTCCATCAACTGCAAAATCCCTGCCTCGCTCTTCAGGAAGCGAACGTGCCGCAACTGGTTGATCTTGTCCGGACCAATCGTCTGCGGGGTTAATCTTGCGAGCAGCCACTTCACGTTGTCCTTGGAGCCGGCAAACATGGCCAAACCAGCTCCGGCCAGGGTGATCTTGGAAGTGGAGAGGAAGAGGAACGGACGGTTGGGATTGCCGTGACGGGCGCACAGTTCGAGGATGTTTGCGATCTGGACGCGTTCGTCGGTCAGGTGATGCACGCCGTAGGCGTTGTCCCAGTAGAGGCGGAAGTCAGGGGCCGCGGTCTTCATCGCCGCCAGACGCTCAACTACCGCATCGGAATAGGTTGTGCCGGTGGGGTTGCTGTACTTGGGAACGCACCACATGCCTTTGATGGATTTGTCTTGCGCCACGAGGCGCTCGACTTCATCCATGTCCGGACCATCTTCCTTGAGTGCGACCGGAACCATGCGGATCCCGTAGGTCTCACAGATGCCGAAATGCCGGTCATAGCCCGGGACGGGACACAGGAAAGTGATCTCTCCCTGCTTGGACCAGGGAGTTTCGCTGTCGCAGGTGCCTTTGAGTAACGCGGCGACCGTTGTGTCATGCATCAGGGTGAGACTGGAGTTATTGGCAACGACGATCTGATCCGCGGGAGCTCCGATAATGCCGGAGAACAATCTGCGTACTTCGGCTAGCCCCTGAAGTCCACCGTAGTTACGGCAATCGGTTGCGCCCTCGGCAAGATAGTCCGACGCACCAGGAAGTGCGAGCATTTCATTGCTCAAATCGAGCTGGACTGGGGCTGGCTTGCCTCGCGTCAGATCGAGTTTGAGGCCCTTGGCTTTGAAAGCATCGTAGCTTTCCTGGAGTTGCTGGCTGACGGAGGTGACGGCTTGTGCACTGTGCTGTGAGTCTGTCATTTAAAAATTCGACCATCCTTGTTAAGTTTGTCTGCCGAACTGCTTATTAGGGCGCAGAGCCGATCGAAATCGGCCCGTTTCACCATTATCACGGAATTTTCCATGGATGTCGCTTCCACCACTCCAATGTGCCGCGAGTTGTGGTGACTCAAACCTAGTTCTGGCCCTCTGCCGATGCCGTCTTCACAGGCAAGCAAGAAAAAAGCAAGGTTGCGGGCGAATGGCCGGAGGCTGAGAGATGGATCGCGTCCACAAAGCCGGATTCGAGCGGAAAGATTACTCCTCGACGGCGCGCAGCAGTTCCTGGGTGTACTCGTGCGTTGGGGCGGTGGTGATTTGCTCGGCTTCGCCGATTTCGACGATTTTGCCATGGCGCATGACGGCGATGCGGGTGGAGAGGTAGCGCACGACGGGCATGGAGTGGGAGATGAACAGGTAGGTCAGGCCGAACTCTTTCTGCAAACTCTTGAGCAGGTTTACGATCTGGGCGGCGACGCTGACGTCGAGGGCGCTGACGGCCTCGTCGGCGACGATGAAGCGGGGACGCAGGGCGAGGGCGCGGGCGATGCCGATGCGCTGGCGCTGGCCGCCGCTGAACTCGTGGGGATAGCGGCCCAGGGCGCTGACGTCGAGGCCGACGGCGCGCCATCAGCTCGGCGGCGTGCTGGCGGAGGATGGGCTTGCCGAGGTCTTCGTGGATGGCCAGCGGCTCGGTGACGATCTCCTCGACGGTGAGGCGCGGGTCGAGCGAGCCGAAGGGGTCCTGGAAGATGATCTGCATCTCGCGGCGGGTTTCGCGCAGGGCGCGGGCGCCGAGCGAGGTGATCTCGATGCCGTCAAAGCGCACGACTCCGCTGGTGGGTTCGATGAGGCGCAGCAACATGCGGCCGAGAGTGCTCTTGCCGCAGCCGGACTCGCCGACCAGGCCGAGGGTCTCGCCCGCTTCGATGGTGAAGGAGACGTCATCGACGGCGCACAGGCCGTGGTGGCAGGGCTGCGCCCGCAGGTGTCGGTGGTGTCATAGATCTTGGTGAGATGTTCGGCTTCGAGCAGCGCCATATGGAGGAGCCTACCACGCCGGGAGGGAGCGGGGGACGGCGGGATGCGCTGCTCCGGCGGCTGATGGCGGGCGGGCAAACCGCAAGATGGACCCCACATTCGCCAAAAGATGGCGGATGTGGGCCACCTGGAGTAATCCAGCTCACTGACGCGTGGCAGCTCGCGTGGTAAAATTTTCGCAGCAAATCCCTCCAGGAAAGAGAACCGATTGATCGAGCTTGCGCCATCGATTTTGTCGGCTGATTTCGCCCGCCTTGCCGAGCAGGTGCAGCCCGTGCTGGATGCGGGGGCAACCGTGCTGCATGTGGACGTGATGGATGGCCACTTCGTACCCAACATCACGATTGGGCCCGCCGGTGGTGGCGGCGCTGCGCAAGCATGTGCCGGGAGGTGCCGCTGGACGTTCATCTGATGATTGAGAACGCCGACAACTATATTCCGGCCTTTGTGGACGCCGGGGCCAACTGGATCAGCGTGCATCAGGAAGCCTGCGTGCATCTGGACCGGGTGGTGGAGCACATTCGCTCGCGGGGTGCGATGGCCGGAGTTGTGATCAATCCGGCGACGCCGGTGAGCACCCTGACCGACATTCTGGACGTGGTGGATTATGTGCTGGTGATGTCGGTGAATCCCGGCTTTGGCGGGCAGAAGTTTATTCCCCGGACGCTGGGAAAGATTCGCCATCTTGCGGAATTGCGTGCCGAGCGGCATCTTGGCTTCCGGATTGAGGTCGATGGCGGCATCGCTCTTGATACCATAGGAGCTGTGGTGCGAAGCCGGTGCCGAGATCCTGGTTGCCGGCAATGCCGTCTTTGGCCGTGGTGATTCCGGCCACAATGTTCAACAACTTCTGCAGGCCGCGCGTTCGGCCACCCTGCAGAAGGCCTAACCGCTGATTCAGGTTCTACCGAGGTATTTCCGGCATGTTTCGTCGCGTTTTCATCGCCCTGCTGCTGGCCGCAAGCCTGCTGACCGGGGTGGCCTGCAGCAACAAGAAGGCCGCCAACCCGCTGGCTCAGATCAACTCCAAGCAGCCGGACAAGGTGCTCTTCGACCGCGCCATGGAGGCGATGAAGCAGCGCAAGTACGACGTGGCGCGCATCGCCCTGCAGACGCTGATCAACACCTACCCGGACTCGGAATACGTGGCGCGCGCCAAGCTGACGGTGGGCGAAGCCTGGTACCAGGAAGGCAGCACGGCGGCGCTGGCCCAGGCCGAGACCGAGTTCCGCGATTTCATCACCTTCTTTCCCAACATGCCGGAGGCGGCTGAAGCGCAGCTGAAGATCGCCGACATTCACTATCGCCAGATGGAGAAGCCGGACCGCGATTACACGCACGCCCGCCGGGCCGAGGACGAGTACCGCCAGCTGCTGCTGCAATATCCGGACAGCAAACTGGCCGACACCGCCCGCCTGCGTCTGCTGGAGGTGCAGGAGGTGCTGGCCGAGCGTGAGTTCCGCATCGCGCACTTCTATTTCCAGCGCCAGTCGCTCTGGCGGCGATTGCGCGGGCCAAGACGCTGACCGACACCTATCCGCTCTATAGCCACGCCGATGAAGCGCTGTACCTGCTGGGCCAGACCTATGAGCATGCAGGCGGATCGCACCCGCGCCGCCAAACTTTCCGGACGCCCTGAAGCAGCGGCTGACCAAGGAGCTACCTGGACAACGCGGCCGAGGCGTACAGCAAGATTGTGACCCGCTATCCGGCGATGCCGCGCTACCAGGACGCCCGCCGCCGCCTTGCCGCGATTCAGCGCCCGGTGCCTGACGCCCACGCCCGAAGCGATTGCCCTGAACAAGAAGGAGCAGGCGAGCCGCACCCGCGACCACTCGCTACGAGCAGCTTTGTCACCAACATGGGCAAGCGTCCGGACCTGAGCGCCGCGGCCAAGGTCGGCGAACCCACCCTGGTCGATCCCAAGGAGACGGATGCGCCGACGCTGGTGCGCGAGATCAATTCCGTTGTGAAGTCTGAGATGGACGCCAAGTCCGGGAGCGGCAAGGTTGCGGTGGAGGCGGTGAAGGACGAGCGGTAAAGATTCCGGAGAATCAGCCGGCGCCGCGCTCGGCGGACGCGGCGGTGAATGCCAGTGACGTTCCCGCAGCCGGCGCCCTCCCAACTCAATGAGAGCGCGTCGAGCTTCATCGGCGCGAAGCGGCGGCCACCTCGTCGTCCACCGATCCACGCCAAAGACGATCGCCAAGGACGCGTCGTCGAGCCGCAAGGTGAAGAAGAAGCACCATTTCCATATTCCGATTCCGCTCTAATTGCCATCCGGAAGACGAAATCCGGCCCGCTCGACATTACCATCGGGCGGGCTTTTTCATGTCCCTTCAGGTCGACGAAAAAGCTCCTTTCCATTGACCTTGGCCGGGGAACGCGTTAACGTGGCAGCTAGTTCACTCCAGATCTCCTCTGTGATCAGGATCCGCTCCGTGCCCCTGAATATCCTGCTTGCCGACGACAGCGTGCCCGCCCAGAACATGGGCAAGAAGATTCTTGTGGATGCCGGCTACGGCGTCGTGACGGTCAGCAACGGTCTTGAGGCGCTGCGAAAGATCGCCGATACGGTGCCGGACATCGCCATTCTGGATATTTTTATGCCCGGATACACGGGGCTGGAGATATGTGAGCGCCTGCGCTCCAGTGCCGCCACGGCCACCATTCCGGTCATCCTGACGGTGGGTAAGCTGGAGCCGTACCGTCCGGAGGACGGCGAAGAAGTCCAGTCGAACGCGGTGATTGTGAAGCCATTTGCCGCCGCCGAGCTGATTTCGGCGGTTCGCAGCCTGATTGGAGAGCCGCTTGCGGAGTCGCAAACCCACCCTGGGCTTGAGGCAAAGAGCCAAGCGGCGGTGGCCGGCGATCCCCTGCACCAGGGCCAGCCAGGATCTGAGGAAAATTCGCTGACTGCCGCTCAACGTGCGACTCCGGAGCCGGGTGCAGAAGGACTGCCGGTGGAGCCGGACGAGCCGCTGTTCGCCGACGCGGCTGCTGGCGCTGGCGGGTACGCGGCAGAGGACGCCGCTCCGGCTGCTGGCGCTGGCGAGGACGCGGATGAGCAAACGCCGAGCATTTTCTATAGCGGCGAGTCTCTCCTGTCGGGCGCTGATCCGAATGGTCCGGCGAGCCTGGCCTTCGATCCGGATGCCAAACCTACCCCGTTCAGTGCCTCGGCGGTCGAACTTCTGTCGCCAGCTTCGCCCGCTGCGACAGAGGATGGCGCGTATGCGTCGGGCGAATTCGATCTGGGGACGGAGTCGATTCCTGCTCCTGAGCCGGGAAGATCGACGGTGGAGGATGAGCTATCGCTGCCGGCCTTGGCTGCGCAAGAAGCCGCGCGAGAGGCCTCGCACGAAACTCCGCACGAAACTCCGCAAGAAGCTACGCATGAAGGGTTCGCCGCCGTGGCTGGGCCGGATGCGGCTGAGCCGGCGGTCGAGGCGCCGCAATCGGCGGCTGCTCCCGAGGCGATCGCCTCCGCTTCGCCGATGGCGGCTGATCTGGTGGCGTCTGAGGTGGAATCGTCCGCGCTGGAGGCTCCGGCTCTCGACCCATTGCTGGAGGTGCCGGAAGCCGCTGGTGCACCTGGCGTATTGATGGCGAGCGTTCCTGCGGATTCGAGCATTCTTGAACAGGGCGAAGCCGCAGCGCAGAGCGTTGCGGAACTCGCCCCCGCGCAGGGTGCTGTGGCCGAGGAGATCGCGACTGACTCCACGGCTCGCTTTGCCGAGGACGAGGAAGCGCGAATTGCGGCATTTGAGGCACTTTTCAATTCGACCGAGGCGCTTCCTTTGGATGAGCCTCCTTTGGATCATGCTGCGGCTGCGCAGGCGGCGAGCGCTGCGAGCGTTGCCGAAGCGCCACAAGAGAATGCCTGCGGGATCGAGGCGGAGCCGGAGACGGCGACGCTGGCCGGTGACCGCCCGCAGCATTTTGCCGTCGAGGGAGTCGATGCGAATCCTTTGGAGGAGGCGCAGTGCCCACTGGAAGACGCGGAGCTGGAGAGCGAGCCACTGGGCGCAATGGGGACGAATCCCGATCTGCTGCCTGACCCGCTGCACGAGGTGTTGACGCCGACCGAGTGGACGGAAAGCGGGAGCGCGTGGAAGCCAGAGGTATGGGCTGCGTCAAGCTCCCACATTAGCCAAAGCCAAGAGCTCCACATCGACCAACCGATGGCGGATGTGGACCACCAACCCACTGAGGTTGGCGTCGTGCCCGCGGTATCGACCGAGGCTGCTCCGGTGGAGGCGGCTCCGGTGGCAGCAGAGCCGGTATGGGCCGAGGCTCATCCGGAGGCGGCAAGAGCTTACGAGCCGACACCTTCGAGCGAGATTCTGCAAACAGAGCCGGGCTTAGCGCCGGAAGCTCCTCCTGAAGCTGTGGCGCCTGAAGTTGTGCCGATGGAGGCGCGGCAGCCCGAGCCGGAGCCCTTGCACTCCGAGCCGGATTTGCCTCTCGCTGAAGCTGTGCCAGTGCAGGTTGAGGCCGCGCCAGTGAAGGTTGAGGCCGCGCCAGTGAAGGTTGAAGCTGTGCCAGCGCAGGTTGAAGCGCCGGCTGCGGCGGAGGCAATTGAGCCAGCTCCTCTGCGGCCCGAACAGCCTTTGGCGGAGATCACTTCCCCGCCGGCAATTTCGTCGCGGTTGATTGAAGCCGAACGGATTCATCATGCGGTGGAGCGGGTGTTTGACCGCTTCAAGCCTTTGCTGGTTGCGGCGATTGTGCGCGAACTGGCCCGCCACGACTAGAGCGAATCCGCCGATGGTGTAGCCTGCGTGGAACAACCAGAGCAACTAGCGCCGAAAAGAGCTGGCGCAACGATGGGCACGGAGGATTCCGTGCCCATCGTTTTGTGACTGCACCCCGGTGACTGCACCGCAGCGAGCTGGCTTAGGACGGCTCGATTCTCATGCTCAGGTTCACGAAGCGGGCCGAGTGGGTCAGTGCGCCGACGGAAATAAAGTCCACTCCGGCTTCCGCATACTGGCGCACATTCTCGACGGTGATTCCGCCGGAAGATTCGATCTTCATGGCGCGGGCTTCCTGGCGAATCCGGTCGACGGCCTCGCGGGTCTGCGCCACCGTCATGTTATCGAGCAGAATCGACTCGGCGCCGTACTTCAGGGCGGCTTCCAACTCCTGCATGTCGCGCACTTCCACCTCGACCGGCTGCTCGCCCTTGCGATTGGCCAGGGCGCGCTCGATGGCGATGCGGACGCCGCCCGCAAGATCGATGTGGTTGTTCTTCACCAGGATTCCATCGGAGAGATCGAGACGATGGTTGAAGCCGCCGCCGCAGCGGACCGCGTATTTCTCCAGCAGACGCAGGCCGGGCACGGTCTTGCGCGTATCCAGAATTTTGGCACCGGTGCCTTCGACGGCGTCGGCGTATCGGCGGGTCATGGTGGCAACGCCGCTCAGATGCTGCATCAGGTTCAGGATCAGCCGCTCGCAACTGAGCAGCACGCGCGCGTTGTGGCGGATGGAGGCGATGGCCTCGCCCTTGCGCAGCCGCACGCCATCGAAAATCTCCTGCGGAATGCTTACCTCGGGATAGGCGCGCGACTCGCCCTCCAGTTCGGCAAAGACTTCAAAAATGCGCTGCATCGATCCGATGCCGGCCAGCACGCAATCCTCTTTGGCCAGGATGGTTGCCGTTGGCTTTCTGCTGCGGATCGATGGTCGCCAGGGTAGTGGCGTCGCGGGTGGCCTGATCCTCCAGCAATGCGTTCGACAGGATGGCTGTGATCCGTCGGCTATTCCAGTTCATTTGCGTTCCTTTCCACTACTCTGCGATGCCCAGTTCGGCGAGCCGGGCCTTGGATTTTTCAATCAGCGATTCCAATTCAATGCGGCGCGTCTTCAAGCCTTCCACGACCTTTGCCGGAGCCTTGGCGAGAAAGCTTTCGTTGCCGAGCTGGTTGCGGTTGCGTTGATATTCGGCTTCCAGCTTTTCCAGTTCCTTGGTGGAGCGCGCGGTTTCGGCGGCAACGTCGACCTTCTGCTCGTAGACCAGGCGCACCTCAAAGCGTGCCGTGGCGCGGGAGTTGGTGGCCTTGGCCAGTGATTCATCGACAAATGTCAATGCAGAGACATTGGCCAGCCGCTCAAGGGCGGCGGCGTTGGCTTCGATGATCGCGCGGACATCGTCGCTGGCGAAGACCTCGATCGGCAGCGTCTCTTTCTGCGGAACCTTCAACTCGGCGCGAATGTTGCGCACGGAAACGATCAGGTCCTGCAGAATCGCCATGTCGCGCTCGGCATCGGAGTTCAGTTGCGCCGGGTCGGTCTCGGGATAGGCGGCCAGCGCGATCGACTTCAGCGGCGGCTTGCCATCGTACACCGCGCTCCAGATCTCCTCGGTGATGAACGGCATGAAGGGCGCGAGCAGGCGCAGCGCACCCTCAAAGACTCGCACCAGGTTGGCGAAGGTAGCGCGGGCTTCCGCGCGATCCGGCGAGAGCAGGCGCGGCTTGAGCAACTCGACGTACCAGTCGCAGTACTCGTCCCAGAAGAAGTGATAGACGACGTGCGCCGCCTCGTGGAAGCGATACTCGCGGAGCGCCGAGGAAACTTCGCCGGTGACGCGATTGAAGCGCGAGAGAATCCAGCGGTCCTCGAGCGTGGCGGCGGCGAAGCCCTTCAGTCCAATCGCATCCCTTGGTGTTGGCTTTCGGCGGCAAATTCGCTGAGCGACCAGACGTTCTGTTCTCGGCGGCGCGATCCACGTTCATGAAGAGGAAGCGGGCGGCGTTCCAGATCTTGTTGGCGAAGGCGCGATAGCTGTCGGTGCGGCTCTCGCTGAAGGCGATGTCGGTTCCGGGAGCGGCCATGGCGGCCAGGGTGAAGCGCGCCGCGTCGGTGCCGAAGCTTCTCGATGACGCCGATGGGATCGACGACGTTGCCCTTGGTCTTGGACATCTTCTGGCGGTCGGCGTCGCGCACCAGGGCGTGGATGTAAACCTCGCGGAAGGGCACGATGTCGCGCTTGTCGGGCTTCTGCTCGTCCATCAGGTGGCAGCCCAGCATGATCATGCGGGCGACCCAGAAGAAGAGAATGTCAAAGCCGGTGACCAGGGTCGAGGTGGGATAGAAGGCGTCGCAGTCCGGCGTCTTCTCCGGCCAGCCGAGGGCCGAGAACGGAAGCAGGCCGGAGCTGAACCAGGTGTCCAGCACGTCGGTGTCCTGCTCGATCTTCTCGCTGCCGCAGTGCGCGCACTGGGTTGGATTGGTGCGCGCGACGGTGATCTCGTGACAGTTGGCGCAGTGCCAGGCCGGAATGCGATGGCCCCACCAGAGCTGGCGCGAGATGCACCAGTCGTGAATGTTTTCCATCCACTGCAGGTAGATCGCCTTGTAGTTTTCCGGCGTGAAGCGGATGCGTCCGTCGTTGACCACATCGTGCGCGACCTGCGCCAGCGAAGGGCGGCCATCGTTGGTCTGCTTGTTGACGGCGAGAAACCACTGGGTGGAGATGCGCGGCTCGACCACGGTCTTGCAGCGGTCGCACTTGCCGAGCGGCACCAGGTAATCCTTCACGCTGACCAGCGCTCCGGTGGCTTCCAGGTCGGCGACGACGCGCTCGCGCGCGGCGTAACGCTCCAGGCCCTTGTAGGGGCCGGCGTTTTCATTCATGTGCGCGGTCTCGTCCATGATCACGAGCTCTTCGAGTCCATGGCGCTTGCCGGCTTCGAAGTCGTTGGGATCGTGGGCGGGCGTGACCTTGACGGCTCCGGTGCCGAACTCGGGCTGCGCAAGCTCGTCGAGAATGATGGGAATCTCGCGGCCGACCAGCGGCAGCTTCACCGTCTTGCCGTGCAGATGGGTGTAGCGCTCATCGCGCGGATTGACGGCGACGGCGGTGTCGCCGAGCATGGTCTCCGGACGCGTGGTGGCGACGACGATGGATTCGCCGGGCAGGCCGACGACGGGATAGCGAATCTCCCAGAGCTTGCCCTGGGTTTCGTCGTGGACGACTTCGAGATCGCTGAGCGCGGTCATGCAGCGCGGACACCAGTTGACGATGTAGGTGCCGCGATAGATGAGTCCCTCTTCCCAGAAGCGCACGAAGGCTTCGCGCACGGCGCGCGAGAGATGCTCGTCCATGGTGAAGAATTCGCGCGACCAGTCGACGGAGTCGCCGAGGCGCTTCATCTGTTCGAGGATGTATCCGCCGTACTGCTCCTTCCACTGCCAGACGCGCTCGAGGAAGGCTTCGCGTCCGATGTCCTGGCGCTTTTTGCCCTCGCTGGCCAACTGCCGCTCCACCATCATCTGGGTGGCGATGCCGGCGTGATCGGTTCCGGGGAGCCACATCGAATCCCTGCCCAACATGCGCTGCCAGCGGGCGAGAATGTCCATCTCGGTGTGGTTGAGCATGTGTCCCATGTGCAGGCGTCCGGTGACGTTGGGCGGCGGCAGCAGAAGGGAAAAGACGTTGGCGCCGTCCTTGGGCGTTGCGGTGTGGAAGAGATTCTCGCGGACCCAGTACTCGGCCCAGCGCGTTTCAATCTCAGCGGGATCGTAAGCCTTCGGCAGTTCGTGCGGCATAAGACGAAAAATTCCTCAGCGTAGAAACTTCAAGTTTATCAGAGCGGGTCGGGAGAGCTGCACGGGGGAAGCGAATGCGGCTGCAAAAAATCCGCGGGCGAGACCGCAAAGAGCCACATCGGCTGACTGCGCAGCCGGCAGCCCCACATTTGCCAAAGGATGGCAGATGTGGGCCACCCGCGTCTTGATCGTCTACAGCCGCCCGCCCGCCGAATCGGGGCGAGCTTTCTGCTTTCTATTCCCAGAATGGCCGGTTCGGAATACACTGGTACGTCCGGTTTGCGTCGCTCTCTGGGAAGGGGTGTTTGCGGGGAGCGGGGCTGGCCACAACGGACGGCGCGGGGGTGCCCGCGTGCGGCCGAAAATCCCCCACTCAAGGCGATCTTATGAATACGTTTGGCAGCCGTTCTTCGCTTCGCGTTGGCAGCAAGCAGTACGACTTCTTCCGCATTTCCTCCCTGGATCAGCATGGGTTCAAAACCGCGCGGCTGCCATTCTCGCTGCGCATTCTTCTGGAGAATCTGCTGCGCCGCGAAGATGGCTCGACGGTGACGGTGGAGATGATTCGCGCGCTGGCCTCGCTGGACTCCGCAGACCAAGAGCGAGCAAGAGATTTCGTTTATGCCGAGCCGGGTGCTGATGCAGGATTTCACCGGGGTTCCGGCGGTGGTGGATCTGGCGGCGATGCGCGATGCCATGGCGCGGCTGGGCGGCGATGCGACGAAGATCAATCCGCTGCAGCCGGCCGAGCTGGTGATCGACCACTCGGTGCAGGTGGACGAGTTCGGCACGCCGCAGGCGTTTGACTTGAACGCGGCGCTGGAGTTCGACCGCAACAAGGAGCGCTATGCGTTTTTGAAGTGGGGACAGGGCGCGCTGAAGAACTTTGCCATCGTGCCGCCCGACACCGGGATCGTGCACCAGATCAACTGCGAGTATCTGGCGCGGGTGGTGTTTGTGCTGGAGCAGGCGGGCAAGAATCCGGTGGCGTATCCGGACACGCTGGTAGGGACCGACTCGCACACCACGATGGTGAACGGGCTGGGCGTGCTGGGCTGGGGCGTGGGCGGAATCGAGGCCGAGGCGGCGATGCTGGGACAGGCGGCTTCGATGCTGATTCCGCAGGTGGTGGGCGTGCGCTTTACCGGCAAGCTGCGCGAAGGCTCGACCGCAACCGACCTGGTGCTGACGGTGACCGAGGCGCTGCGCAAGAAGGGCGTGGTGGGCAAGTTCGTGGAGTACTTTGGACCGAGCCTGGGGACGCTGACGGCGGCCGACCGGACCACGATTGCCAACATGGGTCCCGAGTACGGCGCGACCTGCGGCATCTTCCCGGTGGACGAGGAGACGCTGCGCTATTTGAAGCTGACGGGACGGAGCGAGGAGCAGATTGCGCTGGTGGAGGCCTACTTCAAAGAGCAGGGGCTGTTCCACACGGCGAACGTCTCCGGAGGCCGAGTACACCGACGTGCTGCACATCGACCTGAGCCAGATTGAGCCGTCGATTGCGGGACCGAAGCGTCCGCAGGACCGGGTGGAGCTGTCGCCGGCGCGCTGAGCCTCGTTCTCCGAGGCGCTGCCTTCGCTGCTGAAGCCGGGAGCGAAGTCCGGAGCCACGGTTCCGGCGGGACGCGTGGACCGCAACTCGAAGGACTACAGCACGGCGCTGCACCATGGCAGCGTGGTGCTGGCGGCCATTACCAGCTGCACCAACACCTCGAATCCGTATGTGCTGGTGGCGGCCGGACTGGTGGCCAAGAAGGCGGTGGAAAAGGGACTGAAGCGTCCGGTGTGGGTGAAGACCTCGCTGGCGCCGGGCTCGAAGGTGGTGACCGAGTATTTGCAATGCCGCCGGGTTGCAGAGCGTATCTGGACCAGCTTGGCTTCAACCTGGTGGGCTATGGCTGCACCACCTGCATCGGCAACTCGGGACCGCTGCCGCAGCCGGTGAGCGACGTGGTGGACTCGCAGGACCTGGTGGTGGCCAGCGTGCTTTCCGGGAACCGGAACTTCGAAGGCCGCATCAGCCCGGAGATCCGCGCCAACTACCTGATGTCTCCGCCGCTGGTGGTGGCCTTTGCGCTGGCGGGCGAGCTGATCGACATGCATAAGGACCCGATCGGCACAGGCTCGAAGGGGCCGGTGTATCTCAAGGACATTTGGCCGACGCAGCAGGAAGTGGACGAGGTGGTGGAGCGGGTGATCACCTCGGAGATGTTCCGCGACTCCTATGCGACCGTGCTGGACGGCGATGCGCGCTGGCAGGGGCTGAAGGTTCCAACGGGCGACACCTATCGTGTGGGACGCCAAGTCCACCTACATTCAGAATCCTCCGTACTTCGAGGGGATGACGGTGGAGCCGAAGCCGGTGGCGGCCATCAAGGGCGCGCGGGTGCTGGCGCGCTGTTCGGGCACTCGATTACCACCGACCATATCTCGCCGGCGGGCAACATCAAGAAAGACAGCCCGGCGGGCAAGTACCTGATCGAGCACGGAGTGCAGCCGGTGGACTTCAACTCCTACGGCTCGCGGCGCGGCAACCACGAGGTGATGATGCGCGGCACCTTTGCCAACACGCGCATCCGCAACAAGCTGGTGCCGCAGATCGAAGGCGGATTCACCAAGATGATTCCGGGCGGCAAGGAGCTGTCGATCTACGACGCGGCGATGGAGTATCGCAAGCAGGGCGTGCCGGTGATCGTACTTGCGGGCAAGGAGTACGGGTCGGGTTCGTCGCGCGACTGGGCGGCCAAGGGTCCGCTGCTGCTGGGCGTGCGCGCGGTGATCGCCGAGAGCTTTGAGCGCATCCATCGCTCGAACCTGGTGGGGATGGGAATTCTGCCGCTGCAGTTCCTGGCGGAGCAGACCCCGGAGACGCTGGGGATCAACGGCGAGGAGAGCTACGAGATCGTCGGGCTGGACGCGGCTGCTGGAGGACTTCGCTCCGGGCAAGACGGTGGAGGTGAAGGCGACCGCCGCAGATGGCTCGGTGAAGACGTTCAAGGCCACGGTGCGGATCGATACTCCGCAGGAGGTGCTGTACTACCAGCACGGCGGGATCTTGCAGTATGTGATCCGGCAGTTGCTGAAGTAAGCAGGCAGCGAGGAAAAGCGAAAGGCCCGGATTCGACTCCGGGCCTTTTTGCTGCGCGCAAATGCCGCGCTAGATTCCGACTGCCGTGTAGTCGTCTTCTCCCTTGCGACGTCTCTCCAATCCGCGATAGGCGTTGTAGGGCTGGCTGGCGAAGTGGCGCTTGCGCAGCTCGTGTCCGGCCCAGCAGGCCGAGGCCGATGGCGGCGACGATGCCGATGGCGGTGGTGATGGTGATGGCCGGATGCTCGGTCGATGGGGCGTGGCCATGCGGCCGCCGCGCAGCACCACGCGGCCGGGGATGCCGAGCTCGCCGCGGAAGTTGACCACCGCGTCATAGCCTCCGCGCTCGATGGCGCGATAGGCGTTGAGGAAAGTTTTGAGCGAGGGCGTGATGGCGTCCTCGCCGCCGTGGACGACGGCGTGATCGACGCCGCGCTCCTTCTGGCGCTCCAGCAGTTCTTCCAGGGCCGCGCCGAGCGAGGGGCCGTGGCTGGCCAGCGAGCGGTAGGCGATGCGTCCGCTCTTGTCGATGATGAACGAGGCGTTGGGCAGCGCGCCGTATCTGCGATGGACCTCGCCGCCGAGTTCGTCGATGAGGACGGGGAAGTCGATCTGCTCCTGCTCGCGCAGCAGCAGGGCGGCGCGGGCTTTGTCTTCCATGGAGTGGTGCGGCGGAAGCTCGGCTCCGGGATGGGCCTCGCGCACGTAGAGGAAGAGGAACTCGACCTCGGAGCGCGGAGAACTCGCGGGCGAGCGAGCGCAGGCCGCCGATGGACGCCGCCGTCTGCGGGCAGGTGGCCGAGCCGAAGGTGAGGACGACGTTGCGGGAGTTCTTGAAATCGGAGAGCTTGACCATCTCGCCGGTCAGCGAGCGAAGCTCGAAGCCGGGCGCTTCATCGCCGGGCTCGGGCGCGCGGCCCCAGCGGTCCGACGGATGTCTCTGCAGCATCTCGCGGCGAAAGCGGTCGTAGTTGTAGCGGGTGAATCCGAACATGAAGATGCCTCCGGTCGGGGCGGCGAAACCCCGCACAAGATCATAAACGGTTTGCACGTCAGCCGTGCGAGTCAATGGCTTGCCGTGGGGTGAGATGCAGTGCCGGAATGGGACGTTGACTGCGTGGGGTTGGGCAAGGCTAGCGCCGGGACTCCGAGAGCGGCTTTCGCCGGTGGCCCGGATGCAGCGTGCCTGATGGCCGGGGGCGATCTCGATCAGCTCGGGCATGGCGGCCTCGCAGGCGGGGATGCAGAGCGGGCAGCGCGGGGCGAAGGAGCATCCGGCGGGCAGCGCGCCGGGCGAGGGGACGGCGCCTTCGATGGCCGCGCAGCGGCTGCGTTGCGATTGGTCTTGAGGGTGGGGATGGAGCCGAGCAGGCCGCGAGTGTAGGGATGCGCGGGGCGCTCGAAGAGCTCGGCGCACGGAGCCGCTTTCGACGATTCTTCCGGCATACATGACGGCGACGCGGTCGCTGACGCGGCTGACCACGGCGAGGTCGTGCGAGACGAAGAGCATGGCCAGCCGAGAGGCGCTGGCGCAGCTCGGCGAGCAGTTCGAGGATCTGCGCCTGCACGGTGACATCGAGCGCCGTGGTGGGCTCGTCGGCGATGAGCAGGGCGGGGCGGTTGACGATGGCCATGGCGATCATGACGCGCTGGCGCTGGCCTCCGGAGAGCTGATGCGGGTAGTCGCGCCAGCGGCGCTCGGGCGAGGGGATGGCGACCTCGCGGAGAGCTTCGATGGCGCGCTCGCGGGCCTGTGCGCGGGTGATGCGGGCGGCGTGCGTGGCGGCTGCGGGAGCGTGGGCGTCGGGTAACGCTTCGCTGCCGGCCGCGGGCGCATGGGCAAGGACGGCCTCGGCGATTTGGTCGCCGACGCGCATGACGGGATTGAGCGCGGTCATCGGCTCCTGAAAGATCATGGCCATGCGGCGCGCCGCGCAGCTTTTGCAGCTCGCGTGGGGCGGGCGGAGGCTGAGGTCGCGGCCTTCGAAGAGTACCGCGCCGGAGAGCCGCGCCTGCGGCGGCAGCAGTCCCATGATGGCCAGCGCGGTGACGCTTTTGCCGGAGCCGGATTCACCGACCAGGGCGAGGGTTTCGTCCGGCGTCGAGTGCGAGCGAGATATCGCGCACGGCGGCCACGGGGCCTTGCGCGGAGGGAAACTCGACGGTGAGATTGCGCAGCTCCAGGAGCACGAGAGGTATTGAAACACAGATGGAGCGGAGGGTGCGGGGTTCAGATGGCCGACTCCAGATGGATGACTCCCACATTCGCCAAAAGAGGGCGGATGTGGGCCACCCTGATTACTTCTTGCTTGGCGCGGCGGGTGCGTTCGGTGCGGGCTCGCCTTGCACGGCGTTGCGGGCGGGTTCGTTGACCAGTTTGCGCAGGAAGCTGGGGGGGATGGTGGCGAGGACTTCGGCGCGGTCGCCGTTCTGGGTGACCTTGATGGAGTCGAAGACGGCTTTCACGTCGGCGTCGCCGGGACCGGGCGCGGTGTTGGCTTGAATGCCGCGGAAGATGGCGAGAAAGGTCGTGGTCTGGTCGGTGAAGTTGCGGGCGGCCTGCTCGCTCTGGGTGTAGAAGTCGGCGCGGGCGTGGATGGTGGTCAACATGCGCAGCGAGACCACGACATCGCTGTCGCCTGGGCAGTCCGATATCGATGCCGCCGGGCAGGGTGAACGAGGGCGCGGCGTGAGGCTTCGACGAAGAGCCGGGAAGGCGCGCGATGGCCCAGAGCAGGCTGCCCAGCGGAACCTTGGGATAGTAGGTGCGCACCAGCGTGGGGCCGCCGAAGGGCAGCGCAACTTTCTTGAAGCGGTCGATGATGCCGTGGACGACGCCGGGGTCGTCGACGTTGGAGATGGCGACGGTGTCGATGGCCAGCAGGGCGACGCGCAGGGTGCGGTTTTCGATGGGAATGGAGAAGACATCGACGTCGCGATAGCTTTCGACCGAGCGCGAGTGCTGCCGCAGATACTGCGCCAGCTTGATCTGGTCGTAGTGGCCGACGAGGATCTCGGTGTAGCGAGTTGCGGCGCGCGTTGCGCCGACCTTGGCGGTGCCGCGATGCACGGCCATGGCGGCCTCGTCGAGATCGCGCTCAAAGGAGAAGCCGGTGTTCTTGACGAATTCGTCGTAGCCGGGAGCGAGCTTGGGCAACGGCTGCTGATCGAAGGCGGTGAGGCTGCGCACGGTGCCGAAGTCGACGTAAATCACGGCATCGGCTTCGGGCAGCAGGCGCGCGGCCTCCGGGGCGGCCTGCTTGCGCAGCAGCACCACGAGGCCGACGGCGGCGATAAACAACAGCACACAGAGCGAGACGATGAAGATGCGGCGGCGGGCTCTCATGATGGGATGGCGCGCCGGAAGCGAATGCGAAGCAGAGGTTGCGCCGCCGGAGTTGGCAAAGGCAGGCTGGAATGGAGTTGCCGGCGCACTCTGCCGTCGCCGGTGCTGGTAGCCACTCGAAAGCTTTTCAGGTAATATCATGCCTGGTGCCGAATCATAGCATCCGGCAGGGCTTCGAGTCCTGTTTGGCGGCACTGATGATAGCGGCAGGCACCGGTACGGGGATGCGAGATGCGCCGCGAGATACGACGCGAGTTGCACGAGGCAAGGTGGCGTGCTATCTTCGCTTTGGAGTCCCGGACGCCGGTTCAGTTTCCGAAGCGCGGCAGTGCGGTATGGTTGGAAGCGGCTTTGGTGGGCTGGCGTAGCTCAGCTGGTAGAGCATCTGATTTGTAATCAGAGGGTCGGGGGTTCAAATCCCTTCGCCAGCTCCAAGTTTGGTCTCATCGCGCACGGCGGAAGCGCGACGAGACAAGATCCCAGTGCGGTCCTCTTTCCGAGAGAAACGCCCTCCCAAAGGATCTACCGGAGAAGCTGAACACGCAAGATTTGCTGCGTGCGGCGAAGCTCGGTTTGGCGATGCATCCGCGATGGGCTCAAGCGCCCGTTCAGGGTCTTTGAAAGTTAGCGCGGAAGCGAGTGTGCACTGGCGTGTGCCGTCGCCGACGAGCGAGGAATTCACGCACAGGTGGGTGAGCGGTTAAAACCAACAGACTGTAAATCTGTCGGCCTTAGGTCTACGGAGGTTCGAATCCTCCCCTGTGCACCATTTTTTTGCTCCGGTTGGAGCGCGCTTGGCGCGGCGCAGGGTAGGATTGAGGCGAGATGGCAAGAGCGAAGCGGTTTTGGATTGCCATGGGCGCCTTTGGATTGCTGGGCGTGCTGGAGTGGACTACGTTGAGTTCGGAAACGATTCGCGTGGTCAACGGTCCCAACGGCGACGCCGCTGCTGGATATCAGTATTCGCGGGGTGGCGCTGGCGGTTCTGGCGTTGTTTGCGTTTCGAAGCTGGATTCATCATCGACGCGAGATGCTGGAAGAGCGCAGCCGTTCCGGGCAAGAGTGAGTGGTAGCGGGCGGGAGTAACTCAGTGGTAGAGTCTCAGCCTTCCAAGCTGTTGGTCGCGGGTTCGATTCCCGTCTCCCGCTCCATGATTTTCGCAGGTCGTATATACTGCAAGTTGTAAACGCTGATGTAGCTCAGTTGGTAGAGCACTCCCTTGGTAAGGGAGAGGTCATCGGTTCAATCCCGATCATCAGCTCCATTTTTTGGCAAGGCCGAATCGCTGGCGCGGCCCTCCCTTGCGGAGGGCTGTTGTGGGTTCGGCGAGGCAATCTGGGGCGCATGAGTTGAGGCGGCCCGGAGCAAGGATGTTGGAACGGTTGGCGGAGTGAGCGATCACCGCTAGCCAGTGGCAGGCGGAATTGCCGGCCCTGAACCAAAGGGGAGCAAGCAGGCAGTTGCGCGAGTTCAACCTGGCCGCAGTCGAGGCGGCCGATCCGGGTCTGCGCGAGAAGTACGCGAAAAATCTACCGTAATTACTAGGGCATAGAGCAATGGCGAAAGAGAAATTTGACCGCAGCAAGCCGCACGTGAACGTTGGCACGATTGGGCATATTGATCACGGCAAGACGACGTTGACGGCGGCGATCACGAAGGTGCTGGCAAAGCACAATCCGAACATCAAGTTCCGCTCGTTTGACTCGATCGACAATGCGCCGGAAGAGCGCGAGCGCGGCATTACGATTGCCACGGCGCACGTGGAGTATGAGACGGGGAACCGTCACTATGCGCACGTGGACTGTCCGGGACACGCCGACTACATCAAGAACATGATCACCGGCGCGGCGCAGATGGACGGCGCGATTCTGGTGGTTGCGGCGACCGACGGGCCGATGCCGCAGACCAAGGAGCACGTGCTGCTGGCGCGCCAGGTTGGCGTTCCCTGCGATCGTGGTGTTTCTGAACAAGTGCGACGCGGTGGAAGATCCGGAGCTGATCGACCTGGTGGAGATGGAAGTCCGGGAACTGCTGTCGAAGTACAAGTTTCCGGGCGACGATCTGCCGGTGATCCGGGGCTCGGCCCTGGGTGCGCTGAACGGCGAGCCGGAGTGGGAAACAGAGGTGGACGAGCTGATGGCGGCCGTGGATGCCTATGTTCCGCTGCCGGCGCGCGCGATCGATCAGCCGTTCCTGATGCCGATTGAAGACATCTTCTCGATCTCGGGCCGGGGCACGGTGGTGACCGGGCCGCATCGAGCGCGGCAAGGTGAAGGTGGGCGAGGAAGTGGAGATTGTGGGCTTCCGCGACACGCGCAAGACGGTTGTGACCGGCGTGGAAATGTTCAAGAAGCAGCTGGACGAGGGCCTGGCGGGCGACAACGCGGGTCTGCTGCTGCGCGGCATTGGCAAGGACGACGTGGAGCGCGGCATGGTGCTGGCCAAGACGGGCTCGATTACGCCGCACACCAAGATCAAGGGCGAGGTCTACATTCTGTCGAAGGAAGAGGGCGGGCGTCATACGCCGTTCTTCAACGGCTACCGTCCGCAGTTCTACTTCCGGACGACGGACGTGACGGGAGTGGCGAAGCTGCCGGAAGGCGTCGAGATGGTGATGCCGGGCGACAACGTGACGCTGGAGATCGAGCTGATTACGCCGGTGGCGATGGAAAAAGGCTTGCGCTTTGCGATCCGCGAAGGCGGCCGCACGGTGGGCGCCGGTACGATTACGGAAATTCTGTAAGAACGAGCTTCGCAGCGGGTAGCAAGACAATGCTGTTCGGCCGCGAGTCAGGATGTACTTCGGCGGGCGGTTGAGAGACCGCCTGCCGATATCCGGGCTCGGACCCGGACAAGGCTCGGCAGGGACGCTGCCGGGTAGACGAAAGGAATAGTCAATGGCTCGCGAAATTGTTCAGCTGCAATGCACGGCGTGCAAGAATAAGAACTACTCGACGACCAAGAACCGCAAGACCACGACCGAACGTCTCGAGTTCAGCAAGTTTTGCCGTAAGTGCCGCAAGCACACGGACCATCGCGAAGTGAAGTAGGCGCTGGGCGCGGGCGGATTGGCCCGCGGCAAGCCTGCCTGGCGAAAGCCGGGGTTCCGCGCAGCAATCCGGTGGCAACTCAGGGGCGTAGGCTCAACGGTAAACCGACGGTCTCCAAAACCGTTTTTGGGGGTTCGAATCCCTCCGCCCCTGCCATGTGCATGGTTTGGGATGGCGAAAAGAATTCAGAAGTAAGCGGCTCAGAGGGCACCGGCAGGGCTCCGCGAGCGAAAGCAGGATGGCAATGGCGAAGACAGCAGTGGTAAGCGCGCAGCCGAGTTTTGTCGAGCAGGTCAAGAGCTTGCCCGAGCGCATCAAATCGTTTTACGGCGATGTCCGCAACGAGATGCGCAAGGTGACAACGCCGACGCGCAAGGAAGTGGAAGCGACGACGATCGTGGTGATCATCACGGTCTTCATCTTCGGCGTCTACTTCTGGATTGTGGACAGTGTTTTGATCGGACCCGCGCTGGATCACATTTTCAAGTACTTCAGCACACACTAACGAGGGCCCGCCGCACCGCCCGATGATGTGACAAGATGCTATGGATTCAGAATGGCCGGCGCGAGGGAAATTATGGAAGACATTCTAAAGAACGAGAGCAACGGAGCCGGAAGAACGCCGGAAGGCACGCCGGAAATTGGCGCGCCCGCGACTCCGGCCGAGCCGGAGACGGCGGAGACGACCGGAAATCCGCGGATGAAGTGGTACATCATCCACGCCTACTCGGGATTTGAGCGCAAGGTGAGGGAGTCGCTGGAATCGCGCATTCGCGCCTTTGGACTCGAGGACCGGATGGGCCGGGTCCTGATTCCCACCGAGACCGTCACGGAGATCCGCAACAACAAGAAGTACACGCGCGAGAGCATGTTCTATCCCGGCTACGTTCTGATCGAGATGGACATGGACGACGAAGTCTGGCACATGGTGAAGTCGACGCCGCGGGTCACCGGCTTTGTGGGCACCGGGCAGCAGCCGACGCCGCTCTCCGACGAAGAGGTGCAGCAGATCGTCTACCGCGTTGCCGACAGCAAGGAAAAGCCGAAGCTCAAGATCAAGTACGAAAAGAACGAGACGGTCCGCATCACCGAAGGTCCGTTTGCAACCTTTACCGGCGTGGTGGACGAGGTCAACGAGGATCGCGAGACGCTGAAGGTGATGGTCACCATCTTTGGCCGCTCGACTCCGGTGGAGTTGGAATTCGGCCAGGTGGAGAAGGTTCTGAGTTAACGAATTATTTCAGCGTGCGCCACAGTGAAGCGCCGGGCCGAAAACCCTAGACCCGGGGTGGCGCAGGCAATAAGGAAGGTTTACCGCAATGGCAAAGAAAGTCACAGGATCGGTGAAGCTGCAGATTGAAGCGGGCAAGGCAACGCCCGCTCCCCCGGTTGGTCCCGCGCTCGGTCAGGCGCAGGTCAACATCATGGAATTCTGCAAGCAGTTCAACGCACGCACCCAGAACAAGGAATTGGTCGGGCTGATCGTTCCGGTGGTCATCACCGTGTACAGCGACCGCACCTTTACCTTTATCACCAAGACCCCTCCGGTTGCGGTGCTGCTGAAGAAGATTGCCGGCATCGCCAAGGGATCGGGCACGCCGAACAAGGACAAGGTTGGCAAGGTGACCGAGAAGCAGGTGCTGGAGATCGCCAAGCAGAAGATGCCGGACCTGAACGCTGCCTCGCTGGAAGCCGCGGTGAAGAGCGTGAAGGGCACGGCGCGTTCGATGGGTTTGGACGTCATCGCCTAAGAGTTTCGGACGCTCGCGTCCGGATGCAGAGCTGCCGGTAGCGGCAACAGTGCTGCTCCGGCTGCACAGGAAGTTCTTCCGCGGATCACCGATCCCCGGTCGTAGATACCACGGTCCAAGGCCCCGCCCGGCGTAACTGCCGGCCCGGGGGACTCGAAGAACGCCAGAGCTTTGAACTTTGAAGCCTGGCGGGAGAGTCGGCAAGTTCGGGACGGTGGGAGACAGGAGTAGGAATGGCACAGAAATCAGGAAAGAATATTGAGAAGGCGCGCGCGCAGGTAGAGGCGCATGCGTACACCCTCGCCGACGCAGTCGTCCTGTTGCAGAAGATCAAGTTCGCCAAGTTCGATGAGACGGTGGACGTGACGCTGCGCCTGGGCGTGGACCCCAAGCACGCCGACCAGATGGTTCGCGGCACCGTGGTTCTGCCGCACGGTCTGGGCAAGAAGAAGATCGTTCTGGTGCTGGCCAGCGGCGAAAAGCTGCGCGAGGCCGAGAGCTGCCGGCGCCGACATCTTCGGCGGCGAAGAGCTGGTGGAAAAGATTCAGAAGGAAGGCTGGACCGATTACGATGCCGTGATCGCCACGCCGGACATGATGCGTTCGGTGGGACGGTTGGGCAAGGTGCTGGGCCCGCGCGGCCTGATGCCGAATCCGAAGACCGGCACGGTAACCCTGGACATCGCCAAGGCCGTGGCGGAAGTGAAGGCCGGCAAGGTCGAATTCCGCACCGATAAGACGGCCCTGGTTCACGTTCCGGTGGGCAAGATTTCGTTTACCGCCGACAAGCTGGTGGACAATGCGACGACGGTGATCAGCAGCGTGATCAAGGCGAAGCCGGTTGCCGCCAAGGGCAAGTACATCAAGGGTTGCTACATCAGTTCCACGATGGGACCCGGTGTCGCTCTCGACACGGTGGCCCTGGAAGCGGCGCTGAAGGTAAAGGTGTAAGCCTGAGCAGGTTGGAGTGGCCGCGAGGCCGCCGGCGGGAGATTCCCGCCCCAGACAAGATTTGAGAAGGATGCGGCAATGGCTGTTACGAAGGCAAAGAAGATCTCGCAAGTAGAAACGCTCGCCGTCGAGTTGAAGGACGTGAGCAACGGATTCATCGCCGAATACGGCAAGCTGACCGTGGCGCAGGACGACGTGCTGCGCAAGTCGATCCGCGAAGCCGGGCGCCAAGTATCGCGTGGTGAAGAACACGCTCGCCCAGCGCGCCACGGTGGGCACGGCATTTGAGGATGTGGCCAAGGCTCTGAAGGGCCGCACCTCGATTGCCTATACCCGGGGAGATATTGTCGCCCTGGCCAAGGCGCTGACCAAGTATGCCAAGGACCATCCCGAGCTGAGCTTCAAGGCCGGCGTGGTCGAGGGCAAGGCCGTCGACGTGAAGCAGCTTGAAGTGCTGGCGAGCCTGCCGTCGAAGGATGAGCTGTACAGCAAGCTGCTGTTCCTGCTCAACGCTCCGGCGACGCGGCTGGCAACGGCGCTGGCCGGGGTGGGACGCAAGGTCGCCGTGGTCATCGACCAGGGCGTCAAGGAAAACAAGTTCCAGGGCGGCGACGCGGCTTCGGCCTAGTTGCTCTGACCCGGTTTTTAGTCGGGCTCGGTCCGGCTCGTCCGGACGTTGGGAAAGTATTCAGGCGCTGGCGGGAATTGTTCCGGCCTGCGCCACGCCGGGTGGCCGCCCGTTGTCGGCTCTCCGGTGAATTAACGGCTTGTGTTATCGGTTGTGCGAAACAGGTTCGGTCCGCCGCCTTGTCTGGGGCAGCGGCAGGAGAGCCCCGGGAAGTGCGGGGCGCGGGTCCAAGCAACGCAGGGATTGCGTGGTGGCCGCCCGAGAACTCCAGAACCGCGTTTTCTGCCAGAGATAACCGAACCACAACGAAATTCGAATTTTAAATGGAGATAGAATCATGGCGGATTTGGCTGCTTTGAAGGAACAGATCGTTGGATTGTCGCTGCTGGAAGCTGCGCAGCTGGTGAAGGAACTGGAAGAGACCCTTGGAGTATCGGCTGCGGCGGCTGCTCCGGTGATGGTTGCGGGCGGCGCGGCGGCGGCGGCTCCGGTGGCCGAGGTTCAGACCGAGTTCACGGTGATTCTGACCGCCGTGGGCGCCAACAAGATCAACGTGATTAAGGCTGTCCGCGAAGTCACCAGCCTGGGTTTGAAGGAAGCCAAGGACCTGGTGGACGGCGCCCCCAAGCCGATCAAGGAAGCCGTCACCAAGGACGAAGCCGAGACGATCAAGAAGAAGTTCGTCGACGCGGGCGCGACCGTCGAAGTCAAGTAGTTGCGGTGCGGCCTGGAAGCGGGTCTGGGCTGGATGCGGGGCCATGGGTCACGCATCCAGCAAACCCCCGGGCCACCTATCAGAGAGGCCAGGGTGGAGTTCCATCCCGGCGCTTATCCTTGTTTCCGGAATGTGTAGGATCCGGATCATCCTCTGGTTGTCTCCCAAACCGGACTTTTCTGGTGTACAATAAAAAGATATCGAATTTCGTCCGGACTAGGCAGTGCTTCCGGATGTTGAATTCAGGATTTGGTGCGTTGGAGCGGGCGCACTAAAAATGATGCAGCCTGGGAAGCGGAGCGGGAATCCACATCTGCTGTGGACCGCAGAATTCCATGGCAGAAATAGGTGCGGCCTCAAGCGGAAGGGGCTGTACGGTAGAGACGAACGGCGGCAGCCACCTTCATCCTCCGGCTCCTGGATGGAGTGAGCTGAAGAACAGGCTCTAAGAACTGGCGCGGGAAACTTACAATCTATGGACCGGTGGAATCCACTGGAAGCCCCAGCACGCGGGGCAAACGTGGCTGACGCTGTCATCGGCGCCCGAGGGGATGACTGTCCTTCGGGATCTATCTGTTTTGCCCGTACCAGGTGTAGAAATTCGTAGCGCATTGGCCGTGGCGGCATCTGCCGCAAAAGGTGGCGCGCTATCTGCACCCTCCGTTGGTTCACGATTCCGTAGCTTCACGAGTGCAGTCCAGTACCGTCTGACGAAGGTCTTTGCTGTTCGGTTCGCGGCCGGATGGCGACATTCTTATGGGAGTTGCCGTGCTTGATCCGGCATCTCCACGGTGCGGTAAAACAGCCGCACGTAATGCCTCCCGGCGAGCGCGACGCCGGGGCCCGTCAAACAGACGGGTGTGGCAACCCTGAGGAGTTCCAATGGCAGAGAAGAAAATCGCCAACCGTAAACGACTCGATTTTTCCAAGATTCCGGCGACCATCAAGATACCTAACCTGATCGAAGTTCAGAAGCGCAGCTATGACCGCTTCCTGCAGATGGACAAACTGCCCAGCGAGCGCGATGACGCGGGCCTGCAGGCGGTGTTTCAGTCTGTGTTTCCAATCACCGATTTCCGCAACGTTTCCCAGCTCGAATTCGTTGACTTTGCCATCGGCAACTGGGAGTGCAAGTGCGGCCATCTGAAGGGCCTCAACCACCTGCGCACCACCTGCCGTAACTGCGGATCGACGGTCGTCACCGACCCGTTCCATCCCGGCGAAGTGCTGTGCCTGAAGTGCGGCACCTACAACGCCAACACCCCGGACTTCTGCTCCAAATGCGGCGATCCGGTGGCCATGCAGTTGAAGTATGACGTGCCGGAGTGCGAAGAGCGCGGCATGACGTTCAGCGCACCGCTGAAGGTCACCATGCGCCTGACCATCTTTGACAAGGACGCCGAGACCGGCAACAAGACGATCCGCGACATCAAGGAGCAGGAAGTTTTCTTCGGCGACATTCCGCTGATGACCGAGAACGGCACCTTCATCATCAACGGCACCGAGCGCGTCATCGTCTCGCAGTTGCACCGTTCGCCGGGCGTCTTTTTCGAGACGGCCAACAACCGCACCTACTACCTCGGCAAGATCATTCCCTACCGCGGCTCGTGGGTAGAGTTCGAGTACGACCAGAAGAACGTACTGTATGTCCGCATCGACCGCAAGCGCAAGTTCCTGGGAACAATCTTTCTGCGCGCCCTCGGGCTGCGCACGGATGAGGAAATTCTCCGCACCTTCTACACCGTCGACCGGATTGCGCTGAAGGACAAGAAGCTGTTCTGGACGATTGACGCGGACGCCGAGCGCCCCACCAACCTGCTCGGAATGAAGCTGTCGCACAGCGTCAAGAACAAGGCCGGCGAAGAGATCGGCCACTCCGGACGCAAGGTGACCGGCAGCATTCTGAAGAACCTGCACGCCAACCAGATCAGCGAAGTCGAAGTCGATCTGGGCGATCTGGAAGGCGCCTTCACGGCCGCCGACGTGGTGGACACCAACACCGGCGAAGTGCTGCTGGAGGCCAACAACGAGCTGACGGCCGACAAGTTGGCGAAGATGATGGACGCCGGCGTCGCCGAAATTCACCTGTTCTTCCCGGAGCGCGACGACGTGGGCACGGTCATCAGCGGCACGCTGCGCCGCGACTCGGTCAAGACACCGCAGGAAGCGCTGATTGAAATCTACCGCAAGCTGCGTCCCGGCGATCCGCCGACCCTGGACACGGCGACGGCGCTCTTCCACGGCATGTTCTTCGATGCCCGCAAGTACGATTTCTCCGCCGTGGGACGGCTGAAGTTCAACATCAAGCTGTTTGACAACGAAGACGCCACCGACCGCAAGATTCGCACCCTGGAGCCGGACGATTTCTACGCCACCATCCGCTACCTGCTCAAGCTGCGCAAGAACATCGGCTCGGTGGACGACATCGATCACCTTGGCAACCGCCGCGTGCGCGCGGTCGGCGAGCTGATGGAGAACCAGTTCCGCATCGGCCTGGTCCGCATGGAACGCGCCATCAAGGAAAAGATGAGCGTCTACCAGGAGATGTCCACGGCGATGCCGCACGACTTGGTTAACGCCAAGCCGGTGATGGCCGCCATACGCGAGTTCTTCGGTTCGTCGCAGCTCTCGCAGTTCATGGATCAGACCAACCCGCTGTCGGAGATTACGCACAAGCGCCGTCTTTCGGCTCTGGGACCGGGTGGTTTGTCGCGTGAGCGCGCCGGCTTTGAAGTGCGCGACGTGCACCCCACGCACTACGGCCGCATCTGCCCGATTGAGACGCCGGAAGGCCCGAACATCGGCCTGATTTCGTCGCTGAGCTGCTATGCGCGGATCAACGACTACGGCTTCATCGAGTCGCCCTACCGCCGAGTGAAGGATGGCCGCGTGATCGATCACGTGACCGTGCTCAACGCCGGCGACAGCGACTACAAGGTCGGCGATCATCTGGAGAAGGACGAACTACTCAGGCTGAACGCCGAGCTGAGGGCGAAGAAAAAGAAGCCCATCGAACACGAGCCGTTCTCCTTCTACCTTTCGGCGTGGGAGGAAGACAAGTGGGTCATCGCGCAGGCCAACGCCGAGCTGGATGAACGCGGCAACATCGTCACCGAACTGGTGAACGCCCGTAAGGCCGGCAACTTCGTCCTGGTCAGCCGCACCGAGGTGGACTACATCGACGTCAGCCCGAAGCAACTGGTTTCCGTGGCCGCGTCGCTGGTTCCCTTCCTGGAGCACGATGACGCCAACCGCGCCCTGATGGGCGCCAACATGCAACGCCAGTCGGTTCCTCTGCTGCGCGCTCAGGCTCCGATTGTGGGCACCGGCATGGAGGGCGTGACCGCGCGCGACTCCGGCGCAGTGATTCTGGCCCGCCGTTCCGGCATCATCGATTCGGTGGACTCCGAGCGCATTATCGTGCGCGTCGAGGGCGAACATCATCCGATGCAGCTTTCGCGCGAGGTGGGCAGCGACATTTATCAGCTCACCAAGTTCAAGCGCTCCAACCAGAACACCTGCATCAATCAGCGCCCGATCGTGAAGAAGGGCGACCGCGTCATCAAGGGCCAGGTGATTGCCGACGGTCCTTGCACCGACAACGGCGAGCTGGCGCTGGGACGCAACGTGCTGGTGGCCTTCATGCCCTGGCGCGGTTACAACTTTGAGGACGCAATCCTGGTCTCGGAAAAGATGGTGAAGGAGGATTACTACACCTCCGTCCACATCGAGGAGTTCGAGATCGAAGCGCGCGACACCAAGCTGGGGCCGGAAGAAGTCACCCGCGATATCCCCAACGTCAGTGAGAGCGCATTGCGCGATCTGGACGAGAGCGGCGTGATCCGCATCGGAGCCGGCGTCAAGGCGGGCGACATTCTGGTGGGCAAGGTAACGCCCAAGGGCGAGACCCAGCTTACGCCGGAAGAAAAGCTGCTGCGCGCCATCTTCGGCGAAAAGGCCGGCGACGTTCGCGACGCTTCGCTCACCTGTCCTCCGGGCATCGAGGGCACGGTGGTCGACGTGAAAATCTTCTCGCGCAAGGGCCAGGAAAAGGACGAGCGCGCCAAGGTGATCGAGGCGATGCAGGTGGCCCGGCTGGAAAAGAACCTTTCGGATGAAATCCGAATTCTTACCGACGAGCGGCTGAAGCGCCTGGATGGACTGCTGGGCGGCAAAGTGGTGCAGGCGGATCTGCACGACGAGCGCACCAACAAGCGCCTGCTGACCAAGGACGTGGTGCTGGACCGCGAGACCATCGAACGCATCTCGACCCGTAATCTGAAGCGCATCAAGCTGAACGACAAGGACCCGCAGGGTCAACGAGCAGATCGACGAGATCGAAGAGATGACCTCGCGCCAGATCGACGTACTGCGCAAGATCATCCGCGAAAAAATCGAGAAGCTGCAAAAGGGCGACGAGCTGCCGCCGGGCGTCATCAAGCTGGTCAAGGTCTATGTCGCCATGAAGCGCAAGCTTTCCGTGGGCGACAAGATGGCCGGACGCCACGGCAACAAGGGTGTCATCGCGCGCATTCTGCCGGAAGAGGATATGCCGTACCTCGAAGACGGAACCCCGATGGAGATCGTGCTGAACCCGCTCGGCGTGCCTTCCCGTATGAACGTCGGTCAGATCCTGGAGACGCACCTGGGATGGGCCGGCGCCGAGATCGGCAAGAAGCTCACCGAACTGATGGCCGAGTACGGCAATGGCGCGGAGGAGGCCCGCAAGGCGATTCGCGAGCTCTTCACCGGCATGCCGTTCCTGCCCGACTTCGACGGCATCGACGACGACAAGCTGATGAAGATCGCGCACGACATGGAAGAGCGCTGCTACTTCGCCTCGCCGGTTTTCGACGGATCGAAGGAGTTTGAAATCAAGGCGCTGCTGGAGCGTGCCGGTCTGCCGACCTCGGGCAAGACGTTCCTCTACGACGGCATGACCGGAGAGCGCTTCGAACAGCCGGTGACCGTGGGCTACATCTACATGCTCAAGCTGTCGCACCTGGTCGATGACAAGATTCACGCGCGCTCCATCGGACCGTACTCGCTGATTACCCAGCAGCCGCTGGGCGGCAAGGCGCAGTTCGGCGGCCAGCGCTTCGGCGAAATGGAAGTGTGGGCGCTGGAAGCCTATGGCGCGGCTTACATTCTGCAGGAGCTGTTGACCGCCAAGTCCGATGACGTCTATGGCCGCACCAAGATTTACGAGGCCATCGTCAAGGGCGAAGCGGCGATCGAACCGGGCGTGCCCGAGTCGTTCAACGTGCTGATCCGCGAATTGCAGGCGCTCTGCCTTGACGTGGAATTGGTCAAGGTGAAGCCGCGGGTTCCGGTCGAGCCCGTTCCGGCGGTGGCCGACTAGCGATTTAGACGGCGGCCGCTGATCGTCAGTCAGCGTCCGCCGCTCTCTCGCTCTCATGAGTGGAACCTGCAAGCTGCGCTTCCGGCAGCAGGCAGGAAGAAATTACGGTTCGCACACAGTTGGCTCTGACGGCCAACGGCTGGGAACCGACGACCGGAAGCCGAAGGCGGCCGCGCAAGGCCGCAAGTCCTGGACGCTAATCGAACGTCCAGGTGAGGAGGCAATTTGTACCGCTCGAGCCCATTCGATCTCGGAAACAACATTGCGGATTTCGACGCCATTAAGATTCAGCTCGCCTCGCCGGAGAAGATTCGCAGCTGGTCGCACGGTGAAGTAACCAAGCCGGAGACGATCAACTACCGCACCTTCAAGCCGGAGCGCGACGGCCTGTTCTGCGCCCGTATCTTTGGCCCGGTCACCGACTGGGAGTGCCTCTGCGGCAAGTACAAGCGCATGAAGCACCGCGGCGTCATCTGCGACAAGTGCGGCGTGGAAGTTACGCTCAGCAAGGTGCGCCGCGAACGCCTCGGCCACATTGAGCTGGCTTCCCCGTGCTCGCACGTGTGGTTCTTCAAGGGCCTGCCCAGCCGCATCGGGCACATCCTGGACATCTCTCTGCGCGACCTGGAGTCGGTGCTGTACTTCGAGGCCTACGTGGTCGTCGAACCCGGCGAAGCTCCGGTCAAAGAGCGCGAGATCATCAAGGACGAAGTCAAGTTCCGCGAACTCGATCTGCAGTTCCGCGCCACCGGCTTCAAGGCCATGATGGGCGCCGAGGCAATCAAGGAGCTGCTCAAGCGCGTCGACGTGGAGACCGCCTCGGTGGAGTTGCGCGAGAAGATGCGCACCGAGACCTCGCTGCAGAAGCGCCTGAAGTATGCCAAGCGTCTCAAGGTGGTCGAGGCCTTCCGCAAGAGCGGCAACAAGCCGCAGTGGATGATTCTCGACGTGATCCCGGTCATTCCGCCGGAGCTGCGCCCGCTGGTTCCACTCGATGGCGGCCGCTTTGCGACCTCGGATCTGAACGATCTGTACCGCCGGGTCATCAACCGCAACAACCGCCTGAAGAAGCTGATGGACCTGCACGCGCCCGAAGTCATCGTGCGCAATGAAAAGCGCATGTTGCAGGAGGCGGTGGACGCGCTGTTCGATAACGGCCGCCGTGGCCGCGTGCTGCGCGGCGCCAACAACCGTCCGCTCAAGTCGCTCAGCGACACCCTCAAGGGCAAACAGGGCCGCTTCCGTCAGAACCTGCTCGGCAAGCGCGTCGACTACTCGGGCCGTTCGGTCATCGTGGTCGGCCCGGACCTCAAGCTGCACCAGTGCGGCTTGCCCAAGAAGATGGCGCTCGAACTGTTCAAGCCCTTCATCTACCACCGTCTGGAACAGACCGGCCACTGCAGCACCATCAAGCAGGCCAAGGAGATGGTGGAGCAGCAGGAACCGATCGTGTGGGACATCCTGGAAGAGGTCATCAAGGACCATCCGGTGATGTTGAACCGCGCTCCAACCCTTCACCGTCTGGGCATTCAGGCCTTTGAGCCGGTGCTGGTGGAAGGCAAGGCGATCAAGATTCACCCGCTGGTCTGCACCGCCTTCAACGCCGACTTCGACGGCGACCAGATGGCGGTACACATTCCGCTGTCGCCAGAGGCGCAGGTGGAAGCCAGCGTCCTGATGCTGGCCTCGCACAACATTCTGTCGCCTGCCTCGGGCCAGCCGATCACGGTTCCCACGCAGGACATGGTGCTCGGCATCTACTACCTGACCAAGGCCAAGGTGGACGCCAAGGGCGAAGGCCGTGCCTTTGCCAACATTGAAGAAGTGCTGCTGGCGCGCGAGGCCGGCGAGGTCGAAACCCTGACCCCGATCCGCCTGCGCTACACCGGCGAAGTCGTCGATCTGACCACCGCCTACGACGATCAGGAGATCATCCACACCGAACCGGTGCAGCTCAACCGTCAGTTCATCAACACCACGGTGGGCCGCGCGATTCTGAATGACCGTCTGCGCGTGGCCGCTCCCGAGATGCCCTTCATCAATGGCCTGCTCAAGAAGAAGGGCATCAGCCAGTTGGTGAACTTCTGCTACCTGAAGTTCGGTCTGGAGACCACCGTCCGCATGTTGGACGAGGTCAAGACCCTGGGCTTTATGGCTGCGACCCGTTCCGGCCTTTCCATCGGCATCGACGACATGGTCATCCCGGCCTCCAAGAAGGCCACGGTGGGCGATGCCCAGAATCAGGTGATCGCCGTGCAGCGGCAGTACCTGGACGGCGCCATCACCCAGGGCGAACGCTACAACAAGGTGGTCGAAATCTGGTCCGGCATCACGGAAAAAGTGGCCGACGAGATGTTCGGCGACATGCAGAAGCGCGACAAGGCCGGCGTCATCAATCCGATTTACGTCATGGCCGACTCGGGCGCTCGCGGTTCGAAACAGCAGATCCGCCAGCTCTCCGGTATGCGCGGCCTGATGGCCAAGCCTTCCGGCGAAATCATCGAGACCCCGATCACGGCGAACTTCCGCGAAGGTCTGACCGTGTTGCAGTACTTCATCTCCACCCACGGCGCTCGCAAGGGATTGGCCGATACGGCATTGAAGACCGCCGACTCGGGCTACCTGACCCGCCGCCTGGTGGACGTCTCGCAGGACGTGATCATCAGCGAGTACGATTGCGGCACGGCCGACGGCATCTACGTGGGCTCCATCGTCGAAGCTGGCGACGTGATCGAAGCCCTGCGCGACCGCATCGTGGGCCGCGTATCGCTGGAGAAGATCAAGGACTACGAAGGCAGCGTCATCGTCGACATCAACCAGGAGATCACCGAGGATCTCGCCGTGGGCATTCAGGCGGCGGGCATCGAGCGGGTCAAGATCCGCTCCGTGCTCACCTGCGAATCCAAGCGCGGCGTCTGCGTCAAGTGCTACGGACGCAACCTCGCCTCGGGTCGTCTGGTGGAATTGGGCGAAGCGGTTGGCGTCATCGCCGCGCAGTCCATCGGTGAGCCGGGAACCCAGCTCACCATGCGTACCTTCCACGTCGGTGGCACGGCATCGCGAGTCTCCGAACAGTCGCGCCAGGAGGCCAAGAACAACGGCACCGTGCGCTTCATCAACCTGCAGACCGTGCGCAGCAAGGATGGCGGCCTGGTGGTGATGAACCGCAACGGCTCCATCGTGGTGCTGGGCGACAAGGGCCGTGAAAAGGAGCGCTACGCCGTGGTCTACGGCGCCCACCTCAAGGTGAGCGAAGGCGATGTGGTCAAGCTCGGGCAGACCCTGCTCGAATGGGACCCCTACACCTTCTCCATCATCACCGAAATCGGCGGCGCAGTTGCCTTCAAGGATTTGATCGAAGGCACCACGCTGCAGGAAGAAGTGGACGAAGTGACCGGCCTGTCGCGTCATGTGGTGGTCGACTCCCCGGATGAAAAGCGCCAGCCGGCGTTGGTCATCAAGGGAGCCAAGGGCAACAAGCGCTACCTGATGCCCTCGCGCGCTCACCTCATGGTGCAGGACGGCGACGAAGTTTCGCCCGGCGATGTGCTGGCGAAGATTCCGCGTGAAACCACCAAGACCAAGGACATCACCGGCGGTCTGCCGCGAGTGGTGGAATTGTTCGAGGCCCGCAAGCCGCGCGAAACCGCCATCATCAGCGAAATCGACGGCGTGGTGAAGTTCGGCGAAGTTGCCAAGGGCCAGCGCAAGATCTATGTGGTGGCCGACGACGGCACCGAAAAGGAATACTCGGTTCCGCGCGGCATTCACATCAACATGCAGGAAGGCGAGCGCATCCGGGCTGGCGAACAGCTGATGGATGGCCCGCTCAACCCGCATGACATTCTTGCCGTGCTTGGCGAAAAGGAGCTGCAGGCATACCTGGTCAATGAGATTCAGGAGGTCTATCGTCTCCAGGGCGTGGCCATCAGCGACAAGCACATCGAAGTCATCGTGCGCCAGATGCTGCGCTGGGTGAAGATCGAGGACGTGGGAGACACGAACTTCCTGCTCGAACAGCAGATCGATAAGTTCCGCTTCCGCGAGGAGAACGAGCGCGTGATTGCCCTCGGCGGCAAGCCCTGCACGGGCCGCGCGCTGCTGCTGGGCATCACTAAGGCATCGCTCTCCACCGACAGCTTCATCTCGGCGGCGTCGTTCCAGGAGACCACCCGCGTGCTCACCGAGGCAGCCATCACCGGCTCCATCGACGGCCTGCGCGGCCTCAAGGAAAACGTCATCGTCGGCCGCCTGATTCCGGCCGGAACCGGCATGGAGTACTACCGCAACGTGCAACTGGCTCCGGAGTTGGAAGCCGCTGCCGAAAACGTGCAAGAGGAGATCCGCAAGGAGCAAGAGGAGTTCGAACGCAACCTCGAACTGATGCGGACCGAAGGCGAGAACGAAGCCGAGGAACTTACCGCCGAAGGCTAAACCGCACGCCGCGAGCCGGAGCGCCGTCCGTTGGCGCGTGCCTGGCTGGCAAGCGTGTCACGTTCCATGCAAGGGTCGCATCTCCGGATGCGGCCCTTCGTTTTTACCGCACGATCAGGGGGTCGAACTCACGGAGGTACGATATTCCGCGGGAGGCTTGCGGCCTGCCGGCCCAAAGAGTCCGTAGACGACAATGTGCGCGGGGCCGGTCTGCACGGCCGCAGGATATCCCGTCTCCGGGGCGAAGGTCGCCATGTATACCCTTCCGTGGACGACCGTTGGGGGACAGAATTTTGCGAAATAGCCCAACTGGTCCGCCGGATTCATCTCGCTGTTCCACAGCTCCCGGGTCACATCCGAAGCGTCAAAAGCACGAAGGATGCCGGGAACGTTTTGACGATTTGCGTTCTCTTTGAGCGGAATGGAGGACCAGACAATTGCGCTTCCAAGCTGACCGCCATCGGAAGAGAGCGCAAGGATTCCTCCCGGCATCGAGGTCAGCATGTTGGGCATCGGCATCGGAGCCGCCATCTGGCTTTCGCCATCGGGAACAAACCTTCCATCCACCAGCTTGAAAGCCTTCAGGCTCTCCATCTCCGGCCAGATGTACAGGTGGAGGCCATCCGACGCCGGCCAAAATACCGGCGCGCCATGCAGGTGATGGAGGCTGTTGATGCTGGTGGGATCAAGCGGCTGGTTTGTCACTTGAAACTGCTGAACGATTTCAGCATCCTGCGCCTGCGTTGTCGGGCTCACATGTCCAAGGTGATTGCGTTTGATTACATAGAGCTTCCCTTCTTTGCCTCCCCCAACCAGCCAATTCCCGGGCAACAAAACCGGGCCTCCGGAGCCGAGATCAATATCCTGGTCATCCAACACCTTGTGATTCCAAGGGGTGAACCAGTCGAGAACCTGGAGCCGTTCGCCCAGCTTCAGGTAACTGTCGCCGAAGTTGCGCCGGCCATCCCACGCCCCGTCGCCTGTCGACAGATAGATTGCTCCGTGTTCGTCGGCTGCCAGACCGGTGCCGGACTGCCAGATTCCGCCGCGGTTCCATTCAAACGTCTCCCGCGGATCGCCGGGCCGAGGCATGCCATCTCGATCCGGAGTGGTGCAGAAGATTCTCGGGGGCTGGGCGATCGCAGACGATTTGTAGCCGAAGACCCATCCGTGGAATGGGCCGGCGTCCCCATGGGCTCCAAATGCGATGTAAACAGTTCCATCCACCAGCAGAAGCGCCGGGCCGGTTCAATTGGCGGAAGGGGCTGAAGACGATCTTGTGATGCTTGGCATCGGTGGCGCTGCCGGGGACGCTGCCCTGGATATCGACTGGCTTTTGGCGTTCGTCTCCGCTTCGCAGGTCCATGGCGTGCAGGCGGTAATGGTATTTCGGATTCGCGGCCTTCCCTTCTTTCGTCTTTGCGGCCACGAAGATCGTCCCGGAGTGAATGTCGATCACCGGCGTGCTGGTGATTCCAATATCGGGATAGAGGTCTTTGTAATCCCAGCTATTGCCCAACTGCAGTTGACCGCGCGCGTAGGCCGTGATGTCCGTTGCCGGAACCGGTGGCCCGAGGTGCCTGGCCCAAATCTGCTCGCCGGTGTTTGCATCGATGGCATAGACGTCGTTTTTTTCGGTCGCAACATATAACACGTCGCGTAACACCTCACCACGGACGCCGCTCTCAAAGCTCAAGCCGGCTGCGTACAGAGGCTGGCCGTTGACGTTTCCGTCCACTGCCACCGAAAATAATTTTCCAAATAAGCCGGCCGTGGCATCGACCGTTTTCGTATTTAGAGCAGCCTCCGCCAGGTTTGTGCCGGAGCGGGCATTGTCATTGCGCTGCGTCAGGACGCTGGCGGCAATCGGATGGGTTGCTTCGGTCGCCTGAGGCCAAATCGCCCCGGGAGATGTCGCACCCACAAGGATCGTAACCAACCAAAGCCGCCAACCCGTCACCACGCTCCTATCTCTCTTTCCGTTCATTTCGTTCCTATGCGCGCCCGGACCACGGTGGATTGCCTTTGCCGAGAGCTTTCGGCTTCAGCTCTCCTTGTCAAACGGATGCATCGTGTTGGGGCGGGGTTGCGGGGCGGGCGAAGCGATCGACGCCGGGCTCCCGCGCGGCTTGATATTTTGTCCTATCGGGGGGCGGTTCCTGGTCCCGGTTGGCGTGATTGCCACAACTTTGCCGGTTCTTCGGGTCGTTTCGATATAAGAGCTGGCTGGGGAGGACGTGATGTGGTAAATTTCCGGATTAGATATTCATCCATCCTTAATATGGGAAACTCCGAGACGTCAATTTTTCAGTTGACGACGCGCTGGGGGCAGTGTAGGAAGGCGCGGACCGAGATGCTTCGTCGGTTCGATCCGCCGTTCTGACGATGAAGGTGTACGACGCACTCGTAATAGCCAGGTGATAGCAACACGGTGGGAGCCCGCCGTGAATTCGGCAGAAGACAGACTGTGCGATTGCCGAATCGATAGAACGCTGCTGGAGATTTTATGGGCAGGGCTGCTTGCTGAACCCGCGGTCTTCTCCGAAGCGCGCACCAGTGAAACATCAACTCGAGCGGATACGATTGTGGCGATCAGCTCACAGCGATAAGAACTCCGTAACACTGAAAGCTACTTCCTTTAAGGGGCCGTATATGCAATTAGCAAATCGAACCTTACACCGTTTTCTCCTGCTTACTGCTTGTCTTATTTGTCTAGTGTCAATCGCGAGTGCGACGGAAAACGGCGGAAGCGTCTGGCCTGTGGGCGCTGAGTCGTTCGCCACGGCGGCGGGCGTGCCGCACGCCGGCCAGACCATGGTCTACGAATACACCTGCTACTACGAGGCGAATGAACTCGACGACGCCAAGGGCCACAAGGATCCGATTCCAGACTTCAAGGTGCGCGTCTTTGCGGTTGCGGTCAAGCTCTCTCACAATTGGGGCGTGAAAGTTTTGGGCGGCGAACTTGGCAGCTATATTGCCGTACCGCAGGTATACGAGCAACTCCATCTTCCTGGAGAGAAGTACACCAAGGACGACATCACCAATATCAACGTCGTTCCCCTCACTATTTTCAACCATAAGGGAATGGTTCACTGGTATTACGAACTGGAAGTTGAAACGCTCGGCACCGGTTACGTCAAAGGCACTGTACTGAACATTGGACAGCACAACATGGCGTTTACGCCGGCCTTCGGCATCACGCTAACCCCGCACCACGGCGAACAGAACATCATGTCGCGTTTCGATTACGTCATCAACGGCCCGGATCACGTTACCAACTACCACAGCGGCAACGAATTCTTCTGGCAGTTTGATGCGCAGCAAGAGCTTCCTCACCGCAAGGCGAGTATCGGAGTGACCGGCTTTTACTACAAGCAGATCACGAATGACACGCAGAATGGTGTCGTTTATGTGTCCCCAAATGCGGATGGAACGCCGGATGTCGGCTACAAGGGACGGGCGTTGGATCTTGGCCCGCAAGTTACATTTCCTTGGGGCAAGCACGGCGCCCTGGTAGTGAAATGGGATCACGACATGCTGGTTCAGAACAAGCCGCGCGGCAATGCGTTCTGGTTCCAGTTTGGCATCCCGTTCAGCTACTTGCACCATCCGGCTAGCGAATAGCAGCTCGCGGATGAGTTAGAAATCGTTAGAAGGGATGGCCGGCGGAGAACGTTCACAGCTCTCAAGAACGTTCCAGGCCGGCCATTCCTGTTGTCCCCGGCAAGGGCATTAGGAGCCTCGCACCGGTAGATTTTGTTTGGTGGAGATGGGTTGTGCGCAAACTGTATGTGCTCATTGTTTTGCTGTTGTCGTTCGCCGCAGCCCAGGGACAGAACCCTGGGGGTGCACCGTGTGAGAATCCGAAATATCCCGTCAACCGCATCACCAATAAGCCACCGGTTCCGCCGGCCGACTGGCGGGCTCCGCAGAGCGCGGTGGTCGGCGTAGATCTGACGATCGACACCAACGGGAAAGTGAAGAACGCCGTCGTCGTCTACTCCGGCGGAAAAGATGTGGACGAGTCGGTACTGCAAGCCGTTCGCAACTGGGCCTACGTGCCTGCCATGTGCGGCACGACTCCGGTCGAGATGACCATCCACGTGAAGATGAATCTCGTTGGCCGGGAAAAATCGAAACCGTAAGGCCCGAGCCAGTTCACGGACGCATGCCGCACCAAGTCGTCAGGATGTTTTCCCCTCACTTTTTTCGTAGTGGCCGGATTTTTCCCGGCCAACGCCGGTCCGGATGGCCGCCTTTTTGACTTCCCTTGCCACCGCTTCCGCCACCGCTGCATTGAAGACGCCGGGAATAATGTAATCCTCACTCAATTCGTCTTCCGAAATCATATTTGCAATCGCATGAGCGGCTGCCAACTTCATCTCTTCGTTGATGTCCTTGGCATGGCAATCGAGGGCACCTCTGAAAATACCGGGGAAGCATAGGACGTTGTTAATCTGGTTTGGATAATCGGAGCGTCCGGTCGCCATGATGCGCACGTAGGGGGCGGCTTCTTCCGGCATGACTTCAGGGCTAGGGTTCGCCATCGCAAAAACAATGGCGTCGCGGTTCATCTTTGCGAGGGCTTTCGGCTCGATCGTGCCGGGGCCTGACAATCCCAGGTAAAGATCGGCGCCTTGGAGGGCTTCGGCGAGGTTCCCTTTGAAGCCGGTCGGGTTGGTGTGTTCGGCGAACCAATGCTTCATGTAGTTCATGCCTTCGGTGCGGCCTTTGTAAACGGCGCCCGTGCGGTCGAATCCAATGATGTTCCTGCCTCCGGCGGCCATAATCATTTTGGAACAGGCGACACCGGCAGCACCGATGCCGGTGACAACAATCTTCAGATCCTTGATCTCTTTCTTGACCAGTTTGACTGCATTGAGCAAAGCAGCGAGAACAACCACGGCGGTTCCGTGCTGGTCGTCGTGGAAGACCGGAATATTGAGTTCCTTTTTCAGCCTCTCTTCGATCTCGAAGCAACGAGGAGCGGAGATGTCCTCCAGATTGATGCCGCCGAATACGGGAGCAATATGTTTGACGGTCTTGATGATTTCTTCCGTGTCCTTCGTCGCCAGGCAAATCGGAAATGCATCAATTCTGCCGAATTCCTTGAACAGCATTGCCTTGCCTTCCATGACGGGCATCGCCGCTTCCGGACCTATGTCGCCGAGGCCAAGCACCGCGGTACCGTCGGTCACAATCGCGACGGTGTTGCCTTTGATGGTGAGGTTATACACATTTTCAGGTTCGTCATGAATCGCCATGCAAACGCGCGCGACGCCCGGAGTGTAGGCCATGGAGAGGTCATCGCGGGTCTTCAGCGGAACCTTGCTATTGATTCGGATCTTGCCGCCGAGGTGCATCAGGAAAGTACGGTCCGAGACGTGAACTACTTCCAGGACGTCAAGCTTTCTCAACTCCTGGACAATCACATCGCCATGCTCCTGGTCACGAACATTGACCGTGATGTCCCGGACGATGTGATTTTTTCCAACTCCAGCAATATCAATCGCGCCGATATCTCCGCCGAGATCGCCGATCCTCGACGTAATCCTTCCCAGAGTGCCAGGAATGTTGGTGATCTTCAGGCGCATGGTCAGGCTGTAGCTTGCACTGGGCTTTGCGAGTGTTTTCATTTTGGATTCCTTTGGTGAATATGGACGTTGGGGCTTGAGGCGGCAGCAGCAAATACGCGGTTCTCTGCGCAGCACTATATCACGCGACGTATTCGTGCGCGCTCTCAATGGCGGCCTAAGCCATTCGCAAAGGCTCAGCGTTTTTTTTCGCTGCTTGTTACGCAGCCCGGCGGGGTTCTTTTTGCGCGTGTGTCGCATCCATTTCACTCAAGCGCAATGCCAAGCACTTGGCTGCCCCGCCCGCCTTCAGGAATTCCGTCAACTGCACTTGCAAGACTTGGAAGCCTCGCGCTTCCAACCGCTGCGACAACTCGCGGCTGATCTCGTTCAATAGAATCAACTGTCCTACGTTGATGGCGTTGCAGGCAAAGCGCAGCGCGTCTGCTTCGCTGACAGGAATGCGGCGTTCTTTCGGATAGCGCATTTCGATCTTTGCATTGGAGTCGGCATCAAACGCGGTGGGGAAATACAGAAGGTATCCGTCCCGCAACGGACAAAAACAGGTGTCGAGGTGATAAAAGCGCGGGTCCACGAGGCGCAGCGAAATGACCTCGACTCCCCACAACTGCCGGAGAAGGCGGTGGCTGGATTGCATGGTCCGTACACCATACCCTGCCCATAACCGCGAGCCATCTGCCTCAAACAAGGCATCGCCCTCACCTTCAAACGGAGTTGCCAACGGCATCTCGCAAACCCGGAAGCCGAGATTATCAAACCAGCGGCGGAAATGCGACTCCTCACCCTGCCGTTCCGGATGAAAGAAGCGGCTGACGGCCACCACTCCCTTTCGCACCAGCCCTGCGTTGGCGGTGAAGACCATATCCGGCCAACCGGGCTGCGGCTCCACGAGCATCACCCGTGCCACCTGATTCAGCGCGTGACGCAGATCTTCCCACTGCGCGGCTGCCTGCTGGCGTGAGGTGCGACTGACGTTTCCGGCCATCCAGGGATTGATGACGTAGTTCACGTCGTATAGCTTGGGCGAGCACATCAGGAACGTGGGCTCCTCGAAAACGGGTGCACGCTCGCTTCGATGCGGGCTGGAGTTCGGCTGGCTCATCGCGGCTTCCCTTCGGCGTTAGGTACTTACTCCTGAATAGATGTTTGCAGATGGTTTTGGTCGCTATTCTAATGCTCCGGGGCGGCACGGGGAACATGGGCTGTCATTTCCCGGCAAGGGCGCAAAACCGGCGGATGGGGACACCAGTAAGCCGAAGAGAGTAAATATAGAGTGTGAAGATGGTCGGTTTTAGAGGACGACTTTAGAACTTTCGTGCTTCGCGGGATGGCGGAAGCGATCTAGGCCGCATCTGAGCGAAACTTCGGAATAGCTTCCGCGTAGCCGACGATGGGGAACTACCTTATGAACCTAGCCGTGGATCATGTCCGGAGGGACGGGCAGACTCCCGAGCTATTGCCTTCGCCGGGTTCTGTTTAAGCGTAAGCTTCCTCCATCTGTTCCACTTCCACTTCCTCCTCGGCTGGAAGTAACCCTAACGAAGGATCGGGGTAGTCCGCCCCCCAACGGGCAGAATCGTCGATCACTCGGTCCGGCGCCAGGGAGGGATCGGGGTGGTCAGACGAGCGCGAAGAATCCTCAAAACACTCGATTTGGTCAAGCGCGAAAGAAGGGTCGGGGTGGCCATATGAGAATTGCTCTTTTTCGGGGTACATATAGAACCTCTCGGAATTGTTATGAACGATTTTCCTCTCATTTTCGCGAATTACAGTGACCACCATCACCTTTAAGGACGACGAATGCAGGCAACCTTTTTCCTCGCCACAGAAATTGTTGGCAGAAGACGGGCAGACCGGAAGTTGGGCATTTGGCTGCGTGAGCTAGTGCAAAGCCACAAGTTCCAAACCGCCAAATTATTATGTTTGTAAGTATATGAAAATAAAGAACAAAACTGGTCGGGATGGGCAGATTTGAACTGCCGACCCCTCGCACCCCAAGCGAGTGCTCTACCAGGCTGAGCCACATCCCGACGGTTTACGGCGCGGGCGCGCCGAAGGGGTGAATTGATTTTAGCACTGCCGAAGAGCAAGCGGAGTGGAAAACGCGGGCGCGAGGCCCGCGCTTCACATTTTCGCGCTGCCGAGATTGCGACTAGCTTCCGGCGGCTTGAAGCCTTCCGGAGCCTGTCCGCCGCTGAGCCGAAGAAGTACTGCTCCATCTGCTGCACGATGAAGTCCTGATGCTCTTTCTTCCAAGGCTGCAGGCGATACTCGTTGAGCAGCATCTTCATGTGGTTCTGCCAGTCAGCCCATGCCTGCTTGCTGACGTTTTCATAGATTCTCTGCCCGAGAGGGCTGTCAAAGGGCGCTTCGTCGAGGCCTTCGGCCTCGCGTCCCAGCTTTGCGCATTGCACCATGTGTGCCATTCGGAAAAGTCCTCGCTCTGGATAAAGTCTGCAATGAATTGTACTAGGAGCGTCCGCACGTTCGCCGAATGCAGGAGATGTGCCGCCGACGGTTGGATGCGCCGCTCGTTACACGCTAGTAGCGGCGGCGCTTGCGGCCGCGCTGGGCGGGGGTGGGGCGCTCATCGACGAGAGCGAATTGCAGCTTGCGCTCGACGCGGTCGATGCGGTCGAGAACGACGCGGACGCGGTCTCCGAGGGAAAAGGTTTTGCGGGTGCGCTGGCCGATGATCTGGCGGGTGGTGTCGTGGAAGGTGTAGTGGTCGTCGTACATGGTGTTGAGCGGGATGAGGCCCTCGACGAAGAGATCGGTGAGTTCGACGAAGATTCCGTACTTGGTGATGCTGACGATGAGTCCGTCGAAGTCTTCGCCGACGCGGTCGGACATGAACTTCATCTTCTTCCACTCGACCAGTTCGCGCTCGGCGGCGTCGGCACGGCGCTCGGCGAAGCTGGCGTCCTCGGCCTGATGGTGGAGTTCGTCCTCGGGGATGGGGCTGGGGAGCGCGGGGCGATGACGCTTCGGGTTTTGCAGCCTTCTTGCCGGCTCGCTTCGGAGGCTTTTTCAGGCGTGGCGCGAGGCTGGCCAGAGGGATTCGGCGATTCTGCTGGACGTGGCCTCCGACGCCGATGGCGAGCGGGCCTTCATGACGCTCGGCGCTTTCGGCGAGGACGCCCTTGAGGATGCGATGGACGAGGAGGTCGGGAAAGCGGCGGATGGGCGAGGTGAAGTGGGTGTAGCAGGTGGCGGCGAGGGCAAAGTGGCCGTCGTTGATCTCGGAGTAGCGCGCCTGTTTGAGCGAGCGCAGCATGAGATAGCTGAGGATGCGCTCCTCGGGCTTGCCAGCGATTTTGGCGGCGAGCTTCTGATACATGGTGGGAGTGATGGCGACCTGCCTGCGGGATCTCGATCTCGTGCGGCTTGGCGCGGTGGGCGGTGGAGCGCGAACCGTTGACGCGGCGCGGTGATCGGGCTTGATGCGGAAGCGCGCGATGGGCAGCGCGCCGATGCCGAGCGAATAGCCGAAGGCGGCGGCGAGGTTTTCAAAATCGTAGACCCGCTTGGGGTCGGGCGGCTCGTGGACACGGTAGATGGAAGCAACACCTTTTTGCTCGAGGTAGGTGGCGACGGTTTCATTGGCCGCGAGCATGAACTCCTCGATGAGGCGATGGGCGAAGAGGCGCTCGGAGCGGGTGACGCCTTTCATCAGGCCGTTCTCGTCGAATTCGATGAGCGGCTCGGGAAGATCGAAGTCGATGGAGCCGCGGCGCTGGCGCTTCTGGTTGAGGATCTCGGCGAGCTCCTGCATGAGGAGAAAATTTTCGACCAGAGGGGCGTAACGCTCGCGGGCTGCGGCGTCGCCATCGAGAATGAGCTGGACGGACTCGTATAGGTCATGCGCTCGGCGCTGCGGATGACGCCGGGCATGATCTGGTAGGAGCGGATTTCGCCGCGCGGCGTCGATCTGCATGATGCAGGACATGACGAGGCGATCGACCTGCGGACGCAGCGAGCAGATGTCGGTGGATAGCTCGACGGGCAGCATGGGGATGGCGCGGTCGGGGAAATACACGCTGGTGCCGCGAATCTCGGCCTCGCGGTCGATATCCATGCCGGGGCGGACGTAGTGCGCGACGTCGGCGATGTGGACCTGGAGTTCGTAGCGCCCATCGGGGAGACGGCGGGCGAAGACGGCATCGTCAAAGTCGCGGGCGGTTTCGCCGTCGATGGTGACGATGGGCAGATCGCGGAAATCGCGGCGGCGCTTCGAGTTCGGCGGGCGGAATGGCGGAGGAAATGGCGCGGGCTTCGGCGATGACGGAGGGCGGAAAGTGGTGGGGCAGGTGGTGCTTGCGGATGATGATCTCGACGTCGACGCCGAAATCGTCTTCGTAGCCGAGGACCTCGATGACGCGGCCACGGGGATTCTTGGTGGCGGTGGGCCAGTCGGTGATCTCGCAATCGACGACCAGCCCTTCCAGGTCTTCCCAGGGACGGCGGCTGGCTTCGCGGCCGATGACGCGATCGACCTCGAGGCGGCTGGCGGCCTCGGATGGCTCGGGGACGATTTCGTCGCCTTCGGGGATGATGATATCCATCTTGATGCGGTCGTCGATGGGGCGCACGTAGTTCTGCCGGTGGCCGTAGTGGAAGGTTCCGACGACGGTGGGATGGGCGCGCTCCATGACGCGGACGATGCGGCCTTCGGCGCGGCCCTCGCGGGAGTGCGGGCGAAAGCTCGACCAGGACCTGGTCGCCGTGCATCGCCTCGGCGGTATCGAAGGGCGGGATGAAGACGTCGCCCTGGAGGCGCTCGCGAACTTCACGGTCCAGGGGGCGGACGAAGCCGAAGCCGTCACGATGCATGGTGAGGGTTCCGACGACGAGATTGCGATTGACGGCGGCCGAGGCGATGGCGTAACGGTCGCGCGCGACCAGGACCAGTTTGCCGCGCACCACGAGATCGGCGAGGAGCGATTCCAGCTCCTGGCGCTCGCGGCCACGCAGCGAGAGCTCGCGGATGAGCTGCTTGTATCCGGCGGCACGCTGGGGCTGGTCTTCGATGTGTTGGAGCAGATCGCTTTCAGAGATCATTCGTCGATGCTGTGATGGTATCGCGTTGGTGGCCGATGTGCGAATGCGGAAGGAAATGCAGCAGGACGCAGGCAGGACGCGGACTGACCGTGGACGGCTAGGAGGCTGATTTTCCCGAGTCGCGTCGGCTGAGGTATTTCGCCAGTGCAGAAAATTTCCAGGAAAGTGGAATATAGTGCACACAGGGAATCAAGAGCACGCCTTTGTTACAGACCAGCCAACCCAGAAGCCATTGTGCAGTTCAGACTTACGAACAGTACAGAGAATGGCGATGCAGGTGCAGACCTGTTTAAGGAAAGGACTCACAAAAAATGTGGAAGCCCTCAACACAGTCCGGCAGCAATAATCCGGCGCCTGCGGATCCGCAGCGCCAGCCCTCCACACCGCCTCCGGCACCGGAGTACAACAACAGCACGCCGAAGCCGATGAGCTCGGCGGCGGCAGTCTCCGACCAGGCCACGATAGGAAAGTCGCTCGTCATCAAAGGCGAAGTGACGGGATCGGAATCGCTCTACATCGACGGCCGGGTGGAAGGCTCGATTCACCTGCCGGGAAACCGCGTGACGGTGGGACGCAATGGCGTGATCGCCGCCAATATCACGGCCCGCGAAGCGGTGATCCTGGGCAAGGTGCGCGGCAATGTCTACGGCCACCGACCGGGTGGATATTCGCAACGAAGGCTCGCTGACCGGCGACGTGATCGCCCAGCGCATCAGCATCGAGGACGGCGCGTTCTTCAAGGGCGGAATCGATATCCGCAAGCCGAACGTGAACGATAAGCCGCAAGCGGTCGGAGACGCCGCGCGGCGCCTCAGGCAGCGGTTCGCGGATAAGACAGCGGTTCGCGCCTGAGGCGCGGCATACGCACGGCGACGGATTCGGAAGGCCCGGTAGCTGTGCTGCCGGGCTTCGCGTCTTTCACGGCTGCAGGATGGGTCCGCCGGATGCTGGCACGGCCGCACAAGGTGGAATCAAGCAGGCAGAATTGCCGGCTCGAAGGAGCGCGGCATGCCACATGAGGAAGCGCAAGTTCCGCGAGGTGTGTTCTGAATATGCTGGAGAAAGTGCTGAACCTGTTGTCGTTTGGTTGCCGGCACGCTCACATGTCCGTGCCGTTTTCGATGGATATGGCACGGCAGCACCAGGTGCACCTGGACTGGACGGAAGAGCTGCCGGCCGGGCTGCTCCCACTACGTTGTGTGCCTGGATTGCGGACGGCGCTTCGGCTATGACTGGAGCGCGATGAAGGTGATCAAGACGAAGCTGAAGGCGGCGGGGTAGGGCATTGCGATTGCCGGCATTCGCCACCGAAGCAGGCGGATGTGGGCCACCTACCATCGCAACCATCCGCCGGCGCGCGGTTCAGAGCTGGATCTAGCTGCGCTTCAGACCGAAGCGGGCCAGAAGGACGACGAGGAATCCACTCACTCCCAACAGGTGCGTGATCGCCAGATAGACGGCGCCGAAGGGAATCAGGATCAGCAGCGCCGCGCAGCACCGGCGAACCCAGATGCAATCTCCACTCCAGCAGCAATGAGAGCGCGGCGGCCGCGAGTGCGGCGGCCCAGAGCTTGAGCGACGCGCGCGACGGAGAAGGCTCACGTGGCCGATGCGGGCCTGCAATCCACGCCGCAACAGAATGAATTCCACCCATGCCGGCAAGGCCCGCCGAGGAGCTCAGTCCGGCGACGCCCCAGTTGTGGTCGATGCCGAGGGCGCGCGGCAGCGGCAACGCAAAAAGATAGCCGAGGCAGAGGGTGAGCGCGACGCGCACCAGGGCGATAGCGCAGAGGCGTGCGGGTGTCTCGCAGGGCGTAGAAGGTGGAGGAATAGAGGCGTCCCATGGTCTGCGCCAGCAGGCCGACGCCGGAGCCTGCCAGGGCTGCCCAGACGAAACAGTACATCCTGCTCGCCGAACTTTCCGGTGCGGTAGAGAGTGGAGGCCACGACATTGCCGAGCGCGAGGAAGGCCACGGCGGAGGGAACGACGAAGAAGGAAATCTTCTCCAGACCCGCGCTGAGGCGGGTGCGCAAGGTAGCGGCAATCTCCGACTCGGTTCCGACGGCGCTGGACATGGCAGGCAGTTCGGCGGCCGAGACCGACATTCCGAAGAGCGACACCGGGAGCATGTAAAGGGTCTGCGCGTAGGTGAGCAGCACGTTGCCCTTGGGAAGAAAGCTGGCGAGCTGCAGATCGATGAAGCCGGAGATCTGGAGGATGCCGCGGCTGATGAAGACCGGGATGAAGGCGGCGACCACGGCGGCCACATGGAGCGAACGGAGATCGACGTGGCCGATCAGCGGGCGCAGATAGGTATACACGGTGGGAGCCTGCACGGCGAACTGCAGCACGGCTCCGGCGACCGTAGCCCAGGAGATGGCGTAGGCGAGCGAGACCGTGCTCCCGACCGCGAAATCCTCCCTGCCAGACGAGGGCGGCGATCATGGCGAGGTTCATCATGACGGCCGAGGCGTAGGAGAGAAAGAAGCGGCCATGGCTGTTGAGCACGCCGAGGCACCAGGCGGAAAAGACGAGCAGTCCGGTGCCGGGAAAGACGATCCGCACCAGGGCGATGGTGAGGGTGCGCTTTTCACCTTGGAAGCCGGGGACGAGCAGGCTGACCAGCAGCGGGGCGCAGAGAATTCCGAGGGCGACGATGACGCTGGCCACCAGGGCCAGCAGGGCGAATATGGCTTCGGCAAGTTCGCTGGCCTCCGCGCTGGCGGCCTTCGGCGCGGAGGCGGGCGTAGACCGGAATGAACGATGCGGAGAGAACGCCTTCGCCCAGCAGATTCTGCAGCATGTTGGGGACGCGGAAGGCGGCGCGATAGGCGTCGGCGGCCAGCGAGGTTCCGAGATAGTGGGCGAAGAAGCGCTCGCGGATGAGGCCACTGAGGCGGCTGAGCAGAATTCCGGCGGCGACCATGGCGGCCGCAGCTTTGCCGCGGCGAGGCTTCGGAACTGCGTCGGAAGGCGTTTCAATCATGGCTTCGAAGGTGGATGCTGGATTGATTCTACACGGTGGACTGCAACTGGCGAGGCACGGAATACGCCTGGGCGAGTGGGCGGAGTGAGCAGGATTCAGTACAATGACAGGAGACCGATTCTCCAGGGGCAATTCTTCATGATCCATGCGTGGCACGACATTACGCCGGGAGAAAACATCCCGCACGAGTTTAACGCGGTAATCGAGATTCCATTTGGCTCCAGCGTGAAGTACGAACTGGACAAAAGCAGCGGGCTGATCAAGCTGGACCGGATTTTGTATTCGGCGGTGTACTATCCGGCGAACTACGGATTTATTCCGCAGACTCTGGCCGAGGATGACGATCCGCTGGACGTTCTGGTCTTCTGCCAGGAGCCGGTGGTTCCGCTGACCATCATCCAGGCGCGGACCGTGGGTCTGATGACGATGATCGACGGCGGCAAGAAAGATCACAAAATCATTGCCATTGCCAGCAAGGACCCGGAGTTCAACAGCTACACCGATGCGCAGGAGATGCCGCCGCACCGGTTGATGATGCTGCGCCGCTTCTTCCAGGACTACAAGTTGTTGGAGGGCAAGGCGGTCGAGGTGGACGAAGTGCAGCCGCCGGAAGATGCCTACCCGGTGATTGAGGCCGCGCTGGCGAACTACAGCAAGCAGAGGCGTAAAGGTTTCGGGAAGTAAGAAGCGATGAATCTGCGAGGGCGGCTCCGATCGATGGAGCCGCCCTTTTGCTTGCCGCAACGCAGTGCGCCAAATCGAAGCGCCGCAAAAGAGAAACGCGGGCTGGGAGCCCGCGCTGAAAGATGGCTGGAGCGTGAAAGCCATCAGGTTAGAACCAGGAAATTTTCTTCTTCTTCGGAGGAGCGCTGGCGTCGGCTTGCTCGCCGGCATCGGCGGCGTCGGCCTGCGCGGCTTCTTTCCGTTCTTGGCGGCCTTGGCTTCCTGGGCCTTGCGCTTGGCCTCCTCTTTTGCGGGCGCGAGTTTCTTCTGCTTCTTGGTTTCCTTCTATCGAGCTTGGCTTCCTTCTTCGCCTCACGCTTCTTCTGAGCCAGGTACTTGCTCCGCTCCTTGGGAGACATGTGGCTCAGCTTTTCTTTTTCAGCGGCATCGGCGGCGGCCTTGGCGGCAGCAGCGGCGTCAGCGGCCTTGCGATCGTTCTCGGCCTTCTCCTTGGCATCCACCTCGGCTTGGCAAGGCCGAGTTCGGAGGTGCTGCCGGCTGGCTTTGGCTGGTCGTTCTTCTCCTTGCCCACCACGACGACCGTCTTCTTCTTTCCCACGCCGAGTTTGCCGCGAACCTGCTTGGTCTTGGGACCGGAGTCCGAGGTGTAGATCAGCTTGGTCTGGTTGGGGCTGGCGCCGCTGTCGGTGTAGCCGGGCTTGATGTCGATGTAAGCCTCTTCACGCAGCTTGGTGAGGTAATCGCGCAGCGCGGGTTGCACCTTATGGCTGTAGAGCTGCTCCTGAATCTGTTCGCGAACCCGATCGAGCGGGGGAGTTCCGGCTTCGATGTGGTCGGTGACGCGGAGAATGATGAAGCCCTGACGGGTCCGGATCGGCTGAGTGAATTCGCCGGTCTTGAGCGCGAAGGACTTGTCTTCCAGCTCCTTGGCGAGATCGTTGCGCTTGAAGTAGCCGAGATCGCCCGCCCTGCTCGGCGGTGGAGCCGTTGGACTCCTTGCGGGCGAGATCGTCGAACTTGGCGCCGCACTTGAGCTGCTGATAAATATCGTCGGCCTTGGGCTTCGGCGGCGGCCACCTGCTCGGGGGTCGGCTCCTCCAGATCGTGCTTTCCTTGCCCGGCTCCGGCTTGGGAGCGTTGGGATTGGTGGCGATTAGGATTTCGCTGAGGCGGACGCGCTCGGGCTGGGCAAACTCGGACTTGTGCTCGTCATAATACTTCTGAACTTCATCGCGGGTGACCTGGAGGTGGCTGCCGACTCTCGGAGCCGATCACCTTCTGGGTGAGAATGCCGTTCTTGGTGTTTTGCTTGAACTCCTCCCAGCTGACGCCCTGGCGCTTCGGCGAGCTTCTGGAGCTCTTCCATCGAGCTTGCCTTCATCTCCTTGCGCAGGTCATCCAGGCGCTTGACCAGATCGGCGTCGGCGGAAATTCCCAGATCGGCGGCCTTCTGAATGAGCAACTGCTGGTCGATGAGATCGCGCAGCGAGTTCGCGTCGCGCTCGTCGCTGCTGTTGCTGGGATAGGTTCTGCTCCTTGGGATCCTGCGCGGCCTGCTCGCGGTTGCGGCGCAGATCGGCGCGAGTGATGATCGAGTTATTGACCCGCGCGACAATCTCCTCAACCACAGGGTCTTGAGCGGCAGGGTTTTGCTGCGCAAGGGCAGGGCAGGCGAACAGAGGGCGATCAGCGACAACAGAAACTTCTTCATTGAGATCCAAGGCGCGTCGCCGTTCCAGCCCGGTACAGGGCAGCAGGAAGGCCGCAAAAAGTTTGGAGATACACGACAGACAATTGTACCTCCCGGCACCAACATCAGCCAGCAGCAGACGGGGTTTGCCAATCCCAGATAGTGCGGGGGCTTGTCGCTGTGCGGGTCGCGGAGCAGCGGGCCGCTGCCGAATCAAGCTGCGCTGATTTGCCTTCTGCCGCCGAAATAGAAGGCGGAGAGCAGGGGGTTTGGAGCCCCCGGGTACAGCGTTGCTCTCCGCCCTTGGTTGCTGGTTACCGGCCCATCACTTGGGAGTGCTGGTTGCCGGGACGGCAAGGGGCTTGCCCTCGTCGGGGATGGTTCTTGGCGGGCAGGTCATGTTGGGAAGCAGTTTGCCATGGCCCGGACCCACGAGCTTCTCGCAGGGCTTCTTGCTGCGCGCCAGATGCAGATAGTCAAGCACGAGTTTGCGCTTGAGAAGTTGGACGGCCTTGCCAGGATCGACGCCCTTGGGGCAGACGCGCGAGCACTCGCCGGCGTAGTGGCAGCGGAATGCTCCGCCGTCTCCTCCCGCGCTCTTGGCTCGGATGGCAAAGCCTTGGTCGCGCGAATCCTCGTTGTAGCGTTCCAGCGCGGTAAGCGGCATGGGGCCGAGATAGCGCACGTCGGTGGCAAGGGTGGGGCAGGCACCCATGCAGCAGCCACACTTGATGCAAAATGTGAACTGCAGATAGGCGTCGAGTTCTTCGGGCGACTGATAGAACTCTCCCTTGCGGTCCACCAGCTCGGCTTCGTCGCGGATGATGTTCGGCCGCACCGAGGCGTGCTTGTTAAACATCGAGAGCAGGTCGGGCACGAGGTCGCGGATGATCTCAAAGTTGGGCAATGGGCCCACCGTGATATCCGACTGCGAGAGGTGCAGGATCTGGGTGTTGCAGGCAAGCGTCGGACTGCCGTTGATAAGCATGCCACAGGAGCCACAGATGCCCATACGGCAGGAGTAGCGCCAGCCCAGGGTGGAGTCGAGGTTCTCCTTGATCCAGTGCAGTCCGTCGAGCACGGTCATGCCATCGCTGACGGCAACCGGATAGGTTTTAACGTAAGGCTTGGAATCAGTCTCCGGATTGTAGCGCGAGACGTGGAAGTTGATCTGTTTGGTTGTTTTCGAATCCGCCATGGCTATCCCTTCCCTCCCGCAAGCGCGACGGCGTGCGCCGCCCATGCCGCCCAGCTACCCAGTCCGAAGAGGCCGAAGCCAACCAGAAGCAGGACGGCGGTTACGGCCTTCTCCAGCGCTGGTTGAAGGGTCAACTCAAAGAGAATATTGCGCAGGCCGTAGAGCCCATGGTAGAGCCCCACGCCGAGGAGCAGAATGTACGTGAGGGTGAACCAGATTTGGCTGTCGCGCCATTGGCTGTTCACCATGGAGACAGAGTCAGCGCCACGCGGCGCAAACAGGTGCAGACTTCCGCCCATGTGCATAATCATCATGTGCAGGCCGAGCAGGAAGAGAAGCACCACTCCAGCCGCCATGTGCCAGGTCCAATATTTCGTTCCGTTACTCATCTCTCCTCCTACTTCGCCAAGCCCAGGAAGTTGTAGCCGCCAACCGCAAGGAAGATAAACGCAAGCGCCATCACTGCGATGAGCAACGGGCGCTGCACTCCCACCGAGGTCTTATAGGGATAGATCGGCTCGATTGGTTTGCCAACCGCAAAGCCCAGCTCGACCAGCACCAGCCGGATGCCGTTGAAGGCGTGGTAGGCAAAGGCCGCCACCACGCAGAACTCACCCAGCCGGAAGATGGGCTGATGCAGGAAGCCACCCTCGGTCCACAAGTAAATCCCCTTGACGCGCAGGCTGGTAACAACGGTGTGCATTAAGAGATAGAGAAGAATACCCAGTCCGGTCAGCCGATGCAGGACGTAGGCGTAGCGTTCAAGGCCCCAACGTCCGCCTCCCAGCCAGCCCCACACCCCGAACCGATTGTCGTGTCTGTGAATTTCAGCCATTTCGCTCTCCATTATGAATTGCCTGGAATAAACTCTGGAATCTAGTACTTCCGTTCGACCGGCTTCCACTTGGTGATGGTCACGGGCTTGTACTCCAGCCGCGGCTTGCCGCCGGTGTAATAGACCATGGAGTGAACGAGGAACTTCTCGTCGTCGCGCACCGGGAAATCCGTGCGCGAGTGTCCGCCGCGCGACTCCTCGCGAGCCAGGGCCGCCATGAGCAAGACCTCGGCCAGCTCCAGCATGTTTTCAGTTTCAAGGGTCTGGATGAGGTTGGTGTTGTAAATGCGGCTCTTGTCCTCGATGTGGATGTTCTTGAAGCGCTGCGCAGTTGGAGAACCTTGTCGAGACCCTTCTGCATCGATTCGCCGGTGCGATAGACGCCGGCGTGTTTATCCATGAGGGTGCGCAGCTCGCGGCGGATGGGCGCCGGATTCTCGGTTCCCTTCTGGCTGAGCAGGCCGCCGAAGATGCGCTCTTCCTCCGCGTCTGTCTTGCACTTCAGAACCGGGCCGAGCGCGGGTCTGGTGGCAAGATACTTCGCGATCTCGCCGCCGGTGATGCCGCCCCAGACCAGGCACTCGGCGGTGGAGTTGCATCCCAGGCGGTTGGCGCCGTGCATGGAGTGGCAGGCCACCTCGCCGGCGGCCCAGATGTTTTCCACCTTGGTGCGGCCGTCGATGTCGGCCTCGATGCCGCCCATCGAGTAGTGAGCCACGGGACGGATGGGGATCTGCTGGGTGATGGGATCGATGCCCAGGAACTTCATGCAGACTTCGCGGATCAGAGGCAGGCGCTTGTTGATCCGTCGGCGCCCAGGTGGGTCAGATCGAGGTGGATGTAGTCGAGGCCGTCGGGCCCTGGGAAACCGCGGCCTTCGAGGATTTCCGTCATCTCCGAGCGGGAAACGATGTCACGCGGGGCGCAGCTCCATCATCTTGGGCGCGTACTTCTCCATGAAGCGCTCGCCCTTGTTGTTGCGCAGGTATCCGCCCTCGCCGCGGCAGCCCTCGGTCATCAGAATGCCCGAAGGCACCAGTCCGGTGGGATGAAACTGCAGGAACTCAGGGTCTTCCAGCGCCAGCCCGGCGCGGTAGGCAATGGCCTGCCCGTCGCCGGTCACGGTCTGCGAATAGGTGGTGAAGCCGTAGAGATTTCCCAGGCCGCCGGAGGCAATCAGCAGAGCCTTGCCGCGAATGACCTGGAAATTCGCCGGAGGGCACATCGTAGAGCGTGAGCCCGGCAAAACGGCCGTCCTCGACCAGCAGCGAGGTGACGAAGCCCTCGTCATAGCGCGTGAAGTTGTTGTACTTGACGAGCGTGTCGTAGAGAGCCTGCATCTCGAAGAAGCCGGTCTTGTCGGCCGCCATGCAAGCGCGCGGAAAGGTGTGTCCGCCGAAGGGACGCTGCATAATGCGGCCGTCTTCGCGGCGCGACCAGGGCACGCCCCAGTGCTCCAGCAGGCGGATTTCATCGGGCGAGGTTCCCACAAAGCGCTCGACCACATCCTGGTCGGCAAGAAAGTCGGAGCCCTTGACGGTGTCCCACGCGTGCAGATCGAAGCTGTCGCCTTCCTCGGGGCGCATCACCGCGCCGGTGCCGCCTTCGGCGCAAACCGAGTGCGAGCGCATCACCTGCACCTTGGAGACGATGCCGATATCGGCCGTACCCTTGGTTTGAATGCTGATTTCAACCGCGGCCCTCAACCCTGCGAGCCCGGTCCCCAGTATCAGTACGTCATGAGTGATTTCCTGCATGCGACGGGTGATCCTTTCAGCCGCTTCCCAGACCTACGGCATTGTCCGGGCTTATGAGATAGAAAGCGGAGAATGGTATTCATCGATTGAACAACTTGTCTGTGAGCTGCGTCTCGTGAGCTCGTGACTTGCACCAAGTTCGTCAGCGCGTAATCCGCGAACCGATTGACCCGCCAAAGCTGCTCAATTACTCTCAGGTAATTCCAAGCTGGCTTTGAAGGAGTAGGCTCACCATGCAGACTCGTTTTACTTTGCCGCAGTCCTCGATTCCTCATCATTGGTACAACCTGCTCGCGGATTTCTCCGAACCCGTGCCACCGCCGCTGCATCCCGGCACTCGTCAGCCCATCACGCGCGGCCGACATGTACGCCATCTTTCCGGAGAACATCGTGGCCCAGGAGATGAGCTCGGAGCGCTGGATTGAGATTCCCGAAGAGGTGCGCGAGGTCTACGCGCTCTGGCGGCCCACGCCGCTGCTTCGCGCGGTTCGCCTGGAGAAGGCGCTGAACACACCGGCGCACATCTACTACAAGTACGAAGGCTCCAGCCCGGTGGGCAGCCACAAGCCGAACACCGCGATTCCGCAGGCCTACTACAACAAACTCGCCGGTACCCGCCGTCTGGCCACCGAGACCGGCGCCGGCCAATGGGGTACCTCGCTGGCGCTCGCCTGCCAACTCTTCGGGCTCGAGTGCACCGTCTGGATGGTTCGCGTCAGCTACGACCAGAAGCCCTATCGCCGCCTGCTGATGCAGACCTACGGCGCCACGGTCTATGCCAGCCCCAGCGATCAGACCGAGTTCGGACGCAAGCGGCTTGCCGAGGACCCGTACTGTGCCGGCAGCCTTGGGATGGCCATCAGCGAGGCCATCGAGAACACGGTCACCCATCCCGGCACCAAGTATTCGCTCGGCAGCGTGCTCAACCACGTCTGCCTTCACCAGACGGTGATCGGCGAGGAATCGATCCAGCAGATGGAACAGGCGGGCGAGGAGCCCGACGTTGTGATCGGATGCGCCGGTGGCGGCAGCAACCTGGCCGGCATCGCCTTCCCCTTCATCCGCAAGAAGATCACCGAGCGCAAGCCCTATCGCATTGTTGCCGTGGAGCCGGCGTCCTGCCCGTCGATGACCAAGGGCGAGCTGCGTTACGATTTCGGTGACACCGCCGGCATGACGCCGCTGATGGCCATGTACACCCTTGGGCACGACTTCATGCCGCCCTCCATTCATGCCGGTGGCCTGCGTTATCACGGCATGTCGCCTGCCGTGAGCCACGCCTACAAACTGGGACTCATCGAAGCGATTGCCTACCCGCAGACCGCGGTCTTCGAGGCGGCCGTGCTCTTTGCCCGCAGCGAGGGTCTGGTGCCTGCGCCGGAGTCGGCGCATGCCATTCGCGCCGTCGTCGATGAGGCCATTCAGGCTCGCGAGGAAGGCCGCAAGAAAGTCATCCTCTTCAACCTCAGCGGCCACGGCCTGCTCGACCTGACCGCCTACGACGCCTATCTCTCGGGCAAGCTGCAGGACTGAATTCGCGCTTCCCCTGATCGGTTGAGCGCTTGGGGCAGAACTTGTTCTGCCCCAAGCTGCTGCCCACAGACTCTTCGACCAACGGCTGGATCAGCGGCTCGTCATCAGCGGATCGTCCTGCTACAAATTCCCTACCGATTGAGATTGGAATCCTGAGCCGGAGGAGCGGCGCTGGCCGCGCGCCGCGAGGCGGAGACTCCGTCCGTTGGCGCGTACCCGGCTCGCCAGCGTGCATTCCGAGACCCTGCTTTATGAACCTTTTAGGGACTTTTCATTTTGGCTTTAGAACCGCAATGCTCTAATCCACTAGAACTGGAGGGCCGCGGGGCATTCGCCAAGCTGGCTCGATCCAAGATTTCGGCTTCGGCCGTGACTCCAGGTGTTCCTCATGGGCTCAGTGCAGCCGGGGCAACAACTTGACCACTACAACATCGAAAGCGCCATCGCGCACAGCGGCATGGCCACCATCTTTCGCGCCACGGACTCGCGTGACGGGCGCCAGGTTGCCCTGAAGATTCCGCTGATGGAAGCAGAGAGTGACGTGGCCTTTCACGAGCGCTTCCAGCGCGAGGAGGCGATTGGCCTCAAGCTGGAGCATCCCGGCGTCGTCAAGGTCTTGCGCGCCGAGGATCGCAGCCAGCTGTATATCGTCATGGAGTGGGCGGAGGGAAAGCCGCTGCGCACGCTGCTGAACGAGCAGCACAAACTTTCCGCCGAGCGTGCGGTCCGGATCACATTGCGGCTCTGTGACGCCCTCGATTACATTCACCGCCATGGCGTCGTACACCGTGACCTCAAGCCGGAAAACATCATCGTCGACGCCGACGACAACGTCAAACTGATCGACTTCGGCATCGCCAGCTGTGCGGGTTTCCGGCGGCTTACCTTCGGGAGGCTCTCCAACACCATGGGGACCCCGGACTATATCTCCCCGGAGCAGGTCAAAGGCAGACGCGGCGATGCCCGCAGCGACCTATTTGCGCTCGGGGTGATGCTCTACGAGATGCTGACCGGAAGGGTTCCATTTCAGGGCCCGAATCCGTTCGCGGTGATGAATGACCGGCTGGTGAACGGTCGGGTGCCACCACGCGAGATCGATCGCACGCTTCCGCTTCCGCTCCAAAGCGTCATCTGCCGCGCCCTGAAGCGCGAACCGAACGAGCGCTACGCTACGGCGCGGGATTTTGAATACGATCTTGAGCATCTGGATGAGGTCGTCATGGACGTGCCCCCAGAAACGTCCGAGAGCAAAGAGCGGCCCTCGTCCTGGCGGCAGGAGATTTTTTCTTATGGGCCGCTGGCGCTGATTCCAACCCTGATTTTTACGTTGCTGCTCTACGTTTCGCGGCACCAATGAAGGCCACGCGCCGCAGGCTTGCGAGCCGGGTATGTGCCAACGGACGGCGCTCCGGCTCGCGGCGCGCGCTGGTTCAGCGTGCAGCTTCGGTCTTCGCCGCGGGCTGCTTGGTGAACTGAAACACTTGAATTCGATGGTTCCCCGTGTCCGTGATATACACCCGGTCTTTGGAGTCGACGCAGACCCCTTGGGGGCTTTGGAACTCTCCCGGCAGATTGCCGCCCTCTCCGAATCGGAAGAGCAACGCTCCGTCGCGATTGAGAACTTCAACCCAGTTCATGGCTGGGATAATGATGCGTCCCTGAGAGTCGAACGCCATTCCAGCCGCGTCCGTCCCGGCAGCGCCCGCCAGATGAAACTCGCGACGGAAGTTCCCGTCGAGATCCAGAACCTGAACCCGGAAATTTTTCCGGTCAAGAACATAGACTTCGTTCGCGTAGATGGCAATTTCAGTGGGCTCCTTGAATTCCGCGGGCCCAGCGCCGCCGCCGCGTCTGCCTAACTGCGCAAGTATTTTGCCGTCGCGGTCGAGGATGAGGACGAAATTGCGTGCCGTATCGGTGAGATAAATGCGCCCGGTGGCGCGGTCGATGGCGATGGATCGTGGGTTGTCAAATTCACCTTCGCCCTTGTGGTCTCCGATGAACTTGATGAACTTGCCATCGGCGCTGTAAACGGCAATCCTTCCCCGCTTCAGGTCCGTGATGAAGATGTTATCGTCGGCATCCAGGGCGATGCCGAAGGGAACGCTCATCCGGTCGCCTTTTGCCCCGTCAATTTGCGAATATTTTCGGTGTGCGAAGTCGAGAATATGCACCATCTGGGTGCCGGGCTCGGTGATCAAAACGCGCTGGTGAGAGTCGATCACAACCTTGGCGGCCACGATTGGCCTGGCGCTGTCCGCCTTCGAGGGCCCCGCCTTTCCTGCAACAATGTTCAGAACCTGGTCGCATGCCGTCGGACGCTCCCCATCGCCTTCCGTCGCCGCCACGGAGGGGTGGAGCACATCGCGGAGATGCTGACAGGGCGTGCGGTTTCCCTTCACGTCGTCGTCAGCGCTGAACATTCTCACGAATTGCATGGGCCCACGTGGTTTCAATTCCGCAAGATGGGATTGTCCGAAAGACATTCCCAAGAGAACCAATAGAGGGATTAAGGCGTTACGCCCGCATCGCATTAATTTGAAGCAAAAATCGAGATGGTGAGACACCGCAGACTCTCCCATGATTACCGCAGCATTCCTGCGGCCATTCGAGTTTGCGCTACCGCCGAGCAGGCAACCGCGGCGGGATGGGATAAATTCCGCTGCCGCTGTGTACTATCGCGCCAATGAGAGACGATCCTGCGATGGCCTCCAGTTGTCCGGTGAAGCGTAACCCAGACTGGCGACGCGATGATTCTCTCCGGGCTTCATCGACTTCCGCAGTGCGCGCTGCACCGGTGATGGATTCATCGCGAGCTGTGCACGCCCACCGCGCTAACCCGCGAATGGGTTACGGCTGCAGGATCTGAATCGCACGGGGATGAACCTGCTGCGGGTTCAGATCGCTGGCCTGCCATCCGCCGCCCAGCGCCTTGACCAGATACACCGAGCTGACCATGCGCTGGCCATGCAACTGCGTCGCCAGCCGTTCGCTGGCCAGCAGAGTGCTCTGCGCGGTGATGACGTCGAGGTAGGTGGTGACGCCTCCGACGTAGCGGTTGTTGGCGATGGCCAGCTCGCGGCGCGCGTCCTCGACGGCGGCGGCCTGCGTGGTTGCCGCCTGGGCCAGTGTTTGCAGGTTGCTGATGCCGTCCTCGACCTGCTGGAAGGCAGTGAGCACGGACTGGCGGTAGTCGGCCACGGAGGCGTCATAGGCGAGCCGCGTGGCGGCCAGATTGGCGCGGTTGCGTCCGCCCTGGAAGAGCGGCTGCAGAGCATCGGCCGCCGAGCGACCAGAAGAGGCTGGGCGCGTTGGCCAGCGTGGCGATGTCGCGGCTCTGCCAGCCGCCGGCGCCGCCGAGCGTGATGTGCGGATAAAACGCCGCCGTCGCAATGCCGACCTGCGCGTTGGCGTAGGCGATCTGGCGTTCGGCGGAGGCAATGTCCGGGCGGCGCTCCAGCACATCGGAGGGAACTCCCAGCGGCAGTGGCGGCGGCGTGGCGTGCAAGGGCGCGGCGGCCACGTTGAAGGCTTGGCGCGGGCTGGCCCATCAGCGCGGCGATGGCGTGCTCATATTGCGCGCGCGACTGCCGGACGAGCGCAAGCTGGGTCAGGGTGGCATCCAGCAGCGCGGCCTGCTGCGCCACTTCCAGTCCGCTGGCGATGCCGCCGTTGTGGCGGTTGTTCACCAGCTCCATGCCCTTGCGTTCGTAGCCCACGATCTCCTCGACCACCTGGTACTCGGCGTCGAACTCGCGCAGGGAGAAGTAATCGGCGGCCAGCTCGGCGGTCAGCACCAGCTGCGCGTTCTCCAGATCGGCGGCCGTGGACTGCAGGGTTGCGTTGGCGGCTTCCACGCCGTGCCGCACGTCGCCGAACAGGTCGGCCTCATAGCTGACCGAGAACGGAACGGTGTAGACGTTCTGGGATGTATGGAGTGGCCGGTCGGCGCGCCGTTCAGAGGACGATTGGCTCCCGCGCCTTCGTGCAGCGCCGGGATCGGCGGAGGTCTGCGGGAACAATCGCCGAGGTGGCTACGCGCGCCAGCGAGCGCGCCTGCTCCAGCCGATCGCGCGCGGCGACCAGAGACTGGTTGGCCGCAAGAGCTGCTGCTCGTAGGCATCGAGCGTGGGATCGTGGAACACCTGCCACCACGCGCCCTTGGGAATCGAATCCTTGGGCGCAGCCGGCTGCCAGGGAGGCTCGGTCTTCCATGCCGACGGCACGGTAGTCGTGGGAGCCGTGGCTGCGGGCCGCTGATAGCGCGGTCCGACGGTGCATCCGGTGGCGAGCCCAGCAGCGCGAGCAGCGCAGCGCCAGTGCGGCCCGGCGCCTTGCGGCTGCGATTAACGCTGCGCTTGGAGTGCGCGATTCAGCGATGCGCTTTCGCTTGCTGATGTCGCGACCGTGCGCGTCGCTCCGCGGTTGCTGCTGGCGCCGGCGAGGGCTGCGCCACGTTGACCTGCTGGCCCTGCTCCAGCGAGTCGGGCGGATTGACGACGATCTGGTCGCTCACCGCAAGACCGCCCAGAACCTCCAGCGTGGTGCCGTAATCGCGGCCGATGTTGAGCGGGCGCAACTCGATCTTGTTGTCCGGGCCGACGACGGCGACCTGCGCGCCTTGCGGCGCGGAAGAGCATGGCGTTGACCGGAACCGTGAGCTTCTGCACGTTGGAGCCGACCGCGAAATGCACCTGGCCATAGGAGCCGGGCAGCAGGCGGCCATCCCGGTTGGGCACATCGACCTCGGTGAGCAGGGTGCGGGTCGCCGGGTCGATGGCCTCGGCGGTGCGCGCCACCACTGCCGTCGAACTTCTGGCCGGGAAGCTCCTGCAGCGTGATGGTGGCCTTGACGCCGACCTTGATGAAGGGCGCGTAGGCCTGCGGCACGCTGGTGAAGACGCGCAGGGTATCGACCTGGGCGATGTCGAAGAGCTCCTTGCCGCCGGCTCCGGCGTTGATCAGCGCGCCGGGATCGACGTTGCGTCGGGTGAGCACGCCGGTGAACGGCGCATAGACGTTCTTGAACGACTCAAGCTGCTTCCAGGCGGCGCACGTTGGCGTCGGCGGCGGCCAGGTTGGCCTGGCTCTGCTGGTATCCGCTGCTCTGCTGGTCGGCTTCCTGCGCGGAAACCGAGTCGGTCTTGCGCAGGTTCTCCCAGCGCTCGGCGGTGATCTTCGCCAGCTCCATCTGCGCCAGCATCTGCTGCCGCGCGGCGCGCGCCTGGTTCAGCTCCTGGTCCACCTCCGGCGTGTCGATCTGCGCCAGCAGTTCGCCTTTCTTCACCCGGCTGCCGATGTCCTTGTACCAGCGCAGCAGGTAGCCGTTGGTGCGGGCGATAGATGGGCGATTCCTTGAAGGCCAGCAGCGAGCCGGGCAGCACCAGTTCCACGTCGGGCTTTTCCGCCAGCGGATGCACGACGGCCACGGTCGGCACGGCGCTCTGCTCGGTCTCCTTGGCCAGAACGCGGCTCGTGACTCAAACGCTCCAGCAGGGTGAAGCCTCCGGCGATCAGCAAGCACCAGCAGGGCCACGCCGACCATCAGCAGCGCCTTGCCCGGCGGCGCCGGCGGCAGCTCGGGCGGACGCTCAATGCCCGGATGCTGATGCTTGGCGTGCTGCTGGATGGCCGCGATCTCCTCGTCGCGCTCGGCCTGGGTCGAGTGATGCGCAGGCTGCTCCGGCTCCGCGGGCATCTCCGGATTGCTGCGGTTTCAGTTCGTTCTCGTCACTCATGCTTGACTCCGGTTTCCGGAGCACTGGTTATGCCTGCTCAACTGTGGCGCGCCTGCCGCGGCTTCCCGGCGGCTATGGAAAATGGCAAAGACGCTGGGCACGAAAAACAAGGTGGCCACCGTGGCGAACAACAATCCGCCGATCACGGCCCGGCCCAGCGGCGCGTTCTGCTCGCCGCCTTCGCCCAGGCCCAGCGCCATCGGCACCATGCCGATGATCATGGCCAGGGCGGTCATCAGCACCGGGCGCATGCGGGTGTATCCGGCGGCGATGGCGGCCGGAATGGCGGCCATGCCCTCGTCCATCTGCTCGCGCGCAAAGCTGACCATCAGGATGGAGTTGGCGGTGGCCACGCCCATGCACATCACCGCGCCGGTCAGCGACGGCACGCTCAACGTGGTGCGGGTCAGCAGCAGGAACCAGCAGATTCCCGCCAGCGCGCCCGGCAGCGCCGAGATGATGATGAACGGATCGAGCCACGACTGGAAGTTGACGACGATCAGCAGATAGACGAGCACGATCGCGCCCAGCAGTCCGACGCCGAGTCCGATGAACGAGGAGCGCATGGTGCTGACCTGGCCGCGCAGCACGATGTGGGTGCCGCGCGGCAGATGGCCGTCGAAGCCCTTGATGATCTTGTCGGTGTCCGCCGCAACCCCGCCCAGATCGCGGTCCTGCGTGCTGGCGTAGACGTCGATCACGGGCTGCACGTTGTAGTGGTTCACCACCGCCGGGCGCGCCACCGGATGCAACTGCACCAGGTTGCCGAGCAACTGCGAGCCCTGCGGCGAATTCACCGGCAACGCCATCAGATCGTCGAGACTGGTCATGCGATATTGCGGCGACTGCACCGCCATCTGGTAGGTGACGCCGTTCTTCGGATTCAGCCAGAAGTTCGGCGCCGTCTGGAAGCTGCCGCTCAGCGAGACCAGCACGCTCTGCGCCACGTCGCTGCGCGTTCAGTCCGACCTGGGTGATGCGGGTGCGGTCCAGCTCCATGTGCAGGGTGGGCAGCGGAGAGCAACTGCTGCACGTGGACATCGGCGGTGCCGGGAACGTGGCGCATCTGGTTGGCGATCTGCTGCGCGATGTCGTAGTTGCTCTGCATGTCGGCGCCGATCACCTGCACGTCGATGGGAGCGGGCAGTCCGAAGTTCAAAATCTGGGTGACGATGTCGGCCGGCTGGAAGAAGAACTCCACGCCCGGGAAGCGCTGCGGCAGCACCTGGCGCAGATTCCGGATGTGGTCCGCGGTGGGATGGTGATGCTCGGGATCGAGCGAGATCAGAATCTCCGCGTCGCTGCTGCCGACGGTTCCCGAGGAGCTGTAGGACTGGTTGATGCCGGAGTTGGGCAGGCCGATGTTGTCGAGAATCGTCTGAATCTCGTTGCCCGGAATCTGCCGGTGCAGCTCCGCTTCCACCTCGTCGCAGAGCCGCGCCGTCTCCTCCACGCGCAGGCCGGGACGGGCGCGCACGTGCAGGCGCAACAGTCCGGCATCGACCTGCGGAAAGAAGTCCTGCCCGAGAAACGTCGAGCAGTCCGAGCGAGAGCAGGCAGAACAACAGGAAGAACGTCACGAAGATGCCGCGATGCTCCAGGGTGGTTTCCAGCAGCGACTGGTAGCCGCGACGGAAGTCCTCGAAGCTGCGCTCGAAGCCGCGCTGGAAGCGTCCCAGAAACGTCTTTGGCCCGGCGGCGCGATGCTCGTGCCCGCGCATGATGTACATGACCAGGGTGGGGATCAGGGTTCTGGAGAGCAGGTAGCTGGCCAGCATGGCGAAGCTGACGGCCTCGGCCAGCGGCACGAACAGGAAGCGCGCCACGCCGCTGAGGAAGAACATGGGCACGAAGACGATGCAGATGCAGAGCGTGGAGACGAATGCGGGCACGGCGATCTGCTGCGCGCCGTCCAGAATGGCCTGCCGCATCTCCTTGCCCATGGCGAGGTTGCGCTCGATGTTTTCGATCTCGACGGTGGCGTCGTCCACCAGGATGCCGACGGCCAGCGCCAGCCCGCCCAGGGTCATGATGTTGAGCGTCTCGCCGATGGCGGCCAAGCGCGAGGATGGAACAGAAGATGGAGAGCGGAATCGAAATCGCGATGACGATGGTGGGACGCCAGTCGCCGAGGAAGAGCAGAATCATCACCGCCGTCAGCGCCGCCGCCAGCAGCGCCTCGTGCAGCACGCCCTGAATGGAGGCGCGCACGAACAGCGACTGATCGAACAGCGCGCTGATCTTCAGCTCCGGCGGCAGCGATTGCGCCGCCAGGGGGACGATTTCCTTGATTCCGGCGACGATCTGCAGCGTGGAGGCCTTGCCGTTCTTGTAAATCGACATCAGAGCGCCGCGGTTGCCGTCCTGGCGCACGATGTTGGTCTGCGGCGCAAAGCCGTCGCGGATGTGGGCCACGTCGCGCATGTAGAGCGTGGCGCCGTTGCTGGTCTTCACCGGCAGATCGTTCAACTCGGCGATGGTCTGCGGCGTGCCGTTCATCTCCACGTTGTATTCCAGCGGGCCGAGCTTGATGGTTCCGGTGGGAAGAATCAGATTCTGCGCATTGACGGCGTTGACGATGTCGATCGGGGAAAGGTTGTAGGACTGCAGCTTCGGCAGGTCCAGATCCACCTGGATCTGCCGGATCTTTCCGCCGTAAGGATACGGCGTGGCCGCGCCCTGCACCGTGGCCAGCGAGTTGCGCAGGAAGTTCTGGCCCAGATCGAAGAGTTGCTGCTCGGGCAGAGCTCTTGCTGCTCAGCCCGAGCTGAATGATCGGCGTGGTGGAGGCGCTGTAGGAGATGACCAGCGGCGGCGTGGTTCCCGGCGGCAAGCCGCGCACCGTGGTCTGCGAGATGGCCGTGACCTGCGCGATGGCGGTCTGGATGTTGGTGCCGGGGCGGAAGAAAATCTTGATGACTCCCAGGCCGTACACCGACTGCGATTCGATGTGTTCGATGTTGTTGACCGTGGTGGTGATGCCGCGCTCGGAGTTGGTGACGATGCGGTCGGCCATATCCTGCGGCGACATCCCGGTGTAGAACCAGACCACGGAGACCACCGGAATGTCGATCTCCGGAAAGATGTCGGTTGGCATCCTCAGGACCGTGATCGGCGTCAGCAGGATGATGACCAGCGCCATCACGATAAATGTATAGGGACGCCTGAGGGCTAACGCGACAATCCACATGGATTAGGATTCACTCCAGAGTTCGGCCGGGCACGGGCAGGGATTCCGTACGAGCCAAAAAGCAGCCCCCACCGTTGAATGTTTGTTAGATTCGATACTATCCGTCTTGAATCGTAATTCTAGCTCTAAATGCTATGCTAGCATCTGGCGATGAGGCAAGAAATACAAGAAATAAATAATAACGGCGCCGCCGCCAGCAAGCGTCCCCCGGGACGCCCGCGTTGCGAGCGGGCCCGCCAGGCGATCCTGAGCAGCACGCTGAATTTTCTGGAAACCAAAGAATACGGATTCGCGGATCTGACGATTGAACATGTGGCCGCCGGGCCGGGGTCGGCAAGGCAACGGTGTACCGCTGGTGGCCCAACAAGGCCGCCCTGGTCGCCGACGCATTCGCCAGCAACGTCACCCAAAAACTCGGCTTCCCGGATACCGGCTCGGTCTGCCAGGACATGACCCAGCAGATGCGACAACTGGTAAAGATTCTGCGCAGCCGCCGCGGCCACATCGTCTCCGTGATGTTGGGCGGCGGACAGAGCGACGTCGACCCTCCTGCGTGCCTTCCGCGAACGCTTTCTGACCCCGCGCCGGGCCGAGGCCTACACCACCCTGCGCCGCGGAATGGTGCGTGGCGAATTGCCCGCAAATCTCGATCTCGACCTGGTGCTCGATGCGCTCTACGGCCCCATCTACATGCGCTTCCTGATCGGACATGACACGCTGAGCCCGGAATTTGTGGATCAGCTTTGCGAGTTGGTGCTGCACGGAGCCGTGCGCCAGAGCAGACGGAGCCGGGGTAGTGCGGCGGGCGAAAAATGAAGTCCGCAAAAAACCCCGCGCAGGCGGGGTTTTTGTTATTGCTACTCTCGGAAGCTGGCTTCGAGGCGCGGGCCGCTACTCGCTCCAGCGCTTGAACACCAGTGAGCCGTTGGTCCCGCCGAATCCGAACGAATTCGACAGCGCATAGTTCAGCGATGCTTTGCGGGCCTGGTTCGGGACGAAGTCCATGCCTAGGGTTCGCTCGTCCTGGTTTTCCAGGTTGATGGTCGGAGGAAGAATCTGATCGCGTAGCGCAAGCACCGTGATGCCGGCTTCCAGTCCGCCGGCGCCGCCCAGCAGGTGGCCGGTCATGGACTTGGTGGAACTGACCGGAACATTGTATTCGCCGAACAGATTGCGGATTGCGATGGCCTCCAACTCATCCCCGATAGGCGTGGAAGTGCCGTGCGCATTCACATAGCCGATGTCGGCGGGCTTCAGCTTGGCATCGCGGATGGCGTTGCGCATCACGCGGAAAGCGCCGTCGTGATCGGGAGCGGGTGAGGTGATGTGGTAGGCGTCGCCGCTCATGCCGTAACCGACAATTTCGGCATGGATGCGCGCGCCGCGTGCTTTGGCGTGCTCCAACTCTTCGAGAATCAGAATGCCTGCGCCTTCGCCCACCACGAATCCGTCGCGATCCTTGTCCCATGGACGGCTGGCGCGCTCCGGTTCGTCATTGCGGGTGGAGAGAGCGCGCATGGAAGCAGAATCCGCCGACGCTCATCGGCGTAATCGCGGCTTCGGCGCCGCCGGCGATCATCACGTCGGCATCGCCGCGCTGAATGATCTTGAAGCTGTCTCCGATGGCGTGGGCGCCGGTGGTGCAGGCGGTGGCGCTGGCCAGGTTCGGGCCCTTTGCGCCAAAACGAATGCTGACCTGTCCGGCGGCGAGGTTGACGATGCTGGCGGGAATGAAGAAGGGCGAAATCTTTCGCGGTCCGCCTTCCATCAGCGCCGTATGCTCGCGCTCGATGACGTCAAAGCCGCCAATGCCGGAGCCGACGTAGACGCCGATGTTCTCGGCGTTTTCCGGCGTCACCTTCAGCCCTGACATATTCATCGGCTTCCGTGGCCGCAGCCAGCGCGAAGTGAATGAAGCGGCCCATCTTCTTCAGTTCTTTTTTCTCGACGAAGTTCAGCGGGTCGAAGTTCTTGACCTCGGCCGCGATCTGGCAGCTGTACTGCGTTGTGTCAAAAAAAGTAATCGGGGCCACGCCGCTCTTGCCGGCCAGGAGGCTTGTCCAGATCTTCCTCCGTGGTGTTGCCGACACCGCAAATCAAGCCAAGACCAGTGACCACTACTCGGCGACTCAAGCTTGCTTCCCACCTTTCGCGTGTGTGTTGACGTAGTCGATCGCATCCTTCACGGTTTTGATCTTCTCGGCGTCTTCGTCGGGAATCTCGACGTCGAAGGCTTCTTCAAAGGCCATCACGAGTTCGACAATGTCCAGCGAATCCGCCCCCAGGTCGTCCTGGAAAGAAGCGCTGGCGGTGACTTCGGCTTCCTCCACCCCAAGCTGCTCCACAATGATCTGTTTGACTTTTTCGTCGGCGGAAGCCATTCAACTCTCCTTGTAAAATAGAAACGGCACACGCCGGGCAAGAATGCCCGGCGGTCAGGCTACGGTGGCCGTTCCTTCTATTGTACCGAGGTGCGCGACTAGCTGCGTTACTTTGAGGCCTTGGAGTGTGCGCTGATGTAGTCGACCGCATCCTTCACGGTCTTGATCTTCTCAGCGTCTTCGTCCGGAATTTCAATGTCAAAGGCCTCTTCAAAGGCCATCACGAGTTCGACGATGTCCAGCGAGTCGGCGCCCAGGTCATCCACGAACGAAGCAGAAGAAGTAACCTCGGCTTCATCCACACCCAACTGCTCCACGATAATCTGTTTTAATTTGTCTTCCACAGCAGCCATTTTGTTGGCGCCTCCTGCAAAAAGTTGAGCTGCCCGGCCAAAGGTCGCGCCATACCGAAACATTCCATGCGCCGGACGATGCCGATTAGCATCCTAACTGTTCGTTTTTATGAAGGTCAATGCGCAATTGCTGCCGAGAGGCGCGATTGTTCGAATCCGGCGGCGGGCGGAAGCCGGAATGGCACTATCCAAGCTGCACCTGAATGGGTTCTACTGAGGTCATGCGAGCAGTGGTGCAGCGGGTTTCACGGGCCAGGGTTACGGTAGAATCGCGCTCCATCGGGCAGATTGAGCGTGGATTGCTGGTGCTGCTGGGCGTGGGCGCCGGCGACGGCCAGAGCGATGCCGAGTACCTGGCGGAAAAAATCGCGGCGCTGCGGATTTTTGAGGATAGCGAGGGAAAAATGAACCGCAACGTGAGCGAGGCCGGCGGCGCCGTGCTGGCGGTGAGCCAGTTCACGCTCTACGGCGATGCGCGGCGCGGCAAGCGGCCCAGCTTTGACGCAGCGGCGCGGCCCGAGCAGGCTCGCGGTCTCTTCGAGTATTTTGTGGAGCGCGTCCGAGCCCTCGGACTGCGCTGTGAAACCGGGCAATTCCAGGCCGAGATGAAGGTGGAACTGGTGAACGACGGCCCGGTGACGATTCTGCTGGATTCGCAGAAAAATTTCTGAACATATACCTTTTGGATAAGCCTTGGTTGAGGCTTTTTTACTGATGTGCCAATCGTTTGGGGGAATTCCGAAGGATTGGCGGATTGGTCACCCCTTGGCGCTCTTGGGTTGTCTGAATTGCTAATGGAAGCCCGCCGGAGCCAAAAAATTGGGTGCGGCAGCTTGCCATCGGTGGGTGGAAGCCGGCGGCCTCGGTTGGTTTCTTCAGGAAGCGCTTTGCGCGGCAAGGATGGCGTCGGCGATGGCGAGAGCCTCGATGGCGGGACGGACGGCGTGGACGCGGACGATGTGAGCTCCGGCGAGCGCGGCGGCGACGGTGGCTGCCAGGGTTGCGGTGTCCAGGGCGGCGGGCGGCAGCGTAGCGGAGGGTTGATCCGCAGGGCGTTGATCGGCAGAGCGTTGTGCCTGGGGTGCGAGTTGGGCGAGGCGGGCGGCGACCGTGCGTCCGAGAAAGCTCTTGCGCGAGACGCCGACAAGCAGAGGGAAGCCGAGGAGGTGGAACTCCGCGAAGCCGCCGATCAGGGAGTAGTTCTCGTCGAAGTTTTTGCCGAAGCCGAAGCCGGGGTCGAGGACGATGGACTGGCGGAGGATTCCGGCGTCGAGGGCGTGGGAGACGCGGTCGGCGAGCTCTCCGCAGACGAGCGAGACGACGTTTGGCACGGCATCCAGGGTACGCCACTGGTGAGGCATGCCGCGGACGTGCATGAGGATGGCTCCGCAGGGGCGCTCGGCGAGGGTGGCCGCCATATCGGGGTCCCAGGTGAAGCCGCTGACGTCGTTGACGATCTCGGCTCCGGCCTGGAGGGCGGCGCGGGCGACGGTAGATTTATATGTGTCGATGGACAGGATGGAGTCCGGGCGCTCGCGATGGATGGCCTGGATGACGGGCAGGACGCGGTCGATCTCCTGCTGGGCGGAGACGGCTCCGGCAAGCGCGGGAGTTTCGACGGAGGCGGTGGGCACGCCGGGGCGGGTGGATTCGCCGCCGATGTCGAGGATGTCGGCGCCTTGGTCGAGGAGTGCGAGGCCATGCTTGATGGCGGCCTGGGGATCGGAATAGCAGCCGCCGTCCGAGAAGGAATCGGGAGTCACGTTGAGCACGCCCATGACGAGGGTGCGCTCGCCGAGCGTGAGCGAACGGCGACCGATCTGCCATTGGAAGCGAGGACGCATAGTCGGAATTGTATCGCGGCGTGGAGTGTGAGGCTGGCGGGTTGGTATGCGGCAGTTTCGGGATGGCCGACAATCTGGGAGCCGTCTGGTCTCTGAACGCTTCGGCGATTAGCGATACTGATGAGGTCGACGACCTAGCTTGGTGGATCAATGAGATCAAGCGAGCAAAGCAATTCGATTCGGTCCCGTACCTGCTTTAAGAGCCAATGGGCATATCTGGGTCATCCAATATCTGTGAGGCTGAATCAATGAAGCTAACAATCTCAGCTATAGCCCGCCCCAATAGTCGCTTCTTCCTAAAATCTGAATATGGGCCTTTATCATCGGATTGGCCTGTAGTGGCTTTCAGTTCAAAGGCTTTCGGTGTGAAACTACAGCGCGATTTCCGACCAGATATTGATTTCATTGTCTACACGGGAACAGGCGGGGCTACGACCAGAGACCCTGTGCATCGCGCTCGGCTTTTATCAATAGTCCGAATCGACACACAAGAGATCCGACGAACCGAAACCGCTATTTCAGAAAATAGTTGGAATTCGGCGCACGCCAATAATCCGGGACAATGGGAGAACTGTTTTAGAGCATTGGAGGGATGGAAGATAGTTGGCTATCCTCGCACCACTGAGGTGATTCATGACAGCTATGCAAAGATGGGAAAATATCCGCACCGTGGTGGAGTGCTCAAAATAGTAGGCAAAGAAAGACTCGCGCTCCTGAAACTCGTTATTGATCCGGTTCCGCTTGCCGGGGAGAACCTTTCGGTGGAGGTCGAAGACAAGACGGCTTCAGCAACCGAGGGGGAAATGCTCAACGAATCGAAACGAATCGCGAACCTTATATTTGCAAGAGTAGCTGTTTCAGGAACTACTCTTGAGCGCACCGCACCGGAGCGGACAGCCCCCGACAATCTCGTCATCAATGTTCGAGAACTGCTAAAAGCAAAGCCGCTCGTCTGTTATTTGTGTGGCGGCATCATGCATATCAAGCCCCGGAATCGTCTGCTACAACCTTCCCCGGACCGAATCGACAGCAGTATTGACGACTACGGGGCTCGGAACCTGAAACTCGCGCATCTCGCCTGCAATCTCGGCAAGAATGCCTCTTCGGTAGCTGAGTTCCAGCAATGGCTGGAGATATTGAAACATGTCTGACCTTTCGCGTAATCTCCGAATTGCTTGTTGACGGTAGATTGGTACCCGGAAGTTGGCCAGCGTTCGGTTTTCCATCTGCCCTCGTCTACTCCCGATTTCCGGCTGGATCGGCGATTCTCGATACTGATCCGAAGGCATAACTTCCGGATTGCCCGTGATCCGCGCGGAATCTGGCTCCCCACACTGGACGCATTGAGAGCTCTTGCTGCCTAAATCCAGTGTCGCTCGAACCCCAGCAACTCCTGCCGCAGATGCCATAGCTTACACTCAAACTACATGCTCAACCGGGGCTATGCCTACACCACAATCATCAGCAGCAAATACCATGGACAAACCCTGCTCTCCCACTTGGCAAGCCTTTACCCCCACTCAACCCCACAAGCCTGGCAACAAAATCTGAACAACGGCGAAGTCACCCTCAACGGCGTCACCGCCACCGGAAGCGAATCGGTCACTGTCAGGCCAAACCCTTGTCTGGAACCGTCCACCCTGGATCGAACCAGACTCCCCTCAGCACTTCGAAGTCCTGTTTGATGACCCCCATCTGTTGGCCGTCAACAAACCCAGCGGGCTGCCCACCCTCCCCGGCGGCGGCTTCATGGAAAACACCCTCCTGCGCCTGGTGCAAAAGCAAACCCCCAACGCAAACCCTGTCCACCGGTTGGGCCGAGCCACCACCGGCATCGTCCTCTTCGCCAAAACACCGCAGGCGGCCTCTAATCTATTCGCAAACTGGAACACACCCAGAATTCAAAAAATCTACCGGGCGCTGGCTCAAAACATTGCACAGCACGACGCCTACGAAATCCTCACACCCATCGGCCTCGTACCGCACCCGCGCATCGGTTCCGTGTGGGCCGCCAACCCAAGTGGCAAACCGTCAAAGTCATTGGCAAAGGTGATCTCACGCACCACAAGCACCACAACATTTGAGGTAAGCCTAAATTCGGGCCGCCCTCATCAAATCAGAATCCATCTGGCATCCATCGGCCATCCCCTGGTAGGCGATCCTCTGTACGGCTTAACCGGCCAGCCTCTTGAAAATCTCCCCGGCCTCCCCGGCGATGGAGGATATTTCCTGCACGCCCAATTTCTGAAATTCCACCACCCCATCACCGGAGAACAAATCAATCTTGAGGCAGCTTTGCCGTCTGGATTCTCATTGCATCAGTAGGTTCACGGCGGGAATCAAATCAGGGCGACCGTCGAAACCTGCGATCCCGCCATTTCGAATCCTAACGAAGCGAAGGGAGCACACGCGCCGATCTTTTCCACGCTGCGCGCAGAGATCCCCTGACGTCGGCTTGTAGGGAGGTATCCAGACGCACCTGATGGATGAGGGCAACCCGGAAGCGGGGGCGTTAGTGAGGTCGTGGCCCGGAGACGAAGGGATTGCCGGGAATAATAATAAAGCGCCATTCTTCCCCACATTCGCCAAAAGAGGGCGGATGTGGGCCACCCTGGTGGGCTTCGGAGGGCAAGCAAGGGAGACGAGATAAGACGCCACGCGCATTATCTCGTCTCTGGTTTAAACCGGATCGCGCTCTAGCGGTGCTGCGCCGCTACGTGCACCGCCCCGATATCCGGGGAGGGCGTGTTCAGCCTTCCCTTCATGGCCAGCATTGCCTACGTTGCCTCGCCCATCCCGCGCCTCGTTTCGCCTGGAAGTGGTTGAAGCGCTCAGCCCCGCGCTCCGGCAACGGTCCAACGTAACCGTGATGAGGATCAAAGCGGTTGTCGACATGGCCGAAAAAGCCGCGAGGGCCGTGGAACCATGGGCCAGCTCCAAGAAATATCCCGCCAACAAACCAATCGGGCCCATAGTAGCCGTACGGAGCACAGTCATATGGCGCATAGTCGAAGTACCCGTAAGGACACACGGGAGCCGGTCCGATGTTTACGCCGATGGCAACCTGGGCTTGCGCCACAGGTGTACAGCAGAGAAGGGCAGCGGTGAGAACTGCGAAAGCAAGCGTACTGACTTTGAACATGATCTCTCCTTGATTCGTTCAGCGTTGCGGCAACTTAGGGCCAACATAATATCAAGGATCAGTGCCGGCACGTCGGCTTGTAGCAAGGTATCCAGAGGCACATGACGGATGAGAGCAACCCGGAAGCTAGGGCGTTAGCGAGGTCGCGGCCTGGAGACGAAGGGGGTTGCCGAAGGGATGAGGAAGCGCCATGGGTCGAGCGGGGCGCGGGTTACCGTGCGGCGCGGATTACGTTGATGCGTGGAGTGCGGAGATGGCGGCGGGGACGGTGCCGACCCCGGGGAACGATCCTGTTGGGAATACTGGATGGACGTAGACGCATGGCGATGGTCCTGTCCCTCGAATGGCCAACGGACTTCACCGTTTCGGCCAATCGAGAGGAGGCGCGCAACCAGGTTCGTTGCCATGGCTGCGGTTGTGATCTTCGTTAACTTTTAACTCTTACCTTTTCCAGTCGCGATGGTCTCCATCGGGGTGATGCTCGTCATGATGGTTTCCGTCCCGGTGGGCGCGGTCATTTCTCCAGTCGGTGTGTCCACCGTAGGAGTGATCATAGTGTCTGAATCCACGATCGTCTCGTTGGTAACGATACCCATTGTCGTAGTAGTAGCCGTCATGGTAACCACTTTGAAAGGTAACCACCGGCACTCCGATTTGGACTCCTATCACCTGGGCCTCTGCTTTCGGCGGCGTCGCCAAGCCGACGGCAATCACTAGACCGAATCCTGCCAATACCATTTTCTTCCACATACGTTGAATCTCCATTCCTACGTTCGTCGTGTTAGGCAATCACAGGCGATATTCCTGCTCCTGAGGGACTGATCCTAACAACCCCGGAGAAGCGTGTACGGTCAAACTAGCTCATGTTGCCGGCAGTTTTATTTTGTGACGTGGTGAATTGCGTGTGTTGGCGTCGTGGATCGCGGAGACGACTTGGAGGCTGCGTCGCTAGCGCGCTTTTTTGCCGGAGACGAAGGGGTTGCCAGGGATGAGGTAGCGCCATTCGTCGAGTGGGGCGCGGGTTACGTTGATGCGCGGGGTGGCGGAGATGGCGGCCGGCGTGGTGCCGTCGTCGGCGATATAAAGGGTGCTGGTGCGGGAGCAGAGGTCAGAGGCGTTGTCGCGCTGGCGGGTGATGCCGAGGGCTTGGGAGAGGCGTCCAGGGCCGGAGGTGAGCAGGCGAAGCTGAGTTAGGCGGGGACTGGAGAGCAGGGTGAGACCACGGAGGGCGGCCATGGCTTCCAGGCCGCAGACGGGCTCGAGGGCGCGCAGCAGGACGCCGCCTCCGGTGTGGGTGGGATCGGGAGGCTGGCAACTGACATTGGTGCAGTAGTGAATGCCGTAGCTGAAATAGACGTAGGCGTGGCCGGGCGCTCCGAAGAGAACCGCGGTGCGCGGGGTTTGGCCGCGGTAGGCATGCGCTCCGGGGTCGGCGGCTCCGAGGTAGGCCTCGGCTTCGACAATGCGTCCGGCGAGGAGGAGTGGCTCGCCGGGTTGTTCCCCACATTCGCCAAAAGAGGGCGGATGTGGGCCATCCTGGCGAAGATGTGGGCCATCGCGGCGGATGAGCAGCTTGCCGAGGAGATCGCGGGCGACGGCGCGGGGATCGCGCGCGTAGAAGGCGCGCGGGAGTGGGGCGAGGCGGGTGAGCGAGAGCGGTGTCATGGCTGTGGTTTCTGAAACAAGTTTACGAGCTAGGGCAACGGCAAAGGCAACTACCCCACCCAAGCAAAAGAGGCTTGGATGGGGCACCCGACCAGCGGCACACCCGGCTGCGGGCACCCGGCCAGCGGCACACCCGGCTGCGGGCACCCGACCGCGGGCACCCTGGCCACAGGCGCTGGGCTAGATGTGACTCTTGGCCTCGGCGAGGATCTGTTCGGCGTGGCCTTCCGGTTTCACTTTCCGCCAGATTTGGGCGATGGTGCCGTCGGGGGTGATGAGGAAGGTGGTGCGCTCGATGCCCATGACTTTTTTGCCGTACATGTTCTTTTCCTTGAGGACGCCGTAGAGCTGGGCGACTTCTTTGCCGGCGTCGGCAAGGAGGGTGTAGGGGAGCGAGTATTTTTCCTGGAACTTTTTCTGCGCCTTGGCGGTATCCGGGGAGATGCCGAGGACGGTGAGTCCGGCGCGGGTGAGCTTTCCGTAGTGGTCGCGGAATCCGCAGGCCTCGACGGTGCATCCGGGAGTGTTGGCGCGGGGGTAGAAGAACAGCACAATGGGTTTACCCTGGAAGGAAGAGAGCGTGACGGGTTCTCCGTTTTCGTCGGGCAGCGTGAAGTCGGGAGCTTTCTGGTTGGCGTCCATGACCTTGTATCTATACCGCAAAGTGAGGCAGGCCGTCATCCTGGCGGCGGCAATGGCGGTGATCTCGTCGGCCTCGCTGGCACAGTTCCGGGCGCCGCAGCCGGAGCGGAAGACGCCGCGGGCGGTGGGGGTTCTGGAGACGTTTCCGAACGGATCGCGACGGCTGGTTCCGGTGACCTTCTACTACGAGCGGCGCTATTACGACGCGACTTTGTATCGTGCGACTCCGGTGCCGTTTACGCTGTATCCGGAGACGGTGTACGAGGTGCAGCACTTCGGCAAGGCGCTGGGGACGTTTACGGTGCTGAGCGCGACGCAAAACGCGAACCAGGACGTGGCGGCCTGGTTCGGCAATGGACGCTACAAGGCGGCTCCGGACCCGGCGCTGCTGGCGAAAAAAAAGGCCGCCGCGCAACGGGTGGTGTTGGAAGACCGCTCGAAGCCGGTGCTGCATCGTCGCGAAGGAAGCCAGGGCGATAACCCAGTGGCGCATCCGGCGCCGGCGGCACGCACCACGACCGAGGCGGAGGACGATCCGGATCGTCCGAAGCTGCACCGGAGGGAAGGCTCGGGTGGGGATGCAGAGGCTTCGGCGCAGGCTCCTACGCAGGCTCCGACGCAAAGCCAGGCTTCCACCGAAGCTCCGGGCGGAGAGCAGGATTCGGATCGCCCGAAGCTGCATCGCAGAGGTGACTCGGGAGATGCAAGCCCGGCAGCGCCGGGGGCAGCGTCCACGGAAAAGACGGACTCGACGCGTGGCCAGGAGACGAGCGGCGCGGGAAGTGGTGGGATGGCCGCGCCCGCAGCGGTGGCGGAGCTGACGCCGAGCGACGATCCGGAGCACCCGATTCTGCGGCGCGGCAAGCCGGCGCAGGAGCAGAGTGGACGCGATCTGCCGGACTTTCATCTGACTGGCAAGCCGGGCAGGCCGGGGGTTACGGGCGGCGAAGAGGCGGTGACGCGGCAGGTTGCGGTGAGCGATGCCGGGACGTCGGAGCCGCAGGCGCTGATCTACGTTTGCCGCGAGCAGGAGCGCGAGCAGATGGAGGCGGCGGCGCGCGAGCTGGCGCAGGCAGAGTTGCGGCGGATGGCGGCGCAGCGCGGCATCGTGCTGCCGGCTCCGGCGAAGCTGGCTTCGGCAAAAGCGGCGGCGGGGAAGAAGAAATCGGCGGCACAGACCTCATCCCAGGCCGCATCGTCCCAGGCGCTCCAGGAATCCCAGGCGGCTTTGCTGCCGGAGCTGAAGCTGGAGGACGAGCAGTTCGTCCCCTATGACTTGGACTACAACGACTATGCGACCGTCGTCTTCTCGGCTCGCTATGCGCCGCCGCAGAGCGCAAGTGCGCCGGGAGCAAGTGCTCCGGCTGCCAGTGCGCCCACGCCGGGAAAGAGCTGGGTGGTGACGGTGATCGCGCGCGTGGATGAGGGGAAGCTGCTGAAGCTCTACAGCGCGGTGAGCGACCCGCGGGAGCTGGATTTGTATCCCGAGGTGCGGCTGGTGGATGCGGTGGACCCGAATGGATATGGGCGCTATGGGCTGCTCTTCCGGGAGCAGAAGCGCGACGGGGTGAGCTGGCTGCTGGGACGGACGACCGGGTATGAGCTGCAGACGGTGTTTGAGACGGCGGAGCGGTGAGGGAGTGCTTCTGACGCGGCTGCCCGGGCACTAATTCTGCGAGGCTGATCACTTTTGACCAGAGTTTAAAGTTGAGGCGTCGCATAGTGACCGTAGGCGCGAGCAGAGTAAGGACGCGCGCGCCGGGACAAAACACCCGCCGGGACAAAACTATGATAGCTGAGAACGAAGCGACGAAACGGACGAAGGTTCTGCTGGTTGACGACGATGATGCAGTGCGTTCCTCCCTGCAGGCGATCTTGGAAGTCAATAAATTTCATGTCACCACGGCGTCCAATGTCAGCGCGGCTCTGCATTTGATTGACACGGAATCTTTTGATGTTCTGTTGAGCGACTTGCACATGCCCGGCGCGGCGGATGGTTTCACCGTGGTGAGTGCGATCCGCCACAAGGATCCGCAGGCGATCACGTTGCTCTTCACGGGATACCCGGCAATGAAGGAGGCGATGAACACCATCCTGTTGCAGGCAGACGAGGTATTAATGAAACCGATGGCCCCGGACGCGCTTGTGACCGTGATTCGCGAGAGGTTGAAACAACGCGGGACGCGGAGACGGACCAATGCCGAACGAGTCGCCACGATCCTGGAACGCGACAGCTTGCAGACGATTGCCGATTGGCTGGGCCGAGTTGAGAGTGAGCACGAGCTAACGTATATCCCGCTGAGCCGGGAGGCTCGGACGGGACATCTTCCGAAGCTGCTGGAGGAACTGGTTCACCGCCTGCGGGTACCGCGCGAGCTGGGAACGAAGCAGGTGTCGGAAGCCGCCGTGGCGCACGGAAAAATTCGCAAATCCCAGGGCTATTCGATTGCGATGATCGTAGAGGAATCCCGCATCTTGCAGGTCAGCATCTTCCACACCTTGCAGAAAAACCTGGACACCGTGGACTTCAGCCTGTTGCTGACGGACGTCATGACCATCGCCGACGAATGCGATTCCCAACTGAAACAGACGCTCGTCAGTTTTATGGCACAGGTCGCGGAGAGTGCAAAGTAGGTCGATCCAAAGATAAAGATCAGGGCCAGCCGTCGCGCCGCGCGACGCATTTCTGATTGGAAGAACGTCGTTTTAGAAAAGTCCTGGAAGCCTACCGGCAGGCAGACAACCAACATCCAGCCCTGAGATACCGACTTCGGCCCCCGATGGCCGGGAAGTTTGTATGGGGAAATCTTTGTGCATCGTGGGGGAGGGTTGGGGAATCTGAGTAAGTGGATATTTGTTGTAACGACTAATGCGAGATTGGAGAAGATCGATGAAGAAACTGTTGCTGCTGTTGGTTGCGATGCTGGCGAGCAATTCGCTGGCTCTGGCGGCGGATACGTATGCGATTGATGGGGCGCACTCCTCGGCGGCGTTTGCGGTGAAGCACCTGGGGCTCTCGACCGTGCATGGACGCTTTGCGGATGTGAGCGGCACGATTCTGTTTGATCCGCAGGCGCCAGAGAAGAGTTCGGTGACGGCGGTGATCAAGAGCGCTTCGCTGACGACCGACAATGCGCAGCGCGACAAGCATCTGCGCTCGGAGGACTTCTTCGATACGGCGAAGTATCCGGAGATTCGCTTCCAGAGCTCGAGCATTCGGAACGAGGGCGGCGACCGGTTTGTGGCGGTGGGCACGCTGACGATTCGCGACGTAAGCAAGCCGGCGGAGATTGCGTTTACGCTGGCGCAGGGCAAGGGGCCGAAGGGCGAGTCGCGGCTGGGAGTGGAAGGCGCGCTGACGCTGAGCCGCTATGACTATCACGTGAGCTGGGATTCGACCGGGACGCTGGTGGGCAAGGATGTGAAGATCGAGCTCAACGTGGAGGCGGTGAAATAAGCGGCGGGCGGTGCAAGGATGAAAAGCTCCCGGCGTCGCTGCCGGGAGTTTTTGTTTGGGCCGGGAGTTTGGGACTCTATACTTTTGTGATGACGGAACGTAGGGTGAGTGGTTGCCATGAATGAAGAGACGGTGCAGACCGAGGCGCGGCTGGGACGGGCACTGGTGGCGCTGATGCGGGCCCAGGGTGGATTAGGCGTTGGCGGGCAGAACGCGTTCGTCCTGAGCGCGCGCGAGTTGGCCGCGGCGGCGGGCGTGGCGACGGGCGACGCCTGGAAGTTGGCCGAAGGGTTGCTCGGACTGGGCGTGGAGGTGGAAGGCTCGGCTGCCTCCGGCTGGAGGCTGGTGGGTGAGGCGGACCTGGCGCTGCCGGAGGTGCTGGAGCCGAAGATCGCAGGGACGATCTTTGCCGGTGGGGTGCGTCACTTTGCGAAGATCGGCTCGACCAATGCGGCGGCGATGGCAGAAGGCGCGGCGAGTGAACTACTACCCCGGAAACAAGAGCAACTACCCCACCCAAGCAACAGAGGCTTGGATGGGCCACCCGTGGACCAACGTCCCCACCCAAGCAACGGAGGCTTGGATGGGGCACCCGCGGAACCATCCGCGTCGGTGTGGCTGGCCGAAGAGCAGACGGCGGGCAAGGGGCGCGCGGGACACGTTTGGAAGTCGAATCCGACGGATGGGATTTACTGCTCGGCGCTGCTGCGGCCGAAGCTGGCTCCGGCGGATGCGATCATTCTGTCGCTGGCGGCGGGGCTGGCGGTGGTGGAGGCGGTGCATGAGGTGACCGGGCTGTGGGGCGATCTGCGCTGGCCGAACGATGTGCTGCTGGGCGGGAGGAAATTCTGCGGCATTCTGACCGAGCTGAACGCGGAGGTGACGCGGGTTCGCTACGTGGTGGTCGGGGTGGGAATGAACGTGAACAACACGGAGTTTGCGCCGGAGCTGGCTGGGATTGCGACTTCGCTGCGGCTGGAGGCCGGGCAGAAATTCTCTCGGGTGGAGCTGGTGGCGGCTTTGCTACGGGCTCTGGACCGCGAACAGGCGGCGCTGGGGGACGGAGCCGGCGTGGGCGCGGCGCGGGAGCGGATTCTGCGGCGCTTTGAAGAACATTCCTCCTACTGCCGCGGCTGCGCGGTGGCGGTGGAGGAAGACGGCGGCTATGAGGGAGTGACGCGGGGGCTGGATGAGCGCGGATTCCTGCGCATTGAAACCGCGGAGGGAATGCGCACGGCACTGAGCGGGGGAGTGCGGAAGCGATAGGCGTTCGCGGCGTCTCGCGGTTCAAGTCCAACCCAGAAGGTCAAACAAGTCTAGCCCAGAGCAAGGTCAAACAAATTCCAACCCAGAGGCAAGGTCAACTACCCCACCCAAGCAACTGAGGCTTGGATGGGGCACCCGCGCCCACTACATTACCCGCTTCAACCACGGCGTATCGCATGTAGCCTTGTTATCCGCTAGAAGTGGAGGCGCAGGGCCAACTGGATCTGGCGCTCGCGGTAGAGGGTGCTGGCGGCGGCGGTCGGAGTGTTGAAGTTGGAGTCGTACTCCAGGGTGGAATTGTAGACGGTGTAATAGGTGGAGCTGCGGCTGGTGACATTCTCGTGATTGAAGAGATTGAAGGCCTCGGCGAGGAACTCCAGGTCTTTGCGCTCGCCGAAGTAGATGCGGCGCGAGAGACGCAGATCGATGTTGTAAAAGTCGCCGTAGCGGAAGCTGTTGCGTTGCAGGAACGGCAGACGGTACTCGCCGCCCGTGCCCATGAAGCCGTAGCATCCGGCGCAGGTGGTGATAGGAGCGTTGCCGCTGACGTAGTCGCTGAAGGGCTTGCCGGTGGCGAGCTGCACGATGGGCGCGAGGGTCCAATGGTCGAGCGCGGCGTGCGGCTACGCCACGGGAGTGCTGGAAGAGGCGCGGCGACCAGAAGAGACTTCCGGTGAAGTGATGGCGGACGTCGTAGTCGGAGGTGCCGTAGTCGGGACGAGCTACGTAGTGGCTGACGCCATCATACGGAGTAGGTAAAGGGGATGGGGCTGAGGGTGTTGTTGTAGGTGGTGAAGGTGGTTGAGTTCTGATTGAAGTCCAGGGCGTGCGACCAGGTGTAGTTGAAGCGGAAGTCCAAGCCCTTGCTGAGGTGGCGGTTGAACTGCAGCACCAGCGCGTTATAGGAAGAGTTCACGTTGGAGCGAATCTGGGTGATGGTCTCGAAGTTGGGATTGAGGCGGGCGGTGTAGACGGGGACGGTCAGGGTGTGTCCGTAGTATGGCCCCTGGGCGTTGGTGCCGTAGTAGTCGGCGGCGAAGGTGTAGGTGACGTTGGTGCGGCTGGCGGGATCGAGATTGATGTCGATGAAGTTGGGCAGCTCGCGGCCGAGGCTGAGCAGGTAGGAGGCGGAGATGACGGTGTTGCGGGCAAGCTGGCGTTCGAGGATCAGGTCGGCCTGGTGAATCTGCGGATTCTGCATGTTGGGGGCGAAGACGGCGACGTTGCCGCCCTGGGTCGGGGTGTAGGGGTCGACGGGGCTTAGCTGAGGAAGACTCGGTCCGTTCAGGCAATTGGTGGCGAACATATAGCAGGCTTCGATAACTGTAGCTGCGCTGCGCGTCCTGGGTGCCGGTGTTGGTGATGGCCGAAGAGATGGTGGAGTTGCTGATGCGTCCGTAATAGATGCCGTAGCCGCCGCGCAGGGCGGTCTTGCCGTCTCCGGTGAGCGCCAGTGCGAAGCCGAAGCGGGGGCCAAAGTTGTTTTTGTCGGAGGGAAACGAAATTGCTGGCGGGGAGCAGGGGATTGGGGATCTGCGGCTTGGGCAGTGCTTCCCAGTCATAACGCAGGCCGAAGCTGAGGCTGAGCCGCCGCAGGGCGTGCCAGTCATCCTGCACGAATCCGGCCCCGTCAATGGTATGGAAGGCGAAGGCGGGATTGCCGAAGCCCTGGGTGAAGCTGCTGTAACCCTGATACTCGGTGCCGGTGTTGTTTCTGCCACTGGTAGAGATCGGCGAAGAAGTTGTCGCGATAGTCGTAGTTGTAACTGCCGTTGGCGGCGTAGAGGTTGTTCATCTCGTCATGGACGAGGTTGGCGTCGAAGCCGATCTTGAGCACGTGTCTGCCATGCATCCAGTTCAGGGTTTCAGCGAACTGGTTGCGGCTATTCGTCCGGGAGTGCGCGCTGCGGCATGGTGGCGGGGGTGCCGAAGGTGAATCCGGTGGAGTCGGCGAGCACGGCGACGGAGGGAGCAAAGCCGTTGGGGCCGACGGGTTCGCCGGGAGCGGGCGACTGCGGCAGCTGATCTTCGAAGTCGCGTCCCCAGGAGTAGCGCAACTGATTGATGAAGTGATTGCCGAGGATGGAGGCGAGGCGCGCGGTTAGCGTGTCAACCTTGACGCCGCTGAAGCCGAAGCTGGCGATGCCACGTTCGACGACCGGCTCGGTCTGCACCCCGGCCGGGCGAACTCCAGCGCAGGCCGTTATAGCTGAGCGCGAGGCCGTTGTGCGGGTTGATGAGGTAGTCGATTTTGGCGAAAGCATTTTCGTGGTCGGCGGTGCGAGGGACTGGCCCGAGCAGGCTGGCGAGATAGTTGATGCCGCTATAGAAGGCGTCGATGGCGGTGATGTCCGGCACCCGTAGGGCATGACGTTTCGGGTCAGGGTGTAGAGCTCGTCGTTGGAGCAGATCTGCACCAGGGTCCGATTGCTGGTGCTGATGCTGGCATAGTGCGCGGCGGTGACGCAGGGCCTGGCGAAGAGGCTGGATGGATCGGCGGCGGCGGCAACGGCGGGGAAGTCGCGGCGCTGCGCGTCGACGGTGACGAAGTAGAAGAGCTTGTCCTTGACGGATGGGACCGCCGAAGGATCCGCCAAACTGCTGGCGTCGGTCGAGCGGCTTGATCTTTTCGGTGCTCCAGTCGCCGAGGGAGAGCTGCACGGGAATCACGGTGAAGGGGTTGGTTGCGCCGAGGGCGTTGTCACGCAGGTAGTAAAAGAGCTGGCCATGGAGGTGGTTTCCGCCGCTGTGGGTGACGGCGTTGACGACGGCTCCGGCGGCGCGTCCGTACTCGGCGGAGAAGTTGGAAGTGTTGACCTGGAACTCGCGCACGGCGGCCTGGCTGATGACATAGCTGATGCGGGTGCGTCCGCGCTCTTCGCTGATAGAAGGCCTGGTTGTTGTCGGCACCATCGACGGTGCTGTTGTTCATCAGGCCGCTGATGCCGCGAAAGCTGATGAGGCCGAAGTTTCCGTCGAGCGTGGTTCCGGGGGTGAGCAGGGCAAAGTCGGACCAGCGGCGGCCGTTGATGGGAAGGTTTTCGATGGGCGCGTCGCTGATGTTGCTGGCGAAATCGGGCTGCGTGGTATTGACCGCCGGAGCTTCATCGCGCACTTCGACGACCTCGTGAGCCGCGGCCACCGCGAATGGAATCTCGACCTCGGTGATGCGCCCGACCTCGACGGTGACGCGCAGCATCTGGAAATCGGCGAAGCCGCTGCTGGTGGCTTTCAGCAGAGTAGTCGCCGGGCTTGAGTTCCAGGATGCGAAATTCGCCGTTGGCGCCGCTGCGGAGCTTCGAAGCGCTCGCCGGTGTCGGCGCTCTGCAGGAGGATTCGCGCGCCGGGGACGGCGGTGATTCGCAGCGTGATCGGCAGCCCCATTCGTGACGTTAATCGGTGCGTTATAGATAGCTCCATGCGAAGTCCAGGCGGTGCCGGCGATGGCTCCGGAGAGTCGAACTTTGCGCGATTGCGAACGTGCAAAAAAAGAGGATGAAGATGAGGATCGCGAACAAGAGGCAGAGCCGGCATTTCGACACGTAACCCGTCCAGAGAGGAGATTGCCCGCGCCGTGACGGTGTGCCGCATGCACAGGAATGACAGAAAGATATTGTTATGAAGAGGACGGCGCTGATTTAAACAGCTTTGCGCAGCCATGTCATGGGCAAAAACATTGCACAGAGTTATGACGGCGGGACACCGCTCGCGCAGCCCGCCGAGCCCGCCGTGGATTGGGCCGCTAAAAACGCGGCTGCGGCTCGTGATAGCCTTACTGGAGCGCCGACTCCGGGTGGGGTTACTTTGGTACTTGCATGCCCCCAGCGAGCCTGGGCGCAGCTTCCGTATGGGTCGCATTCACGTTCTCTCCGAACATGTCGCCAACAAAATCGCCGCCGGCGAAGTGGTGGAGCGTCCGGCGTCGGTGGTCAAGGAGCTGATCGAAAACTCTCTGGACGCCGGGGCGACGCGCGTCCGGATCGAGGTCGAGGCCGGCGGCCGCAAGCTGATTCAGGTGACCGACAACGGCTGCGGCATGGTGCGCGACGATGCCCTGCTGGCCTTTGAACGTCACGCCACCAGCAAGCTGAAAAACGACGACGACCTGCTCTCGATTTCCACCCTGGGCTTTCGCGGCGAGGCGCTGCCCTCGATTGCCGCGGTGAGCCGGTTGCGCCTGGAGACGCGCGAGGCCAGCGAAGCCAGCGGCACGGTGGTGGAGATCGCAGGCGGACGCATCCTGACGGTGGAAGAAGCCGGGCTGCCGGCAGGGAACTTCGATCCAGCATTCGCGACCTGTTCTTCAACACTCCGGCGCGGCGAAAATTTCTGAAGGCGGAGTCCACCGAACTCTCGCACATCGCTTCGCTGGTGACCCATTACGCGCTGGCGCATCCGGAGATGCATTGGGAGTTGCACTCGGCGACGCAACGCGATGCTGGTGGCTCCGCCGGTTGCCACGCCACTCCGAGCGCATCTACCAGGTCTTCGGCAAAGAGACGCTCGACGAGCTGATTCCGCTGGCGGCGCAGATCCGCTGGAGCGGGTCGGGCTGCCGGAGCCGCCGCCGTGGCGCCGCGAGCCGGAATACGAGCCAGCCACGCCGGGCGATCTGCGGATTCACGGCTTTACCAGCAAGCCGGAGATACAGAAGCTGAATCGCAACTCGATCTTCATCTTTGTCAACGGACGGCTGATTCGCGACAAGGTGGTGATGCACGGCATCCTGGAGGGATACCGCAACATTCTTCCGCCGACGGTGTACCCGGTGGTGCTGCTGTTTCTGGAGATGCCCTGCACGGAAGTCGACGTGAACGTGCATCCCTCCAAGACCGAGGTGCGCTTCCGGCAGCAGAGCTTTGTGCATGACTTTGTTCGCGACGCGGTGCGCTCGGCGCTGATGGCGGCGCGGCCCGCACCGGCCTTCGCCAGCGAAATCCATGGCGCGCCGTCGGCGCGGGTTGCGCTGACGCCGCCGCTGCCGGGCAGTGCCGAGGAAGCCTTCCAGGCGCTGGCGGAGCTCCGCGCCGGAGGCCCGCGGCAGCTGAGGCAGAGCGAGTTTTTCGGTCTTTTCGCTGATTGCGCAGCCGCCTGTGCCGCGCAATGAGGCGCTGCCGTTTTACGGGTCGATGATGGTGGAAGGCAATGGCGCGATGGGCGCGGTGAGCATTGCTCCGCAGGGCTTTGGGGGGCCATCCGTGAAATACGCGAAGCCGACGACGCAGCGCCAATACGAAGCCCAGGAAGCGGTGCCGGAGACGGCATCGCGGTGCGCTCTGCCGCTGGATGGCATGGACGACGCCGATGGATCTGTCGATGCTGGGCACGCTGAAGCCGCTGGGACAGATTCGCGACTCGTTCATTCTTGCCGTCAACCCGCAGGGGCTGTGGATCATCGATCAGCATGTGGCGCACGAGCGGGTTCTGTTCGAGAAGATTCTGGAAGAGCGCGGCCGCAAGCAGGTGGAGGCGCAGCGGCTGCTGATGCCGATCATCGTGGAGCTGCAGTCCGGCGCAGCAGGCGATCTTTACCGAGATTGCCGAGGAGCTGCAACGCAACGGCTTTGAGGCCGAGCCGTTCGGTATCCGGACCATCGCCATTCAATCGGCTCCGGCGGGAATCACCGTGCGACGACGTGGCGGGGATGCTGCAGGAGCTGCTGGAGCAATTCGAGCGCGAGGAGCAGGCGCTGAATCTGGAGAAGATTCGCACGCCGGATTGCGGCCTCCATCGCCTGCCATGCCGCGATCAAGGTAAATATGCCGCTGGATACGGCGAAAATGGAGTGGCTGCTGGCGGAGTTGGCAAAAACCAAGTATCCGATGAGCTGTCCCCACGGCAGACCGGTCGTGCTGCGGTATTCTGTAAAGGACATTCAGAAGGCTTTTAAGCGAATTTGAGCGATTCGCAGCTCCGATTGCCGGACGTGCGCAGTCGCACTCCCTCAGCAGGTAGTGATGACAGAGCAGGAATTGCAGGAGCTACGCGACGCCAAGTGGCGCACCAACGGCCAGCCGATCCGCACCCAGGACGATGCGCGCGAATTTATCGAGAGCGTGGGCTTTTGCCTGATGTATCCGCTGCGTCCGGCCGTGCTGGTGCCGACGTTTATCGGAGCCTGGGCCGGGAACCATGACAACCTTCCGACCTGGCAGCACGCCTTTGCCGATCCCCGCGCCAAGGATGCCATGGAGGTGATGGTGCGCACCTTGCGCCAGAAGTTCGCCTTCGAGGCGCCGCTGTTCGGAGATACGGATTTCCTGGTTTCCGCCTCGGTGTTTCCCTACTTCTACGGACTGGTGGGCGACCGCAATCCGCGCGCGGCGATCAAGACCGGCAACCGCTCGGAGTACTCGCCGCTGGCGGCCCACGTCTTTCAGGTCATTCAGAAGGATGGGCCGATCACCAAGAACCGGATGCGCGAGATTCTGGGCGGAGAGCTTTCGGAGGCGGCGATCGACCGCGCGCTGGCGGAACTGTCGCTGAAGCTGCGCATTACCCGGGTGGATTATCGCGCCGAGCAGGGCGCTTATTGGGACGTGTTGCTGCGCTGGTGTCCGGACGAAGTGCGCGAAGGCATGAATATGTCCATCGCCGAGGCGCTGACGGCGCTGGTCTCCAAGTACATGGAATGCGTGGTTGCGGCCGAGCAGTTGGAGGTGGAAGAGTTCTTCAGCACCTTCATCGGCCGGGGCCGGGTGCGGGAGGCGATCAACGCGCTGCTGGCGGCGCGCGAGTTTCAGTTCACCCACGTCGGCACGCGCTCCATGCTGCACATTCCGCCGCCCAAGCCCACGATGGCGACGCCGCGACGGCTGGTGCGTCCCGGCCAGCCCATCGCACGGCGGCCACGCCGCGGCAGCGCACCACGCCCACTGGCGCCGACGTTGGATAAGACGCCGGACGCGAAGACCTCCCCGAGCCCGAAGCCGCCGGGAGCGCCAATCCACCGGACTCCGAGAAAGAATGAGCGAAACAGAAAGAATGAGCGAAGCCGGGCCTAAGCTTGTGATTGCGATCGACGGACCTGCCGGAGCGGGCAAGAGCACCATTGCCTCCCGGCTGGCCAGGACCCTCGGCTATGTCAATCTGGAATCCGGTGCGATGTACCGGGCGCTGGGGCTGAAGTCGATTGAGGCCGGGATTGCGGCGGAAGACGGCGCCGCGCTGCTCGCGCTGGCCAGGCGGTCCAGCATCGAGCTGGTGCCCACGCCGGAGGGCAACCGCGTGCTGCTCGACCAGCGCGACGTCTCGGCCCGCATTCGCGAACGCGACGTGACCGACGCCGCCTCGCGCGTCTCCATCCACCCGGAGGTGCGCGAGTGGATGGTGAGCCGGCAGCGCGAGTTGGGTGCCGGAGGGGGAGTCATCATGGAAGGGCGCGACATCGGCACGGTGGTCTTCCCCGATGCGGAGGTCAAGATCTTCCTCGACGCCGAGCCCAGCGTTCGCGACGAACGCCGGGTGAGCCAGGTCAATGCCCAGGACGATCCGGCGCGCGCCGAGAAACTGAAACAGGAGCTGCGCGAACGCGACCTGCGGGACCGCACCCGCGCCACCGCGCCACTGAAGGCCGCCGCAGACGCGGTCCACATCGACTCCAGCGGGCTGACCATCGAAGAGGTGATCGCGCGCGCCGAGCAGATTGTGGCGGAAAAGCTGAAGCAGCAGCGGGTGTGAGGTTTCGTGCCGATTTGTTTCCTCCCCACTGAGATAATTCCGCCCATCCTGTGGAAAACTTTTGTAAGGCGCTGCAAAGCACAACACTGTAACGAAATCCCCCTGCCTCCGCGATACTCCTTCTAAGTTGTTGATTCCCAATGCTGATGTGAGCAGAGTACAAGCTGGATTGCGTCTTTCTGTGTTGTGATTCACAACAAGAAGGATGGTTGCGAATTTCTGCAATGAGCCGGGACGATTCAATAAACTTTTTAGTTTCTGTGTGATAGATCCAATTCCGTGCAATGGCCAGCAGAGTGCATTAAGAGAGTGCGTACGCGGCAAGCCAAGAAGAAAAGCTTCGCCGCGAAAATTCAAACAGAGCCCCAACAGGGGCGGAGGTTCTAGACAATGACAGTCATTCTGGTTCTCGCACTCTTCGTTACGTTTCCTGGTCGTTGAGCGCTTCACCAACAAGAAAGCTCCCGAGTACGTTCTGCAGACCGCGCCTCACGCCGCAGCCGGATGCGCGCAAGGCTCAGCCCATCGTGGCCGGCTTTGAGATTCCCGAACACCTCCGCTTCCATCAGGGTCATGCCTGGGCGCTGGGCGAGAGCCCGAACCTGGTTCGCGCCGGCATCGACGACTTTGCCGCCAAGCTGATCGGCGAGGCCGAGGAAGTCAACCTGCCGCAGCGCGGCCAGTGGATTCGCCAGGGACAGAAGGTATGGAGCTTCCGGGTCAACGGTGAGCTGGTGGAGATGGTCTCCCCGATCGAAGGCACGGTGAGCGATGTCAACGACGAAGTGGTTCGCCATCCTGAGACGCCTGACCGCCGATCCGTACGGCAACAGCTGGCTGATGACCGTGGAGAGCCCGGACGCCAAGACCAACTTCCGCAACCTGCTGAGCGGCAACATGGCCCGCAACCTGATGGCCGACAGCGCCCAGAAGCTGGCCGCCTACATTCCGGCATCGGCAGGCAACCTGGCCCTGGCGCAGGACGGCGGCAAGGCGCACGGCGAGATCGCCAAGCAGCTTCCGGCCGACAAGTACGTCGAGATCACCAAAGAGTTCTTCCTGGCCTAAGCGGTCACTCAGCAGGAGTCCTCGAGCAACTCACCCGGGGGAGCAACCCCCCGGGTTTTTTAGCGCTGCGTTGCGAGTTGCGCTATGAAGGCAAGTGAAAACAGGGTACAATGAAAGCTAACGTACTGAATGTAAATTGGTTAGGATCGTGATTGGAGTCACAGGTGGGGGTGACTGGAATCACGGCTGGAGTCACTGGAAACGAACAGACTATACGGCTCTCGGGGTGTGCGAGAGCTCCGAGGAGCGAGAGATTCTTTGCACCGAGAACCGAAGTAACAGACGGAGGCAGCGATGACCATTCTCGCTCACAAACTGATGCGAATGATTGAGACGCACGCCGACGCGCTTGCCGAAACACTGGAGGCGAACCATCGCGAGTTCGGAGCGATGCGCGGACTTACACGCCGCGTCTCCCCCGAAGAGCTGAAGACGCTGGTTGGCGGGATTTACGGGCATTTGGGCGCAATGGCTGATCACCAAGACGGAGGAAGACATCGAGCGCGCGCTACACGATGATTGGGATACGGCGCGCCGAGCAGTGCGTTCCGGTGAGCCAGTTGTTGTGGTGCATTGTGCTGGTGAAGGAAAACCTCTGGGATTACTTGAGGGACAACGGAAGGTCTTGAAAACACGGCGGCAGATTTTCGGAGAATTGGAGTTGATGCAGATGGTGGACCAGTTCTTTGATCGTGCCATGTACTACGCGGTGCGCGGACATGAGAGGGTGCGCGAAGCACGTCTGGGCGGAGTTGAAGCAAGTAAAGGCTGGCCTTGGTCGGTGACAGAGCGAGGGTTCAATTTCCGCGAGGTCGTGTTCAGTGATGGCGTGGCAAGCCGAATATCAGAAGAAGTTGATGACGGCGGATGCGGCGGTGCGCGCGGTGGAGAGCGACATGCGCGTCTATGTGCACGCCAACGCGGCGTTTCCTCAGGTACTGCTGGAGGCGCTGACGCGCCGCTGCGGGGCAGCTTCGCAACGTCGAGATGATGCACGTGCTGGGCTTCGGCGAGGCCTACTACAATCAGCCCGGAGTTTGCCGAGAGTTTCCGGCACAACGCGCTGTTCATCGGCGGCAATATGCGCCGGGCGGTGCAGGAGGGGCGCGCGGATTACATCCCGGTGCACCTGAGCGAGATCGAGGATCTGTTCCGCGGCAAGACAGGTGGAACTGGATGTGGCGCTGCTGCACGTCTCGACTCCGGACCGCCATGGATACTGCAGCCTGGGCGTGGCGGTGGAGACGACGCTGACGGCGGCGCGCTGCGCGCGCATCCGGATTGCGCAGGTCAACGATCAGATGCCGCGCACCTTTGGCAACACGTTCATGCACGTCAGCGAATTCGACGCCATCGTGGAATGCTCGCATGCCGCTGCCTGAGGTGATCCCGGAGCAGGCGACCGAGGAGCAGCGGCTGATTGCGCGTCACGTGGCGGCCTTGATCGACGACGGCGCCTGCCTGCAGGTCGGCATCGGCGGGATTCCCAGCGCGATCCTGCCTTACTTGAGCGACCGCAAGGATCTTGGGCATCCACACCGAGACGCTGACGGAAAGCGCCATTCCGCTGATTGAAAAGGGCGTGATCACCGGAGCCAGGAAGCAGATCAATCCGCAACAAGATTGTGTTAGGCTTTGCGCTTGGGCACGCGCGAATGGTACGAGTACGTGGACGACAATCCGTTGTTCGAATTTCAGCCCAACAGCTATTGCAACGATCCCTTTCCTGATTGCGCAAAACGACAACGTGGTTGCGATCAATTCGGCGATCGAGATCGATCTTACGGGGCAGGCAGTGTCGGATTCGGTGGGGAGCAGGTTTGTCAGCGGCTTCGGCGGACAACTGGATTTTATGCGCGGCGCGGCGCGCAGCCGTGGAGGCAAGCCGGTGATCGCGATCTCCTCCACGGCGAAGAACGGATCGGTCTCGCGGATTGTGCCAACGGATCAGGAACGGTGCCGGCGTGGTGACCACGCGCGCCGACGTGCACTACGTGGTGACCGAATACGGAGTGGCGTATCTGCACGGAAAGAACGTACGGCAGCGCGCCGAAGCGCTCATCGAGATCGCCCATCCCAAGTTTCGCGAAGAGCTGAATCGAGCACCTACGCGAGATGGGACTGGGGCCGAAGGATTTTGCCGATACAGTGAGGTGAGAGATGGCCGGAGAGGCGAGAGGTACGGTGAAAGTGAATCGGGACGAGTGCAAGGGCTGCGGCCTTTGCGTCGAGTCCTGCACGGCGCAGGCGCTGGAACTGAGTGCGGACTTGAACCATTACGGAGTCCACACGGCGCAGCTCAAGGGCGAGCTTTGCTCAGGCTGCGGCATCTGCTACTTCGTTTGTCCGGAGCCCGGAGGAATCACAGGTGTACCGGCGGGTGGTGGAGAAGCGCGAGGTGAGCAGATGCGGCAACTGTGTAAGGGAAACGTGGCCGTGGTGAAGGCGGCGCTGATGGCGGGCTGCCGCGCCTTTTACGGCTACCCGATCACGCCCGCCAGCGAAATCGCCGAGTACGCGGCACTGCTGATTCCGCAGGCGGGAGGGACTTTCCTGCAGGCCGAGAGCGAAGTGTCAGCGATCAACATGGTATACGGCGCAGCGGCGGCGGGCCAGCGGGTGATGACCGCCTCGAGCGGTCCGGGCGTGAGCCTGATGCAGGAAGGGATCAGCTACCTGGCGGGAGCCGAACTGCCGTGCGTGATTGCCGACGTGATGCGCGCCGGGCCGGGGCTGGGCAATATCGCACCGGAGCAGAGCGACTACTTCGCCATGACCAAGGGCGGCGGGCACGGCTGCTATCGCAACATCGTGCTGGCTCCGTCGAGCGTGCAGGAGATGGCGTCGCTGACGATGCTGGCGTTTGAGCTGGCCGACAAATACCGCAACCCGGCGGTGCTGCTGGTGGATGGATTCGTGGGGCAGATGATGGAAGCGCTGGATCTGGAGTTGATCGAAGCCGCGCTTGCCGGAGAAGCCGTGGGCGGTGAAGGGCACGGCGGAGACACGCGGGAATCTGATCGCCTCCATCCATCTGACGCCGGATCTGATGGAAGCTCATGTGCGCCATCTGGAAGACAAGTACAAGCAGTGTGAGCGCGAGGAGTGCCGCTGGGAGAGCTACCGCGCCGAAGATGCGGAAGTGCTGCTGGTGGGTTACGGCATCGTCTCGCGGGTGTTGCGCACGGCGGTGGATCTGGCGCGGCAGCAGGGAGTGAAGGCGGGACTGTTCCGTCCGGTCTCGCTCTGGCCGTTCCCATCGCAGGCGCTGGTGGAGGCCGCCAAGCTGCGCAGCGATGGTGATGGTGGTTGAGCTCTCCACCGGACAGATGGTGGAAGACGTGAGACTGGCGCTCAACGGAGCGAAGCCGGTGGAGTTTTACGGCCGCGTGGGCGGCAACGTCGCCGTCGGCCGGAAGAGTGCAAGGCGGAGTTGTTCGCGCGCATGGAAGTGCCGGTATAGGAGGCGGCGATGAGTGAATACAAGATTGTGGAGTCCAAGCCGCCGGTCTTCTTTGATCGCTATGAGCGCAAGGACGAGAACCAGCACCAGACGCACTACTGCCCGGGCTGCGGCCACGGCGTAGCGCAGAAGCTGATCGCCGAAGCGCTGGGTGAATTGGGAGTGCAGGACCGCACCATCATGGTCAGCCCGGTGGGCTGCTCGGTCTTCGTCTACTACTATTTTGATACGGGCAATGTGCAGGCGTCGCACGGACGCGCCCCGGCGGTGGCCACGGGGCTGAAGCGCGCCCACCCGGAGGCCATGGTGGTCGCCTACCAGGGCGACGGCGACTTGGCCGCGATTGGTACGGCGGAGATCATCCACGCGGCGAACCGCGGCGAGAACATTACCGTCTTCTTCGTCAACAACTCGATCTACGGCATGACCGGAGGGCAGATGGCTCCGACGACGCTGGTTGGGCAGGTGAGCACCACGACGCCGTGGGGACGGCGCGCCAACAACGATGGCTTTCCGATCCGAATGGCCGAACTGATCTCAACCCTGGAGGCGCCGGTCTATGTAGAGCGCGTGGCCCTGTGCGACGCCAAGCACATCCTGCAGGCTCGCAGGGCGGTGAAGAAGGCGCTGGAGATGCAGAAGCAGAAGCGCTGGATTCACCATGGTGGAGATCCTCTCGCCCTGTCCCACGATTCTGAAGATGGAGCCGACGGTGGCGCGGCGCTGGGTTCGGCGAGACTCTGACCAAGCAGTTTCCGCTGGGCGTCTATCGCGACCGCAAGCCGGAATTTGTGCCGGTGGCGGTGCCGCAGAAAAGCGTGGCCGAGCTGCTGGGTATCACCGGCAAGCCGGCAGCTGACGAGGAGCGCCACGCGCACGCGGAAACAGACCTGCGCCGAAGACCATCAAGGTTGCAGGCTTTGGCGGGCAAGGCGTTCTGCTGCTCGGCCAGTTGATCGCCGAGATGGGCATGCGCGAGCAGATGGAAGTGAGCTGGCTGCCGAGCTATGGTCCGGAGATGCGCTCGGGCAGTGCGCATTGCCATGTGACGCTCTCGCATCAACGCATCGGCACGCCGCTGGTCTCGCAGCCGGAGGTGCTGGTGGCGATGAACGAGCCCTCGCTGCGCAAGTTCGGAGCCACGGTCAAGGCTGGCGGAGTGCTGCTCTACAACGGCCGCTGCCTGCCGGAGGATTTGGCGTTCGAGGGCGTGACGGTGGCCTGCGTTCCGGCCAATGAGATTGCCGAATCAGATTGGCTCGGCCAAGGTGGCCAACGTGGTGATGCTGGGCGCGTTGCTGGAGGCAATCGGCTGCCTGCCGTTTACCACCGCGCAGAGCGTGTTGCGCGGCTTGGTGAAAAATCCGAAGCTGGCGGCGATGAACGAACGGGCGCTGGAAGCGGGACGGAAGTACGTGGCAAACGAGGTTCTGGTCGGCGCGGTGGCGGGGCCGGACGGCTGCGGAGAATAAGTCCGAAAAAGATTCCACTAGGAAGATCATAGACCCCACATTCGCCAAAGGCTGGCGGATGTGGGCCACCTGCCGGGATCGTGGTCTCGGGCCCGGGCCGGTCAACAGCCCCACTCAAGCCAACGGAGGGCTTGAATGGGCCACCTTTGATCTTTCCTTCCGCTAGCACCGTCTATCGGCACCGTCGCATGGCCGGATTAGACGGCTTGCAGGGCGTCGAGGGCGGCGGCGGTTCCGTGGACTACGGCTGCGATGCGGACCGCGGCGAGGATGAGTTCCTCGGTTACACCTTTCTCCAGCAAAACCTTCTCATGCGAACTGACGCACTTGCCGCAGCCGTTGATGGCCGAGACGACCAGCGCCCAGAGCTCGAAGTCGGTGGCATCGGCGCCGTGGGTGCGCATGATGTTCATGCGCAGGCGGGCCGGGAGGGTGGCGTATTTTTCGTTGGCGGTGAGGTGTTGGAAGCGGTAGTAGATGTTGTTCATGCCCATGATGGCTGCGGCTGCCTTGGCGGCGTCGATCACCTGGGGCGAGACGTGGACGGCGGCTTCGGCCTCGACGGCGGCTAGCAGTTGAGGGCTGCGCACCCCGTAGGCGGCAGCGACGAAGGAGCCCCATTTCTGGGTGTCGGTCAGCTCGGTGGCATTGGCTAGGGTGGACCAGTTGAGGCGGAGGTCCTTGGCGTAATCGGGCAGAGTTTCCAGAATTGCTTCGATCGTCATAAGTTCGGGCTTACCTGGCTTTCCGGGAATAAAAGCGGGCGCGGCATCCGGCCGCCGCGCCCGTTTGGAGACTGCCCCCAGAGGATGATGCTCAGGGGGATGAAACCCAATCGATGAGACAGGGAAAATTTTAAGCGTGCAGGACTTCTTCGCCCTTCTGCCAGCCGCAGGGGCAGAGTTCGTCGGTCTGCAGGGCGTCGAGAACGCGAAGCACTTCCTTGGGCTCGCGGCCCACCGAGAGGTCGGTGACATAGGCGAAGCGGATCACACCCTCGGGATCGACGATGTAGGCGGCGCGCTGCGCGACTCCCGCGGCCGGATCGAGAATGCCGAGTTCGGAGGTCAGGTCGCGCTTGATATCGGCGAGCATCGGGATGGGAAGATTCTTGAGATCGGCGTGATGAGTGCGCCAAGCGAGGTGGACGAACTCGGAATCAATAGAGGCGCCGAGCAATTGCGCATCGCGATCCTTGAAGTCCTTATCATGCTTGCCGAAGCCGGCAATTTCAGTCGGGCAGACGAAGGTGAAATCCTTGGGCCAGAAAAAGTAGACCTTCCACTTGCCGGCGTAGCTTTCATCGGTGATGGTGGTGAATTCCTTGCCTTTTTCCAGGCTGACGACCGCGGTAAGGGAATAATTCGGGAACTTTTCTCCGACACCCAGCATTGAGTAATCTCCTTCGTAAGAACGATTTTGTAGGATGATGCAGCTTAGGTTTCAGGCGTGTGGGGCGGAGAGATTCTCCGAACAGCGCCTGCACAGACCCCGAACTTCCATGGAAACTTGCTCGATCTGGAAGCCTTCGGGAACGGAATTCTTCAGCGACGACGTATCGACTTCGCTGAGCGCGAGATCGCTGATGGCGTGACACTGAAGGCAAATGAAATGATGATGGTGTTCGGCGTCCGGCTCGATGCGAAGCGAGCCGTGAAAGGGGCTGACCTCGTGGATCATTCCGGCGGCCAGAAATGCATGCAAGGTCTTGTAAACCGTGGCCAGCGAGATGGAAGGAAGCTCGAGACGAACCCGCTCGAAGATCTGCTCCGGGTTGGGATGGTCCGTCATCTGCATCAGGGCTCGGTAGAGCACCAGCCGCTGGTGGGTGACGGCTAGGCCCTTCTGATGACAGAGTTGTTGAAATTCGCTCTCGAAAGCACGTCCCATAGCTAATAAGATGCGAGATAAACGATAGTGATTCTTTTTTAAGAATAATTCTTCATTAGGCGGGAATTGAATAGGCTCAATGTCAGACGATGCCGTGGTTACAAAGCGAGGAAGGCGATGGCGCAAAAGAAAAAGGTATTCAGCAAAGTGAAGGCCGTGAAGGATGCAGCCCGGGTGAATATCGGTGCGCCGAAGCCAACCCGTGCAATTCTGGATGCGAAGAGCAAGGCAGAACAGCGCGGCGAGAAGCATAAGAAGGGATTCGACGATGCGCTGGAGGGGGATGCGCCGGAGGAAGAGTAGAAGCTAGCGGGTGAGAGTGATGTGGGCTGCGATGGTGGAAGGAGCTTGCAGAAAATCGCGGCCCACGCGCAGTTCGTGGAACCAGGCGTCCGGCGCGCTGACCGCCAGGGTGAGGCCGAGGACAGCGTGGATGAGCGCCACGACGTAGAGGTTGCGCTTGCGGGCATAGATGGCGGTGAAGCCGACTCCGGCGAAGAAGGTGACAAAGGTGAGGCTGGGATTGGGAAGGTGAGCCACCGCGAAGACCGCTCCGGACAGGATCAGAGAGCTGGCGTGCGAAACCAGAGCGCGCAGCATTCGCAGACAGAAGCACTGCAACATGAACTCTTGCACGAATGCCCAACAGGCATAGGCGGCGACCGCATACCAGGGGTGCTGGAGTCCCCAGAGACGGTGCAGCGAACCGGAGAAGTAGGCGGCGGCCAGGATCACCACGGCCAGCGCCAGGGTTGTGCCCAGCAGCCAGGATTCGCGCAGCAGTGCGCGTAGCTGGAATCCCAGGGAGCGGGCTAGGTCCGCAGCCCGCCACAGACTCCACGAGATGTACCACAGGGCGCCGATGCCACAGAGGATTCCCAGGCGAAGCGGTGACCAGAGAGCCACCTCAATCAGCACGATGGGAAAAAGAAGCCGCAGAGCAACGCGCACCCGCTTTTCCTCAGCCAGCCTGACCGCTTGCGCGGCCGCGCACCGCAACGCAGTGTCCATAACAAGATAGATGCGGAATCCGCGATCCATAGTCATGCGTTGTTCACAGAATGTTCATAGATTGCGGCACGGCTTCAGTTTTGGGCGGGGCTATTTCTGCAGCGCCTCGATTTGGAGTGCCAGATCGGCGGGCTTCCACTGGTTGCCGGAATAGAATTCGGCGATTTTGCCATCGGCATCCACCAAGGCCGTGCGCAGATCGTGGACGATGCGGCCGTTTTGCGTCTCATAGGAGAGGCCGAAGTATTCAGCGGCTCGGCGGATCTCGGTGGCTTTGCCGGTAGCAAAACTCCAGCGCTTGAGGCTCGGGTCCACGCTTCCGGCATAGCTCTTGCCGTAGGCGCGCAGAACCTTGGGATCGTCGAACTCGGGGTCGATGCTGATGGAGAGCATTTGCAGTTTGGCGTAGGCTGCGGGATTGCTCTTCTGGAGGGTCTGGGCAATCTCGGCGAAATTATTGCTCATTCGAATGCAGTAATCCGGAAGCGGACAGCGGGAATAGAAGAACGTGACCAGCAGCGGCTCTCCGCGAAATTGCGCCAGATGAATGGCGCGGCCCTCCTGGTTGAGGAAGTGCAGGTCGGGAACCTCCTCACCCTTCTGTGGAAGGTGCGTGGGCGAGGTGGTGGAGAGGTCGGCGGCACCGCGAGACTCGGTGACGGCGACGTTTTCGAGGTAGGCATCGTCGGCTACGACGAGGGTTGCCTGAACCGTGTCGCCGGGATGCACGACACCGAAGACCCAGGCATCGTGTACGTCGAAGGCCATGGTCATGGCCTTCATGTATCCGACGACCTCGTGATGGTCGAGCGTGATGGTGTGGGCGGCGGGATCGACGGCGATGACGCGGCCTTCGATGGGAAAGCGGCGCGCCGCCGCAGTAGCCGGCTTTTGCGAGTTGCAGCCGCAGAGGCACAGCAGCGTTAAAACAAAAACAGAAAGAAAGATGCGTGCGCGCAAGCCAGACCTCCGCAAACAGTGTAAGGCACACTGCGGGTCGCGCGGGAGTTCCGCGCCTGGAGAGTCGTGTCCTCATTTTATGGTGGCTGGGTGTTGGCAGGAAAATCAGGATTGAAACGGCTTGGGGCCGACGCTCGACCTCAGCCCATCCCGGGGCGGGCGGTTGCCTCGGGGATGGGCGATTGAGTGAATCAGATGCGCAACCGTGTTAGTGCGGGGCTGTTGGCATGGCGCCACTACAGTCGGATGCCATGTGCTTAAACGAAATGACGTTGAAACTTGGCTGCCCCTCCGCCGCTTCGCTCATCGAGCCGGAGGAATTGCTGGTGCTCGAAGCCGATCCAGTGGTAGCGGTTCCGGTCACCTGGATGGTGTGACCGACATGTTGGTCCAGCTTTCCCGTGTCGCCGGTGAGTTGATACGTTGTGCCTGATTTGTCGGTCAAGCTGTAACTTCCATTGGAGCCGCCGAGACAACCCTCAATGGTGGTTTGGTTTGCGTCGGAGCTACTCTGACTGCTGGCACTGGACTGGCTATCATATTGCGCTACCGCCCACACGGCTGAAAGCAGGAAGATAAAGCTGAGCAGAAGTATCTTCTTCATTTTCATGGTGCTCTCCTTCGGTGTATGCCGTGTATGAAGTGGCATGCGGGATGGCAGGTTGCACTGCTCGCCGAAGGGCGGCGCAAATTCCGCATGAACGGCGCAGCGACAAATGCAGTTGGAGGGACTTCGCGGTGAGCGGATTGCGGTGGGGGACTTAGCGTGCGGGACTTAATGGGCAAGTCTGGTGGGCGGAGCTAGGAGATCGCGACGGTTCGGCGCTCCGCGGCTTCTTGCGCGGTGCTTTGCACGTAAGTAAAGCGGATGCGGTGGATGACCGTGATCGTGGAGAGCACGGCGAGCACCCACAACACAGGCGCCATACGGTTGGAAAGGGCGCCGATGATCACCAGAACGATGCGCTCCGGGCGCTCCATGAATCCGACCTTGCAGCTCGGGATGAGCGACTCGGCGCGGGCTCGGGTGTAGCTGACCATGACCGAGGTGGTCATGACGAAGGCGACCAGCACCACGTAAAAGAAGCGGTTGGCGCGGGCGTAGTAGACCAGCAGGCCGAAGAAGATGGCCACGTCGGAGTAACGGTCGATGACGGAATCGAAGAAGGCTCCGAAGACGGTGACCTGATTGGTGGCGCGGGCGACCCGTCCGTCCACCATGTCGAAGATGCCGGCGGCGATAATCACCAGTCCGGCATAGACGAAGCGGCGCGGCTGGTTGTTGTCCGTGCTGGCAAAGCCGAAGAAGAGCGCCGCCCCAACGTTGATGACCAATCCGATGAAGGTCAGCATGTTGGGCGAGATGCGGGTGAGTGCAAGACCGTCCACGATCTTAAAGAGCAGAACCCCGCAATACTTTCCGACGGCGCTAGTCCAGGTCATGCCTGCGATCCCGATGCCTTGTCAGCAGCCGCGTTGTCAGCAGCGTCGTGCATGGTGGTCAGTTTCAAAATTTCCAGCTCGCGGGTGCCTCCGGGAGTGACGACCGTAGTCACGTCTCCGACCTTTTTTCCCATCAGCGAGCGGCCAATGGGCGAGGTGGTCGAAACCATGCCCTTGGTGACATCGCTCTCTTCGCTGGTCACCAGTTTGTAGACGATCTCTTCGTCTTTGGTGGAGTCAAAGACCACCAGGGTTGAGCCCAGCGCCGCGCGATCCCGGGGAATGTTGGCAAGATTCATGAGCGACAGCTCGGCCATGCGCTTCTTCATCATTCCAAGGCGGGCACGGACGAACTCCTGGCGCTGCTTTGCCATGTGGTACTCGGCATTTTCGGAGAGATCGCCCATGGCCACGGCTTTTTTCAGCTCAGCGGGAAGTTCGTGATTCAGCTCATGTTCGAGCACGTCGATTTCTTCCTGGAGCTTCTTCTTTACATGTTCAGGCATTTCCTAAAAACCTTTGATGCGCGGCCAGCCGCGCACGGGAGGGAGGTACTAGCCACATTATAACGCGCCTGCCGGGGTGCCGGCACACGGCGATAATTCCTCCGTTGACCCTGCTTTCGCGCGCAACGTATAATCAAAGATGTAATATGCCCGGTCAGCCGGGTCCATGAATGAGCACAACACAATTTAGCGTCGGCGAAAAGGTGGTCTACCCGAACCACGGGGTAGGTGTAATTGAGCAGATTTCCAGCCGCACGATCGGCAGCTCGGTCGAGCGCTTTTACCTGCTTCGTATCCGCTCCAGCAGCCTGAAGGTGATGGTTCCGTTTCAAAACGCCGAGGCGGTCGGTTTGCGCCGGATCGTGAAGAATTCGGAAGCTCAGAAGATCCTTGAGTATCTGGCGGACGGAAAATGCGAGAGCAGCTCAGATTGGAAGAACCGGTTTAAAGAAAATTCGGACAAGATGCGGACCGGCTCGTTGCTGGAAGTGGCCATTGTGCTGAAGGGGCTGCTGATTCTGGCGGCTCAGAAGCCGCTCAGCTTCCGCGAGAAGAAGATGCTGGAGCGGGCGCGTTTCCTGCTCATCAGCGAGATGGCGATGGCGCGGGGCCGCGAGGAAGAGGAAGTGGAAGAGGAGCTACGCAAGGCTCTATGCAAGTGCAAGCTTGCGCTGGCCCGAGGCCGCAATCATCGAGGTCTAGAGCGTCTGTGGGATGGAAAGCGCAGCCTGCGGGCTGCGCCAATTTATTGCTCCCGCTTTATGGCTCCTGCATGGAGACTCTCACTCTCCCAGCCAATTTCCCCACGAACGCAGGCTCTCCACATGGTCGAAGATGATCTTGATGGCCGCCGTCAGCGGAACGGCCAGAATCAGTCCCATGGCTCCCCAGAGCCAGCCCCAGAAGAGCAAAGCCAGGGTCACCGCCAGGGGATTCAACTGCAGGCGGCGGCCGATGATCTTGGGATAGAGCACGTTCAAGGCGATGACGTGGCTGATGGCGACCACGGCCACAATGGCGACGAAGCTCTTGACCGTGAGAGCGATCCCATGCTGACCACCACCGGGGGAAGAATCGCCAGCACAATGCCGAGATACGGCAGCAGGCTGACGATGCCGCTGATCATCCCGATCACGTAGAAATAGGGCACGCCGAGAATCCAGAAGGCGATGGTGCTGCTGATTCCGAGAATGACTCCGATGATCACGTTGCCGACGATGAAGCCGCGAATCATCTGCGAAATCAGGCCCAGGGTCACGTAGGCGGTGTTGCGGTTCTCCAGATTGAAGAGCATGACGGTCGAGGATCGGACGTGGTCCTGCCAGCTCAGCATGAAGAAGACCAGGAATGGGACAAAGGCTGCCATGAGCACAACTTCGGTGACTCCGACGGCTCCGCTGGTCAGTTCGTCGAGTCCAGTTGCTGGATCTGGCGAACGGTGAGCGTACCCTTTTCGAGCTTCTCCTCGGGCAGCACGTTGCGCGTCGTCTGGCGGAGCGGTCGGCGCGCAGCCGCACCTGGTTGAGTACGGCTGCGAATGCGTCCGGAATACTTGGGCAGCTGGGACATGAACTCGTCGGCCTGGTTGTAGGAGACATAGAAAAGTCCATACAGCGCGACGCACATCAGCAGGACGGCGATCGCCGAGCCGAGCGGAGCGGGGCAGGCGAATGCGCTGGCAGAGTTCAACGATGGGCGCCAGCATGAAGGCAATCAGGACGGAGACGAGGGTGAGAATGAGCACGGTCTTGGCCACGTACATCATGGTGAGCACGCCGCCGACGGCGATCACCGCCAGGGAGCCGCTCTGGATGCGGGCATGGCGCCGCCGCTCGGCGTCGCTGAGCGGGAGCGGAGCTGGCGCTGCTCCCCAGGGTTGGAATCGGCTGCTGCGGACTCTCCGCTCTCTTCGGCCTGCTCCTCAAAACTGCCCGTTGTCCGCTCCATCGCCTCGTCTTCTCCCGGCTGTTCGCCCGGATCTTCTCCGGCTACTGCAAGCCGCCCGGCTTTCAGAGCTGCTTCTTCGAACTATACTTGCCTTGTGGCGCAGAACGAAAAGGAAAAGCCGTCAGGACGCATCCTGGCCCTCGATGTTGGTTCCAGAACGATCGGTCTGGCGGTTACGGACCCGCTGGGCTTCACCGCGCAGGGGCTGCTCACCATTCGCCGCAAGAACAAGCGCACCGATCTGGCCGCGCTGGAAGCGGTGATCGGCAACTACGGCGTGGTGGAACTGGTGGTGGGCCTGCCGCTGCGCATGAGCGGCGCCGAGGGCCGGCAGTCGGAGCGGATGCGCGAATTTGTCGCGGTTCTGGAACAGCACTTCGACCTTCCGATCCATCTCTGGGACGAACGGCTGACCTCGGTGGAGGCCAATCGCGTGCTGCGTGAGACCGATATGTCGATCAAGAAGCGCGCCGCCGTGGTCGATCAGTTGGCCGCCGTGCTGATTCTGCAGAATTGGATGGAGGCGCGACTTCATCCGCTGGAGCCTCTGAGAGTAGGTTGGCTTGCAGGCGCCTTCAGGGTTGCGACTGCCATGCCGGGAGAGGCGGCGAGTGGTGCTATGCTTGCGCTTGACCCTCACCGGAAATGACCACGCTACTCAACAAACAGGCGACGCCCATTCTTCACGCGGATCGAACGCGCGCGGTTCATCGCGTGATCTTCGGGCTGGCGATTGTCGCGGCGGCGCTGTTCGGCGCGTTGGCAGGGCTGCTGTTCGTCTATTCGACGGACCTGTCCGCAGGTCACCGACCTGGAGCGCTACCGTCCCAGCTCGATCACCGAACTCTATGACCAGAAGGGCAACGTCATCGGCACCTTTGCCCTGCAGCGCCGGGTGATTGCCAGGTACGAGGACTATCCCAAGGTGCTGCGCGACGCCGTCATCTCCATCGAAGACAAGGATTTCGAGCGGCACTGGGGCATCGATCTGTGGCGCATCATGGGCGCGGCCTACCGCGACCTGGCGAGCGGATCGCGGGCCCAGGGCGCATCCACGCTGACGATGCAACTGTCGCGCAACCTGTTCCTGAGTCCGGACCGCAAGTTCGGACGCAAGGTGCAGGAGATCATGATGGCGATCCAGATCGAGCGCCGCTTCACCAAGGAACAGATCTTCACGCTGTACGCCAACCAGATTTTTCTGGGGCATGGGGTGTACGGATTCGAAGCGGGCTCGGAGTTCTACTTCGGCAAGCCCGCCAAGGATCTGACCATCGAGGAAGCGGCCCTGCTGGCGGGACTGCCCAAGGGGCCGAGCGCCTACTCTCCGATCAATAATCCCGAGAAGGCGCTGCGCCGCCGCAACCTGGTCATCAACAACATGATGGAGGACGGGCGGATCACCGCGGAGCAGGCGCAGGTGGCCAAGAGCCGGCCGCTGAAGCTTCATCTGCAATCCGACCCCAACAACCTGGCGCCGTACTTCATCGAGGAGACGCGGCGCTACCTGGAGAAGAAGTACGGCACCGACGAGGTGCACGAGGGCGGATTGCGGGTCTACACCTCGCTCGACACTGGAATTGCAGAAGACCGCGACCCGCGCCGTGCTGGATGGCCTTGCGGCCTACGAGCGGCGTCACGGATGGAAGGGGCCCGTACGCAATCTGTTTGCGGCCGGCGAGGATTTTGCTCTCTACGAGCACCCCGACTGGAATCATGAGCCGGAGCCCGGCAGTTACTTTCATGCCCTGGTGACGGGCGTCTCGCAGGCCGAAGCCGAGATCAAGATCGGCAAGTATCACGGCCAGATTCGTCGCGGCGATATGGCCTGGACCGGCCATCACTCGCCGAATGAGATCCTGGCAACCGGCGACATCGTCTATGTGCGGGTCACCGCGGTTGAGCCCGATCATAAGGTGCAACTGGCGCTGGAGCAAG
>CAVTRQ010000005.1:0-13089 GCA_963737175.1 uncultured Acidobacteriota bacterium | reverse complement strand
CGCCTCTTACGCTAAACGGGGAGTGGTGGAGGCTGCTGACTTCCCGCTTTGTGCACTTCGGCATCATTCACATCGCGTTCAACAGTGCGCCGATGGTCGCTGGAGGAATGGCGGAGCGGCTGTACGGACGCTATACATTCGCATGTATCTATCTTCTCTGCGGCATCTCGGGCAGCCTGGGCAGCCTCTGGTGCCACCGCATGCCCGTCCTCAGCGCGGGCGCGTCCGGAGCGATCTTCGGCATCGCCGGAGCGCTGATCGCGTCGATCAAGCTCGGTGAGTTCTCCTCCGGAGTGTTGACGCAGGCGACGATGCGGAGCCTGATTGCATTCGTGGGATACAACGTGGTCTTCGAGGCGATCACCGGAGTAACCGACAATGCCTGCCACATCGGAGGCCTGGCCGGGGTCCTGATCTCGGGCACTGATTGCCAAGGTCGCGCCCGAGCCGCGCCTGATGCCGCGCCTGGGAGTGCTTGTGCTGGTGGCCGCGCTGCTGGCAGGCGAGGCCCTTGCGTTGCAGCGCAGCCGCGCACATCTCGAATTCATCCGATGGACGAGCCAGAGCCTGATGTGTAACACCTACGCTGCCGGCTTGCACCCGAAGCTCCCCGCCGCTCTAGTTCAGGAAGAACGTGCGGTAGAGGGTATCGCGCTGGACGGGGCGGAAGCCGGCGTCGCGAATGATGCGGCGCAACTCTTCTTCGGTGGTGCAGTTGGTGGTGCCGGCGGCCTTCACCACGTTTTCTTCCAGCATCACCGAACCGACGTCGTTGCCGCCAAAGCGCAAGCCCATCTGGCAGACCTTCAATCCCTGGGTGACCCAACTCGCTCTGCACGTTGGGAAAGTTGGAGAGAAAGATGCGCGAGATGGCGAGCGTCTTGAGATACTCGACGGCGGTGGACTCGGGCCAGCCGCGGCCACCGAGAGCGGTGTGCCTGGGCTGGAAGGTCCAGGGGATGAAGGCGGTGAAGCCGCCGGTCTCTTCCTGCAGGTCGTAGATGCGCTGGAAGTGGTTGATGCGGTGCGCTTCGCTTTCGCCGACGCCGAACATCATGGTGGCCGTGGTCTTCATGCCGAGTTTGTGGGCGATGCGGTGAACGTCGAGCCAGTCCTGGGTGGTGCACTTGAGGCGCGCGACCTTGGCGCGGACCTCGTCGTCGAGAATCTCCGCGCCGCCGCCGGGGATCGATTGCAGTCCGGCGTCCATGAGGCGGCGAATGGTCTCTTCCAGCGTGAGATTGCTGAACTCGGCGATGCCGATGATCTCGCTGGCCGAGAGGCAGTGCAGATGCACCTGCGGGAAGCGCTGCTTGATGCCGCGGAAGAGCGACTCGAACCAGTCGATCTTGAGATCGGGATTGATGCCGCCCTGCATGAGCACACCGGTGCCGCCCATGTCGACGGTTTCGGCAATCTTTTCGTAAATCTTTTCGAAGTCGAGCAGGTAGCCTTTTTCGCGGCCCGGACCCTTGACGGGCGCATAGAAGGCGCAGAAGGAGCAGTACTCGGTGCAGATGTTGGTGTAGTTGATATTGCGGTCGATGATGTAGCTGACAATGCCGTCGGGATGAAGCTTGCGGCGGATGGCGTCGGCTTCCATGCCGATACCGATCAGATCATCGGAGCGGAACATTTCGAGGGCTTGTTCGCGGGTAAGGCTCATACAGACTTCATGATACCGGAAGGGCCGGGCTTCGAGTTGGAAGTTCAAGTTTCAGGTGCTCCAGTTTGTCCGACGGCGAGCACCTGAGCGAACGATGGCTACTTCGCCGCGGATGGTGCGGCGAATTGCAGCGGTAACGTGCAAATCCAGCAACGATTGTCGAGTTGGGTAATCGGTTGGCAATGCGGGTGACAGGTGGCCAATCGTTTCGGTAGTCATTGGCTGGATCCTCACCCGAAAGAAGGTTGATGAGAAGCGGAATTAGGCACGCGCTGAGGTTGATCGGAGGTTTCGGTGGTGTGGCGGCGGCGTTCGCGGAGATAGAACCAGAGCGCGACGGCTCCGGCGATGATGCCGATGGCGGCGAGGGTCCACAGCGCGGGGCGGTAGTAGCCGCGCAGCCAATGGAAGATGTGGCCTCCATAACGCTGCGATGATCCAGGCGATGAAGCCGAAGCGGAGCAGGCGTCCGAGGGTCCACGCCAGACAGAAAGCGGTGCCAGGGATAGCGCAGGGCTCCGGCGGCTAATACAAAGGCGGAGGCGGGCATGGGCGGCGGAGCGAGGGCGCCGACGAAGAGAGACCAGAAGCCCCAGCGCCGGAAGGCGGAATAAATCTTCTTGGAACGGCGCGCGCCGAGGCGCTTCTCCAGCGCTTCCTCGCCGCCTTTGCGGCCGAACTGAAAGCTGGGCCAGGTGCCGCAGACCGAACCGGCGGTGGCCATGAGGGCGTAATACCACCAGAGCTCCTTGTGCGCGACGGTGAGCACGATGAGAAGAGCGTCAAAGCTGCCAGGCGCAAGGAAAGACATATCAAGCAGGCCGAGAGGAAAGAAGGCGAAGGCACCGAAGCGGCGCACGACGATCCAGAGCGAATGAAGGATGGACGCTTGCAGCAGAAGTGTCATGCCTTAATTAGAGGCTCGAAACGCGGATTCGATGCGAGGTGAGCGGATTTGGCGTGAGGCTTGAGGTGCTGGCGTCCGATGTTGTTTACAATCGAAAGGTTTGGCTGCGTGCGATTGGGCTGGCGGTAGGTGCGAGTGTGAAGCGGGCGCGACTCGGAAGGGGATGCGGCTTGGAAGGTGCGTGGAGGCTGCTGCATCGTGCGGTTGCAGGGAACATCCAATTTCTAACGAATTGTTTTCGAAGTTCATCAGAAGTTCATCAACGGACATTATGCGAGATGCGAGCGAGGAAGCGGGACGGGATGCTTGAGTTGTGGACAGAGGTGGCTTGGTGAAGACCGAATGCATGCCGTTCACGGCGATCCCGCACAGCTCGCGGCTGTTTCTGGATTTTCTCTTTCAGTACGAAAAGGTGGAGGGATTTTTTGCGCACCGGCCACAGTCGCAGGCGGTGCTGGAGTACGCGCGGGGCTTTGCAGCCGGTTACGGGCCAACGGACGGCACTCCGGCTGCAGGCGCCCGGTTGGAGTTTCCGGCGGAGCGGCGGGCGCGCGTCGCCGACGTGCTAGAGAAGCAGAACCGGCGATGGGGCGCTGCGGATGCGACCCTGGCGTCGATCGAGAGCTTTCGCCAGGGCGCGGTGGCCTGCATCAGCGGACAGCAGGTGGGCGTGCTGGGCGGGCCGCTGTACTCGGTGCTGAAGGCAGCCTCTGCCTTGCAGATGGCCGAGGAGCTGACGGCGCAGGGGGTTGCGGCGATTCCGGTGTTCTGGCTGGCGACCGAGGATCACGATCTGGAAGAGATCGCCAGCGTTACGATTCCCGAGGGTTGCGAGCTGGAGAAGCTGACGGCGACGGAGCAGAGCAGCTCGGCTGCTCCGGTGGGGCCGCTGCCGCTGGAGGCGCAGATCGAAGGCCTGGTGGAGCGGGCGACGGCGGTGCTGGGCGCCGGGATGGGTGAGCGATGCGCTGCGCGAGAGCTATCGCGTGGGCGAGAGCTATGGCTCGGCATTTGCGCGGCTGTTTACGCGGCTCATGGCCGGGACCGGGACTGGTGCTGGTCGATCCGCTGGAGGACGAGCTGCACGCGATTGCCGAGCCGCTGTTCACGCGCGGCGGCCGAGCGCGCGGAAGAGCTGGACGAGGCGCTGCTGGAGCGCGGCAAGGCGCTGCGCAAGGCGGGGTATCACGAGCAGGTGCGGGTGACGCCGGAGTCTACGCTGCTGTTTTCCCTGGAGGGCAACCGGCGCACGGTGCTGCATCGGGCCGGCGATGGATTCATGCTGGGGGCGCAGCGGGTGGCGCGGCGCGAGGTGCTGGAGCGGATTGCGGCGCATCCGGAGCAGTTCAGCGCCAACGTGCTGCTGCGTCCGGTGGTGCAGGACTATTTGTTTCCGACGGCGGTGTACTTTGGCGGACCGGCCGAGCTGGCCTATTTTGCGCAGGCGGGGGTGGTGTACGAAAAGCTGCTGGGGCGCACGACTCCGGTGATGCCGCGGCTTTCGGCCACCATCATCAGTCCGGCGATGAGCGATTTGCTGGCGCGCTACCGGCTGAGCTTCCGCGACCTGTTCCACGGCAGCGCGCAGGTCTGCGAGCTGCTGGCGTCGCGGGTACTGGCGCCGGGGCTGCAGGAGGCGCTAGGGCAGACCCGGCAGTCGTTGCAAAAACATCTGGAAGCGCTGCGGGCGGAGCTGCAAAAGCTGGACCCGACGCTGGTGGACGCGGCGGCGCGGAGCGAACGCAAGATGCTGTATCAGCTCTCAAAGATTGGCGCCAAGGCGGCACGGGCGGAGTTGCGGCGCAATGAAGCGCTGACCAAGGATGCGCATCGGGTGCTGACCGAGCTGTTTCCTCACAAAGAGCTACAGGAGCGGGTGCTGCCGGGAATCTACTTTCTGGCGCAGTACGGGCCGGAGCTGATTTCGGAGTTGAAGAAGGCCGCGGCTGCGCAGTGTCCGGGACACCAGATTATCCGGTTGTAAGGGGTGTTGCGATCGGTGGATAGAAGGGCTGTTGTTGACAGTAATCGTCCAATTGCCTGACGAAGCCAAGCTCTCGTTGCCCGAGGCGTGTGGTGCTAGCATGGAGGCGCTATGTCGAAGAAGCAGAAGAATTCCGCGCCCGAAGTTGGTTTTGAAGTGATGTGCCCCTGCTGCGAGGCGACGCTGCGGGTGGACCCGGTGACCCGCGCGGTCATCTCCCACACGCCCAAGCCGGCGTCCCGAACCTTTGCCGATATGGAAGCGGCCGCACGCGCCATGCGCGAAGGCGATGTGCGCAAGGAATCGATCTTCCGGCAATCGGTGGAGGCGGAAAAGAACAAGGCCGACGTGCTGGAAAAGAAATTTGCCGAGGCGGTGAAGAAGGCCAAGGAAGCGCCGGATATGTCGAAGCCATTCCTGCGCGACTTTGATTTGGAGTAGCGGATCTCAAGTTAGGGGCGCATGCTGCTGCTGGGGCACCGGGGCTGTCGCGGCGAATTTACCGAGAACACGTTTGCGGCCTTCGATCATGCCATCGAATGCGGCTGCGATGGCTTTGAGTTCGACGTGCGGCTGAGCTCGGATGGGATTCCGGTGGTATGGCACGACGCCCAGGTGCGGGGTCGCGCGATTGCACGGCATACGTTCGGAAGCCTGCGCGAACGGTGCGTCGGGAGGGCTCCGACCTTCGCCCACTGCCGCTTCGCCGCCGGGTACGCGGATTTGGAGGGTGCCCCGGACGGCGCTCGGGCCGCGCGGGGATTGAACTCTGCCGCCTGGAAGAGGTGCTCGCCCGCTACGCGCCGCTTGGCTGGATGGATATCGAGCTGAAAGTGCGGGGGGTGGAAGCGCCGGTGGCCGAGTTGTTGCGGCGCTACCGTCCGGCGCGAGGATTTGTGGTTTCATCGTTCCGAAGGCCTGTTCTGCTGGAACTCCATCGCATTGATCCTTGGCTGCCGCTGGCATTCATCTTCGACCGGATGCCACGAGGAAAAGGCGTGGCGCGGTCTCCCCATTCAATTTGTGAAGCCGAGCGCGCGACTGGTGACCCCGGCGCGGGTGCGGCAGTTCCACGCGGCAGGGATGAAAGTGCTGACGTGGACGGTGAATCGTCCGGCGGCGATGCGCCGGCTTGGCGCGGCTGGAGTGGACGGGATGATTGGGGACGATCCGGCGAGGCTCGCGGCAGCGAGGTTTTAGGGCTGAGGGATTATGCGGCGATGACGGTTGGTTTGAGGTTTTTTGGCTTGAACAGGAAGCGGTTGCGTTCTTCGTCGAAGGCTTGGATTTCCTCTTTCATGCGGGCGTCGCTCCAGTAGAGGGCGGGGGCGATGCGGGCAGCGGCCTGCTGAGTGCAGTCCTCGTTCCAGTTCTGATCGAGCGCGACGGGGACGCGGCGCAGGAGGATGTCGGCGAGGGTGACGGCGCGCTCATAGGCGACGGCTTCGACGGCTTGAGCGACGAGCTGGGGATGGCCATCGACGATGGGCCGGCGCAGGATGGGATCGTACAACGCGTTCTGGATCACGCACATCGCGTGGCGGCCATGCCAGCGCGCAATGGCCTCGGTGCTCTCCTGGGGGATTCCGGTGGAGGTGTGGACCGCGCGGCCCAGCGCTGCAAGGTGTTTTCCACGCCGTTGGACTGACCGAAAGCAAGCTGAAAATTAGGCGAGCGACCGCAAACGCAGGCCCATGGTGTGAGCGGTCTTCTGGGCGAGCGCGGTGGCGGTTGTCGAGCGTGCCTCCGAAGATCGACAACAGGCCGAGTGCGCCCTCGTCGGCGTGATTGTGCAGGATGTGGCGGCAGACAGTGGAATCGCCGGGCAAGCGTTCGCCGCTGCGGTGGTCGATGGGACGACGCCGGCGTAGCTGTAGGCGATGGCGGCGGGGGTGAGCCTGGCTGCGGGAAACAGCGTTGCGGCGGCGCTCAGAAGGAATTCGATTTCCTCGGCCGTGGGTGAGGCTAGCGATGGATCGCCGCTGTGGCTGACCTCCGTGGAGCCGACCTGCAACATGCCATTCCAGGGAACGATGGAGATGAAGCTGCCTTCGCGGGGCGTTGCTTGCAAACCAGTCTGCAGACCAGCCTGCGGGGAAGATTGCAGACCCGAGCGCAGCGCCGCGTGGAGACCGATTTTGGGCGCGCCGGGCCAGCGGCGGAGCATGAGGTGGGAGGAGCGTACGGTGCGGGCGAGCGGTCGGGACGCGGCGAGGCCGGTGAGGTCTCGGACGAGATCGACCCAAGGGCCGGTGGCGTTGATGACCCACTCGCTTTTGACGTAGCTTTCCTGCCCGGTGAGGTCATCGCGCAGGATGATGCCGCGGACGCGGCCCTCGGCGGCGCGGATGGCGAGGACGGCGGCGTGATTGCGAGCGATGGCTCCGGCGGCACAGGCGTCGCGCAGCCAGTCGGCCACCAGGCGCTCGGGGAACTCGCACTGCGCGTCCTGATAGGGATACAGGGTCCAGCGCTGCGTGGGGTCGAGGGCGCGGCGCAGGGATTCGAGGTCCGGGCCAGGGTTGGCCGGAGGAAGCTTTCGCCGAGCTTGCGATAGAGCCAGAGGGCGGTGCGAATCTCGCAGGCCGGAGTAGCGGGAGCCGGCGCTGGCAGCAAAGACGAAATCCAGCGATTGCACCAGGATGCGGCTGCTCGCGCAGCAGAGCCGCACGTCCGCTGCAAGGACTCACGCAATCATGCCGAGCGTGCCCCGCTCAAGGAGTGAAGGCCGCCGTGAACGATGCGGGTACTGCGGCTGGTGGCACCGGAGGCGAAGTCGTCGCGCTCGACCAGAAGCACGGATTTGCGGGCCTGCGCACACTTCCGGGCAAGCGCCACGCCATTGACTCCACCGCCGATGATGGTGATGTCAACGCGCTCCGGCAATGGACCGCGTCCGGGAAAGCATCGCATAGAAGCAAATTAGATGCAGGGAAAGCAGAGTAGGTCGGCTGAAGCAGGAGAAAGTCTGGATGGGATCGGACGGGTACGCGGCAACGGACGCCGCTCCGGCCGCTGGCGCTCGGGTAACGCTGCGCTGTCGGCCGCTGGCGCTCGGGCGGGTAACGCTACGCTGTCGGCTGCGAGCGCTGGGCTCGGACTTGCCTTGCGGCCTGGCGCGTGGAAACTGATAGGCATGACAACTGGCCAGCGCTTTGAACGTGCGGTGGAGATCATGCATCGCTTGCGCGCCCCGGGCGGATGCCCGTGGGATCGCGAACAGACCTTCGACAGCATCAAGAAATACACGGTCGAGGAGACCTACGAGGTTCTGGAGGCGATTGAGAATCGCGACTGGGAGGAGCTGCCGGGCGAGCTCGGCGACCTGTTGCTGCAGGTGCTGTTCTACGCGGAGATGGCGGGCGAGCAAGGACATTTTTCCATCGACGAGGTGCTGGAGACCTTGAGCGACAAGCTGGTGCGGCGGCATCCGCACGTGTTTGGCGACGTGCAGGCCGAGACCTCCAGCGAGGTGCTGAAGAACTGGGAGGCGATCAAGGCAGGGGAGCGGGCGCAGAAGGCGGCGGCTCCGGCGAGGCGGTGAACGCGGCGGAGGACGGACCGAGGCCGCTGCTGGAATCGGTTTCCAGCGCGATGCCGGCGCTGCTGGAAGGGTTGAAGCTCTCGAAGAAAGCCGCGCACGTGGGCTTCGACTGGCCCTCGATCGATGGAATCTTCGATAAACTTCACGAGGAGGCCGAGGAGTTGCGGCGCGAGGTCGAACGGATTCCTGCGCCGGGGCCGCAGCCGGTGGGCCGAGGCGCGGCGGACGCGGCGGAGTTCCGCCAGAGCTGCAGGGACGATTGCAGGACGAGGTGGGCGATCTGCTGTTTACGGTGTTGAACCTGGCGCGCTACCTGAAGGTCGATCCGGAGTCGGCGCTGCGGCAAACGAACCGGAAATTCCGGCGGCGTTTTGGGCATGTGGAGGCGCGGCTGCGCGCGGAGGGGAAAGAGTTGGGCGAGGCTTCGCTGGAGGAGATGGAGAGGCATTGGCAGGGGGCGAAGGGTGGGGAGTAGGGTTCGAGGTTTCAAGGTTTCAAAGTTTCAAGGTTGGAGAACCACTGCGTTGTTGAGCTCCTACCCACATCTGCTAACTGCGGCAGATGTGGGGTAGGTGCGCCTGCTCTGATTTGCCTGGGTTGGCTCGGCTCTTGCACGTTCAAGCCGGTTGCGGTTAGTGTGCTAACCGATGAGATTTCAGCGCAGCTCCGGCGTGCTTCTGCATCCGACCTCGCTGCCGGGGCCTTATGGTGCGGGTGATCTGGGGCCGGAAGCCGTTTCGTTCATCGAATTTCTGGCCGCAGCGGGACAGAAGATTTGGCAGGTGCTGCCGCTGAATCCAACCGGGTATGCGGATTCGCCCTACCAGTGCTTTTCGTCCTTTGCCGGCAATCCGCTGCTGATCAGCCTGGACCGGCTGGTGGAGCAGGGATGGCTGAGCGGCGACGACCTTGCCGATGTACCCGAGCTGCCGACGACCTCGATCGACTACGGTGCGGTGATCGATTTCCGCTTTGCGATGCTACGGCAGGCGGCGGCGCGCTTTTTTGCGCGCTTAGGTCGAAGCCCGGCGCGCAAGGCGGAGTTTGAAAAGTTTTGCGCGGAGCAGGCGGCGTGGCTGGGAGACTATGCGCTGTTCATGGCAGCCAAGGATGCGCACGGCGGCATCGCCTGGACGGGCTGGGAGCCCGCACTGGCGGCGCGCGAGCCGGCGGCGCTGGCACGGTGGAGCGAGCGGCTGGCCGAGGAGATTGCGGCCTACAAGTTCTGGCAGTTCGAGTTCTTCCGGCAATGGGGCGACGCTGCGTGAGGCTTGCCGGCAGCGCGGCATCCGCATCATGGGCGATGTGCCGATCTACGTGGCGCACGACAGCGCCGACGTGTGGACGGCTCCGCGAGCTGTTCTGGCTGGATGAAGGCGGGGAATCCGCTGAAGGTTTCCGGGGTTCCTCCGGATTATTTCAGCGCGACGGGACAGTTGTGGGGCAATCCGACCTATCGATGGGAGCGGCTCCGGGCGGATGGCTTCCGCTGGTGGATTGCGCGGGTGCGCGGAGTGATGCGGCTCTTCGACATGGTGCGGATCGACCACTTCCGCGGCTTTGAGGCGTTCTTCGAGATTCCGGCAGGAGAGACGACGGCGGTCAACGGCATCTGGATCAAGGGGCCGGGGATGGAACTGTTCGAGGCCCTGGAACGAGAGTTGGGCGAACTGCCCATTGTGGCCGAAAACCTGGGCAAGATTACGCCGGAGGTGGAGGCGATTCGCAAGCGCTTCGATTTTCCGGGGATGGCGCTGCTGCAATTTGCCTTTGGGAGCGATCCGCAGGGACCGAGCTTCCGTCCGCATAACTATGAGCGCAACTTGGTGGCCTACACCGGCGGACATGACAACGACACCACGGTGGGTTGGTGGACGAGCGGGATCGGCGACTCGACGCGCAGCGAAGAAGAGCTGCGGCGAGGAACGCGAGTTCGCCGGCAAGTACCTGAATTTGCGGGGCGAAGAAATCCAGTGGGCGATGATTCGGGCGCTGATGGCTTCGGTGGCCGATACCGTGCTGATTCCGATGCAGGACATACTGGGACTGGGCAGCCGGGCACGCATGAACCGGCCGGGACAGATGGACGGCAACTGGCGATGGCGCTACGAGCGGGCAGAGTTGCGTCCGGAGATGGTGCAACGGTTGCGGGCGCTGACCGAGTGGTATGAGCGCTGATGGAGGCAACAACTTGAGTTCATACGCGGAAAAGAGCTGGGGTGGTTTGGTGCTTCGCACCTGTCACACGGTGGGCGAGTTCCGGCAGGTGGTGGCGCTGGAGAAGGAAGTGTGGGGATTCGAGGACCTCGAGCTGATCCCGGCACGGCTGTTCGTGGTGGGGGAGAAGATCGGCGGGCACGTGCTGGGGGCCTATGACGGCTCGACGCTGGTGGCGTTCGCCTTTGGATTGCCGGGAGTGCGCGAGGGTCACACCTTCCTTCATTCGCACATGCTGGCAGTGAAGGAGACGCTGCGCAACACGGGATTGGGGCGCGAGATGAAGTTGTTTCAGCGCGAGCTTGCGATGAGCCAGGGCTGCGATCTGATCGAATGGACCTTCGATCCGCTGGAGATCAAGAACGCGTTTTTCAACCTGGAGAAGCTGGGCGCGGTGGTGCGGCGCTACGTTGTGAATCAGTATGGAATCATGTCTTCGCCGCTGCAGGGCGGATTGCCGAGCGATCGCCTGGTGGCCGAGTGGTGGTTGCACTCGGCGCGGGTGGAAGAGACGCTGGCGGGCGGAAAGCGGCCGGAAATAGCGGTTGCCGCGCAGGTTGAGATTCCGGCGGAGATCTACGAATGGAAGGCACAGGCGGAGACGCGGACGCGCGCCGCCGAGGTGCAACGGCGCACTCGCGAGCTGCTGCAGAAGCACTTTGGCGCAGGACTCAGCGTAATTGGATACGAGCGCGAGGCCGGCGGCGACGGACGCTTTCTGCTGGGGCGTTGGAGCGAGGCCGGTTGGTAGGGCGCTCTCAACCGCTGCTACTCGGCATTCGATCAGTCGTGAACGGATTTTCTTATTGCCTTGGCGATATTCTTCGCTTCGATGTCCGTAATACGTTTCGAACTGCTAAATGGATCTAGCGGATTTTTTATCGAATCCCCTTTCATTGCACCCTCTACATCCTTATCAAGGAGCAAGGTATTTGTCGCGGGGTCACGAAGCTGTATGTGGATAATCATTCTCGTTGCGCCGACCCCGAAATACTTCCCGATCGTATATGAAGCCACTATGCGCTTTGTACGGCTGCCTGCATCAAAATGGGTGACCGTCCAAGTTAACTGCAGGTTCTGCGTCGGTTGAGATTGGGCGTCCAGTTTTTGCACTGCGTTGAACGCCTTCGACTTGCCTAGTTCATGGATGGACTTCGCTTGGATGGCTTCCACATAATCCGCTGGAATCTCGATTCCTTCCACAAGTTGTAACTCAGCAACGTCGAGCCCCCTTGCCGGTGATTGATTCTCTGCGAGGGCTGGGTGAGAGGCGAGGGCCGTCACCCCCAAAAAGAGTATCAGCCTCATCGCCATCTGTGAGGACCAGCTTGCCGAGATTTCATATGCACGGTCAAAACTGCTCATATACACTTTCCTCCCAACGAAATTGTCTCGACCCGATCCGGCGACGAAGCAGAGCAGTAGCACCTTTACGGTTTGTGCGAGTGTTGTCGTCTCTGGCTTTTCCCTGTTCTTCGCGTTTGAGTCGATAGTTTGGTTAGGCCAGACCGGGTACTTAGTTTGGCGAGTGAGCTCCTGTCCCCGAAGAGGAAGCGGCGGGAGCACTTGACTGTGAGTTGTAGAAACTGATTGCCACTATTGAAGCGTGTGAGGAAATTCGGCAAATGCGGAACCGGCCCACATTGTGTGTGAAAAGATGGGCTCGGAGCAGAGAGGGTTGTAAAAATCCGCAGGATTTTTCACCTTAGGACTGGAACAGCCGTTCGGCTCATATGTCCTGAATGGTGTTGGTAGGGCGCCGATGGCGGGCGCTCAACCGCCAAAGATGCGGCGGGCTTCGTCTTCGGCATTGCGCCAGCGATCAAGGTAATTCTTTACCGACATGAAAGTGCGCGGCTTCATGCGGTCGATGAAGAGAGTGCCTTTGAGGTGATCGATCTCATGCTGCAGGATGCGGGCGTACCAGCCCTCGGCTTGGAGCTGCTGTCGTTCGCCGCGTTGATCGAGATAGCGCACGCGGACGCGGGTGTAGCGCGGGACTTCGGCCGTATAGCCGGGAACACTGAGGCAGCCCTCGAAGAATTCGGCTTGCGTGCTGCTGCTGTCGATTTCCAACTCTGGATTAATGATCACGTGAAAGTCGACGGGCACACGTCCCCGGGCGCGGAGCTGTTCGGCGCTCCACGAGCTTTGGTATTGCTGGCGATCCTCGATGATCGCAAGTTGCACGCCGAGTCCGATCTGGGGCGCGGCCAAGCCCACGCCGGGCGCCAGGCGGAGGGCTTCCAGCATGGCGGCGATGGTTTGCTGGATCTCCGCGCTCTGGATCTCATCGGCGCCAAGAGGCCGCGCCATCTGCCGTAGCACCGCTTCTCCGGCTTGTACGATTTCAAGTTTCGATTCAGGGTTCAAGGTGCGTGCTCCTTGCGGAGTTCTATTTTAGAGCGAATCAGGGGATGGTTGCGCCGGCGATTGTGGAGCACGCTTCTTCTGACGCCGGTGAACGCAGCTCTGGGGAAGGGCATCTGATGTCAGAGGAGCGGTCGGCTTTGCGCGGACGGCTTACTTACTGTGACTGGAGCGCGGTTATGGATGCAAACACGAATGCAGACACAAACATGAAGGCGGACACAAAGATGAAAATCGCGAATCCCGCAGGCACTCGCAGCCTCTCCCACTCTGAAGCCTGGCCCGCGCTGCCGCTGCGGGAGTGGCAGGAGACCTATCACAACCTTCATATGTGGACGCAGATGGTGGGCAAAGTCCGGCTGGAGCTGACGGAGAATACGAACCACTGGTGGAACGTTCCG
>CAVTRQ010000004.1:0-28461 GCA_963737175.1 uncultured Acidobacteriota bacterium | reverse complement strand
CTCTACGTGAACGCCCGCGGCTTGACGACCTCGCCCATTCCCTACGGGAACTTCGTCTTTGAAATTCAGTTCGACTTCATCGATCACATGTTGCTCATCGACCGTTCGGACGGCGTGCGCAAGCAGATTCCGCTGATGCCGCGCACGGTGGCGGCATTCTATGCGGAGTTCATGTCGGCCCTGCGCTCGCTGGGGATTGAAGTTTCGATCTTTGCCAAGCCGGTCGAGGTTGCAAACCCAATTCCGTTTGCCGAAGACCATCTGTATCACGCCTACGACGCCGGCGCGGCGCAGCGCTTCTGGCACATCCTGGTCTCCTGCGATGCGGTGTTCAAGCAGTTTCGCGCGCGTTTCTTGGGAAAGAACAGCCCGGTGCAGTTCTTCTGGGGGAGCTTCGATCTGGCGGTGAGCCGCTTCTCGGGGCGGCGCGCGCCGGCGCGGCCGGGCGCGGATTTGATTACGCGCGAAGCCTACTCGCACGAGGTCATCGGCGCGGGATGGTGGCCGGGCGGCGCGGACGTGCCAGAGCCTGCGTTTTACTGCTACGCCGCGCCCGCTCCCGATGGGCTTGCGAATTGCAACCGGTGCAGCCCAAGGCCGCGTTCTATCATCCCGAGTTGAAGGAGTTCATCCTGATGTACGAGCAGTGCGCAGCGCGGAATCGCCCGAACAAATGCTGCTGGAATTTTTGCAGAGCACCTACGAGGCGGCAGCGAAGCTAGCGCACTGGAACCGTGGAGAGCTGGAAGCGGCTTCGCGCGCAGCGTGAATCATGTAGGATCGGTCCCAAATAGTGGGTGCCTTGCCCTGTTATCGTCCGCAACACTCGAGGCGCGGCGCCTGACTTCTCGTACCCACGGGCTAGCGCACGAACACTCGCTGCGCGTTCTCCGCCTTGATTTGTGTCGGAGAGCTGGCACCGCTATCGGCCTCGATCACTACCAGCTCTCCAGCCTGCACAATCAGTAGCCTCTCTTCGTCGAGCCACCCCGCGAACTCGCCGGGGAGGCTTATGACGATTTTCTTGGGATCGGCGATGTTCAATACTTCGACCCGCGGCAGGTCGGCGATCGCTTGCTTTACCCGCTTCAGTTCTTCGGGGTTGTTCTTGCCGTCGGAGGCCAACCGAATCTCCACTCCCGTCGGCGCGGTACTGGCCAGCGTGTAGGCAAGCCGCCTGCCCGTAGGCGAAAGCTTGACCCCCGAGGTAAAGAAGCTGACATCGTAATTGTCGTTATGGAAACGCTGGCGCTCATCGTAGATCACTGTAGCCTGCTCATTACGATAGAGCAGTGTCTGATCATCACTCTCGTTTTCCCAACCGCAGCAGCCCGCATCGCTCACAATCTCGATAAAGACATTGCCATGGTCTGCGGCGTCCGCGATCGCCTCAACGGGTGCGGCCAGTTTCTGGCTTGCCCACCGTCCGTTCTGTAGACGATACAGGTCGGTTTGCAGGAACCGCGGTTCCAACTGTCCGGGCACCCAGCGAGTCACAAAAAAGAAATCAGAGATCCCGGCTTCGGGTGCCCAGACCAATGCTTGCGGGCAGCTCTCGCTGCAAGCTCCGGTCGTGCAGTCACACATCGGAAAGTCAATCTCAGCGACTTGGCGCACATCTCCTCCTCGCCGGTTGGTGGTCCAGGCCGAGAAGACCGTTTCCACGGAGTCGTTGCCGGAAGCACCTGAACTGTCGCGGGTGAAACACTGTGGGCGGTTCTCGAACCAGAACAGCCGCTCCGGATCACTAGCGAAATAGACCTCGGGAAGTGCTGCGGCGATGAGGTCGTCGACACACGGAGCGGACCTGCGCTCGCTGGCCTGCATCGAGCCATAACGCGGGTCCGACTGCCAGATCCGGCGCAACGAAGCGTCTTCGCCGGGCGTATACGCCACCATCACCGCACCTTGAGAACTGATTGAAATCCGCTCCGGATTGTTTGTGGTCGCAGGCGGCAGCGCCACCGTTTGCAAATTCCGGAAGTTGACTGCGTCAAAAGCTGCCAGCCGATTGCCGGATTGCAGCACCCAGATCAACTTGCGATTGGCCGGCCCGGTTGGTACGGTCACTGGTGGAGGCTGCGCTGCGGCGGCCAGCCCACAAGCGCAAAGCGCACAAACAAGACGGAACAGTTTCATGGCTACCTTTTACCACGCTTTCAACAATTCTGAACTCTCCAAAAGCACAGGAGCCGTGCCGGAGTCATGTCGCCCGCAGGCGGTTAAGCGAGCATCCCGCGATTAGTGAGAAGAAAATTGCCATGTAGCTCACTATCTCAAGGTGAGAAAGTGAGACGAAAGCCCTGCGCGGATGAGTTGCGCGCTGGGCGAGGCTCTGATACGGTGCACGCAGGATGAGAATCGAAGCGATTACGTTGCGCGAAATCCGCATGCCGCTGGTGGACTTCTTTGAGACCAGCTTTGGGCGCACCACGGAGCGCCGCATTCTGCTGGTGACGGTGCACTGCGAGGGCGTGGATGGATGGGGCGAGTGCACGGCGGGCGAGCATCCGTTTTATTGCGAGGAGTCGACCGATACGGCGTGGTATGTGCTGCGCGAATATCTGGCTCCGGCGTTTGCGGGCAGGGAACTGGAGAGCGGGCGCGAGGCGGCGTTCCGCATGCCCGCGGTGCGCGGGCATCGCATGGCCAAGGCGGCGCTGGAGAACGCGGTGTGGGACGCCGAGGCGCAGGTGAAGCAGGTTCCGCTGTGGAAGCTGGTGGGCGGCACGCGCAAGGAGCTGGCGGCGGGAGTTTCGATTGGGATTCAGGAGTCGCACGAGCAACTGCTGGAGAAGATCGCGGTGGAGGTTGCGGCCGGGATATCAGCGGATCAAGGTGAAGGTGAAGCCGGGGTGGGACGTGGAGGTGCTGGCGAAGATTCGCGCGCAGTGGCCGGCGATTCTGCTCTCCTGCGACGCCAACAGCGCGTACACGCTGGATGATGTGGAGCATCTGAAGCAGTTCGACCAGTTCCGGCTGCTGATGATTGAGCAGCCGCTGTGGAGCGACGAGATTTATCTGCACGCGCTGCTGCAGCATGAGCTGGCGACCAGCCTGTGCCTGGACGAATCGATTCTGAATGCGCGCCACGCGCTGGCGGCGATTGAGCTGAAGGCCTGCCGGATTCTGAACGTGAAGCTGGGACGGGTGGGCGGATTCACGCGAGGCGATCCGGGTGCACGACGTGGCGCTGGCGGCCGAGATTCCGGTGTGGTGCGGAGGGATGCTGGAGAGCGGGATCGGACGCTCGCATAACCTGGCGCTGTCGTCGCTGACCGGCTTCTCGCTGCCGGGCGATGTTTCGGCTTCGGCGCGCTACTGGCGGGAGGACATCATCGAGCCGGAGGTCAAGGTCTCCGCGCGAGGGGACGATTGCGGTGAGCGACGCGGCGGGGCGCGGGTATGCGATCAAGGAGGATCTGATCGAGCGGCTGACGGTGCGCCAGGAGACGATCCGGGGCTCAGGACGGCTAAGGGCGGAGCTGGCGTCCTGCGGGGCTCGGCGTGGTTGAGGAAGTCGAGCGCCTGCTCGACGGACATGGGCGGCACGGGCTGGAAGTCCCAGGAGGTCTCGTTTTCATCGATGTGAATGGATTTGAAGATGAGCTCCTTGCCGTCGAAGTGCAGGATCATGTGGGTGGTGTCCCAATGGGTGGGCGTGATCTCGCTCTGCTCGACGACGAAGCGTCCGCCTTTGTAGAGACGGCCGAGAATTCCCCATCCGAAGTTGACGTCCTTGAAGAGCGTGCCGTCGATTTTGGCCAGGCGGCTGGCGGTCTCGTCCACCACCATCTCGCCCTGCATTCCGGTGAAGACGACGGCCTCGCGGCTGGGCGGATTGAAGCCGGGGCGGGGGGTGAAGTTGATGCGTGCGAGCTTGTGGCCGTTGGGAGCCGTATCGGCGGTGAGGTAAGTGAAGTCGAAGGCGTCGGGGATGGCGGCGAGCATTTTGCGGGTGCGGGCGTCGTCCTCCTGCTGCTCTTTATAGCTTGCGGCGCATCTGGGCGGGATCGCAGCATCTTGCGGATGCGCTCCTCCTCTTCGCGCTGCTGGCCGGGCTGAGCGGCTTGCCGTCGATGAGGACGACGCGGCTGACGATCCGCTGGGGAGTGTCCACGAGGTGCTCGACCTGGGTGCTTGTGTCCGTGATTCTTGCGCTCCTTCCAGGCGAAGAGGTGGAGGTTGAGAGTCGTCGTTCATCTCGTTCTGGATGGCCGGGCGCACCAGCTCTCCGGGCGTGATTTGCTGGGCGAAGGCGGCGGCGGGCAGGGCAAAGCGAGGCGAGCAGGATGCAGAGCGCTGCCAGGGCACGCATTGTGGATGTGCGGTACGGAAGTGGCCGGTCGTTCATAACGAGCCTAAAAAGTCTGCAGACTGATAGGGTTAGAAGCAGATGGAGCGCGTGCTGTTGCAAGCGGATCGCCAATCCGGAATCTCGCATACGTGCGACGGGCTCATTCTTGTCCGGGTACGCGCCCGGAGATGGCGCTCGTCGCAGGCGCTCGGTTAAGCCTGCGCAAGGATAGAATACTGCCGCTCTGGCCGCAGGCGCTGGGCGTAGAATGGATTGGAGAAGTGGCCTTGAGGCGTTGCCGCTGGCTCGGGGTTCGCTATAGTCAAGGGAGCAATGATTTGCTGTTGCTACAGGGATAGCGCAACGGGCTGCCAGATTCTGGCGTCGCCGAAGCTGAACAATGAACGGGAGTGTTCCGATGTGGAAACCGCGCAGAGAAGACGAAAAGCCGTCAACTTCCACACCCGCAGCCGCCGGCACCGGTGGCTCCGGCACCGTTCCCTCCGTACCGACCACCCCGCACCGTGGAGACGCCAAAAATGGATACCTATCGCGCCGATGTTGCTCATATCGGCAAGTCGGTCATCATAAAAGGCGAACTGTCTGGAAGCGAAGATCTCTACCTTGACGGCGAAGTCGAGGGCAACATCGACCTGCACAATCACAACCTGGTGATTGGACCCAACGGCCGGGTGCGCGCCAACGTGTTCTGCCAAGGATGTGGTGATCCACGGCAAGGTGGACGGCAACGTGACGGGAGTGGACAAGGTCGAGCTGAAGAAGTCGGCGCTGCTGAACGGCGACATCATCACGCAGCGCATCGTGATTGAGGATGGAGCGTTCTTCAAGGGCGCCATCGATATTCGCAAGGGCTGAGCCAAGCCGAGCCGCAAGCCGGCGGTGCGCAGCAGCGCCGGTGGCAGCGGCGTCGAGCGCGCTCAGCGCAGCGGTGGCAGTCGCGGCGGCATCGCGGAAAAGAAGTAGAGTGAGAGCATGAGGGCCGGCGCGCGCGAGTGTGCCGGCTCACATCTTTCCATCCCGGGCCAGGTCTCCATTGGGTTTCTTTCGCAATCTATTCGGCGGCGGCAGCGCAGCCACCGTCTTTGCCCGGCGAAGGCGCTGTGCGGATTCCGCGGCGCTCGACGGGATTCCACCACTTCACGCGGGCGATTCTGCGGCCGGATGGGCAGAAGGTTCTGGACCTGGGTCCGACCTCGAGCAGCAACATTCATTTCATTACCGGGCTGGGTCACAAGGCCTACAACGAAGACGTGCTGATGGCGGCCAACGCCAGCCGGCTGGTGATTCCCGGAGTCGAAGAGGGCAGCGCGACGGTGGACGTGGAGCGCTTTCTGGCCGAGGAACTGCAGTACGAACCGGAGTCGTTTGACGCGGTGCTGATGTGGGACGTTTGCGACTACCTGCCGGAGCCGCTGGTGAAGCCGGTGGTGGAGCGCATCTACCGGATCACCAAGCCGCGCGGCGCGCTGCTGGCCTTCTTCCACACGCGCGACGCGGGCGCGGAAGCGCCGTACTACCGCTATCACATCAAGAACGAAGAGACGCTGGAGCTGCAGCAAGGGCCGCGCTTCCAATTGCAGCGCGTCTTCCAGAACCGGCACGTGGAAAACCTCTTCCGCGACTACCACTCGATCAAGTTCTTCCTGGGCAAGGAGAACATTCGCGAAGTGCTGCTGGTGCGCTAAGCCCCAACGCCGCCCTGCGAGCCCGTGCCACTCATCGACTTGGGCTACAAAATCGATTGCTGATTAAAAAGCTTGAGACGGCGCTGGCGATTTGCTCAGCGCTGGAGTCCTTCGCTGCGCTCGGAATGACACCCTCAAAAAAATTTCTACGCGGTCTCCAGTTCCTCTTCCAACAATTGCTTGTCGTGCAGGCTGGTGTAGTAGCCGTTGAGGGCGATGAGTTCGTCGTGGGTGCCGTATTCGACGATCTGGCCGTGGTGCAGCACGGCGATGCGGTCGGCGTTGCGCACGGTGGAGACGCGGTGCGAGATGAAGATGGTGGTGCGTCCCTGCATGACCTGGCGCAGGCCGTTGAGGATCTGATCCTCGGTGTGGGTATCGACACTGGCGAGGGCGTCGTCGAGGACCAGGATGCGGGGCTCGCGAATGACGGCGCGGGCAATCGCGGCGCGCTGCTTCTGGCCTCCGGAGAGCGTGAGTCCGCGCTCGCCGACCATGGTTTCGTACTTCTCGGGAAAGCCCTCGACATCGGCGGCGATGCTGGCGATTTCGGCGGCGCTGCTGCACCTGCTCGTCGGTTGCGTCCTCGACGCCGAAGGCGATGTTTTCGCGGATGGTGGCGCTGAACAGGAAAGTTTCCTGGGGGACGAAGCCGATCTGGCGGCGCAGGGTTTCCAGCGGAATACTCGCGGATGGGACGTCCGTCGATGAGGACCGATCCGGAGTCGGCGTCATTGATGCGTGGGATCAGCGAGACCAGGGTGGACTTGCCGGAGCCGGTTGGGCCGACGATGGCGAGGCTGGTGCCGGCGGGAATTTTGAGATTGACATTGTGCAGGACGGTGGCGCCGAGCTTCGACCGACGAGGAGAGCGGGCCGTGACGCCGGAGCTTAGCGATTCGCTGAGCCTGCGATTGATGGCCGTAGGCGAAGGAGAGATTGCGGAACTCGATTTCGCCGCGAATCTCGGTGTTGGCGGGCACGGTGATGAGCGCGGGATCGTCGGCGATGGTGGGCTTCTGGCGCAGGATTTCGTCGATGCGTCCCATGGATGCGGTGCCGCGCTGAAAGATGTTGATGACCCAGCCGAGGGCGATGACCGGCCAGGTGAGCTGGATCATGTAGGTGGTGAAGGCCACGAAGTCGCCGACGGAGATGCGGTGCTGCAGCACCTCCTGGCCGCCGACCCAGAGCACGATGACAAGGGCGAAGCCGAGCATCAGTCTCCAGGGTGGGCCAGAGCATTCCCATCAGGCGGGCCAGCGGCAGGGCGCGGTTGATGTAGTCGGTGTTTTCGGTTTCGAAGAGGGCGATTTCGGCGTCTTCCTGGGCGTAGGCGCGGATGAGGCGGGCGCCGGAAAAGTTCTCCTGGGCGCGGGCGCTGATGTCGCTGAACTTGGCCTGGATGCGCTCGAAGCGCTCGATGGATGCGGGCTGCCGAAGTATTGCACGAGGATGCTGGCGACGGGCAGCGGAAGAAAGGCCCAGAGGGTGAGCTTGGGACTGATGCGGGTCATGAAGATAGAGCGCGCCGATGGTGAAGACCAGGGTGTTGGCCGAGTACATGATGGCCGGGGCCGAGCAACATGCGGACGGCGTTGAGGTCGTTGGTGGCGCGGGCCATGATGTCGCCGGTGCGGGTGCGCTGGTAGAAGCCGAAGTCGAGGGCTTCGAGATGGCGGAAGAGATCGTTGCGCAGGTCGAACTCGATCTCGCGCGAGATGCCGATGATGATCCAGCGGGTGAGGAACTGGAAGATTCCTTTGCCGGCGGCAACTGCGACCAGCAGCCAGCACCAGGTGAGCAGCTTGCCGTGAGTGACGCCGTGATTCAGGTCGTCAATGATGCGCTTGATGATGCGCGGGCCTGAGAATCCAGATGCCGTTGGTGCAGAAGACGGCGAGGGTTCCGGCGACGAATCGCTTCCAGTACCTCTTCATGTAAGGGAACAGGGGCCGGAGCTGGGAGAATTGCAAGGCAGTCACCTAGAAATGCAATTGCGATATAGATGCGATTGTAGCAGCGGCGGTCGCAGCCGCGGAAGGCGAGGTCCTGCGCGTCATGTGCGGAGTGCTGGAGCGTAAAGGGAATCAATAATCGGAGCTGGTTTTGTGTTTGCAACGGCGTCAAAATGTTACTACGATAGTAATAACACGGGGAGGCGCGGTTATGGTCGAACTGAAAGTACGCAAGGTTGGGAACTCGCTCGGGGTGGTTCTGCCGAAAGAAGTGATCCATCGTCTGCACGCCGGTGAAGGCGAGCCGCTGTTCCTGATCGAGGCTCCCGACGGTAGCTATCAGCTAACATCTTACGATCCCGAATTTGAGAAGAAGATGAGGAAAGCCGAGGAGATCATCGGCCGCTACCGGAACACGCTACGCGTGCTCGCGAAGTGAGAGGACCGGTGTGGATTGATGCGCGCGACGCGCTCGCGCTCCACGATCGCCTGCTCGCGCTGCATGGCGGCGCGGTGGGAGTACGCGACGACGGCTTGCTGAAATCCGCGCTCGCCCGTCCCCAACAGCATCACGCCTATGGCGTCTCTCCTGACGCCGTCGAACTGGCGGCGATCTATACGGCGGGTATCGTGCGCAATCATCCTTTTGTCGATGGCAACAAGCGCACGGGGTTTGTGGTCGGCATCCTGTTTTTAGAATTGAACGGCTACTGCTTTAGTGCCCGCGAGGAGGATGCGGCGCAAGCGGTATTCGCGCTGGCGGACGGAAAGATCGATGAAGCCGGTTATGGAGCTTTTCTTCGGGCCAACGCGGCGCGGACGAAAAATAAATAAGGGCTGGGCTATTGGAATTAATTCGGCGGGGCTTGCCGCCATTCTGCTCCCATGTTGTCGTCAGTGATGAGACGTACGCCTTTGAACCTAGCCCTGATACTGTCGCCAGTCTCCACGTATTTTGTTTCTTTCGGAAATGCGAGCAATCTTTCGAGCAGTGCTCGATGAGCTGGATTGTTTAAATCCAAAACGGGTTTTCCGTCAATTGTGTAATTGGAGAGAGTGACTTTCAATCGCTCCTTGTCATACACAATCGGGCTATCACTGACGGCTAAAAAGTTTGTAATACGAAGCGCATAGGGGAACACCGTTGCCCCTGTCAATAGAGCCTCACCTGAATAGGTAGTGTTGTAGTAATGGATGCCTCCCGGATTGAGGTGCCGCCGGATCAATCTTAGAAATTCAACAGAGAGCAGATTGGAACTGTGGGCCAGCCAATGCTGTGACGTGTTCATAATGATTGCGTCAAATTTTCTATCAGGGTTGCTAACCAGCCAACGCCGGCCATCATCGATGATGATCGTTACCTTGGGGTTCTGCATTAAGCTCGCCACTTCCGAATGTTGCGGAATGATGTGAAGATACCCGGGGTTGATCTCCACGACTGTGATGCGCTCGATCTCAGGGTTGTTCGCGAGAACTTGGGTCCACGCCCCCGCGGAAAGTCCCACGATTAATATATTTTTCGGACTCGGGTGAAGAGCGTTCAGCACATAGGGTCGTACGATCAGGTTGACATCATTCGCCAAGTCCGTGCTGATCCTGCCGTCGTAAACTCCCCCGCCGAATACCACATTATCTTGTGAGACCGCGATCACTCCGTCGCGGTTCTCAATGAGATGTTTGAAAACGTCAGTCTTGCTGTACGCCGTTTTGAACAGGAGCCGTTCGTAGAGATGGGCATAGAGGGGCCACGAAGTGCAGACTAGAATTCCGGCAACAGTCAAAACTGCACAAGACCGCATCGATGGCACTCGGCGTTTTGCCGCAACAGATAGGCTAATGCCAATCCCCGCCCCCAGTGCGAGCAGAGCCGCTGACACGCCGCGTGTCGAGAGGTGATCCATGGCCGTGAAACCCACGAGATAGCTGCCGGCAGTACAGCCAACGATATTGCTAAAGTAGAGCCAACTCAGTCTCGCACCCGTGTCTGCGGCGTTAGGGTCAATCGAAGCATGTGAAACAAGAGGGAAAGCCGCTCCAAGAAGCGCCGCCGAAATGAATACTAAGGGAAAGGTGTAATCAAACACAGGAACGTGACTCATCACGATTGAGAGCACCGGCCCAACTAGGAAGGCCGTCACACTGCCCCAGATCACTACTGTGGAGGCAGCCTCTAGGACGGCGCTCAAATCCTTTGAGAGTCGGCGGCGACATTCATCTCTGACTGCGAGCGCACCATAGGCCAGCCCAGCCAAATACCAACCTAAGAGCAATGCAAAGCAGCGGGCTGACCGCCCGGAGGCAAACGAGAACAGGCGATACCACAACATCTCATAGCCCAATGCAATGAATCCGACCGCACCACAAAGAAACGTACCAGCATAGAAAGGGATCACTTCTCGAGGAGAGTCTTTTGAGCATTCATGGAAGACAGCAGGGCTATTTTTTGAAGTGAAATACAAGACCAGCGCCGTAGCGGCCACGCAAGCATTAATTGTGGCGGCAATTCTCAATGAATCAGACTGGCCGAACTTATTCATCAGCAAATACGCAGCCGCAAAGCAGGCCACGGCTGACCCCAGCGTGTTTACGAAATAGAGAACGCCGACCGACTCCCCGACATTGCCGTTTCCCCTAACCAGATGAGCAACTAGCAAGGGAAGCGTGCTGCCCATAAGCATGGTGGGTATCAGTAGAAGGACGAACGTCGCGATTCCAGTACCGAGCGTCGATGTTCCGGCCGTAAAGGAGGCGACAAAATGAAATATCCGCAGCGAGAGCAGTCCGAATGTTGCAATGCCCAACTCAATTACGCCAAACAGAGCGAGGAGCGGAATCTTTGACTGCGCTGAGAGCTTTCCACCGGCAAGGCTGCCGAGACCCAGCCCCAGCATGAACATCGTGACAATGATCGTGACCGATTCGATGTTCACGCCATAAATCGCAAATAACGCCCTCTGCCAGACAATCTGGTACAGCAAGGCCGGAACACCGGAGAAGAAAAAAAGCACGTAATACTTCTGAAAGCCGCTCGCCGAGAATTTGGACCCAGCGGCTCCGATGTTATCAATAGGGGTCAAGAGCGATGTCTGATCCGGCACTATACCCTCCCGCAGAAGTTCCGAAGTATTTATAGCAAGAAAGTACTACGGAACACACAGCAAAGTACGATGCGCTGGCCCACGTAACAATTGTTGTCGCAAACAGGGCATATCGCTCACCATCGGCTAGGTTGGAACTTTGAGCAGGAGATATCCGCCGAGCAAGCCGAAGATGAGGTCGGGAGCCCAGGCGGCCATGGCGGCGGGCAACTGGCTGGCGTTGCCCATGGCTTCGAAGAGTCCGGCGGCGACGAAGTAGATGATGGCCACGCTGAGGGCGACGGCGATGCCGGTGAGCGCGCCCTTGCGTCCGGCAGAGAGCGAGAAGGGAACGGCGAGGATGGCCATGACGAGGGTGATGAGGGGATAGGCGAACTTCTTCTGCAACTGCACGCCGCAGGCGGACGACGTCGAAGCCGCTCTGCTGCAGGTCGGCGATGTAGGCGCGCAGTTCCTTGGAGTTCATCTCCGAACTCTGGCGCACTTCCTTTTTGAAGTAGGAGGGCGGCTCGATGAGAGTCGGGAAGGTCTCGGCGTCGAAGGTGATGGTAGCTCTGGATGGCCGAACCGCGGAAGGTGCGCGCCCATCCCTGCTCGAAGATCCACTTGTTCAACTGCGTCGGACCAGCGGGCGCGGGCGGCGTGGACGCGGCCGGTCAGTTCGAAGGTTTCGGGATCGAACTGGAAGGCGGTGATGTTGGCGAAGGTGTTCTGGTCGGGATCGAAAAACTCGTAATAGTAAATGGTGTTGTGCTCGCCGAAGATCCACTTGCGGTCGGGACGGAGATAGGTTTGCGCGGGCTTGCCCTTGATCTGGTTGCGCAGGGTCTCCTGGCGCTGATTGGCGGCGGGAATGTAGAGCTGGTCGAAGAAATACAGGCCGGTGCTGATGGCGGCGGCGATGACGAAGATGGGGAAGATGACGCGGTAGATGCTGGTCCCGGTGGCCTTCATCGCGGTGATTTCGTTGCTCTTCTGCAGCAGACCGATGGTGGTGAGAACGGCCAGCAGGACGCTGAGCGGAGTCATGATGTAGATCATGGAGGGAGTTACGTTGAGCAGGTACTGGCCCACCATGATCATGGGAATGTGATTGCGCACGATGTCGCCGAGCAGTTCGAAGAAGGTGAAGACCAGGGTGAGCAGGATGAACGAGAGCAGGATCATGGCGAGATACATGGCGAAGTCGCGCAGGATCAGTTCGTCGAGCAGGAGCGGGTAACGCACGCCGAAGCGTCTGGGGCAGTGCGCCGGGCCGGCTGCGCGGCGGGCGGCGGCCATGCGCCGGCGCGGCGGATTCGGCGGCATCTTACGGCGATGCGTTCCGAATCGCATCGCAGAATGGCGTCCCAGGCGGCTGCGCAGCGATCCGAGATCGATGACGGTGCGCTCGACGCGGTGGAGGAGGAAGAGTCCGGCGAGCAGGAAGAAGAAATTGGCGGCCCAGACGCCGACGCCGGGCGGAATGCGGCCGCTGCGTCCGAGAGAGATGCCGGTGAGGGAGATGAAGTAGTAGAGAAAGACGAGCACGATGGTGAGCACGAAGCCCATGCTCTTGCCGCCTTTTTTCGACGACAGGCCGAGCGGGATGCCGACCAGGGCGAGAACCAGGCACGAGGTGGGCAAGGCGAGGCGGCGGTGGAACTCGACCAGATACCAGCGGGCGCGCGCGGCGGGTGTGTCCTGCGGATTGCGCGGCTTGCCAGTTATCGGTTTCGGGATGGTGGCCGCGGTACCAGAGCTCGGCGGTGCTCATCTCGGCGACCGGGACCAGGTCCTGCTTGGCTTCGTCCGGGGCGGGCAGCGCGATGGGCAGGTCGGTTTGCGTGAAGGTTGAGATCTCGTACTGATCGGGATTCTGGGGCTGCAACTCCTGCTGCGAGCCGTGGTTGAGGTGCATGTGGATGGAGTCGGGATTGTCGGACGATGATGATGCCGCTTGCGCGCCAGGGTGATTTTGGGCGCGGCCGGGTCGGTGACATCGGCCAGGAAGACGCCGCGCCACTGCGAGGCATTGGAGCCGGAGCGCACATCCTCGACGTAGAGCACCATGTTCTTGAAATCTTCGTAGAAGACGCGGGGCTGAATTTCAAACGAGGCCTGCGAGCTCCTCAGCTTGTTCTCCAGGCGGGCGAGCGCCGCCGAGGACATGGGGGCAAGCCAGATGCTGTTGGCCAGGGCCAGCAGCCAGGTGGCGATGGCAAAGATGGCGATGATGCGGACGAACATCCAGGCGCCGAGGCCGCTGGCGCGCATGGCGGTGACTTCGCTGTCAGCGGCCAGGCGGCTCAGGCCGATGAGAATTCCGACCAGCAGGCCCATGGGGATGGTGATGGTGCAGGCAACGGGCAGGGTGAGGAGGAAAAGCTCGGCCACGCTGGGCAGGGGAGCGCTGTTGCGGACGACAATTTCCAGCAGCCGTCCGAGGTCGCGCATGAAGATGACGAAGGTGAACAGGGCGACGCCGATGGCGGCGTGCTGCACGACTTCGGTAAGAATGTAGCGGGAAAAAATCTTCACGGCGCGACCGGGCGCAGACACCTTTGTTGAGATCTGAAGTACTTTCGTGAGTCTAGCATGGCCGCGATGCCGTAGGGCTGCTATCCTAGTCGGGTTCTTCAGGCAAGGGATTTCACCGGATTCATACTCTCCGATGGCGCAAGGCAAACTTCGACTTCTGCTTCTCTGGCATATGCACCAGCCCTTCTACAAGGACCTGGTCAGCGGTGAATACCGCCTGCCCTGGGTGCGTCTGCACGCGCTCAAGGACTACTACGGCATGGTGAAGCTGCTGGATGAGTTTCCGCAGGTTCACCAGAATTTCAACATTGTGCCGTCGCTGGTGGCGCAGATTGAAGATTACAATTCCGGAATTTTCAAGGACCCATTCTGGGACGTTGCCGCCAAGCCAGCCGCGGAGCTGAGCCTGGAAGAGACAGCACTTTGCGCTGACGTATTTCTTCCAGGCGCACGGGGAGCGGATGATCGGGCGCTACCCGCGCTATCGGCAGCTGTGGGAGCAGGTGCGGGCGGCGGGACCGGACCCGGCCCACGCCGCCATCACCTTCGGCGAGCGCGACTACCGCGATCTGCAGGTGCTCTCGCAGATGGCGTGGTTTGACGAGTATTACCTGGCGGATCCGGCGGTGCAGGCGCTGATCGAAAAGGGACAGGGTTACAGCGAGGAAGATCAGCGCTTCGTGATGAGCAAGCAGCACGAGATTCTGAGGGGCGTGCTGCCGGCCTATCGCGAGGCGGCTGCGCGCGGCTCGGTCGAGCTTTCCGCCGACGCCGTACTATCATCCCATTCTTCCGCTGCTCTGCGACACCAATACGGGCCGCGAGTCGGTTGCTGGACTGCCGCTGCCGAGCGAGCGCTTCCGGCGTCCGGACGACGCAGAGGAGCAGATTCGGCGCGCCCTGGATTCGCACCAGCGCACCTTCGGGGTGCGTCCGGTGGGGATGTGGCCGAGCGAAGGCTCGGTTTCCGACGAAGTGCTGGGCATTGCGGCGCAGTTGGGCGTGCAGTGGATGGCGACCGACGAAGGCGTGCTGGGACGCAGCCTGGGCCACGAGATGAGGCGCGACAGCGAAGGCTATCTGGACCGCGAGCAGCGCCGAAAAGCTCTACAACATTTACCGCTGGGAGCGCGACGGGCAGACGATGAACATGGTCTTCCGCGATCACCGGATCAGCGACCTGCTGGGCTTTGTCTATGCCGGAATGGGCGCATCCGAGGCGGCCGGACATCTGCTGAACAACATCAAACGCGCCGCCGCGCCGGTGCTGGAAACGGGGCGCGACGCCGTGCTGTCGATCATCCTGGACGGCGAAAATGCGTGGGAGAGCTACGAAGGCAACGGGCGCGATTTTCTGCGCCGCTTCTACGACGGCCTGCGAGCGGGATCCGCAGATCGAGCCGATCACGATCTCCGAGGCGATTGCGCGGCAGAAGCCGGAGAGCTTCGGCAAACTGCGCGGACTGGTTCCCGGCTCCTGGATCAATGCCAACTTCAACGTCTGGATCGGCGCGCCCGAGGACAACAAGGCATGGGACTACCTGAGCCAGGCGCGCGAATTTTATGACGACAATGCCAGCCGCGCCCGGGAGGAGCAGCGCAAGCTGGCCTACGAAGAGCTGCTGATTGCCGAAGGCAGCGACTGGAACTGGTGGTACGGTCCGGAACACCACTCGGCCAACGATCGCGACTTCGACGAGCTGTACCGCAAGCATCTCTCCAACGTGTACACGGCGCTGGGCGGAGTTCCGCCGGATCACCTGGCGCGGCCGATTTCGGGGGCGCTGGTGCGCGCGATCTTCGTGCCGCAAACCGCCTACGTGCGGCCGGCGATCGACGGACAGGTGAGCAGCTACTTCGCCTGGATGGGCGCGGCCATGTTCTCCAGCGACCGGCGGGGCGGCAGCATGCACGGCAAACTGTTTGTGCTGGAGGCGATCTACGCCGGCATCGATGAAGCGCACCTGTATGCGCGTCTGGATTTTGCCGCGCAGCTGCCGGAGGGCGAGACGATGGTGACGCTGCATCTGGCGCTGCGCGACGGCGAGCAGGCGGTGGCGAACTTTCGCCTGGACGTCGAGGTGGCGCAGGGACGAGATGACCGGCTGGAAGCTGCGCAGACGACGGCAAGGCTGCGCTTGCGTCCGCAGAGCGAGCCGCACGGGCGTCGAGATCGCGCTGGGAAAAATTCTGGCGATGAAGCTGCCGATGGCGCTGCTGGGCGCCGAACAGGGACACACCTTCAACCTTCGCTTCGTGCTTTACCGGGATCGTCTGCCGATTGACGCGCTGCCGCAGGAAGGCTCGCTGGAGATCCAGGTTGCGCCGGAAGACGTGCTGGTCGAGATGGCCTACGAATCGCAGTAGGCGCGGGGTGAAAGCAAGGCCGACCGCAGCCCGTTAGAGCCGGCGAACCAGAGCAACCGCCGACGTTTGCTATTCTTCGAGCCCCGTGGCTGGCTGCGCCGAGGCGAGCATTTCGCGAACCTTGCGCGCCAGCACCGGCAAGGCTGAACGGCTTCTGCAAAAACACAACGCCAGCCTCGTGAACCCCGTGGTGCATGACAGCGTCATCGGTGTAACCCGACATAAAGATCGTTTTCATCCCGGGGCGGCTATCGCCCAGCAACTGCGATAACTCCCTGCCGCTCATCTTTGGCATCACGAGGTCGGTAATCATCAGGTCGATCGGTTGTTTGAACTGGCTGGCGATGGTCAGCGCCTGCGGCCCGCAATCGGCATCCAGAATCGTGTATCCGAGACTGTCGAGGAATTCATGGATGGAACCGCGAAGCTCGGCTTCATCCTCAACCACGAGCAGGGTTCCGGCGCCGCGCTGGAGCCACTCCGTCTTACGCATTTCCGCGCCAAGGACAGCACCCTGCACCCTGGGTAGGTAAATGGAGAAGCAGGCGCCGTGTCCGGGCACGCTATCGGCGATCAGGTAGCCGCCGCTTTGCTTCACAATGCCATATACGGTAGAGAGGCCGAGTCCGGTGCCCTTGCCCACGCTCTTGGTGGTAAAGAAGGGCTCGAACATGTGCTGCTGAACTTCTTCCGAAATGCCGGTTCCGGTATCGACACGGAGAAGCACCGCGTAATCTCCGGGCTTGAAGTAGGGATGCTCGGCGATAAAGGCTTCGTCCGGCGTGGCGTTACGGGTTGCAATGGTGAGCGTACCGCCTTGCGGCATGGCATCGCGAGCGTTCACGCTCAGATTCATCAGCACCTGGGCGATCTGGTCGGGATCGGCTTGCACGGTCCAAATCGACTCCGCAGGCTTCAACTGCAGCTCCACGTCTTCGCCGATGAGCCTCCGCAACATGGTCGCCGACTCGGCGACGGCGGCAGTTAAGATTGAGCGCGACCGGAGATAGCACCTGCTTGCGGCTGAAGGCCAGCATCTGTTTGGTGAGACTGGCGGCGCGGTCGGCGGCTTTCATAATGGCCTGGACGTTCGTGCGCAAGCCGTCGTTTGCGGGAAGGCAATCCTCGGTGATTTCGGCGTAGCTGCGAATGACCATGAGGAGATTGTTGAAGTCGTGGGCGATGCCTCCTGCAAGCCGGCCCACGGCCTCCATTTTCTGAGCATGAAGGAACTGCTGCTCCAGTGCCAGCTTCTCCTCGGCAGCTTGTTTCTGGCGGGTGATGTCCTGGACGACGCCGATCATTCGGGTAGGGTTTCCGGCGGTATCGTACAGCAGGCTGCGGCGTACCGAGAGCCATCGCCTGCGTCCGTCCGTGGTTTGAATGCGGTATTCGATACCCGCCTCGGACTCCTCCTGGCTGCTGAGCAGGGTGTCGCGTTTTTCAAAGAATCGTCCGCGATCTTCCGGGATGATGGAGTTGAACAACATTTCCAGAGTGACGACTTGATCCTCTTTCCAGCCGAAGATCAAACGAGCTAACGCATCGTGGGTGATGACGTTGGTTTCCAGGTCGCGGCTCCAGATGCCCAGCTTCGCCATATCGAGGGCGCTGCGCAAGTGTTGCTGGTTGGTGCGGAGTTCGAGTTCCAACTCCTTCCGTGCCGTAATGTCCACCGCGGCACCGACGGTGCGGACGGGATGCCGCGCATCTCCCTCGCCCTCAAAAAACGTTCTGCTGCGGACCTTGACCCATCGGATGCCATCGGGGTGAACAATGCGGTGTTCGATGTTCAGAAGTCCGGCGCCCTTTGGATCAACCCGCTGACGCAGGCCAGAGAGTACGGCCTCCCGATCCTCGGGCAAAATGCAGTCCAGAATTCTTGCATACGTGATCACTTCTTCTTCACCCAGGCCGTAGATCGTCCTGTAGGTTGGTGAGCAGTAGAACGTGTTGGTGCTGTGTTCAACCTCGAAGATGCCACAATTCGCGACCTTTGTAGCCTGGGTCAGGCGCCGCTCGCTGTCACGCAGAGCTTGCTCGCCGCGGAACTGCTCGCTCATATCGCGCACGGTGGCGATCACGCAAGGGCGTCCACGCAGGGTAATGAGGCAATTGTGAATCTTTACCGGAATCCGGCTTCCATCTTTCGCGATGAGAATCTGATCAAAGAGTGCTTCACCGTGCTCGCGGAGTTGATTCCCAACTTCAATCGCGGAAACTCCCGACGCGGGATCATCAACGTCCCTTGGCGACATCGATAGCATCTCTTCGCGGGTGTAGCCGAGACGCTGGCAATAGACGTCGTTCACTTCCAGGAAGTGCGCGATCCCACCCTCTGGAGAAAATTCACATATGATGACTGCGTCGGAAATCGTGCGCAGCAAACCCTGGGTCCGCTCCTCGCTCTGGTGCAGCGCCGCCTCGGCGCGGAACCTTGCCAAGGCGAGGGCGAGATGGTTGGCGAGATTCTCCCAGTGGGTAATTGTTTCGAGCGAAAACAGATCTTGGCGTTGGTCGTTCAATTGGAGAAAGCCGAGGCGCTCGCCGCCGGCATTCAAAGGGATGAGGGCGATGGACTCATAGCCGTCGCGGATGCAGCGGCCATGGCGCCGGGGCTGAGATTCCTCGGCGGCGTGTAGCGATCGCAGTTCGCTGGCGCGGTTGGTCCAGAAGCTTCCTTGGGCGGTGAAGAAGTGCTGGGAGGAATCGACGTGCCCGCGAATAATGTCTCCGCAGTGGCACTCCAGCGTCGCACCGTGGCAGACATCCTGGATCACTTCGCCGAAGCATTCCTTGGCGCAAAGAGTGTTCTGGTCGGGGAGGGACTCCTGGGGAAGGCCAAGCGCTTGGAAGTAGGGAAATTCGTCCCCTTCGCGCAAGCGTATGCTTACCACATCGCAGTGGCTTCGGCGATGGAAAAAGGCTACCGCCGCATGGCTCAAGCTGCGGGTATCAGTGCTGGCGTTGACGAGACGGAAGAATTCGCTGGTACTGTCGCGTTCTTGTTCCCAGCGTTGGCGCTCAGGGATTCCGGAGGCCTTGTCGGCCGGAGTGGGTGCGGCGCCGATATCCCTGTGAGTGCCACATTCGTCTGACATAGCGCATCCAAGAATCGCAGACCCGGCACTGCGGCGCTCAGCAAGAGCGATCGCCGTATCCCAGGCTCAGTAAACAGTTTGACGTAACCACCATAACTCAGGATGGGGCCGCCGACAAGAATCCTTTTCGTCCCCGGGATTGTGAGTTCCCGCCAGCTCGGGCCCGGTGCGGTTTCAATCGGAAATACAAGCGCAGAAAATTTATCTTAAGATCGCAACATTTGGCCGCGGGCCCGTGTTATCTATACAGAATCGGGAACACTGATTCGCACTCGAACCGGAGGACGCGGGACGTTGAGCGGTCCAGGTGGTTCGTCGCACTCAGATTTCTGTTCAGCACCTTCCGTAAGTGGCGAACTGATCGAACCAGCAACTACTGTAAAAAAGGGAGCACATTCATGAACTGCAAGTCTCTTCGCATCCTTGGCGGAGTGGGAGTTGCCGCGCTGTTATTCTCGATCGCCTGCGGTGGCGGTTCCTCTTCGTCCAACAACTCCAATAATTCCAACACTCCTCCTCCGCCTGCCACCACGGGTAGCGTTCATGTCGTGCTAAGCGATGACGCAACGGAAGATTGGGCGACCATCGGCGTCAAGGTGCTCAGTGTCTCGCTGGTTCCGCAGAGCGGAGGATCGCCGGCGATTGTTTATACCGCGCCTTCCACTCCGCCTCTTATTAACCTTGTGCAACTGGATCAGCTTGGCGAGATTATCGGCAACGCTACGGTTCCGACCGGGACTTATACCAGCGCGCAGCTTACGCTGAGTGCGAACCCCGGCGATGTAACGTTAGTTAGTTCCCCCGATCCCTCGGTTATCTCCGGTCTTACTGCAAGCACAACGGTTCCCTCCAGCAACATTCAAATTAAGGGTGCGAGCGGAAGCACGGGCAGCCTTACGGTTCCACTTACCTTAACCTTAGTAAAACCCCTTACAGTTACTTCAAACAGCACTAACGCTCTCGATCTTGAGTTTGATCTGAAGCACCCGGCGTTTATTGTGGAGCATTGGCCTGCCACTTCCGCCGCGCCTATCTGGGCGATCAATTTCAACGGCCCGGTACGTCATCATCCGCAGTACGATCTGACGCGGTTGGTATTGCGCCATACCCTTGGGCAAGTTACCGCGGTTTCGTCCGACAACAGTACGATTACGATTGCCAAGGACTACGCGACTTATCCGGTACCGTCTTCCGGAGAGGTTCCGATTGTTAGCGGGATCAAGTTGAACATTCTTGCCGATGCCACCAACGGCACAATCTTTTACGACGTGGATGCGCAGACTAAGACAACGATCAAGGATTTCTCGACGGTCGGTGCATCGCTGTTGAATAACGGCACGGGCAAGTACGTGCGGATTGCGGCGCGCTACCAGGCGGGTGGAACGTTGGTTGCGGTCCGCATCTGGGCGAGCACGAGTTTCGAGAAGGTCTGGCTCAGTCCGGAAGGCCACGTGGTGCACATTAACACGACCAACCAGGTGATGCAGGTTACCGACGAAAACGGACTGGCGGTACCGGTGCAGATCGTGGCAGCGACTGAGTTCTACTTCCGCACGCCGCAGAATGCGCTCGCCGACACCACTCCGATTGGCACGGGCACGAGCTTCTTTGACGGGACGACTCCGGGCGGACTGCCGGATCTGGCGCGTGGCTTCAAGGTTCACGTCAGTGCGGTCGATCCGCTGGCATCGACCCTTACTGCCGATACGGTGGACATTGAAATTGCGCGGTACGACGGTAACATCTCAGGCGCCAGCCCGAGCAACTTCACCTACACCCGCGACTTTGCAACTGCCAAGGACGACTACACGGGAACGCTGCCCTACATCGCCAGCACCACGGACAATGGAACGGATTCGGCGGGCAATACGATTACCGGCTTCGACTGGTGGTACTTCACCTTCCCGACCCAGGCAGACACGGGCGCCAATGCGGTCCCTGATTTTGTGAGCGTGGCCAACAGCTCCGCGAATTTTGGCGGCACGGTTGGACAGCAGAGGGTTTGGGGCGTGAGCTACTCCGGCTGGGGCGACGGCACGACGACGAATACCACGGACTGGTATGCCAAGTTCGCGGTCATTGAGCCGACGCCGCTTCCCTTGGGAACGGTTTCCAGTGCAGCGGCAGCGATCACGAATGGGTTGAGCTTTGCGATGACGGTCACGGGCGGGGTGCAGCCGGTGACGGTGGACCTGAGCACGGTTTCCGGCAGTGCATCGCTGGTCTATCAGGTGGACAACACGAAGGGGATTGTTACGGTCACGCAGCAGAATCTGACCAATGCAACTACGCTCCAGGCGGTGCAGAATGCTCTGGCGAGTGGAACCCTTGTGAAAGCCTACGGTGTGCCTACCAGCAGCGGTGCGGTTGCCGCGTATGTCCTGTTCTACTACACCGGGACATTGCCGCAGTAATCGGGTTGCAGGAATAGAGTTGTCACATTGGGGCCGCCGCTCGCTTGAGTGGCGGCCTTTTTTAATGCGTCTGATTCGGAGAGACCGCGGGAGGCGCGAAGGGCCACTGGCGCTTGCTGCAACGAGAGCAGCAAGAAATGCCACCACGCCCAGCGCTGCAAAGAGCAATCCCACGCCCCACCAAGCGGAAGCTTATCCAGCAGCACCAGGGCGAAGCCTGCCACGGTGATGAGCACCGGCAGGGGATAGAGCCACATGCGGAAGGGGCGGGGCTGGGCGGGATTGGTGATGCGCCAGAGCACGGCTCCCACGGCCTGCAGGAGAAAGAGCAGGAGGATGCGGATCACCACCAGGGCGCTGACCAGGTCGCGAAGCTGGAAGACGCAGAAGAGGCAGGCGAGTCCGCCGAGCAGCAGGACGCTGGTGGTGGGAAAGTGATCGCGCGGATGGACGCGCTGAAAGATGGCGAAGAAATTTCCGTCGCGCGCGGCGGCGAAGGGAATGCGCGAGTAGCCCGCCAGCAGGGAGAAGACCGAGGCGAAGGCGGTCCAGATGACCAGCAGCGCCACCAGCGTGCCGGCCCAGCGTCCGTAGACGAGTTCGGCGGCGCGGGCGACGACGAAGTTCCGCGCGGTGCTGTCGGCCATGGCGGCAATTTCGCGCGCGGGCATCACGCCCAGCACGCTGACGTTCATGGCGATGTAGAGGCAGGCGACGGCGGCAATCGAGAGCAGCATGGAGCGTGGAATCGTCTTGTGCGGCTCGACGACCTCTTCGCCGAGGAAGCAGATGTTGTAGTAGCCCCAGTAATCGTAGAGGGCGATGAGCAGCGCGGCGGCAAAGGCTGCGCTGAAGCCGGAGGCGGGCAGCGCTCTGCCAGCCGGGCGGAAATGCGAGGGCGCGCTGGAAGTGCGAGAGCCCGAGGTAGATGACGAATCCGAAGGTCGCGAGCACGCCGACCCAGAGGATACTTTGAGATGCGTCCCACGCCGCCGATGCGGCGGTAGACGAGAAAGGTGGCGAAGGCGGCGGCGAGCATCGCCAGCAGAGTTGCGCCGGAGATCTCGACGGGCAGGCTGACGGTCGCCCAGCAGAGGGAAGGTGACGGTCGCGCGCCAGAAGACTTTGCCCAGGGCGGGCGCGACATAGGCGGCATAGCCGGCCAGTCCGATGCATCCGGTGGCGATGGAGACCGGCGCGCTGAAGACGAGTTGAAAGACGAAGAGGAAAGAGAGCAGACGTCCGAGTCTGCGCGGGCCGTAAATCTGCTTCAGGTACTCGTAGGAGCCGCCGGCGCGGGGCATGGCCGCGCCGAGTTCGGCCCAGATCAATCCGTCGGAGAGCGCCAGCACGGCGCCGGCAATCCAGCCGTAGATGGCCTGCGGGCCGTGCATGGCCGCCACCATCAGGGGCAGCGTGATGAACGGTCCCACGCCGATCATGTCCACCATGTTGAGCGCGGTGGCCGGCAACAGGGTGAGTCCGCGCACCAGTCCGGGGTTGGCGTTAGCCGGATGCGCCGGGCTGTGGGCTCGTCTGCATTGCCCTCGAATATATAGCCTGCGCGCGCTGCAGACCCAAACCGGAGCGCGGCTCTTCCTTTGCGAGCCCCGGCTTGCATCTACACTCAGAGTCGCGTCTTAGTCGATTTCATGACTCATTGCGTGCGGAGCGGGTTATGAAGAGAAGCATTGCGGCGCGTTGTGCGTAGTGTTGCCGTCTTCCTCCTGCTGACTGGTCTTGCGATTGCACAGCCGCCGGCGGGTACGGGCGCTCCGGCTGCGGGTGTCGGCGTACGCGGCAAGGGACGCCGCTCCGGCCGCAGGCGCGATGGGCGCCGCTCCGGCCGCGGGCGCGGGCGCCGCGCGCGCTGATTGTGGTGGCGCATCCGGATGACGAGTCTTGCTTTGCCGCCACGGTGTATGAGATCACGCACAACCTTGGCGGCGTGGTCGATCAGTTGGTGATCACCAATGGCGAGGGCGGGTATCGCTATTCGCTGCTGGCGGAGACCTTTCTACGGCGTGGCGCTGACCGACGAGGCGGTCGGGCGCGCCGCGCTGCCGGAGATTCGCAAGCGCGAGTTGCTGGAGGCGGGACACATTCTGGGCATCGCCAATCACTTCTTCCTCGATCAGCGCGACGTGCGCTACACGCAGGACATCGACGAGGTTCTCGGCGAACACTGGCGGCCGGGCGTGGTGCTGCCCGAGGTGGAGCGTCGCATTGCGGCAGGGCAACTACGATTTTGTGTTCACCCTGTTTCCCATCGCCGGAGACCCATGGCGCACACAAGGCGGCGACCATCACGGCGCTGAACGCGGTGCAGCAGAGCGAGCGGCGGCACGCAGGCCGAAGCCGGTTGTGCTGGGCTGCCAGGACGGCCGCAGCGGCGACGCCGAAGCAGCCATCGTGGCAGGGCTTCCGAGAGCGCGCAGCATCCGTTCAGCGTGCTGCCGGAGGTGTTTGTGACCGATCGCGCGGTGAAGTTTGGATTCAGGGACGCGCTCGACTACCAGATCATCGTGAACTGGGTGATTGCCGCGCACAAATCGCAGGGTGCGTTTCAGATGGGTATGAACCGCGCCGATCGCGAGGAGTTCGTGATTCTGGAGAGCGGCGGGGTTGCGAATGGGGTCGCGAATGGGGTTGCGAACGAAGCCGCGGATGAAGGCGCGGATGAGGCTGCGCGCACCCATGCGCTGTTCCACGCATTGGCGGAGCAGGCCGCGCATCCGAAGGGCGTGGGCGCCGGCAAGCCTTGAGCGGCGCGAATGCCCCACATCCGCCGAGTGCGGCGGATGTGGGCCACCCGGCCAGTTCCACAGTCGTCAATTGCCATACGCTCCGCCGCCGCCTATTCTGTGTCGGTGCAACGATGGATCTGTTTGTTTCTTATCTTCCTATGCTTATGCGCGTCATGCCGCGCCCCGCATCCCCACGAGGCAGTGGAGAGCGTCTTAACCACGGATGCTGTTGCTATCACCGACGTCCGCTTTCCTAGCCCGAACGTCAGCGGATTGCTTCGCTATCGCGCAATCGTTCCAACCGTTCAAGGCGGCGAACGCCTTCCTGTCTTATACCTGCTTCACGGCGCAAATAGCGGTCCCGCCGATATGCAGCAGCACTCTGAAGTGGTGCAACTCGCGATCACAAACCGTCTGATTGTCGTAATGCCGGAGGCAGGTTTTTCCTACTACACGAATGCCAGACTTCTCCGGCATGCTCGCTGGGAGGACGCGATCACCTCTGACCTTCCCCACGATGTCGAGGCGCGATTCCCCATCCTGGCGGGACGGGAGCACCGGGGAATTGCCGGAATCTCCATGGGCGGCTACGGTGCCGTAAAACTCGCGCTCAAGCACCCTGAACTCTATGGTTTTGCCGGGACAATGAGCGGCGCGCTCGATATCACTCGTCGTCCTGCAAGCCTGCGCCGCTGGGGGCAGACATTGCGAATCTGGACCATCTTCGGCCTGCGCCCGGGTCTTCGGCAAAACGAGGACGTCTTCCACCTGCTGGACCGCGCCTCCACGGACGAAATCCAAAATGTGAACTGGTTCCTGTCATGCGGAAAGAGCGACCCACTCTATGCCGTCAACGCACGCTTCTTGCGTGAGATGCGGCAGCGCGGAGTAAAAGTTGATGGACTTACCACGCCCGGCTTCCACGACTGGCAAAGTTGGAATGCTGCCATGCCGCTCTTATTCAAGGCTGCGGGAGGGGAACTGCGCTAAGGAGCAATACGGCACGCTGGTTAACGCGGGTCGCCTTCGCCGGGAGCGAGGAAGAGATTTTCCTCCAGGCCGTGCTGGCGGGTGTAGAGGTCGTAATAGCGGCCCTCGTGCAGCAGCAGTTTGGCGTGGGTGCCGCGCTCGACGATGCGTCCGGCTTCGACCACCAGAATCTGGTCGGCGCGGCGGATGGTCGAGAGCCGGTGGGCGATGACGAAGGTGGTGCGTCCGCGCATGAGGTAGGCGAGACCGCTCTGGATGATGGCTTCCGACTCGGAGTCGAGGCTGGAGGTCGCCTCGTCGAGGATCAGGATGCGGGGATCGGCCAGGATGGCGCGGGCGATGGAGAGGCGCTGGCGCTGTCCGCCGCTGAGTTTGACGCCGCGCTCGCCGATGATGGTGTCGTAGCCGTGCGGCAAAGCTTTCGGCGAACTCATCGACGCGCGCGATGCGGCAGGCCTCGAGGATCTGCTCCTCGGCTGGCATGGGGACGCGAGAAGGCGACGTTTTCGCGAGATGGTTCCGTCGAAGAGAAATGAGTCCTGCAGCACCACTCCAAGCTGGCTGCGGTAGCTTTCCAGCCGCACCGTGGAGAGATCGGCGCCATCGACCAGCACCTGGCCGGTTTGCGGCGTGTGAAAGGCCGCCAGCAGGGAGATGATGGTCGATTTTCCCGAGCCGGAGGAGCCGACCAGCGCGGTCAGCGTACCGGGCATGGCCTCGAAGCTGACGTCGTGCAGCACGGGCTTGTCCGGGGTATATCCAAACGTGACATCGCGGAACTCGACCTCGCCGTCGATTCTGCCGAGGCTCAGGGTGCGCTTGCGGGTCTTCGTCTTCGGGATACTCGTTGAGCACCTCGCGGGTGCGCTCCAGTCCGGCCAGCGCCTCGGTGAGCTGGGTTCCGATGCCGACCACCTGGAAGAGCGGCGCGGCGAGATATCCGAGAAACATGATGTAGGTGAGATATCCGCCGAGGGTGAGCTTGCCGGCCAGGATCTGCGCGCGAGCCCATGAACATGACGATGGCTCCGACCACGCCCATCAGCATGGCCGAGGAGAGTCCCAGCAGCGAGGTTGCGGTGAGAGTGCGGAAGACGTTCTGCAGAAGACGGTCGATGCCGGTGGCGAAGACCTCGTGCTCGCGTGCCTCGGCGTGGTAGCCCTTGACGACGCGCACTCCGCCCAGCGACTCGGTGAGGCGTCCGGTGACCTCGGCATTGATCTTGCCGCGCTCGCGGAAGATGGGCCGGATGGTTTGGAAGGCCTTGCGCAGCGCCACGTCCGAAGACCAGCAGGAATCCGAAGGCGATGGCCGTCATGACGGGGCTGATGCGCACCAGCACGACGAAGGCGATGACGGCCGTGAGCAGTCCGCCGGCAAAGTCGATCAACCCGGTGCCGATCAGGTTGCGGACGCCTTCCACGTCGGTCATGATGCGCGAAACCAGCGTGCCCACCTTGGTGGAATCGAAGTACTTGAGCGGCAGCCGTCCGACGTGCTCCTGCACCTGGCTGCGCAACTCGGCGATGAGACGCTGGGCGGCCTTGGAGAGCGTCTGGGTGAGGGCGAAGGAGGTCAGTCCCTGGACCAGGGTGGAGAGCAGCACCGCCCCACCAGCGGCATCAGCAGGTTGACGCGATGCTTCCCGATGACGTCGTCGACCAGGAATTTTGTCGATGCCGGGAGCACCAGTCCGGTGACGCGATTGATCACCATGAGGAAGAATCCCAGGGCGAGCAGGCGGCGGCGCGGACGAATCAGCGTCCAGACTTCAGGCAGAGCTTTGAAGACCGAGATCGGGGGACCACTGGTGAGCTTCGGAGCTGCTTCGAACACCGTGGGGTTCGGAACTGGTTGCGAAATGCACACCGATATTGTCTCATTCCCCGGCGAGCCAGAGCGGGTGGGGAATTCCATGCGCACAAAAAAGAGACCCGCCGAAGCGGGCCTCTGTTAGGGAGTGGGCGTTGACTACCGGACCGAAACCGCATCACCCGCAGCGTCGTCCGCAGCTTGGGAAATCGTAGTTGCGGGAGTGGAGGATTGCGGTGCCTCGGCCGGTGCGGGGGCTTCCATCGCCTTGGGCGTCGCCGGCTCGAGTGCCAGACGGGTCAGGTGAGGGAAGAGCGGAGTCACTTCGAGCGGCATCTTTTCGCGCGCGGTGAGCAGCGGCACCGGTTTGGCGGTGTTGATCTCAATGCGGTTGTTCCAGGGGTCAACCTTGATGCGGCCACCGAGCGGAAGCGCCGCGATCTGGGTCACCTTCTTCGGCTCAAGCTTGGGGGCCGAGATGGTCAGGGCCTGCAAGCGCAGCCCGTTGGTATCGCCATTGATGAGCGAGTTGCCGATTTGCTGGGCACGGATCAGGTGGGGCAGGGCATCACGGCGCGCTTCGACTTGACGCAGGAAGAGGCCAACGGATTCGAGTTTGTCGCGGTACGGTGAGTTTTGCAGCAGGATCAGAGCTCTGGTGTCAGCTTCTTTTTCCTCTTCCGCCGAGCGGGTGAAATGCAGACGGCTCAGAAGCTGCTCGTCGGAGACGATGGAACGATCCTTGAACGCGAAGCTGGTATCGGTGGGATGGCCGAGCACCACGTGGGCTAGCTCGGTGGCAAGCACGGCCGCCAGCGAGGCTTCATCGGGCAGCACATCCAACATGCCACGGCTGACGAAAATGGTATGGCCGACGGTGAAGCTTTCGACGGGAGAGGTGAGCAGGACGCGGCAGCGAACCTCGGGCTGAATGTCGAGGCTATTGGTGATTTCCAGGTTATTGACGACGGTGTTGAGAACCTTGTCTACGTCACCGGCTTTGGCCAGCAGGCCGCCATGCTCAAGGCGCTCGATGACGTTGTCTTCGGCCTGGCGCTGCCAGGCGCGCTGGGCCGCAACGGGAGACAGATCCTGCGCGCGTGTCGCTGTTATCCTTGACGCTCTGGCGTCGTCCACCAGAACCTCGGTGAAGACGTTCTCGGCGTGGCCTTTGCCGACGTTGTAGCCCCAGATGCGGGTCTCGGCCTTGTAGCTTCCGCCGTGAACCTTGGCCCCGGGCGGTTGCGTGGTCCTCGCTGTAAACGTACGCCGGCAGCCAGATGCCGGGCTGCATGTTGAGGCGCCAGGTATCAAACTGCAGATACGCTCCATGCTTGGAGGGAGCGAAGGTGCCGTTGAAGCGCACGATATTGAAGTCGCGATCCTCGACCCAGACTCTTCCCAGGAAACGGCCTTCGCCTGAGTCCTGCTTCGGAGTAACGTCGATCAC
>CAVTRQ010000003.1:0-50180 GCA_963737175.1 uncultured Acidobacteriota bacterium | reverse complement strand
CAAGGTGGAGCGCCAGGGAATCGAGCAACTGGAGCGCGTCTTTACTTTCAAGGACTTTGCCCAGGCTCTAAGCTTTACGAATCGGGTTGGGGCCCTTGCCGAGGTTGAAGGTCACCATCCGGCGATCCTCACCGAATGGGGCCGGGTGACGGTCACGCTCTGGACCCACAAGATTCATGCGCTGCACCGAAACGACTTCGTCATGGCGGCAAAAATCGATGCCCTCGCTACTGAATTCTGAACGGCAAGAAATTCGAGAGCGCCTTTAGGTGAAAGGGAACGATTGATCATCAAGGTTTTTTATCACGACAAATGTTTTGACGGAGCCTGTTCGGCCTCGCTGTTTACCCGCTTCTACCGCGAGCGCATCCGCCGCAACGCTGTGTTCCAGTACCAGGGGCTGCTGCATCGCGCCGGAGCCCTCTTCAATCTGGACGACTTCAGCGGCGACGAGAACGCCATCGTCGATTTCAAGTATCTCGCCTCGGACAAGCTGACCTGGTGGTTCGACCATCATCAGAGCGCCTTCCTCTCCGAAGAGGATCGCGAGCACTTCGAGCGTCAGCAGAGCAACACCAAGTTCTTCGATCCCGATTTCAAGTCCTGCACAAAGTTTCTCGCCACGGTGGCGCAGAGCCGCTTCGGCTTTAACGCCGAGCCTGTGGCTGAGTTGGTCGAGTGGGCAGATATCGTGGACGGAGCATCGTATGAGAGCGCCGAAGTTGCGGTCGCGATGAAGGAACCGGCGATGCGCATCACCATGGCCCTGGAAGCCAACCAAGACCCGGCATTCGTTCCGCGGCTGATCGAATTGCTCGCCGATCGTCCGCTCGAGGAGATCGTCGCCACGCCCTTGGTCGCCACACAGATCGCGCCGCTGCTCGAGCGGCACCGGCGCTCCATCGAGATCATCGGCAAGCACAGCCAGTGCATCGACCGGACCATCTTCTTTGACGTGACCGGCTACGACCTGGAAGGCTATAACAAGTTCATCCCGTACTATCTGCATCCGGAGAGCGTGTACAGCGTGGGCCTGAGCAAGAGCAGCTTCCGGGTGAAAATCTCCGTGGGCTCCAATCCCTGGACCGATGCCGAGAACATGACGAACCTGGCAAAGATCTGCGAGCGCTACGGCGGCGGCGGACACGCGCGGGTGGGAGCCATCAGCTTTCCTCCGGGCGACTTCGACCGCGCCACCCAGGCCGCCCAGGAGATCGTCCAGGAGTTGCGCGCCTACGCCCGCAAGCACCACTCGCAATAAATTGGATGCCCTCTCAGGCGATCTTTTGGAAACCGGCAGCCGCAGCCGCGGCGCGCGGCGCAACCTTGGCGGGCTCCGTTCCTTCCGGCAGGATCTTCATCTGCTCCCAGTCATACGGAAATTCCTTCCCGCAATCGAGGCAGACAACATAGGTTCCCGTGAGCTGAGCGGCGTGGGGGAGATTGGCATTTGCTTTGTTCGCGGAAATGGGAAAGCTGCAGTTCCGGTGCCAACAGCCAAAGAGCATGTCGAGGACGAACATCTGGTACCTCCTGGTCCCTGCTTCCGTTCTGATTCAGGGTACTAAGGCGACTACTACTTAGATTCGCGGGATGGCAGAAAGGTTCGACCTTTGTCCACAACTCGATTTGCCGCGAAATGTGCAGGTTAGGCGCGCTCGACGTAATTAGACGTAATTAGTTTCTGCCATGCGCAACGCCTTAGGCGCTTTTACCCGGTCTGGAAGACGGCTTCTGCGGAGCCAAGCGTGGGTTGATCCGGATTTCCTCAGCCTCGTCTCCGGCTGGGGTTACAATCGGCGGTAGCCATGTCTTCTGATTTCGTCCATCTCCATCTTCATACCGACTACTCCATGCTGGACGGCGCATGTGATACCAAGCTGCTGTGCAAGCGCGCCAAGGAGTTGAACATGCCGGCCGTCGCCATGACGGATCACGGCAACATCTTCGGCGCGGTGCATTTTTTCAACGACGCCAAGGCCGCCGGCATCAAGCCAATCCTGGGCTGCGAGCTCTATGTATGCAAGAAGGAAGACCATCGTGCCGAGCCGCAAGGTGACAGCTACAATCACCTGATCGTGCTGGCCGAGAACGAGACCGGCTACAAGAACCTGACCAAGATCTGCTCGGAAGCCTCGCTGCACGGCTTTTATTACAAGCCCCGGATCAGCAAGCGCTATCTGTCCGAACATTCCGAAGGCCTGATCGGACTGTCGGCCTGCCTCAAGGGCGAAGTGGCCGAGCGGCTCACCGAAGGCAAGTACGAGGCCGCACGCACGGCGGCAAAGACGCTGGAGGATATCTTCGGGCGCGGCAATTTTTTCTTGGAGATCCAGGATCAGGGCCTGCCCGAAGAGAAGCAGATTCAAAAGGATTTGTTCCGCCTGGAGCAGGATCTCGACATTCCAATGGTGGCCACCAACGATAGCCACTATATCTGCGAGGACGATAGCCTGGCGCAGGATGCGATGATCTGCATCCAGACAGGCAAGTCGATTGCCGATCCCAACCGCATGAAGTTCCAGACCAACCAGTTCTACGTCAAGAGCGGCGAGGAGATGGGGAAGGTCTTTCAGGGATACGAGCAACTGCTCAGCCGCACCGTGGGAATTGCCGAGCGTTGCAACCTCAAGCTGGAGAAGATCGGGAATCCGTTCCCGAAATTCGACGTGCCGGCGGGCGAAACCATCGACAGTTACTTCGAGCGGATTGCGCGCGAGGGCCTGGCCCGGCGAATCAACCAGCTACGTGAGCGGCAGGAGCGGGGCAAACTCAAGCACAGCTTTGCCGACTACGAGGAGCGGTTAAACCGCGAGATCGGCATCATCAAACAGATGAAGTTTCCCGGCTATTTCCTTATCGTGTGGGACTTTATCCGCTACGCCAGGGACAATGGAATTCCCGTCGGACCGGGGCGCGGCTCGGCCGCAGGCTCGCTCGTAGGCTATGCCATGGGAATCACTGACATCGATCCCATCCAGAACGAGTTGCTCTTTGAGCGCTTCCTGAACCCGGAGCGCGTCTCCATGCCGGATATCGACGTGGACTTCTGCATGAACCGTCGTGGCGAGGTCATCAACTATGTCACCGCCAAGTACGGACGCGAGCAGGTGGCGCAGATCATCACCTTTGGAACCATGGCCGCCAAAGCCGCGATCAAGGATACAGGGCGCGTCCTGGACATGCCCTACAACGAAGTGGATCGCATCGCCAAGATGATTCCCGGCACGCCGGGCATGACCATCGACAAGGCGATGGCGGACGTGGCGGCCTTCAGCGACGCCTACACCAACGATCCGGCGATTCGCAATCTGGTGGACACGGCAAAAAAGCTGGAAGGCATGGTACGCAACTCGGGCGTACACGCCAGCGCCGTCGTCATTGCCCCGGTTCCGCTCGATGAGCTGGTGCCGCTCTACAAAACCAAGAACGACGAAATCGTAACCGCCTATGACATGAAGGCGGTCGAGAAGATGGGCCTGCTGAAGATGGACTTTCTCGGGCTCACCACCCTGACCATCATCGATGACTGCCTGAAGCTGATTCAGAAGACGCGCGGCGAAACCGTGGTGATGGAAACGATTCCGATGGAAGACACGGAGACCTACGAGAAGGTCTTCCACAAGGGGCAGACCTCGGGCGTCTTCCAGTTTGAATCCGACGGCATGCGCGACGTGCTGCGCCGCTACCAGCCGACGACGGTGGAAGACCTGACGGCGTTGAACGCCCTCTATCGCCCCGGCCCAATCCAGGGCGGGATGATCGACGACTTCATCGAGCGCAAGTGGGGACGCAAGAAAGTCGATTACATGCTGCCGGAGCTGGAGCGGCTGCTCAAGGAGACGCTCGGCGTCATCGTCTACCAGGAGCAGGTGATGCAGATCGCCAACGTCATCGCCGGCTACTCGCTGGGCGAAGCCGACCTGCTGCGCCGCGCTATGGGCAAGAAAATCGCCTCGGAGATGGACCAGCAGCGCGAGCGCTTCATGCAGGGCGCGGCGGAGCGAAAGTTTTCCGCCGAAAAAGCCGGCCATATCTTCGACCTGATGGCCCAATTCGCCGGCTACGGCTTCAACAAATCACACTCGGCGGCCTACGCTCTGGTGGCCTATCACACCGCTTATCTAAAGACCCACTATCCGGTGGAGTTCATGGCCGCGTTGCTGACTTCGGTGACTGGCAAGACCGAGGATGTGGTGAAGTACATCGCGGAGTCGCGCGAAATGGGGATCGAGGTGCTGGCGCCCGACGTTCACGAGTCGGCATCCAACTTCACCCCGATCCTAACCCCTGCGTCAGCGAGCGGAGGGCCAGCGTCGGCGACCGGAGGGCCAAACCCGTACCCGCAGCCAAGCTCCCCCGAGGGATACAAGATTCGCTTTGGCCTCTCGGCGGTCAAGAACGTCGGCGGCAACGCGATCAACTCGATTATCGAGGCGCGCAAGGATGGCCACTTCAAGGGAATCTTCGACTTCTGCGAAAAGGTGGATTTGCGCCTGCTTAACAAGCGGGTGGCGGAGTCGCTGATCAAGAGCGGCGCGATGGATTCCATGGGACGGCGCGCGCAACTGATGGAGGTGCTGGACACGGCGATGGAGCAGGCGCAGAAGACGGCGCGCGACCGCGACGCGGGACAGCACGGACTCTTCGGCATCTTTGAAGAATCCAGCCCGGCGGCCAGCGTAGCCGACCGGCTGCCGAATGTTCCGGACTGGGACGAGTCGGTGCGGCTCGCCAACGAGAAGGAAATTCTCGGCTTCTGGATCAGCGGACATCCGCTGGAAAAATACCGGGAGAAGATCGAGGACCTGCACGCAATCAAGACCAGTGACGTGCTGGCGATGAAGAGTTCGACGCCGAAAAACGAGGATATTGCGGTCGGTGGACTGATCACCGGGGTGCGCATCGCCAAGACGCGCAAGGGCGATCTGATGGCCGGACTGGTGATTGAAGACATGCACGGGCGGGTGGAAGCGGCCGTCTTTCCCGAGGCCTACAAGCGCTTGCACGAGAAGGTGAAGCTGGAAATTCCAGTGCTGGTGAAGGCTGCGGTTCGGGTGGAGGAAGACGCCGCGCCCAAACTGTTCATCAATGAGATCACTCCCCTCGACGAAGCCAAGGTGAAGCTGCCGCGCTCCCTGCGGATCGCGATCCAATTGCCCGAAGCGTTGCCGGAGACGGTGGATGCGCTGCACGGGATCTTCACGCGCTGTAAAGGGGATGCTAAAGTATTGTTCGACCTGGTGAGGCCGGGCGAATACGTCGTGGTGATGGAAGCCGAAGGCTATAATGTCTGTGCGGACCGCGGCTTCATCCGTAGCGTGGAACAGTTGTGTGGCCCTGACGCAATCAAAATCATCGACTAGATCGACGAGAAGGTAAGCATGAAAGTTGGAAGCGACGCGGACCAGGAACTAAAACAAATTGAGCTTCAGATTGCACAACTGGAATTGGTCACCGGCCGCCATCATGAGGCGCAGAAGTATATTCACCAGCTACAGGACCGGGTCGTCCTCCTGCGCAAGCAGGTGGCCCCACGTTTTGAGGCTTGGCAGCGCGTGCAAGTGGCGCGCCATCCGCAGCGTCCCTACATGCTGGATTACGTCGAGCACATGTTCACCGACTTCTCCGAGATTCATGGCGATCGCGGCTTCTGCCGACGATGCGGCTCTGATCTGCGGCATGGCCCGCTTCCACGGCGAGGAAGTGCTGGTGCTGGGCACGCAAAAAGGCCGCGACACCAAGCAGAAAGTTTATCGCAACTTCGGAATGCCGAATCCGGATGGCTACCGCAAGGCGATTCGCGTGATGCAGCTCGCGGAGAAGTTCGGGCGGCCCATCTTTACGTTTATCGATACGCCGGGAGCTTACCCAGGATTGGGCGCCGAGGAGCGCGGACAGGGCGAGGCAATTGCCTACAACCTGCGCGAGATGTCGCGGCTGAAGGTTCCCATTCTGGTCACGGTTACGGGTGAGGGCGGCTCGGGCGGAGCCTGGCCATTGCCGTGGGGGATCGGGTTTTCATGTTGGAAAACAGCGTCTATTCGGTGATCTCGCCGGAGGGTTGCGCCTCCATCATGTGGCGGGACGCAGCCAAGCGCGAGCTCGCCGCCGAGGCCATGCACATCATCGCGACCGACCTGTTGGGCTTCGGCATCATCGACGCGATCGTCCCCGAACCAGGGGAGGGCGCGCATACGGATTACGTTCAGATGGCGGAGAATCTCGACAAGGTGCTGGTGCAAAACCTGGCAGAGCTGAAGAAGCTAAGCACCACGGAGTTGCTCGACGGCCGCTACAAGAAATTCAGAAACATGGCGCAGTTCTTCAAGGAAGAATAGACGAACCAGGAGTAACGTCGCGGCTGCAGCGCGGACGCAGAATTGGGCACCAGGGATATGGGGGAGGATTCCTCCATTTTTCTTGTAGTCGATTTCTCTCACAAGAATGCTAAGCCAAGCAGGCGCGCGCGCCGGTTTGAGCATCTGTGCAGAGCCAAGATGAAGGTTGACGGCAGCCGTATAATAATCTAGGGAAAGTAGCACACCACCGTAACCCATAGCCTCCTGGGTTGCAGTGAATTGCGTGCCTCTCGAAGGATGGCTTTCTCAATGGTAAGTACCGACGTTGGCCTGGATCAGGGCACAGACAGCGGCCAGCCTTGCCAGCCCGTTGTGAATAACTTCAGCATTCAGGTTGCCACCGTAAACGGTTCCGGCTCACAGTCGGCCAATTCCGTTCTCATGCGCGCCATCTTTCAGATGGGCGTTCCGGTAAGCGGCAAGAACCTCTTTCCCTCCAACATTGCCGGGCTTCCGACGTGGTTCACGATTCGGGTCAGCAAAGACGGCTACGTGGCTCGCAAGCGCGATTCCGAGCTACTGATCGCGATGAATCCGGAGAGCGCTGCCGACGATGTTCGCACTCTCAAGCCCGGCTGCCGTGGTGCTGTTTGACGAACCGCTCAAGCTGGAGACCCTGCGCGACGACCTGGCTTTCTACTCGGTTCCATTCGACAAACTGGTGGGCCCGCTGGCGCCCGAGCCGAAGCTGAAAAAGCTGCTGCGCAACATGATTTACGTAGGCGTCGATGGCGCACCTGCTTTCGCTGGAGATGGCGGAGGTGGAAGAGGCAATCGGCAAGCAGTTCAGCGGCAAGAAGCGCGCCACCGAGGTGAACATAGCCGCCGCACGCGCCGGATACGAGTACGCCACCGCCAATCTGTCGCGCTCCCGCTTCCAGGTGGAGCGCATGAATGAGAACGCGAACAAGATCATCATCGACGGCAACGCGGCCGGTGCGCTGGGCGCGCTGTTCGCCGGAGTCACGGTGGTGCTCCTGGTATCCGATTACGCCGTCGTCCTCTCTGATTGAGAGCCTGATCGAGTATCTGAAGGAATACCGGGTGGACGCCGACGGCAAAGCCACCTTCGCGGTGGTGCAGGCGGAGGACGAACTGGCCGCCATCGGGAATGGTGCTGGGCGCGTCCTGGGCGGGAGCCCGCGCGATGACCGCCACCTCCGGTCCGGGAATCTCGCTGATGGCCGAGTTTACCGGCCTTGGCTACTATGCCGAGATTCCGGCCGTGATCTGGGATGTGCAGAGGGTTGGTCCCTCGACCGGCTTGCCGACGCGCACCGCGCAGGGCGATCTGCTGTCAACGGCATTTCTCTCCCACGGCGACACCAAGCATCCGATGCTGCTGCCGGCATCGGTTGCCGAGTGCTTTGAGTTCGGCATCGCTGGCGTTCGATCTGGCCGAGCGTTTGCAGACTCCGGTGTTCGTGATCAGCGATCTGGATATCGGCATGAACCACTGGGTCAGCGATCCCTTCCCGTATCCGGAGGCGCCGCTGGATCGCGGCAAGGTTTTGAGCAAGGAGGATCTGGACCGGCTGGGCGGCTTTGCGCGCTACAAGGACGTGGACGGCGACGGCATCGGCTACCGCACCCTGCCCGGAACCGAGCACCCGAATGCAGCATGGTTTGCGCGCGGCAGCGGACACAACGAAAAGGCGCAGTACTCCGAGCGTCCGGAAGATTACGTCAACAACCTGGACCGCCTGAACCGCAAGTGGGAGACGGCGCGCAGCATCGTTCCGGCTCCGGTTGCCGGAGCGCAGCACGCCGGGCGCAAAGGTTGGCATCATCGCCTACGGATCGTCGCACTGGGCGGTGGTGGAGAGCCGTGGACCAGTTGCGCAAGAGCAGGGAATTGCCGCGGATTACCTGCGGCTGCGCGCCTATCCGTTCAGCGCGGCGGTAAAGGAATTCATCGACGCCCATGAGCGCGTGTACGTGATCGACCAGAACCGCGACGCGCAGATGCTGCAACTGATCAAGATGGATATTGCGGCGGCAGAGGTTGTGAAGCTGCGCAGCATTTGCCACTACAACGGACATCCGCTGGAAGCCCGTTTCGTCACCGACAGCATTGTTTCGCAGGAGCAGAAGTAATGGCCACGACACTGAATGACCAGGATGAGGCTGGAGTCCAACGAACCGCATTGGACTCTCGCGTGATCGATTATCGCGGCAGCAAGTCCACGCTGTGCGCCGGTTGCGGACATAACGCGATCTCCGAGCGCATCATCGACGCGTTCTACGAGATGGGCATTGAGCCCGAGCAGGTTGCCAAGCTGAGCGGCATCGGCTGCTCGTCGAAGAGTCCGGCGTACTTCATGGGCCGGGCGCACAGCTTCAACGCGGTACACGGACGCATGCCGGCGATTGCGACCGGCGCGGCGGTTGCCAATCACAAGATGCTCTACATTGGAGTGAGCGGCGACGGCGACACGGCCTCGATTGGCATGGGCCAGTTCGCCCACCTGATGCGCCGCAATCTTCCGATGATTTACATCATCGAAGACAACGGCGTGTACGGGTTGACCAAGGGGCAGTTCTCGGCGACCGCCGATATTGGCTCGAAGCTGAAGACCGGCATGGTCAACGAACTGCCGGCCATCGATACCTGCGCCCTGGCGATTGAGCTGGGCGCGACCTTTGTGGCGCGCAGCTTTTCCGGCGACAAGAAGCAGTTGCTGGCCTTGCTGAAGGCGGCGATTGCACACAATGGAACGGTGCTGCTGGACGTGATCTCGCCCTGCGTGACCTTCAACGATCACGAGGGTTCGACCAAGAGCTACAAGTTCATGAAGGATCACGAAGAGCCGCTGCAGGACATCAACTTTGTGCCGGCCTTCGAAGAGATCGACGTGGAGTACGAGCCGGGAAGCGGAGTTGAATATCTCGCTGCACGATGGCTCGAAGATGCACCTGACGAAGCTGGAAGAAGACTTCAATCCGACCGACCGGATCGAGGCGCTGACGCGGCTGGCCGAGGCTCGCGAGAACAACGAAGTAGCTGACCGGATTGTTCTATCTGAACCCGGAGCAGCCGAGCTTTACCGACATGCTGAACCTGGTGGACCAGCCCCTGGCGACGCTGCCGCAGGAGATCGACGCGCCCTCCGAAGAGCGTGCTGGACGAGATCATGGAAGAGTATCGAGTAGGGAAGCTAGGCGCGACGCGCATGTCGAGCGCGCGGAGCCACAGATCCGCGCCTTTCGCCTGGTGACGACAGTTGGCCTCTATAATCGTTTTTGCAATCAGCACTCTTTCAACGGAGTCCTTGTGGCCTACAACGATTTGCGTGAATGGATAGCGGCGCTGGACAAAGCCGGCGAACTCAAGCGCATTACAGCCGAAGTCGATCCGGTCCTGGAAGTCACCGAAATTACCGACCGCGTCTCCAAGTGGGGCGCGACGCAACGGCCGCGGGCCGGGCGGTCCGGCGCTGCTGTTTGAGAATGTGAAGGGGCATCCGGGGCACAAGATTTTTATCAACCAGTTTGGCTCCGAGCGGCGCATGAATCTGGCGCTGGGGTCCGAACTCGCTGGATGAGATTGCCGAGCGGATTCACCAGATGATGGACGTGAAGACGCCGCAGGGGCTGCTGGAAAAGATCAAGATGCTGCCGATGCTGGCCGAGCTGGGAAATCTGTTTCCCAAGCGGGTGAAGACGGGGCCGTGCAAGGAAGTGATCAAGCGCGACAACTTTTCGCTGCTCGATTTTCCGATTCTGCAGTGCTGGCCGCAGGACGGCGGACGCTTCATCACCCTGCCGTGCGTGATGACGCGCGATCCGCGCACCGGCAAGCGCAACATCGGGATGTATCGCATGCACGTCTATGACGCGACCACGCACGGGGATGCACTGGCAGCGGCACAAGAACGCCGCCGAACATCAGCGCGAGTTGATGCGCGCGGCGGTGGCAAACGGGCCGACGCTGGGCAAGACCTCGTCGGTGGACATCATGGCGCGCAGCGGCGGCGCCAGCATTGCCATCACAGGGCAAGCCGGTGCAGCGGGCGGATGGAAGTTGCCGTGGCGATCGGCACCGATCCGGCGCTGACGTTTTCGGCCATTGTGCCCGCGCCGCCGGACATCGAGGAGTACATGATCGCCGGATTCCTGCGCGGCAAGCCGATCGAGGTGGTGAAGTGCGAGACGGTCGATCTGGAGGTTCCGGCCAGCGCGGAGATCGTGCTGGAGGGATATGTGGACATCGGCGAAATGAAGGTGGAGGGTCCGTTCGGCGATCACACCGGATTCTACTCGCTGGAGGATTTGTACCCGGTCTTTCACGGTGCAGTGCATCACCCATCGCAAGAATCCGATTTACGCGGCGACGATTGTGGGCAAGCCTCCGCAGGAAGATGCGTGGATGGCGCTGGCGGTGGAGCGGATCTTTTTGCCGGCGGCGAAGATGATGATTCCGGAGCTGGTGGATTTCCATCTGCCGCCCGAGGGCGTGGCGCATAACCTGATGATCCTCTCGATTCGCAAATCGTATCCGGGACAGGCGCGCAAGGTGATGAACGCGATCTGGTCGCTGGGGCAGGCGATGTTTACCAAGTGCATTGTGGTGGTGGACGAGGATTGCGACGTGAAAGATCTGCGCGAGGTGACGCTGCGCGCGCTGAACAACATCGATCCGGAGCGCGATATTCAGTTCACGCTGGGGCCGGTGGATTCGCTGGACCACGCCTCGCGGCTGCCGAACTTCGGCAGCAAGATGGGCATCGACGCGACGCGCAAGTGGTCGACCGAAGGTTTTGACCGTCCGTGGCCGGACGAGGTTGAGATGTCGGACGAGGTGAAGGAGCGGATCACGAAGCGCTGGAAGGAATTCGGACTGGAGTAAGTTTGGAGCCGCGCCGGTGCGTAGGGTTTCCCCGGCGGAGACATACGAAACGGCGACTGCGTGAGCTACGCGTAGTGGTCGCGCCTTACCCGCTGGATTCTTGCGCCTTACCCACAGGGTCCATCCCCTGCGGAGTCGTTCCAGTTAAGCGGAAACCAGGACGAAGGTCAGAACGCTCCAAATCACCACGGAGAACAGCGAGGCCAGGAATAAGCCTTCAAAGGCCGCTAGCGGGGAGTGTCCGCGAGAGAATACACTCTGCTCGGCATAGGCCGCGATTTCCCGGTCGTACGATGGAGCACGGAACCAATGGGTCATGCGCTTCAAGTGATTCACAAAGACTCCTTCCAGGGAATTCCAAGGAATGGATCGAGAGCACACTCTAGCAGATTAGAAGCGAAGTAGTCACCGGTTATTAACGTACGTACTGATGTCCCCGGGGCCTTAGTGCGCGGATGGGATGGAGTTGGTGCCCTCGGAGAGCGCAAAATCGACTCGCTGCGAGATCGGCGGGTGCGAATAGCTCCAGAAGACGAGGAGAGGCGAGGGATTGGGATAGGAATAGGACTTTTCGCCGAGCAGTTGGAAGGCCTGGGCCGCAACCTGGCCAGCGTCCTTCGTAACCGGCCGCGTGATCGCCAAACCGTACACATCCGCCTGATGCTCCTCCCAACGGCTGAAGGTGTTGGCCAGCGGTTCACCGAAAAAGGAGAGCAGAGAAGCCAGAGCAAGCAACAGCGGCAGCGAGGACCAGTCGCCCATGGCCCGAATCTGCCAGCGCTGCCCGAAGCGGGCGAGTGCGGCCTCGGCGAGGCGCTGGGTCAGCCAGAGTCCGGCAAACAGCAGCAGGGCGGTAAAGGCAAGGCCAAGGTAGATGTGATGCAGAACGTAGTGTCCCATCTCATGGCCGAAGACGAACAGGATCTGCGGGCGCGTGAGGTCGCGCGCGGTGGTGTCCCACACCACGATGCGCTTGGTGGCGCCGAAGCCGGTGACGTAGGCGTTGTAGGTGGTCACCTTATCGCTGGCGTGCATGAGGAAGATGCGCGACTCGGGAATCTCCAGTCCGGCGGAATGGGCGAGGCTGCGGAGCTGCGCGGTGAGCTCGGGATTGGTTTGGGCAAGGGGCTCGAAGCGGTTGAACAGCGGGTCGATGAGGACGGGCGCGACAAAGACCATGCCGGCCATGATGGGCAGGGTGACGAGCCACGCGTAGAACCACCAGCGCTGGGGCGCGCGGCGAATGATCGCGTACAGGCCCCACAGCGTGAGCGTGCGCAAAGATCGACGATGAGCAATTCGGCCTTGGCCCAGTCCGCCAGCCAGGAGCCCCAGCCCTGCACGCTGAGTCCGTAGGCGAGCGAGATGTGGTGGCCGTAGATCTCCAGCGGCAACTCGAAGACGTGAGAGCGTGAGCAGCAGCGCGGGAACGAAGATGAGCGCCTGCACCAGGCGTCGTTTGGAAAGCGACTCCACCACCCGCTGCACCTTGGGACCGAAGCGCACGGCGATCAGCGCCACGAGCACCGCCAGCCCAAGGATGGTAGAGGCCAGCGAGAGCACGAGGCCGGTCCGGTGCAGTCCCTCGGACTTCTGAAGCTGCTCGGGCGTGAGCGTGTAGGCGGTGACGGTGTGCTGGGCGACGAGTTCTCCGGGAGAGAGCGGAACGGTGGAACTGGCGGCGGGTTTTGCCGATAAAAGCTCGTTCATTGCCGTTCCCTGTGGAAAAGCGCATCACAACCCGCATTGCACGCCATTCGATGGCTGGTTGCGCCACAGACTACAACATGTTTGCCAAAGCAGGGTTGCAGGAGAGAGCATAAGTTGTTTGCGATAATGAAAGTTGACTCTTTAAGGAAGTGATTCATACATGATGGCGACAGGGCAGAAGAACACTCCAACGGAAATTGCAGCAGCCAAGGGAAAGCTTGGAATTTTGATCGTCGGACTGGGCGCGGTGGCGACCACGTTCGTGGCCGGCGTGGAGGCCGTACGCAAAGGCATTGCCGCTCCCGATCGGTTCGTTGACGCAGATGGGGACCATCCGCCTGGGCAAGCGCACCGATGGACGTTCGCCCCTGATCAAGGACTTTGTTCCTCTGGCCGATCTCGATGACCTGGTCTTCGGCGGCTGGGACATTTTTACCGACAGCGCCTATGAAGCGGCGGCCAATGCCAAGGTTCTCGAAAAGGACCTGCTGCTCCAACTCAAACCGTTTCTGGACAGCATCAAGCCGATGCCGGCGGTCTTCGATCACGAACTACGTCAAGCTGATCGACGGGCCGAACGTGAAGAAGGGCAAGAACAAGCTGGACCTGGCCGAGCAGCTTCGCGCCGACATCCGCAACTTCAAGAAGGAAAACGACTGCGACCGGCTGGTGATGATCTGGTGCGCCTCGACCGAAAGCTTCCAGAAGGCGAGCGAGGTTCACGCCTCGGTGGCGGCCTTTGAAAAGGGGCTGGAGGCGAGCGATGCCAACATCGCGCCCTCGCAGATTTACGCCTACGCGGCGCTGCAGGAGAGCGTGCCGTTCGCCAACGGCGCGCCGAACCTCACGGTCGATCTGCCGGTGATGCAGGAGCTTTCGCGCAAGCACAACGCGCCGATCGCGGGCAAGGACTTCAAGACCGGGCAGACGCTGATGAAGACCATTCTGGCTCCCGGCTTCAAGGCCCGCATGCTGGGAGCTGAACGGCTGGTTCTCCACCAACATCCTGGGCAACCGCGACGGCGAAGTGCTGGAAGATCCGGGCTCGTTCAAGACCAAGGAAGAGTCCAAGCTCAGCGTGCTCGATGAGATCCTGCAGCCGAAGCTGTATCCCGAGCTGTACGGCAATATCTTCCACAAGGTGCGCATCAACTACTACCCGCCGCGCGGCGATAACAAAGAGGGCTGGGACAACATCGACATCTTCGGCTGGCTCGGCTATCCGATGCAGATCAAGGTCGATTTCCTCTGCCGCGACTCGATTCTGGCCGCGCCGCTGGCGCTGGATATCGTGCTCTTCCTGGACCTGGCGGCGCGCTGCAGCGCAGTTGAAGGGAATCGGCATTCAGGAGTGGATGAGCTTCTACTTCAAGTCTCCGATGACCGCTCCGGGACTCTATCCCGAGCACGATCTGTTCATCCAGATGATGAAGATGAAGAACACCCTGCGCCACATCAAGGGCGAGGAGCTGATCACCCACCTGGGCTGGAATACTACGACTAGCTCCGCGTTCTAAGCTCCGCGTTGCTGTGCAAGGTTGTTACGCGAAAAAGGCAGGAGCCAACGCTCCTGCCTTTTTCGCGCCCGCCGAGCCAAGACGCAGCAATAGCAGCAACTCAGAATTTTGCCGCCCTCCGGCACCCCGTTCCCGGTAAATAAGCATCGTAATACGGATGAAACGGTTGGGGTTGTATTCGCTGACTGCGATATTGCTGCTGGCTTCCGGGCTGTGGGGTCGAAACCCAGGGAACCTTTCGCGGCGAAGTGGTGAGCCCGCCGCGCGGAGAAGCGCACGGCCTGCTTTACCTGATGGGCCGCGACGGCAATGTGCGCCGCGTAGTCGTGGCGCGGGCCGCAATCGTCTATGACGCCACGGTGCCAAGAGGCGCCCGCCAGCGTCCTGCGCGCAGAGCCTTGGTTCCCGGCACCGAGGTCCGGGTCACCGCCCTTGTGGATGCCAGCAGTGGAGAGTGGACCGCCTCCCGCGTCGAGGTCATTGCCAACCACGCCGGCGAATTCGAGGACGACTACGGAGACGACGACATCGCTGGGCCGGATCAGGTTACCGCCCCCCGGGAGACGCCAGCCACCGCACGCACTCTTTGAGCCGCGCACCCTCTGACTCAGCCCAGCCGGTTGGCTGGCGCGGCCCTGGCTTCAGCCACGCAATTTCAGTGCAACCGCACCACCCGGCCAGTGTCGAGTTCGTAATAGGCTTCGATAATACTGAGCTTCCCTTCGTCGGCGGCATGCTTAAGGATCGCGCTCTCAGCCAGCAGAGACGCAGCGCTTCTGCGTACGTGATCGCGAATCGCAAAGGCAATCAGATCAGCTCCCTTGTCGGCGCCTGCGGTGCACGACGGCAGCACCGGTTGCACCACCGCTTCCAGATTAGACGAGGGCATCTTGTCGCCGGAACAGGCCGCCTTCACGGCACCGCAGCTCTGGTGGCCCAGGACGACGATCACCGTGCTGCCCAGGTGCTCCACGGCATATTCCAGGCTTCCGATGCCCAATGCGTCGGCGCTATTCCCCGCCGCGCGCACCACGAATAACTCTCCCAATCCTTGATCGAAGAGAATTTCCGGGGGCACTCGACTGTCCGAGCAGCTCAACACAGCGACCTCCGGTTGCTGACCCTTTACCAGTCCCTGCCGCTGTTCCGCGTAGTTGTGTGGATGCGCTTTGCCGCTGACGAATCGCTTGTTTCCCGCTTCCAGCTTCGCCCATATCTGTTCCGCCGATCTCTTTTGGACGGGTGCTTTTTCGTCCCCGGCATGGGCCCCGGCTTGTGCCATCACGGGGCTGGGAAATGGAAGCGCGTGCAACAGCAGGAACAACAAGATTGGCCTGACAACGTTCATGGGCATCTCCATTTGTCCAAGGCGTGTAACTCTCGCTGCTGGATGTGCGCTTTTCCTCGGCTGTTGTCCCAGCGGAGTTGCCAGTGCCAAATTCAGCAAAGTTGTTAGAATGGTGTTGCCTGAAACGAGTGTGTTTTCCCGAGGGCCGAACAAGTGAGAGAAGCACTTGAAAACAGCCGCGAACACACTTAGGATCATCGGCATATGAGATGTGGCCCCGTAGCTCAGATGGATAGAGCAGCGGTTTCCTAAACCGGAGGTCGGCAGTTCGAATCTGCCCGGGGCTACCATTCGCAATCTGGCAGGGTCATGCGGGCCGAGCGCTGCGGTTTCCAGTGGTGACCAGCTTGGGTTATAATCCTAAGGTGCTGAAGTATTCGATCGTCGTTCCTTTTCATAATGAGCAGGAGAGTGTTACCGAACTCTACGACCGCCTGAAGGCGGTGATGGAGCAGGTGGGCGAAACCTTCGAGTTGGTTTTCGTCGACGATGGCTCGCGCGATGCCACCTTTTCGCTGCTGGGGCAGATTGCCGCCGTGGATAGCCGGGTGGTGGTGGTCAAGTTGCGCCGCAACTTCGGACAGACCTCGGCGCTGGCCGCGGGCTTCGATCATGCCCAGGGTGAGTTCATCATCGCCATGGACGGCGATCTGCAGCACGATCCGGCGGAGATTCCGAAGTTTGTGGCCAAGCTCAACGAAGGCTACGACATCGTCAGCGGATGGCGCGAAAAGCGCATCGACAATCTCTGGATGCGGCGCATTCCCTCGCGCTGCGCCAACTGGGCCATGTCCAAGCTCAGCGGCGTGGAACTGCACGATTTCGGCACCACCTACAAGGCGTACACCCGCGAGCTGATCGAAGACATTCCGCTCTACGGCGAGGGGCTGCACCGCTTCATTCCGGCGCTGGCGTCCTGGTACGGAGCCAAGATTTGCGAGGTGCCCATCGTCAACATCGACCGCGAGGGCGGCACGTCGCACTACGGAATTTCGCGCACCATTCGCGTCTTTTTCGATCTCATCACCATTCGCTTTCTGCTCAAGTACATGATGCGCCCGCTGCATTTCTTCGGCGGCATTGGCATGAGCGGAATCGGCACCGGGTTCGCTGGTCGCGCTCTGGATGGTCTTCGAGAAGGTGATTCGCCACGTCAATGTGATGGACGCGCACGGCCCGCTGCTGGTGTTTGGCGCGGTGATGCTAGTCTCCGGAGTGCAGATGCTGGCGCTCGGCTTGCTCGGCGAATTGCAGGTGCGCCACTTCCACGAGCCCCACTCCGGCCAGCCCTATCGCGTGGCCAAGGTCATCCGCAGCGAAGCCAGCGAAGAGAGCGAAATTCACGGTTAGAGCCGTGGCCGTTCCCAATCCAGCCTGCCCCCGCGGCAGGCTTTCTTTTACCTACGCGCACCTTACTGCAATGGTGCGCCCTCTACGGGCGGGATAGAATACCGGCTTTGACCGAAAGGGAAGTGACGTGGCAGAGAAAAAGCTCCGGGTGTTTGCAACCTCCACCATTGGTCCCAGCATTGACCTGCTGCGCAGCCGCGGATACGACGTGGAAGTCTATCCCGGCCCCGATGCGCCCGGCGCGCGAACTGCTGCTGGAGAAAGTTCGCAGCGGCATCGACGGCCTGATTACGACCTTGCGCGACCGGGTCGATGCCGAACGTCTTCGAGGCAGGGAAGGAGACGCTCAAGGGCATCGCGCAATACGCCGTCGGCTTTGACAATATCAACCGCGCCGACGCCAACCGCTACCAGATTCCATTCAGCAATACCGCCGACGTTCTAACCGACGCCACCGCCGAATTCGCATTCGCAATCCTCATGGATGTTTCGCGCAAGCTGTGGTCCAGCGAGCGGCTGGTGCGTGAGAATCGCTGGGGCTTCTGGCATCCCTGTCTACCCTTTCTCGGCGACGAGGTTACAGGCAAGACGATTGCCGTCATCGGAAGCGGACGCATCGGTCAGGCGATGATTGCCAAGTGCTCCGGTTTTGAGATGAACGTGCTCTGCTATAACGCCGGAAGCCGCGACGAAAAGTTCGCCGCCTGCGATGCAGAAGGTCATGGACCTGCAGCACGAGCTTGGCCTCTCGCGCCGCAGGAACTGGATTCGATACGCCGAACTCGACGAGTGCCTGCGCGAAGCCGACTACGTCAGCCTGCACGTGCCGCTGCTGCGCGAGGGCGAATCGAAGCGCCCCAACCTGGCACCTCATCAACGAGCGCACTCTGCGGCAGATGAAGAAGAGCGCCTATCTTGTGAACACCTCGCGCGGTCCGGTGGTGGATGAGGACGCCCTGGCCAAGGCTCTGCGCGAGGGCTGGATTGCGGGCGCGGCCCTCGACGTCTTCGAGCGCGAGCCGCTTCCGGCGGACTCGCCTTTGCGCGATCCGCCTGATCGAGGATCGCTGCCGCCTCTTCCACCACTTTGCCAGCGGCGGCGTGGCCACGCGCCTCTCGGCAGATCCCAACGTAGGCATGGCTGGCCGCTGCGTGCAGGGATTGATCGACATGCTAGAGGGCAGCGACTACGCCAAGATGCCCTACGTCGTGAACAAGGAAGCCTTCGAGAAGTAGCGAAACTTACGCGCCGAGCAGCGCAAACGCGACGATGGTCTTACCGCCGCCGGCAGCCTGCTCCAGCTCGCGGTTCAGCGTTGCCTCCATGCTCTTCTCCGTCCAGCGGCACCTCTGCCGCGGCAATCTCTTCCGGGCTCGCCTTGGTGAAGCACAGTTCGCACACTCCCAGCCCGCCCTCGGTGCGCACCGGAGGCCCGTAGACGCGGCAGGTCATGGGGCGATGCGCGTAGAGATCGCAGGTCAGGGTCTCGGGGTCGAGCGCCGGGCAGGGTTCGTCGTTGGCGAACTCCTCGAAGATCTCCTCTGCCTCAGCCGACTCATCCAGGATTCCAGTCTCCGGGTCGCCGGGGAAGAAATCCACCGTGCGCTCCAGCGACTCCGCCGCGCGCTGCAACACCCGCTGCGGCGCGCTCCGGATCGCGCTCCGCCAGCTCGTTGAGTCCCTGCTGCAGACGCAGGGCGTCCAGCCGGTTGATGGCAAAGGCTCCGACGCAACATTGCGCGCAGCCGGGACGGCACGCAATGTGTTCGCCGCCGCGCTCATTCGCCCGCTCCAGCCAGTTGTCGAGGATGTGCAGCAACTCGCCGTCGCGCCGGCGGAGCTCGCGCCTCGGTAATCTTCGCGGACTTTTCGCGGATTGTGAGATCGAGCTTCATGTTCACGACTGCAGCACGCCGCGCTCTCCACCAGCGAGCGCAGCAGCTTGAGCCCATCCGTCATGCCGAGCACGTCTTCGCTGGCGCGCTCCGGATGCGGCATCATTCCCAGCACGTTGCGCCCTTCGTTGCAGATGCCGGCAATGTTTTCCAGCGAGCCGTTCGGATTCGCTTCTTCCGTGATCTCGCCCTGCGCGCGTCGCATAACGGAAGATCACCTGCTCGCCCTGGTGCAACTGCTCGCAGCGTGGCGCTCATCGCAGAAGTAATTGCCTTCGCCGTGCCCGATGGGAATCTCCAGCACCTCGCCCGGCGTCAATCCCTGGGTGAACGGAGTCTTGCGTGCTCTCCACCCGCACGTGAACCGGCTTGCAGATGTACTTCAGGCTCTTGTTGCGCAGCAGAACGCCGGGCAGCAGATGGGCCTCGCACAGAATCTGGAAGCCGTTGCAGATGCCCAGGACCAGGCCGCCCGAGTCGGCAAAGCGCTTCACCGATTGCATGATCGGAGAAAAGCGCGCAATCGCTCCCGGTGCGCAGGTAATCGCCGTAGGCAAAGCCGCCGGGTACGACGATGACGTCGCAGTTCTCCAGATCGTGCGAGTCATGCCAGAGCAGCGTCGCTGGCTGGCCGCAAACTTCCTTGAATGCCCAATAGGCATCGTGGTCGCAATTGCTTCCGGGGAAAATGATGACGCCAAACTTCATTTCACGCTCTCGAATCCGCAGGATTAAACACAGTGTAGCATTGCTTGGAGAGGGATTGAGCGAAGGAATATGCCGTTTCAGTATCACGCGAACCTTACTTTAGGAGCCCTGCGCCGCTGGCTGATCGCCCAGTGCTATGACTCGCTGCTGGTCGGTGGCCTCTGGCTGGCCGCACTGCTCTGGCTCCACGTGCCATGGGCTCCGTTCTGGGCACTGCTGGCGGCGGCCTTGCAGTTTATTCCGCACTTTGGCCCATTGTTCGCGCTCGCCGGGCCTGCCATGGCCATGCTCTTCAGCGGTGCGCCTCGGCTGCGCTGGCTCTGGTTGCTGGCAGCCTACGCGGCGATTGCCATGCTGGACGGCCTTCTCCTCCAGCCGCTTCTGATGCACCGCCAGAATCGCGTGCCCTTCTGGGCATCGGTGCTGACTCCGGTCGTGCTGGGCATCCTCATCCCGTTCTGGGGAGTGTTGCTCGCCCCGCCGCTGCTGGCCGTCATCTACGCCTATCGCGGCGCTCCAAAACAAGAAGAACCATCGCACGAGCAGCAGTTCTCCAGCCCGGAGGAAGGCATCATCCTCCCGCCGGAAGATCCTCGCCGCCCGCGCTCCTAATCGAAGGCTCGGTCATCGCTCACACACGCAAAAAAGCCCTGGCATCAAGCCAAGGCCTTCCGTTCTCTGCACGCTAGGCAAAAAGTTAGAACCAAAAGTTAGAACTAGGCGTGCGCGGACTCCCAGATCCCCGCATTCTACAGGTCGAAGTACAAGAAGAACTCGTACGGCACGGGACGCAGGTTGACCGGCGCCAGCTCGCGTTCCCGCTTGTACGAGATCCACGTCGAGATCAGGTCCTCGGTGAACACATCGCCTTTCAGCAGGAAATCGTGGTCCTTCTCCAGCGCGTCCAGAACCTCGCCCAGCGAGCCCGGCGTGCTCTTGATCTTCGCGGCTTCCTCCGGCTCCAGCTCGTACAGATCCTTTTCCAGCGGTTCGCCCGGATCGATCTTGTTCTGGATTCCGTCCAGGCCGGCCATCAGCAGAGCGGAGAAGCACAGGTACGGATTCGCCGACGGATCCGGGCAGCGGAACTCGAGGCGCTTGCGCCTTGGGACTCTTCGAATACACCGGAATGCGCACCGCCGCCGAGCGATTGCGCTGCGAATACGCCAGGTTTACCGGCGCTTCGTAGCCCGGCACCAGCCGGCGATAGGAGTTGGTCGTCGGAGCGCACAGCGCCAGCAGCGCCGGAGCGTGCTTCAGCAGGCCGCCGATGTAATACAGAGCCGTCTGGCTCAGCAGGCTGTAGCCTTTCGCATCGTAAAAGAGGTTGGTGTCGCCCTTCCACAGGCTCTGGTGCACGTGCATGCCGGAGCCGTTATCGCCGAAGATCGGCTTGGGCATGAACGTCGCCACCTTGCCGTGCTTCCTCGACACGTTGCGGATGATGTACTTGTAATACATCACGTTGTCCGCCATCTTCTTCAGGGGCGAGAAGCGCATGTCGATCTCGCCCTGGCCGGCGGTTCCTACCTCGTGATGATGCACTTCCACCGGGATGCCGACTTCCTTCATCTTCAGAATGATCTCGGAGCGCAGATCCTGGAGCTGATCGGACGGCGGCACCGGGAAGTAGCCCTCTTTGTGCCGCAGCTTGTAGCCGAGGTTGGGCTTTTCGTCCCGCCCGGTGTTCCAGATGCCTTCATTCGGAGTCGATGCGATAGTAGCCGGTGAAGGCCGTTCTGGTCGTAGCGCACGTCGTCGAAGATGTAGAACTCCAGCTCCGGACCCCAGTAGCTGGTCTCCGCGATGCCGGTGCTCTTCAGGTAGGCTTCCGCCTTTTGCACGATGTAGCGCGGGTCGCGGCTATACGGCTTGCCCGAGACCGGGTCCTTCACATCGCAGATGATGCTCAGCGTGGGAATCTCCAGAATGGGGTCCAGATACGCCGTCTCCGGGTCCGGGAAGAGCAGCATGTCGCTTTCGTTGATCTGCTGGAAGCCGCGGATGCTGGAGCCATCGAACCCGATCCCTTCGGTGAACAGAGTCTTCGTCCAGGTCTTCGACCGGAATCGAGAAATGCTGCCACATGCCGGGCAGATCGACAAACCTCAGGTCCACAATCTTTACTCCTGTGTCCTTGGCCAGCTTTACTACATCGTTTACACTCTTGGGCATAATGCAGTCTCCTTGATTGCGTTGCACCTTTAAGTTTGGTTAACGGCAGTTGGCGGCAGCGACGATTCGCCCTGGTGACAGGGCCTTCGTTTGTCTTGCGGCAATGGCTTAGAGCTGGATTCGCAGGGATTGGTTGTAAACCGAGTAGGGGAATTGGATTTCGGAGCCTTGATTTGCGTTCCCAGCAGGCGCGGGCAACGGTCGGCGGAACTGAGAAGGCCCTGGCATCACGCCAGGGCCTTCCCTATCTCCGTACGACAACAATTTAGAACTGGTTCCAGAGGTACTGGTTGTAAACCGCGTGGTGGAACTGGACTTCGGCAGCCTTGATTTGCGTTCCCAGCAGCCGCGGGCAACGGTCGGCGGAATTCTGCTTCAGCTCCGCGTAGCGCTCCTTCACGTCATCGCCAAGCAGCTTGCTGATCCACTCCGAGGAGCGGAACAGGTCGAGTGCCGAGTAGATGTTGTCCGGCAGATAGCGATGGGCCTGCGCGCAGGTTTTCAATCTTGGCAATCTCGCCGTCGATGCCGGTCTTGAAGACCGAGTGCATCACCAGGTACGGATTTGCATCCGGCGCAACCGCGCGAACTTCGATGCGCGCGCTGCGCTCGTTGCCGATCGGAACACGGACCATCGCGCCGCGATTGATCGCCGAAGCGTTGAGCTGGTTCGGCGCTTCAAAGTGCGGGTCCAGTCTGCGATAGGCATTCACGCTGGAGTTGAGCAGCAGGCAAATGTCGTTGCCCGCGGTCAGGATGCGGTCCACGAAATCCCATGCAAAGGGGCTGATCTTTTCCAGGCCCTTGGGATCCCAGAACAGGTTCTTGCCGCCCTTGCTCACCGAAACGTTGGTGTGCATGCCGCTGCCGTTGACGCCGACTACCGGCTTGGGCAGGAAGCTGGCCGTGTATCCCATGTTGTTGGCAACCTGGCGGCAGATCAGCTTGTAGAGCTGGATCTGGTCGGCTGCGGCAACCGCATCGCCGTAGTTGTAGTTGATTTCAAACTGCGAAGGCGCAACCTCGGGGTGATCCTTCTCGTTCTGGAAGCCCATCGCGCGCTGCACTTCCGCGGCCGTGTCGATGAAGGTGCGCAGCGGGTCGCCGGGCAGCGAGTGGTAGTAGCCGCCGCCGTCCACGTATTCGAACTTTCCGGTCTTGAAGTAGTCCTGCTCGGCTTCCTTGCCATTGAACAGGAAGCCTTCAATCTCGTTGGCCGCGTTCAGGGTGTAGCCGTTGGTCTTGAACTGCTCGTCGGCGTAGCTCTTCAGCACGCCGCGAATGTCGCCGGTAGTACGGCTTGCCGTGCTTGTCGATGACTTCGCCGAAGACCATGACCTTGCCGGTGCCGAAGACATCGGAGGGCACCCAGTAGAACGCCGACCAGTCCAGTGCCAAGCCGCAGATCGCTCTCATGCTGGGCCGTAAAGCCGCGAATCGACGAGCCGTCGAAGGTGAGATTGTCATAGCTGCTTACCAGAAACTTCTTGTCGTAATCGAGCAGGTGCAGGCGGCCTTCCAGGTCGCTGAACAGCACGGTGACAGCCTTGATGCGCTTTTCGTCGGTAAGGTACTTGAGCCGCTCTTCCTGAATCTTGTGGGCGGCAACGCGTTTCTTCCGCTGTTCCTTAGCCTTCAGATTAAGTTCTTCAAGTTCGTCGTAGGTAAGCGTCAAAAAGTTGCGTAATTCGGTGGGCATGAATCTCCTCGAAAGGGGTGGAGCGAGGCTCGGATTTTGAATTTGCGATGCAGCTATAGGTTAATGGCAGAAGGCAGCACTGAACAAATCAAAATAAAATTCGAGGCATTAAAAGTTTTGATAGGAGGCATAAGCGAAACGCATAGGAGATGGCCGGGAAACAGCCGGGATGCGGCAGTGCCTTACCATTCCCGCGTGATTCGCGTCATCGAAGCCGAACCCGCCGTTCTGGTCGCGCGTTCCACTGTAGGAAACCTTCGGCGTGGCCTGGTATTCAAGCTGGATCACCTCCTGCTGCGTGCTGGTCACGTCGGTTGGAAGGTGACGAAGATCTTGCTGGTCACCCTTTTCTGCACCGTGATAATAGCTCCGGCGTTCTGTTGGCTGCTGCCCAGCGTCGGGTCCACGGATAAATGCGAGAGACCGGCGAAGTTCTGCACCCGGCTGGTCACCTGGCCGCTCACCGCCGAGGCGATACTCTGCTCCGCCGTCTGGTTGGCCGTGGTGTTCGCCGCGGCCGAGGCCTCCTGCGTCTTGCCGAAGGCGATCAGGTTGATGATGTCGGCCGGAGGCAGTGACGGGTCCGAGGAGTAGGTGGTGCGCAGCCGGTCCGGAGTCCCTTCGATGCGCATTCCAATGTTGTACTGCTGAATCGGTTGTGGTCAGCGACAGCGTTCACGTTCGGCTCGGTTCGTGAGGGATTCACAAAGTCGATCACTCCACCCTGCAAGATATACCGGTTTCCCTGGAACACCAGATCGCCGCCGGTCAGGTTGGCGCGCCCCAGCACCACCGGCTCGGCTGCGGTTCCGGTCAGGCGCAGATTGGCCGCCCCGTTCACGCTCAACGTCCGGCTCACCAGATTCACGCTCTGGGTGGAGCGGACCGCGACGTTTAACCGCAGATTGTTGGCAAAGCCCCGCGAAGGCGGCTCCTCGACTCCAGTGCCGAAGCCGGCCAGGGTAGACAAATCAAAGTCCGGTGCGAACGACAGTTGATCCACGTTCACCTGTCCGCGCAATGCAGCCTGCTCGAACGTTCCCGTCAGCGTCAGGTTGGCGCTCAGCCCCTCGCGCACCCCGTCGGGGAAAAGCATCCGGACTCCTTGCGCGCTCATCGCCAGGTCCATCTGCAACGATGGACGGTAGGCCACGCCCCCGCGCACGATCACTTTTCCGCCGCCCATCGACGCTTCGAAGTTCGTGACATTCAACCGGTCGCCAGTCAGTGCCAGCACGCCGTTTCCATTCGAGAGACCCAGGGGCGCGTCGGCGATCAAGAAGTTCGCATTGACGACCTGCACCTCGCCCTTGACGTTCGCATCGCTCAGCGCACCGTAGGAATTAATGTTGAAGCGCAGTTGCCCCGAACTGGTCACGTCCGGATCGAACAGTTGCGCCAGCCGTAGATCCACCGTCCCAAGCAGCAACAGCGACACCGGCTTGCTCCGGTCCAGCAATGGCACCGATCCCTGGAACTGCAGATCGGTCCCCGTCCCCTTCAGCCCGGAGCGATCGATATTGAGCACCCCATTTACATAGTCCGCGTGGATCGGTCCCGAGGCCGCCAGCTCAATCGACTGCTGATAGTGCAAGTTCAGCTCCGGCACGATCAGGTGAGCTTCGATGCGCTCCGGGTGCTTCAGCGGTCCGCGCAGGGTTGCATGCACCTCGGTCTCGCCGGTGATGTTCGCCGCCTCGTCCGGCACGTAGGTGGCCAGCAGCGGTTGCAGCGGAATCGGCTGGGTATCCAGCGTCGCGTCGGCAAGATAGTCGCCCGTGAGTTGGATCGTGCCGCGCCCGCGAATGTTCGCATTCGCCGCGCGAGTGTCCAGCGTGAAGTTCGCCGCGTGCGCCGCAACATTCGCCACCAGCGTCAGATGATCGATAGTCTGCTGCTGCGCCCGCAGTTGCGGAATCTCCACCCGGGCGGTCAGTTGCGGATCGTCCAGAGTGCCGCGCCCGCTGGCGGTCAGCTTCATCACCCCGCTGATGGCAAGATTGCGCCCCTTCACCGCCTGCAGTTGGTCGAGCTTGAAGTTGTCTGCATCCAGTTGCACCTCATACCCGCGCTGCTTGGGATCGTAGGTGAGCACTCCCGTCGCCGTGCCCGCGGGCATGGCGACCTTAAACTGGGCATGAAGCGCGTTGCCGTCTCCCGTGAAGTTCACCTCGGCGGACTGAATCGGCTCGCCCTTGACCGAGGCGCGTACCAGGGTCAGCCGTCCCTGCCCAATCGGATTCAGCTCCGTGCCGTGCGCCTGCACCGTAGCATTCAGGGTTCCGCTCACCGCCGTGGTCAGCCCGGCGAGCCGCGCCAGTTGCCCCGCGTCCAGGCTCTGCGCGTTCATCGTCAAATGGATGGGGCTGCCCGGCGTCAGCGTCCAATGATGCAATTCGAAGCCGCCGCTAAAGGTGATGTTGCCCTGCGCCGCGCCTTTGGCAGGCTCCGGCTCAAGTTGTCCGCCCTGTATCTCCACCGCGCTCGGGCTTGCGTCCACATGAGCCCGCAGCAGCTTCCAGCCGGTCCCGTGCAGGCGCAGATTCGTTCCGTTCAGGTCGCCCGTCAGCCGCGGCGAAGCGGTCGTCCCGGAGACCGTGCCGGTGAACCCCGCGCTGCCGAAGAGGCCGAGCGGTTGCGCCGGTTTGCTGAAGATCCCGGCAATGGTTTCCAGCTCGTGCAGCTCTCCGGAGTGGAGCACAACATTCAGCCGCGAGCGCTGGCTTCCGTTCCTCTGACTTGCATTCCCCTGACTCGCATTCAACGTCCCATCCAGCGTCAGCGAAGTCTGCTGGGTCCGCAAAAAGCTGTGCGTCAGCGTGATCCGTTGATCGCTGTTGCGGAAGCCGGCGTGAAGCTCACCCGCGATTGGAACGGTCTCCGCCGACTGCGTCGCACCCGCCGCCGCATTTCCCGCTTCCGCATTGAACGTTGCGTCGGCGGTTGCCTGCAGGCTGCTAAGCGAACCTTTCCACGACGCGTCGCCGGTCGCCTGCACCGTCCCGGCCAGCGTGACATCTTTTGCCGCGCCGTTTGCCCCGCTCAGGTTGGCAAGTTGTCTCAGCTCGGCCAGTGAGATTCTATCCAGCTTCACCCGCGCCGCTCCCACCTGTTCTCCGCTCAAATCCCGAAGCGTTGCCCGCGCCTCCAGCGTCCCGCCCAGCAGCCCAGCCGTCAGCGAGCGCAACTCGGCGTTTCCGTTCGCCAGCGCGTAGCTGGCCCGGATCGCGCGCGCCTCGCCTCGCATGGTTTGCGAAGGAATGCTTCGCGATTGAGCGCCCCGCGACTGAGCCCCAAGCAGCTCCCGGAATTCCAGCCGCTCGCTGCGCAGCGTGCCTTCCAGCGTGACGCAGTTCAGCGCCGGCTGGTTGGGCTTTGCCGCATACGCCGCGTGCCCGTCCAGTTGCAGCATTCCATCCGGCAGTTGCGGGGTGCGCAGCAACCGCCGCAACTCCGTCGCATCCACCTGCGCGTGATACTCCAAGCCCAGCTTCGGATTGTTGAAATCGTCTACCGTTCCACTAAAGCCAATCGCCGATGCTCCGCTGCGCAGCTCGGCCCGGCTTAACTCCAGGCGCGTCGGAGTCAGCTCGAACGCGGCACTCAGCGCATGGGGAATCGGCGCGTATCCATCGCTCTTGAGGTGACCGTCCGAATACGCAATCTGCCCGGAATAGACGTTGCGTGCCGTATCGAAGACCGCGTTCAGCGTCAGATCGTGAAGGTCGGCATCGAGCGCGCTCCTGCGGTCGTTGTAGTAGATCTCGCCGCGCTCCAGCACCGCGTGGTGAATCGCCAGGTCGAACAGCGGCTGCAGCCCATTGGAAGATGAGCTTGGCCGAGGCTTCGGCAGATTGTCGTTCCCGTCCGCATCCACGCGAATTTGCGCCACCGCATGGTCGATCGTAATTTCGCTCAAGTACCATTTCTTCGCCAGCAAGGAAACAACCCGCACCCCAATCCGCGCGTGCTCCACCTGCAGCAGCGGAGGATCGGCGAACGGCGCCGCTCCATGCACCAACAAACCATACAGATCGGCCGTCGGACTGATGCCACTGAAGTGCAAACCGAAATTCTGCAACTCCACCGCAACACCCAGCGATTCGCTCGCGCTCTGCCTCGCCTGCGAGAGCACGTAATCATGGAAGCGTTGGCTGTGCAGCAGTGCGGCCACTCCGATCACGACAATCACCGCCAAGCCCATCAGCGCAGTCAGCGCCCACAGCACGATGCGCGTCCAGCGTCCAGGCCCTGGCTTCGGGCTCGCCGGCCCGCCGTCATCCGCAGCTCCGTGATTGGGAGGAAGGTTCTCACCCGTGCTCAAAATGCCTGCCCAAGAGTAACGAAATATTGTGTGGCGCTAACCGCGCGCGGTGGATTCATGTTGTGGCCAATATCAAATCTGACCGGCCCTACCGGCGTCATATAACGCAGCCCTCCGCCGATGGTGTTGGTGTACTCGCCGTGGAATCCGATCGATTGGAAGACGTTGCCTCCATCGTAGAAAGCGGCCCAGCCAAAGCCTTTGTAAATCGGCAGCGGAAGCCGGAATTCCGAGTTCACGATGAACAGTTCGCGCCCACCCTCCGGAACCGTGATCTGCTCGCAGGTCGATTGGACCCCCGGAGTCCCGCACGCCTGGACGGCGCGCTGCGGTCCCGCTCCATCCAGCGGAAAGCCGCGTATCGTGCTGCCGCCGCCGGAGAAAAACTCCTGTGACAGCGGTACAAAGCTCCCGGCAAATGGCGGAGCAAAGCCAAGGCGCACGCTGTTGGCCCACACCACGTGGGATGGCAATCGCTTGTAGTAGGCAAGCTGCGCCAGTACTTTTATAAAGCTCACGCTAGAGCCCAGCGCCGCCGCATTCAGGTCGGTCTCCACGCTCTGATAGATGCCGTGAGTCGCATTCAGCGGGTTGTCGCGCGTATCCCGTGAGTAGGTAGCCGAAACCGTCGACAGCCGCACGTTCAAATCGCTTGGGGGCACCAGATCCGGAATCAGCAGGTTGGTGATCTGCGTCTCGCTGAAGCTGTAACGCAGCAGCAGATGCAAAGTTTTCTTGTGGTTCAGCGGCTTCTGCAACTGGAATCCGCTCTGCTCGATTTCGTCCGAGTAGATTGGATTCTCGCTGTTGTGCTCGTAGCTTGCGTTCAAATTGCTGGCAAAGCTCGTACCGCGAAAGCTCGGGTCCTGGAAGTTCGCCGTAACTCTTTGCACCAGCCGTCCCGCCAGCGTTCCAAGGGTCACGCTCTCGGCCATCCCCCACACATTCTTTCGCGTGTACTCCACCGTTCCCCGCGGGCCCCAGAAGGTCTTCTCGCTGGTCACAAAGTTGGAGGTCACGCCGACCGGAGGCAGTCCCGGAAGGGCCACGGTTCCACTCGGCAAACTTCCTCCACGATTGACCACCTCAAAGCCGAAGCCATAGGTCAGAATGTTGCGCTGCGCCTCGTGAACTTTCACCAGCACTTCTTCGTCGGTCTGCGTCGTAATCTGGCGTCGCGGACCCACATCGGCCCAGTCGAAGATCGCCGGCGAGTACAACCGCGATTCCGCACTCAGCAGGTTACCGGTGGTAAGCGGTGCACCGACCGTGAGCTTCGCCGAGCGATCGATGAAGCGCTGCCGGGTCTGAATGCGCCCCAAGGTAACCACGCTCGAAATCGTCACCCGAGGCCCTTCCTCTATCTCATAGGTCACAATCAAGCTGTGCCGGTTGCCCTTTTCGCTCGTCACCGTCTCGCGGAACGAAGAGGTCGGATAGCCGCTCTCCAGGTATTTCACCGTGATCGCGTTGCGGTCTAGGTTGGCTTTCGTCTGCGAGTAGGGTTGCCCGGCAACCAGTTTCAGGCCCTTCGGCACAAGTTGCGCCACCGTCATCGTGGCATTGCCTACGATCTTCAACTCGCGCACAATGTCGCGCGGCCCCTCGTCCACCACAAAGGTCACGTCGATGTCGCCGCCCCGGCCTTCGACCTTCGGTGTCACCTTCACATCGCTGTATCCTTCCGCCCGATAGGTGGCCACAAGATTCTTCGTGCTGGCGCGCAGCAGTTTCTCGCTAAACTCTCCGTGCGAGAGCAGGTGCCCCTTTTCGACGCTCACATGGGCCAGCAACTGTTTATCTCCAAGAGTTTTGTTGCCGTCGATGGAGACGCTGGAAACCCTATGCTTCGCTCCCTTCGTAATTTTGTACAAGATGGTTTCGCCCGTGCCCTGCTTGCTCACGCTCGTCTCCACCGCTGCGTCGAAGTAGCCCTTGGACTGGAAGTGCGAGATCAGATTGTTGCGTCCCTCCTGGATCAGTTCCTCGTCCACGCCTACCTGCTGATAAAGCGGGAGCAGTTTGCGTTGGGTAGATTTCCATACGTGTGCGCCCTCGATATTCACCCTCACCAACGGCCCTTCCTTAATGTGGAAGGTGATGTTTGCCAGATTGCTCGCCGGGTCGTACTCCGCGCCCACCAGCTTCACCTGCGCGCCCAATCGATCCCGATTCACCAGCGCGTCCTGCATCGTCGAGCGTAGCGTTCTGAATACTCTTCAGCGAGTATGACTTTCCCTGCCGTATGGCAGCCCCGCGCAGGCGTGCCATCCGACTCTTCAGCTTCGCCTGCAGCCGTGCCGTCTCTTCGGGGGAGGCTCCGTCCAGCGTCACCGTTCCAAACTTTGCCTTCACCCCAAGCTCGATGGCAAAGCGCACGTTGACAATTCCACGTGCCTCATCCGTCCCAAGTTGGGGCGTAACCTTCGCCAGAAAATATCCGTTTTGCTGAAAAAATTTCGTCAGCGACTCCCCGGCGCGCGTCACGTCGCGATCGTTATATGCGCTCTCCGGCGGGTAGTTCGCAGCCTGTAGCAGCGTGGGATAGGTGAAGGGTCGCGCACCCGGAAATTCATAGATTCCGAAATACACTGCGGGCTGCAAAATTAGCAGCACCCGTATCCCCTCAATGTCCGGAATCACGCTGAGTTGTATGTCATTGAATTTTCCCGTAGCTTTGATCGCAGCCACCGTGCGAGCAACCTTATCCGGGTCCAAGGGCTGCGCTGCCTGTTGCACAAACAGCGGCGTCAGTTCGTGCTCATCCAGCCCAGGACGTCCCGCCAGCTCGATCGACGAAACCGTTTGCCCGACGTAGGCCTCCAGCATCCGCGAGATCGCCGCCGGCGAGCTGACAGGAGTTCCCGCGATGGCAGCTTCTTTCTCTACCACCTTCTTCTGTGTTGCCTGGGCGGCTTGTTTTGCGGCTTGTGGTTGCGTTGCCGGTTGCGACTCCTGTTGTGCGGCCGGTTGCGACTCCTGCGGCGCAGCCGCTTGCGCCCCCGCGGCGCTTCCCGTAACCAACGATACGGCAATCCACAACGCTCCGCAGCGCAGAGCGCACCGCCGAAACTTTCGCAGCAGTTCTTGCACGATCACCCTCGTTATGATGAAAAACTCAACCCCCGCGTTTGTCTCGCCGCCGGGATCGTTGCGGAATGCGTAGCCCAAAAACACTGACCGAAACAAAACTCTACATTAATTGGCTTTGCATTGGGTTACAAATAGATATGGTTACAAATAGATGGGGTTACGTAGATAGGGTCAAATTTAGATAGCCTCCATGGTTGGAGTGCCACAAACTTCAAGTTGGAGATCATCTCGCATGAAGAAGAACGTGCTTCGGGCTTTCGCAGTGGCGTTGTGGTTGGGCATCGGTTGCGCCCAATTGCTTGCCCAGGCCAGCGCACCGGCCGCTCCAGCCGCTGGCGGCGCGGTCAAGCAGCTTGGCTCGATCCGCAAAATCAGTGGCGCCGATCTGACCCTGGCAACCGATCAGGGTGCCGAACTCGCGGTCAAGGTGGAAGCCGGCGCGCGTATCTTGCGCCTGGCTCCGGGCCAGACCGATCTGAAGAGCGCGGCCCAGATCCAACTCACCGACCTGCAGGTGGGAGACCGCGTTCTGGTGCGCGGTAAAGCCGCTGCCGATGGCGTCTCCATCGACGCCTCGGCCGTGATCGTGATGAAGCAGCAGGACATCGCGCAGAAGCAAGCAGCAGGAACTGCTCGACTGGCAGCGCCGCAGTGTCGGCGGCGTGGTCAAGCAGGTGGATAGCCAGAGCGGGCACCATTACGCTCGCCGTCGGCAACAAGACCGTGGTTGTCAGCACCACGCCGAAGACCACCTTCAAGCGCTACGCGCCCGACTCCGTAAAGTGGGAGGACGCGACCGCCGCCAAGCTCGACGACATTCATCCCGGCGATCAGCTTCGCGCCAAGGGCAACAAGAACGAGGACGGAACGCCAACTCGTCGCCGAAGAAATTGTGGCCGGAACCTTCCGCAACATCGCCGGACTGGTCACCGCAATCGACGCCGCGCACGGCACGCTGACGGTTCAGGATCTTGCGACCAAGACGCCGGTGACGGTCACGATCACCGCCGACTCGCAGATGAAAAAACTTCCTCCGCAACTGGCCCAGGGGTTGGCGATGCGGCTCAAGGGTGCGACTCCGCCCGCCACATCCGCGCCCGCCGCAGCGCCCGCCGAGGCCGGACACGCGCGCGGCGGGGACCTGAATCAGTTGCTGGCTCGCCTGCCCGCCGCCACGCTCGGCGATCTGCAGAAAGGCGAAGCCGTCATGATCGTCAGCACCCAGGGCTCCGCGGCACAGCCACCCTCTGCCATCACCTTGCTCGGCGGCGTCGAGCCGATTCTTACGGCCGCTCCGGCCGGCAACCGCGGCGCAATCGTTCCTGACCCCGTGGTCGCTCGCCAGCGCGCCGGGCGGCGATCAGTAATCAGTAATCAACCAGAAATCTAAAGCCGGCGCCATGTTTTGCAGGAGTATAGGAAGTTGGGATACTTACAGGCGTTTTGCAGCTCTGCTTTTTTTGCTTGCCATCTTTGCAGCTTCGATGTTGGCGCAGGCTCCCAAGAATTCAGGCAGCCTGCACGGCCAGGTGACCGATCCCGCGGGCGCCGTCGTGATCGGCGCCGCCGTCTCCGTGACCACCCCGGACGGCCAGAGCCAGAAGGCCGTCAGCGACAAGCTGGGCAACTACGTGATTCACGGCTTGCCGGCCGGGAGATGTCACCGTCAACGCCACCGCCGCCGGCTTCGCTCCCTACCAGATGCCGAATGTCATCATCCCCGCCGGACAGGCGCAGCAACTCGATATCGCCCTCGGCATCGCGGTCAGCAGGAGCAGGTCACCGTCCAGAGCGAGACCCCAACCGTCGATGTCAATCCCGCCAACAACGCCAGCGCCACCATTCTCAAGGGCGAAGACCTCGAAGCGCTCTCCGACGATCCTGACGATTTGGAGCAGGATCTGCTCGCCCTCGCCGGTCCCTCCGTGGGCCCCAATGGCGGCCAGATTTATATCGACGGCTTCTCCGACGGAACCCTGCCGCCCAAGTCCGCCATCCGCGAAATCCGCATCAATCAGAATCCGTTCTCCGCCGAGATATGACCGTCCCGGCTTTGGCCGCGTCGAGGTCTTCACCAAGCCCGGTTCCGAACATTTGGCACGGCCAGGCTCATGTTCAATGAGAACAACTCCGTCTTCAACTCCCGCAACCCGTACGTGCTCACCGGGATTCCCGCCATATCACACCGAAAACTACAGCGGCAATGTCAGTGGTGCGCTCAGCCAAGAACGTCTCGGTCTTCTTCAATGCCGAGCGCCGTGACATCAACGAACTGGACGCCATTGCCGACACACTCGCAGCCGGCCCCAGCGCCGCCGTGCCCGCGCCGCGCACCCGCACCAATCTCAGCTCCGCGCATGGATTGGCAGCTCACGCCCAGCAACACCCTGACCGCGCGCTATCAGCTCCTGGTCAATGACCAGCAGAACCTCGGGCATCGGTGGCCTTGTTCTTCAGTCGCAAGGCTATAGCTCTAACGAAACCCAGCATACCGTGCAGCTCAGCGACACCCAGGTCCTCGGCTCCCACATGATCAACGAAACCCACTTCCAGTTCATTCGTGACGACACGTCGCTGAACGCCAATCAGTTCGGCGCCGCTATCAATGTGCTCGGCGAATTCAGCGGCGGCGGCAGCACCATCGGCCAGAACTCGGATCGCATCAACCGCTACGAGCTGCAGAACTACACCTCGTGGGCGGTCGGCAAACACTTTGTCAAGTTCGGCGGACGCCTCCGCGCCTACCAGGACACCAGCATCGCCGACACCAACTATCAACGGCACCTTTACCTTCAGCATCCTGTCAACGCACTACACGAGCGGCAACTCCCTCGCAGTATCTCGGTTGTAATCGGCAGCCCGCGCACCGCCCTCGCCTTTGCCGACGTGGGACTCTATGCCGAGGACGATTGGAAGCTGCGTCCCGAATCTGACTCTCAGCTACGGCCTGCGCTTTGGAATCCCAGAGCGGCATCAGCGACAAGGCGGATCTCGCGCCGCGCCTCGGCCTCTCCTGGGGACTGGGCAGCGCCAAGAGCGCGCCCAAGACCGTGCTGCGCCTCGGCTATGGAATCTTCTACGACCGCTTCTACCGACGACCTGGTCGATGCAAGCCCAGCGGCTCAACGGCGTCGCCGAGACAGCAATTCATGATTACCGACCCAGCCGTGGCTGTCAATTCATGCCCGCCAGACTTCCGGCGCCCTGCTCATCCGATCAGCACTTGCAGTGCTCTGAGCGGCTCATCGCCTACCATCTACCAGATCAATCCCAACCTGCGCGCGCCCTACACCATGCAGACCGCCGTCAGCCTCGAACGGCAGCTAGGCCCGCGTCGGAACCGTCTCCGTCACCTACCTCAACTCGCGCGGACTCCATCAACTCATCCTGGAGAACGCCAACGCCCCCAGAGGCCGACGGCGCGCGTCCCCTCATCGCGCAGTACGGCAACGACAACCTCTACCAGTACAACTCGGAAGCCATCTTCAAGCAGAATCAGTTCATCACCAACGTGCAAATTCGCCTCTCGCAGAGGCTCTCGCTGATGGGCTTCTACGCCCTCGGCTACGCCAACAGCGACACCGGCGGTCCGTCCAGCAACCCTTCGAATTCCTACGATTTGACCCAGGACTACGGTCGCGCCTCGTTCGACGTGCGCAACCGCCTCTTCCTCGCCGGAACCGCTTCGCTCGCGCATAATATCCGCATCAGCCCCTTTGTGATCGCCAACTCCGGCGCGCCCTTCAACATCACCACCGGGCACGATAACAACGGCGACTCGTTCTTCAACGACCGTCCCTCCTTTGCCACCAGATCACCGGCGACGCCAACGTCCGCTCCACCCCGTACGGCAGCTTCTGAACCTCACTCCGACGCCGCGGCGAGCGCATCATTCCCATCAATTACGGCAAAGGCCCGGCCAACGTCACGGTCAATATGCGTCTCTCCAAAACCTTCGGCTTCGGTGCGGAGACGAAGAAACTCCAGCTGCAGCTCCGGATCAGGGCCCAGGCGGCAGAGACGAGGCGGAGGTGGTCACGGTGGCCTCCGGGCGGCGGCTCTGGCCGTCGCTCGCGGCATGGGCAGTATCTTTGGTCCATCCAACACCACGCGCCGCTATAACCTGACCCTCACGGCCACCGCGCGCAATCTCTTCAACACCTGGAATCCGGGTTCGCCCATCGGCAATCTCTCGTCCACCATGTTCGGAAAATCGAACAGCCTGGCAGGAGGCCCATTCTCCTCCGGAACGGCCAATCGCCGAGTCGATTTCCAAGCGCTTTTTTCGTTCTAGCGGCGGCTCCGGAGTTGACGTGCCTCGCTTTGCTCTTGCTGTTGCTGGATGCCGAGCTGCTGGCAGCGGTGACGAAAGATGTGGGAGCGGTAGCTGCTGCCGTTGTCGGTGAGCAGGGCGCGGACCTGGATGCCGTGGCGCTGATAAAAGGCGAGAGCGTCGTCGAGGAAGCCGCGCGTCGTTTCGGCCTTCTGATCGGGGAGCAGTTGGGTAAAGGCCAGCCGGGAGTGGTCGTCGATGGCGACGTGCAGGGCCTCGAATCCGGGGTGCTGATGCAGGCCGCGGCGGCGGCCATCGGCGCGCAGCAAAACCTCCTGATAACGGGTAAGGCCCTTGATATCGAGATGCAGCAGATCGCCCGGGAAGGGATGTTCGTAACGCACGACGGGTGGAGCGGGATGCAGATCGCGCCAGCGGCTGAGACGGACGCGGCGCAGGATGCGGCTGACGGAGGCGGGACTCAGAGCGGTGGCGCGGGCGATCTGATAGCCGGGCGTATGTTGCCGGCGCAGCTCGATGACGCGATTGACCAGTTCGGCAGGCGTGGCGCGTGGACTGCGTAGTGGGCGCGAGGAGCAGTCGCTGAGCCCCAGGGAGCCCAGCGCGCGGAAGCGGCCGACCCACTTGGCGGCGGTCTTGGGAGTCACCAGATAGCGCCGTGCGGCGGCGCTGAGCGTCTGGCCGGAAAGTACAAACTGCGCCAGTTGCTCTCGACTGCGAAGGGTAAGTCGGGCATTCTTGTGGATGTCCATTCGATCTCTCTTGGGAAACTGGATTGCTCGTCACAATCAGCTTCTCCGGTTCTGATCGAATGGACAACCTCTTGAAAGATCACAGGTGGCCCATTCAAGCTTCCGTTGCTTGAGTGGGGCGGTTCAAGGCGCCGACTGAGCGAGCATGAACGTGCCGGTGCCCAGCTCGCGGGGAGCAAGCGAAACAGACGGGTGACTGCCGTAGTCAGCGATGTGGATGGATCAGGCTCTCGTACAGAATTCCCAGCACCAGGTACACCGACAGCAGCGCCGCCAGGATCAGCCACGGCTCATTCTTGAGCGAGTCCTGGAACGCCGCCGCCGTGCCCTGGAAGCTGCCGTGGATCACCGAAGGCATTCCGATATCGCGCTGCGCCTGCTCGATGATGCGCGTCGCTTCGCCCAGCGAGATTCCCTGGGCAGGTTGAATGACACGGTAATTGCCGGAAACAATCCCTGGTGGTTCACGCTCAGCGGCGTGCTCGACGGACCGAACTTGGCGAACGCCGCCAGCGGCACCGTCGCTCCGGTGCTCGACTTGACCCGCACCGTGTCCAGCACATCCGGCGAATGGTTCAGCCGCGGGTCCATCTCCAGCACCACGCGATACTGGTTCAACGGCCGGTAGATGATCGAAATCAGCGACTGTCCGAAGGCCGAATACAGCGCGTTGTCCACCATTTCGAGTTCACGCCCAGCCGCGCCGCCGCGTCGCGATCCACCGTCACATCCATCTCCAACCCGTGGATCTGCTGATCGCTGTTGACCTCCTTCAACTGCGGCAAGGTCTGCATCTTGGCCAGCAGCCGCGGCGCCCAGTCGTTCAGCAGCGCCAAGGTTGTCGCTTTGCAGCGTGTACTGGTACTGTGCGTTGGACAGGCGCCCGCCGATCTGCAGCTCCTGCGACGACTGCAGAAACAGCGATGCTCCCGGAACCTGCGCCAGCTTCGGACGCAGCCGCGCGATCATTCCGTCGCTGCTCACATCGCGCTTGTTCAGCGGCTTCAGCGTCATGAACATGCGTCCCGCGTTGTTGGCCGTGGTCGAGCTGCCGGCAAAGCTTATGATGTTTTCAATCGCCGGATCCTTGCGGATGATGCTGACATAATCATTCATCTTGTCGTGCAGCGCGTTGAAGGAAATATCCTGCTCGCGCCTGCCAGGCCGCCGAAGATGCGCCCCGTATCCTGCTGCGGGAAGAATCCCTTCGGCACGATGATAAACAGGTACACATTCAACGCAATCGTGACCATCAGCGTCGCCAGCGTAATCCGCCTTGGAGCGGCCCAGGTTTGCCTTCGCCGTCTCCAGCGCCACTTCGTAGGGGCGCGGATCGATCACCGCCAGCACCTGACCCTATCGTACCTCCTGGCCCTCGCGGAAGTTCACCGACATGATCTGCCCGTCCACCCGCGTCTTCAGCGTCACCGTGTAGTAGGCCTGCACCGTTCCCAGTCCGGTCAGAGATGATCGGCACATCCTGCCGCAACACGGGCGCCACGCTCACCGGCACCGGCGCGCCCGCGGCGTTCTTCGCGGCTGCGTTCTGAGCCGCCTGCGTACTGGAGTTCGTGCAGGCAGTGACCGTGAAAAGCGATAAAATCGAAAGCAGTAAGGTGGTGCGGAACTTCATCGTGCCTCCATGCCGCGGGTGCAATTTCACGCAAACAGCAGCTCTGGACAGTCTTGCATGGTTCTTCGTCGTAGATATGAGCTCTGAATCGATTGCACGGTAAAGACCCGGCGAAGGAACGTAAACTTTTGTGAACCATCCTGGACCAACTCGTAACAGTTCTTCACAGCCATCGCGCTCCATCTCGCGCAGAATGGATGACATGAGCCGCGTACTCATCGTCGACGACGACCAGGGGCTGGTCTCCCTGCTGCAGCGCTTTCTGCAGAACGAGGGCTTCGACGTCTCTGCCGTCTTCGATCACCACTCCGGCCTCGAGGCTGCGCTCAGCGGCGACTACGATGTCGTCATCCTCGATGTCATGCTGCCCGGCGGCTCCGGATTCGAACTGCTCAAGTCCTTGCGCGCCCAGTCCCGCGTTCCCGTGATTCTGCTCACCGCCCGGGGCGAAGCCGTGGACCGCATTCTCGGTCTCGAGATCGGCGCCGACGACTACGTTCCCAAGCCCTTCGATCCGCGCGAACTGGTGGCCCGCATCCGCGCCGTGCTGCGCCGCTCGCTGGAAGTTCACGGCGACAGTCGCCGCCGACGAATCGCTGACCGTCGGCGATATCTCGCTCGCCCTGTTCTCCCGCACCGCTGCTCTGCAACGGCGTCGCCGTCGAGTTGACCGGCGCCGAGTTCAACATGCTCGAGCTTCTGCTGCGCCGCGCCGGAATGGTCGTGACCCGCGAGGAACTGGCCCAGGCCGCGCTCGGCCGCCCGCTCAGCGCCTTTGACCGCAGCGTCGATGTTCACGTCAGCCGCCTGCGCAAAAAGCTCGGCTGTGTTCCCCGGAGCGGCGAAGAGCGCATCCGTCCCGTGCGCGGCATCGGATACTTCTACGCCGCTGCCGGCCAAGGTGGCCCCGTGAAGAGCCGTCTGTTCTGGAAGATCTTTCTGCCCTTCTGGATTCTGCAGACCTGCATCATGCTGTTTCTCGCCTACCGGGTTCACGCCAGCTTTGGCCCGGATCGTCCCTGGTGGGTGCAGCCCGAGCGCCGCGCCATGCCCGTGCTCGCCCGCTATGCCACCTGGCGCTATTCCAAGAGCGGCCAGGAGGGACTGCGCGAACTCCTCCACGACATTGCCCTCGACCAGCGCTCGGCCTACTGGCTCTTCGACGGCAACATGAACGAGCTGAGCGGCCTTCCCATGCCCGCCGATGCGCACGCGGCACATTCAGCGCGCGCTCCAGAACGAGGGCATCGCCACCAGCCGCCAGCGGCACATTCATCGCCGAACAGGCCGCCGACGACAAAGGCCACGATTTTGTCTTTGCCGGCGAGTTCTTCGCTCCGCCGCTGCTGCACTCCCTGCCGGGCAGCGTGCTGTTCGTGATTCTTTTCAGCTCGCTGCTCACCTCGCTGCTCTGTGCCGGCGCTGGCGCAGTACCTCACCCGGCCCATCCTCCGCCTGCGCGACGCCGCCCACGCCATCGCCCGCGGCAACCTGGAGGCGCGCGCCGGACTTTCCGGCAGCACCCGCCGCGACGAAATTGCCGACCTGGTGAAGGACTTTGACACCATGGCCGGCGAGATCCACGACCTGGTCGAGAGCAACAAGCGCATGTTGATGGGCGCCTCGCACGATCTCCGCTCGCCCATCTCGCGCATTCGCGTCGCGCTTTCGCTGGCCTCCACCGCCCCGGAGGCCGAGCGCAACGAACTGCTCGGACGCATCGAACTCGAACTGCTTCGCCTCAACGGAATGATCGAGCAGATCCTCACCGTGGCCCGCCTGGAGAGCGGACAGCTCAAGCCCGCCTCCGAGCCGCTCTCGCTCAATCAGGTCATCGGAGAAGCCGTCGAGGACGCCCGCTTCGAGGCCAGCCAGTCCAACGTCGAAGTCGTCTATGACGACAGCTGGCCGGAGGTGACGATGACCGGCGAGGAAAACATGTTGCGCAGCGCCTTTGAGAATGTCCTGCGCAACGCCATCTTCTACTCCGGCGACCGATGGCCGCGTCGAACTCTCCGTCTTGCTGGTCCGACGGCGTGGCCATCATCTCCGTGCGCGACAATGGTCCCGGCGTTCCCGGAGCGGCTCTGCCCAAGCTCTTCGACCCCTTCTACCGCGTCGATGACGCCCGCGGCACCAGCACCGGAGGCAGCGGTCTCGGCCTTTCCATCGTCAGCGGCGCGGTCAAGTTTCACAACGGCTCGGTACGCGCCCGCAATCTCCAGCCCCACGGCCTTGAGATCGTCATCGAACTTCCCCTCAATGCCGCAACCGCTCCATCCCAACGCACCGGAAGCCACGCCCAAGCCTGACTCGGCAGGGCGGCCTGTAAACAGGGTGGCCCACAACCGCCCGCAGTTGGCGATTGTGGGGGACAACTACCCCAAATCCAGCGTCAGGTTCTCAGCCTTCTTCGCCTTCGATGAGTACCCGACGAGTACATACGGAGCCGACAATCATTGCCGCCGAAGTCAATCCTGCCAAACGATTGCCGGAAAAGTAACAATCGCACGTTCCAACCATTACCTTTCCCGCCAATCGTTGTCCCATCCGGAATGGCGTGCCCGCCGAGCAAGAAAAGGCCCCGGATCGTCTCCAGGGCCTTCGGCAACCGCGAAAACAGCGGGCTAATCGAAGATCAGGATCGCGGCTGCGATGGTCGTGGTCCAGATGCCGCTCTTGTCGCCAATCGCGCTTTGGGTAATATTGGTCGTCCGCACAATCTTATTGGACAGACGATAGACTTCCTTCTTTTCGTCCCAGCTCTTGTCGGGATCAAAATCCACATTCAGCGTGGTGGCGAGCATCTCCGCTGCCAGCTCTTCGGCGTAATCGCCGGCAACCTGGTCGGTCTCGCCAAAGCTGTGATGTTCGCTCAAATAGCCGTACGTCTTGCTGTCGGCTGGCAAGTGCCAGGCCGATGCTGCTGGCCACCAAGCGATGCGGCTCGCGGGTGGAATTCTCGGCAACCACGGCGAAGACAACTTCGCCCGGACTCAGATATCGCTGTCCCTGCGCGCGTGTCAGCAGCTTGCAGTTCGGCGGAAAGATGGAAGAGACGCGCACCAGATTCTGCGCGGCAATGCCGGCATCGCGCAGCGCGAGCTCGAATGATGTCAAACGCTCTTTGTGCTTCCCCACACCCTTGGTGAGGAAGATGCGCTTGGGGACCATGTCTTTGGCCAATTCTTGTGACTCCTCTGACGAAAGAATACGACCGAACCAGAAATGTGTTTGGGCGGCGCTTTTGAAATTAAATGATTCCGCGGACAGGCGCAATCCACCTGCCGCTATTTGTGCGCGGTTTGAGGAGCTTTTAACCGGACTGCAATATCGATGAACGCCAGTGCGGCACGGCTCAGAGCCTTGTCCTTGCGGAAGACCAGGGCCATGTCGCGACGGATCTGGGCGTCCGCCAGTTTTACGATCGCCAGTGATTCCAAGCAGCAAATCTCCCAGCGCCGTGGAATGCGGGACAGAAGCCGATCCCCACGCCGGCCGAGACAAAGCGCTTCAGCAATTCGCTGGAATCCAGCTCCATGCTGACGTTGGGTTTCATATTGCGGTCAGTCGAACATGCGGTCGATGCTATCGCGCGTGCGCCCCATCTTGGGCAGCAGCAGCGGATAGTCGGCAATCTGTGCGATCTTGATTTCCTTGAACTTTGCCAGAGGGTGTCCGGGTGGGGTGATTAAAACGAGCTCGTCCCTGTGGATGGGCACGGCGGTGATTCGTTTGTCCGTCACCGGCATGGCGGCAACGCCGAAGTCGGCCGAATTGTCGATGACGGCCTCCAGCACCTCGCGCGTCTCCGAGCGCTTCACCGTGATTCCAACGTCGGGATAGCTGCGTTTGAATTCGGCAGAACACCTCGGGAAGAATGTGCAGACAACTGCCTTCGTTGGCCGCCACCACGATCTCTCCGCCCGGCACGCGATCGGCTTCCGCCACGGCGCGCATGGCCGCGCGGCGCGCCTCCAGCGCACTTTCCACGTAGACCAGAAAAATCTTTCCCGCAGCGGTAATGGAAACCTTGCCACCGGTGCGATCCAGCAGTCTTGGCTCCGACCTCTTCTTCCATGGCACGAATCTGTGCGGAAATCGCCGGTTGGGTACGGAACCGCCGTTCGGCCGCGCGCGAGAAGCTCAGATTGCGCGCCACTTCCAGAAAGGTTTCTAGCTGGTCGAAGTCCATATTTATTTCACTCGAAATCCGGAAACAAATTCGTGGAACAACCGAACATCCTCGGATTCATTGCCCCGTGGCGTATGTAGTCCAAACGTGTAAATCACATTGGCCGCGCCCTTGCGCTCGCGGTAAACAATCACGAGCATCTCCAGCGCTTCACCCTCTTCGGCATTGTAGGAGATGTCGATCTCGGCCGCGGGCAGGCCGCTTGCCATGAAGGACTTCCGCCCCAGAACCATCGCGCCTGCGCGTCCTTCCGTACCGACGGTGGTCACTCGCTGCACCGCGCGTTCCAGCGTGTTCTCGTCGCCGGTATTCACTTCGCCGCTCACCCACATGTAGCGGGAGGGAAGCGAGTCCGTCCTCCATTCCGATTCGGCAAAGCGCAATGCGACGTTGAATCCACAGCCGTGATCGGGTTCCGACTTCATGCAAACAACACCGGGCGGCAGGTTCACCTCATAGCCGAGGCGGTCATTCGAGTATCGTCCTCGCACCGGAGAGCTTGCAAAGACCGGGGTACTCAACGCGGCGAGCAGCACGAGATAAAAAAAACTTATGTGTCTCATAAGAAGTTTCGATTTCCCGCAAATGCCACCGCTTCATAGCCTTATACAGCGTCAGCGACCCCGGCCAACAGATCACGAAAGGGTAGCTTGGCTCCAATGGTCTGTTTTTTCTTGCACTTCGTCCAGCAAAAACTATACCTGAGTCGTTATCATGGTTGGGTCATGCCCGAGCAGCACACCCGAGTCGCACTGAAGAGGATCTAAGTAAATGAGCTCGCACGGTGAAGTCAGTGCTTCCAGCGTCTTAGAGTTTGCCCAACAGCAGGGCGCCCAGATGTTCGATCTTCGATTCAGCGATCTTCACGGTCTTTGGCACCATATTTCCTACCCAATTGCCAAGCTCACGCTGGATTCATTTCGCGACGGATTCGGGATCGACGGTTCCTCGATCCGGGGATGGGCCGCCATTCATGAGAGCGACATGCTCCTGATTCCGGACCCTTCGACCTTCGTGATGGACCCATTCACGGAGGTTCCGACCTTGGGAATCATCGCCGATGTCATCGATCCCGTGACCCGGCAACGCTACGACCGCGACCCGCGCTACATCGCCACCAAGGCCGAGATGTATCTGGCCTCCTCTGGCCTGGCCGATGAGGCGATGTTCGGGGCCGAGGCGGAGTTCTTTGTCTTCGACAACGTCAGCTTTGGCGATAGCGCCAATCAGGGCTTCTATTACGTTGACGCCGACGAGGGGCGCTGGAACTCAGCTCGCCGCGAAAACAACCTGGGCTATCGTCCACGCTATCGCGAAGGCTATTTCCCGGTGCCGCCGACCGATCACCATCAAGACCTGCGAACGCGAGATGCTGCTGACGATGCAGGAGTGCGGCCTCGATGTGGAGTGCCATCACCACGAAATAGCCAGCGGCGGCCAGGGTGAGATCGACCTGCACTACAATTCGCTGCTGCGCTCGGCCGACGCCATGATGCTCTACAAGTACATTGTGCGTAACGTTGCCAGCCAGTATGGGAAGACCGCAACTTTCATGCCCAAGCCGCTTTCTCAGGAAAACGGCAGCAGCATGCACACGCACCAGTCCCTGTGGAAGGCCGGCAAGCCGCTGTTCTTCGGCGACGGCTACGCTGGACTCTCCGAGATGGCATTGTGGTACATCGGCGGACTGATCAAGCACGGGCCTGCGCTGGCCGCGCTAACCGCGCCTACCACCAATAGCTATAAGCGGCTCTCAACGCCGGATCGGACGCGCCGATCAATCTTGCGTACTCGCGCCGCAACCGCTCGGCTGCGTGCAGAATTCCGATGTACTCTTCGGCGCCGGAAGCCAAGCGCGTCGAGTACCGTCCGCCGGATCCCAGTTGCAATCCGTACATTGCGTTCTCGGCCATGCTGATGGCCGGTCTGGATGGCATTGAGAACCGCATCGATCCCGGGTTGCCGCTCGATAAAGACATCTATGACCTGGGGCCGGAGGAGTTGCAGAAGGTGTCTTCGATTCCGCTCTCGCTGGAAGCCGCGCTGGATGCGCTCTGGGTGGACTACCAGTTCCTGCTGAAGGGCGATGTCTTCACCGAAGATCTGCTGGAGACCTTCATCGCCTACAAACGGGAGAAGGAAGTGAACGCGCTCCGCGTGCGGCCGCATCCGCACGAATTTTCGCTGTATTACGATATTTAGTGGTAAGTGACGTACTACAGTGAGATAGAAAACAGAGGCATGGCATGATTCTGGCAGCACCTGCTGCACTCATGCCATGCCTAAGTTGTTCACCGTGGATGGCCGAGAGGCTCTTGCCTTCGGCGAGCAGAGGATCAAGTTTCAGCATCGCGGAGATGAGATGAACCCCTAAGCTGCTCATTCTGCGGCGCTTTTCGATTGTGCGGGCAACTTTCGCTCCCTCTCGTCAATCTATGGGTCAATTCCACATTTCGAATTGTCCTGTGGTTGAGGATCGCAAATGTCCACCCCCGCAAAGTTTCGCATCGATGTTGCCATACACGATCTGCTGATGAACTCCAACCCACAACCCCCGGCGCCACTTGCTCCGAAGGGCTTGGTGTTGCCCGAGCCGGTATTTCCGCTCTTTCCTGAGAAGCTCAAGGATCCCGGCCCCGAGACTCCGCCTCAGCAGCGGCACTGGGGAGGGAAGGAAGTTTACCGCAAGGTGCGCGGTTGGGGGTTCCCTTATCTTCGCTCGCGTGTGTTGCCGGGCGACTTTCATCCCATCACGGCCTATCTGTTTGTCGAGTACAAATGCAACCTCGATTGCTGGTACTGCTGGGCCTTCAACAACAAAGTCAAGGGAATGACGGAAGATGTCGCGCTCCGCTCAATCGATTGGCTGCACGATCACGGCTGTCGCGTGCTGGCGCTCATGGGTGGTGAACCGCTGCTGCGTCCGGACTTTGCACACAAGGTCGTCTACTATGCGGCGAAGAAGGGATTCTGGATTTACATCGGCACCAATGGGCGATTGTTGCGTCCTGAAGTTGCGGACCGTCTTGGAGACGCCGGAGTTGCGATCTTTAATTTCGCGCTGGATTCATGGGATCTCAAGCCCAGCCTTCCCAAGGCGTTAGTTCCGGCGCAGGAGCAATCTGGAACACGTGATGCGCAAGCAGTACGTTTACGGCTACATGGTGTTCATCAACATCAACATTTGCCGCAACAATCTTGAAGACGTCCGCCTGCTGACCGACTTCGCCCACGAACATCGCATCGCCACCGACTACCACATTAATGAAACGCCGATGCTGGAGCAGGACGAGCACTTCAAGCACCTCTACGAAAATCCGACCTACATCCGTCCCGAGGATTGGCGCGAGGTGGACCGCCTGCTCGACTGGCTGATCGAGAAGAACAAGGCCGGCTACCAGATGGTGAATTCCGTGCAGCGGCTGCAGGAAACCAAGGCGTTCGTGCGCATGTCCTCCGGGCTGGACCTGAACAAGTACGGGTGGTATGGCGACGGAAGCAGCGGAAACGGCGAAATTACAAAGCTGCTGAATACCATGCCAGGGATTGTGCGCGAGCCGAACGGTGAGCTTCATTTCGCTGAGTGGAACTGCCGAGCCGGACAGAACAACGTGATTATCCGCACGGATGGCACGGTCGCGCCGTGCTTCCCGATGTATGCATCGAGCTTCGACTGGGGCAATATCGACGAGCCCAAGTTTGACGAGAAACAACTTACCGACATGAAAAAGAGCTGCCAACGGCATTGCTTTTCAACCCTGAACCACAATCTCTCCTACGCCTACAACGACGCGCGAGCCATTAAATGGATTTGGACGCAGGTGGTCACGAACAAGTTACGCGGCGGAGCTAGAAGCTTTGGGGATTAGCAAATCGCAGTGATGTTTCCGCTGCCGTGACAATTCGAAATCGAGATTGATGAGCAGCGCTTGGCGAAGGTCTACCATCGGACTGTTTATGAAGAGCAGTTCCTTTATCGGGCATCTACTCGCCATCGTTGTGATTACAATGTGCGCGGCTCCAGCAGCCTCCAGTGCAGATATTTCAGCGGACTTGAACGCGAATGAGATCGTCGGCCGAATGGTCCAACGCAATCAAGAGCGTGCCCAAGAGTTGCTGGCTTTCACCGGGGATCGACGTTATCGCCTCGAATATCACGGGTTTCCTTCGCAAAGATCAGCCGAATTAGACGTGAAAATGTCGTATCGCGCCCCCGGAGAAAAACAGTATCGCGTCATCAGCCAAAGCGGTTCCCAGTTGATCATTGAACGGGTCTTCAAGAAGCTTCTAGAAAGCGAAATAGATGCCGCCGGCCGTGCAAACCAGCAGCGAACCGCGCTTACACCAGAGAACTACGAATTCCAACTTATTGGAACGGACGAAATCGCTGGCCGGAATCAATACGTCTTCTCGGTAACGCCACGCTCGGAAAACAAGTACCTCTATCGCGGCAAGGTCTGGGTAGATGCGAATGACTTTGCGGTCGTCAAAATCGAAGCCCAGCCGGCGAAAAATCCGTCCTTCTGGACCATCCATACGGATGTCCAACATCTCTACGTCAAGATCGGTGAGTTCTGGCTTCCGGCGCACAACACGAGCGTAACCAAAGTTCGGTTTGGCGGCACAGCCACATTGACCATTGACTATTTTGATTACAAGATCGGAGATGCTGCTGCAACTTCGTGGTGACGTTGCTGCAAGCTGAATCCGCCATAGTTACTAATTATGTTTTTTGGCACTGGGCGTGAGCTTGCGCAGGAGGAACTCCTGTACCAAGTCGGCAGCCACGCGCTCGCCCGTATCGATCAGGAAACTTGAGAACACCAACCCCGCGCCGCGTTCCGATGCCGGATAGTAGGCGTTTGCGATGGAAGCCGACGCCAGATCGCCACCTATACTCGAATAGTTCGGCTGGAGCTTTCCGTTGTCTCCCTTGCAGATGAATGGGCTGGAGATTGCGTGCAGAGCGCGCGACTTCTTTGTGCCGGTACCCTGGTAAAAGTAGCGCGGGTCCTGATGCAGAAGCGACGGCAGAATGGCGCCGCCGACCATGATGTCGGTAAAGCCGTCGGCAGCGATGGCGCCATAGCGCTCACCGTAACCCTTCGCTCCCTGGACGTAGTCAGGGTAGTCTGCCGCCTGTTCGGTGCCGGCAAGGATTGCTACACCGGCGAGGGTAACGGGATCGATGGAGGTTTTGAGGGCGAGCCTGAACTTCAGCTTCGTCGTAAGCGGCTCGGCGTTGGGATCATAGACGACGTAGAAATTGGGGATGATGCCGAAAACGCGCTGCTTCTCCTCGACCTTGACCTGCTCGGTGGCGATCTGCTCAGAGGTATAACCCACATAGATCGTGGTCTTCGCCTCTGCGACCTTGAGCTTGCAGCCCGTTACAATTACGGCCTTGCCGGGATTCAGCACGATGGGGGGCGAAGTCCAGTTTGAAAATCCCTTGAGCCCCGGCGACGACATGATAGGTTCCCGGCTCAACCTCTGTGAATTCGAAAAATCCTTTGTCATTCGTCGTGACGGCTCGGCGATCTCTGGGAAGCGGGCCTGCGAGGGCGACGGTGGCATTCGGAACGATGACACCGGTTATGTCGGTTACAGTCCCGATAATGCTTCCTGTCCGCGTCAGGGGCGCATTCGGGAGCGTCTGCGGCTGGGTGCTTGGCGCTGAGGGCGATGACGCCGGTGAAGACGCCGGTGCCTCGGGGGCCTGATCCTGGGGGGCGGGGGCACCCGTCGATGCGCGCGCGTCCGGCAGTTGGGAGAGCAGGATAGCTGCAAAAACATGGATGAATAGCACAGTGGCGGCAATTCGACGAGCCAAAGGACACCCCCGACTGGAATCGGCACGCTGTATGATGAGCGCCTCGAACGCCAATTTGCCTATTCTCAAAATTCAGTCTTGCTTCCCATCTCGATCGTTGCTCCCGCGCCATTGAGTAAACGAGTCCAGTTCGTCGTTGATGAACGGAGTTTCACTTCGTGGTCCCGATTCGCCAGCCTGATGCTTGCGATTTCCTTTCATCGGCAAATGATCCGTCTGGGTGAGCAGGATGAACTCAGTCCGCTGTCCACAAGGGAGTCTCGGGCCCACAGCTTATCATCAGTCGTTCCGGCCACATATCAGTGTTGGAGAAAAATCCGGCGGCGACCAGAGACAACGGCAAAAGCCAGACTGGCGTCATGAGAAGATGATGCCGTAGGAACGACGGCAAGACAAACGGAGCGGAGATGAGTGAGTACGTGACGCTGAAGGCAGCGGATGGGCATGAACTGAGTGCGTACGTGGCGCGGCCCCAGGGTGAAGCGCTAGCCGGACTGGTGGTGGTGCAGGAGATCTTTGGGGTCAACCCGCACATCCGTTCGGTGGCGGACGGCTATGCAAAGGATGGATTCCTGGCGGTGGCTCCGGCGCTGTTTGACCGCATTGAGCGCGGAGTGGAGCTTGGCTACGAGGGCGCCGATCGGCAACGCGGGCTCGACCTCATGCCGAAGCTCGATCCGGGGAAGGCTTTAGCGGATATTGCGGCTGCGATGGGGTTTGCCGGGAGCGCGAGCGGGAAGAAGGTTGGCGTGATCGGCTACTGCTTTGGCGGAACGATGGCGTGGCTAGCGGCAGCAAGGCTCAATCCTGCGGCGACGGTGGGCTACTACGCGGGCCGCATTGGCAATTACGCCGGCGAGAAGCTCACTGCGCCGGTGATGCTGCATTTCGGCAAGCAGGATACGCATATTCCGGCGGAGGAAGTGCAGAAGGTTCACGCTGCACATCCTGAAGTGGAAATCCACTGGTATGACGCCGGTCACGGCTTCAACTGTGATGCGCGCGCGAGCTACAACGGAGAAGCGGCGCGTGAGGCGCGGGAGCGGTCTCTGCGCTTCCTGAAGAAGCATTTGGCGTAACGGCAGCAGTCGAGCACGGTTGGAGCAAGATAACCATGAGAGTCCTGCGCGAGGCGCGTTCGTTTGGTGGCGAGATTTCTAAATTCGCGAAGTTCTTTGCCGGTTTTCTTCTGTGTTTTGTTTTGCTGTGCGCTGGGGCACAGGCCGGGCAACATCCCGTGCCCTTGGGAAAGAGCGCGGGAGCGGCCAAATGCATTCAGTGCCACGCAGATAAAGCCGAGGGCAAGCATGTACACTCCGCAATCGCGATGGCGAGGAAGCGCTAAAACGCTGGCGTCCTGGACAGACGGTGATCCGTCTGATGGACGGCCAAACGAGCCTGTGGAACGCCGCCGATGCCTGCCTGGGAGAATTGCTCGACAAGATGCAAGCACACGATCCAAAGCAGAAATTTGTGGACATTGCCGACGTGATCCATGTGTCGCAGTACGTCTGGCGAGGGGCCAAGGTGCTGTACCAGCATCAAGAGCAGCGGGAAGCCTTCGTGGAAGATCGCCTACTGCGCATCCTGCAAGGCGACGTGCTTGGCGTGGTGACCGGCATGCGGCGGATGGGGACGCAACGTGGCCTGAAGGGGGAGCAGCGCAAGGAACTGACGACCGTGTGTAACTATCTGGAGAACAATGCTGAGCGAATGCGTTACCACGAATACTTGCAAGCCGGCTATCCGATAGCCAGCGGTGTCATCGAAGGGGCGTGCCGGCACATCATCAAGGACCGCATGGAACAGGGCGGCATGCGCTGGACGCTGCTTGGAGCCAAGGCAATGCTCAACGTCCGGGCGATCTGCGCCTCCAGCGAGTGGTCGGCGTTCCACAGCTGGAGACAAGCGGAAACTCGAAAAACGACCCACAAGAATCATGACTTGGTGGCGAATTACGCAGGATTCAAGGCATGACCCGTTGCGGGAGAACGGTTACACCCTGGCCTGGGATGGTGCTAGAGGTAACGGCACAAACCAGCACAGATCCTTCGATCATGTAGTGGTACAGCATACAAGATTGTGGCTACTTTTGAGCCCAGTTTCGCGTTCGAACAGACGCGGCAACAACCCATGAGACAAGCATGCAGAAAGATCACATCATCATCAAGAAAATGAGGACGTAGTCCATTGACAGGCCATCACTAGTTCAAGGTAGCCAGGGGCCCGATACCTCTTTAGGAACTGTCTATCTCCCCAACTCCTTCCAATTAAGTAAAACACCAGCACAAAGGCAGGCAAAGTGACCAACATAATAGACAGAATGAGCACGGTAGAGACTCCATGGCAGACAGCCTGGCGGGCAGGCAAGCTGCTGCTGGCACTGTCACTCACGCTAAACCTCTTGTACAAGGCAGCTGCTTCAAGAGACAATGCGTAGCC
>CAVTRQ010000002.1:0-15393 GCA_963737175.1 uncultured Acidobacteriota bacterium | reverse complement strand
GCCGAGGTCAAGGTGGATGAGACCGACATTGTGAACGTGAAACTGGGCCAGCCGGCGGAGGTGAGCATCGACGCCATCCCGAAGAAAATCTTTCAGGGCACGGTGACCGAGATCGGCAACAACGCGCTGCTGCGCTCGACCGGCGTAGCCACTTCGCAATCCACCGGCGGCACGCAGGAGGCGAAGGACTTCAAGGTGGTGGTCACCCTGAACGCGGTTCCGGATAATCTGAGGCCAGGACTGTCCACCACGGCGAAGATCACGACGGCAACCAAGACGGGCGTGCTCTCGATTCCCATCCAAGCTCTGACGATCCGGCAGAGGGGCGACCTGACTCCGAAGAAGAAGGACACCGGCGCGGTGCAGGCGGCGGAAAAGCTGCAGGACGCAAAGCTCGCCAAGCAAGAGGTGCAGGGCGTCTTTGCAATCCGCAATGGCCGGGCGCAGTTTGTGCCGGTGCAGACCGGAATCACCGGCACCACGGACATCGAGGTGCTTGACGGACTGAACGCAGGCGACGAGATCGTAACCGGCAGCTACAAGGTGCTGCGCACGTTGAAGCCCGAAGCGACGGTAAAGATCGACAACGACAAGCCGGCGAAAGAAGAGGAAAAGTAGGATGGCAACGGAAACGCAAACCGCTGGCATTGGCCAGGAGCTGAAAGCACCGCCGCCGGACTGCATCATCTGTACGCAGGATCTTTGGAAGACCTACGACATGGGCAGCGAGCAGGCGGTGGACGCGCTGAGCGGCGTGGACATCTCGATCCGCCGCAATGAATACGTGGCGATCATGGGACCGTCGGGCTCGGGGAAATCGACGCTGATGAATCTGATCGGCTGCCTGGATACTCCGACCGCGGGCGTGTACTGGCTGAACGGCCACCTGGTCAGCGAACTGGATGACGACGAGCTGGCGCGGATTCGCAACCGGGAGATCGGCTTCGTCTTCCAGACCTTCAATCTGCTGGCGCGGGCTTCGGCCCTGCACAACGTGGAGCTGCCTCTGATTTACGCCGGCATCCCCTCTGCCGAGCGGCTGGAACGGGCGCGACAGACCCTGACCAGCGTGGGCATGGGCTCACGCATGAACCACAAGCCGAACGAACTCTCCGGCGGACAGAGACAGCGGGTGGCGATTGCGCGCGCACTGGTGAACAAGCCTTCGATCATCCTGGCTGACGAGCCGACCGGCAACCTGGACTCGAAGACCGGAAATGAAATCATGGCGCTGTTTGACGATCTGCACGCCAAGGGAAATACCATCGTGCTGGTGACCCACGAACATGACGTCGCCGAGTATGCGCATCGCATCATTCACATTCGCGACGGCAAGGTTGCCAGCGACGAGAAGACGGCACGGGCTGGGAGCTAGCTTCGCTTTTCACATTTTCAGCGGATCGAAGCTATATTTGCTCGCCTTCCAGCGTTTGACGAGGTACATTCCAGGAGCGATAAAGCGACACGGATGGTGGCATGAACGCCTTCTTCTTCGATAATTATCCGCCTGAGGTAGTCTTTCTCCCACTGATCCTGCTGTATTGCGCGTGGCGATACTCTACCGCGCGGGACAAATGGCGCACGGACCGCTTGCTGGCCATCTCCCTGCTTATCATTCCCATCGGGGCGGCCTCGCACCTGGTGCTCCAGTACATGTCGGCGCTGCGGCCCCTCAAGTATGACCTCTATATTTACAGATTGGATCGCGGCTTCGAGCCCGGCTTCGCGATCTGGCGAGTGGCCGAGCGTCACCCATGGCTCCAATTTACACTCGTCACCAGCTACAGTTTGTACACCTTGGCGATCGTTGCGGTTTTCGCTGCGTACTTATGGGGACGCACTGAGCCGGAATCGAATGCCCTGCTCAAGACCTTCGCCCTGAACCTGGTGGCGGCCCTCCCCATTTACTGGGCAATCCCGGTGAGCGGCCCGCGCTTCGCATTCCCCGACTACCCCGCAGCCGTGCCCCTCGGCGTACCACACTTGCTGGCCATCCATGCAGCGCCAAACGGCATACCATCCGTGCACCTTTCCACCGCGCTGCTAGTTGCTTGGTTCGCGCGGCACTGGTTATGGGGCCGCGTTGCTGGAGTTGTGTACGTGATCCTGACGGTGGCCGTCACGCTCGGCTCCGGCCAGCATTACCTGTTCGATCTGATTGCAGCCGTCCCGTATACGCTGCTGGTTTACCACCTCGCCTTTCACCCAAGCGAAACGGGCATGAGAAGAGAATCGAGGCCGGCGACGAAGCCCGCGCCCGAGGTGGAAGAATCGGAGCAACAGCCCTGCTGTCCCCAATCCCAAGACTAGGGTCATGGATCAGCTCTGCTTTAGACTTTGCCGCTTCTGAATCCTTGAAACGCCTCGCTGCATTGTGCAACCGGAGAAAAAATGTGCATTTCGCCTATGTTGTCTACAAGCTGACCTTTCCCAACGGGAAAATATATGTTGGCAAAGATATCGGAGGAGCCGGCCACTCGATCCGTTATTTCGGCTCGTGGTCCAATTCCCTTGTCGAAGCCGATTTCACTAAAGAAGAGTTGACAGACCTCACCCTCCGCAAACAAATCCTTTTCGAATCCAACGACAAGGCACAAGTCAGTAGTAAAGAGGTGGAGTTCATCCGGGCTTTGAATTCGAGCGATCCGTCAATTGGCTACAACCAGTGGCCAAGGAAACGAGCGAACAGGTCCTGAAAACGCCGACGGAATGATCCTTCGCTTCGTTCAATACGACCTACCTGAAGCTCTGTTTCCTTGAAACCTCTGAAACCTCTGAAACCTTGCTTTCAGTGATAGGCTTGCTGCGATGAATTTGTTCTCCAATCCGATTGACGAAGCTTCGGACCCGACGCGGCCGCTGGCGGATCGGATGCGTCCGCGCGATCTGGACGAATTCGTGGGGCAGGAGCACATTCTGGCGCCGGGCAAGGCGCTGCGGGTGCAGATCGAGCGCGACGACATTGGCTCGATCCTCTTCTGGGGACCGCCGGGGGTGGGCAAGACGACGCTGGCCAAGATCATTGCGCGAAGAACCAAGGCGGAGTTCGTCGAGTATTCGGCGGTGATGGCGGGGATCAAAGAGATCAAGCAGGTGATGGTGGAGGCCGAGCGGGCGCGGCAATATGGCACGCGCACCATTGTCTTCATCGACGAGATTCACCGCTTCAATCGCGCCCAGCAGGACGCATTCCTGCCCCATGTGGAGCGCGGCAACATCCGGCTGATCGGGGCGACGACGGAGAATCCTTCCTTCGAGGTGAACTCGGCGCTGCTCTCGCGCTCGCGGGTCTACACGCTGAATCCGCTGACCGAAGAGCAGATCGTGGCGCTGCTGGAGCGCGCTCTGGCCGACGAGGAGCGCGGCTTGGGCGCGCTGCAGCTGACGGCGCGGCCCGAGGCGCTGGCGAGGATCGCCGCGTATTCGAGCGGCGACGCGCGCTCAGCGTACAACGTGCTGGAGATTGCCGCGACCCTTGCGTCCGCGACCGGAGCGGCGTCCCTCGCCGCGTACCCGCAAGCGACAACCGCGGGCGCTGGTGGAGTGATTGAAGCGCCGCAGGTGGAGGACGCGCTGCAGCGCCGCGTGCTGCGCTATGACAAGGCGGGCGAGGAGCACTACAACCTGATCTCGGCGCTGCACAAATCGGTGCGCAACAGCGATCCGGACGCGACCCTGTACTGGCTGGTGCGGATGCTGGAGAGCGGCGAAGACCCGATGTATCTGGCGCGGCGCATCGTGCGCATGGCGGTGGAGGATATCTCCCTGGCCGACCCGCACGCGCTGGAGATCTGCATGGCGGCGCGCGATGCGCTGGACTTTATGGGACTGCCCGAGGGCGGGCTGGCACTGGCGCACGCGGCGGTGTATCTGGCGATCGCGCCAAAGTCGAACGCGCTGTACCGGGCCTATGGCGCCGTGAAGCGCGACGTGGAAGAGACCTCGGCAGAGCCGGTGCCACTGCATCTGCGCAACGCGCCGACGCGGCTGATGAAAGAGCTTGGCTACGGCGAGGGATACAAGTACGCACACGACTTCGAGGAAAAGGTCACGGACATGGAATGCCTGCCGGAGAACCTCAAGGGCAAGCAGTGGTACTTCCCAACCGAGGAGGGCGTGGAGAAGCGGATTCGCGAGCGGCTGGCGGCGCTGAAGGCGAAGAAGGAACGGATGCGGGAGTAGGGTTAAAAAAAAGAGTAGGCGTGCGGCCGTGCCTGGAAGACACGACCGCGCACCGATTTAGCGCTTGGTGGTGAATTGCTCGACGCCGCTCTTGGCTTCGGTTCCCGTGCCTTGGCCTTGTCCGGAATCCACCATGAAGTAGTACGTGGTTCCGGGCTTCAGGTTATCGATTTTGACGCGATGGGTCTGGCCTGCGCCGTTCTTGCTCTCTGCGTAGGGCGCTTCCGCCGTTTCAGATAATCGGCTCTTGTCGATCCCATAGCGCACGATGGAGCTGCCGCCGGTATCCGTGGACCAGGCGACCATGGCCCAGGAGCTTCCGGTGGATTCCACTACGGGCCCATGAGTGATTCTTTCCGGCTGCGCCTTTTCTTGTCCGATGGCCAATCCGCAAAGCAACAAGCACAATCCCAGCAGCGAGCTTAGCTGTTTCATAAACTCCTCCGATTCGGTTTTCGACGGTGGCGGTCGCCTCTTGATAGAGTTCAGGGGCGGCTGCGGCGTTGCCTTTGGAGTTTGACCGATGGCCTAGGAAGGCCTCTTTGCCGCGGCACCTCATCGAGCAAGCTGCTGGCTATAATGGCGGCGTTGAGGCTCTCGACTTTTTGCGAGTTGAGGCGAGACCTACTTCACTTTGTATAACTTGATAGGAAGGTGTTTGGCATAGGCATCGAAGTCATGGTCGAGAGTAAAGATGGACCACTCGCGGCGCATGGCTGCGGCGCAGATCAGGTAGTCAACTCCGCTTCCAGCTACGCCCCTGGCGCGGCATAAGTTGCTCATTCTTGCGGCTTCCTCGAAATCTTCCGTAGTGAGTGGAACGTCCCGGTAGGCGCGGAGAGCCCTGCGCACACGCTCAAATTGCAATGGCTCACGAATTCCGCCGAGGAGTTCCTGACGCACGGGAGCAAGCAGTTCGGCACGGCCCTCGGAGACAAGTTCCTGCAGTGACGTTAATACGCGTTGTTGTAGTGGGCTGAGATGACTGGCAACCCGACGCAGGGCGACGGACCACACAGGCGTATCAACCAGCACATTCACGACCGTTTTGCCCTTCGCTCGGCTTTGTAATCGTACGACGGATCGAAGTCGATTGTGCCAAAGAGGCTGATGATTGCCTGCTGCTTGTGGTGGCGAATGTACTCGTCGAGCGCGGCAGTGACAGCGGCTTTCTTTGTCTTGTGGCCGCCGAGCTTCTGGGCGGCTTCAATCAGTTTGTCATCGAGGGCGAGGTTGGTAGCCATTGTGTGATCCTCTGTGTGAGATTATACACAACTTGTCAGATTCACTTGCCTCTCTGCCGCTGCGCCTCATAGAGCAGGATGCTGGCGGCGATGGCGGCGTTGAGGCTCTCGACTTTGGCGGAGTGGGGGATGAGGATGGCCTCGTCGGCCCGGTCCAGCAGGGCGCGGGGAATGCCCTGGCCTTCGCTGCCGATGAAGATGGCGGTGCGACGGGTGAGGTCGATCTCCTGCACGGGACGGCCGGTGTGGGAGCTGGTTACGGCGAGCTGGATACTGTTCTCTTCGAGCGCGGTGAGGGCTTGTGCGGTGGACAGCTTGACCACCGGGAGGCGGAAGACCGATCCGGCAGAGGCTCGGGCGACCTTGGGATTGGCGGCCGAGACGGTGCCGTCGGTGGTGAGCACGCCGCTGGCGCCAAAGGCCTCGGCGCTGCGGAGAATGGTGCCGAGGTTTCCGGGGTCTTGCAAGCCGGTGCAGCCCAGGATCAACGGGTTAGCGGGGCGGAAGAGGTCTTCCAGAGTGGCGGCCAGGGGATGGACGAGCGCGGCGATCCCTTGCGGCGTTTCCGTGGCGACGGCGCTGTGGAAGATGTCATCGGGGAGCAGGATGGTTTCCGTGGCGCGGCTGAGCTGCGGGAGCAGGCGGTTGGCGCGCTCGCGAGCCGACTCCGCGAAGAATACGGCGCGCAGGCGCAGGCCGCTGCGGATCGCCTCCTCCACCAGTTTGAGGCCCTCGATGGCGACCGTGCCGTCATCGGCGGGAGTGGCCTGGGTGAAGGCTTTGCGGAGATCCTTGACGAGTGAATTCTGGCGGCTGACGACCGAGCGGAGACGTTCGTGCGGCGGGTTGGAATAGGCCTGGGACATGTTCCTCCGTGAGATGCGGGCGACTGCTAGCGCTTCCGGTCGCTGAGGCGGGCTCAAGCATTGTAGAATGCTGAAGTGCCAGCACGGACATGATAATCTCCCGCAAGGCGCGGGTTCTGAGTTAACCTAGTCCGTTGCTTTCAACTTGGGTTAAGGCTCGCGGAGTTTGAGCCTGGAAGATGAGGAAAACGGGTGCGCCCGGAAATTATCCGAATACATGCAGTTGAGCCTGAGCCGTCGCTGGTGAGCTACGTGGCGGACAGGATTCGCCAGGGCAGCGTGGTCGGGATGCCGACCGATACGTTTTATGGCCTTGCGGTCGATCCCTATAATTTGCACGCCGTGGACCGCGTGTATGAGATCAAGGAGCGCGGCCGCCATAAACCTCTCTCGCTGCTGATCGAGAGCTCCGAGCAGGCCGAGGAACTGGCCAACGAGTTGCCGGACGAGTTCCATCTGCTGGCAGAAAAATTCTGGCCTGGACCGCTGACGATCATCGTACGCGCGGCTCCGCGGCTACCGCTGAAGGTGACGGCGAACTCCGGCAATATCGCCGTGCGCATGCCGGACTCGGCCGTCGCGCTGGCCGTGGTTCGAGCCTTGCAGTGCCCGATCACCGCGACCTCGGCAAACCTCGCCGGAGCCATGGAATGTACCACCGCCGCAGCCGTGGTGGAGCAGATGGGCGAGCGCGTGCAACTGCTGGTGGACGGCGGCACTACGCCGCGCACCGTGCCGACCACGATCATAGATCTGAGCAACGGACAATGGTCCCTGATGCGCGAGGGAGCCATCGCGCTGAGCGAGATCGAGGACCTGCTGGGCGATCAATGACGGCTGGCGCGCGCCGGGGATGGCTGAGGCCGGGCAGAATTTGTGCCCTGCTGCTGGCCGCCTACGCCTGCTATTTCGCAGCGAGCTGCGCCCGGATTGTGGCGCAGGCGAGGCTGGATGAAGCGCAGGCGGCCGATGCCATCGTGGTCTTCGGCGCGGCGGAGTATTTCGGCAAACCTTCGCCGGTCTATCGCGCACGGCTGGATCACGCCTTCGACCTCTATCAACGCCAACTGGCTCCGGTGGTGATTACCACCGGGGGCAGCGGCGGCGAACAGCAGTTTACCGAGGGCTCGGTGGGACGCGACTACCTGATCGAGCGCGGCATCGGCGACCGGCATCTGATCGCCGAAACCCAGAGCGAGAACAGCGCCGAGAGCGCCGAGCGCGTCGCCACCATCATGGCCGCCAACCATATGCGCTCCTGCATCGCGGTCAGCGACCCTTATCACGTCTTCCGGATCAAGCAATTGCTGGAGGCGCAGGGGCCGGTGGTGTACACCTCGCCGCGCCGTCCGGAGATGGCGCCGGCAATCGCGGCGCAGGCGCTGAACGTGGCGCGCGAGGCGGCAAGCTACACGGTGTGGCGGCTGCTGCACGCCGTCCACTGGTATGGCTTCGTTTCATCACCGGGAGGGGCGTGACGGGAATCTCTGCGTCGCGCTGCGGCTGGTACGATAAAAGAGATTAACCACGGAGGGTTTGGAATGGCGTATCTACCCGGGAGCGAAGCTCCTCAGACAGGCATTTACTGGTGCAGCGTGTGTAAGCTGCCGGTGCAATTCAAGGCGGGCGAGACGCTGCCTGTATGCAAGAATCTTTGCGCCAGAGGAAAATGGGAGTTCGTGCGGGCGGCGAAGTAAGGACGTCGCTGCATCGGATTGTAAGTACGAGCCGGAGCCGGGCGCTCCGGCTTTTGCTTTGGACGGAAACGGTGCGACGTGCAGGGACGCGCTAGCGCCAGCCCCGGGCGAAGAGTACGCCGATGGCGAAGGCGGCGGAAAAGGCGGTGCTGGAGAAGTTGACGGAGTTGTTGCCGAGGCGTCCGGGGCGCTCCAGGGTCGCACCGAGCAGGCTATCGACGACGGTTCCCAGGAAGGCGGCGCTGAGCACGGTCGAGTAGAACTGGGGCAGCAGGAGATTGGCCCACTCGCAGACGACGCAGACCAGGATAATGGCGCATAGAGAGACGAAGGTGCCGGCCACGGTGATGCCGCCGTCCTGGCCGGGGCTAACCCGGCGCCAGGTGGTGATCAGGCGTGGGCTGCCGCCAAAGGTTTGTCCGAGCTCGCTGCTCACGGTGTCTCCGGCGGCTTCGGCGAGCGCGGCCGAAGCTCCGGCGAGCAGGAGGTAGCGGGCGTGGCCGCGGAAGAGAAGTGGAGCGGCGCAGATGGCCGCGACTCCGACGTTGGCGAGGATCTGGCGGGCACCGCGCCCGTGGCGACGCTCGGCGGTGCTCCCGGCTACGCCCAGGCGCTCCTTTTTGCGGCGGCCGATGGCGGTGGTAGACAGCGTCAGCAGGAAGACGGTGACAATGGGGATCAGCGCCGCGGGACCGGCGGCCAGGCAGAGAACCACGCTGAGAGCCACTCCGGTGAGCGCGGCACCGGCGGTGACTGCGCGCACGCCCCAGGCAAAAAAGGCAAACACCACGCAGAAGCCGATGGCGGGGAGCGGTTGAGGGATGGCGGACTGCCAGCTCTGGAAGAAAATCATGCGCTAGTTATCGTACTCCGAAATGGCCCGGCTGGCGGCAGTGGCCCGTGGCAGCAGCGCCTGCCAGAGTGCGCATCCTAACAGATTCGATTGCGCAACAGGTGCTCTGGGCAGAGCAGGAGGAAAAATTATGGCGGCATCAGTCTGGTCCGGATATTTGACCTTTGGTTTGATCTCGTTGCCGGTGCGGCTCTACAGCGGAGCGCGCGGCAGCCGCATCTCCTTCCACATGCTGCACAAGCCGGATCTGACGCGGCTGAAGCAGCAGCTCTGGTGTCCCACGGACGGGCAGGTGGTGGAGCGCGATGAGGTGGTGAAGGGCTATGAATATCGCAAGGGCGAGTACGTGGTGGTGGAGCCGGAGGAGTTGAAGCAGATTGAACCCAAGACGGCCAAGGCGATGGAGATTGTGCAATTCGTGAAGGCCGAGGAGGTCGATCCCATTTACTTTGAGTCGAGCTACTATGTGGCCGCCGAGGACGCAGGCAAGCGGCCGTATGCGCTGCTGGCGCGGGCGATGCGCGAGAGCGGCTACATGGCGCTGGCGCAACTGACGATGCACAATCGCGAGTACACGGTGTTTCTGCGGCCCTTCAAGGATGGTCTGGCGCTGCACACGATGTACTACGCCGACGAGGTGCGCGCGATGGAACACTTTGGCGGCGAAAGCATCGAGGTCAAGGAAGCCGAGCTGAAGGTTGCCCATCAGTTGATCGACGCACTGGCCGACAAGTTCGAGCCGGAGCGCTTCCATGACACCTACGAGGAGAACCTTCGCAAGCTGATCGACGCCCGCCTGGAAGGCAAGCAGATCTCCGCCGTGGAGCGGGGGCCTAAGCTGGCTCCGGTGGTGGACCTGATGGACGCGCTGCGGCAGAGCCTGTCACGGATGGAGGGCAAGAAAGCCTCGGACGTGGCCGGCGAATCGCGCCAGGCATCCGAAGTGAGAGCGGTCGCCGGCAGCGCGGCGAAGAAAACGTCGGAGCGGAGCAAGCCAAAGCGGAGACGCGCGGCGTAACACGGACACCAGGCGGGCGCCCGCGGGCGAGTATTCGTTCTTGCGCGAGCCAGAAGCCATTGGCCCCCAGCTACTCGCTTCCTTTACAATAGGCGCACCCGAACAGAGCAGATGAAAATGCATCGGTAGGCCGGAGTGCGAATGAGAGTAATGTGGAAAGCCGCGTGCGCGGCCCTCCTTTTGGTAGCGGCAACTATGATTATCGGATGCGGCGACGTCTATCGTCCGATTGCGTCTCCGCTGCCGACGACGGCCGGCAATCCGGCCGGTGCGGAGACCGAAGTTGTGCTCTCCTGCTGCCTGAGCCCCACCAGCCAAAACGCCATCGGCCCCAACCCCAGCAGCGTGCTCACCGCGATCAACGTCAGCGGCGACAGCAACACGGGCAACAAAGTGCTCGCGAACGTGGTGGGCAACGGAGCTTCGCTGGTGACTCCCGCCATGGCTCCGATGGCGCTGGATTACCTCCGCACCTCGGTCTTCACGGCGAACCCCACGACCGACTCGGTAACGCAGCTTCTGCTGAACAATTCGACCGCTGGATTTGCGGCCAACACTACGACCATCTCGCTGGAGCCGGGCTCGAAGCCAATCGCGGTGAGCTTTCAGTATTTCGGCAGCACTTATACGCAGGATTACGTGGTCAACTCAGGGACGACGACGGCAACCTGTCCGAACACCGGCTCGCTGGCGGCGATTACTCAGCCGGGCGACCAGTTGAAGGCGACCATCTGCGTCGGGCCCACCCCGGTAGCGGCCTGGATTTACAAGGACCAGACCAAGGTCTTCGTGCTCGACTCCAATGGAACGGTCGATGTGGTCAGCGCCAGCAAGTACCAGGTCACGAATACGATTCCGGTGGGCGCGGCTCCGATCAAGGCGGCCCAGAGCAATGACGGCAACTATATTTACGTGCTCAACAGCGGCGACGGATCGATCTCGATCATCGACGGACAGGGGATCGGCGGACAGCCCGAGACGGTGGTGAATACGATTTACCCGACCGCCAACACGGCGTGCGGTTCGATCTGCGACTCGCCCATCATCGACATCGCGCAGGACACGAATTTCAACGACACCTCGGCGAACACGCAGATCAACCATGTCTGGCTCCTCCACGCCAACGGCACCGTCAGCGTCTTCGACGGCACGACGCCCGGAGAGTTGAACTGGATCACATCGCTATCGACCTTCAGTTCCTCGACGCCAGCCGGTACGGTGCCGACGAACCTGGCGCTGATGCGCGATGGAACTTGGGCGTATGTCGGCCTCGGGGGTACGGATCAGATCGTCGGCATCGATACCAGTAAGCTGTCCACCGGCGCCCTCACGCTGAATGCAACCACCTCGATCACGGTGGGCGTACACCGCTCGATCACCCAGACCATCAACGGCATGAATCTGGTGGTGGAGACGACGACGCCAGTGGTGAATTTCATTGCGGTTTCACGCGGCGGCAGCTCCTCGGACCTGTCAAAGGCCTACGCGACCACCACGACGACCACGACTTACAACTACTACGACGGGAGTGGAAACCTGACCGGCAGCGCTACCTATCCCAACCTGTACAACGGTACCGCCGTGGTGACTGCGGCGGCCAACGATTCGACGCCGATCAATAACTACGTAACGACGATTCCGGCGCCCGCAGTGGTCACCTATTGCAACCCGGGCAATCCGGCAACGGGAGAGTATGACGGACAGAAGAATTGTCCGGCGCAGATTCCGGTGATGGTACTGGGCCGCAGCTAGGCTTGGTGACCGGCGTGAAGCGACAAAAATTAAGGGCGGGCCCGATCGCGGGCTCGCCCTTCTTCTTTGCCTCAGTATGATTGCCGGATTGCGATGGCCGCGGCGCGCGGCTGGCGGTTAACGGTCGGCGCGGCGGCGGTTATTGTAACGCATGGCGACATTCATGAAGACCCTGCCCGCGGGAGAGGAAAAATCCATCACCAGCGCTTCGATATCCTCAGAGCTGCCGATACCCTGCTCGCAAGCATGATCGACCGGGGGATGGACCCGGAAGCGGAATCCCTGGTCGTTGAGGGTTGTCACGGCGTTGCCGATGACGAGGTTGGCCAGTTCGGCGACGGCCTCGCGGATCAGTTGCGGGTCGGCATCCATTTCCATGCCCGCGTTGGTGCAGGCGACCTTCATGGCCGTGCTGTCCTCCACGTCAAGGATGACCCGACCTTCGATGTCGCCGGAGATCTCCACCATGGCAGCGGTGGCGTGGCGCTTGTAGGCTTCCTCGCCCATGGAAATATCGGTAACCATGAACGGGCAGGCCAGGGTCTGCGAGAGCACGGCGTCGGCGGCGTTGATGAATGGTTGAATCAGCTCCATCTTCATGAGACTTACTCTCCTGCGGCGGAGGCGGTCACGGCGGCATCGCCCAGCACGTATTTGATTACGTCGTACAGCAGCTCGGGCTTGACCGGCTTCTGCACAAAATGGCGCGCGCCCTTCTGCAAGGCGGCGACGATATTTTCCTGGTAGCCGACGCTGGAGACCATGATGATGCGGGCATCCGGATGCTGGCGCACAATGCGCTCGGCAGCTTCAATGCCCTCCATCTGCGGCATGGTGATGTCCATCAGCACGATATCGGCGCGGGTGCGGTCATACTCGGTGATCGCAGTGCCGCCGTCGCCGGCTTCGGCGGCCAGCAGCCCGCCATAGGAGTCGATGATGCGCGCCAGATTCTTCCGGGCGAAGATCGAGTCATCGACAACGAGGTAGCGGACGGGCTGGCGATCGGTGGCACGCAGTAGAGCGGGAAATTGCTCCATAAGGCTCCTCACATCTGTCCGGCGGTGCGGACGGGGCACGGTTCTTTGAGCGGCATAGTGCGAAGAATACCGCAATGCGCGATCAAAGTATTCGGCAAAGCATCCAAAGCAACAACACGATTCGCATAGCCACGCTCAATGGCGGCGCGTGGCATACCAAAGACAACCGAAGACGCCTCATCCTGGGCGAGGGTAAGCGCACCGGCCGCCTTCAACCTTCCCAGGCCCTCGGCGCCATCTTCACCCATGCCGGTCATCAGCAGCCCCACCGCGTCGGCCCCGAACTCCTGGGCGACGGAGAAGAACAAGACATCGACCGAGGGACGATGGCCATTGACCTTGACATCGTCGGAGAGCACGACCACGTCTCCCAGCGGCATGCGCCGAACCCGCATATGGCGGTCTCCTGGGCAGACTAGCACACGTCCGGCGGCGATCAGATCTCCGGATTGCGCTTCCTTGACATCCAGGTTGCAGGCTTCATTCAAGCGGCGCGCGAAGGTTTCGGTGAATCCGGCGGGCATGTGCTGCACCACCAGGATGGCTGCCGGAAAGTCGACCGGGAGCTGGCTGAGCATGTATTCAAGAGAATTGGGGCCGCCGGTGGAGATGCCGAGAGCCACCACCTTAGAGGCAGGACTGGGAATGGCGGAGCGCTTGGGCTTGGGCCTGGCGACGGCTCCGCCCCAGACCAGGGGGCGGCGCACAAAGGGACTCTTCACCGCCGCTTTGATCTTGGCGATCATCTCGGCGGCAATTTCATTCATACCCTCGCCGAGAACGTTCTCCGGCTTGGCGACAAAGTCGAAGGCTCCCATGTGCAGAGCCTTAAAGGTGGTGCTGGCGCCCTCGCGAGTGTGGGCGCTGACGACTACGACCGGAACCTGTAGCTGACGCATGATCCGGCGCAGGGTCTCGATGCCGTCCATGCGCGGCATCTCAAGATCCAGGGTAATGGCGTCCGGCTTGAGCTCTTCGATTTTCTTGAGCGCGAAGGCGCCGTCCATGGCGGTGCCGACGACGTGAATGGAATTGTCCCGCTCCAGCAGTTGGGGAATGAGTTTGCGCATGAGCGCGGAGTCATCCACCACCAGGACGCGAATCATCTGTGGGGGTGCGCTCACTGGTGCGCCCCCAAGGCTTCGGTTTCGCTCAGGTTGCGGATCGATCCGCCGCCGCCCAGCTTGGCCACCACGTCGGAGATGCTGAGGATCAACACCACCCGCCCGTCGCCAAGGATGCTGGCGCCGCTGACCAGTTCGGTGTGAACCAGGGATTCATCGAGGCCCTTGATGACCAGCTCCTGTTCGCCGATCAGGCGATCGACCACGAGGCCGAGTTTGCGCCCGCCGTGGGTGACCACGATCACATACAACTTGACGCCGCGCACGCCCCCGGTATGAATCCGGCTGAGGCGGATGAGCGGCACCACTTCGTCCCGGATTTGCAGAATCTCCTGCCCATCGGCGACGTGGATTTCGCTCTCGCGCGAGCGCAGAATCTCCAGCACATTGCCCAGCGGCACGGCGTACAGTCGCTCTGAGACGCGGAACAGCAGGGCCTTGATAATCGCCATGGTGAGCGGCACCATGAGGCGGAAGTTGGTACCCTCGCCGGGAACGCTATGCACCACAATGGCGCCCTTGAGGCGGTCCATCACGGCCTTGACGACGTCCATACCGATGCCGCGGCCGCTGATCTCGGTGACCTCGCTGGAAGTGCTCAGGCCGGCGTGGAAGATGAGATCGAGGGTATCGCTGTCGCTCAGGCGCAGGGCCTGTTCGGCGGTGACGAAGCCGCGGGAGACGGCGGTCGCGACCAGCTTTTGGAAATCGATGCCTCTGCCGTCATCGCTGATCTCGATGACCACCTGATTGCCCTGGTGATAGGCGTTGAGGCGGATGGTTCCCATCGGCGGTTTGCCGGCGGCGATGCGTTCTGCCGGCGGCTCAATCCCATGATCGACGGCGTTGCGCAGCAGGTGCATCATAGGCTCGGCGAGGGCGTCCAGAATGCTCTTGTCGAGATCCGTGTTCTCGCCCGCAATGACGATTTCGACCTCGCGTCCGAGTTGCTTGGCGGTGTCACGCACCACGCGCGGAAGGCGGCGGAACATCTGCTCCACCGGCACCATGCGGATCTTCATCACCGCACGCTGGAGCTTCTTGAGAATCTGCGACTGGAAGACCACAAGGTCGGCAGTTTTGGCGCGCAGTGGCGCGTTGGCGAGACTGCGATTCATCTCCGCCAGCAGCTCCTGCATCATGCTCTTGGCGATGATGAGTTCGCCCACCAGATCCAGAACCACGTCGACGCGCTCGGCATCGACACGGATTACATTCTCGGTGGCTGCAGGAAGGCGATCTTCGCGTGCCTTCTGCACTGCATGCACGGCCTGCGCGGCGCGAGCCTCGTCCTGGGCCCGCTGCGAGATGCGAGGGGGAGTTGCCTGGGCCGCCGCTCGCGCATCTGATTGCGGCTCCGATTGCACATCCGCTTTTGCATCCGATTTCGCGTCGGAATTCGCATTCCAGTCAGCCGCGAACGGCTCCGGAGATAGCTCGGCAAAGGTCTCGTCGGGAAATGATCCGATCGCGGCGCTGGGTGCCTCGACCACGTAAACCCTTGAGACTACGGTCGGAATCTTGCCCCTGCGCTCCACCCACGCGAGTTCATGATCCGTGGCGAGGACGGCCTCGATGACGTCAGGAACCGCGGCGCTGTTTTCCTCCGGCCGCATC
>CAVTRQ010000001.1:0-169506 GCA_963737175.1 uncultured Acidobacteriota bacterium | reverse complement strand
GGCTCGGAGTTCTACTTCAGCAAGCCGGCCAAGGATCTGACCATCGAGGAAGCGGCTCTGCTTGCGGGACTGCCCAAGGGGCCAAGCGCCTACTCGCCGATCAACAATCCCGAGAAGGCCTTGCGCCGCCGCAATCTGGTCATCAACAACATGATGGAGGATGGGCGGATCACCGCGCAGCAGGCGCAGGAGGCAAAGAGCCGTCCGCTGAATCTTCATCTCCAATCCGACCCCAACAACCTGGCGCCGTACTTCATCGAGGAGACGCGGCGCTATCTGGAGAAGAAGTACGGGACCGACGAGGTGCACGAGGGCGGATTGCGGGTCTACACCTCGCTCGACATGGAATTGCAGAAGACCGCGACCCGCGCCGTGCTGGATGGCCTTGCCGCCTACGAGCGGCGTCATGGATGGAAGGGGCACCGTACGCAATCTGTTTGCGGCGGGCGAAGATTTTGCTCTCTACGAGCACCCCGACTGGAATCATGAGCCCGAGCCCGGCAGTTACTTCCATGCCCTGGTGACCGGGGTCTCGCAGGCGCGAAGCCGAGATCAAGATCGGCAAGTATCACGGCCAGATTCGCGCGGCCGACATGGCCTGGACCGGCCATCGCTCGCCGAATGAGATCCTGGCCATCGGCGACATCGTCTATGTGCGGGTGACCGCGGTTGAGCCGGATCATAAGGTGCAACTGGCGCTGGAGCAGGACTCCGGAGCCCAGGCCGCGCTGGTCGCCATCGACAACAACACCGGCGAAATCCGCGCCATGGTGGGAGGCCGCGACTTCGACGAATCGAAATTCAACCGCGCCACGCAGGCGTCTGCGGCAGACCGGCTCGTCGTTCAAGCCCTACGTCTACGCGGCGGCGGTGGAGCAGGGCGCAATGCCCGATGACACCATCGTCGACGCTCCCATCAGTTTTCCCAGCGTCTCCGGCACCTGGTCGCCGCACAACTATGACGGCAAGTACGAGGGGACCATCTACGCTGCGCCACGCGCTGGCGGAGTCGCGCAATATTCCGGCGATCAAACTGGCGCAACGGGTCGGCATCAAGACGGTGATCGAATACGTCCGCAAGTTTGGGATCACCTCGGAGATTCAGCCGTATCTGCCGGTCGCGCTGGGCTCGGCCGAAGTCACATTGCTGGAGCACACCGCGGCTTACTCGACCTTTCCCAACGACGGAGTGCGGCTCAGCCCGCACTCCATCCGCAAGGTTACCGATTACGACGGGCACATCATGGAGCAGGACTTTCGCCGAGGTGCGCGACGTGATCAGCGCCCACACCGCGCGGGTGATGGTCGAGTTGCTGCAGGGAGTGGTGCTGCACGGCACCGGCTTTGCCGCCAGCAAATTGAATCATCCGCTGGCGGGCAAGACGGGCACCACCAACGATTTCACCGACGCATGGTTTGTGGGCTTTTCGCCTTCGATCACGCTGTGGCGTGTGGGTGGGCTTCGACGAAAAGAAGACGCTTGGCGAAACAAGGAAACCGGGGCCCGGGCGGCGCTTCCGATCTGGATGGATTTTATGAAGGCCGCCATCGCGGACAAGAAGGACGAGCAGTTTCCCCGAGCCACCGCCGGAGGTGCTGGCGGGGCGCAAGGGCGAGGCCGAAAGCGCTGCGGCGAAAAATTCCGACGGCGAATCGCACTGATTCCATCCTGCTCGATTTCCGCTCCGGCGCAGCATTGGAGTACGCTCGGCGACGATGCACGCACATTGCTGCGCGCTCAACTGTTCTCCAACCTATATACTGGAGGCCTAATTCAAATTGGAGTAGATTTCGCACGCAATGGAACGAGTCCGTCTGACAATCGCTCTACTGGTCTTATGTCTGTGCAGCACAACCGGCTGCCTGTTCCGCTCGCATCGGGTGGAAGCCAAGCGCTCTCCCGCGCCCCTGAAGAGCGCCACCCAGGAAGAACTGGTGGCGAAGATCGACCAGTTGGCCGCCAGCGTTCAAACCATGAACGCCACGGTTGACATTGACACCACGGTGGGCGGGGAGAAAAAGGGCAAGGTCATCGAGTACCAGCAGATTCGCGGCTACATCCTGGCGCGAGAAGCCGGCGATGCTCCGCATGATCGGGTTGCTGCCCATTGTGCGCAACCGCGCGTTCGACATGGTCAGCAACGGCGACCGCTTCGAGCTGTCGATTCCGCCCAAGAACCGCTTCATCACCGGCAGCGACCAGCTCACAAAGATCAGCGAGCAACCCGCTGGAGAATCTGCGCCCGCAGGTGATTTACGAAGCCCTGCTGATGCCGGCGATCGATCCGGATCAATGAAATCGCCGTGATCGAAGAGGGCCAGCAGCAGGTTGTGGACGAGAAAACGCATAAGTCCGTGACCCAGCCGAATTACCACATCGTGGTGATTCGGCGCGGCGCGCAGAACGCCTGGCATCTGCACCGCAAGATCTATTTCAATCGCGCCGATCTGCTGCCCTATCGGCAGACCATCTATGACGACACAGGGCGCCATCGCCACCGACGTTACCTACTCCGACCGGCAGGACTACAACGGCGTGCAGTTTCCTTCGCTGATTGAAATCGAGCGGCCGCAGGAGGAGTACAGACATCGCGCTCAAGATGGTTAAGCTGACATTGAATGAGCCGCTGAAGCCGGAGCAATTTCAACTGGACGTACCGCCGGGCGCAACGGTTACGGAACTGAAATAGCAATCCGTCCGGCTGTGGCACGGCCATCTCGCGCGCCATTCCATCGTGCGCGCCATATAACGACACTTCGGGAAGCGCCGGCGGCTCTTGTACACTGGTGAGACTCGCATGGAACACCATGATCCCCCCTTCGGATTCCCCGGCGATCGCGGCACGCCTGCGGATTCCGCCGAGGCGCGGCGCTACAATCGCCTGCTCCGGCGCATCGGCGTTGCCGACCTGGGGCTGGGACTGGCTGCTGATGGGCGTGATTCTGGCCGCCGACTGGACGCAGCGATTTCCGCAATTTTGCGGTGCGGGTCGCCGGGGATCATCATGCCGCTGCGCTGTTTCTCTACACCTCCATCCTGCTGCTGCTGACCAAGTTCCTCGAGCCTTGGCCTGGACTACTACGGCTTCCGCATCGAGCATCGCTACCACCTCAGCAATCAGCACGTTCGCAACTGGGCATGGGATCAGACCAAGGGCTTTGCTCTGACGTTCCTGTTCAGTCAGGCTGCTGGTGCAGGTGGTGTACCTTCTGATTCGGCTGCAGCCGCAGCTGGTGGTGGGTGACCGCATGGGCGCTGTTCATGCTGTTCAGCGTGCTGATGGCACAGATCGCGCCGGTGCTGCTGTTTCCGCTCTTCTTCCGCTTCCGTGCGCTCGGCGATGAAGACCTGACGGCGCGGCTGACCCGGTTGAGCGAAAAAGCGGGAGCGAAAGTGCGCGGCGTGTACGAGTGGATGCTCTCGGAAAAAACCAAGAAGGCCAACGCGGCTCTGATGGGCCTGGGACGCACCCGCCGCATCGTAATCTCAGACACGCTGCTGTCCAGCTGCGATCACGATGAGATTGAGGCGGTGCTGGCGCATGAACTGGGGCACCACGTATACCGGCACATGCTGAAGGGAATTGCGGTGCAGGCTGTGATTACCTTCTTCGGATTCTGGTGCGTGAAGCTGTGCGATTCGCTGGGCGCACTTTGACTGGAAGCGCTACGACCAGATCGACTTTGCCAATCTTCCGCTGATGATCCTGGTGGCGACTGCGATCTCGGTGGTGCTGCTGCCGGTGATGAACGCCTACTCGCGCTTCAATGAGCGCCAGGCCGATCTGTATGCATGGAAGTCGCTGGGCTCGGTGAAGCCGTTCTGCTCGGCGATGGAAAAGCTTGCGGCGCAGAATCTCTCCGAGCGCGAACCTTCGCGCTGGGTGGAGATTCTGTTCCACTCGCATCCTGCGACCGGCCGCCGGACCAAGGCCGCGCTGGCCTGGGCGGACCGAGCACAGGGCGGAAAAAAACTAGCTTGGCGTGCTCCGGTGCGGCCGGCGGCGCGGCGAGCGTAGCGGCGAGGCAGGATACAATTTTACGGTGACCATCCCATCCGCATCACAATCCGCATCCCCATCCCAAGCGTCCGGCGCAGAGCCGCGGTTCAGCCTGGGACAGCGGCTTGCCTTGTGGTGCATCTCCTGGGCGGGCTATCTGCTGATTTCGCTGATTGGCTGCACCCTGCGCTTCGAGTCCTCGTCCGAGCCGGGCAGGAGTGCCGGAGGGGGAATATCCTCCGCCGTTTGTGATTGGCCCGTTCTGGCATCGCTCGGTGATTCCGGCGACGTGGTACTTCCGCGGCCGTGGCATTGCGGTGATGACCAGCCGCAGCTTTGATGGCGAGTACATTGCCCGGATCATCGAGCGCTTCGGATTTGCCGCGGTGCGCGGCTCGAGTTCGCGCGGCGGATCGGGCGCACTGCTTGGGATGAATCGCGCGCTGGCCAGCGGGCACATTGCGGCGTTCACGATCGATGGGCCACGCGGGCCGCGCTTTATGGCCAAGCCGGGGCCGGTGATGCTGGCGCGGATGAGCGGCGCGCCGATTCTGTGCTTCTATCTGGCGGCCAAGCGTCCGTGGATTCTGCGCTCCTGGGATGCGCTGATGATTCCGCGCCCATTCTCGAAGGTGCATGTGCGCTGGACCAAGCTGATTCATCTGCCGCCGGAGGCGAGCGACGAGCAGATGAATGAGTGCCATCGCCAGATGCAGGAGTCACTGGAGCGCGCCCGGCGCGAAGCCGTGGCGGCGCTGGGCGCGCAGGCGAGTTAATCCAAGGCAGTTGAGCGAGGCTGAAAATGACGGTGCGCATTCTAATTCTATTGGTTCTTGCAGCCCTGCTCGAAGTGGGCGGCGACGCGCTGATTCGCGGCGGCCTGCAACGCAGAGGAGCTTTGCTGTTGCTGGCCGGCGCGGCGACACTGGTGGTGTACGGCTTCATGGTCAATATGACGAAGCTGGATTTCAGCCGCCTGATGGGAATCTACATCGTCCTGTTCTTCCTGGTGGCGCAGGCGATTGCGGTGCTGGTGTTTCGCGAGAGCATCGACCGCTCGGTGCTGGCCGGAGGAGGATTGATTGTGCTGGGCGGAATCGTCATGACGGTATTCCGGGGCTAGCCAAGCAAAGGCCTACGCGGACGCCGCGGCCCGGTTGCGCGGCAACGCGGGACAGATCACCCCGCCCAGTCCGAGGGAGGGTTGGACGGGGAGTTCCATCGCTTCAGCAGCGGCTCCGACGGAGGCTCAGTTGTGTGCGCACAGGCCCGAGGGCGAGGATGTCACACAGTCCTCGCTGTTGCCCCAGGTGTTACTACCGTTCTCGTCCTGGGCGTCGAGGACGCGATTCCCAAACATGTTGTTCAGGGTCAGAGTGTTGCTGGTGCTGACCGAGTTGATTTCGATGCCATCGTTTTTGTTGCTATTCGCCGTATTGTAACTGACACTGTTCTGGATTGACGGTCCCGTCGACGGCCCTGCCAGGCCAATGCCGTCGTGCCCGTTGGACGAGGCTTGGTTGAATGCAATGCTTCCACCCTGGACGCCGTTGAAGTACACCCCATCGGCCACATTGCCGTAGACGATGTTGCTAAATGCGGATCCGTAGGACCCAGTGCTGATTTCGATTCCATTGTTCTGGCCTGGACTCGTTGGGCTGCCCGTAATGCCGCCGTTTGCATAGACGGAGTTCGAGGCGATGTAATCACCGTATCCTTCGAAATCGAAAATACCGTCAGCACCGTTTAGATAGACGACGTTCCCGATCACATCGGCACCGCTGCTGTAGCTGAGTGAGACTCCGGTTCCATTCCCGTAAATCAGGTTATTCTCGATCAATGCACCTTGCGTGCTTGGTTCGACGAAGATGCCGGCCGAGCCCGTGAAGCCGGAAATCTCAAAGCCGTTGATCCAGACGGAAGTTCCGTAGACCGTAAAGCCTGGACTGCCAGTGCCGCCGGAGCCAGGGCTAAGCGTTACCACACCGTTTGCCCGGACCACGATATTGTTCTCTCCAACATTGGCGATGCCGTTGACAACCACATTTTCCTTGTATCTGCCGGTGCAGACGACCACCGTGTTCGGTGGGGTATCGGTGGCAACGGCGTTCACGCCGGCCTGAATGGTGGTGTAGTTCGGGGTCTGCCCCTTGCAGTTAACGTAAACGGTGGTTGCATGCGCGGCAGCGGCCAGAGAGGCCAAAACTACACACGTCAGGGCGAAGTTCACTCCATGCTCTTTCATCTTTCTCGTTCCTTTCTCTTTCCTTTCCGGCGCGGGTTCGTACCGGCGAGATTGGTCCAGTCCAGGGAAGTTGAAGATTGGGCAAGTTGGTGTCCTAGGACGCGACCTATGTTGGAGGTGTTGTCTGAAATCGTGGGCAGGCGCGAGCGGCTTTCGGGCTCTGAAGCGCTGGACCAGCATTGGGCGGAGTGGCAGCCGGAGGTGTGGCTGGAGATCTGGCGGGATTACTGGGGGAAATAGCCCGTCAAAATTGCTTGGAGGATTGGTTGACCGGTTGGCGGGCGTGTTGATATAGTTTAGAGGTTCTGCGAGTCTGTCTGGCTTCTCTGTGTAATTCTGGTCGAGCTGTTAAGTAAGATCAGCCCGATGGCGCTTCACGGCGCCTGCTGTATGGGCTCCCTCGCTGAAACGAATCTGCGCTACCCGTGACGCTTGGTTGCGGGGTATGCAGATTCAGGCTGCGAAACGGAATGCTCCCGGCGGAGACTGAAGCTCAAGGCTTCGGCGATTGACCGGGGATCAAGCATCACCGTCGCTGCCTCTATCCAGGAAACGTAAACTTTCCCCGCGGGATTTGATTGCGGAGAGTATGGTTGAGCGCCGCGCGAGCGGGATTCGCTTGACCAGCCCTGAGTGGAAAACAAAGGGTTCTGAGCGGTCATGCGCCGGCGCTTTGCGCGGTGCGGCCGCCAGTGGCGCCAGAGTGCGCGCGAATAAAGGAGCTGCAAGAGTGCCTACGTTTAATCAGTTGGTGCGTAAGGGCCGCAAGACGCCCCGCTACAAGACGGCCAGCCCTGCTCTGCAGGCATGCCCGCAGAAGCGTGGAGTCTGCACCCGCGTCTATACCCAGACGCCAAAGAAACCGAACTCGGCTCTTCGGAAGGTTGCGCGTGTGCGCCTGACGAACGGGATCGAGGTCACGACCTACATTCCAGGCGTGGGCCACAACCTGCAAGAGCACTCGATTGTGCTCATTCGCGGGGGCCGCGTGAAGGATCTACCGGGCGTGCGCTACCACGTAATTCGTGGAACGCTGGACTCGGTGGGAGTTGCCAACCGCAGACAGAGCCGCTCCAAGTACGGAGCCAAGCGGCCGAAGTCGTAGACGATTCTGGCTTTGGCGTCGGTTCGGGCCAAGCGAGCTTCACAGTTGGGTACGCGGCAACAGATGCCGCTCCGGCTGCGGACGCTTGGGTCCTCCGGTTGCTGAGGCCGTTAACCACCCGGCGGCTCGATTGGGAGACGGTCGGGAGTACCGCCGAAATGGCAGGGAAGAGGAGTTTTTGAATGCCGAGAAAAGGCCATATTGCTAAGCGCGAACCGATGCCCGATCCGATTTACGGCTCGACGCTGGCCAACAAGTTTGTCAACAACCTGATGTGGGACGGCAAGAAGAGCACGGCGCAGGGCATCTTCTATAAGGCGATGACGCAGCTGGAACAGAAGGGTGGCGACGAGGCCCTGAAGCTGTTCAAGAAGGCGGTTGAAAACTGCAAGCCGCTGCTGGAAGTGAAGACCCGCCGCGTGGGCGGCGCCAACTACCAGGTTCCGGTGGAAGTTAACGCGGAGCGGCGGACCTCGCTGGCGATTCGTTGGCTGATCTCGTATTCGCGCAGCCGTCCGGAAAAGGGCATGATCGACAAGCTGGCCAACGAGCTGCTGGATGCGGCCAACGGCAAGGGCGCGGCGATGAAAAAGAAGGAAGACGTACACCGCATGGCCGAGGCCAACAAGGCCTTTGCGCACTACCGCTGGTAAGGACAAGCTTGGCAGCCGGGTAAGCGGCAGCGAATGTCGCTCCGGCGGCGGGCGCAGGGTACGAGCCGCCATCAACTAGAAACCAGCACGGGCCATCCCAACGCCGGTGCGATGACGTAAAGGGAATAGGTAGAAGCTTTGGCGCGACAAGTTCCATTAGAACGTTGCAGGAACATCGGCATCATGGCGCACATCGATGCCGGCAAGACGACTACGACCGAGCGCATTCTGTTCTATACCGGGCGCCTGCACCGCATTGGCGAAGTGCATGAAGGCACGGCGACGATGGACTGGATGGCGCAGGAGCAGGAGCGCGGCATCACGATCACGTCGGCGGCCACGACTTGTTCCTGGAAAGACATCACGATCAACATTATCGACACCCCGGGCCACGTCGATTTCACCGCGGAAGTGGAGCGCTCCTTGCGAGTGCTGGACGGCGCGGTGGCGGTGTTTGACGCCGTGCACGGGGTAGAGCCGCAGTCGGAGACGGTGTGGCGGCAGGCCGATAAGTATGCGGTGCCGCGGATTTGTTTTATTAACAAGATGGACAAGATGGGCGCGGATTTCGATCACGCCGTTGACACCATCCGCAAGCGCCTGTCGGCCAAGCCGGTGCCGATCCAGATGCCGATCGGGCAGGCGGAGAAGTTCAAGGGCTGCATCGATCTGTTCAACATGAAGGCCATTTACTGGCACGACGAAACCATGGGCGCCGATTACGAGGTCGAAGAGATCCCCGCCGACCTGATGAAGAAGGCCCAGGCGATGCGCCAGTTGATGGTGGAAGCGATCGTGGAAAACGACGATGGCGAAGAGCTGATGTCGAAGTGGATCGAAGGCGATGAGATCTCGGTGGAGGCGCTGAAGGCGTCACTGCGCAAGTCGGTGATCGCGATCAAGGTCTTCCCGGTGATTCTGGGCACGGCGTTCAAGAACAAGGGCGTGCAGCCGCTGCTGGACGCGGTGGTCGAGTTCCTGCCATCGCCGCTGGATGTTCCGCCGGTGACGGGCAAGAATCCCGACAACGGCAAGGAAGAGCTGCGTCACGCGAATGACGAAGATCCGTTCGCGGCGCTGGCGTTCAAGATCATGACCGACCCGTTCGTGGGTCAGTTGACGTTTATCCGGGTGTACTCGGGGGTCCTGAAGCAGGGCGACATGGCCTACAACGCCAATCGGATGAAGCACGAGCGCATCGGCCGCCTGCTGCGCATGCACGCCAACAAGCGCGAGGAAATCACCGAAGTGCGGGCGGGCGACATCTGCGCCTGTGTGGGACTGAAGAACGTCACCACGGGCGACACGATCTGCAACGAGGAGAAGCCGATGCTGCTGGAGACGATTGAATTTCCGGAGCCGGTGATTCACGTGGCAGTGGAGCCGAAGACCAAGACGGACCAGGAAAAGATGGGCGTTGCGCTGCATAAGCTGGCGCAGGAAGATCCGACGTTCCGGGTCCACACCGATGAGGACAGCTCGCAGACGATCATCAGCGGCATGGGTGAGCTTCACCTGGAGATCATCGTGGACCGCATGATGCGCGAGTTCAACGTGCAGGCCAACGTGGGCAAGCCGCAGGTGGCTTACCGCGAGACGCTGCGCAAGAACTCGGAGGCGGAAGGCAAGTACATTCGCCAGACGGGTGGCAGCGGGCAGTACGGTCACGTCAAACTGCGCCTAGCCCCGAATGAGCCCGGCAAGGGCTTTGAGTTCGAGAACGGGACCACGGGCGGTTCGATTCCAAGGGAATACATCAAGCCGATCGAGATGGGCATTAAGGAAGCCATGGAGGGCGGCGTACTGGCCGGCTATCCGATGGTGGACATTAAGGCCACGCTGTATGACGGCAGCTATCACGAAGTCGATTCGAATGAATTGGCGTTTAAGATTGCGGCGTCGATGGCCTTCAAGGAAGCGGCGCGCAAGGCCAGTCCGGTTCTGCTGGAGCCGGTGATGTCGGTCGAAGTTGTGGTTCCGGAAGAGTACATGGGCACCATCATCGGCGATCTGAACAGCCGTCGCGGCCGCATCGAGGGTATCGAGCATCGCGCCGGTTCGCAGGTGATCAAGTCGATGGTTCCGCTGGCTGAGATGTTCGGATACGCGACCAACATGCGCTCCAATACGCAGGGGCGTGCGACGTTCTCGATGCACTTTTCGCGCTACGAAGAAGCCCCTCGTTCGGTGGCGGAAGAGATCGTGGCCAAGGTGCAGGGCACGAAGGCCAGATAAAGTTCAACCGCACCGCGCGGCTGGAATGCGCGGCGCACAGCGCCTGATGTCATGGGCCACAAGCGGGCCGGGGCAGCGGCCAGCAGCGATAACGAAGACGGAGCTCGAGAGCAATGGCGAAAGAGAAATTTGACCGCAGCAAGCCGCATGTGAACGTTGGCACGATTGGGCATATTGATCACGGCAAGACGACGTTGACGGCGGCGATCACGAAGGTGCTGGCAAAGCACAATCCGAACATCAAGTTCCGCTCGTTTGACTCGATCGACAATGCGCCGGAAGAGCGCGAGCGCGGGATTACGATTGCCACGGCGCACGTGGAGTATGAGACGGGGAACCGTCACTACGCTCACGTGGACTGCCCGGGGCACGCCGACTACATCAAGAACATGATCACCGGAGCGGCGCAGATGGACGGCGCGATTCTGGTGGTTGCAGCGACCGACGGCCCGATGCCGCAGACCAAGGAGCACGTTCTGCTGGCGCGCCAGGTTGGAGTTCCCTGCGTGGTGGTGTTTCTGAACAAGTGCGACGCGGTGGAAGATCCGGAGCTGATCGACCTGGTGGAGATGGAAGTCCGGGAGCTGCTGTCGAAGTACAAGTTTCCGGGCGACGATGTGCCGGTGATCCGGGGCTCGGCCCTGGGCGCGCTGAACGGCGAGCCGGAGTGGGAAAAGAGTGTGGACGAGCTGATGGCGGCCGTCGATGCCTATGTTCCGCTGCCGGCGCGGGCGATCGATCAGCCGTTCCTGATGCCGATTGAAGACATCTTCTCGATCTCGGGCCGGGGCACGGTGGTGACCGGGCGCATCGAGCGCGGCAAGGTGAAGGTGGGCGAGGAAGTGGAGATTGTGGGCTTCCGCGACACCCGCAAGACGGTTGTGACGGGCGTGGAGATGTTCAAGAAGCAACTGGACGAGGGTCTGGCGGGCGACAACGCGGGTCTGCTGCTGCGCGGCATCGGCAAGGACGACGTGGAGCGCGGCATGGTTCTGGCCAAGACGGGCTCGATTACGCCGCACACCAAGATCAAGGGCGAGGTCTACATTCTGTCGAAGGAAGAGGGCGGCCGTCATACGCCGTTCTTCAACGGCTACCGTCCGCAGTTCTACTTCCGGACCACGGACGTGACCGGAGTTGCCAAGCTTGCCCGAAGGCGTGGAGATGGTGATGCCGGGCGACAACGTGACCCTGGAGATCGAGCTGATCACCCCGGTGGCGATGGAAAAAGGCTTGCGCTTTGCGATCCGCGAGGGCGGCCGCACGGTGGGCGCCGGTACGATTACGGAAATTCTGTAAAGGAATTCAGGCGGGCGCTGCCTTGGGCGGCGCTCGCAACTTTCACGCTGCATAGATAAAAGAAGACGCGGCGACTATAAGACCGCACGATCTTTGAGGGTTAACACAGTGATTGGCAAAGAAAGAATACGCATTCGCCTGAAGGCATACGATTATCGCGTTCTGGACCAGTCGACGGGCGAAATCGTCGAGACGGCGCGCCGCACCGGCGCGCAGATTGCCGGCCCGATTCCACTGCCGACGGTCAAGAACAAGTATTGCGTGCTGCGTTCGCCGCACGTCGACAAAAAGTCGCGCGAGCAGTTTGAGATTCGCACGCACAAACGTCTTCTTGATATTCTGGAGCCGACGCAGCAGACGGTCGACGCCTTGATGAAGCTTGATCTTCCCGCCGGTGTCGACGTCGAAATCAAGGCTTACGGTAAAGAACACAAATAAAGCGGCTTGGCGCGCTGAGCGCCAAGTCCTCACAGTGCCCTGGTCGCGAGTCGTGCGCGGGCATGATGGAGAAGAAGAAATGTCGGTAAACGGAATTCTGGGCAGGAAAGTGGGCATGACGCAGCTATTCGACGACAAGGGCGACGTTCGCCCGGTCACGGTGCTGCAGGCCGGTCCCTGCGTGATTACCCAGCTGAAGAACGCGACGACGGACGGCTACGACGCCGCCCAGATCGGGCTGGTCGAGTTTGTGAAGGACTCGCGGCTGACCAAGGCGATGAAGGGCCACTTCGAGAAGCACAATCTTCCCCCGGTGAAGTTCATCAAGGAAGTTGCGGTGGTGGAAGACGAAGAGGGCGCCGACTGGAGCGTGAAGGTTGGCGACAAGGTGCTGGTCGATCTGTTTGACGGCACCAAGTTCGTGGACATCGCGGGCACCAGCAAGGGACGCGGCTTTGCGGGCGTGGTCAAGCGCCACAAGTTCGCCGGCGGTCCGGGGGCTCACGGTCACATGTTCCAGGTGCAGGGCTCGATCGGAGCTTCGTCGTTCCCGTCGCGCGTCTTCCCTGGCACGCGCATGAGCGGCCACATGGGCGACGTCACGGTGACGGTGCGCAACCTGCGCGTTCTGGGCGTGGATAAGGAAGAGAACCTGCTGGTGGTGGAAGGCGCGGTGCCGGGCCACAGAGACGGCTACCTGGTGATCACCAAGGCCAAGAAGCCGCCGAGAGAGCGTCGTGGATTCAGCGGCGAGGGTACGGCGATTAACCCGTTGAAGGCCTCCAAGCGCGCGGCGAAGGGCAAGTAAATTCGCTTTCCCTCGCCGAGACTGGCGGGGAGCGATGGATTGACAACGAAAAACCTTCCGCGGCTGCGATATTGACGGAAGGCAACTGAATGGTCCGCCGAAGATGCGGACCTGGTAAAGGAAACGAAATGGCTACCATTGATGTGCTGAACCTGGCCGGCCAGAAAGTAGGATCGCTCGAACTTGCCGAGGAAGTCTTCGGCTCGGTGAACGAGGATCTGCTCTGGGAATCCGTCCAGCATTATCGTGCCTCGCAGCGTGCCGGCACGCACGCCACCAAGAACAAGAAGCTGGTGTCGGGCTCCGGCAAGAAGCTGTGGCGGCAGAAGGGTACGGGCCGTGCCCGCGTGGGCAGCGTCCGTTCGCCGATCTGGCGCCATGGCGGTACGGTCCACGGACCACAGCCCCGCTCCTATGACTTTGCGTTCCCGCGCAAGAAGCTGCTGGGCGCGCTACGCTCGGCGCTGGCGGCGAAGCTGCAGGACGGCAATCTGGTGGTGATCGATTCGCTGGATCTGAAGGAAGCCAAGACCAAGACCTTCCGTCAGGCGCTGGTCGGGCTGAAGTTCAACAAGACCGCACTGGTGGTGGAAGCCGGCGCGAATCTGAATTCGAACCTGGAGCTATCGACCCGGAACATTGCCGGAGTTGAGATGCTGTATGGCCCCGAGGTTCACCCTTATCACCTGCTTCGCCATGAACTGGCGGTGTTCTCGCAGGCGGCATTGGAAAAGCTGCAGAGCTCGCTGAAGGCCTCGGCGCCGAAGCGTAAGGCGGAGGTGGAGAATGTCTAAGTCCCCTTACCAGATCGTCCGCAAGCCCGTGATCACGGAAAAGGGATTGGGCGCCAAGGAGACCGAGAGCACGCTGGTCTTCCAGGTCGCCGTGGATGCGACCAAGACGGAAATCAAGGAAGCGGTGCAGAAGGCCTTCAAGGTGAAGGTCGCCGGCGTCCGCACGGCCAACTTCCTGGGCAAGGAGCGCCGCCGGGGCAAGTTTACCGGCTTCCGCCCGGACTGGAAGAAGGCCTATGTACGGCTCGCCGAGGGCGAAAAGATGCCCGAGTACGCGCAGAACCTGTAGTCTCTGCGCGGCCAGAGCCGAAGCGGCCGCAAATCGTAGCGCGGCACCGCCGGACGGGAGAACGAAACCCTATCTGTCCGGCTAAAGCGATCCCGCCAGAAGAACGGCCGGGATCTGGAAGAGAAGAACTATGGCGATCAAGACTTACAGACCGATCACACCGACCCTGCGTTTCAAGACCTCGCAGGTCAACGACGATCTGACGACGAACCGGCCGCACAAGCCGCTGACGGAACCGAAGAAGCGCACCGGCGGCCGCCGCAACTCCGGCGACCTGACGATCTGGCATCACGGTGGCGGTCACAAGCGCAAGATCCGCGTGATCGACTTCAAGCGCGACAAGGCAGGGCATTCCGGCCACCGTGGCGACGATCGAATACGATCCCAACCGCTCGGCGCGGATTGCGCTGCTCAGCTACGCCGATGGCGAGAAGCGCTACATCCTGCAGCCGGTTGGGCTGAAGGTGGGCGCCAAGATCATCAGCGGCGCCGATGCCGACATCCTGGTGGGCAACGCGCTGCCGCTGAAGAACATTCCGGCGGGCACGATCGTACACAACATTGAGCTGAAGCCGGGCAAGGGCGCGCAGATGGCGCGTTCGGCCGGGGCGCAGGCGCAACTGGTGGCCAAGGAGGGCGAATACGCCCTGCTGAAGCTGCCTTCGGGCGAAACCCGCAAGGTGCTGGTGGAGTGCATGGCGACCATCGGGCAGGTTGGCAATACCGATCACGAGAACATCTCGCTCGGCAAGGCTGGCCGCAACCGCTGGCTGGGCATGAAGCCGACGAACCGCGGCGTGGTGATGAACCCGGTGGATCACCCGCACGGCGGCGGCGAGGGCAAGACCTCCGGCGGCCGTCATCCGGTGACTCCGTGGGGTCAACCGACGCGCGGCTACAAGACCCGTAACAACAAACGGACCGACAAGTTTATCGTGTCGCGTCGCGGCAAGTAGGGAAGGGAATCATGGCACGTTCTACGAAAAAAGGGCCGTTTGTAGATTCGCACCTGATCGTAAAGATCGAGGGGATGAACGCGCGCAACGAAAAGAAGGTGCTGCGCACCTGGTCGCGGCGTTCGACGATTACTCCGGAGATGCTGGGGCACACCATTGCGGTGCACAACGGGCGCAAGTTCATTCCGGTGTATGTATCGGAGAACATGGTGGGGCACAAGCTTGGCGAATTCAGCTTCACGCGTACCTTCAAAGGGCACTCGGTGAAGTCCGCCGCGGAGACCTCGGCCAAGCCGGCAAGATAGCGGCGGCGATCGGGTTCAGCGGTTACGATGGAAAGTATGGGCGCCCGCGAGGGCGTCCGCGAATGAGATGGGAAGGGAAGAGAACATGGAATTCACAGCGAAAGCCCGGTATATGCGGGTATCTCCGCAGAAGGCGCGCCTGGTGCTGGGCCTGATCAAGGGCAAGCGCGTGGAAGCGGCGCTGAACACGCTGGCGTTCACCAACAAGGGCATTGCGCCTGCGGTCCTGAAGCTGTTGCGCTCGGCCGTGGAAAACGCCAACTACCTGAGCGCCGAAAAGGGACTCGATGTCGATCTGGACAATCTGTATGTCAAGAACGCCATCGCCAACGAAGGTCCGCGGATGAAGCGGATTCGTCCGGCTCCGATGGGCCGCGCCTACCGCTACCAGCGCCGCATGGCGCACATTGAAATCGAGCTGGCCGAGAAGAAGCAAGGCCGCGGCTGCGGTGGATGCCGAAGGCGGGGCAGCGGCGCCGGCGAAAAAGGCCGTGCGCAAGCCGGCGGTGAAGAAGGCTGCGGCCAAGAAGGCGCGGGAAGACGGTGGCCAAGAAGACGGCGCCGAAGGCAAAGAAGTAAGCCATCCGCTGCGGCGAGATGGCCCAGCGCGGGTAGGGCAATGATGGCCCTCCGGTCATGCGAGGTTCACGGGATCGAGCGAGATCCAATTCAGCGGTGGCGCCAGGGCTTAGGCCCGAGTAAGCCACCGGCAGAGAGACGAAGCAACTATGGGACAGAAAGTCCATCCTTACGGATTCCGACTCGGCTACACCAAGCCGTGGAAGTCGCGCTGGTACATGGATCGCGACTATGACAAGTTCCTGATCGAGGACATCAAGCTGAAGGCAGAGCTGAAGGAGAAGCTCAAGTCGGCGGGAGTGAGCTCGATTGAGATCGAACGTCCGGGCAACAAGCTGCGGATCATCATCCGCACCGCCCGTCCGGGCATCATCATCGGCCGCAAGGGCGCCGAGATCGACAAGCTGAAGGCTGATCTGCAGAAGCGGACCAGCCGCGACGTCTTCGTCGATATTCTGGAAGTCCACAAGCCGGAGCTGGACGCGCAACTGGTGGCCGAGTCGATTGCGCTGCAACTGGAAAAGCGGGTTGGCTTCCGGCGCGCGATGCGCAAGAGCGTGGACAGCGCGCTGCGCTTCGGCTGCAAGGGGATCAAGGTTCGCGTATCGGGGCGGCTGAACGGCAACGAAATCGCGCGCTCGGAGTGGTATCTGCAGGGGCGTCTGCCGCTGCATACGCTGCGCGCCGACATTGATTACGGCTTTGCCGAAGCGCACACGACGTATGGGCTGATCGGGGTGAAGACCTGGGTGTACAAAGGCGAAATCCTTCCCCAGAAACGCCGCGAGCCGCAGACGGCGACGGCTGGACTTTAGCAAGCAAGCCGGCCAACTCCTCCAGACGCCAGTTCCTGGAGGGGTATAGGTAGAGCCGGCAGGCGCGCCCGTAGTTGGGGCGGCCAGAACTTGAAACTGGCAATTGGAAACTGCTTATGTTGATGCCGAAGAAAGTAAAGTACCGCAAGCAGCAACGCGGTCGCATGTGCGGCAAAGCCTGGCGCGGCTCCGAGCTGTCGTTTGGCGATTTTGGCTTGAAGGTCATGGAGCCGGGCTGGATCACCGACCGCCAGATTGAAGCGGCGCGCGTGGCGATGACCCGTTTCATCAAACGCGGCGGCAAGATCTGGATTCGTGTCTTTCCGGACAAGCCGGTCACCAAAAAGCCGGCCGAAACCCGTATGGGCAAGGGCAAAGGCGCACCGGATCACTGGGTCGCCGTCGTCCGTCCGGGCAAGCTGCTGTTTGAGATGGAGGGCGTGAGTGTGGCCGACGCGCAGGAAGCAATGCGCCTGGCCTCGCACAAACTACCCTTGCTTACCAGGTTCGTTAAGCGCGAGGTTCTGGCGCACTAAGCGCCGGAGCAGCGTTTTACATTGATTCCGGTTGATTCCGGCGCCGGCGGCGCAGTCCGCCGGGGGTGAAGAGAAGAGAGCAATGACTTCGGAAAAGATTCGTAACCTTACAGACGCTGAGCTGACTCATCAACAGGGCGAACTCAGCCAGGAGCTCTTCAAGCTGAAGTTCCAGCTCAAGATGGGACAGACGGAGAGCTTGAAGAAGATGCGCGGGTTGAAGAAGGACATCGCGCGCGTGCTGACGATTCAGCGCGAAAAGCAATTGGCCGCAGCGAAGAGCGGAACGGAGAAGAAGTAGCCATGGCAGAAGCGACGAATACTGAAAAGACCGCCGGACAGCGCAAGGTTCTGGTTGGCCAGGTCGTTTCGACCAAGATGGCGAAGACGATCGTGGTCGAGGTGCATCGCCAGAAGGCGCACCCTCTCTACCGGCGCGTGGTCAAGCGCTCCAAGAAGTTTTATGCCCACGATGAAGAGCAGACGGCGCGCACCGGTGATTTTGTGCGGATCGAAGAGACGCGCCCGCTGTCCAAATTGAAGCGCTGGACGCTGAAGGAAATCGTGAAGCGCTCGGCGCTTGCCGCCGCCGCCATCGCCGCCGAGAACGCTGCTGCCGCCGCCAAGCAAACTGCGGAGCCGGCCAGCTAGACCCAGTCGTCAGTCCCTGGCTGGGGGAACACTCCCAGCCCAGGCCGGCGACCATGAGAGACGACTGAAGGAGATTGCACCATGGCAGTATTTATGAGGTCCATCCTCGAGGTGGCCGACAACAGCGGAGCGCGCAAGTTGCAGATGATCCTGCCGATCGGCGGATCAACCGGGGTTCGAGCCCGGATCGGCGATGTGGTGACGGCCGCGGTGAAGGAAGCCTCGCCGGACGGCACGGTGAAAAAGGGAACCGTGGTGAAGTGCGTGATCGTGCGGACCCGCAAAGAGACGCGGCGCCGTGACGGCTCCTACATCCGTTTCGATACCAACGCCGCGGTGCTCATCAACGCCGATGGCGAACCGGTCGGAACCCGCGTCTTTGGTCCCGTTGCCCGCGAACTTCGTGAGAAGAAGTTCTTGAAGATCGTTTCCCTGGCCCCGGAAGTTATCTAGTTCCCTGGGCGGCTTCAGCGGCCGCCCTCGGGAGAGCTCCGATTGCGGAGCGGCCCCAAGAGCGCTGAAAGTTTTGAGAGGAAGACATGGCAACCGTTGACATCCGCCAGAACGACACCGTGAAGGTGATCGCCGGCCGTGATAAGGGCAAGGAAGGCCGGGTGCTGCGCGTGCTCCCCGGAGCAGGCAAAGTGCTGATCGAACACGTTAGCGTGGTGAAGAAGAACGTGCGTCCGAATCCGCAGAAGGGCATCAAGGGCGGCATCGCCGAGCAGGAAGCGGCGATTGCGATCAGCAATGTCATGCTGGTCTGCAGCAGCTGCGGTCCGGTGCGGCTTCGTCACGAGACGCGCGGCGTGAAGAAGGTTCGCGTCTGCGCCAAGTGCGACGCGGCGCTGGACAAAGAGAAGTAAGAAGTCACATCACCCGAAGCGGCTCCGGCTGCTTCAATTGACCGCCTCACGTAACGGTAGCCACTCCGGGACCGTGAGAGAAAGCGAACGGAAGCATGGCAGCAAAAGAAGTAAAAGACGCGAAAGCGAAACAGCCGGCGAAGCAGCCGAGCGCCAAGAAAGCCAAGGCGGAGGTCTCCGAGGCTCCCGAACAGGGCTCCAAGCCTGCCCGCCCGAAGCTGAATAACGCCGCTTCGGCCCGCCTGCGCAAGAAGTATTTTGAAGAGCTGCGTCCGGCACTGCAGAAGGAACTTGGGCTGACGAACCACATGGCGGTTCCGCGGCTGGAGAAGGTCGTCATCAACATGGGCGTGGGCGAGGCAACGCAGAACGCCAAGGTGCTGGACCCGGCGGTGGCCGAACTGGCCCAGATCACCGGGCAGAAGCCGGTTGTGACCCGGGCCAAGAAGTCGATTGCCGCCTTCAAAGTGCGCGAAGGGATGCCGATCGGCTGCATGGTCACGCTGCGCGGCGACCGCATGTACGAATTTCTGGATCGCCTGCTGAATGTGGCGCTGCCCCGGGTCCGCGACTTCCGCGGCGTTCCCACCAAGTCCTTCGATGGACGCGGCAATTACACCCTCGGGCTGCGCGATCAGTTGATCTTTCCGGAGATCGACTACTCGAAGGTGGAGCACCAGAAGGGAATGAACATCACCATCGTCACCACGGCCACGAGCGATGAACACGCGCGCGCGCTGCTGAAGTCGATGGGCATGCCCTTCCGTCTGCCGACGGCCAACTAAGTTCCTGCTTCCCGAGGGCGGCAACGCCAGGGGAAGACGGTTCGAAGCGAACGTAGCACACTAAGTATGAGATCGCACCTTCGGGTGTGAGAGACAAAGGAAACGATGGCCAGAACATCCAGCATCGCCAAGGACAATAAGAAGCCCAAGTTCTCCTCGCGTCAGCACAATCGTTGCAAGCTGTGCGGACGCCCGCGCGCTTATCTGCGCAAGTTCAGCCTATGCCGGCTGTGCTTCCGCGGACTGGCTCTGCGCGGCGAGATTCCTGGGGTGATGAAGTCGTCCTGGTAGGCAAACGGCTTGACGACCGTCCGGGCCCAGCAATGGCCCTGCGGTCGCGAACGCCGGAAGTCAACCCTGACCCGCGGGGGTGAACCCCGCAAAGGCTGGCACGTGGTCCGTACGCCGGACCGTCCCGCGCAAGTGGGAACAGAACGTCGCCGCAGGTTCTTTCCACTGTAGCTCTTCGAAGCAGAAGAGCAGCCGGTGCAAGCCGGTGCAGGATTGCGCAAGGCCAGCACGCGCAAGAAAGAGAACGGGCGAACGAATTCAGGAGAACAGAAGATGAGCTTTACCGATCCGGTGGCAGATTTCCTGACCAGGATCCGCAACGGCATCAAGGCCCGGCACCAGAAGGTCGATGCCCCGGCTTCCAAGCTGAAGTTGGAGATTGCCCGCGTTCTGAAGGAAGAAGGCTATATCGCCAACTACAAGGCGACGGAGGAGGACGGCAAGAAAGTGGTTCGGGTGTACATCAAGTACAACTCCGACAATGTTGCCGCGATCACCAATATTACGCGCATTTCGCGCCCCGGTTGCCGTGTCTACGTCAACCGCAATGAGATTCCCCGCGTCCTGGGCGGTCTGGGGATTACGATCCTGACGACCCCGAAGGGGGTCCGCAGTGGTAAGCAGGCCCGCAGAGACGGCGTGGGCGGCGAAGTGATCTGCGAAGTTTACTAAGGCCACAAGCAACGCAATCGGATCAGCGGCATGCCGATCCGATTGCGGGGGCTTGGAGCAGACGAGGCCGGTGAAAGATCCGGTCCGGAAGCCCACCGTGACAGGGTTCACGGCGGTGCAGGAGAGATCAATGTCAAGAATCGGAAAGAAGCCCATCCCGTTGCCGAAGGGCGTCACGTACACTGTGGAAGGCAACGTCATCACCGTGAATGGTCCGAAGGGGACGGTCACCAATCACCTTCCGGGCGGAGTCGCGCTGGTCACCGAGGACGGAGTTCTGCTGGTGAAGCGCGAGGACGATTCCAAGGCTGCGGTTCATGGCCTGGTGCGCGCCCTAGTGAATAACGCCGTGGTTGGAGTTACCACCGGTTGGACCCGCGAGCTGGAAATCGTCGGCATCGGCTATCGCGCAGAGTTGAAGGGCAAGGGAATTGTGGTCTTCAGCCTGGGTTATTCGCACCCGATCGAGTACCCGCTGCCTTCCGGGATTGAAATGGCAATCGATCCCAAGATGACCAAGTTGACGCTTAGCGGCATCGACCGCCAGAAGCTTGGCCAGGTCGCCGCCGAAATGCGCTCGCTGCGTCCGCCCGACCCCTATAAGCAGAAGGGCGTACGCTACGTGGGCGAGAAGCTGAAGAAGAAGGTCGGCAAGACCGGCGCGAAGTAGTTAGGAACGGATACAAGATAGGGCGTGCGTGCGGTTGCGATGCGCGCCTGATTCAAGCGGCAGGACGATAAGAAGTCTGCCGTAAACCTGCGAAGCTCCGAAGCCGGGTACATGGCGACGGCTTGGCGACGGGTTCGGGCCCAAAGATGGCCCTCCGGTCGCCGAGGCCGGGCCGCTCTGGCCGCGAGCGCTAGGTGCCTGCCGGACGAGAATCCGACGGGCGTCCGCACAACCCCGGCGAAGGAGTTCGCTGGGACAGACCGGTCCCCGGCACTGCAACCCGGGAAAAAGGCCGGAGCGAAGGACACAAAGAATGCTGATCAAGAGCTCCAAGAACGCGACGCGGGAGAAGATCCACACCCGAATCCGCAAGAAGCTTGCCGGAACCACGGCGCGCCCACGCCTGAACGTGTACCGTTCGGTCAACCACATTTACGTGCAGCTGATCGACGACGCCCAGCACGCGACGATCGTCTCGGCCAGTTCGCTGGAACAGGGCAAGGACGGGAAGAAGCACATTGCCGGGGGCAACGTCGCCGCGGCCAAGCAGGTCGGCAAGTTGATTGCGGAGCGGGCGAAGGCCAAGGGAATTGAGTCGGTAGTGTTTGATCGCGGCGGCTATCTGTATCACGGACGCATCAAGGCGGTTGCGGATGCGGCGCGTGAAGGCGGCCTGAAGTTTTAGTCCCGGCGGTTGACGCAGGGGCGCGACAGAGAGCGGGCGAGGTGCAAACCGTTAGTCCGCAGGATTTCGGAGATCGCAGGCGCGGTTTCCAGGAGAATCGATAGCAAATGGCAATCGTCAAGAAAAAGCTCGATGCCGGGAATTACAACCTGAAAGATCAGGTTGTCAACATCAACCGCGTGACCAAAGTGGTCAAGGGCGGCAAGAACATGTCGTTTGCGGCCCTGGTCGTGATCGGCGATCCCGCGACCGGAGTGGTTGGCTACGGCTCCGGCAAAGCCAAGGAAGTTCCGCAGGCGATTCGCAAGGGCATTGAATCGGCCAAGAAGAACCTGATCAAGGTGAACCTGACCCACACCTCGATTCCACACATCTCGCTGGGGCGCTATGGCTCTGGGCGGGTGCTGCTGAAGCCGGCACCGGAAGGCACCGGCGTGATCGCCGGGGGCGCGGTGCGCGCGGTGATGAATTCGGTGGGCATCCAGAACGTGCTGACCAAGTCGATCGGCACCACCAACCCGCATAACGTCATCAAGGCCACGTTTGACGCGCTGAAGAAGCTGCGCGACCGTGCCGAAGTGGCGGCCAATCGCGGCAAGTCCGTGGAGGAGCTCTAAGCCATGCCTCGTACACGTAGCAAGACCCCCAAGGTGCCGGCTGCGGCGGGCACCCGGATGAAGCTGAAGTGGGTGATCTCGGGCAACAGCACGCCCGCCGATCAGCGGCGCGTGATCAAGGGACTGGGCTTCACGCGCCTCAATCAGGTGATCGACCGCGAGGATACGCTCTCGATCCGCGGCATGGTAGCCAAGGTGCCGCATCTGATTCAGATTCTCGGCGAATAGGCCGGATCGGACCACTAACCGAGTCGCCCGGCGATCCGCCAGGCGGCGCTAGGAAACAGCCCGCTCGCCACGGGGAACGCTTCGATCTTCACCAGAAGACGTTCGGCTGTCACAGACGGCCCATCGGCATGTTTGGCACCATGCCCAGGGATAAGAACAATGAATCTGACAACGATTCGCAAGCCGGCCAAGGCGAATGAGAAGCGCAAGCGTGTGGGCCGCGGCATGGGCTCGGGAATGGGTAAGACTTCGACCCGCGGACACAAGGGACAGCGCTCGCGCTCGGGTTCGCGCAGCATGCGTGGATTTGAGGGCGGCCAGATGCCGCTGCACCGGCGTTTGCCCAAGCGCGGCTTCGTCAACATCTTCAAGAAGGAATTCCAGGTGGTGAACCTGTCGCGGCTGGCGGAGCTAGGCGTGACGGAGTTGACTCCGGAAGTTCTCTATGAGCTGCGCGTCATCGGCAAGAAAAATGGACTGGTGAAGGTGCTGGGCGTGGGCGATCTGACCACGGCCATCACCGTGTACGCGCACAAGTTCAGCGAGACCGCCCAGCAGAAAATCACCGCTGCCGGAGGCCGGGCTGAGATTATCGAAGTCAAGCAGCCGGCGCCGATTAAGCGCGGTAAGAAGTAAGATCACCCGAGCCCGCCTGCAGCGAACAGGTGGGCTGGGTCCGGTTCTGCCATGAAATTGGCAGCGCCGCGGCCCGTACAGCATAGGCATCGAGGCCCTCTTACCATGTTCGAGAAGCTGGCGAACATCTTTAGAATTCCGGACCTGCGCAGGCGCGTACTGTTCACGCTTGGGCTGCTTGCCGTCTACCGCATCGGCGGCCACCTGCCGACACCTGGGATCGATCCCGCGGCTCTGGCACGTTTGTTTGCCAACGCCAGCGGCGGATTGCTCGGCTTCGTCGATCTATTCAGCGGCGGCAATCTGCGCCGGTTGACGATCTTCGCCCTGGGCATCATGCCCTACATTACCGCCTCCATTATTTTGCAGTTGCTGACCGTGGTTTACGAACCGCTGGCGCGGCTGCAAAAGGAAGGCGAGCTGGGGCGGAAAAAGATTACGCAATGGACCCGCTACCTGACGGTCCTTCTCAGCGTCATGCAGTCGTTTGGCATTGCCATGACGCTGCAGCGTGGGGTTGGCGGCGAGCAACTGGTACGCAATCCCGGGATTAGCTTCGTGCTGATGACCGTGCTGACGCTGACCACGGGGACGACCTTCATCATGTGGCTGGGTGAGCAGATCACCGAGCGCGGCATCGGCAACGGTATGTCGCTGATCATCTTCACCGGAATCGTGGTGGGATTGCCGCGCGCAGTGGTGGAGTTGTTCCAGAAGGCGAGCAGCGGCGGCGCACTCAATCCGCTCGGAATCGTGCTTCTGCTGGCCGTCATGATTGCGGTGGTTGCGTTCATCGTCTTCGTGGAGCGCTCGGAGCGGCGGATTCCCGTGCAGTATGCCAAGCGGGTTGTGGGCCGCAAGGTGATGGGCGGTCAGTCCACCCACCTGCCGCTGCGGGTGAACTCCGGCGGCGTGATGCCGGTGATCTTTGCCAGCTCGGTTCTGACCCTGCCGCAGACGCTCGGGTATGCGCTGCAGAGTAATCGCTACTTTGGCTCATTCTTTGCTGGACTCAGCAAGGCTCTGGGCTGGGGCGAACCGCTGCACACCTTCCTCTACGCCGTTGGCATCCTGTTTTTTGCCTACTTCTATGTGTCCATCGTCTTCAATCCAAAGGACGTAAGCGACAATATGCAGAAGTACGGCGGATTTATTCCGGGAATCCGGCCTGGCGTTCGCACCAGCAACTACATCAATGATGTGCTGACCCGCATCACCTTGGTGGGTGCCTTGTATCTGATCATCATTTCACTGATTCCAGAGTGGATGATCGCGGGGATTCACCTCAACAATCTGCCGGTTTGGATGGGAGGCGCGCTCTTTGATCACCTGCCCAACTGGATCTTGCACGGTCTGAACGTGAACTTCTACTTTGGTGGAACGTCGCTGCTGATTGTGGTGGGTGTGGCGATGGATACGGTGACCCAGATCGAGTCGCAGCTGATTATGCGCCATTATGAGGGCTTTACTCCCAAAAGTGGCCGTATCAGAGGGCGTAGAGCGTGGTAAAGTACGAGCCGTGGCACAATACCTAACCCCCTGTTGGAGGCTGCGCGATGGAAAGCGAGACGATATCCGAGGTATCGGTAGAGAAGTTAAAAGATGAGCTAGTGGGCCCGGTGATCCTTCTAGGAGCGCCGGGGGCCGGCAAGGGGACGCAAGCCAAGCGAATCTCGGAGCGTTATGGGATTCCGCAGATCTCGACGGGAGATCTGCTACGGGACAACATCAGCCGTGGCACCGCGCTGGGTAAGGAAGCGCAGGGCCGGATGGATCGTGGGGAGCTGGTTCCCGACGAATTAGTCTGCCAGATGGTGGCCAGCCGCCTGGCTCAACCGGATTGTGTACGCGGCTTTATCTTGGACGGCTTCCCGCGAACGGTGTCGCAAGCCGAGTGGCTCGACCAGTATCTTGCCGGCCATCATGTCTCTGAACGAGAGAAGGGCGGCAATGCGCCGGTTGTGATCCAATTTGCGGTGGAGTATAATCAGCTACTGCAAAGGCTTACCGGGCGCCGGACTTGTCCCACCTGCGGGCGGATCTACAACGTTCACACGCAACCACCGCTGAAAGAAGGCGTCTGCGATCTTGACGGCTCGGCGTTGGTCACGCGCAAAGATGATCGCGATGATGTGATTCTGGAGCGCTTGCGGACCTACGAGCTGCAGACCCTGCCGCTGGTGAATTATTACCGGCAGAGGAATCGTCTGCGAGAAGTCGATGGTGGGAGAGCTCCGGAGCAGATCACGACCGAAGCTTTCAAGGCAATCGAAGATGGCGATCGTTTGTAAGTCTGCTGGCGAAATTGAAAAGATGCGGCGCAGCGGCCACATCGTTCGCCAGGTGTTGGATGCGGTTCGAGCCATGGTCGCTCCTGGCGTAAGCACGATGGAGCTGGAGCGGGCGGCGGAAAAGAAGATTCGCGAGCTGGGAGCAAAGCCCGCGTTCAAGGGATATTACGATTATCCCTGCGTGCTTTGCACCTCGATCAACCAGGAAGTGGTGCATGGGATCCCCTCGGAGACGCGCAAGCTCGCCGAGGGAGATATCGTCTCGATTGACTGCGGAGTCGTGCTGGACGGCTATTACGGCGATGCGGCGGTGACGGTGCCGGTGGGCGAGATCAGCCGTGAGGTGCGCACCCTGGTGGATGTGACCGAGCAATCGCTGCACAGGGGAATCGACGCGGCGCGCGCGGGAAATCGGCTCGGCGATATCGGCGCGGCGGTGCAGGAGTTCGTGGAAGCCGCTGGATTCAGCGTGGTTCGCGAGTTTGTAGGGCACGGCATTGGAACCAAGCTGCACGAAGACCCGCAGGTTCCCAACTACGGGGTTCGCGAGCACGGACTGAAGCTGCGCGAAGGCATGGTCATCGCGATTGAGCCGATGGTGAATGCCGGCGGCGCGTCGGTTCGGGTGTTGGACGACAAGTGGACGGCAGTAACCCAGGACGGAAGACCCAGCGCCCATTTTGAGCACTGTGTCGCCATTACAAAAGACGGTCCAGTGATCCTGACCGAATAGCTCCAGATTTCAGCTTCCGGGACCGGAAGCTGAAAATTGAAATTGAGGTTGGATGAGTAAGGAAGACGCGATTGAGGTAATGGCAATGGTGATCGAACCACTGCCCAATGCGATGTTCAGGGTTAAGCTTGAGAATGACCACGAGGTGCTTGCGCACGTGTCAGGCAAGATGCGCAAGAACTTCATTCGCATTCTTCCAGGTGACCGCGTGGCCGTGGAGCTTGTCCCCTTACGACCTGAATCGCGGTCGTATTGTGTACCGCTACAAGTAGCGGCAAAGTTCGCGCAACCCGCGATGGTCCGAAGGGACTTGCGGGCATTTGCGTGTTTGCAGGAGGAGCCGCAAGGCTCTGGTTGGAGAGCTTCCGGGGCGCGATGATTCGCGGGCCGGAGGCGTTGGGCGAGCGAGTGGAACGGTGGATGAGTGTGAAGCCGCCGGATGAGTACAAGGAAGTGGCACAATGAAGGTACGAGCTTCAGTCAAGAAGATTTGTGACAAGTGCAAGGTCATTCACCGCCATGGGGTGGTGCGGGTGATCTGCGAAAACTCGAAACATAAGCAGCGCCAGGGCTAATCCCGAGGGCTGCTCAACCTGGTAGGAAAGCTGGAGTAGGACACCCACATGGCACGTATTGCAGGCGTCGATCTGCCCCGCAACAAACAGGCACGCATCGCGCTCACTTACATTTACGGAATTGGCCAGCCCCGCGCCGTCAAGATTCTCGGCGCCGCCACGGTCGATCCGCTCAAGAAGATCCAGGACCTGAGCGAAGAGGAAGTGAATCGCATCCGTCAGGTGATCGAGAACGAAGGCCAGGTCGAAGGCGATCTGCGCAAAGAGATCTCGCTTCACATCAAGCGGCTCATTGAAATCGGCTCTTATCGCGGCAATCGTCACCGTCGCAGCCTGCCTGTCCGCGGACAGCGCACGCATACCAACGCCCGTACCCGGAAGGGTCCGCGCAAGGGCACAGTGGCGGGTAAGAAGAAGGCGACCAAGTAGTTTGGCTGTGCCGCAAGGTCGCGTCTTTCCGCAAACCGCCGCCGTCGGCCGGTAGGGAAGACGCTTACTGGTAACCCCAGAACAGGAATAGAGAATGGAATATGGCAAAAGCAGCTAGCGCCTCCGGGGCGGATAAGAAGAACAAGAACAAGAAGTTCAAGAAGAAGGAGCGCAAGCATATCCCGCACGGGCTTGTGACGATCAGCGCCTCCTTCAATAACACCATTGTCACCATCAGCGACCCGTCGGGCAACGTGATTTCCTGGAAGAGCTCTGGCTCGCTGGGATTCCGCGGTTCGCGCAAGGGTACGCCATTTGCCGCGCAGCAGGCTGCGATGAACGCCGCCACGACGGCGCGCGATCACGGTCTTCGCTCCGTGGATGTACGCGTTTCCGGCCCCGGCTCGGGACGTGAATCGGCGATTCGCGCGCTGGCCGCGGCGGGAATCGAAGTACGTACGATCAAGGATGTGACCCCGGTTCCGCACAACGGCTGCCGTCCGCCGAAGAAGCGCCGGGTCTGATTCAGCCGCAGCGTAGCCGCCCCGGCCTGGCTCGCTGTGGCGGCCTGGCGACAAAGATTCGAGCGGGATGGAAGGGATTCCAACTCCTGTAAACCGCTCCCAGACTGAAGGAGATATAAGTTGGCTCGTTATAAAGATGCAGTATGCCGCCTTTGCCGCCGGGAGGGGACCAAGCTGTTCCTCAAGGGCGCAAAGTGCTTTATGGAAAAATGTCCGGTGGAGAAGCGCAACTTCGCGCCTGGCCAGCACGGCAAGGATCGCAAGGCGAAGATCGTCGGTTACGGTCTCCAACTCCGCGAAAAGCAGAAGGCCAAGCGCATGTACTTTGCGCAGGAAAGCCAGTTCCGCAATTACTTTGAGAAGGCCGCCCGCGCCAAGGGCGTCACCGGCGAAATTCTGTTGCAGCAGCTGGAGCGCCGTCTCGATTCGGTTGTCTACCGCCTTGGCTTTGCGGTGGCACGCCGTCAGGCCCGCCAACTGGTGCGCCACGGCCACATCGCGGTCAACGGGCGCAAGGTGAACATTCCTTCGTTCCAGGTGAATGTGGGCGAAGAGATCGCGATTCGCGAGAACAGCCGGAAGCTGGTCATTCTGGAAGCGGCGAAGGATTTTGCTTCGCATCAGACGTCGCCGACGTGGCTGGAGATCGATCGCGAAAACTACAAGGGCCGGGTGCTGGCGCTGCCCCGCCGGGAAGACATCAACCTGCCGGTCAACGAGCAGCTCATCGTCGAACTGTACAGCAAGTAGCAGGGACGGGGCGATGCTTGCGGCCCCGGCCGAGTGCCGCATTGCGTATAGCTCGCACAGAGAGCCGACGCTGCCGCAACGGGCTGAGGCTGTCGAGCAACCTATTTACAGCGGCACGGCCCGCAACCCGTGCCGCATCACCCTGTCTCGGACCAGATCCGCCTGCGGACGATGCTATGCCGCAGTGCCAAACGGCCGAAGAAAGAGGAGAAAAGAATGCTCTGGAAGGGATTTCAAAAGCCTAAGCGCCTGGCGATGGACTCTGAATCGCTGACTGACAAGTACGGTCACTTCTGGGCGCAGCCGTTCGAGCGCGGATTCGGCACCACGATTGGAAACGCGCTGCGGCGGGTGCTGCTTTCCTCGATTGAGGGAGCGGCCATCACCGCGGTCAAGATCGAAGGCGTGCTGCACGAATTCCAATCGATCCCCGGCGTGGTCGAGGATGCCACCGACATCATTCTGAACCTGAAGCAGATTCCGTTCCGACTGGCCGGCGATGCGCCGAAGATGATTTATCTGCGCGCCGATCAGCCGGGAGTGATCACCAGCGGCATGATCGAAGCCGACAGCGACGTCGAGGTTCTGGAGAAGGACGTCTACATTGCGACGGTGAGCGAAGGCGGCAAGATCGAGATGGAGCTTCGGCTGAAGAAGGGCCGCGGCTACGTTTCGGCGGACAAGAATTTCGACGAGGACCTGGGGCTGGGCTTTATTCCCATCGACTCGGTGCACTCGCCGGTGCGCAAGGTGAACTACTGCGGTGGAAGCAGCGCGTCTGGGTCAGATCACCGACTACGACAAGCTGGCCCTGGAAGTGTGGACCAACGGCTCGGTGACGCCTCCGGATGCGATCGGGCTGGCGGCCAAGCTGCTCAAAGACCACATGAACATCTTCATCAACTTTGAAGAAGAAGTGGAAGCCGCGGGAATTTTGGCGGACAACAAGCCGGAGATTCGCAACGAAAATCTGAACCGCTCGGTGGAAGAGCTGGAGTTGAGCGTTCGCAGCTACAACTGCCTGAAGAACGCCAACATTCAGACGATTGGCGAGCTGGTTTGCAAGACCGAAGCCGAAATGCTGAAGACGAAGAATTTTGGCCGCAAGTCGCTGAACGAGATCAAGGAAATCCTTGCCTCGATGGGTCTGGGCCTGGGCATGAAGATCGACGAGCACGGCAACGCCGTCGCCACCAGCCAGTCGACGATGGGCAGCAGCATTGCCGCCTTCGTACGGCATCTGGAGAAGGCAACCCGGGCATTTTAAGTTTCGCCGCGGGAGCGCGCTGGAAGCGCCGTCCCGCGCAATGCTCCCGGCTCCTGGCCGGGAAGTCAAGTTCAGCCGGAATGCGAGTGTCTCCGGCGATATCAAGGATTCAGTCATGCGTCATCGTGTAGCAGGTTGGAAACTTGGGCCGGAACACCTCCCACCGGCGCGCTTTGCTGCGGAATCTCGTCACCTCTTTGATCATCGAGGAGCGCATCGAGACCACCGTCACCAAGGCCAAGTTCATGAAGTCCCACGTCGAGAAGATGATTACGCTCGGCAAAAAAGGTGGGGTTTCACACCGCCGTCTGGCCGCATCGTTTCTGATGACCCCGGAGGCGGTCGATAAGCTGTTCGAGACCATCGGGCCGCGCTTTGGCGACCGGAACGGGCGGTTACACGCGCATCATTCTCACCGGCTTCCGCAAGGGCGACGGCGGCGAAAAGGCGTTCATCGAGATTCTCGGCAGCGAGAAGGTGGTGGACGAGAAGCGCGAAAAGCGCGCCGAACTCCGTGCCAAGCGCGCCGAAGAGACGCGCAAGGCGATGGAAGAAACCAAGGCCCAGGCGGCCGAGGGCGGCGAAGAGCCAACCGCGTAGTTTTACCTTTCCGCGTCCGCCTCTCCGGCCTACGAGCGGAGGGGCGGATGCACGCAATCATGCGCGCCTTCGGGTGCGCATTTTTGTGGGCGGTCCTCCGGGCGTTCCTGAAAAAACGACAACCCGCACGGGAGGCGAGCAACCAATTCGTGAGACTAGGATTCTGTGTAGCTGGTGGCTATTCTCGCGCACGGTCTTCCCGCCCAACACGGAACGATCCGGATCACCTCTGTCGCCGGTGAACGGAGAGATGTCAGCGTCTCGGGTCTTGCGAAAGCCCAATTGCTCTGGCTCTTCAGGCATTTCTGTATTCTGGATTTCCCGGTATTGAACAAGAAGCAGCAGCAACTTATAGCGCAGGTGTGGCACGCGGCACCGAGCGCCGCGTCAGAAGACACTCCCCTGGATCTGATTGGTACCATTGATGGGTTCGAACCGCGACTTTATCCACCATCGCTTCCCACTCCATCATCGCTCCCTGCTCCATCATCGCTTCCCACATTGGTTCCCACTCCGCCATCGCTTCCGACTCCATCGCGGTCCAGCCGCCATGGGTCAGGCTTTGGTCTTTCGAAGGGCCTGCGCATTTCGGCGATCTGGAGCGCAGTGGGCGTTTTGCTGCTGGGGTGTGCGATCCGTCTGGGGCCGATGCACCGATGGATGCCGCAATCTCACGTGGCTGCGGTGGCAGCGGCCAGTCCTGTGAGTTCAATGCCTCCACTTCTGGCCCGAACTTCCTCTCAATCGGCGCCGTCCGTCACTGGCCTTCCTGCCTCTGCCAGCGAAGCCTCAGGCGTTCCTCCGCTTCCTCTCCCCGATGCGATGGCTCAACCTGCGTCCTCGCTGAAAGAGACTTCGCCACACCCTCCGCTCGCGGCCGGCGGCAAGGCGCTGGGTAAACCTGAAGTCATGATTCGCGTCAGCGTCGACAGCGAAGGGCGGGCCCAGGCATTCCAGGTTCTGCGAGGGGACCGGAAGAAGATATCAGCAGCGCTGGCCGCAGCAAAGCGCTGGTCTTTTCAACCCTGCTCCGGCTCCGTCGATTGTGAACACTTGCTGAAATTTACGGATTACGGCGATGCTTCTATCGTGCATATGATCGACTAGGCGCGCTACCCCTGTCTTGCGGCCTCATTTTCAACCACGCTCTGCCCGCGGGATGGCACCCGTTCACGAAGACCGAAAGTTGTCATGAACCGGGCTTCCAGCTCTCTCTCCCAAAATGGGAGGGGAAGAGACTTGGCGCTCTCTCGCCGGCGACTGCCGGCTGAACATCGCGCGGCGGCGGGTGTACCATTACAGGCTATGAGCCGCAATCAATCCGACAGGCACTCTTGAACCGCGCACCGCCTCCAGCACCGGGGTCTACTCGTTCTATCTTGCGGGGCAGTGGCTTACCTCATCGCAAATCGTCGACATCACCTCTCCTTTCGATCAGAGGGTTGTGGGACGGGTTTCACTGGCCTTGCCGGAGCACGTCGAGCAGGCCATCGCGGCGGCCGACAAGGCGTTCGCGGTGACCCGCAAGCTGCCTGCGTACGAGCGCCAGAAGGCCCTGGCCAACATCGCAGGCGAGCTGACCGGAGCGCGCCGAAGAGTTTGCGCAATGCATCTCGGCGGAGGCGGGCAAGCCGATCCGCACCGCGCGCGGCGAGGTGGAGCGGGCGGCATTCTGCTTCCAGTATGCGGCGGAGGAGACGACTCGGCTGAACGGCGAGATGCTGCCGCTGGACGCGCAGGCGGTCGAGCGCCAACCGGCTGGGGCTGCTGCGCCGGGTGCCGCTGGGGCCGGTGGCGGCGATTACGCCCTTCAATTTTCCGCTGAACCTGGTGGCGCACAAGATCGCGCCGGCACTGGCCGCCGGCTGCTCGATCGTGCTGAAGCCCGCGACCAAGACTCCGCTGGTGGCGCTGATGCTGGCCGATGTGATGGCGCGCTCGGGCTATCCGACGGAGGCGGTCAGCATTCTTCCGATGAAGGCCGAGACGGCTGGCGCCGCTGGTCGAGGACGAGCGCTTCAAGCTCTTCACCTTCACCGGCTCGGCCGCGGCGGGCTGGGCGCTGAAGGCGCGCGCCGGCAAGAAGCGGGTTGCGCTGGAGCTGGGCGGCAACGCCGGATGCATCGTTCACTCCGACGCCGACATCGACAACGCCGTGGCGCGCTGCGTGACGGGCGGCTTTGCCTTTGCCGGACAAAGCTGCATCAGCGTGCAGCGCATCTTTGTGGAGCGCACGGTGTTCGAGCGGCTTCGTCGAGAAGCTTGCGGCGCGCGGTGCAGAAGCTGAGGCTGGGCGATCCGGGCGACGAGCTGACCGATGTTGGCCCGATGATCCGGCTGGCAGACGCAGAGCGCGCCGATGCCTGGATTGCCGAGGCCGTGGCACAGGGCGCAAAAGTTGTCTGCGGCGGCAAGCGCAACGGCACAATGCTGGCTCCGACGGTGCTGACCGGGACCAAGGAGACGCAACGCGTCAACTGCCAGGAGATCTTCGCGCCGGTGGTTACGGTGGAAGCCTATGACGATTTCGGCGAGGCCATTGCGCGCGTGAACCGCTCGCCATACGGGCTGCAGGCAGGAGTGTTTACCCGCGACATCGATCGCATCATGCGCGCCTACGAGGAGCTGGAAGTCGGAGGGGTCATTGCTGGCGACGTGCCGACCTTCCGCATCGACCACATGCCATACGGCGGCGTAAAGGATTCCGGCTGCGGACGCGAAGGCATCCGCTATGCGATTGAAGAGATGACGGAGCCGAAGCTGCTGGTGATCTCCTAGGTAGTACAGTCGTACGCGAGGCGCTGCGGCGGCATCGCGATGCACAGGATGACCTCCGGCTGCGGACGCCGGTGCGGTGAGCTGTGTCTCCACCGCGGAGCCAGTATGGGCTTGGCATTTCTCTGGAGCGACTTTTCCCCGATTGCTTGCCCAAAGCCTCCCGATGGCCGTTTCGAATTGGGACAGGGGTGAGCCCCCGCCGCTATTGCCAATCGAAAAATCTGCACTTTAATTCCATGTAGTTGCATCTGACCCTTAGCACCTCGCTGCCAGGTTTCTGGAATGGACAGCGATGCGTGGCGATTCTAGCAAGACGGAGAGAATCGATGGGGTGCGGTAAGAGCAATCGCTGCAAGATCAGTTTTCCGGGAAGTCACATCTATCCAACAAACTTTCATGAACTTCGGCCGGGCTTGGAGTCGAATTTCCGCATCTACAAGGTGACAGCTTTGATGCTGCTATAATCCGGGGTTCTCGTGACGTGCATCCCACAACGCGGTGCGGAATCGATCACATAGGGCGATGAAGGCGAAAAGGTTTTGGGAGCGCGGGAACGCCTCCGCAGCGCAGACCCTGACTTCGTCGCTTCCATCCGGGCTTTCGAGGCGCGGACAGAGACATAACGGATAAATCTCCAAACATGGCGCAGATCTTTCATCGCAGTGCCAACTCGATTGCAAAGGCATCCATCCTGGGCGGAGTGATCCTGGTGGTTGGCCTGCTGTGGGCGGCGTTGCAGTTGCAGCGTTCGCCCTACTTCACGTATGCAGGGGTTGCGCGTCCGCAGCCGGTTCCGTTTCCTCACGAGCACCACGTCGCGGGCTTGGGCATCGATTGCCGTTACTGCCACACCTCGGTTGAGGTTTCCAGCTTTGCGGGCATACCTCCGACCAAGACGTGCATGAACTGCCATTCGCAGATATGGACGGCGGCTCCGATGCTAGCACCGGTGCGCGAGAGCTATCTGAGCGGCTGCAGCTTGATCTGGACGCGGGCCAACGATCTGCCGGACTTTACCTACTTCGACCACAGTATTCATGTGAATAAAGGCATCGGCTGCAATAGTTGCCACGGGCGCGTGGACGAGATGGCATTGATGTACAACCAGTCGTCATTGCAGATGGAGTGGTGTTTGAACTGCCATCGCTCGCCGGAGAAGAACCTGCGCCCGCACTATGTGAAAGAGGATCCGAAGCGACCGTCGACGATGGGCGATCAGATTTTCAACATGAGGTACGAGGAGCCTTCGCCGGAGCATCCGGTGACCATTCGCGAGGGTGAGACGTACAAGACGTTCACCAGCCAGACCGGGCCAGATGGACTGGGCACCTACCTGGTGAAGGCGAACCACGTACGATCCCCGCGCGACATTACCAGTTGCAACACCTGCCACCGCTGAGCGGGCGGAGTGGTGCGGCGTGGCGCGCGGCGTAGTGCGGCACCCTGCGGGACCGGCGGCGGTAGCGAAGCGGAGAGAATCCGATGAGTGAGATCGAAGCGAATGGATAACGTGCAGAAGAGCGGAAGCGGGGATGTGTGTCCCAGCAAGAAAGGCAAGTTGGAACTGGCCGAGGTGCGCGCGAAGTTGAGCGAAGCGCGCGGTCCGAAGTACTGGCGCACCCTGGACGAACTGGCGCAGACTCCTGAGTTTGAGGAGATGCTGCATCGTGAGTTTCCGAAGCACGCCTCGGAGTGGACGGATAACAGTTCGCGCCGCGACTTCATGAAGATCATGGGCGCATCGATGGCGCTGGCCGGCTTGAGCGCCTGCACCAAGCTGCCGCTGGAATCGATTGTGCCCTACGTGCGGCAGCCGAACAATATGGTGCTGGGCAAGCCGCTGTTCTATGCGACGGCGATGCCGCTGGGAGCCTACGGCACGGGCTTGCTGGTGGAGAGTCACGAAGGGCGCCCGACCAAGATCGAGGGCAACCCGCAGCATCCGTCCTCGCTGGGCGGCACCGATGTCTTCAACCAGGCGAGCGTGCTGACGATGTACGATCCGGACCGATCGCAGGTCAATACCCACATCGGCGAGACCCGCACCTGGCCGGATATGCTGTCGGACTTGCGCGGCCTCGATCCGCCGCGAAAAGGCAACGGGCGGCGCCGGCCTGCGCGTGCTCAGCGGAGCGACCAGCTCGCCATCGTTTGTGGCGCAGATGCAGGAGTTGCTGAAGACGTATCCGCAGGCCAAGTGGTACCAGTGGGAGGCGGTGAACCGCGACAACGTCTACGCGGGAGCGCAGCTTGCCTTTGGTCAGCCGGTGGAGACGATCTATGACTTCTCGAAGGCCAAGGTTCTGCTCTCTCTGGATTGCGATTTTCTCTCCTCGGGCTACCCGGGATTCCACCGTTACACGCGGGAGTTTTCCCGGCGGCGGCGTCCCGAGCTGAAGCAGGAGATGCTGCGCTTCTACGCCGTCGAGAGCACGCCCACCAACACGGCCGGCAAGGCCGACCATCGGCTGCCGATGAAAGCCAGCGAGGTGGAGAGCTTTGCCCGCGCGCTGGCAACGGCCTTGGGTGCGGCCCAGGCGGGCGGCGAGTTTGCGGGTGCGCAGAAGAAATTTGCCGCCGCGCTGGTGAAGGATCTGGAGGCGAACCGGGGCGCGGCACTGGTCGTGGTGGGCGATGCGCAGACTCCGGCGACCCACGCGCTGGCCCACGCGATCAACGCGGCGCTGTCGGCGGTCGGCAAGACAGTGAGCTACAGCGAGCCGGTCGATCCCTTCGCGACGACTGCGAAGATGGAGCAGCTCCGCCAGCTTACGGCCGAGATGCATAGCGGCAAGGTGAACATGCTCGTGGTGCTGAACACGAATCCGGTGTACGACGCACCGCCGGATCTGAATTTTCTGGACGCGCTTGGCAAGGTTGGACTGCGGGTGCATCTGGGACTCTATCAGGACGAGACCTCGAAGTATTGCCATTGGCACGCCAACGGAACTCACTACCTGGAGCACTGGGGCGACACGCGCTCGCTTCGACGGCACGGTGAGCTTGATCCAGCCGCTGATCGCGCCTCTCTACGGCGGGCATAGCGAAGGCGAGCTGATCGAGTTCCTGACCAACGAAAACGAGGCAAGCAGCTATGAGCTGACTCAGCGCTATTGGCAGAGCCAGCACACGGGCGCGGATTTTAAGAGCTGGTGGGAGCGTTCGCTGTACGACGGATTCGTGGCCGCTTCGGCGTTTGCGCCCAAGGCGGTGAGCGCCAAGGTTGCGCTTCCGGGCTCGGCGACGGGTGCGGGCCAGCCGATTGGCGGGCTGGAGATTATCTTCCGCCGCGATGCCACGGTGTATGACGGGCGCTTTGCCAACAACGGCTGGCTGCAAGAGACGCCGAAGCCGATGATTCAGATCTGCTGGGACAATCCCGTGCTGATGAGCGTGGCCACCGGCGAAGAAGCTGAAACTGAAGAGCGAAGACGAAGTCGAGCTTGAGCTGAATGGCCGCAAGGTGAGGGGCGCGATCTGGCTTACGCCGGGGCATCCAGACGACGCGGTTACCGTGAGCCTGGGCTACGGGCGCCAGAACGCGGGCAGGGTTGGCTCGGGGCTCGGCATCAGCGCCTATCAACTGCGCACCTCCGATGCCCTGTGGTATGCGGGCGGGCTGCAGTTGCGCGCCACCGGCGGACATTACGGGCTGGCCTCTCCGCAGGGACATCAGGCGATGGAGGGCCGGGAGATTGTGCGGGTGGCGACCCTGGAAGAGTTCATCAAGAATCCGGGCTTTGCGCACGAGAAGGTGGAAGCTCCCGGCGCCGGGGCTGACGCTGTATGAGCCCTATGAGTACAAGGAATACAAGTGGGGCATGGCCATCGATTTGAATTCCTGCGTGGGATGCAAGAGCTGCGAGGTGGCATGCCAAGCGGAAAACAATATTGCCGTGGTCGGCAAGATCGAGGTGAAGCGCGGCCGCATCATGCACTGGCTGCGCATCGACAACTACCACGAGGGCTCGCCGGAAAATCCGAAGACCTACTTCCAGCCGGTCCCGTGCATGCAGTGCGAGAACGCGCCGTGCGAACTGGTTTGCCCCGTGGCGGCAACCGTACATTCGTCCGAAGGACTGAACGACATGGTCTACAACCGCTGCGTAGGGACGCGCTATTGCTCGAACAATTGTCCGTATAAGGTGCGGCGCTTCAACTTCCTGCTGTACTCGGATTTTGAGACTCCGCAGTGGAAGTTCCAGCGCAATCCCGAAGTGACGGTACGCAGCCGCGGTGTGATGGAGAAGTGTACCTACTGCATTCAGCGCATCACCCACGGCAGGATCGACGCCGAAGAGCAGAACCGCAAGGTGCGGGATGGCGAGGTGGTGACGGCCTGCCAGCAGGCATGTCCGGCGGAGGCAATTGTCTTCGGCGATCTGAATGACCCGGAGAGCCGGGTTGCAAAGCTGAAGGCTTCGCAGCGGAACTACGGATTGCTGGAAGAACTCAACACCCGTCCGCGGACCACCTACATGGCCGCGGTGCGGAACCCGAATCCTGAGTTGGAGTCGTAGAGGATCATGGACAAGCTTCCAGAGACGAACGCTTCGACGGCGGTAGAAGAACGGCTGCTGCCGGGGCAGATGCCGGTTCTCAAGCCCGGCCATACGCTGGAAACGGTCACCGATAAGATCGTGTCGATCGTGCTGCGGCGGCCGGTTACGCTGGGCTGGCTGGGCGGCTTCGCCATCTTCTTCGGCCTGCTGAATCTACTGCTCTTCGCTGCCGCGTACTTGTTCTATCGCGGCGTCGGCATCTGGGGCATTAATATTCCGGTAGGCTGGGGTTTTGCCATCGTGAACTTTGTGTGGTGGATCGGTATCGGCCACGCGGGCACACTGATTTCGGCGATTCTGCTGCTGCTCAAGCAAGGCTGGCGCAACTCGATCAACCGCTTCGCCGAGGCGATGACGCTGTTCGCCGTGGCCTGCGCCGGCTTGTTCCCGATCCTGCACACGGGCCGTCCCTGGCTGGCGTACTGGCTGTTCCCGTATCCCAACACGATGGGAGTGTGGCCGCAATTCCGCAGCCCGCTGCTGTGGGATGTCTTCGCGGTTTCGACCTACGCGACGATCTCGGCGCTGTTCTGGTTCATCGGGCTGATTCCAGATCTGGCGACCTTCCGCGATTCGGCGACCAACCCGGTGGCAAAGACCATCTACGGATTGCTGGCGATGGGCTGGCGCGGTTCGGCGCGCCACTGGAAGCGCTACGAGAGCGCGTACCTGCTGCTGGCCGGGCTGGCTACGCCGCTGGTGCTCTCGGTACACACGGTGGTGTCCTTCGACTTTGCCATTTCGATTGTGCCGGGCTGGCACACCACGATCTTCCCGCCCTACTTTGTCGCCGGCGCCATCTATTCGGGCTTCGCCATGGTGCTGGTGCTGGCGATTCCGATCCGCAAGTTCTACGGCGTGGAGGACATGATCACACTGCGCCACCTGGATAATTCGGCGAAGATCATGCTGGGTACGGGATTGATCGTTGCATACGGCTACATGATGGAAGCGTTCTATGCGTACTACTCGGGCAATATCTTCGAGTGGTTATGTGACCAGGAATCGCGCACTGGGCCCGATGGCGTGGGGGTACTGGTGCCTGATCCTGTTCAATGTTTTGATTCCGCAAATGCTCTGGATTCGCAAGGTGCGAATGACTCCGGTGCTGCTGTTCGGTACGTCGCTGATTGTGCTGTTTGGCATGTGGCTGGAGCGCTTCGTAATCATCGTCATCAGCCTTTCACGCGACTTCCTTCCGTCCTCGTGGGGCAGCTATGTGGCCACGCGCTGGGACTATGCGGTGTTCGCCGGAACCCTGGGACTGTTCTTCTCCGCCATGTTCCTGTTTGTGCGGCTGATGCCGATGATCACTATTTTTGAAATGCGCACGTTGTTGCCGCAGGCAAAACTCAGCGAGGAGGTAGCCGCCCATGACTGAGTCGCGGCTGCACGGAGTGATCGCCGAGTTCACCACTCCCGACGGATTGGTGATGGCCTGCAGAAAAGCTCACGACGCGGGATACCGGCGCATGGATGCCTACACGCCGTTTCCGCTGGAAGCGGCCGCCGAGGCCATCGGCTTTGAGAAAACCCGGGTGCCACTGCTGACCTTGATGGGCGGCATTCTGGGCGGGCTGAGCGGATTCATGCTGCAGTACTGGGTTCACGTCTGGGCCTTTCCGCTCAACATCGGCGGACGTCCGCTGAACTCATGGCCATCGTTCATCGTGATTACGTTTGAGATGACGATTCTGTTTGCCGGCATTACGGCGGTGGTGGGGATGTTGGCCTTGAACGGTCTGCCGCAGCCCTATCACCCGGTCTTCAATCATCCGCGTTTCAGCGCCGCCAGTCGCGACCGCTTCTTTCTCTGCATTGAGGCCGCCGATCCGCAGTTTGAGTTGGAAAAGACAACGCGGTTTTTGCAGGCGACAGAAGCCATTGATGTCGCCGAGGTCGCAGACTAGCTCATGGAATACGAGGCAAGGGAGCGCAAAGCCATGGAGCGGAAGAGGATTGGCAACGCGGCGCTGCGGCGGGCGGCGAGCGTACTGCTGGCGGCGGCCGGGATGCTGCTGCTCGGCTCCTGCCGGTTGGATATGCAGATTCAGCCTAAGTTCACACCGCTGCGCGAAAACGACTTTTATGCCGATCACCGCTCGGCGCGTCCGGTGGTTGCAGGCACGATTGCGCGGGGACAGTTGGAGGACGATCCGCTGCTCTATACCGGAAAGATCAACGGCAAGGATGCCGACGAATTTCCCTTTGCGATCACCGACAAGGATCTGGCGCGCGGGCGCGAGCGCTACAACATCTACTGCTCGCCCTGCCATTCGCAGTTGGGAGACGGCAACGGGATGATCGCGCAGCGCGGCTTGAAGAATCCTCCTTCGTACTACGAGCCGCGGCTGCTGAAGGCGCCGGTGGGACACTTCTTCGATGTGATGACCAAGGGATGGGGCGCGATGGGCGATTACTCGGCACAGGTTCCGGTGGCCGACCGCTGGCGCATCGCGGCCTACATTCGCGCCCTGCAACTCTCACGGACGGCCAAGCCGGGCGACGTTCCGGCCGGAGAGCCGGTGGTGGTGCGGCGTGAACCAGAGCCGGCCGCAGGCGGGGTTGGAAAGATGCCCGACGAGACGGAGGCGAAGTAGCCGATGAGTATCACGACCTATCCCGCTTCCTACCGATTTGCGCCGCCCGCGCGCCTCGCATCGCTTTCCAGCCGATGGCTGGGGCTTGGACTGGCCGCGACGATTGCGGCGATCGCCGGAGGCTTCGCCTCGAGCCAGCAGTTTTTCCGCGGCTACCTGATCGGCTACATGCTGATACTGGGGTTTTCGCTGGGCTCGATGGCGCTGCTGATGCTGGGCCATCTGACCGGCGGCAACTGGTGGATGATCGGCCGTCGCGTGATGGAAGCCGCGGTGGGAAACATACCTCTGCTTACGCTTCTCTTCCTGCCGATCTGGCTGGGGCGCCACAGCCTGTACGTCTGGCTGGACCCCGCGTACATGGCGACGCATAGTTCGGTCGCAGCAAAGAGCGGATATCTGAACGACCGGTTCTGGACGCGTGCGCGCGGTGATCTTCTTTGCGATCTGGAACCTGTGGGCGTTGGCGCTGCGCAAGGGCTCGCTGAAGCAGGATGAGCGACGATTCGCCGCGGGTGTGGCAGAAGCTGAAGGTGTGGTCCGGGCCGGGGATTCTGGTGTATGGCTTGACGATCACGCTGGCCTGTACGGACTGGATCATGTCACTGGATCCGGTGTGGTACTCGACGATCTTCGGCATGTTTTTCATGGTCAGTCGAGACGTTGTCGGCCTTGGCGCTGCTCATCGTGATTCTCTCCCCGATGCGTGAGCTTGCGCCATACGACAAGATCCTGAGACCAGACAGAGTGCATGATTATGGCAATCTGTTGCTGACCTTCACCATGGTATGGGCGTACCTCAGCTTTTCGCAGTGGCTGATCATCTGGGCAGGCAATCTCCCGGAGGAGATCGTCTGGTATCTGGACCGCCTCCACGGTGGCTGGCAGACCATTGCGCTGGCGCTGGTGCTCCTGCAATTCTCACTGCCATTCCTGCTGCTGCTCTCGCGTGATCTCAAGCGCGATGCGCGCAAGTTGGTTCCGGTGGCGCTGCTGGTGCTGGTGATGCGCTATGTGGATTTGTACTGGCTGGTGGCTCCGAATCCATTTCCAGGCGCGGGCGGCAATGCCCACCACATCGTTTTTTACTGGCACATATTTTGCAGCGCCGCTGGCGCTGGTGAGCATCTGGCTAGGGATGTTCTTCCGGCAATTCGGCGGCCGGCCTTTGCTGGTCGTTACCGAGCCGATGCTGGCGCGCCTCTGGGAGCCAAGCCATGAACACTAATCACGGACACGAAGAGGTCGATGAGCGTAATCCGAGCGTGCAGTACGACAAGAGCGATCTTGGCGCGCGCGGCATCCTCATCTTTTTTCTGGTGCTGCTGGTATGTACCGTGGCCGTCAATCTGGGCGTTCTCGGTCTCTATGCGGGCATGACAAAGGTCGCCGACCAGCACGCTCCGGAGACCAGCCCTCTGGCGCCAACGACGGTCATGCCGCGGGCCGAAATCCTGACCAACACGGCGGACATCAACATCGCGCAATTTCCCCAGCCACGCCTGCTGACCGATATCCGCGGCCCGGCGGGAGAGATGTCGAAGTTTCTGTTGCAGGAGACGGCCACGTTGACGGCCAAGCCATGGCAGGACGCCGAAGGCAATGTCCACCTGCCGATTGAGCAGGCGATGAAAGTGGCAGTGACGCGGCTTCCGGTGCGTGCGGGCTCGGCGGCGCCGCCGAACTATCCCGGCGCGGGAATGGAGTATTCCTATCCAAACGCGCCAGACGATGGCACGGCAGCGAGCCAGGCTGTGCCCGGCACGGCGGACAATTCCCCCGCGGGCAGATGACAGGTGGGGCGTTCGGACACTACGGGCCGCGACAACTTCGCGGGGACAGACGATGATGCTGGGGCGCAGAACAATTCGGAGAATGGTGACCAGCCTCGCAGCGGTGCTGTGCGCGGTTGCGTTGTCCGGTGCCGCCAAGGCGCAAATCTTTACCGCGCCGGAGACCAAGACGGTTGCGCCTCCGGGGCTGGAGGGAGTAGGGCATCGACCAGCGATTGAACGAGCAGGTGCCGCTGAACCTTACGTTCAAGGATGAGCAGGGAAAAACGGTGAAGCTGGGCGACTACTTTCATCAGGGCCGTCCGGTGATTCTGAACCTGGTTTACTACCAGTGCCCGATGCTGTGCACGGAGGTTTTGAATGGCCTGACCTCGGCGCTGAAGGTGATGCGCTTTGTACCGGGCAAGGAATTTGAAGTGGTCACCGTGAGCATCGATCCGCGCGAGACTCCACAGTTGGCGGCCAATAAGAAAGAGATGTACCTGAAGAAGCTGGGCAATCCCGAGGCGGGCAAGGGCTGGCACTTCCTGACCGGCGAGCAGACGCAGATTGCAGCGCTGGCGAACGCCGTGGGCTGGCACTATCGCTACGACCCCAAGCTGGACCAGTTTGCCCATGCGGCCGGCATCCTGCTGATTACGCCCGAGGGCAAGATTGCGCAGTACTACTACGGCGTGGAGTATTCGGCGAAGGATATGCGGCTGGGCATCGTCGAGGCTTCAGAGAACAAGATCGGGTCGCTTGCCGACGAGGTGCTGCTGTACTGCTATCACTACGATCCGCGCACCGGGCGTTACGGCGCGACGATCACCAACATCGTCCGGCTGGCCGGCCTCACCACGGTGATTGTGCTGGGCAGCGCGATCGTACTGCTGTTTCGCCGAGAGAAGCACGATCCAGGAATCGGAACAGGACGGGCATAAATCGATATGTGGTCCAACTTGCCACTTTTTCCGGCGCACGCCAGCAGCATGGCCGGACACGTTGACGCACTGTACTTCGCCCTGGTGGCGATCGCCGCCTTTTTCACCTGCTTGATCTCCGTGCTGATCCTGTTTTTTGCGCTGCGCTACCGCAAGTCGCGCAATCCGCAGGCGACGCAGATTCACGGCTCGACGGCGCTGGAGCTTGATCTGGACGGGAATCCCGCTGGGCATCGTGATGATCATCTTCGTATGGTCGGCGGTGCTCTTTTTCATGCAGACGCGTCCGCCCCGGGGCGCGATGGAGATTTACACCGTGGCCAAGCAGTGGATGTGGAAGTTTCAGCACACGGAGGGGCAGCGCGAGATCAATCGAACTGCACGTTCCGGCGGGGCGCGATGTGCGCATGATCATGACCTCGCAGGACGTGATTCACAGCTTCTACGTTCCGGCCTTCCGCATCAAAGCCGATGTGTTGCCGGGGCGCTACACCTCGACCTGGTTCCATGCCACGGTACCGGGGCGCTATCACCTGTTCTGCGCCGAGTACTGCGGCACGCAGCACTCGGGCATGGTGGGCGAAGTGGTCGTGATGGACCCGGCGGACTACGATCGCTGGGCTGCGGGCGGGGTGGACGGATCGCTGGCCTCGGCGGGTGAGAAGAGCTTTCAGCAATACGGCTGCTCGATGTGCCACCGGGCCGACGTTGCCGGACGCGGACCGAACCTGATCGGGGTTTTCGGCCGGCCGGTGCTGCTGGACGACGGACGCACGGTCAACGCCGACGAAAGCTATGTGCGCGAGTCGATTCTGAATCCGGGGGCGAAGATCGTAAGCGGCTTTAAGAACATCATGCCGACCTTCGAAGGCCAGTTGAGCGAAGAGGAAGTGATCGGCCTGGTCTGCCTACATCAAGGCGCTGGGCAACGGTTCGGCCAACCTGCCGATCCCGGTCAGCGAACCGAACTCGGGAAACTATCCGGTGGCTCCCAAGCCTGAAACATCGGCCGCCAAGAGCGACAAGACGGCGCCTCCGGCGGTGAAAGCAACTCAATCTACGCCGGTGCAGCCAGCGGCAAAGCAGTAGAGGGTGAATCATGGAAACAGCTAGCCATACCTCGCAGCCGAAGACGAATTACCTGAACGCGGACTACGGGATCAACGTCGTGGTTGCTGACCACGGACCACAAGCGGATTGCGCTTTTATTCCTGGGCTCGATCACGACGTTCTTCTTCCTCGGCGGATTCTTCGCCATGCTGATCCGCCTGGAGCTGCTGACTCCGGCGGGCGACCTGGTGTTGGCCGACACCTACAACAAGCTGTTCACCATGCACGGCATCGTGATGATCTTTCTGTTTCTGATCCCGTCGGTGCCGGCGGTGTTTGGCAACTTCCTGGTTCCGATGATGATCGGCGCCAAGGACCTGGCCTTCCCGAGGCTGAACCTGGCGAGCTGGTACATCTACATGATCGGGGCTTGCTTCATTCTCTACGCCATCCTGACCGGGCGGCGTGGACACGGGCTGGACCTTCTACACGCCGTACTCGACCACGTACTCGAACACCAACGTGATCACGGCTGCGCTGGGAGTGTTTATCGTCGGCTTCTCGTCGATCTTTACCGGATTGAACTTCATTGTCACGGTGCATCGCATGCGCGCGCCGGGGATTGACGTGGCGGCGGCTGCCACTGTTCATCTGGGCCATCTATGCGACCTCGGTGATCATGGTGCTGGGCACGCCGGTGCTGGCGATCACGCTGGTGCTGGTGGCGCTGGAGCGAGCTCTTCCATATCGGCATTTTCGATGCGCGGCTGGGCGGCGACCCGCTGCTGTTCCAGCATCTGTTCTGGTTCTATTCGCACCCTGCCGTGTACATCATGATTCTGCCGAGCATGGGAGTGGTCAGCGAAGTTATTGCCTGCTTCTCGCGAAAGCGCCCGTTTGGCTATGACTTCATCGCCATGTCATCGATTGCGATCGCGGTGCTGGGATTCCTGGTGTGGGCTCACCACATGTTTGTGGCGGGGATTTCGATTTACGCCGCGCTGATCTTCTCGCATGCTGAGTTTCTTTGTGGCGATTCCTTCGGCGGTGAAGGTGTTTAACTGGACGGCGACGCTCTACAAGGGATCGATCACCTTTGAAACGCCGATGCTGTACGTCGTTCGCCTTTATCGGCCTGTTCACCATCGGCGGACTGACCGGCATCTTCCTGGCGGCGGTTGGAATTGACCTGCACGTGACCGACACCTACTTTGTGGTGGCGCACTTCCACTACATCATGGTGGGAGGCGGGGTCACGGGGTTCCTGTGCGCGCTGCATTTCTGGTGGCCGAAGATGACCGGCAAGATGTATCCGGAATCGTTCGCCAAGCTGAGCGCCGTGCTGGTTTTCGTCGGCTTCAATCTCACCTTCTTCCCGCAGTTTCTGCTGGGCTACATGGGGATGCCGCGCCGCTACCACGCCTATCCGCCGGAGTTCCAGGTGCTGAATGTGCTGTCAACGGCGGGCGCCTCGATTCTGGCGGTGGGCTTCCTGTTGCCGATGATTTACTTCGTCTGGAGCCTGCAATATGGCAAGGACGCGGGGCCGAATCCGTATCGCGCGGCCGGACTGGAGTGGATGACCGCTTCGCCGCCACCGACGTTTAATTTTGACGAAACGCCGGTGGTGACCTGGGAGGCCTACAACTACGACGAGATCGACGCACCCGACCGGCCACAAGGGGGTTGAAGTTGCCGGATAGCGAGATTGCGGTACACAACCTGAGACATCACTTCGCCGACCTGGAGCAGCAGAAGGCGACCTCCACGTTCGGCATGTGGCTCTTCCTGGTCACGGAGATCATGTTCTTTGGCGGCATGTTTGCCTCGTACCTGATTTACCGGCTCTCGTACTACAACGCCTGGGTTGCGGGCAGCCAGACGATGGAGATTCAGTCTACGGCACCGCCAACACGGCGGTGCTCATCTGCTCCTCGCTGACCATGGTGATGGCGGTTCACTTCGGCGAAGCTGGGCAATCGCAAACTGACGGCGATCTTCCTGATGCTGACGCTGATTCTGGGGATCAGCCTTCCTCGGCGTGAAGGCCGTGGAGTACCACGAACACTGGGTTCACCACGAGGTTCCCGGGCCGAATTTTCACTTCGAGCACGAGGGCAACTACGATCCCCGCCAGGTATCGATCTTTTTCGCCCTGTACTTTGCGATGACCGGAATGCACGCCGTGCACATGATCATCGGCGCCGGACTGCTGACCTGGCTGCTGATCGCCAACGCGCTGCGGACGCTTCAGCACCGAGTACAACTCACCGGTGGAGATGGTGGGACTGTACTGGCATTTTGTCGACATCATCTGGATCTACCTTTTCCCGCTGCTCTATCTGATCAGCCACCACCACCCCGGAGGGTAGGAGAGAAAAAATGAGCGAACACGCACACCCCACCGTCAAGACCTTCGTTGTCGTATGGGCCGCTCTGCTGGTGCTGACCGCGCTGACCGTGTTCGCCGCGACGCTGGAGCTTGGTCCCTTCAACGCGATTGTGGCGCTGACGCATTGCGACCGTGAAGGCGCTGCTGGTGCTGCTGTTCTTCATGGAACTGCGCTACTCGACGGCGCTGACCAAGGTTGCGGTGGTTGCGGCCATCTTCTTCCTGATGCTGCTGGCTGGGGCTGACGCTCGTCCGACTACCTGACCCGCGGCTGGAGCTCGTACATCAATCCTTTCCGCTGAGAACGCGCCGGTTTCCAGCGCGGGGAGGGCGCAGGCTCTCTTCCCGTTTGTGATTGCGGAAAGCTCCATTGCGATTGCAGGAAGTGCGCAGACTCGGTTGCAGTTTGAGTTCGCCGAACGGAGTGAATATGTTACAGCACGCGTGAAAACAACTCTCCGGCAGTTCCCGCCGGTGCGCTACCTGAATACAATGAAGGCGATGAAACCCCTTATTTTACGTAGTGGAAGATGAAGCCGACATTGCCCGGCTGGTGAAGCATCATCTGGAAGCTGCCGGTTTCAACGTCCGTATTTTTGCCGCCGCCCCGCTGGTGATTGCAGGAGGCGGAGCGCGAAAAGCCCGCGCTGTTCCTGCTCGACATCATGATTCCCGGCGGAGACGGCTTCGAGCTCTGCCGCCGCATCCGGCAGAACCAGGCGATTGCCATGACGCCGGTCATTTTTCTGACGGCCAAGAGCAGCGAGAGCGACCGCGTGCTGGGCTTGGAACTTGGCGCCGACGACTACGTCGGCAAGCCGTTCAGTCCGCGCGAGCTGATTGCGCGCGTCAAGGCGGTGCTGCGCCGCTTCGAGCGGCCGCTGGCGCCGGAGATCATCACCACGGGCGAGATCGAGATCGACAGCGGCGCGATGACCCTGAAGGTGCGAGGCAAGTCGGTGGCGACCACGGCCACCGAGTTCCGGCTGCTGGAGTACATGGCGCGCCATCCGGGCCGGGTCTTCACCCGCGATCAACTGCTCGACGCCGTCTGGCGCGACACCGCCTACGTGACTCCGCGCTCGGTCGACGTGTATGTGCGGCGCATCCGGGAAAAGATCGAGAAGGATGCCGAGGAGCCGCAGTATCTGCGCACCGTGCGCGGAGCGGGATACAGGTTTGAGGCCTTGAAGTGAAGAATCGGATTTTCTTCAAGCTGGTCCTTGTCTTTACCCTGGTCATTGCCGCAGCGACCTTGACGCTGGATCGTCGCCATTACCCACGCCTGGGAGAAGCTCGCTGCGGCAGCAGATTGAAAGCAATCTCCGGCAGAAGACGGCGATGTTTGCGTTGCGGGTTGCCGCCGCTCCACTTTCCAGCTGGCGATCTGAAGACAAGTCGTAGAGGGCATCGCCGAGGCATCGGGTGCGCGCGCCACGGTGATTGACAGCCAGGGACAGGTGCTGGCCGACAGCGGCGCGACTGCCGGAAAACATGGAGAACCACGCGCGCCGTCCGGAATTTCAGGCTGCGCTGGCGGGGCAGATTGGAATCGACACCCGGCGCAGCCACACCCTGGGAGTGGACCTTCTTTATGTGGCGCAGCCGGTTCCCGGAGGTGCGGTCCGGCTTGCGGTTCCGCTGCACGCCATTGCCGAGGCCAATCAGAAGGTATGGCGCTCGCTGGTGTTTGCCTCCGCGCTCGCCTGCTTCATTGCGATCCTGCTGGCGGCCTGGGCATCGAGAAGCGTAAGCGCGCGCCTGGAACGAATCCTGGCCTTTGCCGGAAAGATTGCGGAAGGCGACTTCTCGGCCCGCTCTGGCCGAAGATCAGAATGACGAGATCGGCCGCGTGGCGACCGCCCTGGACGCCACCGCGCGCAAGCTGCAAACCAGCTTCCAGGAGGTGGAGGACAGCCGCAGCGAACTGGAAGCCGTGCTGAACAGTATGCAGGAGCCGGTGATTGCGATCTCCCGCGACGGCCGTGCGCAGTGGGCGAACCGGCGCATGGAGATGCTCACGCCCACCGGCGTCCGCCTGGGCCAGCCGATGGTACAGACGGTGCGCGATCCGAATTTTCTGGCCGCGATTCAGGAGGCGGCGCAACATCGCAAGCTGGTCACGGCGCGGGTCAACAACTTTGTCCCGGGACGAGTGTTTGCGGCCACCGTTGCGCCCATGCCTTCCGGCGGCCTGGTCGCCGTTCTGCATGATCTGACCGATGCCGAAAGCATTGAGACCACGCGCCGCGATTTCATCGCCAACGTTTCGCACGAGCTGCGCACGCCGCTGACCTCGATCCAGGGTTACGCCGAGACCCTGCTGGACGGAGTGAACTCGGAGGAGACGCAGCGCGATTTCCTGGAGATCATCCGCAAGAATGCCGTCGCGCATGACGCGGCTGACCGAGGACCTGCTGATCCTGGCGCGGGTGGAATCCGGCGACAAGAAACTGCAGTTGCGCCCGCTCTCCGCCGCCGAGCTTCTGCGCGACGCCTCGGACTATTTTCGCGATCATCGTTCCGATTCCGGCATGACGTTGGACGTGGTGAACGAGGCGCTGAAAATGGTCTCGGCCGACCGCGACGCGGTCTTCCAGGTTTTTTCCAACCTGATCGACAACGCCTGTAAGTACGCTGCACAAGGCGGGCGGATCCTGATTGGCGCCCACGACGTGGAAGGCTTCGTGCAGTTCTACGTGCGGGACTTCGGTCCGGGAATTGCCAGTGAACATCTGCCGCGGCTCTTCGAGCGCTTTTACCGGGTGGACAAAGCCCGCTCTCGCGAGAGCGGAGGCACTGGCCTGGGACTGGCGATTGCCAAGCACATCATCCTGGCGCACGGCGGCATCATCACCGCGGAAAGCGAATTGAACCACGGCTGCACCTTCGTCTTTTCCATTCCGGAGGCGCGCACCAGCTCCGACTGAGCCGCTCGCTGACGAAGTTTACGCGATATTCACGCCGGCACTCATACGATTGAAAACCAATCCTCATAGGATTAAACTAATGTAGTTGGGGGCTTGAGAGGCCATCCGCAGTGCGCTCCGAGCTGGACTGCAAAGGTGGTCTCTCAACTTTTTTCGCATCCTTATCTACGGCAGGAGCTGCCGCCATGGGCGAGCCGAACGTGCATACCGAGTGCCGGATCGCATCTTCTGGAACTCACACTCGACGCATTCCGCGTGGCTCATCGCGCCTCCTACCGCCGCCGCGGAAGGGATTGCCACCTCATCCAAGGCGCTGTTCGGCGAGGTCCGGGAGCGTGAGCGCGAGCTGGACTCGCTCGATCGCGATATCGACGACCTGGTCACCACGACGATCACCCGCGTCGCCGACGATGAAGCCAGAACCCTGCTGGCCTGCATGAAGTTCGGAATCTCCCTGGAGCGCATCGGCGATCTTCTGCTGAGTTTTGTCAATCGCGCCGAAGCCGTTGCCGCTCAACTGGATCACGACGATGTCCGCGATCTCATCGTGATGACCTCGCAGTTGGAACGCATGCTGGCCGACATCGAAGTCGCCTTCCGCACCCGTTCGCTGGACAAAGCCGTGAACGTGCTGCGGGCCGACACGGAGATCGACCGGCTTGCGCAACGTGATTACCTTCCGGCATCTTGAACCGGCCGAGGGGCTGCGGCAGATTCGACAGCTTTCATGTTCTGTTTATGGCTCAGGAGATCGAGCGCGCCGGCGACCATGTGAAGAACATGGCGGAAGAAGTTTGCCACCTGGTCAGCGGGCGAACCGTTCGCCACGTGCTGCGCGCCTATGATCGTCCGGTGGAGCAGCTCTTCCTGGATCACGTGAAGAACAAGCAATGAGCGCGGCGTTCTGCAGCTGTGGTTGGTCTTCACGCGCTCACCAACTCGCGCGTGCACTGGCGCTGAGTTTTCCAATCGCAACTTCTGTTACCGGAAATTCACATTGCCGTAACAGTACCGTAATGCTCCGGAACCGATACTTATAGTAAGACCCTTGGAGGAATCAAACTGTGACTCGTACTTTGAAGCTGATGGTGTGCGCGCTGGTATTGTGCGTCACCGCTGTCCGCGCAGTCGTTGAACGGCGCGGGCGCCACTTTTCCGAATCCGATCTACCAGAAGTGGTTCACCGCAGTACAGCGCTGCTCATCCCGGCGTGCAGATCAACTATCAGTCGCTGGGTTCCGGCGCGGGCATTCGTCAGGTGACCGCCGGCACGGTTGATTTTGGCGCTTCCGATGGTCCGATGACCGACGAACAGCTCGTCCCAGTGCCCGACCAAGATTCTGCACATTCCCACCGTGCTCGGCGCCGTGGTTCCGGCCTATAACATCCCCGGCGTGAAGCAGGAGTTGAAGTTTACCCCGGAGCTTCTGGCGGGCATCTTTCTGGGCAAGATCAACAACTGGAGCGACCCGGCGATTGCCAAGGTCAATCCCGGGGTGAAGTTTCCCAACCAGGACATCGTCGTGGTCCATCGCTCGGATGGTTCGGGCACCACCTACGTCTTCACCGACTACCTTTCCAAGGTCAGTCCGGAATGGAACTCCTCGGTCGGCAAGAGCACCAGCGTGAAGTGGCCGGTTGGTCTCGGCGGCAAGGGCAACGAAGGCGTCGCCGGCACGGTCCGCCAGATTGAAGGCTCGATCGGCTACGTCGAACTGATCTACGCCGTGCAGAACAACATCAGCTACGGCGTGGTTCGCAACAAGAGCGGCAACTTCGTGAAGGCTTCGCTGGAGTCGACCACCGCCGCCGCCGCCGCTGCCGCTGCCAATATGCCGACCGACTATCGTGTTTCGATCACCAACCCGGATGGCAAGAACGCCTACCCGATTGCGAGCTTCACCTGGCTGCTGATTCCGCAGCAGTCCAAGGATGCGAACAAGGGCAAGGTTCTGCATGACTTCCTGGAATGGATGCTGAAAGACGGTCAGCGCGAAACCGCCCAACTGACCTATGCCCCGCTGCCGAAGGAAGTAGCCAAGAAGGTGCAGGCCACAATCAACACGATCCACTAACCTGGGCCGCAGTCCGCGACTCGATCCACTGCTTTACACAGAGCTCCTCCGCCAGGGATGGGAGGACTTTCGAAAAACGCATAACCCTGACCAGCGCGAGCCAAATGGCTCGCGCTGATGTTTTGCGTACGGCTGGAGCAGCCCGCAACTTCGCCTCATTCATCTCCTGTTAACAATTCTCTGGTAGCGTCAATTGGTGAGCCTGAGTCCAAAATTCAGAGTTTCGTCCTCTGCTGCGCTTCCATACGCCGGTCTCCCGAGCGCGCCGGGTGGCGAAGCGGCTGCAGCTCTGGTGACGGCCTCGGCCGCTCCGCGCATCGAACTGCACACCAGCAAGATCAGCAAGTACCTGGACGTGGTATTCCGCTATTCGCTGCTGATCTGCTCGCTCTCCGTCATTGCGGTGATGGTTTTGTTCTTCTATGAGCTGACCTCGCGCTCGAAGCTCTCCATCGCAAAATTCGGCTTCGGTTTCTTTACGGGCAGACACCTGGGACCCGGTCGCGGGCGACTTCGGCGCGCTGCCGTTCATCTATGGAACGCTGGTATCTTCGCTGGTGGCGCTGGTGCTGGCGGTTCCGCTGGCGGTGGGAGTTGCGGTCTTTGTGACCGAGCTGTGCCCGCGCTTCTTGCGCGGCATCATCTCGTTCACCGTGGAGCTGCTGGCGGCGATTCCTTCGGTGATCTACGGCCTGTGGGGAATCTTCGTTCTGGCTCCGCTGCTGCGCAATTATGTGCAGCCGTGGCTGAGCTAAGTATCTCGGCTGGACCGGATTCTTCGACGGGCCGGCCTACGGCATCGGCATGCTGGCGGCCGGAATCATCCTGGCCATCATGATCATTCCCATCATCGCCTCGATCACGCGCGAGGTGCTGGTAGCGGTGCCGCAGAGCCAGCGCGAAGCCGTGCTGGCGCTGGGCGCGACGCGCTGGGAGATGGTGCGGATGGCGGTGTTGCGCAACGCCCGCGTCGGCATCATGGGCGGAATCATCCTGGGCCTGGGCCGCGCCATTGGCGAGACCATGGCGGTGACGATGCTGATCGGCAATCGTCCGGAGATCGCCAAGTCGCTGTTTGCGCCCGGCTACACGATGGCCTCGGTGATTGCCAATGAGTTCTCCGAGGCCACCGACGATCTGTACCTGAGCGCGCTGGTGGAAATCGGCCTGGTGCTGCTGATTGTGACCGTGATTGTGAATGCCTGCGCCCGTCTGCTGATCTGGTCCATCACCCGCGGACTACTCTGCGAGGAACAATGCCTAGCGTCTCCCGTCCGCTCAGCCTTCGGCGCCGCTTCAGCAATCTGTGTTTCATCGGCCTTGCCGGGCTGGCCGCGATCCTGGTGCTGGCGCCGCTGGGAGCGATCTTCGGCTACCTGGTGTACAAGGGAATCGGCTCGATCAACTGGGCCTTCCTGACCAATACGCCGCGCCCGGTGGGCGAGGCGGGCGGTGGCATGGCCAACGCCATCGTCGGTTCGACGATGATTCTCGGCCTCGGCTCGCTGCATCGGCGTGCCGCTCGGGATTGGCGCCGGCATCTACATGGCGGAGTTCGGACGCGGGCGCTATGTCAACGTTGGTGCGCTTCACGGCCGATGTTTTGAACGGCGTTCCCTCGATTGTGGTGGGCATTGCGGTATATGCCCTGGTGGTGCTGCCGCAGCAGCATTTCTCCGCGCTCTCCGGCGGCGTGGCGCTGGGCATCATGATGATTCCGACGATTGCGCGCACCACCGAGGAGATGCTGCGGATGGTGCCGAACACGATCCGCGAAGCCGCGCTTGGGCTTGGCATTCCGCAGTGGCGCGCCACCTTGCAGGTGACCCTGCGCACCGCGTCCAAGGGCGTGATTACCGGAGCGATGCTGGCCTTTGCGCGGGTCGCGGGAGAAACCGCTCCGCTGCTGTTCACCGCCTTCGGAAATCAGTTCTGGAATTTGAACCCCAACCAGCCCACCGCGGCCCTGCCCCTCCAGATCTTTGCGTACGCCATTTCGCCTTTTGACGAATGGCATCGCCAGGCCTGGGCAGGAGCGTTAATACTGATCGTCTTGATCGTTGTTGCGGTTGCCGCCGTGCGCGTAGTGACCAGTCGCGGAAGCATGCAGAACAACGCCTAGCTTGCAAGGAGCCTTCATCCGATGGGTGTTGGAATTGAAGTAAAGGATCTGAACGCCTGGTTTGGAAAGGCGCAGGTTCTGAAGGAAATCAACATCAAGGTGGGCGCCAACGCGGTGACCGCCGTGATCGGTCCGTCGGGCTGCGGCAAGTCCACCTTCATTCGCTGTCTGAACCGGATGCATGAAACCATGCCCGAGGCGCGCCTCACCGGTTCGGTGCAGGTCGGCGACATCGATGTCTATCGCCCGGCCACGGATGCGGTGGACGTGCGCCGCCGCATCGGCATGGTCTTCCAGAAACCCAATCCGTTTCCGACCATGTCGATCTACGACAACGTCGCCGCCGGACTGCGGCTGAACGGATACAATAAGCGGCGCGAGTTGGACGCGGTGGTGGAGCACTCGCTGCGCATGGCGGCGCTGTGGGACGAAGTGAAGGACGTGCTGAAGAAGAAATCGGGCGCCTCGCTCTCCGGCGGACAGCAGCAGAGGCTGTGCATTGCGCGCGCCCTGGCGGTGCAGCCCGAGTTGCTTCTGATGGACGAGCCGGCGAGCGCGCTGGATCCGATTTCGACCGGAAAAATCGAGGAGCTGATCTTTCAGCTCAAGGCCCAGTACACCGTGGTGATTGTGACCCATAATATGCAGCAGGCGGCGCGGGTCGCCGATCATACCGGCTTCTTTCTCATGGGCAAGCTGATCGAGTACGACAAGACGGAGAAGATTTTTACCACACCTTCCGACAAACGTACGGAAGACTACATTACGGGCAGGTTTGGATGATGCGAAGCCGTTTTCAGCATGGGTTGGACGAACTGAAAGAACGACTTGCTCGAGATGGGCGGGATGGCCGAAGCGGCCATTGAGCTGGCGGCTGACTCTTATCGCAAACGCGACGCGCGGCTAGCTCAGCAGGTCTTCGAGCGCGAAAAGATGATCAACCAGAGCGAACGCATCATCGATGAGATGGCGGTCGATCTGCTGGCCATGCAGCAGCCCATGGCAACCGATCTGCGGTTCGTGCTCGCGGTGCTGAAAATCAACTCCGACCTGGAACGGGTGGGCGACCTGGCGGTCAATATCGCGCAACGCTCGCTGGATCTTTGCCAGGAAGCCGGAGATCGAGGTTCCGGTCGATATCGCGCGCATGACCACGGCGGTTTCTACCATGGTGCGGCGGGCGCTGGAATCCTTCCTTTCCGCCAAGGCCGACGTTGCGCAGGCGGTGCTGGAGATGGATCAGCATCGTGGATCGCATGAAGGACGAGGCGTTCATCAACCTGGTGGCGACAGATGAAGAGCAATCCCGAGCGGGTCCGCGCCTATCTGGACGTTCTGCTGATTACCCGGAGCCTGGAGCGCATCGCCGATCATGCCACCAACATCGCCGAGGATGTGATCTTCTGGGTGAGCGGCGCCGACGTCCGGCACAATGTGCGCTTTAGTCAGGAACCGGATTCGGACGCGCCCCGCAGTCACTGACCGGTGGTTCGGCGAAACTACAAAGGCCCCGTTCCGCGGGGCCTTTTGTTTCTCTCAACGCAATGTTCAAGACCGGAGCTACGCCCGTTAAGGCTCGTTGTTGACGACGAACGCCTTAAGGTTTTTGCACTGGGCACGCCGCACGGTAGACCGCACAGCTGTAACAATTTTCGAGCCGGCAGCAGACGCGAAGCATCCAGCAAGGCTCGGCGGAACCGGCAGTGATGCTGCATTCGTGCTTGCGGCTCTCCCCGCAGCCGCGGATCTCCCAGCAAGGAAGCAGGGCAAGAAGATGCCGGATTCCGGCGAAGTTCAGGCGCTCCTCGCGGACCAGGCGCAGCAAGGGTGTCAATCCAGGGGTAATCGAGTTCGGTGAAGTAGCGCGTGCCCTTGGGCGACTTCAAGGGAATCAGCAGTCCCTCCCGCTCATAGAGACGAAGCAAGTCCACGGAGACGCCGAAGTGGCGGGCGACGGCTCCGATCTTGATTCGTTTCGGTGCCGCGGCACCCGGACAAGGCGCAATCTTGACGACCGAAGCCGCGCTCGCCGCGCTTGGCTCATTCATTCTGCAAGCTCCCCCTAAAAACCGCGGCCCAGTGAGCCTGCGAATCTAAACTGCAAGCCGAGGGCCATCCACACTGGAGCGCGAATCATGGTGACAACAGGTTTGTAATCAGTAGCTTCCGGCATGGTCGGCAAAAGCGCTTTCTGGATTGTGAAAGCGAGATTAACGGGAAATCCCACACCCCGGGAGAGAAATGGCTCACCCCGGCGCCGTCCCGCCCCAGAACCTGTGGTAAGACTTAGGGATGTCCGCTCCCTCCCCAAGCCGGCCCGGCGCGAAGCCGCATTCGCCTCCGGCGGTGCTTCCGAACTACTTCACCAGTCCGGAAGTTGCGGCGCGCTATACCAAGGTGCGCCCGTTCTTCCACGATGAGGTGGTCGAGCGGCTTTGCAACTCCGCCGGGGTCGAGCGCTTCCAGAGGGCTCTCGACGTAGGCTGCGGAACGGGACAGTCTTCGATCGCGCTGGCCGCCGTCGCCGATCATGTGGCCGCCATCGACGCCTCGGAGGAGATGTTGAGGCACGCCCCACGGCGCCCGAACATCGCGTACCAGCTCGGGTTTGCCGAGCAACTCGATTTCCAGGCGGGAGAGTTCGATCTGGTCTCCGCCGCATCGGCGCTGCACTGGTTTGACCAGGAGCGCTTTTTTGCCCAATGCCACAAAGTGCTGGCCCCGGCTGGCGTGCTGGCAGTCTACAACGACCACTTCACCACCCATATGCAGGACGTGGCCGCCTGCAAGGGATGGATGCGTACGCGCTTCGCCAAGCGGTTTCCGGCGCCCCGGCGCGGCATGAGAGATATCAACGAACTGAAGGCCGTCGAGGGTGGATTTACGGTCGCGCATCGTGCGTCGTTCAGCCACCTGGTGCCGTTTTCGCGCGAAGGGTTGATCGCCTATCTGCTGACCCGCAGCAACACTCTTGCTGCCATTGAACGCGGAGAGGAGACGCAACCGTCGATTGCCGATTGGTTGGGCCACGAGCTCGCGCCGATTGTGCCCGACGGCGTAACCGGTTCGTTCATCTTCAAGTGCAATCTGTGGCTGCTGCGCAAGGCCGGCGTTCGCTAGCCTCAGCGGAAGCCGCGCCGCTGTAGCAGCCAGGCAGCCGGGTAGGCGGCATCCTCATCTCATCCTCCTGTAGCGCGTCGTATATCATTAGAGCCATGGATATAAAAGCCATGAACATTACTTCGCAGGTTCAGAAAGATATGGTCGAGTCGATGAAGGCGCGGCAGGAGCTGCGCCTCTCCACTCTGCGCATGGTTAAGACCGCACTCAAGAACAAAGAGATCGACAAGCGCGCCCCGCTCGACGAGAGCGGAAGAGATTCAGGTGCTCTCCACCCTGATCAAGCAGCGTCACGAGGCTGCCGAGCAGTTCACCAAGGGCAACCGCCCCGAACTGGCGGTCAAGGAACTGGAGGAGATCGTCTTTATCGAGGGCTATCTTCCCAAGGCCGTCGGCGCCGCCGAGATCGCCGCCGCCGTGCAGTCGGTGATCGCCGAAATGGGCGCGCCCACCGCCAAGGAGATGGGCACCATCATGAAGAACGTGATGGCCAGATTCGCCGGCGCCCGCATCGACGGCAAACAGGTCAGCGAAGCGGTGAAGAAGGCGCTCGCGGGCTGAGAGCGCCCGGTTTCAAGAGCACGCGCGAACCAGCGAGGCCGGCGCGCTCGTTTCTTGCTAGCCGCTTCCTGCTATCGCGCCCGCCGCACCACCACGAACACGCCATCGGGAAACTTCTCGCCGGTAAACTCCACCACGCCATCGCGCACGAATCCGCGCAGCTCTTTGATCTCTTCGCGCTCCACCGGAGGCTTGGCGTAGGCGTCGGCCTTGGCGGTGCTGGCGCGTCCCATGCCGCGATCCATCGCCGCATTGGCCAGCCGGTCGGCGTCCTTGTTCAGGTGCCGCAGCACGTGGCGAATTTCAAAGCGGTCCAGCTTGCGGATCAGCGCCTTGGCCTCGCCGTAAATCGACAGCAGCGCCTCGCTGCGAACCTTGTACTGGCCCTTCATCTGCTTCACCAGCAGCTCGGAGTCGCTGACCACCTTCACCGTGCCGTAGCCGTGCTCCACCGCGTATTCCAGGGCTGCGATCAGTCCCGAGTATTCGGCAAAGTTGTTGGTCTGCACGCCGAGAAATTCGCCCAGCTCGGCCACCCGCTTACCCTCGCCGTCGGTGATGTATGCGCCGTAGCCGGCAGGGCCCGGGGTTGCCGCGCGAGCCGCCATCGACGTGGGCGATCATCACCTTGCTGCTGGCCGAGCGCCGTCGGGTTCTTCGTCAAAGAGTCCGCCTGTTTTTCCAAATGGCATAGCGCGAGTGTATCGCAAAGCGCGCGGCGGGGAGGCTGAGGAAAAACTCGGGCAATTGGTGCTGATCCCGACGGCCTGATGCAACGCTTATGCTGCTGGGCATTCCGATCATTATCCTGATTCGAGCGGATGCACCAGCGCGTGGCTGCTGTTGCTCCCGAACAACAATGCGCAATACAGGTTGGGATGGAAGCTCTGTGCGGAATCAAATAGTTTGAGTGGCAGACTCGATGGTGACGACCATAGTGGCGCGCAGCCATTTGAAATCTGCCTTTAGAACATCAAAATCCGGACCAGAAGTTACAAATACGGCCTTCCCCTTGATAAGGAAACCTGTACCCGGTCCATAAAGGCCTTTGATCTTGCTGCTCCCCAAGGTTATTAAAACCTCCGGATTGAAAGCAACGTTCGCCTCCGTGCGATGCATGTAACCGACAGGAATCAACAGACGCCCATCTTCGGTGGCTCGTAGATAGCTATTCCAGGTGTTGACCATGTGCTGCCCATCTTTTCCTACGGTTGCAATTGCAACCACTCCATCCTGTTTCATAATTTCCAGTACTTTTTCCGGAATCATTTTGACCTCATGGTTTGCGCTGCCGGCGAAGATTTGTTGAAGTTACGACGCAACGGTCAGCAACTTGTCCAAGACTAGGGATCACGCTGCTCCTACTCAAGCGTCAGCGGATTGTATCGCATAGCTGAACGAAAGCGATTTTCGGGAAAATACCTGTCGACTACAGGGGAAGTAGCTCACTATCTTGAAACGGGAGCTGCTGGTGAAAATAGCGGTTGGGGCGATTCGTTCTAGCGTCCATCCTCCAGCCGGATTGCCAGCCCTCTGGGCAAACCTGCCTGCAGGATGCGCTCTTGCGCCAGGGCGATGTCATAGGGCACGCGGTAGAAGAGAATCTCGCTTTTCTTGCTGTCGTAGAGCGCGAAGGCGGCGCGCCGGTCGTAGTCGCGCGGCTGCCCTACCGAGCCAGGATTGATCAGGTAATTGGTGGTGGGATTCAGCTTCAGCCGCGAGATCTGCACCCGGCTCGCGTTGTTCACCGCTTCCGGCGCAAGCACAGCGGTTACCAGCCGCCGCCGCGCAAAGGCGCCCTGAACGTGGGTGTGGCCGAAAAAAGTGAGGTGAAAGGGGGGCAAGGCCTCCAGCGCCGTGCGCGCGCCGAACTCTGAATGGATATAGGCGTCTTCGTCGAGCGGCGAGCCGTGTACGAACTGTACGCCCTCCCAAGCTGCATCGTGCAGCGGTCCGCGGGGTAAGCTGGCGCAGCCAGTCCAGGTTGCTGTCGCTCAGTTCGGCGCGGGTCCAGTTGGCCGCGTCGGCGGCAACGGGATTGAAGTTCGTGGGGTCCTCCAACCCGCAGCAGCAGCGGTCGTGGTTGCCGCGTACGCTGATCGGCTCCATGGCGCGAACCAGCTCGACCACCTGGTTGGGACTTGCGCCATAGCCCACCACGTCGCCCAGGTTGGCAACGCGATCGTGCTCGGGAGCCGCGTCGAGACAGGCTTCCAGGGCCTCAAGATTACCGTGAATGTCGCTGAACAGGAGTAACCGCACCAGCCAAATTATAGATGCTCGCCGCCGCCGCAAGAGCGGATCGGAGAACTTCTTCACTTTCGCCGCGCAAAAAGCGGATACATTACCGCTATGCGTCCCATTCTCTTCTCCGCCTTCGGCCGCCTTGCCCTCTGCCTGCTGCTGGCCGCGCCCCTGCTCGCGCAGTCCGTGCCTCCGCCCGCCGCCTCGCCGCTCGGAGACCCGGCGGCTTACCTGGCGCGCCAGTTTGGACCCACCTTCAAGCTCGACCCCAAAATTCCGCCCATGTTCGGCGATCTGAATGGCGACGGCAATGAGGATCTCGTCCTGGTTGGAACCAGCAGCACGCCCTTGCAGTCGCAAGAGCAGTTCGACTTCAAGGTCGACGACCCCTACGACGCCTACTTCGGCACCGGCGATCCTCGCATCACCTCGCAGTTCACGCTTGCACTTCGACGGCTCTGTCGCGCTGCATCCTGATTGTCTTCGGCTGGCGTCTGCCGCCGCAACCAAGTCCAAGCAGACCTCCAAGTTTGTCCTCATCAATACGCCCTTTGAATCCACCAGCATCGTGAATCTCCGCCTGAAGAAGAAGAACACTCCAGGCCATTGAAGCCATTGACCGCAGTACCCTGCACTCGCTCGTCTTCTGGGACGGCAGGCGCTGGCACTGGAGCGCCCAAGGCATGGACAGGCGACGATTCCTTCAAAATGCCTCCGCCAAACTAATCCTTGGCCCTCGAACCGGTCACTCTCTGGCTATAATTCCCGGTTCATGAATATCGAGCAGAAACTGGCGAAGCTGAAATTGCGCGACGAACTCGCCGAAGCAGGCGGTGGCGAAGAGCGGCGCGCGCGCGAACACAAACTCGGCAAGATGACCGCCCGCGAACGCATCGAGTTTCTGCTCGATGAGGGCAGCTTCGAGGAAACCGACAAGTTTGTAACCCATCGCACCACCGAGTTCGGCATGGGCGAGCAGGTCGTCCTGGGCGACGGCTTCGTCACCGGCTACGGACGCATCGAAGGCCGCCTGGTCTTCGTCTTCGCCCAGGACTTCACCGTCTTCGGCGGCTCGCTGTCGGAGACCAACGCCGCCAAGATCGTCAAGATCATGGACCAGGCGGTCCGCGTCGGCGCGCCCGTCATCGGCCTCAATGATTCCGGCGGCGCGCGCATTCAGGAAGGCGTCCGCTCGCTGGCCGGTTATGCCGATATCTTTCTCCGCAATGTTCTCTCCTCCGGCGTCGTTCCGCAGATCTCGGCAATCATGGGACCCTGCGCCGGCGGCGCCGTCTACTCCCCGGCGATCACCGATTTCATCCTCATGGTCGATAAGACCGCCTACATGTTCATCACCGGCCCCGAGGTCATCAAGGCCGTCACCCACGAAGAGGTCAGCAAGGACGAACTGGGCGGCGCCGAAACCCACAACACCAAGTCCGGCGTCGCGCACTTCCTCGCCCACGATGACGCCGAGTGTCTCTCCATGGTGCGCGAGCTGTTCAGCTTCATCCCCTCCAACAATCTCGAGGAGCCGCCGCGCAAGCCCACCACCGACCCCATCGACCGCGCCGACGACCAGCTCGACACCGTCGTTCCCAGCCGAGAGCAACCTGCCCTACGACATCAAGGACGTCATCACCCGCGTCGTCGATGACGCCTACTTCTTCGAGGTGCAGGAGCACTACGCCAAGAACATCGTCATCGGCTTTGCCCGCTTCAACGGCCGCTCCGTCGGCATCGTCGCCAACCAGCCCAACTTCCTGGCCGGCGTGCTGGACATCAACTCCTCGATCAAGGCCGCGCGCTTCGTCCGCTTCTGCGATTGCTTCAACATTCCGCTGGTGACCTTTGAGGATGTTCCCGGCTTCCTTCCCGGCGTTCAGCAGGAGCACGGCGGCATCATCATGCACGGCGCAAAACTGCTCTACGCCTTTGCCGAAGCCACCGTTCCCAAGATCACCGTCATCACCCGCAAAGCCTACGGCGGAGCCTATTGCGTCATGAGCTCCAAGCACATCCGCGGCGGACGTGAACTACGCCTGGCCCACCGCGGAAATCGCCGTCATGGGACCGGAGGGCGCGGTCAACATCGTCTACCGCCGCGAACTCGACCGCGCCGCCAAGGAGGGCGTGGACGGACTCACCGGGCGAGGCCGCCTTCAACAAAGTGCGCGCCGAGAAAATCGAGGAGTTCCGCGACAGCTTCGCCAATCCCTACGTCGCCGCCGAACGCGGCTACATCGATGCCGTCATCCGTCCCCGCGACACCCGCAAGAAGATCATCCAGGCGCTGGAAATGCTCGACGGCAAACGCGACAAGAATCCCGCGAAGAAGCACGGCAACATCCCGCTGTAACTACTTCGCTGCAACCAGAGGCACCGCCGCGCGCGGTGCCTCTGGTTTTTGCGCTCGACTTCCCGGCGCTGCCAGGTGCCCCATATCTGCCGCAGTTAGCAGATGTGGGTCCCCGCCCCGCCCTGTACAATCGATGCTGTATGCACAGCCTTCCTCTACCGCTGGCGGCGTTCTTTGCCGGAGTCCTGTCCTTCCTCTCGCCCTGCGTGCTGCCGCTGGTGCCCGGTTATGTCTCGCTGATCTCGGGCGCCAGCGTGGAAACCCTGCAGGCGGCCGACCGCAAGCTGCTGCGCACCGTCATGCTGAACTCGCTCTGCTTCATCCTGGGCTTCAGCGTGGTCTTCATCTCGCTGGGCGCGGTGGCCACCAGCGTGGGACAGCTTACCCAGCAGTATCATCGTCCGCTGGCGATCTTCGCCGGGATCGTCATCATCATCTTCGGGCTGCACCTCACCGGACTCTTCAAGATCAACGCGCTCTATTCGGACAAGCGCCTGCACGGCGTCAAAGGCGGCTCCAGTCCGCTCGGCTCGCTTCCTCATCGGCTTCGCCTTCGCCTTTGGCTGGACGCCCGTGCATCGGCCCCATCCTGGCCGGAATCCTTCTGCTCGCCGGCTCGCAGGACACGGTCTTCAAGGGAATCCTTCTGCTCGCCGTGTACTCGGCGGGCCTGGCGGTTCCGTTTCTTCTTACCTCGCTCGGCGTCAATCGCTTTCTCGGCTTCTACGCCCGCTTCCGCCGCCACCTGCACACGGTCGAGGTTTTCAGCGGCGCGCTGCTCATCGTCTTCGGATTGCTGATCGCCCTGGGACGCTTCACCATGCTCTCCGGCTATCTCGGCTTCCTGAATCGCTTCTCTCTGTAAAGCATCTGAACTAGGACGTAGCGGAATCCGCGGAGTGTTTGGCGTGAAGCGCAAAATCGTTATCTTCGCCGTGATGGTCGTGGTAGTTGCGGGCTTGCTGGTGCTGGCCAAGTTCAGGGAAAGCTTCCGGCTGGCCGCATCGCGCCGCGCGCCGCAGCCGTGGCCGCCAAGGGCCTCGACGCACCGGACTTCGTGCTCACCGATCTCCAGGGCCACAACGTCAAGCTCAGCGATCTGCGCGGCAAGGCCGTGGTGCTCAACTTCTGGGCCACCTGGTGCCCGCCCTGCAAGGCAGGAGATCCCCTGGTTTGTCGAACTGCAGAAGCGCTATGGCGCGACAGGGATTGCAGGTCGTCGGCGTCTCCATGGACGACGATGGCGACCAGAAGGACGTGGCAGAAGTTTGCCGCCGAAAACTCCATCAACTACCCAGTCCTGCTCGGCCAGGATAAGGTTGCCGAGCAGTACGGCGGCATCGACTATCTGCCCACCACTTTTTATATCGACCGCAACGGAGTCGTGATCGATCGCGTCTTCGGCCAGCCCGAGCGCGATGAGATCGAGCAGAACGTAAAGCGCGCCATCGCCTCCACGGCCAAGCCGCGCTCCTAGCGAGCGCCGCTTCGAATCGGCTACGACTCAGCGAAATCCGCTAGACTGAAGCCTTAGCCATGAAGCTTTCACTCCTTGCATCGCGCTCGTGCTCATTGCCTGTTGCTCGCCTCCGCCGCGCTGGCCCAGAGCTCTTCCCCTTCGGTCACGGTGGCGCCCATCGGAACCATCGTCGTCGTTCGCGGCGGCAAGGCTCCGCTGGACATCGCGATTGCGGGTCAACCGGGGATTCCACGTCAACTCCAACAAGCCCAACGACGAGCTGTTGCTGCCCACCGTGGTTCACCTCAACCCCCCGCAGGGAATCATGATCGTGAACATCCAGTACCCGGAGGGCGAGCAACTGGCGCTGCCCTTCATGGGCAATGACAAGCTCAGCGTGTACTCGGGAAGCTTCGCGGTCACGGCCGAGGTGCGCATTCCGAAGTCAGCCGCGCTCGGCACCCTGCGCGTCCACGGCGAGGTGAAATACCAGGCCTGCGACAACCGTCAGTGCTTTCCGCCCAAGACAACTCCGCTGGAGTTTGACGTGAAAGTCGTCAAGCCCACGGTGAAAAAGAAATCCACCTACACTCCCGACAGCCCGCACATTCGCTAGCGGCCACCTTCTCATCTCCAACCCGTCCGCCTCTGCTAACATTCTTGCTATGGAGCAGACGTCAATTTCAGGCAAAGTGCGAGTTCGCTTTGCCCCATCGCCCACCGGACAGGTTCACGTCGGCAACGCGCGCACCGCGCTCTTCAACTGGCTCTTCGCGCGCCAGCAGGGCGGCGCCTTCGTCCTTCGCATCGAAGACACCGATCTCGAGCGCAGCGAAGCGCGCTATGAAGCCCAACTCATCGAAGACATCAAGTGGCTCGGCCTCGACTGGGACGAAGGCCCCGACGTTGGCGGCCCGTATCCGCCCTATCGCCAGAGCGACAAGTGGCAGGTCTATCGCGACCACGCCGAGCGCCTGGTCAGCGAAGGCAAGGCCTACCGCTGCTTCTGCACCGCAGGAAACGCTCGACCGCCAGCGCGAGCAGGCGATGGCGCAGCAGCTCCAGCCCAACTATCCCGGCACCTGCCGCGACCTTGCGCCCGGAAGAGGCCGAACGCCGCCGCGCCGCCGGTGAGCCCTGCGCCATCCGCCTGAAGATTCCCGAGAAGCCGATTCGCTTTCACGACATCGTGCGCGGCTGGGTCGAGTTCTCCAGCGAGGTGGTGAGCGATCTCATCATCGTCCGCTCCAGCGGCGTTCCGGTCTACAACTACGTGGTCGTGGTCGATGACGCGGAGATGAAGATCACCCACGTCATCCGCGGCGACGATCATCTCTCGAACACGCCCAAGCAGGTCGCGCTCTATGAAGCGCTGGGCTGGGCGGTGCCTGAGTTCGCGCATCTGTCGACCATTCTCGGCCCCGACAAAGAGCGGCTCTCCAAGCGCCACGGCGCGACCTCGCTGGCCAATTTCCGCGAGATGGGCGTGCTGCCCGAGGCGCTGATGAACTACATGGCGCTGCTCGGCTGGGCGCCCACCGGAGGCGACCGCGAAATCTTTTCGCCCAAGGAACTGGTGCAGGAGTTCGACCTGGCGCGCGTCACCCCGTCGCCGGCGGTCTTCGACTTCGAGAAGCTCTACTGGCTCAATCGCCACTACATCAAGCAAGCCGAGCCCGAGCGCATCGCCGCGCTGGCCGAGCCTTTCTATCAGCGCGCCCTGGGCAGTCGGATGAGCTGACGCCGGAGGTCAAGGCCTGGCTCGCGCACATCACCGCCGTCGCTGGTGCATTCGGTCAACAAGCTGGACGAGCTGCCCGAGCGCGCCGCCGCGGTGCTGCACTTTGACCCCGCCGCGGCCATCGCCGCGCCGGAGAACGCCGAGGTGCTCAGCGCGCGCGACCACGCCCAACGGTGCTCGACGCGTTCGCCGCAAAGATTGCCGCCGAGCCCGAGCCGATCGAGGCCGCGCGCTTCAAGGCGCTGATCAAGGAAGTGCAGAAAGAGAGCGGAGTCAAAGGTCCGGCGCTCTTCCATCCGATTCGCATCCTGCTCACCGGGGTGCAGTCCGGGCCGGAGTTCGACAAGCTGGTGCCGCTGATGGAAGAAGGCGCGAGGCTCGGCGCTGCCGCAGCCGGTCCTCAGCGTCAAGCAGCGGGTGGCAGCCTGGATGCAGATGACGAAGCCCTAGGTTTGTCGCGGCTAGGCACGCCTCCGTCTAGATAGAAAAAACGTCGCGCGAGGTGCGCGGCGCTTTTTTCTTTTTCCTTCAAGTTCGCGCTATGCCGCGCTCCCAAACATGTCTCGCAGCGAGCGAACCTGATCGTAGGCGGCGAAGACGCTCTCGGCCTGCCGTTCGACGATGGTCTGCACCTCGGGCGGAAGGTCGGCCTGCAGCGCTTCCAGGTAATGGTTCTTGGCGTTGTGCTCTCCGGCCTCCACGGAGTCGAGCACGCCGGCGTCGCGGCCTCCCAGCTTGTACTTCAGATCGATCCAGGCGCGATGCATCTTGCTGGCGATGCTGGGGCCTGCGACCGGGGTCGGCTTCACCCAGACGCCGCGCGACGCTCTCCAGCTCGGCCGCAAATCTGGCCCGCTCCATCGCCTGCTGGGAGAAGAAAGCTCGCAGGTCGGCATTCCGGGTGTGTTCGGCGGCTTCCAGGTAGCCTGCCTGCCCGTCGCGGCAGGTCTCAATCAGCTTTCTCAATCAGATCGATGGTCTTATCAGCCATTTCCGCCATTTCCATGCACATCCTTTTCTAAGTTCCGCTTTCATGCTCACGGCTATTTGATGGCGTGAGCGGCGCGAAGTTTGCAAGGCCACTTGCGAATCCTATGATTGAATAGAATTGTCATGAGCAAGACCAACGCCTGCCGCATTCTGGATTCGCTCGGCATCCCCTACGAGCTGCGCGAGTACGAGGTCGATCCGGACGATCTCTCGGCCGAAAACGTCGCCGCCAAGGTCGGCTTGCCGCCCGAGCAGGTCTTCAAGACCCTGGCGGTCCAGGGCGACCGCAACGGCGTGTCCGTCGCAGTGATTCCGGGAAACTACGAGCTCGACTTCAAGGCCCTGGCGCAGCTCACCGGCGACCGCAAGGTCGAGATGCTGCCGCTGAAGGAGGTGCAGAGCGTCACCGGCTATATTCGCGGCGGCGTCACCGCGCTGGGAATGAAGAAGGACTATCCCGTGTTTGTCGATGAGACGATGGAATTGTGGGATGCGGTCTGCGTCTCCGCCGGGCCAGCGCGGATTGCAGATCGTGATTGCGCCCGCCGATTACCTGCGCGCAACCGCTGCCACGGTGGGAGAGATCTCGCGCGAAAAACAGGAATGAATTGGCGCGCCACGAGCTGGAAAGTCTCTGTTCACCTCTGCGTCGCTATGGATTCAGAAATCAGCGCCAAGCCTTGTCCACACGTAACTCCCGATGCCTTACCCGGAATCCATTTTTCGCAACGTACGCTTGGATTTCGTCAATGATCGTTGCGTCAAATCAGGCGAGGCCATAGACTGACTGCCAAGCTGTACTCGGAGACGCGTAATGGAAAACCAGATGAAGATCCAGATTCATCAGACCTCGGTTTCGACGTCCGAAGCCGAGCTTCGCCACCACAAAATTCTGATTGACCGCCCGGCGTCCAAGGGTGGCCATGATCAGGGCCCGATGGGTGGTGAGCTTTTCCTTGCCGCGATCGGGGGCTGCTTCACGAGCACACTGCTCGCGGCAATCAAAGCACGAGAAGCGGACATTTCCGACGTCCGCACGGAAGTGATTGGCTCGCTGGTAGATTCGCCCGCCCGTTTCTCGGCGGTAGAAATCTGTGTTTCCGCGAGCTGTTCCGATCGTGAGCTGTTCGAGAAATTGGTTGAGATCGCCGAAAGGGGATGCACCATAGCCAACACGCTTCGAGGAAAGCTCGATCTTACGGTACGGATCGGTGCTCCAGTATGACCTTGATTCATCTTTGAGCGGCATCATAAATCTGGCTCAGAACGACTGTCCGAATGATAGCCAACGCGAAATTGCCTTCCATTACTGCAACATCTTTCGCAATGTCGGCTCCAACTTGGGGTCTTCAAAGTTGAATCCCGCCTCCAGCAGCCGCTTTGGAATCACGCGCTGGCTGGCCAGCAGCATCTCTTCGCGCCATCTCTCCGCCAGTCGCGCGCAGGGCAAAGGCGGGAACCGAGAGCAGGGTAGGCCGGTGCAAGACGCGGCCCAGCGTCCGGGTGAACTCCGCGTTGGTCACCGCATCCGGAGCCGCCAGATTCAGCGCGCCGTGTACTGCTCGTTCTCCACGGCAAAGACGTAGGCGCGAGCCGCATCGCGCAGGCTGATCCAGCTCCACCACTGGCGTCCGCTGCCCAGTTTGCCGGCCACTCCGAAGCGGAACGCGGGCAGCATTTTGGCCAGCGCGCCGCCCGCCGCGGTCCAGCACCAGCGCGGTGCGCAGTGGGCCACGCGAACCCCGGCCATCGCCGCCGGTTGCGCGGCGCTCTCCCAGTCGCGGCAGACCTCGGCCAGGAATCCCAGCCCCGGCTCGCTCTCCTCCATCAGCTCCTCGTCGCCGCGACTGCCGTAATAGCCGATGGCCGAGCCGCAGATCAGCGCCCGCGGTTTGCCGCTCTGCTGGAATGCCTGCGCCGCCGCCCTGCGCCAGGTTGGCCGTTCCCTCGACCCGGCTGTCGCGGATCTCCGCCTTGGCTTTCTCCGTCCACAGCGGTCGCCACGGGCCTTCCCGCCAGATGCACGATCACGTCGAAGTCGGCAATCCGAGCGGCTTCCAGCGGGCGCCGATCGGCTGCCACAGCACGTCGCCGGGGCGCAGCCTTGCCGGGTCGCGAACCAACGCGTGAACCTCGTGCTGCCGCGCGCTCAGCAGAGAGCAAATCGCCTGTCCGATCAATCCGCTGGCGCCGCTGACGAGCACTTTCATGGTCTTTCCCGCTCCCCGGAATCATTCTGCGGCCCTGCGGCATCGGATGCAATAGGGAGCAGCTTGCAGCGCGATCGCGTTTGGCACGACAGGGAGGTTACAAGCTAAAATCAATCATGGCGAGCTTTCGCGAGCAGATCGCGACGAATGTTTTGACCGCGACACGGTTTCGCGATCTGCTGAAGATTGCCCGCGCCAACCGTCCCAACGACGATCTCGATATCATCCGCCGCGCCTACGAACTCTCCCTCGAACATCACAGCGGACAGCAGCGCGCCTCCGGCGAGCCCTATCTGGTGCATCCCCTGGAAGTGGCAATTCTGCTGGCCGAGATGAAGCTGGACACCACCGCCATCGCCGCCGGACTGCTGCACGATTCGGTCGAAGACACCACGGTCACCACCGAGGAGATCAAGCAGCAATTCGGCGAGCAGGTCGCCCACATCGTCGAGGGCGTAACCAAGATCAGCAAAATCGATTTCGCCTCGCGCGAAGAAGCGCAGGCGGAAAACGTGCGCAAGATGATGCTGGCCATGGTGGACGACATCCGCGTGGTGCTCATCAAACTGGCCGACCGCCTGCACAACATGCGCACCCTGCAGCATCTCTCGCCCGAGCGCCAGGTGAAAATTGCCAAGGAGACGCTGGAGATTTACGCGCCGCTGGCGCACCGCCTCGGCATGGGCAAGGTGCGCGGCGAGCTTGAGGATCTCTCGTTTCCCTACGTCGATCCGGTCGGCTACAAGATGGTCTGCGAGCAGGTGGAGGCCCTGCGCAAGGACGGCGAACGCGCCCTGGCGCAGATGGTCGAGACCATCCGCGTCAAGCTGCAGCGAAGCCAACATCAACGTGGTGCGCGTCGATTCGCGCATCAAGCGCATGTACTCCATCTATCAGAAGATGATCAAGCAGAAGATCACCGCCGACCAGATGTACGATCTGCTGGCGCTGCGCATCATCACCTATTCGGTGAATGACTGCTACGCGGTGCTCGGCATCATTCACAACGCATGGCGTCCGGTGCCGGGGCGCATCAAGGACTTCATCGCCATGCCGCGCCCCAACCTCTACCAGTCGCTGCACACCACGGTGATTGCCGAAGACGGCCATCCCTTCGAGGTGCAGATCCGCACCGAAGAGATGCACAAGATGGCCGAAGAGGGCATCGCGGCGCACTGGAAATACAAGGACGGGCCGATCTCGGCGCGCGACGAGCAGCGCCTGGCCTGGCTGCGGCAGGTGGTCGAGTGGCAGCGCGAGATGGCCGATCCCAGCGAGTTCCTCTCCACGCTCAAGATCGATCTCTATCCCGAAGAGGTGTACACCTTCACCCCCAAGGGCAAGGTGGTCATCCTGCCGCGCGACGCCACGCCCATCGACTTTGCCTACACCGTGCACACCGAGGTCGGACACACCTGCGTCGGCGCCAAGGTGAACGGACGCATCGTTCCGCTGCGCTCCAAGCTGCGCTCCGGAGACATCGTCGAGATCATGACCCAGGCCGGGCACAATCCCAGCCGCGACTGGCTGGGCATCGTGAAAAGCTCGCGCGCCCGGCAGAAGATCAAGCACTGGCTCAACATTCACCAGCGCGAGCGCGCCATTGAAATCGGCCGCAAGCTGATCGAAAAAGAAGCGCGCAAGTATCGCATCGCGCTCAAGGACATCAAGGACCCGGAGCTGCTGAAGGCCGCCGTCGAATACGGCGTGAGCAAGGTGGACGACCTGATGGCCGGCATCGGCTACGGCAAGTACTCGGCGCGCTCGGTGCTGGCCAAGGTGCTGCCCGGCAGCAATCTGCAGCCCGGCGAAGAGCAGCAGGGCATCGCCTCGGCGGTCAAGCGCGCCTTCGGCTCGAGACAGCTCCGCGCTCACCGTGCGCGGCACCGACGATCTGCTCGTCTATCGCGCCCGCTGTTGCAACCCGATCCGCGGCGAGGAAATTGTCGGCTACGTGACCCGCGGCAAGGGCGTGGCCGTGCACAGCAAAACCTGTTCCAACGTGCAGAACCTGATGTATGAACCCGAGCGCAGGCTGGCCGTCGAGTGGTCGCGCAAGGAGCCCCGCATCGCCGGCGCGCAGCCCGCCTACCCGGTCAAACTCGTGGTCTCCAGCGATGACCGTCCCGGCATGATCACCCAGGTCTCGGCCGTCATCAGCGGCGAGGACGCCAACATCCGCCACATCGAAGCCAAGACCGGCGGCTCCGTGCCACCATCGACATCATCTTTGAAACCCGCGATGTCAATCACCTCAACCGCATCATCACCGGCATCCGCCGCGTCCAGGGCGTGCACGATGTCGAGCGCGTGCAGAAGCTGGATAACTGAGATTGACTCACTAAACATCGGCTCAATAAATTATGTCCCGCTTCGCCAAGAAAGCCCAGCTCGCAGCCCAGGTGCTCTGCCGCTTCCAGATCCAGTCCGTCGAATTCGCCTACCTCTCGCTGCAACGCACCCAGCGCGCGTCTGGTGGCGCATGCTGGTGGTCTGCGCCATCCTCGGCATGACGGTCTTTCGCGGGCACGCCGGGAACGCTCGGCAACCGCATCTATCTGCCCATCATTTTTTCCACCACGCTGCTCACCTTCGCCTACACCATCCGCAATGCCATGGTGCTGCCCGCGCTGGCGGAGCTGCGCCGCAACCCGCGCGACCCGAAGCTGCTCAAGCGCTGGAGCCGCAACAATCTCATCGTGCAGTCGCCTGTGCGGCGCGGTGGGATTGATGGGCTTTGCCATGCAATTGCTGGGCGCGGCCACCCCCATTGCGCTTACCCTCTACGTCATTGCCGTTCGCCTATCTGTTTCTGCTGCGGCCCGTCAGGCCGTAGCTGCTTCCAGCGCCCGACCGCGACGTTTGGATATAGTTGTCCTTCGCAGAATTTGCCGTCAAGGAGACAGACCATGCGCGAAGTCATCGCCACGCACAATGCCCCGCAGGCCATCGGCCCCTATTCGCAGGCCATCCGGGCCAACGGCTTCATCTTTGTCAGCGGGCAGATTCCGCTGGACCCGGCGACCCAGCAGATCGTCGAGGGCGGAGTGGCCGAGCAGACCGAGCAGGTGCTCGCCAACCTGGAAGCGATCCTGAAGGCGGCGGGCAGCGGCCTGGACAAGGTCGTGCGCACCGGGGTCTATCTCAAGGACATGAACGAGTTCGCCGCCATGAACGATGTCTACGAGCGCTTCTTCCCACAGCGCTGCCCCGCCGCGCTCCACCGTCGAAGTCGCCCGCCTGCCCAAGGATGTCCGGGTCGAAATCGACGCCATCGCACTGGCATTGTGAACCGCAAAGACTTTTGTCTGGGCCAAACGAGAAGCCACTCAGCCGGGCGAATTTACCGATCTGCGGATGAGGTTGCCGCAGCGGGTGGCCCATTCAAGCCTTCTTTCGGCTTGAGTGGGGGCAGTCCAGTTGCAGCCAACTCCCGCCGCAGCCACTCCACTCTGCGGCGCCAGGCCACGGCCAGCACGCAGCCAATGCTGATCAGTCCGGCGCTCAGGCCGAACCACAGTCCGCGCACTCCCCAGCCGCGCGCAAAGCAGAGCCACGCGCCCAGCGGCAAGCCGACCAGCCACCAGCCCACCAAGTCCGTAATCATCGCAATGCGCGTGTTGCCCGAGCCGCGCAGCGCCCCGATGGCCGTCACCTGCACCCCGTCAAAGAACTGGAAGACCGCGGCAATCGCCAGCAGTGGAACTCCGACCTTCGCCACCTCGCGGGTCGTAGGTGAAGATGTGCACGATCGGCAGCGGCAGCGTCCACAGCACCATGGCCGAGCAGCTCATGAAGCTGGCGCTCAGGGCCATGCCGCTCCAGCCGCTCACGTTGGCGGCCTCGGCGTCGCGCCGGCCAATGGCGTTGCCCACCCGCACCGACGTGGCCTGCGCCACGCCCAGCGGCACCATGAAGGTGAGCGAGACCATGATCAGCGCGATCTGGTGGCCGGAGACGGCCACCGCGCCCAGCCGTCCGGCCACCAGCGTGCGCGGCCGAAAACACTCCCACCTCGAGCGCGATCTGGGCCGCCGCCGGTGCGCCCAGCCGCACAATCTGCGCGATGCGCTCGCGGTAGAACTGGCCCGCATAGTGCAGCAGATGCCAGTGCTCGCGTCGGTTGAGCCACGCCATGTAGCCCAGCAGCACGCACAGCATGTAGCCGCGCGACAGCGCCGTGGAAATCCCCGAGCCGGTCGCGCCCAGCGCGGGCAGTCCAAAGTGTCCGTAAATCAGCGCGTAGTTGCCCGCAAAGTTGATGAGGTTCGCCGAAATCATGGCGAAGGCCACCACCTTCACCCGGTGCGTCCCCTGCAGAAAGACGCGCATGGCCACAAAGCCCATCTGCGCGGGCAGTCCGCAGGCCATGGCGTAGAGGAAAGGGAATGGCCTGCCGCACGATCTCCGGCGCAATGCCCATCGGAGTCAGCAGCCAGCCGCTGGCGGCCACCAGCAGCGCGCACAGCACGCCCAGCGGCAGCGCCAGTTGCAGCCCGGCCCACAGCGTGCGGAAGCACTCCTCCATCCGTCCGGCGCCAAAGTCCTGCGAAACCATCGAGTCGCTGCCCATCAGCATGCCCTTCGCAGACGATGGCGAAGACCACGAAGACCGCCGAGCCCAGGCTGACCGCGGCCAGCGCCGTCGGCCCCACCCGGCCGATCATGGCAATGTCCACAAAGTTCATGGACATCCACCCCACCTCGCCCAGCACGATGGGCACGGCCAGGCGCAGCAGGCGGAGGCATCTCGCGACGGATTTGGATGCGAGCCGGATCATCGGATGTTTCCGTTCCGCGGATTGGCAGCAGAGAGGCCATCGCGCGTTGGCGGATGGCCTCCCCATTCTCCCGGCGCAGCAAAAAGCCCCCGCCGCAAGCGGAGGCCTGTACTTCGTCCCGGCTGCGGAGCCCGGCTCACCCGTGCGCGGGTTACATCGGTACTTACCCTTGGTAACTTTGCCGCTGCGCAAACAGCTCGAGCAGACGCGAACCTTCTTCGTGTTCGTGGTGCCCGCGACCTTGGCCTTCACCGGATGCAGGTTCACGTTCCAGCGGCGGCGGGTCTTGTTGTTGGCGTGCGAAACGTTATTGCCGAACTGCGGGCCTTTGCCGCAGACATGAACAAACCTGTGCCATGTCTAACTCCAAAATTGTGGAACCGCTTGGGCTTTCGACCGCTGCACGATGTCTTCGACTGCAGCCACATGGGAGTGCGACCTGAAAAATGCCAGGGGTGCAACCCAGGAAAGAAACGCGCGGAACCTGAAATGAACAAAAGAGGCTGGTCGCCAAAATCTGATTCTACAAGAGGCTGTGGATTTCAGCAACCCGGCAGCCTTCGCGGCCGTTTCTCCAACCAGGCGCGCCGTCAACCTCGCTCCCATAGACTACACTATTCGTCATGAGCGCAGTCCAACCCGCCTCCATCAAGGTCCACAAAACCAGCGGCAGCACCATGGAAATCGTCTGGAAAGACGGCCACCAGAGCACCTACACCTTCGCCTACCTGCGCGACGCCTGCCCCTGCGCCCTGTGCAACGAAGAGCGCGAAAAGAGCCATCGCCAGCCCGATCAGCCCGCCGCGCCCGTTGTCCGCCGGCGCGCTGCCGATGTTCAAGCCGCAGCTCCGTCCCACCGAGGTCGCCCAGGTCGGCAACTACGCCATCCGCTTCAACTGGAACGACGGCCACCAGCACGGAATCTTCTCCTGGGACTACCTCCGCGAGTGGTGCCCCTGCGAGAACTGCCACACCGTCCGCCACTCCACCGACGGCCTCAAGTACGACATCGAAAATCACCCGCCGCGCGAAAAGTAGGCGGTGCTGGCCGTTGCATTGGCGGTGGCCCATTCAAGCCCGTTGTTGGCTTGAGTGGGGCAGTTTGCCCGGATTCGTGAAAGCGCTCGGCGCCCAAGACGGGGATGTCAGCATCCCCTGCAAATCCCCACTCAACGAACAGCGCGTTGAATGGGCCACCTGTGAGTCTCTGCTCTGTCTCGTCCCGCCGCAAACCTGTTACTCTTTTCCTAGACCCGTTGGTCGCATTTTCTCTCATGGACTTTCTCTCAAAGCTCAATCCGCAACAGCGTGAAGCGGTGGAAACCGTGCGTGGCCCCGTGCTCATTCTGGCCGGCGCGGGCTCGGGCAAAACCCGGGTCATCACCTATCGCATCGCCTACCTGGTCGAGCATGAAAACGTCGCCCGCCGACCGCATCCTGGCCGTCACCTTCACCAACAAGGCCGCCGCCGAGATGGCCGAGCGCGTCCAGCAACTCATCGGCCAGCACTCGCTCGCCAAGCCCGCCATCAGCACCTTTCACTCCTTCTGCGTGCGCATGTTGCGGCGCGACATCAATGCCCTGCAGATCAACGGCAAGGGCTACACCCGCGACTTCGTCATCTACGACGAGGGCGATCAGCAGCAGGTCGTCAAGACGGCCATCAAGCGCCTCGGCATCGACGACAAAAAGCTCACTCCGCGCAGCGTGCTCGGGCTCATCTCCTCGGCCAAGAACCACATGCAGGACCCGCAGGAGATGTACCTGAACTCGGCCGAGCCCAAGATGGAGCGCATCGCGCACATCTACAAGATTTACAAGGACGAGCTGCTCAAGGCCAACGCGCTGGACTTCGACGACCTGCTGCTGGAGAGCGTGCGCCTGCTCAAGGCCGACGCCGCCACGCGCGAAAAATATCAGCGCCGCTTCCAGTACATGCTGGTCGATGAGTATCAGGACACCAACCGTCCGCAGTACGAGATCATGTGCGCGCTGGCCGGAACCCACCACAACCTCTGCGCCGTGGGCGACGAGGACCAGTCGATCTACTCCTGGCGCGGCGCCGACATCAACAACATCCTCGACTTCGAGAAGAATTTTCCCGAGGCCAAGATCATCCGCCTGGAGCAGAACTACCGCTCCACCCAGCCCATCCTGCAGGCCGCCTCGGCCGTGGTCGCCAACAACCTGCAGCGCAAGGGAAAAAACCTGTGGACGGCGCGCGAGGGCGGCAGCAAGATCGGCTTTTACGACGCGCCCGACGGCGAGAACGAGGCGCTGTTTGCCGCCGACTTCATCTCGCGCTGGGCGCAGGCGCGCGCCCGCGAAGGCGCTGGAAAACAAGGCCGCGATTCTCTACCGCACCAACTCGCAGTCGCGCCTGCTGGAAGAGGCGCTGCGCCGCTACAACCTCAACTACAACGTCGTCGGAGGCTTCAGCTTTTACGAGCGCGCCGAGATCAAGGACATGATCTCCTACCTCAAGCTCATCCTGAATCCCGACGACTCGGTGGCCCTGATGCGCGTGGTCAACACCCCGGTGCGCGGCATCGGCAAGACCACCATGGAAACCGTCGAGCGCGTGGCGCTGGAGACCAATCTCTCGCTCTGGGGCGCGCTTGCAGCAGGTGGTCGAGCGAGCGCCTGCTGCCTGCCCGCGCCTGCGCCGCCCTGGCCGGCTTCCGCGATCTCATTCGCGACGCCCGAGCCCTGGTCTTCGGCGAATTCGCCGAGCGCATGGATGCCGCCGCCGCCGAGCGGCTCCGCACGCAGCCGCCAGCCGTCGGCCTCTGCCGCCGGCCTCGCGGATGCAGCGAGCCGGAAGCCGACGCTCGATGCCCAGCACGGCTTCGATTTCGGCGATGCCGACGACAGCTTCGACGTCAGCGAATTCGGCGACGACCGCGGACGGAGACGCCACCGACTTCGACGCCGGCTCCGACGCCACCGAATTTTCTCCCGACGCGATGCGAAGAGGAATCGGCGCCGCAGCGTGCGCGACGCGCCGAGAAGCCGCCGATCGACTCGAACCCGAGCCCGCGCAAAAGGTTTCCACCGCCGAGCTGCTCAAGTTCCTCATCGACCGCACCAAGTACATCCAGCTTCTGGAGGCCGAGGACTCGCCCGACGCGCAGGCGCGCATTGAAAACCTGCGCGAACTGGTCAACGCCGCCATGGATTCGCGCGACCGTGGCGAGAGCATCAGCGACTTCCTCGATCACGCCGCCCTGGTCAGCGACGTCGATCAGTTCGACGACGCGCAGCAGATCACGCTGATGACCCTGCACGCCGCCAAGGGTCTGGAGTTTCCGCTGGTCTTCCTCGTCGGCATGGAGGAGGGACTGTTTCCGCACTCGCGCACCCTGCTGTCGCCCACCGAGATCGAGGAGGAGCGCCGCCTCTGCTACGTCGGCATGACGCGCGCCATGGACACCCTGATCCTCAGCCGCGCCCACTACCGCCGCCGCTACGGCACCGATACGCCCGAGCCCTCGACCCCCTCGCGCTTCCTCGAAGAGATTCCCATCGAGCTGCTGGAGGACGTCGGCTCGCCGGGCAAGATCAAGGGCTCCACGCCGCGCTTCCAGGAGTATGGCTCGGCCCATTACGACTACGAGAACGAGGATCAGTCGGCCACGGCCTCGAATTGGGGCGGCCGCTCGCGCCAGAAGAGCGCGCCCAAGACCACCTACACCGGCCAGGCCTACAACTCCATCGACAACATCGCCGACTTTTTTGCCTCGCGCGGCAAGAAGTTTTCCCGCCCGGAGATGGACCTCGACCCGCCCTCCGGCAGGCCGCGGATTGCGCAAGGGAGACCGCGTCCGCCATCCGAAATATGGCGAAGGAGTGGTCTATCATCGCGAAGGAGATGGGGAAGACGCCAAGATTACGGTACAATTTCATAGTTTCGGTCTGAAAAAGCTGGTCGAGAAATACGCCCAGCTGGTCAAGGCGTAGGCGTCAACGACAGGACGGCATAGGCCGTACCCGTCAGCTGAACCACGTGCAGGCGTAACCAGCCGCAAGCTGCACCGCCGATCACGGCCCACCGCGCTCAACGCGCAGAATTGATTCGCAAAGGAAACCCGAGAAAATGCCCAACACCTCTGCTCTACCCAAGGAAGAACGCAAGGCGGCCAAGCGCGCAGCGCGCAAAAAGGCCGCTCCCAAGGCTGCCCGCACCCACGAACGCGGCGCGGCAAAACAGAAAGTCAAGAAAGCCGCTCGCGGTACCTCGAAGAGATAGCCCGCGCCAGCGGCGCAGCGGCGTCCATTGCCGCCAGGCGCCAGCGGCCGGAGCGGCGTCCTTGCCGCGTACCCGCCGCCCGCGCATCAACTCCGCCGATTCAGCGGCCACGGCCACGCACAGGCTTTCGCGTAGGCGGTGGCCGCTTTGCTTGCTATCATGGCACTCTGGATCATTCCCCACCCATCTCCGCATGCTTTGATCGGGTGTCCGGGAAGCAGGAGCAATCCGCTGGCGAATCAACTGTTTGCCCGTAAGTCGATCGACAGGCTTATTTCCGAGGCCGCCGAACCCGGCCACCGGCTGCAGAAAACCCTTGGCCCCTGGTCGCTGACCGCCCTCGGAATCGGCGCCATCATCGGCTCGGGCATCTTCGTCCTCACCGGCACCGCCGCCGCCGGCGAACACTTCGAAGCGCCCTCCATCCTCCACGCCCAGGTCATGGACATCCTCTGGAACCTGGCGAGCCACGGCAACCTGCACGGTGCGCTCATGCATGGCCGCCCTGCCGCCGGACCGGCCATCGCCATCTCCTTCATCCTGGTCGCCATCGCCTGCTCCTTCGCCGGACTCTGCTACGCCGAGCTGGCCTCGATGATCCCCATCGCCGGCTCGGCCTACACCTACAGCTACGCCACCCTCGGCGAAATCTTCGCCTGGATCATCGGCTGGGATCTCATCCTCGAATACGCCGTCAGCAACGTCGCCGTCTGCGTCGGCTTTGCCGGATACCTCAAGGCGCAACTGGCGCAGTTCGGCCTGATCCTGCCCGAACGCTGGTCGTCGCCCGTCTGGGCCGACGGCAAGTGGACCGGCTCCTACTTCAACATTCCCGCCTTCCTCGTGGTCATGATCCTGAGCTGGCTGCTGGTGCGCGGCGTGCGCGAGTCCGCCGAGGTCAACAACGTCATGGTGGCCATCAAGATCGCCGCCATCGCGCTCTTCCTCGTCGTCGGCGGCAGCCTGGTGCACAAATCCAACTGGGTGCCGTTTGCGCCCTCGGGATTCAGCGGCATCCTCACCGGCGGCGCCATCGTCTTCTTCACCTACATCGGCTTTGACTCGGTCTCCACCGCCGCCGAAGAGTCGCGCAACCCGCAAAAAGACATTCCCTTCGGCATCATCGCCTCGCTCGTCGTCTGCACCATCCTCTATGTCGGCGTGGCGCTGGTGCTGCTCGGCATGATGAAGTATTCGCGTCTTCGGCTCCGGCGCCGCCGCCGAGGCGCCGGTGGCCTACGCCTTGCAGCAGCTCGGACGCGCGTCCCATCTGGCGCTCGGTCATCATCATCGGCGCGCTGATGGGCATGTTGAGCTCGCTGCTGGTCTTCCAGTACGGCCAAACGCGCATCTGGTTCGCCATGTCGCGCGACCGCCTGCTGCCCGACGTTTTTCTCCCGCGTCCATCCCCGCTTCAAAACGCCGCACTGGTCCACCTGGATCGCCGGCCTTGCCGTCGGCCTGCCCTCCGGACTGGTCGATATCGGCGACGCCGCCGACCTCTCCAACATCGGAACGCTGTTCGCCTTCGTGCTGGTCTCCTTCGGCGTGATCCTGCTGCGCCGCACCCAGCCGGAGCGCCCGCGCGGCTTCAGGGTTCCCTGGGTGCCGCTGTTCCCCATCCTCTCCATCGCTTTTCTGCGGAGGCCTGATGACCGGCCTCACCGTCATCACCTGGATTCGCTTCTTCGTCTGGCTCGCCCTCGGCCTGCTGATCTACGTCGGCTACAGCCGCCACCGCAGCGAGTTCGCAAAGCAGAAGTAGCGGGCGGGTGGCTGTAGATGTCAGGCGGCCCACATCTGCGTCGTGCCTTTCGACGCAAATGTGGGGAAGCAACCTGCCCATAGCGATTGCTGTTTGCTCAAGAGAGCCAAGAGATTTTGCATACAATGATCCAGTGACCTCCGACTTCATCACGCGCCTGCCCAAGGCCGAGCTGCACCTTCATCTCGAAGGCTCCGTCGATCCGCTGACGCTCAGCCAGCTCAGCGAGAAGCATCACACGCCGTTTCCGTGGGCCAGCAATCGCTACAAGCCGCTGCCCAACTCGCACCGCCCGCTCACCGTGGACGAGGCCGCCGCGCTCTACGACTACACGGATTTCACCGGCTTCCTGATGGCCTTCAAGGCGGTCACCGAGCGGCTGCGCGATCCCGAAGACTTCGAACTCATCACCTACCGCCTGGTCGAAAAGCTCGCCGCCGCAGGGCTGCCTGCACGCCGAGGTCTTCGTCAGCGTCGGCGTCATCTTCTGGCGCGGGCAGGAGTTCGATCCGCTCTTCGAAGGGCATGGAGCGCGGACGCGCGCGCGGCGGAAAAAGATTTCGGCGTCAGCTCTCTACTGGATCTTCGACGCCGTGCGCCACTTCGGCCCCGAGGAGGCCGAAAAGGTTCTCGCCAAGGCCATCGCACCTGCGTGCGGAGGGCCAGCACCGACTCCGGCAGTGTCATCGGCATCGGCATCGGAGGCGACGAGCGCCTGGCCGCCCCCGAGCTCTTCGAGCAGGTCTACGCCCAGGCCGCGCGCGCCGGACTGCGCCTCAGCGTTCATGCCGGAGAAACCGTCGGGCCGCCCTCGATCTACGGCGCGCTCGACGTTCTGAAGGCCGAGCGACTTGGCCACGCCCTGCGCGCCAGCCGACGACGCCGCGCTGCTCGCGCGCCTGGTCCGCGAGCAGATGCCGCTCGAGCTCTGCCTCACCTCGAACCTGCGCACCGGTTGCTGCGCCGAGCTGTCCGCCCACCCCTTGCGCCGCTACTTCGACGCCGGAGCCCTGGTCACCCTCAACACCGACGATCCCGCCATGTTCCAGACCACTCTGGTGGGCGAGTATCAGTTGGCGCAGCAGGCCTTTGGCATTCACCAACGAAGAGCTGCGCCAGTTGGCCGCCAACTCCTTCCGCGCCTCATGGCTTCCCGAGGAGCGCAAGCGCGAGCTGCTGAAATTGTTGTGAAGAATTTGCTCTGGCGAATGTTTCGCGAGGAATGTTTCGTGACCACGCCAACGCTCCGCCTTCAAACGCTTCCTATGAGGAGTGGTCTACGAGGAGTGGTCGTGGATAATCCGCCAACCTTCGCTGAATTTTTTCAGCACCACCGTAAACAGTCCCCGGCGCTGGCTTCGGTCCTTGCCCGTCAGTTGCCAGCCGCCGCGCACCAGCGCCGCGTCCGGGCCCAGCACCTCCACCTGTAGATTGCTGAACTCCAGCCGTCCCATCGCCTTGTCTTTGCCCACATAAGCCGTGCGATAGCGCTGGTAGGCCGCATCCCAGCCCGACGACTCCCGGCTCCCGGCAAAGAACGTCAGCTCCGGGGAGTGCCAGTACCCCTTCATATATCCCTTCAGATCGCCGTGATTCCAGGCCGCCACCTGTTCTTCCAGTTCGGCACGGATCGCCGCCTCCGCCGCATCCTCTTTCGCCCCAGCCGCTGCCCTTGCCGGCGTAAGCAAAATGATGGCCAATAGCAGCAGCAACACCCCTGTGATTCTGCTTATTTTTTTCATTCCGTCCTCCGCGCCCGCCGGGGTATCCCGTCTTCCCGACTTGGCTCTGGCTTCGGGCCACTTTCGCCTGGAAAGGCTTGCTTGTGAGTAGATCACAGCGTAGGCTCCTCGAATGATTCCATCTCAGGCAACGCTCTTATTTTGTGGTGAGCTCATGAACCGCCAGTTTCAAGCCGCGCTCGATGCAGCGGATCGCCTGCTACGACCTCCTCACTCATCCCTTTTACCAGGCCTGGAGTGCAGGCAAGCTTTCGCGCGAGCATCTGCGCGCCTACGCCGTCGAATACTTTCATCACGTCGCCGCCTTCCCAACCTTTCTCAGTGCCCTGCACTCCCGTCTTGGAGACGGTGCCCTGCGCCGTGCCGTTCTGCGCAACCTGGCCGAGGAAGAGGTGGAAGGCCGCGCTCACAGCGACATGTGGCTGGACTTCGCCGAAGGCCTCGGGCTCTCCCGCGAACAGGTGCAGCACAGCCAGCCCAGCAAGTCGATCTGCCGTCTCATTGAGCGCTTTCACCGCAGCGCCTGCCAGGATTCTCCCGTCGAGGTTCTTGCCGCGCTCTACGCCTACGAGTCCCAGGTGCCGCGCATCAGCGGCGAGAGAGCGCGCGCGCTTGCTGCGTCACTACGGCGCCGATGCCCACACCTGCGGATACTTCGCTCTCCATACCTATGCCGACGTCCGCCATTCGCAGATCTGGCGCGATCAACTGCTGCGCCTTCTCGCCGGCAACTGCCGGCTGGCCGAGCCCGCGCTGAACTCCGCCGAGCGTGCCGCAGTCTGGCTCTGGCAGGCGCTCAACGGCAGTGCGGCGCATCGCATGTGTGAGCCAGCCCTTTTTTCCGCCTGAGGTGTCTCCGGCGGCCCGACGGCGGGCTTCGTCGCCGAATCCCGAGGCTCTTCCAATCTTCAGCAATACTTTTGCTTGCTGTTCTGCGCGCACTCCGATACAGTTTCGCCCTATGGTCAAACAGGTTCCCATCGGTGCCAAGGGAGCGGCAGAGGAGCGTGTGCAGTATGAGCACACCCTGACCGCGCATCATCATCCACTTCCGCCCGTCTATTCCACGCCGGACATGATCCGGCTGATGGAGACGGCCGGCTTTCATGCTCTGCAGCCCTTCTGCGAGCCCGGCGAAATCTCGGTCGGCACCGCCGTCAGTGTCGAGCATCGCATTCCGGTCGGAATCAACGCCGTGGTGCGCGCCACCGCCGAGGTCGAAGCCATCGAGGGCCGCTTCTACCAGCATTCGTGTCGCCGCCTCCGAGGGAAAGCGCGAGATCGGCGCCGGGAACCATCACCCGCACCATCGTCCGGGTGGATGACTTCCTGAAAAAGCACGACATCCCGAAGCCATAGGCTTTACCGCCGGCAGATTCTGAATCTCAGAATTTCTGGAACTTCAGGGCTGTCGCCTCAAGTGCTGACGCCTGCCGTCTTTCAATTCCCGGATCGCCCGTAGGGGTGCTCCGGGAATTATCTTTCGGCTGCGATTCGCCGCAGTCCCCGGCTCGCGCCCAGCAGCATGGCTCGCAGCTCGGCCACCGTGATCTCTGATTCTCCGGTTCGCATCACCGGGTCCACGGCGGAGTGGAAGACGTAGCTCTGCATCCCAACTTTTTTTGCCGCCTCCGTGTTCACCTTCTTGTCGTCCAGAAAGAGCGCCTCCTGGGGCTGGCAGCCCAGTCTCCGGCAGCACTCCAGGTAAATCTCGGCCTCCGGCTTCACCGTGCCAACCTCGCAGGAGTAAATCTGCACCTCGAACTCATCCAGCCAGGCTAGCTTCTGCCGCATCGCCGCCAGCATCCGGTGCTCCATGTTGCTCAGAATCGCCGTCTTGTATCCGGCCCGCCGCAGATCGCGCGCCAGGCTCAGCATCTCCGCATTCTCGTTGGTCCACTGCGTATTGTCGTGCTCGATCAGCTCCAGCGCCTCGGCCTCGCCGATCTCGAATCCGCACTCTTTGCCCACCTTCCGCCAGTAGGCGAGGCTGTCCAGCGTCCCCCGGTCCAGCCCCTCGCGGTGTCCCCAGTAAATCGGCTGGAATTCCTGCAGCGGCGTCCGGAAGCGCGTGCTCAACGTCTGCCACTGCTCCCGGGTCGGCGGCAGCGAAAGGACTTTCCCATAATCAAAGGCAACGGCTTTCAAGGTAGGCAAGGTAGGCATAGCAAAATCCTACACTGGCAGCGCGGCCGGCGTCAGCTCACGATGGGTCACCGAAGAAGTCACCCAAGAAGTCAGCAAAGAAGCGCGACGAAAACGCTGGAGGCGCCCTGACATTTGCACTAAGATTCCGTCCAGAGGAGTTGGATGATGGAAAGCAAAATTGCCCGTGCGATCGGAATGAAAACCCATCCGGTTGCAATCGTATGGTCCGACGAGGCACCCGAGGGAGCCCTGCAATTTAAGCCGGGACGTTGGGGCTGCGTCGTCAGCCTCATCGCGACAGTCGCCACCAAAGGACGAATCGGCGTGGTTGACTGCCAGACCGTTGGCTGTTGGGGCGGCGGGGTGGGCCTCGGCTTCGGAAACCAGTACGAGGCTTTTCCCGGCGGTCTCGAAGGCTTCTACCGCTTCCTCTCCGACGGAAACGAGAAGACGGAAGCGGGCCGTCAAATCGGCCAGGGACTGGTGCAGGCAGGTGGCGCGCGCCTAGCCGACGACTTCCTCCACGGGGAGCGGTATGTGAAGGACCCCGCGTGTACCCGAGCCTTTGTCGAGTCCTTGCCCATCTGTAACATTCCGGCCAAGTACGTGGTCGTGAAGCCTCTGGAGAGCGTCGATCCCGCCCAGGACAAGGTGAAGAGTGTGACGTTTTTCGTCGAGCCCGACGCCCTTTCGGCGCTGGTCATCTTAGCCAATTACGCGCAACCGGAGCGGGAGAACGTAGCCATCCCATGGGGTGCCGCGTGCCAGGTCATGGGCATCCTTGCCTACCGCGAGCTCGACCAAGCGTATCCCCGCGCCTTGGTAGGGATGACTGATATTTCCGCACGCAAGAATACGCGCGCCTCGCTCGGCAAACATGTCATGTCGTTCACCGCGCCATGGCCCGTCTTCCTGGAGATGGAGAAGAACTCCGAAGGCAGTTTCCTCCAGCGCGAAACCTGGCAAGCCCTGAAAAGCTAGGCTGATTTTGCGGAAGACGGGTGGCCCAGGTCTGTGCCCCGCAGTTGGGCGCAAACCTAGGGACAGTAACCAGCCCCACGCCGCGGGCATTTGTCTTTGCTCTTGAAGTCGAACGGTCCCCCAAACGGTTTTGCCTTTGCCTCGGCCGTCGAGCCCTGTGGCCACCGCTGCCTTACAATCAAATCTCCATGTCTTTTTCCTTTCAGGTTGAAGCCACCTGCGGCGCGGCCCGCGCCGGCCGCTTTGTCACTCCGCACGGCGAGGTCCGAACCCCCGTCTTCATGCCGGTAGGCACCGTCGCCTCGGTCAAGGGCGTGCCGCAGGACGTGCTCGAAGAGCTCGACGTTCAGATCCTGCTCAACAACACCTACCATCTCTATCTCCGCCCCGGCGTCGAAACCGTCCGCCAGCTCGGCGGGGTGCAGAAGTTCATGGCCTGGCACAAGCCCATCCTCACCGACTCCGGCGGCTTCCAGGTCTTCAGCCTCAGCGATCTGCGCAAGCTCACCGAGGATGGCGTGCAGTTCCGCTCGCACCTCGACGGCTCGCTGCATTTCTTCTCGCCGGAAACCTCGCTGGCCGCCGAGATCGGCCTCGGCGCCGACATCGTCATGGCCTTCGACGAGTGCACCGAGTTTCCCGCCACCTACGAGCGCGCCCGCAAGTCCATGGAAATGACCGCGCGCTGGGCCCGCCGCAGCAAGGATTATTTCGAGGCGCACAAGCACGAGGTTCCCTGGTTCGAGGAGAAAACCCGCCAGCTTTGGCCGCGAGCAGACGCCAGGCGCTCTTCGGCATCGTGCAGGGCGGCATGTATCCCGAGCTGCGCCGCGAATCCGCCGAACGCACGGTCGAGATCGGCTTTCCCGGCCACGCCATCGGCGGCCTCTCGGTCGGCGAGCCCCGCGAAAAGACCTGGGAGATGGTGCACGAGACCATTCCCCTGCTCCCGGCCGACAAGCCGCGCTATGTGATGGGCGTAGGAACCCCGGAGGAGATCGTCGAGTACGTGCGCCTGGGCGTGGACATGATGGATTGCGTGATGCCCACCCGCGCCGCCCGCCACGGCCTGCTCTTCACCAGCCAAGGTAAATTGAATATTAAAAATGCGCGCTACGCCCGCGACGAGAATCCCATCGATCCGAACTGCCGCTGCAAGGTCTGTGCCCGCTACTCCCGCGCCTATCTGCGCCACCTGTACTCCTCGCAGGAGGTGCTGGCCCAGGTGCTCAACACGGTGCATAATCTCGCCCATTACCTTGACATCATGCGGCGGGTCCGAGAGACTATAATCACAGGGGAGTTTGCAAGTACCCGTTCGGCGGTCTAAGGCCGGGTCTTTGCGCTTGCCGTTCGCCAAGTTTGCACCTCTTCGCGGACGTCACCGTGTTTTCAGATGTGCTGGAACCTTGGATTTGCGGTAATCTGAACTCCCAGATACCAGAAGATACTTGGCACGAATGGTGGGTTTCTCGTGTACCCAGGGTGTGTCCCCACGGTACGCCGTCCCGCTGCGGTTCAGGTAAATACAATTTCTACGCCGCGGTCTGCCAGGTTGCGGGCACCGGTTAGCGGCGGGAGCCCTAAGAATGATTGCTCAACTCGCATTCCTCGTTTTTCAGCAGTCCGGCGCGGGAATGACTTCTCTCCTGATGATGGTGGCGATCTTCGCCATCTTCTACTTCCTCCTCATCATGCCGCAGCAGAAGCGGCAGAAAAAGTGGCAGGAGATGCTCGCCAACCTCAAGGCCGGCGACCGTGTCACCACCACCGGAGGCATCATCGGCATCATTCTTTCCATCAAGCAGGGCGAGGGCACGGACACCGGTAGCATCATTCTCCGTGTCGCCCCGGACAACCTGAAAATTGAAGTTGCTCGCAACGCTATCGCATCGGTCACCATCGACGATGGCGCAAAGAAATCTTAGGCGGTCGCGGTTTCCATGAAGAAGAACCTGCTCTGGAGAGTCGTACTCATCCTCGTTACCTTGATCGTGTTCGTCTGGGGAATTTTCCTCGGAACCGATCCCGAGAAAAGCATTGAAGCCATCAAGGCAGCACGGCCTCATCGCCGGCATTCAGCAGAACATCCATCTCGGCCTTGACCTGCGCGGCGGAACCCACCTGATCCTTCAGGTTCAGGTGAACGACGCCGTCAACGCCGAAACCGATCAGACCATCGAGCGGCTCAAGGATGCGCTGAAGAAGAAGAACATCGCCTTCGGTGACATCCTCAAGCTCGATCCGGTCGCGGCTCCGCAGACGCATCACCCTGCGCGGGGTTGACATCGGTGCCGCCGGCGATCTGCGCTCGCTCATCGCCGACCAGTTCGGCGAATACGACCTGGTCTCCGGCGCCGATAATACCTGGACCGTCGCCCTCAAGCCGACGGTGCTGCAAGCCATCAAGACGCGCGCCGTCGAGCAGGCCATCGAAACCATCCGCAACCGTATCGACCAGCTCGGCGTCTCCGAGCCGGTGATTCAGGAGCACGGCCTCGGCGACTACCAGATCCTCGTCCAGCTTCCCGGCGTCGACGATCCCGCCCGCGTCAAGGAAGTCATGCAGTCCACCGCCATGCTGGAAATCCGCCAGGCCCTGGACAACGGCCGCGCCTACAACAGTGAGCAGGAAGTGCTCGCCGCTCACGGTGGCATTCTTCCCCCGGACGCGGTCATCATCAAGGGCAAGAGCATCGGCAGCAACGCCGGCAACGAGAAGCGGCGACGTCTACTACCTCATCAGCCGCGTCTCGGCCGTCAGCGGACGCGATCTGCGCTCGGCCGAAGCCGGAACACGAAGAGAGTGGCCGGCCCGACGTGATCTTCACCCTGACCCGTGACGGCGGCGACCGCTTCTACAACTTCACCTCCGCCCACGTCGGCGAGCCCCTGGCCATCGTCCTCGACGGCAAGGTGCAGGAAGTTGCCAACATCAAGGAAGCCATTCGCGACACCGGACGCATCTCCGGCTCGTTCAGCCGAGCAGCAGACCAAGGATCTCGCCATGATCCTGCGCTCCGGTGCTCTGCCGGCTTCCATCAAGTACCTCGAAGAGCGCACCGTCGGTCCCTCGCTCGGAGCCGATTCGATTCATCAGGGCGTGCGCGCCGCCATGGTTGGCATGATCGCCGTTCTGGCCTTCATGCTGATCTACTACCGCTTCGCCGGTATCAACGCCGATCTCGCGCTCATCTTGAACCTGGTGATTCTGCTCGGATTCCTCGGCTTCTCCGGTGCCACGCTGACCTTGCCCGGCATCGCCGGTCTGATTCTCACCGTCGGTATGGGCGTCGATTCCAACGTGCTGATCTTCGAGCGTATTCGCGAAGAGCTGCGCGCCGGAAAGACCGCGGCCTCGGCCGTCGAGCAGGGCTTCGGCCACGCGTGGGTGACCATTGTGGATACCCACGTCACCACCATCGTCTCGGCGGCCATCCTGTTCCTGTTCGGAACCGGTCCGGTCAAAGGCTTCGCCGTCACCCTGACCTTTGGTCTGCTGGCGAACCTGTTCACCGCCGTCTTCGTCTCGCGCACCATCTTCGAAAGCATCCTCAACCGCCATCAGCGCGGTGAGGCGCTCTCGATTTAGTTCGGCGGCCGATCGCCGGTGTTCCCGGAGATTGGCCGCAACAAGTTCGGATGTAAGGTTTCGCCGCGTCTGCGACGCACAAGAAATTTAGAGGAGCCCGCGCTTCTCGGGTAGAAGGCTTCTACAGTGGAACTGTTTCGTAGCACAAATATCGATTTCCTCAGCAAGAAGTGGTACTTCCTCGCTTTCTCGCTGATCTTCTCCCTCGCCGGCATCGCTTCCATGCTGTTCTGGCATCACATTCCGCTCGGCGTTGACTTCCGTGGCGGAACCATCGTGGACATCAAGTTCACCCAGAAGCCCAACGTGGACGCCATCCGCGCCGAGCTGGATCGCGCCGGTCTGAAAAATGCCCGCATCCAGGCCGACACCCACCCCGGCTCCAATGAGCTACTCATCTCGCTCGATATCCGCGAGACCAGTGAGCAGGCGCTCGACCAGGGTAAGGAAAACATCGTCAAGGCTCTGCAGTCCGAGGCCGAGCCCGGCAAAACCGATCTCAACAACACCGGCTTCACCACCCTGCAGGATTACCTGCTCAAGGCCGACCCGCTCCACCTCGGCACCGACGCCCCCGTGCGCTACGGCCAGATCGCTCGCGCCATCGTCGACTTCCGCGACAAAACTCACGGCGGTGTCCTCACGGCGGTAACCGACGCCAGCGCCGTCGCTCCTGCCCCGGTCATACAGGCTCTTCAGCAGGATTTCTATGCCTCCAACTTCGGGGTGCGCAACGTCGATATCGTCGGACCCCAGGTTGGCGCGCAGCTCCGTCAGCGGGCTGTGCTGGCCACTCTGTACTCGCTGCTGGGAATGTTGATTTATCTCTGGTTCCGTTTTGAGCTCATCTACGGTATCGCCGCTGTCGTCGCCTGCTTCCATGACACGCTGATCACCGTCGGCGCCTTCTCCCTGCTCAACACCGAGATTTCGTTGACCGTGATCGCCGCCATTCTTACCCTGGTCGGCTACTCGATGAATGACACCATCGTCGTCTTCGACCGGATCCGCGAAAATATTAAGCTCCTGCGCAAGGATTCACTGACCGACATCGTCAACAAGAGCATCAACCAGACCCTGAGCCGGACCGTCCTTACCTCCGGACTTACCTTCCTCACCGTCTTGGCCCTGTTCCTCTTTGGCGGAGAAGTGCTGCACGGCTTCTCCCTGGCGCTGGTAATCGGCATCATCATCGGCACCTATTCCTCCATCTTTATCGCCGCCCCCATGCTGGTTGCCTATCAGCAGTGGCGCGGAAAGACGTCGGTTCCCGGAGCGCCCGCCTCGTCATCCAACAACGAAGGCCGCCGCTACAAGGCACCGGCAAAGGCGTAGATGATTCTTCGATGTTTCAGCAGCGCGCGTGCTGCCGTAGCGTGAGCCCGTTTTGAATTCCCACGAAAATAGCTCATCACCCCATCCTGTGACTCCGGTCACAGGATGGGGCAGCGCGAGAGATGTACACTCAAGAAAATGAAAATCATTTTCACTTTCCTGGCGTACCCTGCTTGTATCCAGCGCCCGAGGCCGGAGCGGCCTCCGTTGCCGCGTACCCTGCTTGTATCCCGAACTTGTATTTCTCGTGGTAGGCACTTGATTCAGGAAACAAAATCATTCCCTCCGGTGTCTACTAGATATGTGGACTATGCCGGAGAGTCGGCTCATGTTTAGAGACAGCGGAGAGCTCGTTTATGTTTGAAGATAGCCTGCTGGAGTCAGGCGGCAAAAACTCGAAGCTGCACCGCCGTGGCGTGTGGACGACGGTATTCTCGTTCGCGCTTCAAGCTGCCCTGGTGGGTCTTCTCTTGTTGATTCCCCTGATTTACACGGAAGCACTTCCCAAGCAGCAGTTGATGGGTTACCTGGTCGCCCCGCCGCCGCCACCGCCCCCGCCGCCGCCACCGCCCGCTGCCGCGCCGGCGATGCCCAAGGCGCCGGTCAAGGCTCCCACCGAAATCGACAACGGGCAACTCAAGGCTCCCAGCGCGATTCCCAAGAAGATCGCGATGATCAAGGAAGATCCTCCGCCCAGCAGCGGTGGCGTGGAAGGCGGGGTGGTCGGTGGCGTACCGGGAGGACAGGCTGGCGGGGTCGTTGGCGGCGTTCTCGGCTCCATCGTTCAGTCGGCTCCGGTCGCCGTGCCCAAGGCGGCCACTCCCAAGCGGATTCCAGTTTCCTCCGGGGTCGTCAGCGGACTTCTCATCCATAAGGTTCAGCCGTCCTATCCGCCGCTCGCCAAGCAGGCCCGCATCTCGGGTCAAGTCATTCTCCAGGCCGTCATTGGCAAGGATGGTTCGATTCAGAATCTGAAAGCCGTCAGTGGTCACCCGATGCTGATCCAGAGTGCGCTCGACGCCGTCCGCCAGTGGAAGTACAGACCGTACATTCTCAATGGCGAGCCCGTCGAAGTGGATACGCAGGTTACGGTGAATTTCACCCTGGCGGGCGGTTAACTCCGGCAGCCGGCTGGTATCGACCGCGTGGATTTCGGTCGAAAAGCAAGCGCTAGTCTGGCTGCCAATTCTCGTGCTGGTAGGCTCTCCCGTACAATAGGAGTTCCTGTCCATTACAAGGCCCATCCCTTCCACCGGGATGGCCCTGAAGTGTGAAACAGTTTCGCGTATCCCGAGTGGCTGCGCCCCAACTAAGATCAGAATCGCGCAAAGCGTTCTGAGGAGGAAAATCAACCCATGGTTCTCGCAAACATTGCAACGTTGGTTCTGTGCAACATGCATCAGGCCGCAGCCCTGCTCTTCCAGGAGTCCGAAGGGGGCATCGGATGGGATCCGATCTCGCTGTGGAAGCAGATGGGCTTCCTGGCCAAGGTCGTGGTCATTGTCCTGTTCCTCATGTCCGGCTGGTCGATCGGGATCATGATCGATCGCGCCCTCGCCTTCTCGGCTGCCCGCAGCCAGTCGCGTTCCTTTGCCCCGGCCGTCGCCGGAGCCCTGAAGGATGGCAAGATCGAAGAAGCCATCAAGGTCGCCGACCGCAACAAGAAGAGCCATCTGGCAAAGGTGGTCGCCGCCGGTCTGCTGGAGTTCAAATCCCAAGATGCCTCCACCGAACTGCCCGCCGAAGATCTCGACGCCTCCCGCCGAGCCCTGGAGCGCGCCGAAGCCATCGTTCACGCCGAGTTGAAGCGCGGCCTCGGCGGCTTGGCCACCATCGGCTCCACGGCTCCCTTCGTCGGTCTGTTCGGCACCGTGGTCGGAATTCTCAACGCCTTCAAGGGCATCTCGGGCGCCAAGGCAACCGGCTTGGCGGCGGTCGCCGGAGGCATCTCGGAGGCGCTGGTAACCACCGCCATCGGTCTGTTCGTGGCGATTCCTGCGGTCTGGATGTTCAACTACTTCACGGGCCGCGTCGAGGCATTCGACGTCGAGATGGAAAACAGCTCCAGCGAGTTGATCGACTATTTCCTGAAGCGTCGCAACGGCCGCCGGTAACGCGGATGCACCGGAGGTAGCAAGCTATGGCAAAAGGTAAAAAGAGGATCGCCGGCGTCAACTCGGACATCAACGTAACTCCGATGGTCGACGTCATGCTCGTGTTGTTGATCATCTTCATGGTGATCACGCCGATGCTCCAGAAAGGCGTCAGCGTCAATCTGGCCAAGACGGATAATCCGGTCAAGATGCCCGAGGCCGACAAGGAAGATTCCCTCATCGTGGCCATCATGCGCGACGGGAAGGTCTACCTGAATTCCGATGCCGTCTCCCCGGAGGCGTTGACCGACACAGTGAAGGATAGACTGGCGAACAAGGCCGATAAGCGCATCTTCGTCAAGGCCGATGGCGGCGCCAAGTATGGCGACGTCGTCTCGGTGGTCGATGATGTCCGCTCCGCTGGGGTGGATGAACTCGGCCTCCTCACCGAAGAGCGTAAGCAGGGTTCGCTGGAAGCGCCGGCAACCGCCGCGCCCAAGAAAAAGTAGGAGACTCGCGCGATGGCAATGGCAGTGGGTGGCGGGGACTCTGGTCCCCAGGCAAATATCAACGTAACGCCGCTGATCGACGTGTTGCTGGTGCTGCTGATCATCTTCATGGTCATCACACCGCTCACGCCCAAGGGGCTGGACGCGCTGGTTCCTCAGCCGCCCAAGACTCCGCAGCAGCAGAATCCCGACGAACGCACCATCGTGGTGCAGATTTCCAAGAACGACACGCTCAAGATCAACCAGGATGACGTGACCCTCGCCAACCTCCAGGGCCGTCTGGAAGACATCTTCAAGACGCGCGCAGAGAAGGTCGCGTTCGTCAAAGGCGATGAAGACCTCACCTTCTCCGACGTCGCCCAGGTCATCGACAAAGTTCACGCCGCAGGCGTGGATAAGGTGGGCCTGATCACGGCCAAGATCGAGGCCGGTCAGTAACCGGAGCGCGGGAATCCGAGTCACAGGCCGCGCCGAGCCGCACCTCAGCGGCTGGGCCATCCGTCGGCCCGTACCCGCCGTGCGTAGTACCCGCGGCGAAGCTTCACCCGAGAGCGCAGACCCCGGCCATCTTTGGCAACGGAAGGTGACACCAAATGAAGAGAATCGTACGCGTAGTGGCCGTCTTATCCCTCGCTCTCCTCCTCCTGGCCTCTGCCGGATGCACCAAACTCCAGGCTCGCGACCAGCTCAACAAGGGTGTGCAATCGTACAAGAACGGCCGCTACGAAGAAGCCATTCAACACTTCAAGTCGGCCGTCAGCCTTGATTCCAGCCTGCTCAACGCGCGCATTTATCTCGCCACGGCGTACGCCCAGCAGTACGTTCCCGGAGCCGAAACCGCCGACAACCGGCACTACGCCGAGCAGGCCATTGAAGAATACAAAAAAGTCCTCGCCGTCGATCCCAGCAACATAAACTCGGTCAAGGGAATCGCCTACCTCTATCTCCAGGAAAAGCAATTCGACCTGGCCAAGCAGTACTACAACCGAGCCGTCCAGATCGATCCCAGTGATCCGGAATCCTACTACTCAGTCGCCTTTATCGACTGGACCGAGGCCTACAAATTCCGCCAGGAAGAGCGCCTCAAGCTCGGCATGAAGGCCACCGATCTGCTCAAGGATAAAAAAGTCTGCGAAGTCGTCAAGACTCATAACGCTCCGTTTGTCGATGAAGGCATCGGCCTGCTCAACAAGGCTCTCCAACTCCGCCAGGACTATGACGACGCCATGGCCTACATCAATCTCCTGTATCGGGAGCGCGCCGATTATGAGTGCGACAATGCGGTGGCCCGCGCCGCCGACCTCAAGACCGCCGATAACTGGGTAGACAAGACGATTGCCACCAAGAAAGAAAAGGCCAACAAGCTGGGCGGTGGCGGAATCGTCATGGATCAGCAGAAATAGCTCTCGCCACGTGCCCGCCGCCGGAGCGGTAGCATCTCTGCCGCGCCCCCGACGCCCCACCCGCCAGCATCCGGAGACTCGAACGGCCTCTGTTCGCAGAGGCCGTTCGCAGCTCTCGGTAAAATTCCCTCACCGCAATCCTCCCGCTTCGTCGTAGACTAGACTCCTCAACTCACCTTGGAGTAAAGCCGTGGCCGTCGACCTCAATTGGGAGCTCACTATCCTCGAGATCGTGCAGGGCTTCTACCTCAACCTCCTGCGCGACTTTCTTGAGGACGAGGTCACTCCGCCGCGAGGTTTGGAAGCCGACTCCCTCCGCGCTGCCGATCGCGATGTCGCCGCCCTTCTGCCGGCGATGCGCCGCTGGCTCAAGCTTCTGGACATGGCCATCACCCCGGAGATGCTTCGCCTCAGCCTCACCGCCACCGTCGATCATGATCTCGCCGAAGCCCTGCTCCGCTACTATGCCCGCAAGCAGTCCAAGAATGATTTTGACCGCGACAAAACCGACTTTGTCGCCACCTTCCTCTACCGTTGCCCTCGCGTCCCCGGCCAGTGGGAGCAGCGCGGCATCTCCATCGACGGGGTTGCCCCGATGCCGCCCTTTGAGATTGCTCTGCTTGAGATCCTCGACGACGCGGAGCTGCCTGAGCTGACCCGCGACGAAGCGCACATCTTGGACGAGTTCGAGTTTCTCTCCGAGGACGTCGAGCACCTCCAGCACTTTGACCAGCTCATGGATTCCGGCCTCATCCAGAAGGTGCGTCACATCAAGCACAACTTCGGACCGGCTTTCTACCATCCCCACGCCCTGGGCACCATCGCGCCCTACAATCACCGCTTTGGCCTCCGCTTTGCCGAGCTCTTCACCGCCGCCGCGGCCCACATCAAGTCCTACGCCGACGAGGTTCAGGAGCGGGGTGGCAACCTCTACGCCCGCGTCGAAGGAGACATCACGGTGCAGCACCTCACGCAGATCGAGGAGCAAACCATCCTCGGCACCGAATACCGCCGCGCGCAGGACCAGTTCCGCCACGTCTCGCGGCTCAAGAAGGCGGTGGACTCCAAATCTCACACGCGCACCGCTGCCCGCGCGCCTTCGGCGTCCGCAGCCGCCGCGCCGCAGGATGCCGCCGCGGCTCCGCCCACCACTTCCGCGCCCACCTTCGCCAGCCCCGGCCAGATGCAGGAGGAGACCCGCATTCGCTCCGTGGAGGAGTCGATTCGTGGCTGGGTCCGTGCCGCCGAGGAGCGCTGCCGCCACATCGTACCCATGAAGTTCGGCAACTTCCTCCTCTCCCAGCCCGAAGCCGATGCCTACTGCGCCGCGTTTCACCAGGAGAAGAGTTTCCGTGGCGACAATGCGCGCGCCCTGGTCCACATGGTCGCCATCATGGCGCGCATCCAGGCGGAGAGCGAAGAGATGCGGCAGCGCCAGAACTCCGCCCATCTCTGGCGTCCCCATGCCGAAGCTCTCGCCCTGTTGCAGCAAGCCGCCGTCCAAGCCAACCAGAACGCCCAGGCCATCGCCCAGGTGGCGACCCAGCGCGGCCTCGTGGAAAAAGCCAAAATCCTCCATGCCACCATGGAGCGCCTGCGCAACCGGGTCGAACAGGCCCGCGAATTCCTGGCGTTCGGGGTTCGTCCTGAAACAGTACTGAAGTAAGCTCCAAAAGAAATTTTTCGTGCGCTCCAGCCCCATCCTGGCTTATCCTAGCTTCCAGAGTCTCTCCCCAGAGCTGCTTTTCACCCATTTCGAGCGTGCCTGTTCCGGCCCGCAAAGCAAAAGGACCACCTATGGATTGCACTACGAACCCGCCGCGGAAATCCACTCGCTTCAGCATTCTTGCTGTCGCTGTCTTCGTTACTCTTCTTGCTTTGCAGCCGGGCTTCTCGGAGCAGAGTCCCGCTACGCCCGACGTCGCCGTCGAGACCGAGGCCACTCCCATCGCGGTCAACCCTACCTACGGCCCCTTCTCCAAGATCGCAGTCGGCGTCAACGTCGGCCTGTACGGCATCGGAGTCGAGGCGGTGACCCCGATTTCACGCCGCACCAATCTCCGCGTTGACGCCAACTTCATGAACTACACTCTCAACCTCACCGAGGATAACGTCGCCTACGGCGCCAGTCTCAGTTCCCGCGAGTTTCGCGCCATGTATGATTTCTTCCCCTTTCACGGGAGCTTCCGCATCAGCGGCGGTGCGGCCCTTTACAACAACTTCAATATCAAAGGCAGTGCCACCCTCAACAGCAGCAATAGCATCAGCCTGAACAGCACGGACTACTACGGCAGCGCGACCAACCCATTGCAGGCCAATGCTTCCCTTGTCTACGGAAACAAGGTTGCTCCTACCTTCAGCTTTGGCTGGGGTAACGCCATTCCGCGCTCGGGCCGTCACTTCGCCTTCCCCGTGGAAATCGGCGCCGCCTACACGGGCACCGCCCAGTTTGCCCTGAGCGCGTCCGGCAACGGCTGCGAGGGTCCCTGCTCCGCCACCAACCCCGGAATGCCGATCAGCAGCGTGCCTGGATTCCAGTCCAACCTGAACACGCAGATCGCCAAGATCAAGAGCGACCTTGCGCCGGCGAAGTTTTACCCGATCCTCAACGTCGGCATGACCTACCGCTTCTAGTCAGCACTGGCCCCGCGTTCGCTTCCGCGCGCGGGGCCGGTTCCCGTCCTGTCCTGCCCTTCAAGCTTCCAGAACGCGTTGAATTCAAACGATTACAATGTCTGAGGGAGACTGTAGATGTACGCAACGGTGCGACGGTATGAAGGCGTATCCAACCCCCTAGAAGCGGCAACCCGGGTACGGGAAGGTTTCGTGCCCATCATCGCAGCCCTGCCCGGCCTCGTCGAATACGACTGGGTGGATCTCGGTCAGGACGCAATGCTCTCCATCAGTGTCTTCGATGGCCTTCCCAATGCCATCGAGTCCAATCAAGCCGCCGCCGCCTGGGTCCGCGACAACTTGTCGTCCGTGCTGACCCAAAAACCTCGCATTGAGGGTGGTCAAGTCGTAGCCTACAAGAATTCCGGCAGAGCCAGTCGCCCCTCGCGCGGAACCACCCCGGCCGTCCCCGCACCGTCGGCTCCCTCTGCTGCCGGCTCCGCCTCCGGGTCGGTCATTGAGCGATTGAATGCCTTTGCCGCGCAGCGAGTGCAGCACTTCCAGCGCCACGTAACGGTGCGGCGCTATGAGGACGTAACCAACCCACAAGAAGCCGCCAAGCAGGTCGGCAGTGGTTTCGTGCCGCTCATCTCAGCCCTGCCCGGCTTCCTCGCCTATTATTGGGTCGACCTCGGCAATGGTGGAATGCTTTCAGTCAGTATTTTCGACAGCCTCTCCAACGCCATCGAGTCCGGCCACGCCGCCGCCGACTGGGTCAGAACCAACTTGCCCGCCGTGTTGCGCAAGAGTCCTCGCATCGAGGCCGGCAAAGTCGTAGCAACCATCTAGCCTGCCCCTTTGCGTCGGCGACCGGAGGGCCGCAGGCCCGTACCCGGCTCCAAGCACCGTCTTCCATCGAACCACCCTGCGCACCGCGGACGCCTCCGCTCGATCTTCTTTGTTCTCGCCCCTGTGTTTTTGATACTATCCAAATCTTTGGTTGGCCCAGTCTCTTAGAAGGAAGCGCTTATTATGTTCAAACGAATTCTGATCGCCAACCGCGGCGAGATTGCGGTTCGCGTCATTCGTGCCTGTCGCGAGATGGGCATCGAGTCGGTCGCGGTCTATTCCGATGTGGACCGGCGTGCTCTCCACGTGCGCAAGGCCGATCTTCTGCGAGTACCTCGGCCCCGCGCAGGCCTCCGAGTCCTACCTCAACATTCCCAAGATTCTCGAAGCCGCGCGCCGCAGCGGAGCCGAGGCCATCCATCCCGGCTACGGATTCCTCTCCGAGAACGCCAAGTTCGCCCGCGCCTGCCGCGACGCCGGAATCGTCTTCATCGGACCCTCGCCCGAGTCCATGGAGATGATGGGCTCCAAAACCAGGGCCCGCCAGAACATGAAAAAGGCCAATGTTCCCTTCGTGCCCGGAACCGACACCGGCCTCAGCAGCGCCGCCGAAGCCCTCGCCGTTGCCGAAGCCATCGGCTATCCGGTCATGCTCAAGGCCGCGGCCGGAGGCGGCGGCAAGGGCATGAGCATGGTGCGCACACGCCGGCGAACTGCGCCTCTGCCTTGGAAGCCGCTCAGAGCGAGGCCCTGCGCTCCTTCGGCGACTCCGAGGTCTACATCGAGAAGTTCATCGAAAACCCGCGCCACGTCGAAATGCAGATCTTCGGCGACACCCAGGGCAACGTCATCTACCTCGCCGAGCGCGAGTGCAGCGTGCAGCGCCGCCATCAGAAGGTTCTCGAGGAAGCGCCCTGCTCCTTCGTCGATCCCGACATGCGCCGCCGCATGGGCGAAGTCGCCGTCCAGGTCGGCAAGGCCGCCAAGTATTGCAATGCCGGTACCGTCGAGTTTCTCGTCGATGCCGCAGAAGAACTTCTATTTCCTCGAGATGAACACCCGCCTCCAGGTCGAGCATCCGGTCACCGAACTGGTCACCGGAATCGATCTCGTCCAGCTCCAGTTTCGGGTCGCCGCCGGCGAGCCGCTGCCCTTCAAGCAGCAGGACATCGTCCTGCGCGGCCACGCCATGGAGCTGCGCATCTACGCCGAGGATCCCGACAACAACTTCTTCCCCTCACCCGGACGCATCACCCGCCTCATGTCGCCCTCCGGTCCCGGCATCCGTCGTGACAGCGGCGTCTATGAAGGCTGGGTCGTGCCCCTCGACTACGATCCGCTCCTCGCCAAGCTCATCGCCTACGGGGAAAACCGCCCGCAGGTCATCAACCGCCTGCGCCGCGCCCTGGGCGAGTACTTTATCGGCGGCATCAAAACCAATCTCTCCCTCTTCCGCCGCATTCTTCTCCGATCCCGACTTCCAGGCCGGACGCGTCGATACCGGCTTCCTCGATCGGCTCTTGCCGGAGCCGCGCGAGATTGACGCGCGCACCGAGCGCCGGCTTCCGATCGTCGCCATTACGGCGGCCATCTTTGCCCAGCAACCGCCGCCCGGAGCCCAGCCCAGCTCCGATGAGGACGGACTGCACGGACCAGCGAGGCACCGCCGCGCGGCGCAAGGCGGCGACAAACCCAGCGGCTGGAAGGCCGCGGCACGCATCGAGGGACTGCCGATGAAATACGAAATCCTGATTGATGGTCAATCCCACCAGGTCCAACTCGAACGCGTCGCCCAAGGTTATGAATGCATGGTCGATGGCGAGCCCTTCGCCCTCGACGTCGTCATGACCGCCCGCGACGTGCTCTCCATCATCCACCAGGGCCGCCAGTACGAAGTCAAGCGCGAGTATTCGCAGATGGGCGAAACCCACATCATCGTCGGCTCCGAGCGCTTCCCCGCCGAAGTCCGCGACCCGCGCTCGCTGCGCAGCCGTCGCGCCGCCGCCGGAGACGAAGCGGGCCCGGCCAAAATCATCGCCCCCATGCCCGGAAAAGTCGTCCGCCTCATCGTCGCCGAAGGTGACGAGGTCGAAGCCGGTCAGGGCCTCGTCGTGGTCGAAGCCATGAAGATGCAGAACGAGATCAAGGCCACCAAGAAAGGCAACGTCACCAAGATCGCCGTCAAAGAAGCCTCCGCCGTCAACGCCGGCGACCTGCTGGTCATCGTCGAATAAACTCCATTGCTCTTATCAAGCGCCGCCCACCCGCGGCGCTTTTTTGCATCCAGCAATAACGCTCGTCCTACCAAAGCAAAACGCCCAGCCGAAGCCAGGCGCAGTCCTTAACCTTGAAACCTTGAAACCTGCTTTTTTACTGCCCGTTGCTCTTCAAGATCTGGTCAGCCAGATAATTTTCCACCGACGCGCCATTGTGCAGCGACTCGTAGATAGGCGCTCTTCAGCAACTGCTCCCGGCGGTCGCGCAACTGTTCGCGAATCGCCTGCTGCACCCGCGGATCGTTCAGCTCGCGCTGTCCCGCCGGCTCCTTCGAGATCAGCTTGATGATGCGGTAGCCGAACGACCTGGTGCGATCCGTTGTCCGCCGCCGGCAGAGGCGGAGTGCACCTGTCCCGGCTTCAGCCGGCTGATCGCATCGTAGGCCTGTTTGTCGTCCTTCAGCGAGTTCTCCGGGATAAATCCCAGGTCGCCGCCCGTCGCCGCCGTATCGGGCTGTTCGCTGTAGTTCATCGCCAGCGTGGCAAAGTCGTCGCCGCTCTCCAGCCGGTTCTGCAGCATGGAAACTTTCTTCTTCGCCTCGGCCTCGTTCTGCGCCTTGTCGTTCTTCAGGTTGCGAACCTGCGGGTTCGGCTGCGTCGTCACCAGAATCTGCGCCAGATGATACTGCGGCACGATCAGGTTGAACTCCGCCTTGTGCTGGTTGTAGTAGTTCGAGATGTCGCTGTCGCTGATGTTGATCTTCGACGTGACTTCTTTGTTCAGCACCTTCTCCACCGTAATTGAGCGCCGCAGATCGCGCTTGAAATCCTCCAGCGTAATGCTGCGTTCCTTCAGCCGCTGGTCAAACTCTTCCTTCGTAAACGGCGCGCGGATCTCGCTCAGCTTGCTGTCCACCTCTTCGTCGGTTGCCAGCAAGCCCAGCTTTTCCGCCCGCTGCACCAGGATTTCGTTCTCGATCAGTCTCGCGCAGAATGCTCAGCCGCAGAGCTCTGCGCCTGCTCGTTGCGAAGGCGGCGGCTGTCCCTCGCGATTTGATTGCGATAATATTTCTCGACTTCCGGGCGCAGATCTTGCGTCCGTTGACCCGGGCCATCACGTCGTCGCCGCCCTGTCGGCCCTTGCATCCCGCGGCGGCCATCAGACCCAGCGCGCAGATCTGCCAGCAGCGCCGCGCCCACTCCATTCATCTTGCGATTCAAATCGGGATTCCTCCAGCTCCGCGTCTGCAAGGAAACCCCTTGGCTCCCCGCACCGTGCGCAAGCTTTCCTCTATAGCGGTTGGAACAGTCCTACTGCCCCGGCGAGGGTGCGGGCTTTGCCGGAGCCTCTACGCCCATGCTCTTCAATTCCTTGTCCAGCACCGCCTTCAACTCATCCTCCGGCACCGCGCCGTCCATCTTCATCCCGTCCATGAACACCGCCGGAGTCGATTCCACGCCCAGCGCTTGCGGCCTCTTTCAAGCTGGCCTCCAGGTCGGTCTTCGACTGCGCTTTCACGCAGCTTTCCAGCGCCGCCGCATCCGCCGAGTGCCGCTTGCCCACCTCCATCGTGATCCGGTCCACATCGGCCCGTTGCGGCATCCACCGGGACGCTTTTCACCCTGGATCTCCCGCCCGTTGGCGTGCACGTAATCGGCAAAATCCCAGTAGGCGCCCGCGCTCTGTCTTGGCCAGGCAGCCGGAGTCAATCGCCGCCCGCTCGGCCCACGGATGAATCTCCGTCAGCGGATAATCCTTGTACACCAGCCGTGATTCGGTCGCCGTAGCTCTTCAGCACGTCGTTCAGCGTCTGGTGCATGCGCGAGCAGTACGGGCACTGGAAGTCGTCATAGACCACCACCGTAACCTTCGCGTCCTTGTTGCCGCGAACCGGGCGCCCCGTCAGGTCGATCTTCGCCATCACGTCCGCCTGCGGATCGCGCGTCAGATCCATCTTGACCATCGAGAGCAGAGTCTTGCCGTCCTTGCTCAGCAGCAGCTCCCGCGTCTGCGTCTGTCCCCGGTAGGAGAGCGTCACCACCAGATGATCGTAGCCCGCAAAGTCGGCGTTCGGCAGTCCGCTCGCCCACTTTTACGTCCACATAGGCCGGCACGCCGAAGGTGGCGCGAACCTGCTTTTCGATCTTTTGATCCAGCTCTGCGCTGATCGGGCTCTGCGCCCTGCACCCAATCGTCAGCAGCAACATACACAGAAATAATCGGCGCATCCACCACTCTCCAACCCGCTTCCAATTCCATTCCATAGACCACTGAATTATCTCACGCGCCCGCTTTCAAGCCACTCCCAGGCCGCCACAATTAGCAAGACCTCCCGCAGGCGGCCTGTTCCTCAACCAGAGCAGCGATCGATCTCGTTTCGGGTGCCCCATTCAAGCCCCTCCTTTGGGCTTGAGTGGGGAAGTTGACCTTGCCTGTGCCTTTGCAGTTGCTCTTGCCTATGCCTCTAAGCTGTCATTCCGAACAACGTGAGGAACCCCTGCACCGCTCAAAGCTCCAGCGCGGCCCCTGAGGCACTTCGATCAGTCGTCGCTTTTGCGCTTGATTTTCCGACGCCTACCGCAGGCTCTCCACGTCCAGCACCGCGTTCATCGAACCCGAGCGGAATCCTTCCACGTCCAGCGCCACATACTTAAATCCGCACGCCTTGATCGCCGCGCTCATTCGCGCAAACATCTCCAGCGACAGCGCCTGCTCCATCTCCTCGCGCGCAATCTCGATCCGCGCCACATCGCCGTGGTGGCGCAGCCGGAACTGCCGGAAGCCCATCGCCCGCAGCGCATCTTCGCCGCGCTCCACCTGCTCCAGTGCCTCGCGCGTCACCTTGCGCCCATACTCGATCCGCGAGGACAGGCAAGCCGACGCCGGCTTGTCCCAAATCCGCAGCCCCGCCGCCGCGGCCAGCGCGCGAATCTCCGCCTTCGTCAGTCCCGCCTCCAGCAGCGGAGCCGCAACCCCGTGCTGCCGCGCCGCCTTCTGTCCCGGACGCCAATCTCCCTGGTCGTCCACGTTGACCCCGTAGGCGACGGCCGCCCAGCCCTGCTTTGCGTCAGACGCCGCCGCAAAGCGCTCCATCACCCCGAACAGCTCATCCTTGCAGTGGAAGCATCGCATCGCGTCGTTGCGCTGATAGTCGGCATTCTCCAACTCGTCGGTGCGCACCGTCTCCAGCGGAATCCCGTACTCCTCGGCGAAGCTCACCGCGTCCCGCATCTGCGCCCGCGCCAGCGAAGGCGAGTCCGCCATCACCGCCAGCATCTCGCCGCCCAGCACGCTGTGCGCCGCCCAGGCCAGGTACGCCGAATCCACTCCCCCCGAGTACGCCACCAACACCCGTCCCAACTCGCGCAGCCGCGCATACAGCCGCTCGCGCTTCTCCGCCAGCTCGGAATCAACCGGAACCCCAGTATCCATATTCATGCTTTCATTTTACCGTGTCAGACCGTCGAGAAGCAGGTGGCCCATTCAAGCCCTCTTTTGGCTTGAGCGGGGCTGTCGAGCAGGCCCGGAACCGCGCCAACTTTGCGAATCACTGTCGCAAAACCCTCCCGATCTCGCGCAACCCTGTCGCCGGCAAACTCCGCTCGCCAACTCCTCATCTACCGAGCAATCGCCCCTAGACAACATTTGGATCGCACAAAGAAGGAGGAAGGGAACTAACATGACAGGCAGTGCCAAACACCGAGTTCGAGGATCGTTGCAGCCTTTCTGCGTCGTATTCTTGCTGTTGACCTGCTGCGCGCTCTCGGCGCAAAACAAAGCGCATCGCATTCGGAATATTGTTCTGGTTCATGGTGCATGGGCGGACGGTTCCGGCTGGAAGGGCGTCTACGACATTCTCGTCAAAGATGGTTTCAACGTCAGCATCGTGCAAGAGCCCGAGACGTCCTTCAAAGAAGATGTGGCCGCCACCAAACGCATCCTTACCTTGCAGGACGGCCCGTGCATTCTTGTCGCTCACAGTTATGGAGGGGCTGTCATCACCGAAGCCGGGACCGATCCATCCGTCGTCGGCTTGGTCTACATCGCGGCCCACATGCCGGGTGCTGGAGAGGGTATGGACGAGGCTGACCAAGGAAAGCGCTTCCCCAGTGACCTCAGCAAGTCCAAAGCGATCAAGAAGACAGCGGACGGTTTCACCTACATTGACCCCGCGCAGTTTCATCAGTACTTTGCCGCCGACCTGCCTGCGGCACAGGCCGCATTGATGGCGCATTCGCAGGTGCTGAACTTCGCTGACAATTTCAAAGCGGTCATCACCACACCGGCGTGGAAAAGCAAACCAAGTTGGATGCTGGTAGCGACGAAGGACAGAACCATCAACCCCGACCTCGAACGCTGGTATGCCGCACGGGCCAAAAGTCACAAGGTCGAAGTCTCAGGCGCCAGTCACGTAGTCTACATTTCCAGGCCGAAGGAGGTTGCAGCCCTGATCGAAGAAGCCGCGTCGCACGCCCAATAAATATCGGGTGGCCCATTCAAGCCCTCTTTTGGCTTGAGTGGGGTCGTCGAGCAGCCCGAAGCCACGCCAACTTTCTGACTGACTGTTGCACATTCGCCCATCCACCAATCCCGAAGCGCAATCGACGAATCGGCCAAACAAAAGCGCCGCCCTTGGCCAGAGCGGCGCGCCAAACTCTTCCACCGCCTCTACAAAATGTACCTGGACAAGTCGTGATCTTTCACGATGTCGGCCAGCATCTTGCCCACGTACTCGCGGTCGATCTTCACGTCCTTCTCTTTCAGCTCCGGAGCCTCGAAGCTGATCGTGTCCAGCACCCGTTCCATAATCGTGTGCAGCCGCCGCGCTCCGATGTTTTCCGTCGTCTCGTTCACCTTGGCGGCAAAGATCGCAATCTCCTCCAGCGCGTCCGGCGTGAACTCCAGCTTCAGTCCCTCGGTGTCCAGCAGCGCAACGTACTGCTTCGTCAGCGACGATTTCGGCTCGGTCAGAATCTTCACAAAGTCTTCCACCGTCAGCGACTTCAACTCCACACGAATCGGGAAGCGCCCCTGCAGCTCGGGAATCAGATCGCTGGGCTTGGAGACGTGGAACGCTCCGGCCGCAATGAACAGAATGTGATCCGTGCGCAACATGCCGTAGCGGGTATTGATCGTCGTCCCTTCCACGATCGGCAGAATGTCTCGCTGCACGCCCTCGCGGGAAACGTCAGGCCCGTGTCCGCTCTCGCGTCCGGCAATTTTGTCGATCTCGTCCAAAAAGATGATGCCGCTCTGCTCCACCCGGTCCAGCGCCGTTTTGGTCACTTGGTCCATGTCGATCAGCCGCTGCTCTTCTTCCGCAATCAGGTAGTCAAAGGCTTCGCTCACCTTCATCTTGCGCTTCTTGGTGCGCTGGCCAAAGATGTTGGGCAACATGTCCTTGAAGTTGATGTCCATGTCTTCAATGCCCTGATTGCTGATGATCTCAAACGCCGGCATATTCTTTTCGCGCACATCCAGCTCTACGGTGCGGTCGTCCAGCTTGCCTTCGCGCAACTGCTGGCGCAACTTCTCGCGAGTCCGCGAACCACTCTCCGCCGGAACCGTCAGCGCCGTCGTCTCGCCCGGAATCGTCGCCGCTCCCGCGCTCGTGCCTGCCGGCGCCGAACCATCTCCCGGAGCCGGGGCCGCCGTGCTGGGCGTGGGCGGCAGCAGCAGGTCCAGAATGCGCTCTTCCGCATTCATCTCCGCTTTTTCCGCAACGTCCTCCAGCTTTTCCTCCCGCACCATGTCGATGGCGATTTCGATCAGGTCGCGGATCATCGATTCCACGTCGCGCCCCACGTAGCCCACCTCGGTGAACTTCGAGGCCTCCACCTTCAGGAACGGCGAGTTCGCCAGCTTTGCCAAACGCCGTGCGATCTCCGTCTTTCCCACTCCCGTCGGTCCGATCATGATGATGTTCTTCGGCATCACCTCTTCGGCCATCTCCGGCGAAAGTTTCTGCCGCCGCATCCGGTTGCGCAGGGCGATGGCCACAGCGCGCTTGGCGTCGTGCTGGCCCACCACGTACTTATCCAACTCGGCCACAATCTCGCGCGGGGTCAACTCATCCAGCGCGATCAGCTCTTCTTCCACGGTCTGTGGCAGGTAAATCGCCATTGCAATTCCTTTCGGCGCCGGGCCTTTGCAGCCCTTTTCAGCCGCCTGTTTGCTGCTGCGCCTCCGTCCAGCTTTCCGCGCCGGAGGCGGGTCGTTCAGCGCATCATTACAGTTCTTCGATCGTAAACTTGTCGTTGGTATAAATGCAGGTCTGTCCTGCGATGGTCATCGCGGCTTCGGCGATTTTCAGCGCATCCAGATCGGTAAACTGCATCAGCGCCCGCGCCGCGCTCAGCGCATAGGGCCCACCGCTGCCGATGGCGGCCAGATCGTCGTCGGGTTCAATCACGTCGCCGTTGCCGCTCAGCAGATAGGTCTGGCTCTGGTCGGCCACCAGCAGCAGCGCCTCCAGTTGGCGCAGGCTCTTGTCCGTGCGCCAGTCCTTTGCCAGCTCCACCGCCGAGCGTCCCAGATTGCCCGCATATTGCTCCAGCTTGGTCTCAAAGCGCGCAAACAGCGAAAACGCATCCGCCGTCGAGCCCGCAAAACCAGCCAGAATCTTGTTCTGATACAGGCGCCGAATCTTGCGCGCGCCCTGTTTGATCACATGATCGCCGAGGGTCACCTGCCCGTCGCCCGCCATCACTACCCGTCCATTGCGTCGCACGCAAAGCACGGTGGTGGAGCGGATACGCGGATTCTGGGAAGGTGCCTCGAAGGAAAGAAAGCCACTCGTCGATTTCGTTGGCATGGGCGTAGGCTTTGATTATAACAGTGCCGCTGGCGGGCGGTCGCCAAAGCCTTCCCCGTCCGCGATCTTCGCAATTTCATCGCCTGCCAGGCAACCCCGGTCCAGGCAATCTGCATCAAAAACCCCTGTTTGGACGTGTGTCGGTATCCTTTTCATTGACGCTGTCACCTCTCCATTGGTACCCTGCAATGGACGCTATACATAATGAATGGAAAAAGGGAGGGGGCGTGCAAACGCTCCACGGCGGTTCGCCGAGCGTGACTCCCTGGCTTTTGGCTGCGGTCATCGCCACATCTTTTGCATTTCCCGGAGAAAGTATTGCGGAAACGCTGGTACATCCTTTTTGTTGCCCGTGACGCAGAGGGACAGCTCCGCAAGATTCCCATTCCCGTTCATTATCTTTATGTCTTCCTCGCCGGCGCTCTCATCGGCATGTTCATCGTCACCGGCATGGCCGCCTCCTACGCCCGCATGGTGTGCAAGGTGGAACGCTTCAACGATCTCCGCGCTGAAAATCACCAGATCAAGCGCAACTACTCCCAGCTTGAGCAGGTTTCAAAAGAGAAGGATGTCCAGGTCGCCTCGCTCGGCTCCATCGCCGGCGAAGTCTCGGTCATCTACGGCCTCAAGACCGATGCGCACCTGCTGCCCACCAATGACGATGTGCAGCCCGGCCAGTATCAGGCCTCGCTCAACACCCTCTACGCCCTGCGGGGCTCGGCTCTCACCGGAGCCGCTGCCGCCGGTCTGCAGGATGGAACCCGTCGTCTCGCCTCGCTCTCGGATTGGACCCGCGCCGCCGAAGCTCCCTCGCTCTGGCCCGTGGAAGGACGCATCACCAGCTCCTTCGGCGAGCGCGTCGACCCCTTCAATGGAGAAGGCGCATTCCATAGCGGCATCGATCTTTCCGTCCCCTACGGCACCCCGGTCCACGCCGCTGCCGACGGTGTCGTCAGCTTCGCCGACCTCATGAACGGTTACGGACGCCTCATCGACCTCGATCACGGCAATGGCCTCGTCACCCGCTACGGGCATCTCTCCGGATTCGCCATCACCCCCGGCCAGCGGGTTCGTCGCGGCCAGGTCATCGGATACGTCGGCGCCACCGGCCGCGTCACTGCGGCCCATCTGCACTACGAAGTCCGCATTCATGGCGTTCCCGTCAATCCCCACAACTATCTCCGCATCACCATGGCCAGCCTCGATCGCCAAGCGAAAGGCTGATCCAGCCGCCCCGTCGCTTCCCGCGCACTTGTCTCAGTTACGGAATTTGCCCCAAGAATTTCAGCTTTCGCTTCCAAGCGTCCAATTTACGGAACTTTTATTGCCCCGGTATCTCTTTAGGGGTACTCTTTCATCTACCATCTACGTGACCGCCATGAACATTCTCGAGTATTGCGCCGCCAATCCCGCCTCCGTTCCTCTCACCGCCTCCGCCGCTGATGCCATTGAGGCAATGATTAAGCGCAGCATGGGCGCCGCCGCCGTCGTCGATGAACACGGCATCGTGGCCGGATTCTTCTCCGAGCGCGACGTCATGACCCGGGTTGCTCTCTCGGGCCGCGACCCCCACCAGATTCCCATCGTCGAAGTCATGTCCACCCCGGTCCTCATGGCCACCCGCTCCACCTCCATCGCCGAAGCCACCGCGACCATGATCAACCACAAGACGCGCCACCTCCCCGTCATCGAAGACGATGGCCGTCTCATCGGAATCCTCTCCATCCGCCACGTCCTCGAGCGCAAGGTAGACGAGCTAACAGCTCAGATCCGAGAATCCGCCGCCAGCGTCTGACCCCGGCGTCCGCGACCGGAGGGCCGTCCGTTGGCCCGTACCCGCCCGGCGTCAGCGACCGGAGGGCCGTCCGTCGGCCCGTAACCCGCCCAGCGTCCGGCGGGCCGCAGACTAGGAAGCAATCCTCCCGCGCCGGGAACCAATCTTCCGCGCCCAGCCACGCCGCCCTTTCGCCGCCTGCCGTTTTCGAGTACTCTGTCACGTCATGCCTATTGCTGAAATCCGTCTCATCGAACGCATTGCTCACGCCAGCGAGGCGGCGCGCCCCGCCCAGCGCCGTGCGGCCTCGGCCCGCGTTCTCCGCTCCATCGGCGACGACTGCGCCGTACTCTCCACCCTGCCTGGCACCGAGACCCTCGTCACCACCGATTTTTCGCTCGAAGGCGTGCACTTCCGCCGTGAGTGGCATCCCGCCGACTCCATCGGCCACCGCTGCCTCACCCGCGGACTCTCCGACATCGCGGCCATGGGTGGCGAGCCCTTCGCCGCCTTTCTCTCCCTCGCCCTGCCCGCCGAACTCCCGCAGCGCTGGGTCGACCAGTTCTTCGATGGCCTCCTGAACACCGCCAAGCCAGCCGGAGTCACCCTCGCCGGCGGCGATGTCGCCCAATCCCCCGTCGGAGTCCTCGCCGACATTACCGTCATCGGATCGGTTCCCGAAGGCAAGGCTATCCTTCGCAGCACCGCCCAACCCGGCGACCGAATCTTCGTCAGCGGAGAGCTCGGCGCTCCCTACGCCTTGCTGGAGCAGATGTACGCCGCTCCCGAGCGTCGCTTCCGCGCCTCCTCCTACCCCGCCCATTTCTATCCCCAGGCCCAGCTTGCGCTCGCCCGCTTCCTGCGCGAAAAGCAGATTCCCTCCGCCATGATCGATATCAGCGACGGCCTTTCGACAGATCTCGCCCGCCTCTGTCGAGCCTCGGGCACCGGCGCCGTCCTCCAGGAGAACGCCATCCCCATCGCCTCGCTCAATCGCCACGAGGTCGAGTTGCGTCACGCCCTGCATGGCGGCGACGAATACCAGCTTCTGTTCACCGTTCCCCCCACCCATCGCCTCCCCGCCGAATACAAGGACATTCCCCTCTCCCTCATCGGCTACATCGTCGAGGGCGACGAAATCACCATCGAGCACGATAACGGCTACACCACCGAACTCGAGCCCCAAGGCTGGCAGCACTTCACGCCCAACGCCACCCGCACCACCAAGCGCGCCAAATCCAAATCCTGAGGCGCAAGCCCGCATCCCCCGGAGCCACTGCCCCCATCGTTGCCGAATCCTTCCAATCCGCCAATGGATTGGGCAAATGTCAGAGTTTATGCGGCGCAGACCGTGGTGGAGATAACGCCATTCAATGCAGCAGAGTAGCCATGCGGCGGTAAGGTGTAAGGCTGAGCTTTTCTCTCCAGTGACCATGCGCAGGTGACCAGCATCACCGAATTTAGGTTGCGGAACGACATACCATCCCCGCCACAATCGTACTCAGCCGCAAAAGTAGTCCGTCAGAGCAGTGGCAGTGATGTGCTTGAACACTTGTTTTGAATACTCATCAGGAGGCTTCAAATGAAGAGAGTCGTTCTAGTAGTCGCACTGGTCTTAATGGCGTCCGCCCTCATCTTCGCCGGAACAGCTACATTCACCGGAACTGAAGGTTCTGTCGCTCCCGTGGTCGACGTTTTGGGAGCCCACAACAACTACGGCCGTGGTTGCGCTGGCTGCCACGCTCCTCATAGCGGTTCCTATGGTGCGGGCGCCTACGGCTACCCCTGGGCCGGTACCAACGCCCTCTTCGCGCAGAACATGGGCCCGCTCTGGGGTCTGACCTTGGACTTCAGCGACATCAGCAACACCGGTAGCGCCAACAAGTATCTGTTGGGTACGCCTGCTACCGGCAACCCCACCACGTGGACTCCGCAGCAGTACGCTGACGTCCGCGGCATTATCATGTGTCTCGCCTGCCACGACGGTGCCGTCGCCAAGGGCGCGATGATGCAGAACCAGGCTTACGAACAGCAGATCGGCGCCCTGCCCAGCACCTACGGCACCGGCCACATCCCGACCCTGCTCGGCGCCGATGGCACCTTCGCCCAAGACTACAATAACGACCACCCGGTCGGCGAGAGCGCCACGATCAACGCCGCGATGGGTAGCTACTACGGCGATGCGGTCAACGGCGTTGTGTTTGTGACCAGCTCCACGGGCGTCACCTCCGTAACTCCAGCCGCTGGCGGTGCGTACTCGAAGTTCATCACCTCGTATGGCGCTCCGTCGCTGATGAAGGGTACGTATGCCTATCCGACCCCGGTGAACGCCAACACCATGCCGTATGTGGTTTGCACCACCTGCCACAACCAGCACATCATGAACGTTTACGCCGCGACCGCCAACAGCCCGATCGCGGGCAGCGTCACTGGCACGTATGGCACGTTCTTCTTCATCAACGGACCCTACGATGTTGCCAACACCGCAACTCAGACGACCCAGGCTACCTCCACGACCCAGTTCTGCCGCCAGTGCCATTTCGGCGAGTCGAACGAAGCCAATGGCGGAACCCTGACCACCGCGTTCTAACCGGTAGTTTGCTAAACGGGGCGGGGGATCACTTTTCTCCCTCCCCATACCATCTCGTGCCCGTAACTTATCCAGTGACTCAGGTCGCAGCAAATCCAGCTACGCCTGCACACGAATGGGGGCCGATCATGATTACTTGCACCGAGGGCGGACGCCGCCTGCGAGACTCCCGGAATACTCCGCCACTGGTTTCCATCATTACCGTCCTCTTTCGCGCGGCGGACGAACTTCCCGCCCTAATCGCCAACATCACTCCGCACCTCGGAAGCGAGGTCGAATGGATCGTGATCGACGGCGGCTCCGGCGACGGCACAGTGAGCCTCCTCGAAGAGCATGGCGACCGGATCGACTACTGGATGAGCGAACCCGACCATGGCGTCTATGACGCCATGAACAAGGGCGTGGCGGAGGCAAGGGGAGAATACGTCCTCCACCTCAATGCCGGAGACCGTCTGCTGACCATCCCTTTTGCAGAACTGCGCGAGTGTCACGGAGTCGATCTCGTCTCGTTTTCCGTGGATATGGAAGGATTCGGAATCTTCCGCCCACGCCCCGGTCTGTTCCTCTCGCGTTTCTATATGCCTTGGCATCATCAAGGTTGTTTCTACCGCAGAGAGGGACATCTCGGTTACGACACTCGCTTTCCGGTTCATGCCGACTTCGACCTCAATCAACGCATGGTACTTGCCAACAAATCCGTGCGCTGTTTCGACATCCTTGTCTCGAAAATGGGCGGGGGCGGTGCGTCGGCAGGTGAGTCCACCAAGGCCGAGAGCTATCGCATTATCCGTAAGAATTTCGGGCCTCACTACGCCCTCCTTACCTTTCTCTGGTACAACACCGTCTGTCCCTTGATTGCACTCCTACAGCGACTACTAGGCCGCCAGCACTCCTCTAAGCCTGCACAGGATTCGCCGACGTTACTTACTGCACTGTGAAGTTGGTACTGTTAGTGTTTTCACTGCGGCGACGGGCTCTCAATGCACTCCATGGGATCACGCGCAATTGAAGACCGACCCGTCTGCTGCTCTTACACTTCCTTCACCAAAACAAAAGGCCACCGAAAGGTGGCCTTGACCGCGCAACCATCCGCGTTCTATTGCTGCATTCCGTGCCGCCCTCCTGAATCCCCTCTAGCTACCGTTATGCCGGCATCGAAGTTGGCGTATCTTGTCCAGTGACTCAGGTCTGTACCTTATCCAGTGACTCAGGTCACCGCATGAGGTAAGTAGATCCAGCTACTCTCCCCAGCTACTCTGCTTGCACGAAAGCGGGCCAGTCATGATTACTTGCACCGAAGGCGGACGCCGCCTGCGGGACGTCCGGAACACGCCGCCACTGGTTTCCATCATTACCGTCCTCTTTCGCGCGGCGGACGAACTTCCCGCCCTAATCGCCAACATCACTCCGCACCTCGGAAGCGAGGTCGAATGGATCGTGATCGACGGCGGCTCAGACGACGGCACAGCGAGCCTCCTCGAAGAGCATGACGACTCCATCGATTACTGGATCAGCGAACCAGATCAGGGAATCTACGATGCGATGAACAAAGGCATTGCGGCGGCGACCGGCCAATACATCCTGCACCTCAATGCCGGTGACCGCCTTCGCTGCATTCCCCGGCAGAAACTCGAACAAGCTCTGACCGACAACATCGATGTCGTCAGTTTTGGCGTGAAGATTGATGGTTGTAGAATCTTTCGCCCCAGAGCTGGATTCGTCCTGCGATTCACTAATTTCTGGCACCATCAGGGTACGTTCTACCGGCGCGAAGACCATCTGGGATATCGAACTCAATTCCGGGTTTTTGCCGACTTCGACCTCAACCAGCGAATGACGAAAGCTGGAAGATCGGTCAGACTCTCTAATACGGTGGTGGCGGAAGTGGTCGACTTAGGGGTTTCAGGGGATATGTCCACCTATGACGAACAATACCGTGTAGTGAAACAAAACTTCGGTACTCCGTATGTCTGTCTAGCTCACCTCTGGCGTTACCTCTGGCCATCAATTGCAACAATCAAACGTTGGGCGCGGATATGAATTACGGCTCTCAGGGAATAGGACGGGAGCACATTCGACTGCTCTCGGAACCACAGCGACGGGCTCTCAACGCACTCCATGGGATCACTCGCAATTGAAGGCCGACCCGTCTGCCGCTCTTGCACCAAAGCAAAAGGCCACCGAAAGGTGGCCTTGACCGCGCAACCATCCGCGCTCTATTTCTTCGCCTTCGCCTGTGTTCCCAGTGCGGCTTTCACCTGTTCGATCGTATCGAACAGCTTGTCCTGGCTCGTCACTTCCACAAACGGCTCCTGCTTCGAATCGGTCACCACGTAAATGGTTGGGGTGCGGGTGACGCCTTTTTCGCCCGTCACCCGTCCAAGCTGGGTGTCGGCTTCCACCTTGGCGCGCAGCGCGCCGGTCGGATCGTAGAAAGCCGGCAGCGCGGTGTGGTGGGCTGCGGCGAACTTGTCCGCCCACTCGCGCAGGTTCGGTCTTGTAAATCGCACTCTGGTTGGCAAAGATATATTGCCGGAACTCCTCGCCCAACTGTGGCGACTGGCTATCGAAGTACCGCGCCATGATGTGCGCTTCCGTGCTCCAGGTGTGGATCGGGAATGATAAAGTCATGGCGCACCAGCGGCAGATGGTAATTGCGCGCCGCCTGCTCCAGCAGCGGCTCGGCCTTGGCGCACGCCGGACACTGCAGGTCCTCGAACACCACCAGCGCCATCCGGCTCCCCTTCGGAGGATGCAGCGCGCTGGTATCGCCTGCCGCCCACGCCGCCGAAGCCATCATCATCATTCCCGCAATCAGCGCCACTATCTTCGTCTTCATCGTTTCCATTCCCCTCGTCCTCTTCCATGATAGACGAAGCCTCCCTGCGGTCGGGCGCAAGAAACATCCCAGCGCAAAAAAGGAGGCGCGGATTGATCCGCGCCTCGAGGGATGCAAAAGGAGGCTACTCGTTCTGTATGCCAGATAGACGCGCTAGCTCTCCACTCGTTAGCAGCCGCACCAAAATCTTTTTTCCTTCGTCTCGGGCAGCCGGCGTTCGTACTCGCCAACCATGGACGCACGCGGCAACCCGGCAGGGCGAAAGGTTGACTGAAAGGTCGAGATTTCGCCAACGATTGCCCAACTGGTACATTCTGCTTTCGCAGCCATTGGCCGATTCGCCAATCCTTTAGCTCTTCCGGCTCCGAATCCCGCTCTCGACCCGCCGGACGAGTAGAATCGTTGGCATGGCAGTCACCGTTCGCTCGTTTGCAAAAATCAATCTCGGCCTGGCGATTGGCCCCACGCGGCCCGACCGTTTCCATGCCCTGGAGACGATTTACCAGACGATCGCCGCGCACGACGTCATCCGCGTCGAAGTCGCGCGCGGCAACGGCATCGAGATTCGCTGCAAGAATCCCGCGGGTTCCATGCGATGAGACCAACACCTGCTATCGCGTCGCCGACCGCATGTTGCGCCACTGGAAGCAGCGCGCCAAGGTCGCCATCACCATCGAAAAGAATCTTCCCGTGCAGGGCGGACTCGGCGCCGGCTCGTCGAATGCCGTGGCCACCATGTTCGCCCTGGAGCGCGAACTGAAGGAGCCGCTCGCCGCCGCCGAGCGACTGCGCATCGCCGCCGAAGTCGGCTCGCGATCTGCCGCTGTTTCTGCTGGGCGGAACCGTGCTCGGCCTCGGCCGCGGCGAGCAGGTCTATCCCCTGGCCGACCTGCCGGCGATCGCCTGCGTGCTGGTCACGCCCGCGGTCGCGGTCTCCACGCCGCAGGCGTTTCGCGACTGGGACGCATTGATGCGAGAGCGACTCCAAGGCGTGGAATTTGACGCCCCCCGGTGACTCCGTTACACTATCTAAGTTCAACCGCTCTGCGTTTGAGTGGTTGAGCTACCTGGATGTATCCGGTGTTCCCGTCGAGTGTGACGGGGACCGGGCCGAGACTCCGCTTCTCGACCTCGTCCGTGCCGGGATAGAAAACGATTTCGAAAGAGTCGTCTTTCCTCAATATCCCGAATTGCGTGACGTGAAGCGAGTGCTTGAGCGCGAAGGCGCCGATTATGCTTCGCTCTCCGGATCAGGCTCGACGATGTACGGTTTGTTCCGTACCCGCGAGCGTGCGGTGCAGGCGGCCGAACGGATGAGCGCGGAAGGATTGGCAACCACGGTCACCGAAACGCTGCCGCGAAGTCAATATCGCGCGCAGATGTTTGTGAAGTAGCGATTCGGCGAATCTTGCCCCACTGGGCGGTAGACTAATGGTAGGTCAAGTGCCTTTGGAGCACTTCGTCCAGGTTCGAATCCTGGCCGCCCAGCCAGAATTTCAGGTCAGGGAACGCAATTGGCAGTACCGGTTTCAGGAAGCTGTGCCGCGAATGATGTCGCGCCGGCCGGCCTGGAGTTTCACGCGATTTAAGCGGGGATCAACCAGTCCCCATAGCGGAGATAGCGATGGATGCAGTAGTCAAACCGAGTGTAGTGACAGCAGCAGCCGCCGAGGCCACGCAGACGGCGCCGGAAGCGGGAGTAGCGACTCCTGCCAAGGCCGCCGAACTGCCCAAGGGTGACAAGAAGCCGGTACCAACTCGCCGCGATGATAAGTTGCGGATTTTCTGCGGCACCTCGAATCCGGCACTCGCCAAAGAGGTCTGCGATTTTCTTGGACTGCCGCTGGGACAGACGTTTCTGACGCAGTTCTCCGACGGCGAGATTTACGTGCAGATTCTGGAGAACGTGCGCGGCGCCGATGTGTTCGTCATTCAGTCCACCTGCGATCCGGTCTCGCACAACCTGATGCAGTTGCTGCTGATTATCGATGCGCTCAAGCGCGCCTCGGCGCGGCGCATCACGGTGGTGATTCCGTATTTCGGTTACGCCCGGCAGGACCGCAAGGACAAGCCGCGGGTTCCGATCAGTTCCAAGCTGGTGGCCGATATTCTGACCACTGCGGGAGCCAATCGCGCGCTGGTGGTGGATCTGCACGCCCCGCAGATTCAGGGCTTTTTCAACATTCCGGTGGATCATCTGTTTGCCTCGCCGGTGCTGGTGGATCATTTCCGCAAGGCGAATCTGCCGAACCTTACGGTGATTTCTCCCGATGCCGGCGGCGTGGAGCGCGCCCGCTTCTTTGCCAAGAAGATGGATGCTCCGATGGCGATCGTGGACAAGCGCCGCACGGAGATCAACGTAACCGAAGTGATGAACGTGATCGGCGATGTGCGCGGGCGCACGTGCCTGATCCTGGACGACATTGTGGACACGGCGGGAACGCTGGTGAAGACCGTGCAGGCGCTGCTGGACAACGGCGCGGTTGCGGTCTCCGCCTGCGCCACTCATGCCGTACTTTCCGGACCGGCGCTGGAGCGGATTTCCAAGTCGAACCTGAAAGAGCTGATTATTACCAACACAATTCCGCTGAGCGAGGCGGCACAGAAGGAACCGAAGATCAAGGTGCTTTCGATCGCCGGTCTCATCGCGCGTGCGATCCAGTCGATCCACGAAGAGACCTCGGTGAGCAAGCTGTTTAGCTAAGCCCTGGCGCGCACGGTGCGCGCCGGGCTTCGACGTGAACCCAGACGTAGAAGGAACGGACTGATGGCAACCGCAACTGCAACAAACACAGTGGAAGCAAAGCTGCGTGAAGCTTCCGACAAGAATGCCGCGCGCCGTCTGCGCACCACCGGGATGATTCCGGCGGTGCTGTACGGCGCCAAGAAAGACCCGCGCGCAATTGCCGTGGATCCGAAGCAGATTCTGAAGATTCTGCGCTCGGCCTCGGGTCACAACACGATCTTTGACGTCAACCTCGAGGGCGAACAGGCCAAGGCGATGGTGGTGGATTGGCAGTACGAACCGATGAAGGGCGCGCTGCTGCACGTCGACCTGAAGCGAATCGCGATGGATCAGAAGATGCGTCTCTCGGTTCCGGTGCACATTCGAGGGCGAAGCCAAGGGCACCAAGGAAGAGGGCGGTCTGCTGGACCTGGTGCTGCGCGAAATCCACATCGAGTGCCTGCCGTCCGACATTCCGAGCCACATTGCCGTGGACGTGACCAACCTCGGCCAGGGCGACGCGATTCGCGTCGCCGACCTGCCGCAGACCGCTTCGGTGAAGTACCTGGACGATCCCGATGCCACGGTTGTGCACATCACCTATGTGAAGGAAGAAGTGGCTGCGCCGGTGGAAGCCGCTGTCGCCGCCGCCGAGCCCGAAGTCATCAAGAAGGGCAAGATGGAAGTGGCAGCCCGGAAACGCGAAGGACACGAAGAAGAAATAACTGCCGCGGCGGGCTCAGCCGGCTACGCCGCGTGAGCCCGCGGCGATGGGAGAGGCGGCACGGTGAAACTGATTGTCGGGCTCGGAAATCCGGGCATCGAGTACCAGTTCACACCGCACAACATGGGGTTTCTGGCGATTGATCGCATCGCCGAGCAGTGCGGAGTGAAAGTTGCAAACCGTCACTGCAAGGCGGTCACGGCGAGGGCGATTGTGGAAGGGCAGCCGGTGTTGCTGGCCAAGCCTGAAACCTACATGAACCTCAGCGGCGAGTCGGTCCGGGAGTTGCTGGAGCGCTACGAAGTGGAGCCAGCCCGAGACTTGATCGTGTTGTATGACGAGCTGGCACTCCCGTTCGGCTCCATCCGGGTTCGCGAGCGCGGAAGCGCGGGCGGACACAACGGAATGAAGTCGATCATCGCCGCCCTCGGCGGGTCGCAGGAGTTTTTGCGGGTCCGTCTTGGGGTAGCGCCGGAGCACAAGCCGGCGAACGGCAGGGATTATCTGCTGTCGCCGATGCGGAAGGCGCAACTGCCATTGGCCGATGAGGCCCTGGACGCGAGCAGTGAAGCGGTTCGAATGATTTTGACGCTTGGAGCGTCAGCCGCGATGAACCGGTTCAATCAGAAGATGAACGAGGCCGGGCAAGCGGAGTAAGGATTGAGGGCAAGCGCCAGCGCAGCCCAGGAGAGAACAGATGGATCGTAAATATGAAGTGATGTTCATCCTTCGTCCGGATACACCCGAGGAGGATATGGACCGCCTTCTCCAGACGATGGAGACCAACGTTGCCGCCACCGGCGGCAAGGTGACCGGCTTTGAGCGCATGGGCAAGCGCCGCCTGGCTTACACGGTCAAGAAGTTCCAGGATGGCATCTACATTCTGGCCTTCGTGGAGGGACCGGGCTCGGTGTTGAAAGAGCTGGAGCGCCGTCTGCGCGTGCAGGAACTTGTCATCAAGTTCATTACCGTGCGTACGGACGAGGAAGAGAAGCGTCTGGCGAAGGTGAAGAAGCTGCGCGACGCCAAGGTCAAGGGCCAGGGAACGCAGGGCCAAGCCGCAGCGGCGGCAGCAGCCCAGGCAGCCGAGAATGCGGCCGCCGGCGGCAGCAGCTCCGCCAGTCGCTGCGTCGCGAGGCAGCTCCTGCGGCAGCGGCCGAAACTCCGGCGGAAGTTCCGCCCGCGACGGTTTAAGCCGGGGGCAGGTTGCCGTCGCGGCAGACGAGTTTTGAGCCAGTAGTTTGCGCGACAAGGTCGACGCAGCTTGCGAGCAGGCAGTCCGACGAAACAATGAGTGAAAGATTCGGCGCTTCGGGCGCCAACAAGGAGAGTTATGGCAGACGAGAGCACCAAACAGGCAGCTCCGGAGAGGTCTGAAGCAGCGGCACCTGAGGCCGCCGCCGCACGTCCCTCCGGTCCCCGTTCTTCCTCGGGACCGCGCCAGGCGGGGCGGACGCCCCGGTGGCAGTGGCCGCGATGGTGGCCGCAAATTCTTCCGGCGCAAGAAGGTCTGCAAGTTCTGCACCGAGAAGATCGACAGCATTAATTACAAGGACGTGCGTCTGCTTTCGGGCTTTGTGGCCGAGAGCGGCAAGATCGTTCCTCGCCGCCTGACGGGTGTTTGCACGCCCCACCAGCGCCGCGTCACCGAGGCGATCAAGCAGGCGCGCAACATCGCTCTGCTGCCTTTCGCGGCCGGCCGCTAAACTCCGTTGACGCCGCATGGTTGCGGCGCGCGGGGCGCAGCGCTGAGACGCAAAGCTGAGATTAGAGAGGATTGAGTCATGGAAGTCATTCTGAAAGAAGATGTTTCCAAGCTGGGCGCGCGGGGCGAAGTGGTGAATGTGGCAGAAGGTTATGGCCGCAACTACCTGTTGCCCAAGAAGCTCGCCGTGGAAGCTACCAAGGCGAACAAAGCCGTAATCGAGCAGATGAAGGCCTCCTCGGTACGCAAGCTGGCGAAGGAAAAGGGCGATGCAGAGCTGCTGGCAAAGCAGTTCGAGGGCGTCAGCCTGCACTTTACCCGCAAGTCCGGCGAACACGATACGCTGTTCGGTTCGGTTACATCGGCCGACATTGCGCATGAACTGGAAGGCCGCGGCTTCCACATCGACCGCCGCAAGATTGAGCTGGATCAGCCGCTCAAGTCGTTGGGCGAGTTCAACGTGCCGATCAAGCTGCACAAGGAAGTCACCGTCCAGATCAAGGTCGCGGTGACCAAGCAAGCGAGTGAAGAACCGTCCGCCTGAGTTCGCGGGCAAGAGTTCTGTGGGAGGCCGGCGTCCGGGGGCGCTGGCCTTTTCATATTTAGGATTGCAAAATAGATTGCTAACGGACTGAGCTTTGTTCCGTCCAACCATGTGAGCGACGGACTCTGCGCTTGAAGGCAGGGTTCGGAGTTGATGGGCACGGGCAAAGCGAAAGGTTCCCCAGAGGAAAGCATGGTGGGGCAAGGCCCGAGCCGGGTAAATGATGCCGAACTGATTCGCGCGGCGCAGCAGGGAGATCAGGCTGCGTTTGAGGAGCTGGTGCGTCAGTACGATCAACCGGTGTTGCGGCTGGCCTTGCATCTGACCGGCTCCGAGCACGAAGCGAAGGATATTTACCAGGAAGCGTTTCTGAAGGTGTACCGCAACCTGGGGAGCTTCCGTTTCGAGTGTTCGTTTTATACGTGGATTTACCGGATCGTTTCCAACTTGTGCATGGATTATCTGCGGCGCAAGCAGGTTCGCAAGGAAGATCCTTCGGTGCGGGTCAGCTCGGAGGGCGAAGAGTTTGACCTGCTGGAGCAGGTTCCGGACGAACGCGCCGGGGCGAGTCCGGAGCAGGATCTGATGCGGCGCGAACTGGGCAAGCGTATTGCCCAGGCGCTGACCAAGCTGAGTCCGCGCGAACGCATGGTTTTTGAGATGAAGCACTATCAGGGATTGAAGCTGCGCACCATCGGCGAAGCCCTGAACACAACGGAAGAGACGGCAAAGAACACCCTGTTTCGTGCAACGCAGAAGTTAAGGACGGCTTTGGCCGACCTGAAGTAAAGAAGCGAAGAAGGCAATTATGAACTGCGATTGGGTACAGGAAAACATCTCGCTGTATCTTTACAACGAGCTGGCCGATGACGCGCGTCACGAGCTGGAAGGGCACGTCGAGCGTTGCGCCGAGTGCGCCGCCGAGCTGAAGGCGATGCGCGTGTTTCATGGCGAGATGAGCGAGTTGCCGCAACTGGAAGTCACACCGAATCTGCTGGCCTCGGCGCGCATCCAGCTCTCCGAGGCTTTGGCGACGGTAGCAGCAGCGCACGGGCTGGCGTTGGGTGACTGGACCCGATGGCACTGTTGCGGCAGATGCGTTTCTCGCCCGCCCTGGCCGCGGTCATCTTCATGGTCGGCTTTGGCGGCGGCATCGGCGCCATGTATCGCATGAGCCCATCGCTGCACGGAGGCGCCGCTTTCGTCGGGAGCAGCAGGAAGCTTCGATCGCAGGGCATTCGCAACATCGTCCAGGATCCGGGCAGCAACCAGGTACGCATTGACTACGAGCGAGCGCTGCCGGAGACGGTGCAGGGCTCGGTGAACGATCCGCAGATTCAGGCGCTGTTGGTGATGGCTTCGCGCAGCACGGCAAATTCGGGGCTGCGCATGGATTCCGTAGACCTGTTGCGGCAGCAAGCCGGACGATCCGGCGGTGCGTGAGAGCCTGATTTATTCGCTAGCGCTCAGACAGCAATCCAGGGGTGCGGCTCAAGGCCGAGGAAGCCCTGACGCCGATGGTGAAGCAGGACATCCGGGTGCGCAATGCCATGCTGGAGTCGCTGCTGAACGACAACAATCCTGGGGTTCGGGCCGGTGCGCTCAAGGCTCTGGATACGGTGCGCAACGACACCAGTGTGCGGCAGGCGTTGACTCAATTGGCCAAAGAAGATCCCAACGAATACATCCGGCAGGAATCCTCGCGCATTCTCGCGCAGGCGCCGGGCCGTGAGTAAATGAATTGCAAGACCACAATGGACGATACAGAGCGTCGTAACAAGGATCGCGAAAGACGAAGCCAGCGGTTGAAGGCGAGCGGTGCCTGGCGGGTGTGGTGCTGCGTGCCGCTGTTTTTAGCGCTGGCGCTTCCGGCGCTGGCCGAGCAGCAGCAGCGCGTGGAGCCGAGGGCCACGGCTGGATGCAGGAGAGCACCGGTCCGCTGGGTAGCGAGAAGCAGCTGCAGGTGACGCACTTTCGTGGGTTCGGTGCGGGTAGTGACCGGAGCCCAGTCCGGCAGCTTCATCCTGCGGTTACATTCCAGGAGCCGCTCGAAAAGGATGCGCGCAAGCAGTTTGCAACCTTTCACCTGGGAGTGGGTCGCAGGAACGGCGAGATTCTGATTCAGACCGTAGGTCCGGTTGACTTCGCGGTGGGCGCCGAACTGCTGGTGCAACTTCCGTCGGGACCGGAAACCGTACACGTCGATACCTTGGCCGGCAAGATCACCATCCAGGGAAAAGTGAACCATCTCGACCTCCAGACCCATGGCGGGGATATCGAGCTCGACGATGCGGAAGTCTTGCGCGCCGAGACCATGGGCGGCTCGGTTACGGTGAACCACCGTATAGGCGATTCATTCATCCGCACCGGCGGCGGCGACATTCGCGTCGATGCCTCGGTGGGCGATCTGGAGATTGTTTCCCTGGGCGGCAACGTCTGGCTGAAAGCGATTGCCAAAGGCCGGGTGCAGTCTGGTGGCGGAAATATTGAAGTCATTCGTTGCGCCGGGACGCTGGTGGTGCATACGGCTGGCGGCAATATCAATCTGGGCGAGATGGGCGGAGCGGTTACGGCCGAGACCGGTGGCGGCAGCATTCGCATCGGCGTGGCGCATGGACCGGTGATCGCCACGACCGCCATGGGCGACATCGAGATGTGGAAGTTGTCGCAGGGAGCCAAGGCACACACCGGCATGGGGCGGATTACCGCCGAGTTCATCGGAAACCGGAATTCGATGCGGGACTCGGAGCTGGTGACGTCGATGGGCAATATCATCGTGTACCTTGGGGGTTCCGTTCCGGGCAACCTCCATGCCGTGACCGGGGAGTGCCCGGCGAAGCATATTGTCAGTGACTTTCCGGACCTGAGAATTGCCAGCGGCATGGCCGAGTACGGCCCCCGCAGCATCGTCGCCGATGGAGCCATTCACGGCGGTGGCCCGGCGATTGACGTGCGAACCCTGAGCGGGCAGATCGAACTACGCAACGTCCGTTAGCCCGGCTTCAAACTTCCAAGCGAAACGAATCTTCCGCGCACTCAATCGAGCAATCAGTCAATCAGGATTCCGAGTTGTCCTCATTCGGGTTCCGCGGTTCAGTAGTTCCTTGTGCTCCACCGACCTCGAGGCTGAGTCTCTGCTTGCCTCGCTGGAGATCTTTCGTGGCGCTCAAGTCCACCTCCCAACTGCCTGCTACCTGCAGCTCCACCTTGCCCTCGTAGTTGCCGTGGCCTTTGCCGCGCAGGGTCACATGCTGCGCTCCGTGATCGGTGCCGCTGAGGGAGGCGTCGGCTTCAATACTCAAGCCGTCGGCGGGTTTGCCCGCAGCGTCAATCACGTGAACCTTGAGCATGACCGGGGCGTCGCAACTGGGCGGCTGTGGCTCCGTGTCAAGGGTGAAGCGGAATGGCGGCGTCTGATTCCGCAGGCTCATGATCAGTGCGGCGGGATCGGGCGGAGCGGGCAGCTCGGAGCGGTGTTGGATGGCGAAGTACGCCAGCGCGGCGACGGCGGGGATCGCAAATAAGCGAAGGCGCATGGACACGGCTCCTGAGCGCGACGTTTCGGTGCGGGTTGGCCAATGAGGCGCACGCCGCCCGTTGTTCGCAAGGCACGGGCAGAGCTCAACCGCAGTTCAGAATAAAGCATCCGCCTCGGCGGAGATGTTTTTTTGTGATGACTTTTTTGGGATTTTTCCCTTTAACCCCTCGCAACTAAGTTGGGACGATTGCGTCTAGCTCCCGACCTCGATGCTGAGTTTCTGCTGACGGCTCTTGCCATCCCTGGTGGCCGTCAGATCCACGTCCCAACTGCCCGCCATCTCCAGATTCATCCGGCTCTCGTAATCGCCATTGCCTTTCCCGCGCAGCATCAGGTGCTGGGCTCCTTGATCCATTCCGCTCATCGATACATCGGCCTTGAGCGTCCACTCCGTCGGCGGGTTGATCGGCGGCGTCAATGACGTGAACCTTGAGCAGGATTGGAGCGTTGAAGCTCGGCGACGCGGGGTCGGTCGCGAGGGTGAAGCGGAATGGCGTGAGCTGCTCCCGCGTGTTCTGGATGATCATCGCGGGGTTGGGAGGCACGACGGACGGTTCGGGCTTGTACTTGATGGCGAAGTAGATGAGAGCCGCGACGGCCGCGATGGCAACGATGCGAAAGCGCATGGACAAGATTCCTCAGTGCGAATTTCCCGGCTGCGGGTCGGAGGCCGGTGGATGCTCGTGACGATGCTGGTGAGGCACGGGCAGGATGCAGCCGTGTGCCAGGTCGCAGTCCGCGCTCTCAAACTGAATGGTGGTGTGGTGGATGTGATGGTGGCTGGCCAGCATCTGGCGCAGCTCGTCGAGAATCGCATTGCTGGCCGAGGGCGGAATGTCCTCGATGGTAATGTGCGAAGAGAGCGCGTGAGTGTCGCTGCCGATGCTCCAGATGTGCAGGTCGTGAACGTCGAGGACGCCGGGCACGGCGCGCAGCTCCGAGGTGATGGTGTCCAACTCCATGCTGCTGGGCGCACCCTCCAGCAGAATGTTCAGGCTCTCGCGGACGATGCCCGCCGACGACCACAGAATCATAATGGAGATGCCGATGGAGAGCGCGGGATCGATCCAGGTTTGGCCGGTGGCAAAGATCGCCCAGCCGCCGGCGATCACCGCGGCCGTGGAGAGCGTGTCGCCAATCTCGTGAATGAGCACCGAGCGCAGGTTCAGGTCGCGTCCACCCCGCAGCAGCATCAGGGCGATGGCTCCGTTGAGCAGGACTCCGGCGCCGGCGACCCACATCATCAGCCCGGCCTGCACGGGTTCGGGATGGGAGAGGCGCTGGATGGCCGAATAAAAGATCAGGACGGCAATCACGATCAGGGTGATGGCGTTGACGAAGGCGGCCAGGACTCCGGCGCGGCGCCAGCCGTAGGTCTTGGTGCTGGTAGCAGGCCGCTCGCTGAGATATACGGCGACCCAGGAGAGCAGGAGGGCGAAGAAGTCGGAAACATTGTGTCCGGCCTCGGAGAGCAGCGCCAGGCTGTGCGCCCGGAATCCGGCAACCACCAGCAGAACGATGTAGGCCAAGGTAAATCCCAGGGCAATGCGCAGCATCCGGGCGGTGAGCGGGGGATGCGCGTGTCCATGCGAGTGCCCGGCGTGGGAGGCCATGGATGGAGTGTACGGCGGCGCGTGCTTGGCATCAAGTCTAGCGCGACTCGGAGCGAAACAGGGCAGCGAGGTTGGCGCATCCGGCATCGTAGATAAACACTGTGGCTGTGGATCGGCGAGAGCTGGCTGAGCGGCGCGGTGGGAGCAAACGATGCGCAATGGGTCGTTGTCGCTAATTCTGTGGCTAATGCTGGTCACTGCCCTGCTTACGGCCCAGGCGATCTCGCAGGAGATTGTGATTGAGCCGACCAATGGGCGGGCGCAACCCACCAAGCATGTCTCGCGTCCGGCAGCAGAGCTAACGGCTCCGGTCGAGGTCGAGAAGCCGGCGGCGAAATCCGCGGCGAAATCCACCGAGCAGCAGCGCACCGCGGCCAAGGCATCGGCGAAGAAAGCTCGGGTAGCCCAGATTGCGGCCAAGCGGGAGGCAACGGCAGTTCCAGCAAAGCCCGCAGTTTCGCCTGCGCCGGAGACACTGAAGAGCGAGGCTGCCGAGGCGAATCCTGCCTCGCGGCAGGCAAGGCCCGCCTGGGCGATGTCCGATACGCGTGACGCCGCTGGCTTGCAGAGCGAAATCTCCCTCGCCCTGGCTCACGATCCGAAGCTGGCGAACTCAGCGATTCAAGTGAGCGTGGACGATGACTCGGTGACCCTGGAAGGTCGCGCCGCCGGAAGGCAAGAGCATCTGCTGGCGCAGCGTCTGGCGCTGAGTTACGCGTGGAATCGCAAACTGGTGGACCATATCGAAGTCCTGCCTAGTGTTGTGTCCCGGAAATGCGCGAACAAAGTCGAGCAATTTTTTGCAGGATTGAGTCAGCCGTAGCGGTCCATCGGAAGGGACGGCTGGAGCGGTTGTAGTGCTGCACAAAGGCGTCGATCTTTTGGACCAGTTCCTTGACACTGCGGAAGGAGCCTCGCCGGATCGCACGCTGGGTAATCAGTCCGAACCAGCGTTCCACCTGATTCAGCCAGGAAGCATAGGTGGGCGTGTAATGGATATGAAATCGCGGGCGGTTGGCCAGCCAAATCCTCACCTTCGGCATGTTTGTGGGTGGCGTAGTTGTCCACGATGAGGTGGACGTCGAGTTCGTTCCGGCACGCAGGCATCCAGATCGCGCAAGAAGGCGAGGAACTCCTGATGGCGGTGGCGCGGCTTGCAGTCGGCAAACACCGTGCCGGTGGCAACGTCGAGAGCGGCGAACAGCGTGGTGGTGCCGTGCCGCACATAATCATGGGTCACGCCCTCCACATAGCCCAGCCCCATCGGCAGTACCGGCTGGGTACGATCCAGAGCCTGAATCTGCGCTCTTTTCGTCGACGCACAACACTAAGGCATGGTCGGGTGGGTTCAGGTAGAGGCCGACAATGTCGCGAACTTTTTCCACGAAGAAGGGGTCCGTGGAAAGTTTGAAGCTGCGCGTCCGGTGCGGCTGCACAGCAAAAGCTTGAAGCACACGGTGCACGGAAGACTTGGAAATGCCGCTGGCTCGGGCGGCTTGTCGCACGCTCCAGTGGGTGCCCGCCGTGGGCTTGCGCGAGAGGGTGCGCTTGAGCAAGGCGGCTACCCGGTCGTCCTCGATGCTGCGTGGCCTTCCCGAACGCAGCTCATCGTAAAGTCCGGCCATACGATAGTTCACAAATCGCTGCCGCCACTTGCCCACCGTAGCCTTGGTGCAGTGCAGCCGCTCCGCAATGACGGTGTTGCTCTCGCCCTGAGCGGCCCAGAGCGTCAGCTTTGCCCGTGCCACCAGCGCGTGGGGCAGAGTACGGGAGCTAGCAAAGCTTTTCAGTTGGGCTTCTTCCTCAGCGGTCAGCGTAAGGACAGTCATCGGGCGGCCAGTTCGCATGCCCGATAGCTTATCCCAGAATGGCTACTTAATATAGTTACTTATGGGACACAATACTAGCATGTCGGCGCAAAAGTAACGTTGAGTTCAGTTCAGGTCTTCCATCCAGGCCCCGGCGGGCATGGGTTGATTTTGCTAAACCGCGAGCTCACCGAAGAGGCTGCCCTGTTCAGGGAGGGATGGACGGAAGTGCGCGCCTTCCAGATTGAGCAAAAATTCCTTGGCCGCCAGTCCGCCGCCGAATCCGGCAAGGGTGCCGTTGGCGGCGATGACGCGGTGGCAGGGAACGACGATCGCGACCGGATTATGGTGATTCGCCTGGCCGACCGCGCGGGATGCGAGCGGAGAGCCGACTTGCGGCGGCAAGCTGCGCGTAAGACCAGGTTTGGCCGTAGGGAATCCGCAACAGCGCCTGCCAGCAACGCTGATGGAATGCCGGTCCGCGCAGGTCGAGCGGCAGATCGAACACACGGCGGGCTTCCGGCAAAGTACTCATCCAACTGGCGGATCACATCGCGGAAACGATCCGGCTCCTCGATCCAGCGCACGTTCTTGGCGCCATGCGGAGTCGTCCATCGGCCATGGAAAGGCAACCACGGCCAGACCGCGCTCGCTCATGGCGAGATCGAGGTGGCCGACCGGGGAGTCATAGCCGGCGGTGAAGAAGAATTCAGATGGCTCGGAAAATAGCATTCGCTGGGGCAACGATAGCATGAAAGCAGGAGAAATGCCCGCCCGTGCGAAGCCGCTTACCGCGCAGGAAAGGTACTCTCGCTTACGCAAGCAAAGCAGAAGGCGCGAGCCGTTGGCCCGCGCCTTTTGCGTACTTGCGGCTGGTTGCGAACTACTGAGGCTGAGACATCGACGGGCGCCTGCTGGGTCGCCTGCAAGCTCGCCAACGCCGTTCTTGAGCAGAGTGACCTTCGACGCGGCTGCCATGCGCGGGCTTCGCCGTCTGCTCGTCGGAGGCGGTCTGCATCTTGGCATTGCCCAAGCCCAGCTCATAGATGCGATAGACCGGAATCTGGTGATCGATGACCAGGTAGCGCACCACCGAGTCCGCCAGACGCTGCGACTGCTGGATCGATGCAGCGCCGCGGCCCGGGGTGAAGCCCTGAACCTCGACGAGGTAGCCCTTCTGATCCTTCATGGTTTCAGCCAGCTGGTCGAGTGCTTCCTTGGCGTTCTTGCTCAGCATTGCGGCGCCGGGACGGAAGCGAATCTCGACCTGATTGGCGCTCTGGTACTGATCGAGGTTCTGCACCACCTGCGAGACGGACTGCAGATGAGTGCTGGCCTGCTGCGCGGTCTGGTTGGCCATCTGGGCGCGGTTGGCGGCATCGACGGCGTGCTGATCGGCAAGGCTGGCGTGGGCGTCGGCGCGCTGGATTCCAGCCGTGGCGCGGGCGTCAACATCCTTCAACATCCGGGAGTTGCTCGCCGTGAGCTCATCGAGTTCATTGGTGCGATCGCGAATCGGGGCGAGCTGGCGCTGCACATACTTCTTGCGCGCAAACGGATTCAGATGTCCCCAGAAGCCTTCGTGGGTGTCGGGCTTGAGCGGCTCAAGCTGCTGGTCAGGATTGGCCATCGGCGAGTTGGTCGGCTGTCTGCGACTGGGCAGCAGGCTGCTGATCGGGTGCGGCGCTGCTTTGCTGCGCAACGACCGGCAGGGCAAGTGTGGCAATCAAGGGCAAGGCAAACAGGAAACGACTCTTCATGAACATTCCTCCGGCGGGAGTAGCCCGCTCTCAGGCTGCGTACCGCCTGAAGCGGTGGCGCGATGCTCTTTCTAGTACAGTTCAGATGCCAAACTAAAAACTGACGTAACATCGTTTGTTTTCAATGAGAAATGAAAACCAGAGTGGAAGGTGTGAGCGGTAGGAATGGGCGCGGTGGGTAGGAATTACCAGGGCTCAGGCCGCACCTTCGCCAGGCGAAGCGTTCCTCGGCCTGGGTTACTGGATATGCACTGGATGGGTTACTGGACTGCGCTTTGCTGCATCAGCTTCCGGTGCAGATCCAGAATGTAATTGTCGGTCATGCCTGCGATGTAGTCGCAGATCACGCGCGCCCGGCGTCTCGCTTTCCATCTGGCGCTGGTAGCTGGCCGGGAGGCTGGCGGGGTGCTCGATCCAGTAGTCTGAAAAGGTCGTTGACGATCTTTTCCCCGTCCGCCTTCTGTGGGCGCAGCGACTCGCTGTGGTAGAGGTTCTGAGAGAGGAATTGCTTGGCCTGGGCGCGCTCCTCATCGGTGGCCGGACTGAAGGCGACGAGACGCTCGGGATGGTGCCGGATCTCATCGACGGTCTGCACGCCCGAGGCCTGGAGGCGGCGCCGGGTGTTCTCAATCAGGTCGGTGACAAGGTGGTTCAACATGCGCTTGAGCGCCTCGTTGAACTTGAGTTTGTCGCGGACGCCGCTGAACTCGCCGCTCAACCTGGCGGAAGATAGCGGTCGAAGATTGCGACCTCGCGGCGAATGTCGTCGAGCTTGAGCAGGTGCGCCTCGTAGCCGTCGTCCAGGTCGGCGGTGTTGTAGGCGATCTCGTCGGTATGGTCGATGAGTTGGGCTTCGAGCGGCGGCCGCTGATCGAGCAGGTACTCGGCCAGCTCGGGATACTCGGCGGGCGAGTAGTCGTGCGAGTGCTTGATGATGCCTTCGCGAACCTCGAAGGTGAGGTTGAGGCCGGGATGGGAGGCATAACGCTGCTCGAAGTGTTCGACGATGCGCAGCGCGTGAAGATTGTGGTCGAAGCTCTCGCCGTGCTTGCGCATGGCCAGATCCAGGGCGCGTCTCGCCGGAGTGTCCGAAGGGAGGATGGCCGATGTCATGCACCAGGGCGAGGGTTTCGACGAGGCTTTCATTCAGGTGGAGGGCGGCGGCGATGGTGCGCGAGATCTGCGCGACCTCGATGGTGTGGGTGAGCCGGGTGCGGAAGTGATCCGAGAGCCGCTGGGTGAAGACCTGCGTCTTGTTCTCCAGGCGGCGGAAGGCGCGAGCATGAATGATGCGGTCGCGGTCGCGCTGGAAGTCGTCACGATAAGGATGCGGCGGCTCGGGATAACGGCGTCCGAGAGAGGACTCAACCCGCACTGCGTAGGAGGCCAGCATGGGGGAAGTGTAGCACCCGCTGCGGCTCCGCGGAGCCGGATGTGCGACGATGCCGGGCGTCGCGGCTGCAACTTCGCGGGCGGGCGTGCCATGGGTGACGAGTGATCGGTGATGAGTAAAGCAGAACCGCCGGGCCTGAGCCGTCGATCGCTCATCCCGGCGGCTAATGTTGGGCACTCAATGTCGGAGTGCTAACAGCTTATTTCGCCGTGTCGTCTTCCTGCTTGGCGAGCTTCACCTTGGCTCCATCGAGTTTCTTCTGCACCTTGGCTACGTCGGAGGCTTCGACCTCGGCGGGAACCGTCTTCTTCCACTCCTGCAGCGAGCGCTCCCACTGGGTTACCGCCAGCTTGAGGCGATTGGTCTTCTGATAGACGTCGCCCAGATGCTCGTGTACCGTCGGATCGTTGTCGATGCGATCGACGGCTTTGCGCAGCGCGGCTTCGGCGAGATCGTATTTGCCCATCTTGAAGTGGACCCAGCCGAGCGAGTCGAGATAGGCGCCATTCTGCGGATCGAGCGCGACGGCGCGCCGAATCAGCGAGAGCGCTTCTTCGAGACGCGTGCCGCGGTCGGCCAGCATGTAGCCGAGATAGTTGAGCGCGGTTGCGTTCTTTGGATCGGAGGCGAGCACCTTGCGGAAGTAGCTCTCGGCCTCGTCGTACTTCTTCTGGCGCTCGTAGATCGAGCCGGCGATGAAGTTCGCGTAGTCCTTCTCCTCCTGCTTGGTGGAAAGCTCCAAGGCCTTGGCCAGGGCCTTTTCCGCTTCGGGATAGCGGCGCAGGCGGCTGTACATCTGGGCCAGGGCGATCCAGACCTCGCGGTCGTCCGCGGGGTTGCCCTTGAGCATGGCCTTGACGCGGGCAATGGCGGCATCGGCCTCGCCGCTGTCGGCTTCCTGTCCGGCCAGCACCATCTGCAGTCCCCGGTCGTTGGGAAGCTTCTGCGACGGCTTCGCGCGCGGTGGCCGTGGCGGCGGGCCAGTTCTTGGCGTCGCGGTAGGTTTCAATGATCTGCTGATAGCCGCGGGCCACCGAGTCGTCGCCGAGGGCGATCATCTTGCGGAAGGTGTCCACCGCCTGCCTGCGTCTTGTTCTGGTCGCGATAGACGGTGCCGAGACGTTCCAGGAAGATGGCGCGATTGTTGCGTTCAGAGGCCGAGTACACGCCATTGGGTTTCTCGCGTGCGCTCCAGCAACTCCTCGAGTTGCTTTGACGGCTTCGTCGTACTTGCCGAGCGCTTCCTCGATGACGGCGCGGTTGTACTCGACTCTCCATCGAGTCCGGGGCAATCGCCTGCGCTTTGTTCAGCGTGTCCAGCGCTTTCTCAAACTGTCCGTCGCGGCGGTAAATTTCCGAGATGTGCAGCAACGTCTGCACGTCCTGCGGATCGGCGGCGGCGATCGTCTTGATATTGCTCGAGCGCGGCCTCGGTCTGATTGTCGTTGAGCAGGTTCTGCGCCAGTCCGCGCACGGCGTCCAGATTGTCCTTGTCGAGATCGACTGCCTTGCGATAGGCGTCAATGGCGCTGGTGTAGTCCTTTTTCTGCTCGTAGGTGTAGCCGAGCACCGAATCGATGCGCGGCGAGCGGTCGGTCTCCGGCACGGATTGCAGAATTTCCAGGGCGCGGCCAGGGTCGCCTTCTTCGTTGTACAGCAGCGCCAGCGTCGTGACCGCGTCTTCCGACGAGGGCTGCAGCTTGACGGCGGTGCGGAACTCGGCTTCCGCCTTGGCGGTCTCGTTATTCAGACGATAGAGACGGCCGAGCAGGAGGTGATCCTCAATGCTGGTCGGGTCCAGACGCACAATCTGCTCGTACTGCTCGATGGCGAGGTGGAGAACGGTGTCGGTGTCGTTCTGCGTACCGCCCTGCAAATCACCGATGGAGCGCAAGTAGATGCGGCCCAGCAGACGGCGCGCATCCAGATTGTCCGGGTCGCGGCTGATGACCTCTTGGGCCTCGGCGATGGCCTCGCGAATGTCTCCGGTGCGGGCATACAAGCTCGGCCAGCGCGGAGGCAAGGTAAGGACGAAGTCGGATCGGCCTGCACCGCTGCTTTGTACTCATCCACGGCCTTGGTGGCGTATTCAGCGCGGCCGGTGCCGGCCACCATCTCCTCATACATGTGACCAAGCTGGAAGTGGTAGTAGGCATCGGCGCGGTCGGGCTGCTTCGCGGGCAGCGACGGGGTTCGCGGGCTGCCGCCGGAGGCTGGGCGGCCTGCTCTGCCGGAGCCGCGGGGGCAGGGTCTGCTGCGGGAGTCGCTCGCAGGTGGTTGAGCGAATGCGGCAAGCGAAGCCACCAGAAAGGCGAGAACGAGCGAGCTGTTTCGAATTTTCATGTTCACCAAGCCAAGGTACTTGGATGCGCTGGAGCTTACCACCGGAGCATTATCTATTTTAGGCCAAGAAACGGCTCGGGAGCGCGAAGGCAGAATCTCAGGATGAGAATTTGGCGTTTCCAAGTTGCGAATCTCGCGTGGCGAGTCTGCTCAATGCGCAACTCGGAGCGGAAACTTCCTGCAGAATACGAACCTTCCAGCTGTTCTCTGCCGGAGTAAGCAGGACCAGGTAGCGGGCCTGAACGCGCTCGGAGGAGAGAAGTTGGCTGCCCTCGCGATACTCGATCTCAAGGTTCGGCGGTGTCAATCGCCTCGCAGCGCCGAACCATCGAGGGAGTAGAACCTGACCCGCACCTGATGGCCGTGATCGACGATGCGGCGGCTGAGCCCGTTCTGCCGCTGGGCGTCGGATTGCGTCCTGCCACTGTTGGCGCGCGCCGCCGGTAAAATTCTCATCGAGCAGATCGGCGCGGTTCTCCTCCAGGGCCAAGACCAGCGACTGCCAAGCGTGGGCGTAATCGCGCTGAATGGCCAGAGCGGTCGTCTCCTCGACCGGGCGCGGCGCGGCCGGAGGCTGCGTCGAAGGATTGAAGCGGCCGTGGCGGCGCGTCGGTCGCGGCGTGGATGGTTAGCGAGAGCCAGACGCTGGCGAGCAGAATGATCAGGCCCAATGCCGCGAGCCGAAGCTGCAATCCGCGCGCAAAAGACGTTGGGGCGATCGCTCACTGGCCACCTCCCCAGTGGATTTCATTTCCGAGCACGACTCCGGCGGCCACCGAAAGCGTGGCGGAAGACGAGCCGGGCAACTCGGCTCGGGCGAAGCCGCGCTTGATGCGGGCATCCACCGTGCTGCGTCCAGCCGCATCCGACCGAGGTGAAGGTAACGATGGTGCCGTCCGGCACGGCATTGCCGGAGCAGTCTTTGATGGGCGCGGTCTCCACCAGAATATTGCCGTCGGGCGAGCGCGCAGCCGTTCATGCGGATGGAGCAGGGATCGGCCGCGACCTGCTGCACCACGCGGCGCACATGAACCTCACCGGAGGAAGCGGTGAACTGCGCCGGGCCGCTGCGGCGTCCCGAATCCAACTGCACCCAGGCAACTCCGTCCTTGGCGGTCACGCTGCGCTCTTCGCCCGCCGTCTCTTCCACGGCCAGGCGGAAGCTGACCGGAGTCGGCGCGAGCACAAGGTTCTGAAAACGGTCGAAGAGAAAAGCCGAGCCCAGCACCGCGCCGCTGGCGGCTGCCGGCACGCGCGAAGGACGGGCGATGAAGGAGATCGCTTCCAGCGGCGCCGCAGTGTACGAAAAACGATGTGCTGCTGCCATCGAGAATCGCGGTGTAGCGTCCGGCAATTTTCAACTCATCGGCGGAGATTGCGATGTGCGCCGCGCTCGCACGGGGCGCTTGCTGGCTCCGCCGGGGCCGAAGAGATAGAGCGTCGTGCTGCCCGATACCGGGAGCCTGCAAGCGTGGCTCCCGCGCCGGCCTGCACCGGGCCTGGCGACTTGCAACTGTGCCGCACGCGGCACACAGCGCCGACGCCGCGCAAACAACTCCGAGAACGAGAGCAGCGCCGAAGTGAATTCATGGCTGCCTCCTCACTGCACCCGGTCGCGGCTGTACTGGTTCACCGTGACCCGGTAGCTGTGAATCTGCGGCGCGAGGTCGTCGCGCACGCCGAGGCTGAAGGCCACCGGCGTCTGCGGCGCCAGCGACTGATCGACATATCCGTCCGAGACCCAGATCACCTTGCCGGCGTTGTCGTAAAAGGTGGCGAGCACGTGCGGAATGTTCACCATCTGGCCGCTCTCGTTCATCAAGCTCGCCGGTCAGCACGGAGTGTCCGCGCGCGTCCTTTCTGCAGCGTCTGATGCATGACGCCCATCACCGGATCGGCCGAGGCCGGCACCAGCATGGCGTTGGGCTGCATGTGTACGCTCTGGATGCGGTCGCGGCTCACGTCCGGAAAGTCGATGCGGAAGGGCGAAATTTCCTTGGGCAGCAGAACGTGGCTGATCTTGTCGAAGCTCTCCTCCTGCGCCATGATCTGCCCATCCTTGCCGATGAGAGTGGCAGCCACGGAGACAAAGCCCGGCACCGTGTCCTCGTTTTCAATCTCGCCGAGGAGAATGAAATTGCCATCCTTTTCGACCGGGTTCATGGAGATGATGCGGACCCGCGGAGCATCGACGTTCTGCGCGCCCCAGTCGTCATCGGCGCCGCGCGTCACGATGTCCCAGCGCAGATAATTCACCGGGATCACCTGCGGCGGAACCTTGGCGACGGCCTGCACCGGCCACAGCACCTTCCAACTATTGTCCTCGCGCACCACCTTCAGGTCGCGCGTATCGTAAACGGCGCCGACCGCCGAGGCCCATTCCAGGCTGGCGCGCACCGTGGCCTCGCTGATCGTCCTCGTGGAGCACCTTGGTATCGAAGCTGCTGCAATGCCGAGTAGGTGCGCAGATTGCTCTCCTGCCCGAAGACGTCGCGGGCGAAATCTTCCAGGGCGGTGTTGCTGGCCGTGGCCACGTAGCGATAGGCGCCCTGCGGCGTCGTGGCTCTTCACGTGGTTGAGCAACGATTGCACCGCACCCTCGGGCGTGGTGGCCGGAGTGAGGGTAGAGGAGTGGATGGTAGCGGCGGCGATCAGCGCGGCGGTCGAGAACGAATGAGCAGAACCGGCAGCACCTTGTTCATGGCTACTGCGCCTCCCGCAGAGAAATCTCGCTGGGTTGCTCGGCCAGAAGCCGGGAACTCGAATCGCCTCCGCACGCCGGCGGCGCTCCGGAAGCAGCACGACGAAGATCGCAAACAGGCTGGCGCCGACCGGAACCAGTCCCCACATCACGCCCTCCCATGCAGGCGGGACGGCGTTGCCGAAGTCGATAGGCTTGGCCGGGGGCACATCGTCCTTGGTCCACAGCGTGGTTGCGCCGTTGTCGTAGATCTCCGCTTGCCGCCATCCGGCAAAGGCCAGCAGCGGCTCGTAATAGCGGTCGCGCACGAAGATGTAGCGCAGGCCGTACTGGTCGGCGTGCTTCAGAATCGCGCGCAACGCCTCCATTCCGGCCGTTCCGTAATACTTGGAGTTGTAGAGCTGGCCCGCGCCGTAGGCGGTCAACTCAGGCAGCAGGCGCGCCGAGTTGTAGTCGCCATCGAGGCTGCCTGCCTTGGCATAGGTGGAAACCTTGGCGAACTGGTTGCCGAAGCCGAGCGTAATGTAGCGATACTTGGCGTGCTCCGTCGCGATTCAGGAAGTCGATCACCGGCTGTACCCGGAACTCTCCGCTGTTAATCGGATTGAAGACCACCCAGGCCACCGCCATCGCGCAACTGGAAACGGCGGCAACGCCGAGCAGCACCACTGCGCGGACGGCCCCAGCGATCGATCATCCACGCGGCCAGCAGACCGACAAAAGGCAGGGCCATCAAGGTCGCCCAGAAGGTGAAGCGCTCGAAGGTCAACACCTCGAAGGCTCGGCCCAGCAGCAGCCGGCCCACCGGCGTCGTTCCGCCGAGGCCGAGCAGAGTGGTTAAGTACCAGCCAAAGAGCAACGGACGCAAACGTCGCTCCGCCGATCCCTTAAGAAGGATGTATGGGATGGCCAGAATCAGCGCGCCCATCGGAATGATCCAGAAATTCATGCCGCTGTGCGGAACCAGAATGTAGTTGTCGCGCGAGCCGTGCGGAATGGGCAACTGGGTGATCGGGTTCTGGCGCAGAGAGATGAAATAGGGCAGCAGCACCACGATCACCGAGACAAGAACGATGGCGCTGAAGACAACCGCGCGCGTCAGCACGGCCAGCAACGGACGAGTTGTGCGCGACTCTGCTTGCGGTCGAGCACGCTGAGCCAGAGCACCGGCAGCGCGAACAGAACGGCTCCGAAGAGAAACGTAACGTGATGGGCTGCGGCGCCCGCCATGGAAATGGCCGCGCCCTTCAGCAACTGCATGCGCGCCACCGTCGCGCGTCCATCGGTAGAAGTATGGCAACGCGTTCAGCGTGAGCGCAGCCGCCGTGGTGGTGGGCAACTGGCCGGATTGATAGACCAGCATCGCCAGCGATCCCAGAAAGACCGAGCCCAGCGCGGCATAACTGGCCTCGCGCTCAGCAACCCAGAGCAGCGCGTAGCGGTACATTCCCACCGGCAACAGCAGAATCACGATCAGCTGGACAAACATGTATGCGCCGGTCAATCCGAAGAGTGAGAGAACAACGCAATCCACTGATGGGTGAGCGGAGGATAGGTTGTCTGCGACATTCCGCCGAACCATTTTTCATTCCACGGAGAAAACCAGTGATGGGCGTAGTGGGCGGCAAAGAAGATGTGGGTGTTCGCGTCATAGGAGTTGGCGGGAAGCTGCATCAGCAGCAACGGGCCGTGCACCGCCAGGGCCAACAGCACGATGGCCAGTAGCGGAATACCACGGCTTGAAACGGGCATTCGACTTCGTGATCAAGGGAATCATCTCCGCGTTCTGAAGTAGGTCTGATTCGCTGAGCTGCACATGGGTTTACCAGAATTTTTGCGAGTCGTGCGCATGAGCGGTAATGACTCAACGGAGCAGGTGTGTACCTCAGATTGGCAGGTTATGAATCGGCGCGAAAACTCCTCAACCTTAGCGAGAAGACATTTCGCTGACTTCTCTGCATCCCAAGCGGACGAACAAAGTTCGCGATCTGCGATTGGCACAGGATTTCCAGAGTGGCCCAGTGAAAATGAAATCTGTTGCTTCTGTTTTGTGTTCTGCTGTTTTCGTCGCCGCTGTTGCGCGCGCAGGATATCGATCTGGGCGGCGGCGCGCAGAGCACGTCGAAGAATCCAGAAAAGGTCCTCCGGCGAGGCGATGGGTTGGGGCGCCAGCATCGAAGTAGGGCGCAATGCGCGCGCTGCCGAGGACGAATTAAAACGAGGAAACCCCACCGCCGCTGCAGCGGCCGCCGAGCGCGCGGTGAAAGCTGCGCCGCAGAATGCGCGGCTCTGGTTTCTGCTCGGCTATGCGTCGCGACTTGGCGGGGCAATACGCAAAGTCGGTGGAGGCATACGAGCAGGGACTGAAGCTCGAGCACAACAACCTGGATGGACTCAGCGGCCTGGCGCAGACCTATCAGCGCATGGGTCGCCTCGACGATGCCAAGCGCTTGCTGATGCAGGTGGTGAACGCCGCACCCAAACGCGAGAATGATCTGCTGATGGCAGGTGAGCTCTTCCTGCAGAGCGGCGACTGCGCAGCAGGGCATTGCGCTGCTCTCGCGGGCGGAGTCGCTGCATCCTTCGTCGCGCGCCGAAGTGATGCTGGCGGTCGCCTACCTGAAGTTGAAGCAACCCGAGCGTGCCACGCAGATGTTGGAGCAGGCGCGCAGCCACGATCCGAAAAACCCGCTCCGTCTTCCGTGCGGTGGCCAATTTCTATCGCGAGCAGCACGATTACAAAGCTGCGATCTCGGCGCTGAAGAGCGCTCCTGGGCAGAACGTCGAGGTGCTGGCCGATCTCGGCTACAGCTACGAACTGGACGGCGATCAGCAGCAGGCGGCGGAAACCTATGCGAAGGCCGCCGGTCTGGCGCCGCGGCAGATCGGATTGCAGTTGAGCGCGGCGCAGGCAGAGTTGCGCTTCGGAGACACGGATCGCGCGCAGTACGTTTCTTGCGCGCGCCGCGCAGATCGATCCGAATCACTATCGTCTGCACGCGCTCAAGGCGCAGCTTGCGCGAGACACAAAATCGCAATGCGGATGCGATCCGCGAATACCAGGCGGCCATCGCCAACCTGCCCAATGCAGCGCGTGCCGGAGGGTCAGCTCTATCCCATTGAACTGCGCTTGAATCTTGCCGAGATCTATCGCGAGACGGGTGACGATGAGCGCCGCGCAGCAGCAGATTGTCCGAAGCCGAGATCGCTGGTGAATCAATTGCACATCGAAGGCGCCGGCTCGTGCGGAGTTCCTGCGCGTGCGCGCCTCCATACGGCTCGGCGGAAATGATCTGGACGGGCGCGGAGAACGACCTGAAAGAAGCCATGCGGTTGGACCCGAACAATCCCTTGATCACGCTGCAATATGCCAACCTGCTCTGGCACGCCAAGCGAATGGAGGAATCGCAAGAAGCTCTATGGCGAGGTACTGAAGGCCGATCCTAAAAACCGTTATGCACTGGAGGCGATGGGCTACATCGCGAGAGAAGAAAACGATAACGCTGCCGCCGAACGTTACTTCAATCAACTCGCCTCGGATTACCCGGATGACTACGTGCCGTACCTTGCGCTGGGAGACCTCTACACGTCCACCATGCAATTCGATCAGGCCAATGCTTCCTATGAGCAGGCATTCAAGTGCGCACCGCGGAATCCGGTCGTGATCGCCAACGCAGCCAACGCCGCCATCCAGGCGGGGAACATTCCTGTCGCCGGCGACTGGGTTGAGCGCGCCACGGGCAGCATGCTCGACGACCCGCGCCTGATGCGCGAGCGAGAGCGTGTTCTCTTTCACCAAGGTAAGTACGCGGAATCGGCGCGACTGGGTTATCAAGTGTTAATGCAATTGGAAACCGATCGCAACGCGTCGGTTTACCTGGCCTACGACCTCTATAACCTGGGACGTTACGATGAGACGCTGACGATCACCTCGCGTTACGCGAAGCTGTTACCCAAGGAGGCTGATTTTCCGCTGCTCACCGGTCACGTACACAAGCAGAACCAGCTTCTTCAGCAGGCGGTGGAGGACTACACCGAAGCCCTGGCGCGCGATCCGAAGATGGTGGAGGGTTACGTAAATCGTGGGTACGTGCTCAACGATCTGCAGAATCCGGAGGCCGCAATTCACGACTTCCATACCGCCCTCGAGCTGCAGCCTTCCGACGGTGTCGCCCGCCTCGGCCTGGCGTTCTCTGAACTGCAACTTCACCACGGGAGTGCGGCACTGGACGAAGCCGCTAAGGCCGAAGCGCTGCTCGGCGAGTCAGGCGCGATTCACCTGGTGCGCGCCACAGCCTACCGCGATCTGCAACTCCTCGATAAAGCAGAACAGGAGTACGTCGCAACGCTGAAGTATGCGCCCGATGATCTGAAGCTCCACCTCGCACTGGCCGACACTGCAATTTCACGAACGTCGCTATCCCGCCGCAATCCAGACCCTGAACGCAGCGCTTGCGATCTCGCCTGACGATCCGGAGATTTACGCCCAGCTTGCCAGCGCGCATGCCGAGCTGCATCACCGCGACCAGATGCTGCGCTACATCGGCGCAGCCGAGAAACAGAGTCCGGACTCTTCGTCCATTCTGCTTAACACCGGCACCGCGTTGCTTACCTTGGGGGATCAGAACGCGGCGATGCAGCGCTTCGCGCGAGCGCTGGAGGCTCCGGACGCCAACCGGGTACAGGCGCGGCTGCTGTTCGCGCAGGTCTTCGTCAAGCAGCACAAATATCGACGCGGCGCAGCAGCAGGTCGCGCTGGCCTTCGCCGAATCGCGCGTCGGCGAAGCGTCTCCGGTCACCGCCGGCGATTTTATCGAAGCCGCAAATATCTTTCTCGCGATGAACGATTTTGATCTCTCCCGCCTCTACTACGAGCGTGCGCGTCAGGCGGGCGCAGCCGACGAAATCGTGACCATTGGCTTGGCCAACGCCGCCATCGCCGAGGGCCGCACCAGCGAAGCACAACAGCAGCTTGCGCAACTGGGCAACCCGGCGGAGTTTGCCAACAACTTCGATTACACGATGGCGCAGGCCAACATCTACCGGCAGCAGACATCAACCTTCCAGGCGATGGCTGCTTTCGCGCGCGCCAATCAGCTCGGCGGCCAGGATGATACGGCTGAGTATGCCATGCAGCAGGCGGCGGAGAGCAGGGTGTTCAACTGACGCCGAAAATCAGTTTCAACTCTGATGTTCTGATGCATGGCATCTTCGACGACGCCACGATCAATGGCTTGGACCGGCAGATCTTCCGCAACCCGCAGACTGGAGCCATCCCGCCGCCGATTTCGTCGCTCGAAACGCTATGGACCAACGGCATTCGAACCGACCTCGGCAAGTATCCTTCGCTGAGCGGATTTTTCCAGGTGCGAAATGATCGCGGTCAGATCTCGCTGCCGAATGAGGAACTGATCCTGAATAACGACACTTGGGATTACACCATGAACGGTGCGCTGAATCCGGTACTCAGGCTGGGCTCTAGCACGTTCACCTTCAACTCGGGGCTGCAGTACACCGTCCGCCGTGACCGGGACAGCCCAGTCGAGCTGAATCAGAATCTGTTCCGGCAGTTTGCTTATATGTCTACCAACGCGCTGGGAAACTGGCTGGCGATACGGGGCGAAGCCTTCCATGAGACGGGGCCGTTCACACTACAAAATCTGCACTCACGCGAGTTGGGTGCGCGCCTGCAATTCATCGTCGGGCGTCCCTGGGGGCGCACGCAGTTCATCACCGCCTATGACGTGCGCGATCTGCTCTTCCGCCCGCTGATCCGCGAGTTTTACTCAACCTCGGCCTCGGCCGGCGTGCAGCATGAGTTCAGCGAACGGCTGCGCGTTGCCGTACTGGGCGAGTACATCCGGTCGTGGCGTGTGCAGGACTTGAGCTATTGGATTGCGCAGGCAGTGCGTCCGGCGGCTGAGGTCGAATGGAAGCCATCGCGGCGTTGGAGTGCTGACCGGAGATTTTGCATTCTCGCGCGGCGAAGGAATCCACGACTATGACAACGTGCTGAGCAGTATCTTCATCTCTTACAACAAGCCATTGCGGCGCATTGTAAGCGACAGTGTTGGGCAAGTTCCGGTGGAGTATCCGATCCGGTTCTCCTTCGGATTTCAGGAGCGAATTACTTCAATTTTGCTGGCCACAATCAGACGATCTCTGCGTCCAGTAGTTCGTTTGACTTTGTTTTAAGGCCAGGGGGCGCCGATGAAGATTTGCCTGGTCAGTGCATTTCCGCCATCGCGGCGGGGGCTCAACGAATACGGATTTCACATCGCCCGCGAATTGCAGAGCGATCCACTCCTGAGTCTTACGATTCTCGCCGATCGTCTGGAACCGGCTCAACCGGAGCTGGATGAATTTCACGTAATCCGCTGCTGGAGCTTCAACCGCCTCGACAATCCAGTGTGCCTACTGCGCGTGCATTCGCGAGTTGAAGCCGGACGTGGTGTGGTTCAATCTGCTGTTCTCGACCTTCGGTTCCAATCCGGCGGCAGCCTTTACCGGACTCGCCACGCCCTTGCTTTCCAGGCTCTCCGGAACCTATACCCACGTTACTCTGCACCACCTGATGGATAACGTCGATCTGCAGCACGCCGGCGTGCGCTTCCCGCGCAGCTATCGCGCCGCCGGTTACATGGCAACCCGCCTGTTGCTGATGGCCAACTCGATTTCCGTGCTGCTGCCCGCCTATCGCCGCACGTTAATGGAAAAGTACAACGGTGACAATGTGCACTTCCGTGCTCACGGTATTCTTTCGGCGCGTCCGGAGCCGCCTTCCTTTGAAAAGCGCGGCAATCCCGAACACCGTATCCTGGCGTTCGGCAAGTGGGGCACCTACAAGCGGCTGGAGTTGCTGATCGATGCCTTCGGGGAGATCGTCGAACGTTTTCCACTGGCGCGCCTGGTCATCGCCGGCGGCGACCATCCCGCTGCCCCGGGTTATGTCCAACAAGTCGCCGAAAAGTTCGGCAATCACCCCTATATCCGCTTCACTGGGTATGTCGAAGAGGAAGATGTCTCCGAGCTCTTCGGTTCGGCCAGCCTGATGGTGATGCCTTACGCCTCCGCCGCCGGCTCCAGCGGGGTTGCGCACATGGCCTGCGAATACGGACTGCCGATCGTCTGCGCCGATATTTCCGACTTCCGCGAGATGGCCGACGACGAGCAACTGGCCATCAGATTTTTCAAGACCGGCGACGCCCACAGTATGGCCGAATGCATCCTGAGCGTGCTCGAGAGTCCGGAGACGCAACGCGAGATGGGAGAAGCAAACTTCTCCGTTGCGCTACGCCAGACCATGCCGATGATCATGCGCCAGTACTTGCGATCCTTCAGTTTGCAGGAGGGCCATAGCGCGCTTCTCCCCCTCTCGCGCTTCCGGAGATTGCCGGGATGGGTGCCGCTTCGCTCTGCGATCTTCCGCGCCGCCGCGCCCAGGTGGTCTCCATGGACATAGGCGCCCACAATTTTCAATCGCGCTTTCTCCATCGCATCGCCCCCAACACATCGGGTCTGCGTGCGGTTCGCGCGCTGGTTCTCGTCGGGGGCAGGCCGGCGATGGAGCGCTTCGGCGAAATCCCCCTGGCTCTGCTCGACGTATTGGGGCGCAGCGTGCTCATGCGAACGCTGGACCGCATCCGCGCGGCTGGCATTGGCGAGATCTTCGTCCTTAGCGACACCGATCCGCTGCCGCCGCATCCTGGGGCCGCCGGCTGCAAATTCAGCGTGGTGAACCCGGAGGACTTCTGGGAGGAGGCGCTACAACAGTTCCGCCATCTTGCGCGGCATTCCGAGTGCGTCCTGGTGCTCCGCCTGGGTGCCTGGGCTGAGCTGGATTTCGCGGCAATGGTGAACGAGCACCGGCGCTCGGGAGCTTCCGTGATACGGGCGTATTCATCGCGCCTAGAGGCGCTGGATGTATTTGTGGTCTCGTCCGGCAGCCACTCCGAGGCTGCGGCGCTGTTGCGCGGAGAGCTGCGCGACCCGCGGATTGCCGCGCTTCCGCACCACAGCCGCGGCTATGTAAATATGCTTTCGGCGACGGCCAGCCTGCGTACCCTCGTCCTGGACGCCTTTGCCGGCAACTCCGCGATTCGCCCCTGCGGCCGCGAGCTGCGCCCCGGAGTGTGGGTCGGCGCAGGGGCGCGGGTTCATCGTCATGCGCGCATCGTCGCCCCTGCCTTCATCGGCAGCTTCTGCACCGTGCGCCGCGCCGCCGTCGTCACTCGCGGCAGCTCTCTGGAGCACCACTCGGAGGTGGACTGTGCCACCGTCATCGACAACTCCAGCGTGATGCCTTACACCCGGGTTGGCACGGGCTTGGACGTGGGGTACTCCGTCGTGGGCTTCAAGCAAGTCTATAGCGCACCGCGGCAGGTGACAGTGGAGATCGAAGATCCGCGCCTGATCGGAGCCACCACGACTCAGTTCTCCGCCCGCACGCTCACTGCCGCGGGTTGGCTTCTCAGCCTCCTGCCAAACGTATTGTGGAAACTGCTCTTTGAACCCAGCCCCGAAGCTGCCCCGGAATCCGTATCGAAAGCGCTCGGTCCTTCCACCTCAGCTCTCGGCGAAACGTCTTTGGCCCCGGTCGAGTCACAGACGCAGTCCTTTCCAGAGCGAGAAATGGTGGTAACGAGACGATATGGAAACGAGTAGACCCGTCATCGTCAAGCGTGTCCCGGAGTGCCTGAACATCAAGCACGCGCGCGCTTTTCTGCAGGAGGTACGTCCGCTGCTGGAACATGATCGTCCCCAGCTTGTCTTTGATCTTTCGCTGGTGCGCAAGATCGATGCCGCCGGAGTAGAGATGCTGCTGCATTGCATGAAGGAGGCGGCACGGCGCGATGGCGATCTGAAGCTGGCCTCGGTGAGTCCTCAAGCGCAGGTCGTGCTGGATCTGATGCGAGCCGGCAGGCTCTTTGAGATCTTTGCCACTTCCGTTGAAGCGGTACGCAGCTTCAGCGGATATCTGCCCAACATGGTTCGGCAGTTCCATCCCGAGGTTGAACTGGATGGAACGAACGGGAGGAAGGCTGCGTGATGCGTTCGCGAACAGGCACTGGGCCCCTGGCCGCAGTCCCGTATGCGCACCGCATTCGAGACTCTGAAGGCAGGCGGCTCGGAGGGCAAGGTGTTTACCGGCGGCGTTGTCATGCTGGCCGGCTCGGTTCTGGTGTCGCTGGCCAACTTTGGCTACAACATCGGAGTCGCGCGCCTGCTCGGTCCGGGCGACTTCAGTCAAACCGCCGCCGCCGTCACGCTGCTGATGCTCGCCTCCTGTATTAACCTCGCCGGCCAGCTTGTGACCGCAAAGTTGATTGCCAGAACCACCGTGCCCGGCGAACGCGCCGCCGTCTACCAGTTCCTGATGCGCCGCGCCTGGCTGGTCGGCTTCGGACTCTCGGCGATCTTTGTCGGCGCCAGCCGCTGGATCGCCTGCCTACCTGCGAATGCCTTCGCCCACCCTCGTCGTGCTGCTCGGCCTCGGAATGCTCTTCTACATCCCGCTTGGGGTGCGGCGCGGCGGAATGCAGGGCACCTGCCAGTTTCTCCGCCTGAGCCTGAACCTGGCGGCCGAAGCCTTCGTAAAGCTGATTGCGGCGATGATCCTGGTGGCTGGCGGCACCGGAGTTCTGGGCGCGGTCGGCGCCATCTCGTTTTCTGTCTTCGCGGCCTTCCTGCTTCCCGCCGGAGACCGCGAGCTGCGCCAGACTCCCGCGCTGCTATCGGCCGGGCTCGATTCTGGAGAGCATTCAGGCGATCATTTTCTTTGTTGGCCAGGTCATCATCAGCAACGTTGACATCCTCATGGTGAAGCACTATTTCGCGCCCGCCGAAGCCGGCATCTATGCTGCGGTCGCCTTGGTCGGACGCCTGCTGTACTTTGCCACCTGGTCGGTTACCAGTGCCATGTTCCCGATCTCGGCCGGCAGCGCGGCAGAGAGCGACAGCCGCCGCGTGCTGGTCGTCCCTCTGCTGTTCATCGCCGGACTCTCCACGCTCTTTGTGGTCTTTCTCGCCAGCTTTCCCGGCCTGGTCATTCGCACTCTGTTCGGCAGTGACTTCCATCGCGCCGGGGCCGGAGTGGAGCAACTGCTGGCGATGAATGCCATTGCCACCGCCGTCTATGCCGTCTGCGTGGTGTTGATTACCTATGAGATGTCGCGCAGGATCGCTAACACCGGATGGCTGCAACTGGTGGTGAGCCTGCTCATCGTGATCTGCATCTCGCTCTTTCATGCCTCGCTGATGCAGGTGATTGTGGTTCAGCAGGTGCTCCGCGGCCTGTTGTTGCTGGCGGTTTCGATTCCGTTTTTCCAGCGCGCACCCAGTCTGGGCAGGGAGGCGGCATGAAAGACCTGCGCAGATGCCACCGAAGCCGAAGTCATCGCCGAATTCCTGAAGAACGAGTTTTATCAGGAAGAGTTTCAGAATGACCGCGAGAGCTTTGAACGCCTCGTGCTGGAGGCTGATCTCACCAGTGAGGACGAGAACGACTGCGGCGCGCCCTGTTGTTTCGCCGCCGGGGTCACATGTGGCGCGAGCTCCCGTCCGACACCCAATGGTGGGAGGTGGAATTGGAGCCGGGCGATCTCCGCTTCATCCGAGTATTTCCGCGCGCGCAATGGCGCAGACTCGCCGCTGACAGCTTTCTCTTGCGTGACATCGTGAACCGCATTCGCACGCGTGCGCTTCTCCGGCAGCAGGCGCGAGTTTATCCTCCGCGTGCAGGCGCTCAGCTACCGGCTGCGTGCCGAACACGACCGCAGCGCCGTACTCCTGATCGGAATGGACGAGCAGCATCCGCTCACCATTCTGGAAGGCAATCATCGTCTCACCGCGGCACTGCTTGCCGGGCCGGCCATGTTCAGTCAGCAGTTCCGCGTCTTCTGTGGACTCTCGCCCCACATGTCGCGCTCCTGCTGGTATGAGACGAATCTGCCCAATCTGTGGCGCTATGGGCAGAACCGTTTGCGCAACCTTTTTTATGACCGCGACGCCGACGTGAGCCGCGTGCTGCGCCGCTTAGCCACGCAAGCTTCGGCAGAAGCTCCGGCAGAAATTCCGGCAGAAGCTCCGGCCTTGCAGCGCGGCATGAATGCCGTTCGCGCCGGGAAGATCGGCGGCTCGAAGTGAAACGGAAGAAGTAACCAACAAGTGCAGGGGGATTCTCAGATGCAAACCAACGACCTGTCCGCGAGCCTCAGTGTTCCGTTGCGGTTTTCCGTGCTTCTGCTCTCCGTCACGCTGAGCGCTGCCCCGGCGCTTCCGCAGAGCAGCTCTCCGCAACCGTCCCCGCCCGGGGTGATGATCGATCCTTCTGCCGCTCCGCTCAAGCCGAGTGAGGCGCCGCCCAGTGCGGCTCCCTTGCCGAATGCGCCTCAGCCCGCGCCCACTGTCGCCCCCGCGCCGCCGCAACCATCTTGCACAACCGGCCGCGCAGGCGCCGCTTGGCGCCGCCGCCGCCGAGCAGGTGAGAACCGCCGGAGGCGGAGCATCGCGTCCGGCGGGTAACGCCATCGCGCCGGTCCAGCAGCACCAGTATCATTCGCTGGTCATCAAACTCGGCTTGGCGGCCGCCGCGGGAATCGCCGCGGGCACCGTGTACGGGCTCAGCCGTGCCACCTCCAGCACGCCGCCGCACTCCGCATCTGCGACGGCCGGTGCGGCCAGAAGATAGCGTTGCCATGTCCGCACCCCAGTCCTCACCCCAGAGTCCCGGCGAACCGATCCTGGTCAGCTTCTCCGGATTGGACGGCTCCGGCAAATCGACCCAGATCGAGGCGCTGCGGGAAGCCATCTCGCTCCTCGGAGTGCGCAGCACGCTCTTGATCTTCTGGAATGACGTGGTGGTTGCCAGGCGCTGCCGCGAGAGCTTTGTGCACAAAATCCTTGGCAGCGAGCCTGGAGTGGGCGCGCCCGGCTGGCCGGTCAAGCGGCGCGACAAGAATGTGCGCAGCGGCTACTTAACCTTGCTTCGCCACCTCCTCTATCTGGCCGATGCCATCCATCTGCGCATCGTTCTCCACCGCGCCCGCCGCGGTGAGGACGGGGTGATCGTCATGGATCGCTATCTCTACGACGAGTTGGCCAATCTGCCGCTTGAGAATCGATTCTCGGCGGCCTACGCGAGGCTGCTCGCATGGATCGCTCCGCGTCCGGAACTCATCGTTCTGCTGGACTCCGATCCCGAGGGCGCGCATGAACGCAAGCCGGAATACCCCGTGAGCTTTATGTATCAGTCACGCCGATCCTACTTTCGTCTGGCCCGGATTTTGGGGCCGGTGACGATCATCCCCCCACTGGCCCGGGAAGATACCACGCGCGCGGTACTGGCTTGTTTCTTGGGCGTGCTCGGACGGCGTCGGCGCGACTCCGATCGCGCCGACTCTGCTCCCGCGGCGTAACATTCACGCGTAACATTCAGAAGTGATGAGCAAAGAAAAAGGCCACGGCGATGCGTGGCCTTTTCTTTAGATGGAATCAGTCTTACTTGGTTAGCACAACCTTTGTCAGCACATCCTTGGTCGGCACATCCGCCGGGCGAATCTGCTGCAGGTCCACGTAATCGGTCGGATACTTGCCGGTGTAACAGGAGGTGCAGTACTGGGGATCACCCACCGGCTCGCCGCAGGAGGCGCGCAGTCCCTCCAGAGAGAGATACGCCAGCGAATCGGCGCCGATGAACTCCCGCACTTCGTCCACCGACTTGCGCGCGGCGATCAGGTGCCGCCGCTCCGGAGTGTCCACCCCGTAGTAGCACGGCGAAGTGGTGGGAGGACAGGAGATCCGCATGTGGACCTCGGTTGCCCCGGCATCGCGCACCATGCGCACAATCTTCTGGCTCGTGGTGCCGCGCACGATCGAGTCGTCGATCAGAATTACGCGCTTGCCCACCAGCAGTTGCCGCACAGGATTCAGCTTCAGCCTCACGCCAAAGTCGCGCACCCGCTGCTCCGGTTCGATAAACGTGCGGCCCACGTAATGATTGCGTACCAGCCCGAACTGCATCGGAATGCCGCTCTCGCGGGCATAGCCCAGCGCCGCCGTCAGGCCGCTGTCCGGCACGCCCACCACAAGGTCGGCCTCCACCGGAGCCTCGCGCGCCAGGTGCCGTCCCATCTGCTCGCGGGATTCCTGCACGCTCTTGCCAAAGACAAACGAGTCCGGGCGGGCAAAATATACCTGCTCGAAGATGCACTGCGACTGTGCCAGCGCCGGCGCGTAAAAATGCGAGTGCACGCCCTCGGGACCCACCACCACCAGTTCGCCCGGCTTCACATCGCGATCGTAGTTGGCGGCCAGCAGATCGAAGGCGCAGGTCTCGGAGGCGAATACAACCGAGTCCGGCAGCCCGTCCTTGCCGGGAATATGCCCCATCGCCAGCGGACGGAAGCCGCGCGGATCGCGGGCGGCAAAAATGTGGTCGCGGGTGGAAATCACAAAGGAGAACGCGCCTTCCAGCCGGCGCAGCGCGTCGGCAATCGCATCCGGCATCGTCTTTTCGTGCGATTGAGCGATCAGGTGCAGCACGATCTCGGTATCGCTGGAGGTCTGGAAAATCGATCCCGCCAGCTCAAAGCGCTTGCGAATATCGGCGGCGTTCACCAAGTTGCCGTTGTGCGCGATCGCGATCTGGCCCTTGTTGCAATCCACTTGGATCGGCTGCGCATTCAGCAGCGCCGAGTCTCCCGCAGTCGAGTAGCGGGTATGCCCAATGGCATGGCTTCCCGGCAACTTCTGCAGCACCGCTTCACTGAAAATATCCGCCACCAGCCCCATGGACTTGTAAACAATCAAGCGGTGGCCATCGCTGGCGGCAATGCCCGCCGACTCCTGCCCGCGATGCTGTAACGCGTGCAGTCCCAGGTAACAGAGCTTGGCCGCCTCGGGGTTTCCGTAAACCGCAACCACCCCGCACTCCTCGTGAAGCTTGTCCAGTTCGATCTCAATCATGACTACCCGCCTTGTACGTCTGTGCGCTGGGGGCGCGATGGAAGGCAATGGCACGGCTCCCGGAGCCGTACCGCGTTCATGCGATGACTCATACGGTGCCGTTGCGCCATCTGCCAGCTTATTCAAGCTCGCCGCAACCGCTGGCTCAGCCTGCAGCGCTTGTTCCAGCGCTTGCCGCCAGCTCTGCTTGAATGCGGAAGCCGCTCCCTCGATGACGGGTACGCCGTCAATACGAATCGTAAATTTTTCGCTGGTGGTAGACGCCAATATGCTGCGCGTTCAATCCATATTTTACCGCAGCTCTCTTCAATTGCTCGTACTTTTGTGGGATCGCAGGTCACCAGCGCGCGCGAAGCATCTTCGGCGAACAGGACGCACTCGGCCGGAAGTCCGGCGGAAATCAGATCAATTTCCGCGCCCAGTCCCTTGGCGAATCCGAGCTTGGCCGCGGCCACGGCGATTCCGCCCTCGGCCACGTCGCGCGCGGATTCCACCAGTCTTTCAGCCGCCAGCGCCTGCAGTAAATCCTGCAGAGCCTTTTCGGCCTTCAGATCCAGAATCGGCGGTACGCCCCACAGCTCGCCCAGCACATGCACGGCAAATTCAGAGGAGCCGAACTCGGTCTGCTCCTCTCCGGCTGTGCGCCTTCTGTCCCGGGCGTCAGCAGCACAATCGCCCGCCCGGCTCCGGTGGCGTTGGCCGGCACGGCCTTGGTCACGTCCGGCAGGATGCCGACGATGCCCAGGGTCGGGGTGGGGTAAATCGCCTCGCCCAGGGTCTCATTGTAGAAGCTCACGTTGCCGCCGGTGATCGGAGTCTCCAGGGCAATGCAAGCCTCGGCGAGTCCGTCGATTACCTGCGAGAACTGCGCCATAATCGGCGGCTTCTCGGGATTGCCGAAGTTCAGGCAGTTGGTTGCCGCCACCGGCTGCGCGCCGGTGCAGGCCACCATCCGGGCCGCGCGCGCCACATTGTGCATCGCGCCCAGCTTTGGCTCCAGATAGCACCAGCGTCCGTTGCCATAGAGCGCCATCGCCAATCCACGCCCGGTGCCTTTGATGCGGATCACTCCGGCCAGCTCGCCGGGTCCTTGCATCGTGTTCGTCTGCACCATCGAGTCGTATTGCTCATAGACCCAGTGCTTCGAGCAGATATTCGGGCTTGCCAGCAGGTGTAAGAAATCGCGATTGAAATTGTTCTTCGTCCCCAACTCGCAGTGCGCCGGGCTTCTGCGGCGGCACCGGAGCCGTCCACTCGCCCACCTCGCGGTGATACAGCGGCGCATCGTCGGTCAGCGCCTGGTTCGGAATCTCGGCCACCGCGACCCCGTGGTGCAGCACCCGCATGGTGTTTTCGCCGATCACCCGCCCCACGGTCACCGCGTCCAGTCCCCACTTGCGGAAGACTGCAAACACTTCCTCCTCGCGGCCACGCTCGGCCACCAGCAGCATGCGCTCCTGCGATTCGCTGAGCATGATCTCGTAGCTGCTCATGCCGGTCTCGCGCTGCGGCACCAGGTCCAGTTCAATCTCCAGCCCCACTCCGCCGCGTCCACCCAGTTCGCAGGTTGAGCAGGTCAGCCCGGCGGCGCCCATGTCCTGGATGCCGACAATCGCGCCGGTCTGCATCGCCTCCAGGCAGGCCTCCAGCAGCAGCTTCTCCAGGAACGGATCGCCCACCTGCACATTCGGACGCTTGGCCTCGCTGCCCTCGCTGAATTCCTCGCTCGCCATGGTCGCGCCGTGAATCCCGTCCTTGCCGGTCTTGGAGCCGACGTAGATCACCGGATTCCCCGCGCCCGAAGCCGAGGCATAGAAAATTTCGTTCTTCTTCACCAGTCCCAGGGCAAAGGCATTCACCAGCGGATTGCCCGCATAGCAGCTCTCGAAGCGGGTCTCGCCACCCACATTGGGCACGCCAAAGCAGTTGCCATAACTGGCCACGCCGCCCACCACGCCGTCCACCACCGAATGATTCTTGTGCAGCGCGGCGCGGCTCATGCCGGGGTCGTGTTCCTTTGTGATCGGCCCAAAGCGCAGCGAGTCCATCACCGCAACCGGTCGCGCGCCCATGGTAAAGATGTCGCGCAGAATGCCGCCAACCCCGGTGGTCGCTCCCTGAAAGGGTTCGACGAACGAGGGATGGTTGTGCGATTCGATCTTGAAGGCGCAGGCCCACTCGCCGCCAATGTCAATGATTCCGGCGTTTTCGCCCGGCCCCTGCATCACCAGCTTGCTCTCGGTCGGCAGCCGCTTCAGATGCACGCGCGAAGATTTGTAGGAGCAGTGCTCGCTCCACATCACGCTGAAGATGCCAAGCTCGGTCATGGTAGGCACGCGGCCCAGCCACTTCAGAATGCGTTCGTATTCCTCCGGGCTGAGTCCGTGACTGCGGAGGACTTCCGGCGTGATCTGCGGCTGTTTTTCAGGGGTGCTCATAGGCGGACCCTTCTATTTTCGCATGGTTGGAGCGAGTGTGAAAGCCAGATGAATGCAAGTCGCGGTAACATAGCCACTGTCTGGAGATGATCGATGCGAAGCTCGAAGGCCAAGAAAGATGCCAACGTACTGAAAGATGCCAGCGAAATTGCGGCTGCGCGGGCTCGCGCCTTCGAAGAGGTATACGCTCTGCAAGGCATAGGCGCAGGTTTTTCGCTTGAGGAGGACTTGGAGGAGGAACGGCGGCAGGAACGATTAAGAGAAGACCAGCAGTGACGCGGCCCCCTTACTGCACCTTGACCGGCACCATCTCCCGCTCGGCCTTTCCATCCACAAAGCGCACGCAGGGAATCTCCACCACCAGGACATGATCCAGCAGGTTGGGCCTCATGCGGAAGGCGCCGTCCCCGAACGAGAACTGCACTCGGCCCCCGTTGAGCACCTGCGGCATCTCCACCGGGGCCGGCGGATTCGCGCACAGGTACAGCGAGGCCAGATCGCAGAAGCTGCAGCACTCCGATCAGCGCCTCGACCTCTTCTTGCGGCAAGTCTGTCTGCGGCAACAACCGCTCCACCCGCGCCGCCTCGCGCTGCAGAAACCGCTCGGCCATTGCGCGCTGCCCGGGGGTGCCCGCGCCGTGCTCCAGATAGGGACGCGTAAGCCGCGCGAAATGCGCGCTCACCATCAGTCCGCCCAGTGCTCCGGTGCTCTGCGCCGCCTGGATCGATCCCAGCCAGGCACGCAGCAACAGCTCCGGCTCGGTGTTGGCAAACGAAACCGGCGCTCCGGATTCGAGCCGGGCTGGTGCGCACGGTGAACTCACGTCCCCGTCGTAGGGCATCCAGCCAACGTCGTGCAAGGAGATTGCCCGCACGATCGCCTCGCCGACGTTGGGAACCTTGCGCGAATCGAAGGCCGCTGCGATCTCTCCGGCGATACGAGCATGATCGGGCCGGGTCACATACCAGTCGCCGATCGCAGCATTCTTCTGGATCTCGGCAATCGCCGGAAAGACCGGACGCACCTCGCCTTCCGACTCCTGCGGGGCCAATCCGCTGCGGAAAATCAACGGCTCCTCCGGGCGCGAATGCGTCCACCGGATGCGGCCCGCGCCGGCCCAGAGGTCGACGGCGGCTTCCTGACCCCGCCCAGCAGGTCGCGCAGGATGACCGCGTGGTTGTGCTCCTGGTTCCTGGCGGAAGTCAGCAAGGTCACAGTTGGCTCGCGGGCCGCGATGGCGTGCAACTCGATCAGCGAGTCCTCGGCCTCCGGGTTGCAGAGCTCGGCGAGGTAGCGGCGGCGGAAGATCGGCCATTGCCGTGGCCTCTGGTTGAACCATTGCCGCAGCTCTTGGCTGGGGCCCAGCTCTGGGAGCCATGCCCGCAACTGCAGCGAGTCTTTCGCCACATCACTCGCCACATCGTCATTCGCCACAGCATCGGCCGCGCCTTTGGCCAACCCGCGCGGCCGCCGGCGATCGACCAGCACCCGTGCGCCATCCTCGGGCGAGGCGGCTTGGCTGGCGCGCTTGAGCAGGATGGACATTGCGATAAGATGGTACCTGATTCCAGCCAGGACAACTCGTCATGCGCTTGATTTTTCTCCGGATTCGCGGCCTTGTCTTCCCACTGCTCGGCTTGCTGCCGCTTTTAGGCTGCCACGCCGAGCCCCGCAAGTCCGACGCCGAGCTTGGCCTTACGCCTACCCAGGCAATCGGCCGGCATGTTTTTGACGCCAATTGCGCCCGCTGCCACGAACCCTATTCCAAGCGCGGACTGCACGGTCCCAGCCTCCATAATCTCTACAAGAAGGAGTACTTGCCCAGCGGCATACCGGCCAATGACGACCGCATCACGGAAACCATCGAGCGGGGCCGCGCCAAGATGCCCGCCTTCGGCAACACTCTTTCGGACTCCCAGATTGACGCCCTGCTCGCCTACCTCAAAACGCTCTGAACGCCCCGGCCATCCTTTTCGCATCGCCCATTCCTGCCCGGGCATCGTAGACTAGAGGCATCGATGGCGACCTCCGAGTTAATCCAGATCCAGACCGTCTCCGCCGCACCGGCTCCCAAGCCGAGCTGGCTGCGTGCCAAGGCGCCGATGGGTGAGCAGTACCATGAGCTGAAAAAGCTGGCTCGTGGTCTCGACCTGCACACCGTCTGCGAATCCGCGCACTGCCCCAACATCGGCGAGTGCTGGAACCATCGCACCGCGACCTTTATGTTGCTTGGCAATCTCTGCACCCGGCGTTGCGGTTTTTGCGCGGTGCCCAAGGGACGTCCCCAGGCCATCGATTTCGATGAACCCCGCCGCGTCGCCGAAGCCGTCGCGCAACTCGGACTCAAGTTCGCCGTCGTCACCAGCGTCAATCGCGACGACGACAACATCGGCGGCGCCAGGGTCTTTGCTGAGACCATCCGCGAAATCCGCCGTCTGCAACCGGATTGCTCGGTCGAAGTCCTCATCCCCGACTTCCAGGGCCACGAAGACTGCCTGCGGATTGTGCTCGAGGCCCGGCCTGACATTCTCAATCACAACACCGAAACCGTCCCGCGCCTCTATCGAGTGGCCCGCAGCGGAGCGCGCTACGAGCGCACCCTCAACCTGCTCGCCTCGGCCAAACAGCTCTCGCCCACCGCGGTCACCAAGACTGGAATCATGGTCGGACTGGGCGAAACCATGGACGAGTTGTTGCAGGTCTGCGGCGATCTTGCCGCCCGCCGGGTGGACATCCTCACCATCGGCCAGTACCTGGCTCCCTCGCGCGACCACCTGCCGGTCAAGCGCATGTACCCGCCTGAGGATTTCGCCTTCCTCAAGCAGGAAGCCGGCAAGATGGGCTTCCGCCACGTCGAGTCCGGCCCGCTGGTGCGCTCCAGCTACCACGCCCACGAACAGGCCGAGAGCATCGTCATCTCTCAATAACTTCGTAAACTGGAATCACATCGCGAATCCAGACTGAGCGATCCCGCACGGTATCGGTGTCTTGCTCGGACGGGGAAGAGGCGCGACTAGTATTCACGATATGGTCATATTATACTGGTCACATTGGTGGAGGTTCGCTTGAAGCAGATTGCAGCCGCGAAGTTCAAGGCTCAGTGCCTTGCGATCATGGATCACGTGCAGCAAAGTGGTGAACCTGTTGTGATTACCAAACATGGCAAGCCTGTGGTGCAGTTAGTTCCGGCGCAAAAGAACGAGGATGACATTTTCGGCTATATGATCGGCAAGGCCAAGATTGTCGGCGATGTCATGAACACGGTTCCTGCGGAGGATTGGAGTTTGTGATCCTACTCGATACGCATGTTCTGGTTTGGCTGTCCCTTGAGCCGGCAAGACTCTCTAAAAAGGCCATCGCTGCAATTCGGGAGGCGCGAGCAGGCGATGGGGTTGCAATTGCCTCTATCTCAATTTGGGAACTGGCGTGGCTGGCTCAGAATGGACGCATCGAGACCTCTGAGTCGGTGAATGACTTTGTACGACAGTGTGTTTCCAAGATGATCATCCGTCCAATCACGACGAAGATTGCCTCGGTCGCTGTTGGTTTTCCAGATTCCTACCCTCGTGACCCGCAGGACCGTCTCATCGGGGCGACTTCCGTTGCCGAAGATATGCCGCTCGTCACAGCCGACAGGCACATTCGCCGCTCCAAATTGGTACAGACGATCTGGTAGCTCCGGTTTTTTGATCGCCTGTCCAAGACCGCTCACAGTCGCCCGTATCGAGTGTTTCTTTTACCAGACGCGGCAGGCCTTTGCCGGAACCATCGCATCGCCCGGCTTGCAGCCAAATGCCTTGGGGAACTCCGGAGAATTCCGCACCGTGCCAATCACGCGGAATTTACCGGGTGAGTGCGGATCGATCAGCGCCAATTCACGTGCGCGCTGTGGGGCCACGTTCTCGCACCATACTTGCGCAAAGCCGATGAAGAACCTCTGCGGCAGCGTGAAGCCGTCAATCCTCTGATCGATCTTGTCACCCAGTTGGCTGTTCATGGACATATAGGCCAGCTTCAGCCCGCCGTTGTCCGCCGTGTTTTCGCCCAGCGTCAACTGGCCGTTCAAGTGAACCTCGCCCTTGTCGTCCTTCACCGAGACGAAGCTTGAGTACTCATCGACGACGCACTGCGCGCGCCGTTCGAACTCCGCCCCATCGTTCGGCCCCCACCAGTTGCGGAAGTTGCCGTCGGCGTCAAACTTGCGGCCCTGGTCGTCAAAGCCGTGCGTCAGTTCGTGACCGATCACCACCCCGATGCCGCCGTAGTTCACCGCATCATCCACCTTGGCGCTAAAGAACGGCGGTTGCAGAATTCCTGCGGGAAAATTGATGTTGTTCTCGCTCGGGTCGTAGTAGGCGTTCACCGTCGGAGGCGTCATATTCCACTCGGCTTTATCCACCGGCTTGCCCACCTTGGCCAGGTCGCGCTTCTGCTCGAAAATGGCGGCTGCGCGCACGTTGCCCACGAAGTCGTCCGCCTTGATGACCACCGAGCGGTAGTCCTTCCATTTGGCCGGATAGCCGATCTTATTGCTCACCTTGCCTAGCTTTTCACTGGCTGCCTGCTTGGTCTCCGGACTCATCCATTCCACGCTCTGGATATCCTTGCCCATCGACTCTTCGATGGTGGCCACCAGTTTGTCCATGCGCTCTTTGGCTTCCTTCGGAAACGCGCGGGCAACGTAGAGCGGGCCCAGCGCCTCGCCCAACCCGGCGTCGGTCATCGAAGTGCACCGCTTCCAGCGCGCCTCCAGCTCCTTCTGGCCGGAGAGGAACTTGCCCTGAAACGCAAAGTTCTCATCGACAAATGGCTTCGCGAGCAGTGGCGCTGAGCCCTTCACAACCCGCCAGCGCAGATAGCTCTTCCAGCTCTCGATCGGCTCAGAGACCAGCAGCGCGCTCAGATTCCGGAAAAAGTCCGGGTTGGCCACATTCAGCGAATCCAGCTTGGCCGAACCCGCCAGCTTGAAGTAGCGCGGAAAATCAATCTCCGGCGCAAGTTTTTCCAGCTCGGTAACCGTCATCTTGTGATCCGTGTTCTTGGGGTCGCGGCGCGAGACGCGGTCCATCGAAGCTTCGGCGATTTTGGTTTCAAGCGTCAGAATGATCTTGGCGTCGTCCGCAGCCTGCTCCGGCGTCTCGCCCGCCAAGGTCAGCAATCTCTGGATGTGCTCCAGGTACTTCCCGCGTATCTCCACCATCTTCGCGTCCTGCTTCAGATAGTAGTCGCGGTCGGCGAGGGTGAGCCCACCCTGATCGACGTAGGCGATGTTGATAGTGGAGTTGTGCAGGTCCGGCGCCGAGCCGAAGCCGAAGAGCGATGGCAGAGCCGCGGCCTGCATCTTAGCAATCAGCTCCAACAACTGCCGCTTGTCGGTGACCGCGTTCACCTTGTTCAACCATGGCTCAATCGGTTGAATGCCTTTTGCATCGATGGTCTTTTCATCCATGCAGGCCGCATAGAATGCGCCGACTTTCTTCTCATTCGCGGTGTGCTTGCCCGCTTTGGAGGCATCTTCCAGAATTGCGCGCAGCAGATAGCGATTCTCTTCGCGCAGCTCATCAAATCGCCCGTAGCGCGCTTTGTCGGCCGGCAAGGGATGCGAAGCCCGCCAGCCGCCGCAGGCGTACTGATAGAAATCCTGGCAAGGATCGGCGGTCGGGTCCATGGCAGACTGATCAAAGCTCACCGGAGGCGTGGGCGCTGCCTGTGCCTGAGCCTGTGCGGGTGTTTGCGCCATCGCAGAACAACAGGCAACCAGCGCCGCCGAAACAATCTTGAGGAATCGCATTCGGAATCTACCTCGCAGTCAGAAGTGGCTCTGAGCCGGAAGTTCATCGGCGAGCCCAGCAGGAAGGGAGGAGCGCGTGGAGAAGACGGCCGACGCCTCCTCCGCCATCACACTAAAAATGTCACACTAAAAAATGTGCATCTTGATGCTCAGGTACTTCTTCGGGTTCTCGCGAAACGAGGCCAACAGGGTGCGGCTCTCAACCAGCAAGGTTTCGGCGTTGTTGTAAAGCGTGGGGTCCTTTAGCAACTTGCCCGCCGTGCCCTGTCCGGCTTGCAACTCCGATGAAATCGTTGAAAGATTCGTCACCAGCAGGTCCAGCTTTTTCGCAAACTCCGGGTCTTTGGCAAACTTGCCCAACGCACCATCGCCGCGATTAATCCCGTCCATCAACTGATTTGCCTTGGCCAGTGTCTGGTTGGCGTTGTCGTAGAGCGCGGGATCGCGAATCAATTTGCCGACCGTTCCGTTGCCGTTGTTAATGTTGTCGGCAATCGTGTTCAGCTTGTCGATGGTCGCGCTCGCTCGCGTGTACAGCGTGTCGTCGTTCATCAACTTGCCCAGGCTGCCGCGGCCATTGTCGATGTCGTTGAGCATTCGATTGACCTGTGCGACCGAGCTATTCAAATTGTTATAGAGCTGTTTGTCGTAGATCAGCTTGCCGACCGAACCCTGCTGGTTTTCCACCGCGCTCACGATGCGATCCAGGCGGGTAACCAGGGTGTTCACGTTCTGCAAAGTGGATTGCGAGGAGCGCACCACGTCCTGAATATCCGGCACTTCCGTGGATCGGCAGTTCGGAGTTGTTGGCGACCGTTGTGCCCTTGCGCTCTGCTGGAATCGATGTCGATGAAGGTTTCGCCCAGCACGCCCGCCGTCGAGAGCAACACCTGCGAATCGGTATGAATGAACGGCCGGAACTTCGCGTTCACCTTCATCAGGATCTCCACCGGCGTGCTCCGCACCGTCTGGCTCTTGATGGTTCACGATGTGGATACTCTCCACATTTCCGACATCGACATTTTGCAGCCGCACCGGCGCACCACTGCGCAGCCCGCCCGCATTGTCCACGTAGCAGACCAGGTGCAACGTTGGCGTAAACAATCCAGTCGTACCGCTCATCAGAAAGACGAGGAACGCCAGAACGACTGCGGCGAAGACAACGGTCAGCCCCACCCGAAGCTGAGCCCAGCGAAGTTGCTTTTGACTAGGCACGGTTTCTCCAATTGCAACTGACTCGAATCATAACAAACCTGCTTGGAATTTCACCCGCTCAGCCGGGCAATCGCTCTTCACTCCGCCTCCAGCACCACCTGCGCCATGGCCATGCTCTTGATGTGGGTAATGGAAACCAGCGCCCGCTTCACGCCAAGCTCATCGGCAATCTTGCCGCGCCACTCCGTGGAAGAGAATGACCGGCTGTCCGCTGGCGGCGCGCGTCACCTCGAAGTCGCGCCATCCAACGCCGCGGCGCCATCCCGTGCCGATTGCCTTCATCGCCGCTTCCTTGGCGGCAAATCGTCCGGCAAAGCGCTCCATGCGGTTCGGCTTGGATTCGCAATAGGCGCGCTCCGTTTCGGTATAGATGCGGGACAGAAAGCGCTCGCCATGCCGCGCAATCGCCGCTTCCAGCCGCTCCACCTCGCACAGATCCACGCCAATGCCTACGATCATGCCCTCCAGCGTACACGAAACGCCCTGCTCCGTCGACCCGCCCTGGAATTCTACCCAACCTCCACCAGCCCATAGCGCCGGTTCCAGTGCGTCTTCAGATACTGCACGGCGATTCGCTTTCTCCTCGGGCGTTGCCTCCTCGCTGCTCTGCGTCCAGCAGTGCGCGCGCCTCGCGCTTTGGCCAGCTCCAGCAGCTTGCGGTCGCGAATCAGGTTGGCCACGCGCAGGCTTGGCATGCCCGCCTGCTTGGTGCCGAAGAACTCGCCGGGTCCGCGCAGCTCCAGATCTTTTTCCGCAATCTCAAAGCCGTCGCTGGTGCGGACCATGGTGTCCAGCCGCTGCTGCGCTTCTTCGCTGATCTTGCCGCCGGTCATCAGCACGCAGTACGACTTCGCGCTGCCGCGGCCGATGCGTCCGCGCAACTGATGCATCTGCGAGAGCCCGAAGCGCTCCGCGTGTTCAATCACCATCACCGATGCGTTGGCCACGTCCACGCCCACTTCGATCACCGTGGTTGCAACCAGAATCTGCAACTCGCCGCCCTTGAAGCGACGCATGATCTCGTCTTTCTCCTCGGCGCCCATGCGTCCGTGCAGCAACCCCAGCTTCAACTCCGGAAACACCTTCTTGCGCAGCTCGTCATACATCTTGATCGCTGCCTTCAGTCCCGTATCTTTTTCGTTCTCTTCAATCACGGGATAGACGACGTAGGCCTGCTGTCCGCCGGAGACGATCTTGCGCACAAACTCCCAGACCTCCGCGGCGCGCTCGTCGGAGACCACCCGGGTGCTCACCGGAGTGCGTCCCGGCGGCAGCTCGTCGATGACGCTCACATCCAGATCGCCGTAAAGGGTCAGGGCCAGGGTGCGCGGAATCGGCGTCGCGGTCATCACCAGCACGTCGGGCTGCACCTCGCTGTTCTTGCGCATCAGCTTCATTCGCTGCATCACCCCGAAGCGGTGTTGCTCATCGACGATCACCAGGCCCAGCCGTTCGAACTCCACCTTGTCTTCCAGCAGAGCGTGGGTGCCGATCACCATCTGCGCGTCTCCGCGCGCCACGTGGCTGCGGATGGCGCGCTTGCGCTCCGCTTCCAGCGATCCGGTCAGCAACACCACCCGGTATCCGGCCGGCTCCAGAATGCGCCGCGCCGAAAGATAATGCTGGGTCGCCAGAATCTCGGTCGGGGCCATCATCGCCACCTGATAGCCGTTCTCCATGGCCACGGTCGCCGCCTCAAAGGCCACAATCGTTTTGCCCGAGCCCACGTCGCCCTGCAACAAGCGCCGCATCGGCGAGGGCTGGGCCATGTCTTCGGCAATTTCCTTCAGCACCTGCTTCTGCGCCGGCGTGGGATGAAACGGCAGCACCCGCTTGAGCGCCGCGCGCACCTGGTTGCTGATCTGCAAAGCCGATGCCCGGCTGCAGGCGCGCCTTGCGGCGCTTCAACTCCAGCCCCAGTTCGAGGAAAAACAGCTCTTCGAAGATCAGCCGCTGATGCGCGGGAGTTCGCGCCGCCTGCAAATCGGCAAAGCTCTCGTCCGGCGTCCGGCCAGTGCACCCGCCAGAAGGCCTCGGCGCGCGGAATCAGTCCCAGCCGGCTCGCGAATCGCCGCCGGGATCGCGTCGGAAACCTCGGACGGCATCTGCTCCAGCGCGGTGCGGATGATGCGCCGGAACCAGCGTGCGTTCAGCTTTCCCGCCGCCTCGTAGATGGGCACGATGCGTCCGATCTCCAGCGACTCGAAGTGCTTCTGCTCCTCGCTCTCCGGCGCCGCTTCGCCCTCCACGGCCGGTTCGTGCAGGATTTCGAACTGCGGCTGCAACATCTGCAAACCGCCGCGCCCAAAGCTTGAAACTTCAACCTTTCCGTAGAGCGCCACCAACGCTCCCGGCTTGAACTTTCCCTCCAGGTAGCCGCCGCGAAACCACAGACACTTGAGTTTGCTGCGTCCCTGTCCCGCCGTCATCTCAAAGATCGGCATGCGTCTGGTTCTGAACAGACCGCTGGTGCGCACCTCGGCGATGACCGATGCCATCTCTCCCGGCTGCAATTGTTCAATGGTGCGTGGATTGATGCGGTCTTCGTAGCGGAACGGCAGGTAATAGAGCAGGTCCTCCAGGGTACGAATTCCCTTGGTGGCCAGGGTCTCTGCCACGCGCGGGCCAATGCCCTTCAAGAACTGGACTTCTGTATGCAGCTCCGGCATCTCCTCGCATGGTATCGCATTCCGGCTTCTTGCCGTCCGGCTTGCCGCCGACCCGGCTGCCAACTTTTCCCTCCCGGGCGGTGTCCAAATATCGGTGCCCCAAAACTTCTGGAGATCGCTGGCGGCGGTATTGATCGGCAATGTCCTGTACTTTGCCTGCTCGCGCTATCTGCCGCCCGCCGCCCGTCACAACAACGCGGGATTCGATTTGGGATTGGTGGTGGACTTCTGGTTTTGCCTGGTCGTAATGGGATTACTGGAACTTTGGTATCGGCACAAAAAGACGATTCGCGGCCGGCGGTGATGTAGTATTGTCTGGATTTCCCCGACCTCGTCGTCTTTGGGTTTACTATGCAACGGGTTGCCATCCTTTACGACGCCAGTCAGGCGGTACTGTCCACCTTCGATCTCGACGAGGTCCTCAACCAGGTTCTCGCCATCGTCCGCGATTATTTTCATTTGCAGAGCGGCTGCATCATGCTGCTCGATGAAGCATCGCAGCAAGCTGGTGGTTCGCGCTCATTTCGGCGACGAGACGCAGTCTGGCAGGGCTTCTCGGTTCCCTTCGGCAAGGGCATCACCGGAACCGCCGCCAAGGCGCGACGCCCCGTCTATTCCCCGGATGTGACCACGGACCCGCGCTATATCTCTCAATATCCCAGCAACCCGCTCGGAACTTGCCATCCCTCTCATGGTGCGCGATGAGGTCGTTGGCGTGCTCGACTGCCAGAGCGACCTTCCCGCATTTTTCGACAATGAGACGGTGGACCTGCTCACGCTCTTTGCCACTCAGGCATCCATCGGTTTGCAGAACGCCAAGCTCTACTCCATGCTGCAGCGCCGCGCCGCGCAACTGGAGGCCATCAACGCCATCGCCAAGCGCACCACCGTCGAACTCGATCTCAAGGAGCTGCTCGACCGCCTCTGCACCCAGCTTCCGCAGTCGTTTCCGGTCGAGCATGTTGCCATCTTCCTGCGCGACGAAGAAGGCGATCTCGTCCTGCGTGCCCAGCAGGGAACCCTGGCCTCGCAGCTCAAGGCTGGGCGACGTGCTGCCCCAGGGCTACGCCTGCACCGCGGGCGTGCGATCGCACAATCCGTATTGCGGCGATCCCTCGCAATGCCCGGCTGGCTGCTTCCCCTCCGGCCGCGAGGAGGTCTGCCTGCCGCTGGTCTCCTTTGGCGAAAATATCGGACTGCTGGTCTGTGTCAGCACGCAGGACAAAGCATTCCTCGCCAATGACATTCAGGCGCTCGAATCCGTCGCCGACATTCTGGCCACGGCGACCCAGAACGCCCGCTATGTCGACCGGGTTCGTCAGCTCGCATATCGCGACGGACTCACCGGGGTATTCAATCGCCGCTATTTCGAGTCCCGCCTGGTCGATGAGGTCACCCGCGCCGCCCGCTATGGCGGCGGCGTCAGCGTCCTCATGATCGATCTCGATCACTTCAAGAAGATCAACGACGAGTTCGGGCACATGCTGGGCGACGATGTTCTGCGCGCCGTTTCCGCGATCTTCGTTCGCCAACTGCGCAAGGTCGATGTGGTGTGCCGCTACGGCGGCGAAGAGTTTGCCGTGGTACTGCCCGCCACCCAGGGAGCCAGCGCCGCCGCGGTGGCCGAAAAGCTCCGCCGCGCCGTCGCCAACTACCGAATTTGCCGGAGTTCCCTACCCGGTGACCGTCAGCATCGGCGTGGCCGAATTTCCCGCCAACGGCATCACCCGGGACGACATTGTCCGCGCCGCCGACGCGGCGCTCTACGAGGCCAAGGAAGCCGGACGCAACCAGGTCTGCCTCGCCTCCGTCGCCGCACCTCTGTGGCGAGATCGTCGGCGGGCGAGGATCCGCAGCCGATGCCTCGCCCCCGGCGTTTGACAGCCTCCGCCTGGACGTCTTACCCTTGTCATGGAAGCTCTGTCATGGAAGTTACAATCTGTGTCTTCCGCCCGCTTTCCGCGTCTAATGAAGCATGATGTCTCTCCGCTCGCATTTGCGCTTTCACACCGCCCTGCAGCTTTCGCTCGCCCTGGAGAGCGCCGAGGAAACCCTCGTCGGCGGCCAGGCCGTGCTGGAAGGCGTCATGATGCGCGCTCCCGCACGCCTGGGGCATCGCCATCCGCAAGCCCGACGGCGAGCTCGCAATTCACTCCGAGCCGCTCGCCAGGCCCAGCGACAAGAGCCCCTGGAAGGCGTGGCCTTTCATCCGCGGCATCGTCACCCTCGGCTCCGCCATGGTGCTCGGCTTCAAGGCCTTGCGCTACTCGGCCGATGTGGCCCTGGAAGACGAGAAGACCGCCAGCGGAGAAAAGCTCGAGATGAATGGCTGGGTTGCCGCCTTCAATATCGCGCTCTCGCTCGGCTTCTTCATCTTCATGTACAAGTTCCTGCCCTATGCGGCGGCCCGTTCGCTGCGCCACTGGGCTCCGCAAACCGCCAACACCGTGCTCTTTGCCCTGGTCGAAGGCCTCATCCGCCTCGCCATCTTCCTCGGCTTCATCTGGCTCACCTCGCGCTGGAGCGATATTCGCCGCGTCTACCAGTACCACGGCGCCGAGCACAAGACGGTCTTTGCCTACGAGAATCACGACCCGCTCACCGCGCCGCCGTGCAGCGCTATTCGACCTATCATCCGCGCTGCGGAACCAGCTTTCTGATGACCGTCATGATCATCTCCATCGGCGTCTACGCGCTGGTTCCGGTGCACGGATTCTGGGCGGGCTTTGCCTCGCGCATCGTCCTGCTGCCGGTGATCGCCGGTGGCTCCTATGAAATCATCCGCTATGCGGCCAAGCGGCGCTCCTCGCTGTTTGCCATGATGACCGCTCCCGGACTCTGGCTGCAGCGCATCACCACCCAGCCGCCCGACGACACCCAGGTCGAGTGCGCCATCGTCGCCCTCAACCACGCCATGGAGCTGGAACAGCAGCAGGGCGGAGAGCTGGTCATCGCATGAGCGCCGTCGCAGACATTTCGCTTCGTCGCCTCGCAGCGTCACCTCTAGCGGCGCCTGCCGCGCCTCTGCCTGCTTCGTCCGCTTCCGCTGCATCCAAATCAATTGTCTCCGGCTGCGGCGTGTTTTCCCGCGCGGCCTGAAAGTTCAGGAACCTCATGTTTGACCGCTTAGCTCAAATCGAGGCGCGCTGGAAAGAACTGAACGAAGCCCTCTCCTCGCCCGAGATCGTCAACGACTCGGCCAATTATCAGAAGACCGCCAAGGCCCAGGGCGAGCTCGCGCCCATCGTCGAAAAATACCAGCGAGTACAAGAAGCTCCAGGCCGGCATCGCCGACTCGCGCGCCATGGTCGAGGCCGAAACCGATCCCGAGATGCTCGCCTACGCCGCAGGAGGAGTTGCAGTCGCTCGAGCAGCAGCTCGCCACCGTCGAGGAAGAGCTCAAGGTGCTCCTGCTGCCCAAGGATCCCAACGACGAAAAGAACATCATCCTGGAAATCCGCGCCGGCACCGGAGGCGATGAAGCCACGCTCTTCGCCGCCGAAATCTTCCGCATGTACATGCGCTACGCCGAGTCGCGCCACTGGAAGGTCGAAGTCCTCTCCAGCTCGGACTCCTCCGTCGGCGGCCTCAAGGAAGTCATCGCCATCATCGAAGGCAAGCGCGTCTACTCGCAGCTCAAGTATGAGAGCGGCGTGCATCGCGTGCAGCGCGTGCCGGACACCGAAACCCAGGGCCGCGTCCACACCTCGGCCATCACCGTCGCCGTGCTTCCGGAAGCCGAAGACGTGGACATCAAGATCGAAGCCAAGGACATCCGCATCGACACCTTCTGCTCCTCCGGTCCCGGCGGCCAGTCGGTCAACACCACCTACTCCGCCGTGCGCATCACCCACCTGCCCACCAATACCGTGGTCAGTTGCCAGGACGAGAAATCGCAGATCAAGAACCGCGAGAAGGGAATGCGCGTCCTGCGCTCGCGTCTCTACGAACTCGAGCAGGCCAAGCAGCAGGAAGCGCTCGCCAAGGAGCGCCGCTCGCAGGTCGGCAGCGGCGATCGCAGCGAAAAGATCCGCACCTACAACTTCCCCCAGAACCGCGTCAGCGACCACCGCATCGGCCTCACCGTCCACCAGCTCGATCAGGTGATGGAAGGCAAACTCCAGCCCTTCGTCGATGCCCTCATCACCCACTTCCAGTCCGAAAAGCTCAAGGGCGAAACGGTAAGCGCGTAACCGGCGGAATCCAGAGACCCTTGCGACCGCCCGTGATTTGTGCGGCGGTTCGACCGTAGCTGGCGCAATGTCGCCATGTACGGTATCTCAATTCTGAGATACTGAGTGCCTTGGGCTGTTATCGACAGTTACCCGGAAATTCTATATCATCCGCGGAGTTATGTCAGAGCAGCCTAAAGCCGAATGGTGGAAAGCCGGCCTCGCAGGAGGCGTCATATTTGGACTTTTAGGCCCGCTAATTGTTGTTACCCTGAACTTGATTCGGGCGGATGTGGAAGGGTTTCACTCAAGACTGACAGACGTTCCATACATCTGGCTGCCCGCTGTTGTTTTACTCGGCCTGCCTGCGTTCGTGCTCGGCTGTGGTTGTGGCACGTTGGTTAAGGCGTTGAGTTTGAAGTGTTCGACAATGAAGATTGCCGTTATGCCAACGGCAGCGCTAGGCTTTGCTCTCGGTGCGGTGCCCTTTGGCGTCCTAGATCTCGTAGACAGGAACGGCGCACCCGGTGTTGTTTGGGCTAACACAGCGTGTGGTGTTGCGGGAATTATGTGCGCGCTATTGGTCCTGTTGCTCCTCGATCGACGCGGGCTACTGCGTTTTCGCGCTCGCGGTTCAGAGCTACCGCCTCTCGTATAGCTGTCGCTAAATCGCCATATCACTCACAAACCCAGCGGGGCCGTTCTTTCCGCGGCAATCTCACACCTCTGAGATTCACCTTTCCCGCCGTACAATGAACTCGTGCAACTCCGCCAGGCGCTTCAGGCCGCCATTGTTCAACTCGAAGCCGCGGGGATCGGCGAAGCGCGTCACCACGCCGAGGTTCTCGTCTCTCACCTCCTCGGCTGCGACCGCGCCTATCTCTTCGCCCACCCTGAACGCGAGCTGACCGGGAGCGAGCAACCCCAGTACGACGCGCTCATCTCCCGTCGCGCCTCGGGCGAGCCCCTGCAGTACCTCACCGGACATCAGGAGTTCTGGAAGGCCGACTTCCTCGTCACCCCAGCCGTGCTCATTCCGCGCCCGGAGACCGAGCACCTCATCGAGGAGGTATTAGCTCTCGTGCAACAAGGAGCGCCGTCGGGTAACGCTGCGCTGCCGGTCGCGGACGCTCGCCTCAAACTCATCGATGTGGGCACCGGCTCGGGAGCCATTGCCGTGACCTTGGCCCGCGAGTTGCCACAGGCCGAGGTGTACGCCGTCGATCTCTCGCTCGCCGCGCTCGAGGTTGCACGCCGCAACGCCGAACGCCTCGGCGCCCAGGTGCACTTCGCCCAGAGCGACCTTCTGGCCAGCGTTCTGGGCAACCACGTTCCGGCCGACAGCGTTCCGGGCGACGCTCCGAATCACGCCGCGTCCGACGCCGGCTTCGACTTCGTGGTCTCCAACCCGCCCTACGTCGGGCTCAACGAGCGCGTCGAGGAGGTGGTCCGCCACCACGAGCCGCCGCTGGCGCTCTTCGCCGGAGAGGATGGCCTTGATGTCATCCGCCGTCTCATTCCGCAGGCCTATGCCGCATTGCGTCCCGGCGGCTGGCTGCTGATGGAGGTCGGCTACACCCAATCGCAGGCGGTCATGGCGCTGCTCGCCGCTTGGCAAAGCGTCCATGCTGTCGCCGACCTCGCCGCAATCCCCCGCGTCATCGTTGCGCGCAAGCCGATTGCAGCGCAAACAGGTGACGAGAGCATTTCCTGAGTTGATGTATCCACGGCTCTTGTCGTTCTGCTTCTGCTTTTGGTTTGAGTGTCATCCTGAACGAAGTGAAGGACCCCAGCGCAGTTCACATCACGCGCCGTTCCAAGCTTCCGGCCAGCGATCGATTCTCTCCGCTACTTCGGATCTGATGAATTGTCTTTGACTACACCTTCCCAGGAGCTGCTCTGAGCGGGCAATCGTGTAGATTTGGTCGTTCCCACAATCGCCAACAACGGGCGGTTGTGGGCCACCATCCGACAAACGATTACCCACCCAGTAACCCATTAACCCTTCAACCATTGCCCAGCAAGGCACTGCTTCTGCACCAAAATCAGTGCGGATGCAAAATTGCCACGCCGCCCCGGTGATTCCCATTCTTTGGCGGCAGAGCTTACAATCCCCTGTTACGCCTCGCGTGTGCGGTGCAGACTCTGTGCCGTGCAATTCCTTGCGCGAAGGGTTAGGACGCAGGTATGGCACCGATTACGACGATTGAACGACCTCGGCCAGTTTGAAGGCCAGGAGGTCACGCTGCGCGGCTGGCTCTACAATCTGCGCGAGAGCGGTAAGCTGCTGTTTCCCATCTTCCGCGACGGCACCGGCCTGGTGCAGGGGGTGATGGCGAAGAACGCGGTCGCGCCGGAGATCTTTGAGACCGTCAAGGGACTGACGCAGGAGTCCAGCGTCATCATTCACGGCAAGGTGCGGGCCGACAAGCGCGCGCCGGGCGGCTATGAGCTGGACCTGGCGGCGCGTGGAGGTGGTGCAGAAGGTTTCTGACGAGACGCCGTACCCGATCTCGCTGAAGGATCACGGGGTCGAGTTCCTGATGGAGCACCGGCATCTGTGGCTGCGTTCGCCGCGGCAGGTGGCGATCCTGCGCATCCGCTCGGAGATCGAGCGGGCGATGCACGACTTCTTCTACGCGCGCGACTTTACCCGCACCGATCCGCCGATCCTGACTCCGGCGGCCTGCGAGGGAACGAGCACGCTGTTTCCGGTGGACTACTTCGAGGAGCAGGCGTATCTGACGCAGTCGGGGCAGCTTTACATCGAGGCGACGGCGATGGCGCTGGGCAAGGTGTACAGCTTCGGACCGACCTTCCGGGCGGAAAAGTCGAAGACGCGGCGGCATCTTACCGAGTTCTGGATGATCGAGCCCGAGGTTGCCTACGCCACGCTGGACGACATCATGGAACTGGCCGAGGACTTCATCACCTTCATCGTGAAGCGGGTGCTGGAGACGCGGCGGCACGAGTTGAGCGTGATTGGGCGCGACGTTGCGCCGCTGGAAAAGATCGAAGCGCCGTTCCCGCGCATCTCCTATGACGAGGCGGCGAAGATGCTGGACGAAGGATTTGCCAAGGGCGAACTGGAGGCAAAGTTCGAGTACGGCAATGACTTTGGATCGCCGGATGAGACCTACATTTCATCCAAGTTCGATCGTCCGGTGATGATTCACCGCTATCCTTCGGCGGTGAAGGCTTTCTACATGGAGCCGGACCCGGACGACGCGACGCAAGGCTCTATGCGTGGACGTGCTGGCGCCGGAAGGATACGGCGAAGTGATCGGCGGCTCGCAGCGCATGGGTTCGTATGAGCGGCTGCTGGAGCGCATCCGGCAGCACGAATTGCCGGAAGAGGCATTTCAGTGGTATCTGGATCTGCGCAAGTACGGCGGGGTTCCGCACGCGGGCTTTGGCATGGGGCTGGAGCGCGCCGTGGCCTGGATCTGCAAGCTCGATCATGTGCGCGAAACCATTCCGTTTCCGCGCATGTTGAATCGGATGTATCCGTAGAGCGGCTGCGCCCCACATTCGCCAAAGGCGGGCGGATGTGGGCCACCCTCGGAAGCAGAGAAGTTTGAGGAAGGCTTGGAATCGCATGGTCAGCATTCCCGCATCGTTCCCGGATGTAATCAAGAAGCGGATTCGTATCATCGGCGTGCCGCTGGATCTTGGTCAGCAGCGCCGTGGGGTGGACATGGGTCCGTCGGCGGTGCGGGTGGCCGGGCTGGAGGCCAAGCTGGAATCGCTGGGCCATCGAGGTAGAGGATGCGGGCAATATCAGCGTCACGCTGCCCGAGCAGAAGAATTTCGGCGACTCGCAGGCACGCTACCTGCGCGAGATCACGGCCACCTGCACCAAGCTGGCCGAAGAGGTGCTGCACGCGCTGGAGGAGGACAAAACTCCGCTCTCGATCGGCGGAGATCACTCGATTGCGGCCGGCTCGGTGAGCGGGGTGGCCGAGTACTACCGGCGCGAAGGGCAGCACATCGGGCTGATCTGGATTGACGCGCACTCGGACATCAACACGCCGGAGACGTCGCCCTCAGGCAATGTCCACGGCATGCCGCTGGGGGCGCTGATGGGGCTGAACGGACTGGACCCGCTGGCCAAGCTCTACGACTGGGCGCCGAAGGTGCGGCCGGAAAACTGCGTGCTGGTGGGCATCCGCGACGTGGACATGGCCGAGAAGGAGAACATTCGGCGCGCTGGGATCGGCGTTTTCACCATGCGCGACATCGACGAGCGCGGGATGCGCACGGTGATGGAAGAGGCGCTGCGCATGGCCGGACGAGGCACGGTCGGCTATCACATCTCGCTGGACATGGATTGGGTTGATCCGGAAGACGCGCCCGGCGTGGGCACGCGCGTACCGGGCGGCGCAACGTATCGCGAGGCGCACCTGGCGATGGAGATCATCGCCGACCACGGGCGCATGACCTCGATGGACATCGTCGAGGTGAACCCGGTGATTGACGAATACAACCGCACGGCGGAGCTGGCGGTGGAACTGGCAAGTTCGGCGTTCGGAAAGAAGATTCTGTAGGCGGGCGGAGGGGTTCGGCCTTGCATTGCCGGCGCGGGCGAAGCTTCGATTCTGGGGGACGATTTTTTGGCCCGATTGCGGCCTTTGGCGGCGGCGGCGCAACGCAGTGCCCGCGAACCTTTATAATCATAAGGACTAGCTGACTGAAGGAAGCCCCACATCTATGACAGCAAAGAAACTCCGTGTTGGCGTGCTTTTTGGCGGGCGCAGCGGCGAGCATGAAGTCTCTCTTTTGTCCGCCGCATCGGTCATGCAGGCCATGGACCGCAGTAAGTACGAAGTCATTCCGATCGGGATTACGAAGCAGGGTCTCTGGCTTACGGACCTGCACGCCGAACAGTTGATCAAGGGCGAGTACACGGCGGCGGCGCGCAACAAAAGCCTGCGCGCCGGCGATCCGGCGGCGACGTCGGCTGCGGCGGTACTGGCCAAGGGCGAAGCGGTGATCGTGCCGCCGGTGCCTTCGGCGAATTCGATTGTGCCGTTTGAGACGCCACGCGATCACGCGGCTCCGCGTCCGATCTCGGTCGATGTGATCTTTCCCGTGCTGCACGGCACCTTCGGCGAAGACGGCACCCTGCAGGGTTTGCTGGAGTTGGCCGACATCGCCTACGTGGGCTCCGGCGTGCTTGGCTCGGCCGCGGGGATGGACAAGGATCTGATGAAGCGGCTGTTCTGCGATTCGCGGCTTCCGCTGGTGAAATATCTCACCGTGCTGCGCTCGGAGTGGGAGCGCCAGCCCAAGAAGGTCGAGAAGGCGGTGGACTCGGCGCTGAAGTATCCGGTGTTTGTGAAGCCGGCGAACCTGGGCAGCTCGGTGGGCATCAGCAAAGCTCACGATGCCAGCGAACTTCCGGCGGCGATGAACGAAGCCGCCCGCTACGACCGCAAGATCATCATCGAGCAGGGTGTAGGGGGCAAGCGGCACAAGGCGCGCGAGATCGAGTGTGCGGTGCTGGGCAACGATGAGCCGATCGCCTCGATCTGCGGCGAGGTCATTCCCGCGAAAGAGTTTTACGATTACAACGCCAAGTACATCGACACGGGCTCGGAGCTGCTGATTCCGGCGCGATTGGATCATACCCAGGTGCGCCAGATTCAGGAGATGGCAATCCGCGCCTTCCAGAGCGTGGAATGTTGCGGCCTGGCGCGGGTTGATTTTTTGATGGACCCGGTCACCGGACACTTCTATCTGAACGAGGTCAACACCATGCCCGGCTTCACGGCGATCAGCATGTATCCCAAGCTGTGGGCTGCCACCGGCATCGAGTACCCGGCGCTGCTCGACCGCCTGATCCAGCTTGCGCGGCCTAGTGGACTACG